>CAWAXS010000037.1:0-193404 GCA_963786055.1 uncultured Actinomycetes bacterium | reverse complement strand
ACGTGGACGCGTCCCGAGACCGCGCGCGGCGACGAGCCATCCCGCGCGGGGAGGAGGCCACCCTGTCCGCGAGCGGCAGCATGCCCAACTCCTGTGCGATCGAGAGCGCCTCGGCTCGGAGGTCCGCCGCCCGCGCGGTCCCGTCCGCATCGGGCAGGCCGAGGAGCACCTCGGCGTAGTCGGACGCGGTCCAGGCCCACTCGGGCCGATAGCCGGTGCGCCGGCAGAAGTCGAGCCCACGCTCGAAGTGGCTCAACGCCGTCTTCACGTCGCCGGCCGTCGCCGCGAGGAGTCCCAGCAGCCGTTCGGCGGTCAGGCCGACCGGCGCCAGTGCGGTTCCACCCAGGTGCAGGAGCGCGTCGTGCTCCGCCCGTGCGCGGGTTGCGTCGTGCTCCCGCACCGCGATCAGGGCGCGGCCGACCCTGCAGTACATGTCGAGCAGGGGAAGCACGACTTCGGAGGAGCCGACCTGAGCCGCTGCCTCCGCAGCCTTGTCGAGGCGCGCGTCAGTGCCGGTGATGCGCGCCAGCAGCGGCAGGTACCCGGCGACACAGGCGTCCTCGAAGGCGAACCCCGCCGCCGAGAGCCACCGCGCGTCCACGAGCCGATCGGCGTAGGCGTCGGCCAGCTCCTGCTCGCCGAGCTGGCACTCGACCAGCGCGCGGCTGGCCAGGCTTCGCGCATCCCTCGGCTGCAGCGCGAGCGCCTCCTCGCTCAGCGCCCGCGCGGCTTCCCAGTCTCCGGTCAGGACGCTGAGCCACAGGCGGTTCACGCGCGCGGTCACGAGCCAGTAGTGCTCGCGGAACCTGTCGGCCAGCTCGAGCATGCGCAGCGCGTGCTCGTTGGCTTCGACTGGCCGGCCCAGCGTTGCGCACATGCGAATCACCTCCGAGAGCGCGAGCATCTCGGTGCGCTGGTCGCCAGCGTCGCGGGACAGCGCGATCGCACGCACGCCTTTCTCGAGACAGCGGTCGTACTCGAGATGCCAGAAGTCCACGTGGGCCTCGCTCACGAGAACGCGTCGCTCGAGAGTCGTGTCGCCGAGCTGCCGCGCGATGGCGGTCGAGCGCCCGAACGCCTCCCGGGCCGCACTGTAGTCGGTCATGCCCGTGAACCAGCCGAGCGTCGACAGGAGATGGCCCGCCTCCCCGGAGCCGGGCGGAACGAGCGCGAGAGCGCGCGAGGCCAGGTCGGCCGCGTCTGGCGAGCCGTACACGTACGGGACGGGGTATGCGGCGACCTCGATCGCGCGCCGCCGGTCTCCGGACGTCTCGAAGTGCGTGAACGCCTCGCGCATGTGCTCGAGTGCCTCTCCGAGGTCGTACCGCTCGCGCCCTGCGAACTCGGATCGCGCGAGCCCGAAGAGGAGCGAGGCCGTCTCCTCGTCCATCGGCTGTCCCGCCTTGGCGTCCAGAGCCTGACGGAAGTACGCATACGCCTCCTCGTGGGAGTGCGTGACAAGGGCCTGCTCGCCGGCCAACCGGGCGTAGCGGACGAGAGCTGCCGGCCCGAGCACCGTTTCGGCCTCAGCACAGTGTGGGACGAGCTCCGCCGCGTGAGCGTCGACGGTGTCGCCGTAATGCTCCTCGAGCCCCTCCGCGACGCGGGCATGGAGCCGCACGCGCTGCGTGGTCGACAGCTCCGAGAGGAGCGTCTCCTGGATCAGTCGGTGCGTGAACCGGTAGCGGTCGATCGTGTCGCGGAGCTCCTCCACGATGCGCATGTCGAGAGCCTCGTGCAGGAGCCCGCGCAGCTCGTCGTCGGTCGTCTCGCCGGCGAGCGCTAGCAACTGGCGCAGGCCGAACTCCCGGCCGATGACGGACGCGAGCCGGAGGACGTCGTTGCAGGCCGCCGAGAGCTGGTCGAGGCGCCTGCCGATCACAGCTCGCACGCCCTCCGGCACGCGCAGGCTCCAATCGCGAGCCGTGCTCCGCTCGTCGGCGAAAGCGTCCTCCTGGACGAGCAAGCGCACCACCTCGGTGACGAAAAGGGGGTTCCCCTCCGCCTGGCGGTGGATCGCCTGCACGAGCTCGGGTGCAGCGGGCCGACCCAGGATCGCCTCGACGAGGTGGGCGACCTCGGCGTCGGTCAACCCTCGCAGCGGGAGTCGTTCGAAGGAGCCCTCGCGCGTGAGCTCGGCCAGGGTCTCGACGAGCCGGTCTCCCCGCCTCAGCGCGACGTCTCGATACGTGCCGACGACGAGCAGAGGGGTGCCCTCGAGCTCCCGGGCGACGAACTCGAGCATGAGTAGAGAGCCGGCATCGGCCGCATGGAGGTTGTCGAGGACAATCGTGATGGCCTGCTTCGCGGCTGCGCGCCTCAGGAACGACGCCACGGAGTCGAGGAGGAGGAAGCGGGCCTCCTTTGGGTCGCGGGGCGTCGGCGGAGCGCCCAGGCCGGGGAGCCGCTCGCGCAACTCGGGCACGATCTCGGCAACGGTTGCGGCGTGGCGTTGCAGCTCCGACCCGAGCACCCGGAGATCGCAATTGTCGGCGTACGACCGGATCGCCTGCACCCACGGCCAATAGGGCGGGGCTCCCTCGCGCTCGTAGCAGCGTCCCCAGAGCACCCGGGCGCCACGTGTCCGGGCGAGCCCGGCGAGCTCCGTGACGAGTCGGGTCTTGCCGATCCCCTGCTCGCCCGACACCATGATGAGTCGGCCGTGTCCGGCGAACGCCTCCTCGAGGGCAGCGGCGAGACGTGCCAGCTCGACCTCTCGGCCGACGAATGGGCTGCTCGGGCGTGAGACCGGGACGGGCTCCGTCTCGCGCCGGGACGGCTGGTCGAGCGCAGGGTCCTGGCGAAGGATGGCGCTCTCCAGCTCGTGGAGCTTCCGGCTCGGCTCGATGCCGAGCTCGCCGACCAGGTGGGTGCGCCTGTCCCGGTAGGCGCCGAGCGCCTCGACCTCCCGACCCGAGCGGTACAACGCGAGCATGAGCTGCAGGCAGAAGCGCTCCCTGAGCCGGTGCTGCTCCACCAGCAGTTCGAGCTCGCCGATCAGGTCGGCGTGGCGGCCGAGCGCGAGATCTGCCTCCAGCCGCTCCTCGAGGGCGAGGAGGCGAAGCTCCTCGAGGCGCGCACCTTCGCTCGCGGCGAACGGCTCGGCGGCGAACTCCGCGAGGGCGGGCCCGCGCCAGAGGCCGAGCGCTCGCTGGAGGGCCTCGCCGGCAGCCGCGGGCCTGCCTTCCGCCAGGTCTCCGCGGCCCTCCGCGAGGAGGCGCTCGAAGACGTGCACGTCGAGATCGTCGGGATCGACCTCGATTGCGTACCCGTGTGGTCGCGTGGACAGAACGCCCTCGGGCAGCACCTTCCGCAGGCGTGACACGTAGGTCTGGATCGCCTTGACGGCCTTCTCGGGCGGCGCCTCGCCCCACAACCCCTCGATCAGCCGGCTCAGCGAGACAGCGCGATTGGCGTCGAGCAGCAGGAGCGCGAGCAGCGCCCGCTGCTTCTCCGAGCCGAGCTCCACGAGCGCGCTCCGCTCGCCCGCTTCGAGAGGACCGAGGAGGCGAAACTTCATCGGCCTGCGAACGTACCAAACGGCACTTGATCGCGGGACATCATTTGCCCGGCCGCTGCCGATCGTCGACTCGTCTGTAGCCGCGGCGCTGCCGGCGGTCGACCGACTCCCTGTCTCCTGAGGCCACGGACAACCCCGTCCGTGACGGAAGGGAGGAGCAATGACCGGCCAGCTGACGGAAAAGCCGCGGGTCGTCGCCGAGTTGAACGCGTCCGCGGGTGCGGCTGAGATCGTGCGTACCGCGATCTCCTACTGCCACGAGCACGACGCCGAGCTCGTCATCGTCTGGGTGGTCGACCCGGATCGGTTCGGCACGACCCGTCCGGGCGGGACCGGGGCGATCGGAACGTGGGCGCCGGTGAGCGCGCCGGAGCTCGCTCTCAGGCTGGTGCGTGGGACGGGCGTCGCTGCGCGTGCCGTGGTCAGGTTCGGCGAGCGCAGCCGTGTGCTCGAAGAGGAGCGGCGGGCGCTCGGGGCCGAGCGCGTCTTCACGGCTGCCGACGTGGCGGTCGTGCGGTGCCCAGTGTGCGATGCACGCTACGACCCGCGCGGCGTGCATTTCTGTCCGAGCCTCCACCTCCGGCCCGCCGAGATCCCCCGCACCGAGCCGCGCGCTGCCTGAATCAACCGGAGGGAGCCGCGGCGCGGCTGAACGCGCGCAGCGACGCCTCCAGCTCGTCGCCCGTGAAGCCGCGGCCGATGACCACCAGGCGGGAGCGGTGGTCGTCGTCGGGCCAGGCGTCGAGATGCACCGGGGGGTGGACCGCGTGCTGGACGCAGTTCACGAGCAGCGGCCCCTCGCCTCCGGTGTCGAGCAGCCCCTTGACGCGGAGCACGTCGGCGCCCCGTGCCTGGAGCAGCATCGTCAGCCAGATCCCGAACGCGGCCCAGTCGACCTCCCGGTCGAGGACGAGGCTCACCGCCTGGACACCGTGCGCGTGCTCGGCCGCGCCCGAAGGCGCTCGGGCCAGCCGCTCGAGGTCGCGCTCCGCCCCGCGCAGGAGCCGCTCCGGCTCGACGTCGCCGAAGGCGACGCGAAGCGACGGCGCGGCCGGGTTGAGCGCCTCGAGCTCCCGCTCGAGGGCGTCGAGGACCATGGGGTCGGCCAGGTCCGGCTTCGTCAAGACGAGCGTGTCCGCGGCCGCCACCTGCTTGACGGACTCGGGCCCCCTGAGCCCGTGGACGCCGTCGACCGTCGCGACGACCGCGTCGAGCGAGTAGTGGTGCGGGACGACCGGGTCCGCGAGCAACGTGTTCACGATCGGCGTCGGGTCGGCGATCCCGGTGGTCTCCACGACGACGCGCCGGAACGGCGGGATCTCGCCCGCGTCGCGGCGGTCGAGCAGGTCGCGGAGCTCGTCGGCGAGGTCGCCGCGCAGCGCGCAGCAGACGCATCCGCTCGCGAGCAGGACGGTCCGCTCGTCGACACGGCGCAGGAGATGGTGGTCGATCCCGACGTCGCCCAGCTCGTTGACGATCACCGCCGTCTCGCCGAGCTCCGGCCGGGAGAGGAGCTCCGAGATGAGGGTCGTCTTGCCGCTCCCGAGGAAGCCCGTGACGAGGACGACCGGCGTCCTCACGAGGAGAGAGCCGCCACGAGGCCCGGCTCGAGCGGGTCGAGCCGCCGGCCGGCGAGCCGCTCGGCCTCCACCCACAGAGCGCCGAGGTCGGAGACGACGGCCGCGCCGCCCTTGGCGTCCCGGACGACGTAGCTGCCGGCCCACGCCGCGACGGACAACCCGAAGTGCGAGAGGACGCGGTCGAGCAGAGCCGCGCGGAAGATGCGCGCGCGCCGCCCGTCACCCAGCTCGGCCCAGTGCTCCTTCGACATGACGCCGCAGAGCGAGCACATTAGAGTCGCGTTGTAGCAGCATTGGGCAGAGGCCGACCGATCGGAGGGTGAGGACGATGGCCAAGGAGATCTTCGTCGCGTACGGCGTGGACGTGGACGCGGTCGCCGGATGGCTCGGCTCGTACGGCGGCGAGAACTCGCCGGACGACATCTCGCGCGGGCTCTTCGCCGGGGAGGTGGGGACGCCGCGGCTGCTGCGGCTGTTCGAGCGGAACGGCCTCAAGACGACCTGGTTCATCCCCGGCCACTCCATCGAGACCTTCCCGCGCGAGACCGACATGGTCGTCGAGGGGGGGCACGAGGTCGGCATCCACGGCTACACGCACGAGAACCCGATCGCGATGACGAGGGAGCAGGAGACCGCCGTCCTCGACAAGTGCATCGACCTCGTCGAGCGCGTCTCTGGCCGCCGCCCGACCGGCTACGTCGCGCCGTGGTGGGAGTTCTCGACCGTCACGAACGAGCTTCTGCTCGAGCGCGGCATCAAGTACGACCACAGCCTCATGCACCAGGACTTCCTCCCGTACTACGTCCGCGTCGGCGACTCGTGGACGAAGATCGACTACGCGAAGCGCGCCGACGAGTGGATGCGGCCCCTGGTGCGGGGCGAGGAGACCGACCTGATCGAGATCCCCGCCAGCTGGTACCTCGACGACCTGCCGCCGATGATGTTCATCAAGACGGCGCCGAACAGCCACGGCTTCGTCAACCCGCGGGACATCGAGCAGCTCTGGATGGACCAGTTCGACTGGGTCTACGCCGAGCACGACTACGCGGTCTTCACGATGACCATCCATCCCGACGTCAGCGGTCGGCCCGCCGTGCTCGCCATGCACCAGCGGATCATCGACCACATCAACGGCCACGACGGTGTGCGGTGGGCAACGTTCGACGAGATCGCAGACGACTTCGCGCGCCGCTCCCCGCGCAACGCCTGACGCGAGTCAGGCGTGAGAGGCGAGCACGCCGGGCAGGTCCAGCCCGGCCCCGAGGGCGACCTGTACAAGCACGCGGGTCTTCGGCCCCGCCAGGTCGCCGGCGAAGAGCGCACCCGCCTCGGCGAGGTCGCGGCCCCCGCCGCGGCCGTAGACCGGCTCGACCCGCCCCTCGGCGCAGCGCGAGCAGACGACCACCGCGACGCCGGCCGCGACGGCCTCGCGCACGCCCTCGACCACCTGGTCGTTCGCGTTGCCGCGGCCGGTGCCCTCGAGCACGATCGCGCGGGCACCGGAGTCGACCGACGTGCGCAGGAAGCGCGCGTCGCTACCCGCGTGCAGGCGGATCAGGTCGACGGGTGCGAGCCGCTCGGGGAACGGCAGGGGCGGCGGCCGCAATGCTCGACGGTGGAGCGCGACGACCTCGCCGTCGACGTGCCCGACCGGCCCGTAGCCGGGCGAGGCGAAGGCCCGTGTGGCGCTCGTGTGCACCTTGCGCGCCTCGCGCGCCGCGTGGATCTCTCCGCCGAAGCTGACGAGTGCTCCCAGCCCGGCCGCCTCGGGGGCGATCGCGACCCGGATTGCCTCGCGGAGGTTCCGGGGCCCGTCGGTGTCGGGCTCGTCGGCGCCGCGCTGGGCGCCGGTGAGCACCACCGGCGCGTCGGAGTCCAGCAGCCGGTCGACGAGGTAGACGGTCTCCTCCATCGTGTCGGTGCCGTGGGCGACGACGACCCCGGTCACCTCCGGGCGTGCGACGTGCTCCCCCAGGCGCCGCACGAGCGACAACGCGAGCTCGCCGTGCATGTCGAAGCTGGGCACGCGGACGAAGTCGTCGAGCTCGAGCGGGGGCGCTTCGGGCCACGCCAGCATCTCGACCAGCTCGGCGCCGCTCACGGCGGGTACGAGCTTGCCCGTCTCGGAGTCCGCGCGCATGGCGATCGTGCCCCCGGTGGACACGACCACGACGGGCACCGCGGCGCCTACCTCTCGGTCGAGGGCGGTGCCTCGAGGCGTATCGCGCCGCCGGGCTCCTCGCCGAACTCCTCCTCGACGCTCTGCACCGGTGCGCCGCGGAGCCGCAGGCGGAGTGTGATGGTGATGAGGACGACGAAGATCAACGCCAGCGTGACGGCGGTCGTCCCCGCCCCGAGCGCGTAGAGGTTGGGCAGGATGGGCCGGCTCTGCGGCCAGGTGCCGATCAGGATCGGCAGAGGCTGGGCTTCGTAGCCGCTCTGCAGCAGGATCGTCCGGTCGAAGTCGTTCCACGTCAGCGTGAACCCGAAGAGGAAGCTGCCGAAGATCCCTGTCCAGACGAGGGGCAAGGTCACCTCTCTGAACGTCGTCGGGCCGTTCGCGCCGAGGTCGCGAGCCGCCTCCTCGACGTGGCGGTCGTACCGGTTCCAGACCGCGAGCATGACGAGGAACGAGAACGGGATCCCCCAGATCACGTTGGCGCCGAGCGCCGTGTACCAGAGGTTCGGCGTGTAGCCCATGAACTTCCAGAGGAGCTGGTTGCCGAGCCCGACGAGGAAGGCCGGCGTCATGAGGGCGAGCATGAGGACGTAGAAGGCGATGACGTCGCCCTTCAATCGCCAGCGGCGGCGGAAGGCCATCGAGAGCGAGAACCCGAACACGGCCACGAGGATGCCGGCGACGATGGACAAGTAGAGGGACTGGCGGCCAGACGCGCTCACATCGTCTGCGATGGTGTTGAAGACGTTCGTGTCGAACAGCGTCTTCCACCAGTCCAGGCTGATCGGCCCGCGGAACGGGAACGTCAGCTGGCCGGTGTCCCCCTGGAAGGAGAGGATCGCCATCAGGATCATCGGGATGTAGAGGAAGAACAGGAACAGGGCGAAGTACGCCCCGAGACCCCACTTCGCCCAGTCACGGCGCTGCTTGACCTCTCGCCGCACGACGACGTCCTGCGGGCGCGGGGCCGCCTCCGCCGCCGATGCCATCGTCTGGATCACAGGTCCTCCCGCAGGTTCGAGAGGCGCGTGATCACCCAGACGCCGATCATCAGGACGATCACGAGCAGGACGGCCGAGGCCGCCCCCTGGGGATACTGGACCGCGCCGATCTTGGAGTAGATCAACGTGCCGACGGAGGTGATGTTGCCGCCGCCCACGGTCGCGACGGTGCCGTAGTCGCCCATCGTGAGCACGAAGATGAAGATCGAGCCGATCACGATGCCGGGCATCGTCTGGGGCAGGATCACCTCCTTGAACGTCCCCCACCAGTTGGCGCCGAGATCGCGGGCAGCCTCGAGTGCGGAGCGGTCGACCTGCGCCAGCGTGAAGAACAGCGGCGTGATCATGAACAGGATGTAGAGCTGGATCATCGCGAGCCGCACCGAGAGCGTCGAGAAGCCGAGCTCCGGTATCGGCTCGGAGATGACGTGCAGCTTCACGAGGAACTGGTTCAGAGCCCCCTCGCGACCCATCAGCGGGAACGTCCACGCGATCGCGCGGGTGAGGAAGCTCGTCCAGAACGGGGCCAGCGCGATGATGAAGAGCGCGATCTGGATGCGCAGGCTCTGCACCTTGAGCGCGAGGAAGTACGCGACCGGGAACCCGAGCACGAGACACGCCACCACGGCGATGGCGGACGTCACGACCGTCGAGAGCATGTTGTCCCAGTAGGTCCGGTCGTGGAAGAGCTCGCTGTAGTTCGCGGTCGTGAACGTCTTGTCGAAGCCTGCGTCCGTCCACGTCCAGAAGCTGACGAGGACGATGATCACGAGTGGGATGACGAGGTAGAAGGTGATCCAGAGCAGCCCCGGCGCCGCGAGCGCTGCCGTCACCCAGCCGCCGCCTCCGCGGCCACCTCCGCGGGCGTCGCCGAGTGCGGCCTCGACCTTCGGCGACCGCTGCTCGAGGATGGCCTCGGCTTCCTCGACCTCCTCGAGCGCTGCCCGCGCAGCTTCGTCGCCAGGATGCTCAGGCGTCGAGGAGCTGGACATCTTCCTCCTTCCAGGAGATCCTGATCCGCTGGCCCTCCCGGCCGCGCAATACGGGGTACTGCTCGGCGCCGACCTTGGCGAGCATGCGCTCGTCGCCCGCCAGCAGGTGGAGCTTGACGAGGTCACCGAGGAACTCGACGAACACGATCTCGCACTCGGCGGAGTTGAGCTCGCCCACGGACGCGCCGTTCGGGTCCACCGTCACCGCCGCCGCACGAACGGAGATCATCGCCCCGTCGCCGACGGACTGCCGGGCTCCCGGGGCGTGGACGCTGGCGCGCAGGTGCTGCTCGTCCTCGACGATCAGCCGGTCGCCTTCCCGCCTGGTGACCTTGCCACGCAGGATGTTGTTGTCGCCCATGAAGCGCGCGACGACCTCTGTGGCGGGCCTCGTGGCGATCGTGAGCGGATCGGCGATCTGCTGGATGCGCGCTTCGTTCATGACGACGATCCGATCCGCCATCGAGAGAGCTTCTTCCTGGTTGTGCGTGACGTGGATGAACATCAGCCCGAGCTGGCGCTGGAGGTTGCGCAGCTCGACCCGCATGCGCAGCTGGAGCAGGCGGTCGAGGTCGCCGAGCGGCTCGTCGAGCAGCAGCGCCTTGGGCTTCGTCACGAGCACGCGGGCGAGCGCGACACGCTGCTGCTGGCCGCCCGACAAAGCGCTCGGCTTGCGATCGGCGAGCGGTTCCAGCCCGACCATCTCGAGGGCTCTCATCGACTCCTCCCGCCGCTCCTTCTTCCCGACCCCGTGCATCTTCAGCCCGAACTCGACGTTCTGGAGCGTCGTCCGGTGCGGGAAGAGCGCGAAGTGCTGGAAGACCGTCGTCGTGGGTCGCTTGTGCGGCGGCAGGTCGATGAGCGACTGGCCGTCGAGGAGGATCTCGCCCTCGGTCGGAAACTCGTGACCGCCGATCATCCTCAGGGTGGTCGTCTTCCCGCAGCCCGACGGGCCGAGCAGGACGACGTACTCGCCGTGGTCGACGTGCAGGTTGACGTCGTCGACGGCGACCGTGCCGCCGGCGAAGACCTTCGTCAATCCGATGAGGTCGAGCCCCGTCTGTCCGGTCGGGGGGGCGGCTTGCGCCGCCCCCCCGGATTGCACGACCTCCTGCTCTGCCATGCGGTCGCCGTTACGCAGACAGGAAGTCGTTCACGGTCTTCACGAGGTACACGCTCTCGCGCGGATACGAGTTCCACGAGGCGTACTTGCAGATGCGCTGCGGGAAGGAGCCGCCCTCGCGACGCTCGCCCTGCTTGATGTCGCCGACCTTGCCGGTGATGCCCGGCAGGTCTCTCGGAGCCGCCTTGCCGCGCCACCAGTAGTCGTACTCGGCGGGGGTGAACCCGGCCTTCTTCCCGGCGGCGGAATTGATCCAGGGCAGCAGGTTCTGCCCGTTCGCGATGTAGTAGCCCTGGCGCATGATCACCGCGCCGAGATACCCGTTGTAGTTCCAGTTGATGTAGTCGTAGCAGGCCTGCAGCTTCGCAGGGTCGGTGACCTTCGAGGAGATGCCCTCCGCGCTGCACCAGCCGCGGAAGCCCTCCTTGGGTGCCGCGTAGAGGATGTTGACCCCCGCCGCCTTGACGAGCGCCACGGCGGGCGACCACATCGACTCGAGCACGACCTCCTTCGAGACCATCAGGTTGACCGAGTCGGTGAACGCCGACCAGAACGCACGGAACTGGCCCTGCTTCTTGTACTTGGTCATGATCTTGTAGAGCCGGTCGATCTCCGCACGGGTCGGGTTGCCGAAGTCCTTGAACTTCATCAGCCCGAGCGCCTGCGCGGCGAACGCGGCGTCCTGGGACATGATCCCCGGGTCGCGCAGGAGGGACACCCGCCCCTTCCACTTCGTGTTCAGCAGCTCGGCCCACGACATCTGCTCGGGCCGCTTCTGGATCACGTCGGCGTTGTAGCCCATCGAGTCCGCGTTGAAGTGGGCCGCCGGGCCGACGATGAAGCGCGGCTGCGGCTTCCCGCCGATCGCCTTGCCGTTCTCGCCGATCCAGCGGACGATCTGCTTGTTGTTCTTCGGCCCGCCCGCGAAGGGGGGCAGCCCGGTCGAGCCGTCCGGGTCGACGAAGGTCGTGCGGAACGGGGCGTTCCCGTCACCGAACGTGCAGCTGGCCGACGCCGGATTCAGCTTGCCGTACGCGAAGAGCTTGTAGAACGAGTTCCAGCCGCTGAGCTTCCGCGTGTCGACCGGTTGCAGCGAGCCCGAGGGCCAGACGAGCAGCGACTGGTAGTTGTAGCCGCCGAACACGTCGAACGTGTCCGGCGAGGTGATGGCGATCTGCGGCTGCTTCTCGGAGGGGGCGAGGATCGGCTTGACGGTGAAGCCGAGGTCCTTCGAGGCCTGCTTCGCGATGTCCGGGATCGGGAACTCGACCCCGAGCGAGAGCACCCGAAGGGTGCCCGTGAACTTCCCACTTGCAGAGGTCTGGGCGGCGGCGGTCCCTGCCATGGCGCCGACGGCGGACATGGCAGCGGCTCCGACGGCCCCTCGCTTGAGCAGCTCACCGCGAGTGAGTCCCGTCGGCTCCCTTCGCTCCGAGAAGTCGCCGCGGCCCAGATCCGCACCGGCCTCGAGCTCCTTCGCGTACTCGAAGGGGTCGTACTCGACCTCGTTGCTCATCTGCAACTCTCCTTTCCCCCATTTCGAGGAGGAAGTACCGTCGCCGAGGCGACGGAGCTGTGTCACGACAGACGGATGTGCCTTGTATACAACCTCGGGTCGTGCGGCGTCAACGCTCCTCGGCTGTTCGACGCGTCGCTGCGGCCGACCGCACGCCTAGCACGGCGGGTGGGGGATGCCGATCGCGTTCCCGAGACGCGCCGTCTCCGACCCCGCGAGGATGAAGTCGACGTACGCGATGCTCAGCGCCCGGAAGTCCTGCCGCCGGGCAGCGCGGAGCGCAGTGTCGAGCTTGCCGAGTCGCCGATCCTGGAGGACGAGCCACCGCGCGAGCCTTACGCGCAGCTCCGGCGGCGGCTCGAGTGCCCGAACCCGGCGCTGCTGCGCTCGGAGGAGAGGGAGGGCGCGGGTGACGGCGTCGATGACGTTCGCGGGCTCGGCGACGTCGGGCGGCCGGATCATGTCGAGCCTCGGCCCGTAGACCCGGCAGATCGCGGCCACACGGGCCAGGTACTGCGCCCGGGTCGGCTCGGCTCTCGAGCTCGCGCTGAAGACGAGGACGACCGCGGCCACGACGCCCGCCGTCAGGACGGCACAGGCTGCGGCCAGAAGCGCGCGCCGACGTCTCAGCGTTCGCATGCACCGCTATCTTCGTCGAAACGTCGCTTCCGGATCGCGCCCCCGCCGCGTTCACGACGACCGACGGCGGAGTCAACGCTGCTTTGCGGTCTCCGAGACCGGGGCTGCCGCCGGAGCCCGACCGACGACTCGCAGCTCGACCTCGCGGGCGGCGAGGTACCCGAGCGCCGCGACGGCGATGCCCCACAGAACCTTCAGGGCGCCGTCCGGCAGGCTGTAGTACGCGGCCACTCCGGCCGCGACCCCGAGCAGGGCCGGGAGGTTGGCGCCGCCGCGGTAGCGATAGCGCCCGGCGGGGTCGAAGAGCGACGGGACGTCGATCCGGCCTCGCTGCACGATGAGGTAATCGGCGAGCACGACGCCTGTCAGCGGCGCGCCGACGTTCCCGAGGTGCGTGACCCAGCCTTGCGCCTCCTCGATGAACGACGGGAACCCCGACAGGATCACCGCCGCCGCCCCGACGATCGCCGTCGCGCGCAGGCGGCCGAGCCGGGGCAGCGAGTTCACGAGCGAGAGCCCCGCCGTGTAGACGTTGGTGAGGTTGGCGGCGACCGTCTGGACGACGATCGCCACGAGCAGGCCGGCGAGGACGACGTCGCTCGACGTCAGCCCGGCGGCCGCGACGAATGGGTTCGTGTCGCCGCTCGCCGCGGCGACGTAGCCGCCGACGAACGTCGTCGCGACCGCGGTCAGGAGCGCCGAGGCGACGAGGCCGACCTGCATGTCGCGCCGGGTCGGCGTGTAACGGCAGACGTCCGCGACGTTCGTGACGAGGGTGAGCGACGAGCCGCACATCACCGTCACGAAGGTCGCGAAGCCGACCCACGTCAGGCTCTGGTCCGGCGACTCCCACACGCGGGCGGGCGCGTACCGCGGGTCGTCCGAGGTGACGAAGAGCGTCACCAGCACCGCGGCAGCGCCGAGGGAGAGCGGCAGCACGATCTTGAGCAGCCAGCGCATCACGTCGAAGCCGAGGAGGGCCAGTGCCGCGTAGAAGACCCCCAGCCCGACCGCCGTCGGCACGAGCGGCAGGCGGTGTCCCGACATCGCTTCGACGATCGCCTGGAAGCCGAGCGCGCCGGTGAGCGACTGGGCGGCGAACCAGTAGGTCGCCGCGACCATCCGGTACGGGGACGTGGCGAGGCGAGCACCGAGGATGCCGAACGTCGCGCGCATCGCGACCTGCCCCGGGAGGCCGTCGTCGACGCCGGGCCTGGCCACCACGACGAGGAAGCCGAAGGCGAGCGCCTGCCCGGCCACCATGGCGGCGATCGCCCAGGGGAGCGGCAGGCCGCCCTCGAGCACGGCGAGCGCCCCGAGCACGTACATGACCGGGTTGAGGAAGAACGTGAAGTTGACGGCGAACAGGTCGCGCCAGCCGGCCGTGCGCAGCTCCGATGGGATCGGCTCGATCCCGTAGTGCTCGACTGCGGGCATCAGCCCGAGGTCGAGGAGTGGCGCGCGAAGAACTCGGTCACGACCCTGGCGTGCTCGGCGGTGTTGTCGAAGATCGTGGAGTGGTTCGAGCCGCGGATGACGTGGGTCTCGACCCCCGCGATCCCGTCGGCGATCGCCTGCTGCCCGGCGCCGTCGGGCCCCTGGTCCCAGGGCGTCATCAGGTCCTCGTCGCCGCCCAGGACGAGCGCCGGCGAGGTGATCCGCCCGAGCCACGGCCGGAGGTCCATGTCGCACATCGCCTGACACGCCGCGGTGAAGACCTCGAGGTCGTTCGAGTCCCTGAGGATCGTCTGTATCGAGTCGGCGAGCGGCTCTGCACCCTGCTCCGCGAGAAAGGTCTTCGAGAGCGCCTGCCAGGTGATCAGCTCCGCCAGCACGCGGCTCCCGGGCCCGTCGGGGTCGAGGCGGGCGATGTCGATCCAGTTCTTGAAGATCAGCCGGCCCGTCGCGCCGAGCTTGGCGGCGGCGCAGTTGACCACGACCGACGTCGTGCGCCCGGGGTACTTGCCCGCGAAGACGATCGCGATCATGCCGCCCATCGAGGTGCCGTGGACGTGGGCGCTGTCGAGCCCGAGGGCGTCCATCAGCCCCGCGAGGTCATCGGCCCACACCTCCATGTCGTAGTGCTGCACCGGCCGGTCCGACTGGCCGTATCCCCGCATGTCGTAGTCGACGACGCGGAAGCGCTCGGCCAGCGCCGGCGTCACCGGATCGAAGTTGAAGTGCCCGAACCCGGCGCCGTGGATCTGGACGACCGGCTCGCCCTCGCCCGTGATTCGATGCCAGAGCCTGACCCCGCCGACCTCGACGAGTCCCTCGGTTGCCTTGTCCATCGCTCCCTCCGTCACGGCTCGACGACGATCTCCACCCGCTCCGGTGGCAGCTCGAGGAACCGCTCCCGGAACGCGTCCTGCGTCCACTCCTGCTTCGGCACCAGGCGGCGGACGAGCCCGAGCGTGCACGGGCCGTCGGTCAGCGGGTACGGCTCGACACCGATCCGCCATGCCCCACGCGGCTCGATCCGGAAGGGCCCGACCTCGAAGATCTGCTCCCGTTCGAGGTCGCGCATGCAGAACAGGAGGGAGAGCCGGTCGTAGGCCTGGAGGCGCCGGTAGTCGGCCCAGCGGAAGTCGTCGTCGACCCCTGCTGCCTCCATGCGCGCCGGCACGCTCGCCTCCTGCTCGGCCACGAAGTCCTCGACGAGCGCGGCGACCTCCGCGGCGTGCGTGAGCCGGAGCCCCGGATCCTCCCCGTAGCGCTGCCGGTAGATGCCAGCGCCGTGCATGGAGACGAGCAGCCCGGCGTACGGGTCCTCGTCCGTGACGGCGGCGATTCCGGCCCGGTAGAAGGCAAGATGCGCGGGCACCTGGACGTCCAGGAAGTTCACGGGTGCGCCGGCGGCGTCGACGAGCGGTGACTGCTCCCAGACGGCCCAGCCGTCGTCATGACGCTCCGCGGCGAGAACGAGCGACTCGTGCCGAGGGGCCTGATCCGCCCAGGCGCGCGCGAAGGCCCCCGAGAGGTCCGCGTGATCGGTCTGGAGGACGACCTGCCAGGCATCCCCTGCGTCGCGGACGATCATCGGGCGATCACGACTCCCTCGCCTGTCCCGAGCCGGCAGCGTGGAAGGCCCCGCGCTCCAGGTCCACCGTCGCGGCGGAGCCCGACACGGCGGTCAGCACCTCGTCCAGGTCGACCACGTCGCCGTACTTCGCCTCGATGTCGTAGAGGTTCGCCTCGTGTGCCGACCGGTTCCGGTCGCCCACCGCCTCGCGGGGAACCGTCGGCGGGTAGCCGTGCTGGAGCGCGTCCACCACCGTCGCGCGCACGCAGCCGGAGGTGGAGGCTCCCGTGACGACGACGCTGTCGGCGCCGCTCGCGGCGAGGAAGCTCGCGAGCGGGGTGGCGAAGAACGCCGAGGCCCAGTGCTTGACGAGCACCGGCTCCGTGGCAAGCGGCGCGATGCGAGGGTCGATCTCGACCCAGCGCGAGCCTGCTTCGAGGGTCAGGAGCGCCGGAACCTTGTCGATGAACGCGGCGGCGGCCCGTTTCGCCGCTTCGTCGTAGCAGACCGTGGTGAACGCGACGGGCAGGGACGCGTCGCGGAAGGTCTGGAGCAGGAGCCGGATCGCGCCGACCACGTCGTCGAGGTCGCAGACGAGCGGCGAGCTCGGGTCGGTGAAGCCGACGTTGACGTCGACCACGAGGAGGGCGGGCCTCGACCCGAGGCCCGCCCTGCCGTGGAAGCCCTCGTGCCTCACACGCGCTCCGGGAGCGCGCGGACGCAAAGGGTGAGCAACCTCCGCATCACGGGGCCGGTATCCCGTCGCCGGCGCGGACGCGGGCGAGGGCCTGGTCGCCCGGCTCGAGCGGCGACCACCGCAGCGGCTTCGCCGGCGTCGGCGGCTCGAGCCCCGTCTCCTCCTTGCAGCGGGCGATCGTCTCCTCGAGCGATGCCCCGAAGTCGAACGCGAGCGGCTCGCCGCGCGTGTCCCGCTGTCGCTGCCGCTCCGCCTCGGTCGCGGCCTCGTCCACCGACCCGTCGTCGGCGAGGACGACGCCGTAGCCCTCCCGGGCGAGCTCCCGGCTGACGAGCCCGAAGGAGACGTCGCGGGCGACCGCGTCCGCCGGGCGGTCGAACCGGTCCTTCCAACCCCCGCCGCCCGCCGTCCGGTACACGAGCATGTCGCCCGGCTCCACCTCGACGTTGTCGCACTTCGAGGGCAGCACCTGCTCCGTCCCGTCCGCGCGCTTGAGGAGCTTCGTCGAGCGCGCCCCGGGCAGGCCGCCGAGGACGCCCCAGGGCCGCGTCAGCCACCGGTCGTCGTGGATCGACACCTCGCCCGGCTCGAGGTAGACGTATCGCTTCTCGACGCCGTTGCCGCCGCGGTGCAGGCCCGGGCCGCCGGAGTCGATCACCGTCGTGTACCCGTCGATCCGGAGCGGGTAGTAGGCCTCGAGGTACTCGGTCGGGATGTTCTCGAAGAGCGGCCACCACGAGTGGCCGTCCATCCCGTCGCCGATGGGCCGGCCGGGGATCCCGCCGTAGAGGATCTCCATCGAGTAGAAGAACTCGCCCTGGCCGTCCCAGCCCGAGTAGAGCATGTACGGGCTCGTGCCGTAGCCGGCGGCCGTGTTCAGCTCCGGCGCCTGCTTGCAGAGCGCGCCGCCGAGCACGTCGAACTGCCGGGCGAGCGCGTGCGTGCGACATCCGAGCGCGGCCGGGTAGCGCGGCCGCAGGAGGCTCCCCTCCGGCATGACGACGTGAAGGAGGGGGTAGAAGCCGTCGTTGAAGAGGATCTGGGGATCGTTGACCATGATCAGGTAGATCCCGATGAACATCTTGAACATGCCCTCGGAGAGGTAGAAGTTCACCGGGCCGAGGGCCTGCGGGTCGGTGCCCGACCAGTCGAAGAAGGCGTGGTCGCCCTCGCGCCAGATCGTCAGCTGCATCTTGTACGGGCCGTTGCCGAGCCCGTCGTCGTCGACCCAGTCGACGAACGTCTGCGGCTGCTCCGGGATCGCGAGCTGGATCAGGGTGCGCATCGCCTCGTAGGTGCGGTCGAGGAGCGCCTGCAGCGCCGCGAGGTACGTCTCCTTGCCGAAGCGGTCGCACAGGTCGATCACGCGCCGCTCGCCCGCGCGGCACCCCGCGATGATCGCGAACAGGTCGGCGCGGTTCATCTCCGGCAGACGGACGTTGTTGAAGATGAGGCGGAGGATCTCCTCCTGGACGACCCCCCGCTCGACGACCTTGATCGGCGGGATGATGATCCCCTCCTCGAAGATCGTCCGCGCCCCGGTCGGGAGCGAGCCGGGCAGCGGGCCCCCGGCGTCCATCTGGTGGCCGAACTGGCTCGACCAGCCCACGAGCTCGTCCTCGTAGAAGATCGGCACGAGCACGAGCCAGTCGTTCGTGTGGGAGATCGAGGCGGAGCACTTGAACGGGTCGGACGTGAGGATCACGTCCCCCGGGTAGATGCCCCGGTCCCACTCGGCCATCATCTCGTTGATGTAGGCCCCGAACTGGCCCACCACCATGCGGCCGCGTGGGTCGGTGAGCATCGGGAACTCGTCGTGCTGCTCGCGGATCACCGGGCTCATCGCCGAGCGGAAGAGCACCGCGTCCATCTCGAAGCGGGCGCTCTTGAGCGCGCCCTCGATGATATCGAGCGTGACCGGGTCGACCTCGACGTCGGTCGGGATCTCGGCGATCCGGAGCTCGTCTGCTGTCGTCGTCATCGTCCGCCCCTCAGGCCGTCGGGTTGATCAGGATGTTGAAGCTCGCGTCGACCTGCGCCGTGTACCCGGGCAGGACGACCGTGGTCGAGTCGAACTCGGTCACGATCGCCGGCCCCTCGAAGCGCATCCCTGGCGCGAGCCGTGCCCGGTCGTAGATCTTCGTCGCGAGCCGGCCGCCCTCGAAGACGATCTCGTGCTCCTCCGCCACGGCGCCCGAGGCGTCGGCCGGCCCGAGCTCGCCGGTCGGCAGGTCCGGCTTCGGGACGGCGCCGAACCCGACCGCACGCAGGTTGACGATCTCCGCTGCCGTGCCCGGCATCCGGAAGCCGTAGAGCTGCTCGTGCAGGCCGTTGAACCGCTCCTCGAGGTCGGCGAGGCCGCCGGAGCGCACCTCGGCCGGGTCGATCGCGACGGGGATCTCGTAGCCCTGGCGGTGGTAGCGCATGTCCGCCGTGTAGGAGATCCCGCGCGCGTCCGGGTGGATCCCCTCGCCCTCGAGCCACTCCGTCGCCCGCGCGCCGAGGGACTCCAGGATCGAGGCGACCTCGCCGGCGTCGGCGTCGGAGAGGACGCGGATGTACGTCTGCGCGAACTCGTCCCGGAAGTCGGCGACCAGGTCGCCGATCGCGCAGAGGACCCCGGGTGCGGGCGGCACGAGCACCGGGAACGAGCCCATGATCTCGGCGACGGCGTTCGCGTGGAGCGGCCCCGCACCGCCGTAGGCGACGAGCGCGAACTCGCGTGGGTCGTGGCCGCGCTGCACGGAGACGAGGCGCAGCGCGCCCGCCATGTTCTCGTTGACGATCGCCAGGATCCCCTCCGCCGCCGCCTCGACCGTGGGCAGCCCCATCGCCTCCTGCACATTCGCGACCGCGGCGCGCGCGGCCTCCGCGTCGAGCTCCATCTCGCCGCCGAGCAGGCGCGGCGGGAGGTGGCCGAGCACGACGTTCGCGTCGGTGACAGTCGGCTCCGCGCCGCCCTTGCCGTACGCGGCGGGGCCCGGCTCGGCGCCGGCCGACTGGGGGCCGACGCGCAGCGCCTTCGTCAGCTCCGGCACGTGGGCGATCGACCCGCCGCCCGCGCCCACCGTGTGGACGTTCACCGACGGCACCTTGATCCGGAAGTGGCTGATCGAGGTCTCCCGTCCGATCGTCGGCTGCCCGTTCTGGCAGAGCGCGACGTCGGTCGAGGTGCCGCCCATGTCGAAGGTGAGGATGTCGTCGAAGCCGGCCTTGCGTGCGACGTAGAGAGCGCCGGCGACGCCGCCCGAGGGACCGGACAGAATGCCGTAGATCGGGTTGCGCATCGCCTCCTTCGTCGTCATCAGCCCCGCGTCGGAGCGGAGGATGTTGACCTCCGCCTTCGCGCCGATCCCGCCCAGCTCGGACTGCAGCTGTTCGACGTACGTCGCGACCTTCGGCCTCACGTACGAGTTCATGCATGCGGTCAGCGTCCGTTCGTACTCCCGGAACTCCGGCAGCACGTGGCTCGAGAGCGTCACCGGAAAGCCCGGATAGACCCGCTCGACGACGGCCGCCACCTGCTCCTCGTGCGCCGGGTTCACGTACGAGTTGATCAGCCCGACCGTGAGCGACTCGACGCCCGACTCGACCAGGTCGCGGACGATCTCCTCGACCTGGGACTCGTCGACCGGGACGACCGTGTCGCCGCGCGCGTCCATTCGCTCGAGCGCCTCACGCGTGTCCGCGAGCGATGCGGGCGGGTCCGGCTTGATCATGATGATCCACCCCGCGAGCGGCCCGGGTGTCTGCGACCGCGCCAGGTGGAGGATCTGCTTGAAGCCCGTCGTTGTGATCAGCCCGACCCGGGCACCCTTCGACTCGAGCACCGCGTTCGTCGCGACCGTCGTGCCGTGCAGGATGTTGCGCAGGTCGCCGACCTCGATCTGCGCCTCCTCGCAGATCCGCCGTACGCCGTTCAGCACCCCCTGCGACGGATCGGCGGGGGTCGACGGGGTCTTGACGCGGAACTGCGCGCCTCCGTTCGAGTCACCGACCAGGAAGAGGTCGGTGAACGTGCCACCGACGTCGACTCCGAGCCTGTACGCCATGCTGTTCCCTTCTGTCCTCAGCCGGACACCGGCGCGAAGACGCCGGCCCTGTAGACCATCCCCTCGAGCTCGCGCCCGAGGACCTCCTCGAGCCAGCGCGCGACCTCGACGAGCGCGTCGAGGTCGATTCCCGTCTCGATCCCCTCGCCGTGCAGCAGGTAGACGAGGTCCTCGGTGCTGATGTTCCCCGTCGCGCGTGGCGCGAACGGGCAGCCGCCGACGCCGCCGACCGACGCGTCGAGCACCGTCGCTCCGGCCTCGACGGCCGCCAGAGCGTTGGCGATTCCCGTGTTGCGCGTGTTGTGGAGGTGCACGCCCACCGGGACGCCGAGGCCGGCTGCCCCGCCGACGAGCTCCCGCACCTGCTGCGGCACCCCGACTCCGACCGTGTCGGCGAACACGACCTCGTCCGCGCCGGCCCCGGCGAAGCGGCCGGCCAGCTCCAGCACGCGGGAAGGGTCGACTCGCCCCTCGAATGGGCAGCCGAACGCCGTCCCGAGCGTCACGGTCGCACGCAGCCCGTCCCCGTGCGCTCGCTCGATGATCCGCTCGCCGGCCTCGACCGACGACTCGACGGAGGCGCCCGCGTTGCGCTGGTTGAACTCCTCGCTGACCGCGAACGCGAAGTGCACCTCGTCGAGCGCGGTCTCGCGCAGCCGGTCGTAGCCCCGGTCGTTGAGCGCCAGGCCCGCGTAGACGACGCCGTCGCGCCGCTCGATCGCCGCGACGACCTCCTCCGCACCCGCCATCTGCGGCACGCGCGCCGGGCTGACGAAGCTGACTGCCTCGATCCGCGGCACGCCCACGGCCGCGAGGCGGTTGACCAGCTCCGCCCGGGTGGCGGGGTCGAGCACCTTGGCGTCGTTCTGGAGCCCGTCGCGGGGCGCGACGTCGCAGACGGTGACCCTCACAGCACGCCCTCCGCGCTCAGCCGCTCGAGCTCCTCGTCGGGAAGCCCGAGCAGGTCGCCGTAGATCTCCCGGTTGTGGCTGCCTTCCTCCCAGGTCGCGGACCAGCGGACGGCGCCGGGCGTGCGCGAGAGCTTCGGGACGATGCCGGGGCCGACGTATTCGCCGAACTCCGGGTCCACGTGCGTCACGAGCATCTCGCGGGCCTGTACTGCGGATCGTCGAAGATGTCGGCAATCGTGTAGATCGGCCCGCAGATGACGCCTGCCTCGTTGAGGATCTCGTCGATCTCCTTCGCGGTGTGCCGAGCGGCCCACTCGGCGACGATGCCCTCGATCTCCTCCTGGTTGTCGCCGCGCGCCAGGTGTGTCGCGAACCGCTCGTCGTCGGCGAGCTCGGGCCGTCCGATCGCCTCGCACAGCCGTCGGAAGACCTTGTCGGCGTTCGCGGCGATCACCATCCACGTGTCGTCGGAGGACTTGAAGATGTTGGAGGGCGCGATCCCCTTCAGGTTCGTGCCCTGCGGGCCGCGCACGATCCCGAGCCGGTCGTACTCCGGAACGGTGCTCTCCAGCAGCGCGAAGGACGCCTCCATCAGGGAGACGTCGACCACCTGGCCGAGACCGCCGCCGAGCGCGTCGCGCCAGTAGAGCGCGGCCAGGATCCCTTGCGCCGCGAACATGCCCGCGAGCGAGTCGCCGAGGGAGATGTGCATCCTCGGGGGCGGCTCGCCGGGAAAGCCGCTGATGTGGCGGATCCCGCCCATCGCCTCGGATACGGATGCAAAGCCAGCGCGCTTTGCGTACGGCCCCGTCTGCCCGTAGCCCGAAACACGGGCGAGGACGAGCCCGGGGTTCACCTCGCTCAGGCGCTCGTAGCCGAGGTTCCACCTCTCGAGCGTGCCGGGCCGGAAGTTCTCCACGAGGACGTCGGCATGCTCGACGAGCCGGAGCAGGAGCCGCTGACCCTCCTCGTGCCGGAGGTTCAGGGTGATGCACTTCTTGTTGCGGGACTGCACGGGCCACCACAGCGAGCGCCCTTCGTAGCGGGCCTTGCCCCAGTCCCGGATGGGGTCAGGGTGCCCGGGTGCCTCGACCTTGATGATCTCGGCTCCGAGGTCGCCGAGCAGGCGCCCCGTGAAGGGGCCTGCGAGCAGCTGCCCGAGCTCGACCACGCGGACGCCTGCGAGCGGCCCTCCGGCGTCGGTGGCCGCTGCGTCCCGCCTCTCCCGTGCAGTGTCGGTCACGTCAGGTCGAGCTCCTCGGATCCGGTCGCGCGTACCTCCTCGACGTGCGCGATGAGGACGTCGCGGGCCTCGAGCACGTGCTCCTTCATGACCAGCTCCGCCCGCTCGGCGTCGCGACGCTCGAGGGCACGCGTGATCTGGCGGTGGTAGTGCTGCGAGATCCGTGCCTGCTCCGGCGAGTACCAGACATAGGACTTGTAGACGAGCGGCAGCTCCACGACCTGCCTGACCATGCCGCTCAGCCGGGTGCTCCCGGCGGCCTCGAGGATCGTGTTGTGGAAGACGAAGTTCTCCCGCACCACCTCGCGCAGGTCGTCCGCAGGGCTCATCGCCTCGAACCGCTCGCAGCTCGCGCGCAGCGCCAGGAGCTTCTCCTCCGAGAGCCGACCGGCTGCGCGACGCGCGGCGTAGCCCTCGAGCAGGGCGCGCAGCTGATAGATGTCCTCGAGGTCGCCGGGCTCGTAGGCGCGGACCGTGGCGCTCCGATTGGGGGCCGCGTCGACGAGCCCCTCGGACTGGAGCACCTTGAGCGCCTCGCGCACGGGCGTGCGGCTGATCCCGAGCTCGCGCGCGAGCCGCTCCTCGGTCAGGCGCTGGCCGGGCGCCAGCCGCCCGTCCACGATCGCCTGCCTGATCATCTCCGCGGCCGTGCTGCTGGCCGTGCGGGCGAGCGGGGGATGCCCGTCGAAGATCTTCCCCACGACCGGTGACCATACTGTATGCAGTGGGAAGGATCGAGGGTCCAAGGCTCGAGTTGCGTCACGAGGCAGACGTGGAGGGGCCGGTGGCCGCCGTCTTCGCCGACATCCGCCGCCGGATGGTCTTCACGCCGGCGCTCTTCAAGGCGCTCGCACCCGACCCGGCCGCCGTCGAGCTCGCGTGGATTCAGGCGCGCGCGCTCCTGGACGAGCCAGGTTTCGGCGACGCGACGGAGCGGCTGCGCACGCTCGCGCTGCCCACCCGGCCACTGGACGTCCGGGCTCCGGTCATCGAGGCGGTGCGGCCGTTCACGGCCGAGCTGCCGGGCATGCTCCTGATCGTCTCGTCACTGGCGCTCGCCCTCGACGGCCGCCTGACGCGCCGAACGCCGGTCCCGCCGCTCGGGCTCGCGGTCGGCGAACGTCCGCCAGATCCGACCGTTCCCGAGGAGCATCGCGAGCATCCGCTCTTCGCCGACATCCGCACCGTCTACGGCACGGTGCACGTCCCGACCCTGTACCGCTCACTCGCCGCGCGCGGCCTCCTCGACGAGGCGTGGCGCGCCGTGTCGCCGGTCCTCACGAGCCGCGACGGCCGTGCCAGGGTCGACGCGGCTCGCCGCGGCCGGCCAGGAGGAGGCGCTCGGGTTCCCCGACGTCGGCTGGTTCGACGTCGAGTCGGCGCGGCCCGTGCTGGAGCAGTTCAGCCGAGCGCTGCCACGCAACCTCGTCGCCGTCTTCGCCCTCAGCCCGCCGGAGTAGCGGGCAGCACGCGCGGAAGCCGCGCGGCGATCAGCGCCCCGGCGCCCGCGAGCGCCGCGGCGCTCACCCAGAGGGCGTCCCAGCCCGCGACGTCGACGATCGCGCCGAGCACCGGCGTGGCGACGCCGGACAGGAGGAAGACGACGGTCGCGGCCACCGCGACGGATCGAGCGGCGAGCTCCGGCGGCGCACGTTCCCCGGCGCTCACGTAGACGAGCGCGTTCCAGCCGAGCGCCCCGATCCCGAACAGCACGGCCGCGGCAACCACGGCGACCGCTCCACCGTGAAGTGCGACCGCGAAGAGGAGGGCCCCGGCGGCCGTCACCACTCCGACCTCGACCAGGGTGCGGACGCGGCGCGAGCCGCCCTGGCGATCTGCGACTCGGCCCCAAGCGATCCGGGCGGCCATGGCGACGACGTTGATCGCGAAGTAGGCGACGGCGGCGGTCAGCTCCGAGTGGCCGGATTCCCGGACCGCCGGGACGACGTACGCCAGCAGCGCCTGCAGCACGACGATGTAGCACGCCGCGACCGCAAGCAGTCGCTGCATCCCGGGGGCCCGCAGGATGATCCGAAACGGGGAGGCGACGCGTCGGGCGACCACCTCGCCTTCTCCCACCACGAGCGCGAAACCCGCCCCGGCGGCGGCCACCGCCGTCGCGGTGACGAGCAGCGTCAGCCGCGTGCCGCCGAGCGCGTGCAGGCCGGGATAGGTGACTGCCGCGATCGTGCCGCCGAGCGGGACGGCCGTCTGACGCACCCCGAGCGCCCACCCTCGCCGTTCCGGTGGGTAGGCGCGGAAGAGCGCGCCGGCGCCCGCCACCGGCACGACCGCGGAGCCGATCCCGAAGACCACGAGCGATGCGAACAGCGGCGCCTTTGTCGTGGACAGCGCCGCGACGACGAGCGCGGCCGACGAGAGGGCCGTCCCGCCGAGCATCGTGCGCCGGGCTCCGACCCTGTCGGCGGCGATGCCGGCCGCGACGAGCGCGAGCCCCGACCCGAGCAGCCCGGCGCTCAACACGGCACCGAGCTCGAACAGGCTCAGGCCGAAGTCCTCGCGGAGCTGGGGTCCGATCGCCGGCAGCCCGAAGTTGACGAAGGAGACCGTCGCCTGCGCCACGGAGGCTCCGGCCAGGACTGCGCCCGGCGAGCGGGAAGCCTTCGGCACGCCGCGATTATCCTTGGTGCGTGGATCGCGACGCGATCGTGCGGGGCCGGCGGCGCGACCAGGCGCTCGAGGCGCTCGAGTTCGAGCGGGAGCGGGAGCGGGCGCTCGCGCACCAGATCGGCGCGATCCTCGTGGAGGCGGAAGGCGCGCGCGTCGACCAGGAGGCGTTCGAGCGGATGGAGGAGGTTGACGTCGCTCTCGTCCGCGAGCTGCTCGACGAGCCGGAGTGGACGTTCGAAGCGGACGGCGCGGAGCTCGAGGACGACCCCGACGCCGTGCTCCCCGGCGACGAGGGCGAGCAGGGCGTGGACGAAGACGAGATCGGGCGACTGGAGAGCGAGATCGTGAGGTGCCGAGACCGTCAGAGGGCGCTCGAGCGCTACATGGAGGCCCTCGGCACCTGACGCTCCGCGGCAGCGGGGCGCGGGTCACGACCAGTCGGACGTCGCGAGGTGCCGGAACAGATCGACCCCCAGCTCGAGATCGTCGACCGCGATCCGCTCGTCGGCGGAGTGGATGAGCGCGGCGGCGAGCTGCGGCTCCATCGCCACGAGCGGGAAGAACCCGTAGACCGTAGCGGCGACCGGCGGCGTGCGGACGTAGTGGCTGTCGGTGAACCCGGCTGTCACGATCGGTGCGAGCCGAGCGCCCGGCTCGACGCCGTCCACCCACCGTTCCAGCGCCCTCCAGAGCGGTGTGTCCATCGGGGAGCGGGTGCCACCGACCTGCTCTGCGAGGATCCACTCGATCTCCCAGTCGCCGGGAACCCCCGCGCGGAGCAGCGCCTCGACCTCTGCCGGGTCCTGGCCGGGGAGCAGCCGGCAGTCCACCTCGACGACGCACGTGCCCGGGATCACGTTCCGCTTGCGGGACGCCTCGATCATCGTCGGCGAGAGCGTCGCGGCCAGCAGCGGCGCGACGAGCTGGCCGGCGAGCGGGTGTAGCGCGCGAGCCCGGTCGAGCGCCTTCTCGACGGGCGGCACGTCGCCGAGCACCGTCGCGAGGAACGCGCGCACCTCGGGGATGAGCGTCTCGGGGGGCCGGAGGCGGCCGAGCGCCTCGAGCACGGGTCCCGCCTTGAGGAGGGCGTTGTCGGCGGCGTGCGGATCGGATGCGTGCCCGCTCCGCCCGTGCAGGCGGAGCTTGAAGGGTGCCGTCGCCTTCTCTCCGACCGCGCAGAGGTAGAACACCCGGTCGCCGAAGACGCAGCGTTCGCCTCCACCCTCGTTGATCCCGAAATCGGCCCGCACCGTGTCCGGATGCTCCCGCGCGAGCCACGAGGCGCCGAAGTCGTCGCCAACCTCCTCGTCCGCGGTCAGGACGAGCAGGACGTCGCCGGAGGGCCGTGTGCCCTCCCGCGCGAGGGAGGCGAATGCGACCGCGGCAGCGGCGACGTGGCCCTTCATGTCGAGGGCGCCGCGCCCCCAGACCTCTTCGCCGACGAGGTCGCCCGACCACGGGTCGCGCGCCCACTCGGCCGGGTCGGCCAGCACCGTGTCCGTGTGGGCCAGGAGCAGAAGGCTCGGGCCGTCGTCGCCCTCGAGCCGTGCGACGACGTTGGCGCGCTCGGGTGTCTTCGCGACGAGCGTCGCGTCGACGCCGTTGCGCCCGAGGTAGCGCTGCAGCACCTCGGCCGCTCGGGTCTCGTTTCCGGGGGGATTGACGGTGTCGAGGCGGATGAGCTCCTGGAGGAGCCCCGTGACCTCGTCGCGGAGGCTCACTCGGCCTTCGACCGCGCCGTCAGCTCGTTCCGGACGTCCCAGAGCTCCGGGAAGACGACGGTCTGCACGAGGCGCCCGAGCACCTCGACGGGCGTGCCCTGCGTCCCGACGACGCCGTCGCCGATCACCCGTGCGACGACGCGATAGTGCCGGATGCGCCACATCTGGCACCACTCGTCGAGCTCGATCATCGACTCGGCGAGCCGGTACAGCGCGTCGTGCTCACGGCGGCGGACGTAGAGCTCCGCGACGGACAGGCCCGCCTCGCGCCGACGGGCGTGGAACGCCTGGCCGAGTCGCGGCAGCGCGGCTCTGAGCGTTCTCCAGCCGGGCGAGTCGAAGCCGCTCCCGTGGCCGAGCACCTTGCGGATCTCCTGGTACTCCCAGGGCGACAGCTCCTCGAGCATGTCCAGCTGGTCGGTCGCGAAGCGCATGCAGCGGAGGGGTCGCCGCAGCTGGCGCGCCGCCTCGGCGACCTCACCCTCGTCCACGAGCCGTGCGGCCTCGTCGACGTCGCTCGTCGCGAGCTTCAGCCACAGCTCGGACGACTGGTGGACGACCTGGAAGAGGAGCTCGTCGCGGTGGACCCACTCTCCGGGGCCCTTCTGCAGTGCGAGCAGCTCCTCGGTGTTGAGGTACCGCTCGTAGTCGGTCGGGGCGTCGCCGGGGAGGATGGGAGTGTCGTAGTCCTCGCCCGTCGCGGACATGAAGGTGAGCATACTGGCCACGTGAGCGACCTCTTCAGCGACGCGGCCGCGGAGCGGGCATCGGCGGTGGCGCCGCTGCCGCAGCGCGTCCGTCCGCGGAGCCTCGACGAGCTGGTCGGGCAGGAGGGTGTCCTCGGCCCCGGCTCGGCGCTGCGTCGGGCGATCGAGGAGGGGCGGGCTCCGTCGATGATCCTCCACGGGCCGCCGGGCGTCGGGAAGACGACGATCGCCAGGATCGTCGCCGACGCGTCGGCCGCCGAGTTCGAGGAGCTGTCCGCGGTCTCGGCACGGGTGGACGACGTCCGCGCCGTTCTCGCCCGGGCGCGCGACCGGCTCGGGGGCAACGGCCTCCGGACGCTCCTCTTCATCGACGAGATCCACCGCTTCGACAAGCGGCAGCAGGACTCCGTCCTGCACGCGGTGGAGGACGGCCTCGTGACGCTCATCGGGGCGACGACCGAGAACCCCTACTTCGAGGTGAACCAGGCGCTCCTTTCGCGTTGCACGGTGATCGAGCTCGAGCCGCTCACCCTCGACGAGCTCGACCAGGTGATCGCGCGCGGCGCGGCGGAGCTCGGCGCCTCCGTTCCCGAGGAGGTCGCCGCGGAGATCGCGCGCCGCGCCGGCGGGGACGCACGAACCGCCCTGCAGACGCTCGAGCTCGCATGGGAGACCGCGACGGCCGCAGGCGAGCCCCTCTCCGCCGGGCACGTCGAGGACGTCGCGCGCAAGCGTCCCCTGCGCTACGACCGGGCGGGCGACCGGCACTACGACCTCGCGTCCGCCTTCATCAAGTCGATGCGGGGCAGCGACCCGGACGCCGCGGTCTACTACCTCGCGGCGATGCTCGAGGGCGGTGAGGACGCACGCTTCCTCGCCCGCCGTATCGTGATCGCGGCGAGCGAGGACGTCGGCAACGCGGATCCGCGGGCGCTCCTCGTCGCCGTCGCCGCCGCGCAGGCGGTCGAGCACGTGGGGCTGCCGGAGGCGCAGCTCAACCTGGCGCAGGCGGCGATCTACGTCGCGCGGGCGCCCAAGTCGAACGCGTCGGCCCAGGCGATCTGGGGCGCGCGCGCCGACGTGCGGCGCGAGGGCATCGCCGCCCCGCCCGCCATGCTCCGGGACGCGCACTACCGGGGCGCAGCGCTGCGCGGGCACGGCGAGGGCTACGTCTCCCCGCACGTGGATCCGGCCCGCGGTGCCGTCGACCACCTTCCCGAGGGGGTTCGCGGACGGGCGTACTATGTTCCGTCCGGGAACGGCGAGGAGGCGGAGGAAGGCGGGCGTGGCGATCGGGACGGGTGACAGGGCCCCGGAGTTCGACTTCGAGGAAGCGGCCGGGCTGCCGCGCGTCCGTCTCTCGAACTACCTCGGCCACTCGAACGTGCTGCTGGTCTTCCACCCGTTCGCGTTCACCGAGGTGTGCACCGAGGAGGCGCGCGACCTCCAGGAGAACCTGGCGTCGTTTCGCAACGCCAACACCGAGATCGTCTTCGTCTCGTGTGACGCGTCCGCGGCCCGCCAGGCCTGGAAGCGGGAGCTCGGCGCCGAGTACACGTTCGCCTCCGATTTCTGGTCGCACGGCGAGACCGCGAAGCGGTACGGCGTGTTCAACGAGGCGAACGGCGCGCCGATCCGCGGGACGTTCCTGATCGACCGCGACGGGCTCGTGATCTGGTCGCTCGTCAAGGACACGGGCACGCGGCGGACGGAGATGGTGCCGGAGTCGCTCGAGACGCTCCGCGGCGAGGAGTGAGCTCCCTCCCGGTCAGGGCGGCGCCCGCGAGGCAGCCGGCACGAAGGCGACACGAAGGCGGCGCACTCCCGGCACGCCTCTGCCGATACGGTGACTCCAGGGGGCCGCGCGCCCCCATGGGGGGCCGCGGACCGGCGGAGACCGTCGCCTGGACGATGCGGGTCCATGCCCGGGCGCGACGGCTGGCGTTGGGCGAGGCGCCCCTCCGCGTGTGAGCGCGAGGAGCCTCCACGTCCACGCCTGGGGGGAAGAGGGCAAGCCGACCCTCGTCTGCCTCCATGGCGTCACGGCGTGGGGAGGGCATTTCGCCTCGCTCGCCGCGGCACTCGTGCGGAGCCACCGCGTGGTCGCACCCGACCTTCTCGGCCACGGGGCATCGACTCACGAGCCGCCGTGGCGGATCGACGACCATCTCGACGCGGTCGAGCGGTCGGTCGGCCCGGCGCCGTTCTGGCTCGGTCACTCGTTCGGTGGCCGCCTCGCGTTCGAGCATGCCGCTCGCCATCCCGGGGACGTGGAGCGGCTCGTGCTGCTCGACCCCGCCATCCTGCTCGCACCTCACGTCGCGCTCTGGGCCGCCGAGAACGCGCGGCGGGAGCGCGTGTACGAGAGCTTCGAGAGCGCGATCGACCGGCGCTACGAGGAGAGCCAGCTGCACCGTGCACCGCGCGAGCTCGTCGAGAACGAGCTCCGTGGCCACCTGTTCGAGGAGAGCGACGGGTGGCGCTACCGGTACTCGCAGGCGTGCGTCGTCACCGCCTACAGCGAGATGTCGATCGCTCCGCCCGCCTTCTCCGACGTCCGCGTCCCGACCCTCCTCGTCCTCGGCGCCGACTCCTACCTGCCCTACGACCACCTCCTCGACGGCCATCGCGAGGCGCTCGGCGAGTTGCTCGAGGTCGTGATCGTCCCCGGGGGGCACACGGTCCTGTGGGACGCGCTCGACGAGACCGCGGCGGCCGTCGCGGGCTTTCTCGGGCGCCCGGGAGCCTGAGCGAAGACCTCCCAGGGGCCGCCGGCGGGCGGAGCTACACGACGTGCTCGTCCGCGATCGCGAGGACGTCGTCGAGGATCGCGACGCCCGTGTCGACCTCGTCTCGCGTGATCGTGAGCGGCGGCACGATCATGAGCATGTTCCAGTGGGTCATCAGGTAGAGCCCCTGGTCGAGCGCCGCCTTCGCCAGCCGGGCGACCGGCGCCGCAGCCTCCCCCGAGGCGTTGTACGGGACGAGCATCTCCTTGGTCTCGCGGTTCCTGACGAGCTCGACGCCCCAGAAGCAGCCGAGCCCACGGACGTCGCCGATCGACGGGTGTCCCGCGGCGAGGCCGCGCAGCGACTGGCCGAGGTACGCGCCGACGTCGGCGGCGTTCTCGACGACCCCCTCCTCCTTGAACGCCTCGATCGACGCCACCGCGGACGCACACGCGAGGGGATGCCCGGCGTACGTCAGCCCGCCGGGGAAGAACCGGCTGCGCACCTGGTCGACGATCTCCCCGCGCGCGATCATCGCGCCGATCGGGACGTACCCCGAGTTGATCCCCTTCGCGACCGTGATGATGTCGGGAACGACGTCCCAGTGCTCGCAGGCGAACCAGCGACCCGTCCTCCCGAAGCCCGCCATCACCTCGTCGAGGATGAGCAGGATCCCGTGGCGGTCGCAGACCTCGCGGATCGCGCGGAGGTAGCCGTCGGGCGGCGGGATGATCCCGTTCGTCCCGGTGACGGTCTCCAGGATCACGGCGGCGACCGTCTGCGCGCCCTCGTACTCGAGGATCTCCTCGAGGTGCGGTGCGCCCGTGCACACAGGGCACGGGTCCGGATGGCCCGCGGGACAGCGGTACGTGTACGGGTCGAACATCCGCACGACACCGGGCATGCCGGGCTCCACGGCCCAGCGGCGCGGATCGCCCGTCAGCGTGACGGCGCCGTTCGTCGCGCCGTGGTACGACCGGTAGCGGGCGATGATCTTGTTGCGCCCGGTCACGAGGCGCGCGAGCTTGACGGCGTTCTCGTTGGCCTCGGCGCCGCCGTTCGTGAAGAACGACACGGAGAGGTCGCCGGGCGTGACCTCGGCGAGCATCCGGCCGAGCCGCGAACGCGACTCGTTCGCCATCGGCGGGCCGATCGTGCAGAGCTGGTCGGCCTGGTCCTTGATCGCCTGGATGATCTTCGGGTGCTGGTGGCCGATGTTGACGTTGACGAGCTGGGAGGCGAAGTCGAGATACCGCTTCCCGTCGTAGTCCCAGAAGTGCCGTCCTTCGGCGCCGGCGACCGCGATCGGGTTGATCTGATCCTGCACCGACCACGAGTAGAGGACGTACTCCTGCGCGTCCGCGACGATCTGCGCACCGAGGTTCGGGTTCGCCTCGACGATGGCCATCTCACGCTCCTTCGCTTCGCTCGCTCGAGCGATCGTAGCCGCGCCTCGCGCATCGCGAAGCGCGCCGGGTGTCACCCGCCGAGAAAGCCTCGATCGATCGCGGCGGCGGTCGCCTCGCCCCTCGTTCGCACCCCGAGCTTGCGGAGGATCGCCGACACGTGGTGGTCGATCGTGCGCGTCGACAGCACGAGGTCGTCTGCGATCTCCGCGTTCCGCTTCCCGGCGGCGACGAGCCGGAGCACGTCGAGCTCACGTGCCGTCAGCTCGGCCGGGTTTGCGCGCGTGGAGGGTCGCGGGCCTCGTGGAACCGAGGCTCCGAGCTCGCGCAGCCGCTGCCGTACGACCCGTGCCGCCGGCGCCGCTCCGAGCCCCTCAAGGGTCGCGAGTGCATCACGGAGCGGCTGCTCGCCCTTCGCCTCCCCGAGGGCGCGCGCCGCCTCGTAGGGACAGCGGCGCCCGCTCCACGCGGCAGCCGCTGCCTCCGCCGCGCCCGCGAGCTGGAGCCGCCACGGCTCGGCGATCCACTCAGGCCACGTGTCGAGCGTGCCGGCCTGCCGCTGCCAGTACGCGAGCTCGCCGGCGAACCACAGATGGCGCTTCTCGAGCGCGAGCGGGTACGCGGCGCGTGCCTCCTCGGCCGCGAGCTCGCCGTCACCGACCAGCCACGCCGCCTCGGCACGTGCCGCTCGTACGTGCCCGAGTCGCTGCAGGTGGCCGCCCGGAAGGGAGAGCTCCAGTGCCTCGTCGAGGGCCTCGCCGGCCCCCGGGTCGCCGCGACGCGCGCGCACGCGGCCGATCGCGATCAGCGCGCTGATGCGGCTGATCGAGTCGGTCGCCTTCGAGAGCACGTCCTGTGCGGTCGTGGTCGCTTCGTCCCAGCGTCCGGTGTAGGCCTCGACGAGCGACAGCCATGCGCGCGAGTAGTGGGGCCACAGGTCGTGCTCGTCGGTGTGGGCGATGTGCTCGTGCAGGTATCGCTCCGACAGCTCGAGCTCGTACATCTCCCCCAGGCCGCTGCCGAGCATGCTCAGCGTCGGCCCGACCCACAGCCAGAGGTCGTGCTTCCGGCCGATCGTCAGGCTCCGCTCGAGGTATTCGACGCCCATCTCGATCTCGCCGGCCATCAGGTACGACGTGCCGATCATGGTGAGCGCGTACGCGAGGGTGTCGACGTCGCCGAGTCGCTCCGCCAACGTGGCCGAGCGCTTGCCCCACATGACGCCGTCCGCGTTGTCGCGGTTCAGCATGCGCACGTACGCCTGTGCGGCATACGCGCGCGCGAGCTCGGGGCCGGGCTCGACCGACTCGAGCACCTCGATCGCTGCCCGGCTCGCGGCTTCTGCCTCGGCATTGCGCCCGATCGGGACGCACGCCCTCGTCAGCCACGCGAGGCTGCGCCCCTCGGCGACCCGGTCGCCGACCGCGCGATAGAGCTCGATGGCCCCCTGCCAGGCATCGGCGGCCTCGGCGGACAGCCCCGTCAGCTGCGCCTCGAGTGCGTAGAGGTCGAGCAGGTCGGCCCGGTCGCGCTCGGCGAGGCCCCCGGCGAACCGCAGCGCGCGCGCGTACTGCTGAGCCGCCTCCCGGTGGGACGCCGCCGCGGCGGCCCGACGCGCCGCCTCGGGTGCGTACTCGAGCACTGCGTCAGCGTCTCCGGCCCGTTCGGCGTGGTGGGCGAGGCGCGCTGGGTCCCGGCCGGCCGGCGCCCCCTCCCGCAGTCCTCGCAGGAGCTCGGCGTGGAGGCGTCGACGTCGGCCCGCCTGGACGGAGCCCTCCAGCGCGAGCCGGGCGAGCTCGTGGCGGAACGCAACCGCCTCTCCGTCCTCGCGGAGGACGCCGGCGGCAAGGCAGCTGTCGAGCTGGTCGAGCTCGTCCGGCGCAACTGCCTCGAGCAGCGAGAGCTCCGCCTTCCCCGGGACGAGCGCGGCGACGTCGAGTAGGCGTCGCGCTGCCGGCCCGAGCGAGGCGGCGCGGGCCAGCACGGCATCGCGGACCGTCTCCGGCAAGGATTCGGAGCCAACCGCCAGGATCTCGGTGACGTAGAACGCGTTCCCCCCGGTCAGCTCGTGGATCGCGTCGCCGTCGGCGCCGTACGGCCCCGCGAGTTCGCGCACGGCCTCGAGCGAGAGCCGCGGCACCGTGAGCCGCGAGACGCCGGGGGCGGAGGCGAGCTCGCCGAGCACGGTGCGCAGGGGATGCTCACCCTCGATCTCGTCGTCCCGGTAGGTCGCGACCACGAGGCCGTGCGACTCGTCGATGCGCCTGCCGAGCACGCGCAGGACGTCCAGGGTCGCCTCGTCCGCCCAGTGGACGTCCTCGAGGACGACGACCGCGGGCTCAGCGAGCTCGCCCAGGAGCGCGCGCGCGACCGCGCGCGGATCGGCCCCGGCGGCGAGCAGGTCGGCGAGCGCGCCGTCGGTCTGGGCGGCGATGTCCGCGAACGGTCCGAGCGGCGTCGGCGTCGCGAGGTTCTCGCACGACCCGCGCAGGACGCGCAGACCGGCCTGCGCGCCGAACGCCCGCACGAGCGTCGTCTTCCCGACCCCGGCCTCGCCGCCGACGAAGACGAGCCGTCCGCCCTGCACGGAGGCAGACGCGAGGGCGGCCAGCAGCTCGTCCCGCTCGAGAAGCGCCGTCACCGGCTCATGTTCCGCTCCTCCACACGCGGGTTCAAGGCCGGACTGGCTCAAGCGCGCGCGGCAGGCGTACGATCGATGGATGGCAGTCGCCGCGGCGCCGCGCACCGAGCTCGTGGAGCGAGGCGAGCCCCTTGCGTCTCTCCATGAGGCGTTCTCGGAGGCGCGGGAGCGGCGGGGCGGCCTCGTCTTCGTGAGCGGCGAGGCCGGGGTCGGCAAGACCGCGCTGCTACGCCGGTTCGCCGACGAGCTCGGCGAAGCCGCCTCGGTCCTCTGGGGCGCCTGCGACCCCCTCCTCACGCCGCCGCCGCTCGGGCCGATCCTCGAGATCGCCGCCGAGGCACCGAGCGCGGTCGCCGAGGCGATCGACGCTGGTGGTGCGCACGCGATCGCTGCCGCGCTCCTCGGCGCGGGTCACGGTCGGAGGCCGCTCGTGCTCGTCCTGGAGGACGTCCACTGGGCCGACGAGGCGACGCTCGACGTCGTGCGTGTGCTCGGCAGGAGGGTGGGCGGTACGCCGACGCTCGTACTCGCGACCTACCGCGACGACGAGCTCGACCGCTTCGATCCCCTCCGACTCGTCCTCGGCGAGCTCGCGACCGCCGAGGGCGTCAGCCGCATGGCGCTCGCGCCTCTGTCGCCCGAGGGTGTCTCGCAGCTGGCGGAAGACCACGGCGCCGACGCAGGCGAGATCTACAGGCTGACGTCGGGGAACCCGTTCTACGTGACCGAGGTGCTCGCGTCGGGTGGGGCGCAGATTCCCTCGACGGTCCGCGACGTCGTGCTCGCGCGCGTCGCGAGGCTGAGCGCGTCGGCGTCCGCTGTCGTCGAGGCGGCCTCGATCGCGCCCCCGTCGCTCGACGCCGAGCTCACCATGGCGGTCTGCGGGAACGCCTCGGACTCGGTCGACGAGTGCCTCGCCACCGGCGTCCTGGTCGCGGCGAGCGGGGGGGTCGCATTCCGGCACGAGCTGGCACGCGTGACGGTCGAGGACACGCTGTCGCCGACCCGGCGCCTGGCTCTCCACCGCGGTGTCCTGATGGCGCTCACCGAGGCCTCGCGCGGCCCGGTGGATCTCGCCCGCATCGCCCATCATGCGGAGGCCGCCGCCGACACCGACGCCGTGCTCCGGTACGCACCGGCGGCCGCCGCGGAGGCCACGCGGCTGGCGGCGCATCGGGAGGCCGCCGCACAGTACGGGCGCACGCTCCGCTTCGCCGGGGGCCTTCCGCCCGGGGAGCAGGCAACGCTGCTCGAGGGTCGGTCGGACGCCCTGTACCTCACGGACGACCAGGTCGCGGCGATCGCCGAGCTCGAGCGGGCGATCGAGCAGCACCGGCGAGCAGGCTCGATCGATCGGGAGGCCGCCGCACGGGGCCGTCTCGTGCCCTATCTGACGTGCCGGGGCCTCTTGACCGAGGCCGAGGACGCCGCCACCCGTTCGATCGCCGCGCTCGAGCGTCTGCCGGAGAGCCCGTTGCTCGCCGATGCGACCGGCGCGATGGCCCTTCTCTCCGCGTACCGTGGCGACGACGAGGCCGTGCTCGCGTGGGGGAATCGAACCGTCGAGCTCGCGCGCCGGTTCGGCGACACCGAGAAGCGCATCGACGGGTCGATCACCGCTCGCGACGGTCGAGCTGTTCCAGGCTGGAGACTCCCAGCCGCTCGAGCGGGCGCTCGACGAGGCCCGCGAGAACCGGCTTCCCCAGCTGTCTGCTCGTGCCATGTCCAACCTCGCGCTCGGGTCGGCGGTGCACGGCGCGTACGAGCAGGCGGCGCGGTGGATCGAGGCGGGGCTGGCGCACTGCGAGGGCCTCGACCTCGACCTCTGGCGGCTCGCCCTGCTGTCCCTCCGCGTGCGGCTCGAGCTCGATCTCGGCGCATGGACGGATGCGACCGCGACCGCGGGATTGATCGGCGCCGAGGCACGGGACTCGCCCCAGCCGCGGCTGCAGGCGCTGCTCGTGCTCGCGCTCGTGCGCGCGCGGCGCGGCGATCCCGAGACCGCTCCGCTGCTCGCCGAGGCGGGGGCGATCGCCGCGGCGGCGAGCGATCCGGGCTGGCATGCGGCCCTGGCCTGTGCCCGCGCCGAAATGGCATGGCTCGAGCGGCGAACCGAGGAGGTGCGAGAGGCGACGCAGGCGACGTACGAGCGTGAGCACATGGCCGGCTCGTCGTGGTGGCTCGGCGAGCTCGCGTACTGGCGGCGGAAGAGCGGGATCGTGGAGGACGTCCCCGCGACGGTGACGGAGCCGTGGTCGCTCCAGCTCGCAGGGGACTGGCGCGCGGCGGCCTCCGCGTGGAGAGCCCGCGACCGCCCGTACGAGGCGGCCCTGGCGCTGTCCGAGGCCGACGACGAGGAGGCGCTGCGCGCGGCGCTCGCGGAGCTTCAGCATCTGGGCGCCGGCCCGGTCGCGCGCATGGTCGCGCGACGGTTGCGGGAGCGTGGCGCACGCGCCGTCCCGCGCGGGCCGCGACGCTCGACCGCCGCGAACGTCGGACGTCTCACGAGCCGGCAGCTCGACGTCCTCGCGCTCGTCGCCGAGGGCCGTCGCAACGCCGAGATCGCTGAACAGCTCTTCCTCTCCCGGCGCACGGTGGACCACCACGTGTCGGCGATCCTGCGGAAGCTGGAGGTCGGCTCGCGCGGCGAGGCCGTGGCGGCCGCCGCTCGCCTCGGGCTGCTCGAAGACCGGTAGCGCCCGCGCGCAACCTAGGCATTTTCGCCGATTCGGTCGCGGCTGATCCGCCCTAGCGTCACTCACGTCAATCGACGAGGAGGGACGCCGAATGGAGACGTACGTGATTCTCAGGCGGAACGGCTGGCGAACCGCAGGCGACCTCGCCGAGGCGGCTGCCCGGTCGACGGCGCAAGGCGAGCGGATGCCGGACGACATCGCGTGGATCCGAAGCTACGTCCTCGAGGAGCGCGACGGAACGGTCGGGACCGTCTGCATCTACCAGGCGTCGAGCCCGGAGGCGATCCGTCGCCACGCCGCCGCCGCCGACCTGCCGGTCGACGAGATCGTCAAGGTCGCCGACACCGTACTCGTCCGTCCCGACCCGGCCGCGGTCGCGGCCTGAGGCAGGGATGGAGATGCGAAAGCGACTGCTCGTGGCGGTCGGCGCGGTGGCGCTCCCGCTCCTCGCGATCGCCGGCTTTGCGATGGCGGGAGGAGAATCGAGCCTCGCCGAGGCACGGAACGCCACCACGGGGCCGACGCAGGCCCGCCGACGCTGTTCGGCGTGCCGTTCGACTCGAACACGGGCGCCCGCTACGACCTTCCGCCCTTCTACGCGCTCCATGCCTGGGTCTGGAAGCCGAACCCGACCGACATGTTCTTCGCGTGGAACCCGAAAGTCAGCTGCAACTGAGATCGGAGGTACGAGATGAGAAGGATCGCCATCCTCTGCGCGTCCGTCGTCGCGGCGGCCGCGTTCACCGCCCTCGCGACTGCCGGGCAGCCGGCACACCGTCACGACATGTCGACGGCCGCCGGCGGCACGCCGCAGGCGCTCGCGGGCCAGCTGGCAGCCGCCCGGCTGGCAACAGCGAAGTACGCGACCAACCTCGCCCTGGCCAAGAAGAACGGCTACGGGATCATCACGCGGATGATTCCCGACATGGGCTGGCACTTCATGAACCCGAAGATCACGACGTTCGACGTGAAGAAGCCGCCGATCCTCGTGTACGGCAAGCGCGGCTCGTCGTGGCAGCTCGTCGCGTTCGAGTGGGTCTTCCCCGAGAAGCCGAAGACGGCACCGCTCCCGGGGGCGACGTACGGCTCGTTCGGCGCCGCCTGCCACTACAAGGACGGCACGTTCACCTTCACGGCGAGCCAGGAGGCGTGTGCGCCGAAGAGCCCGCAGACCGGGGCGGCGTTCGGGTTCTGGCACCCCGACCTCGTCACGCTCCACGTCTGGGCCTGGTACCCGAACCCCGACGGCGTGTTCTCGGGGATGAACCCGCTCATGCGCCCTTTCAACGGGGGGTAGGCGCTCCGGCCGGCCTCTGCCGGCTCGCGGCGCGCTGACGATGCGGGCGGCCACGGCCGCCCGCATCTCGTTCGGCGCCCCATGCCGGCTCGCGCCATGAAGCACGCGGCGTCGAAGATCGGCACGAACCTGGCACGGACACGTCACGCCTTCGCCGCTACCGTCGGTGTCCCCGTGGGTGGGTGGGGGCTGGGGATGGGACCAATAAGGCGCGTGGGCCGACGAGACGGGCGCCGGGCACGCCGCCCGCCCGGGACCGGTTAGGCTCCCTCCGATGAAGGCCGCGCTGATCCGCGAGCTCGGGGCCGTCCCCGACGTGGCCGAGGTCGACGAGCCGCCGGGCGAGGTCGTCGAGGTGCTCGCGGCGCCGATCAACCCGATCGACCTCGCGACGTCCCGGGGCCTGCTCGCGGCGGGCCACCCCGAGCTGCCGTACGTGCCCGGCTGCGAGGCCGTCGGTCGCACGGCGGACGGCCGGCTCGTGTGGATCTTCGGTGCCGGGCTGGGCCTGTCGCGGAACGGGGCGATGGCAGCCCGTGTCGCCGTTGGCGACTCACCCGCGATCGAGGTGCCCGACGGGGCGGATCCGGCACTGGCGGCGCGCGCTCGGCATCGCCGGCCTCGCCGGCTGGCTCCCGTTCGCGTGGAGGGCGCCGCTGCGTGGAGGCGAGAACGTGCTGGTGCTCGGGGCGACCGGCTCGGTGGGGCTCGTCGCGGTGCAGTCGGCGAAGCTCCTCGGCGCCGCACGCGTCGTCGCGGCGGGCCGGAGCGCTGCGGGCCTGGAGCGTGCCGCGGCGCTGGGGGCGGATGCGACCGTGCGCCTGGACGAGACGGATGACCTCGTCACAGCGTTCAAGGACGCCTTCGGTGGCGATGGCCCGAGCTACGTCTTCGACCCGCTCTGGGGACCCCCTGCGGCAGCCGCCGTCCAGGCCGCCGTCCCGTGGGCGACGATCGTCAATCTCGGCCAGTCGGCGGGCGCGACGTCGGAGCTCGCCTCGGCAGCTGTGCGCTTCAAGAGCCTCGCCATTCTCGGTCACACGAACTTCGCCGTGCCCGCGGACCAGCTCGCCGACCACTACCGCCGCCTCGTCGGCCATGCGGTCGCCGGGGAGATCCAGCTCGAGGTCGAGCGGGTACCGCTCGACTCCGCCGCAGACGCCTGGCGTCGCCAGGCGGAGGGCGCCGGAACGAAGCTCGTGCTCGTGCCGTAGAGACCGGCCGGGTCACTCCACTCGCAGCTCCTCCGACTTTGCCAACCGAGCTGAGCCCGGGGTAGGCTCGAGGCCGTGCCGCTCGATCCGTCTCGTGTCGTCGCGCGCCTGGAGGAGCTCCGGTCGCTGACCGGCGACGAGGACGGGGCGCAGCGCGTCGCGTGGACGGAGACCTGGGCGAAGGCACGCGCGTGGCTTGCCGAGAGCCTCGCCGACCTCCCCCTCGAGGTCGAGCGCGACGCGGCCGGCAACGACTGGTACACGCTTCGCGGCGTCAGCGAGCGCGCGGTCCTGATCGGCGGCCACATGGACTCCGTCCCGAACGGCGGCTGGCTCGACGGCTGCCTCAACGTCCTCGCCGGCGCGGAGGTCCTCCGCCGGATCGCAGAGGAGGGCGCCCCGCCCGTCACCGTGCGGCTCGTCGACTGGGCGGACGAGGAGGGGGCGCGCTTCGGGCGCTCCCTGTTCGGCTCCTCCGCCGCCGGAGGCTCGATGGCCGACCAGGACGAGCTGCGCAAGCTCGCCGACCGCGACGGCGTCTCGCTGCCCGACGCGATCGGTGCCTTCGGCATCGATCTCGACCGGGCGCTCGACGCGCGGTCGCAAATCGCCAGCGCGGCCGCCTACCTCGAGCTCCACATCGAGCAGGGGCCCGTGCTCGAGTCGCTCGATCTGCCGCTCGGCGTCGTGCTCGGCACCTTCGGTGTCGAGCGCTGGCGCATCACGTGGAGGGGCCAGGCGGCACATGCCGGCTCGACACCCATGGACAAGCGACGCGATGCCCTCGCCGGCGCGGCGAAGCTGGCGCTCGCGATTCGCGACATCGCGCGCGAGACCGGCGACGGCGCGGTCTGCACGTCGGGCGGCGTCACGTGCAAGCCCGGGATCGTGACGTCGGTCGTCGAGACCGCCGAGCAGCTGCTCGACCAACGCCACCTCGACGCCCGGAAGCTCGCGTCCATGCTGGTGCGCGCGCAGGAGCTGTCGCGCGGGTTCGCGGAGGAGGAGCAGATCGACGTCGACTGGGAGAAGATCTGGTCGATCGAGCCGATCCTCTTCGACGAGACCATGATCGGCTTCGCCGACGAGGCGATCCGCGAGGTGGCCGGGACGTCGCATCGCCTGCCGTCGGGCCCGCTGCACGACGCCGCGGAGGTCGCCCGCGCGGGCGTGCCGACGGTGATGCTCTTCGTCCAGAGCCTCCGTGGCCTCTCGCACACGAAGCTCGAGGACACGCGGCCCGAGCATCTCGAGCTCTCCGTCGCCGCACTCGACCGGCTCGCCTCGAAGACGATCGACTGGATAGCCCGGGAATGAGGTACGAGCTGGCGGTCGAGATCTCGCGGCCGCCGGTGGAGGTCTACGCGTTCCTGGCCGACCCCTCGAACCTGCATCTCTGGCAGGAGGGCGTCGAGGAGGTGCGCGGGGCCGTCCGATGGGCCCCTCGCGGCCGGTTCGACCTTCACCGAGGTGCGAACGTTCATGGGCAAGCGGGTCGAGTCGGAGCTGGAGGTGACGGCCTCCGAGCCGGGGCGCGAGTTCTCGCTGCGATCGCTGTCCGGGCCCGTCCGCTTCTCCGCGCGCCACCTGCTGGAGCCGACGGACGACGGGACGCTGCTCACGCTCGTCGGAGACGTGGACGCCGGGAGGCTGTTCGGCCTCGCGGGAGGGCTCGTGCGGAAGGCCGCCGAGCGGCGCACCCGCGCCGACTTCGAGCGGCTCAGGTGCCTGCTCGAAACGGACGCGTGAGCGACGCCCCGGTCGGCGCGACCGCCGCGCGACCCGTGCCACGCGCGATCGCGGCGGGGCTCGCCACCGCGGGCTCCTGACATGGAACGTCTCGAACGTCGGCGCTGTCGCCGACCCGCTCGCGGACGCATACGGCGTGTCGCTCGCCGTCGTCGGGTTGTTGACGACAGCGCTGTTCGTGACCCACCTCGCGGCGCAGCTTCCCGCCGGCATCTGATCCGACCGCTTCGGCCCGCACCGCGTGGCGCTCGGTGCCTGTGCCGCTGCCGCGCTCGGCAACGCGCTCGCCCTCGTCGACGACGAGGTCGGCATCGCACTGCTCGGGCGGCTCGTCGTCGGGCTCGGCTCGGGCGCCGGCTTCGTCGCCGGGCTCGACCTCGTTCGGGCAGGAGGCGGCGGTCCGGTGCTCCAGGGCCTCTATGGCGGCGCGACGATGGCGGGAGGGGGGCTTGCGCTCGTCGTCGTGCCCCCGCTCACCGACGCGACCAGCTGGCGGGCGGCGTACGCCAGTGCTCTCGTGCTCTCGCTCGCCGCAGCGCTGCCGGTGATGGCCGTGCGTGGCTTGCGACGGGTCGGCCGCTCGAGGCGGGGCGTGCTCGGGGATGCTCGCCTTCTACCGCTCGGCGTCCTGCAGGCCGCCACGTTCGGGCTCGCGGTGATCGCCGGTAACTGGGTCGTGCCTCTGCTCGAGCGGCGCGGGGCGACGTCGGCCGTGGCCGGCGCCCTCGGCGGCCTCGTCCTGCTGGCCGGGATCGTGACCCGCCCGCTCGGCGGCGCGCTCGCGCATCGACGGCCGGCCCGCCGCAAGCTGGTGGTCGTTGTGTCGCTCGTCGCGGCAGCGGGGGGCGCGCTGGTCCTCGCCGCGCAAGCGCCGCTCTGGGTGTCGGCCATCGGCTCGCTCGCCCTGGGTCTCGCAGCGGGGCTCCCGTTCGCGGTGATCTTCGACGCGGCGCAGCGGCTCCGTCGTGACGCTCCCGGTGCGGCCGTCGCCCTGGTCAACAGCTGTGCCGTGCTGGCGATCCTCGTGGGGACGCCGCTCGCCGGGCTCGCGTTCGACCTGCCCGGGGACGGAGCGGCCGCCTTCGCCGGAATCGCCGCCCTGGCGGTCGCCGCCCTCCCCTTCGTGCGGCGCCTGCAGTGATGGGCTCGACACCGTCCCCGTCGTAGACTGGGCGGACGACGTCCGCGCCCGAAACGCGATTCGACCGGCGCGAGCTGCTGGAGCGAGCCGGGCAGTTCGCCGTCACCGCGGGCGCGTTGCCGGTTGCGTTCAGACGGCGCCGGAGCACGCCGGATCTCGCCGCACTCCAGGCGCGTCTCGCCGGCACGGTGGTGCCGAGCGGCAGCGCGGGCTACGAGGCCGCGCGGCTCCTCTACAGCCCGCGGTTCGACGGAATCCACCCGCTCGCAGTCGTGTACTGCCAGAGCGCGATCGACGTCTCCCGGACGATCCGCTGGGCGCGCGAGAACCACGTCCCGATCGCGGCCCGGAGCGGTGGGCACAGCTACGCCGGCTACTCGACGACGACCGGTGTCGTGATCGACGTGTCGAGGCTCGCCTCGATCACCGTCAATGCCGCCGCGGGAACGGTGGGGATCGGCGCAGGCGCACGTCTGATGGACGTCTACCGCGAGCTCGCCGCCCACGGCCTCGCGATCCCCGGCGGCTCGTGCCCGACGGTGGGTATCGCCGGACTCGCGCTCGGCGGAGGAGTCGGGTTCTCGGGACGCAAGCTCGGCCTGACCTGCGACAACATCCGGAGCTTCACGATGGTGACGGCCGACGGCGTGGTCCGGCCCTGCAACCCACAGAGGAACCCGAACCTCTTCTGGGCGTGCCGCGGTGGTGGCGGCGGCAACTTCGGCGTCGCCACGCGCTTCACGTTCTCGACCCACCCCGTCGACAGCGTGACGATCTACCGGGCCGGCTGGCCCTGGTCGGACGCGGCGCATGTCGCGGACGCGTGGCAGCGCTGGGCGCCCGGCGCACCGGACGAGCTGTTCTCGCTGCTCGATCTCGAGGCGTCGGACTCCGGCCAGCTCCGCGTCGGCTCGAGCGGCCAGTTCTTCGGCTCGGGCCCCGAGCTCCAGGCACTGCTCGCATCGTTCTTCGCTGCCGGCACGAATCCGGAGACGCTCGAGATCCGCACGATGCCGTACCTCGACGCGATGCTGCTCTGGGCCGGCTGCGCCGATGCCCTCCACTGCCGGTTCGGAGACGGGGTCGGTCGTTCGACCTTCGCGGCGAAGTCCGACTACGTCGGCGGTCAGCTCTCCGCGATGGGGATCGACGCGCTCGTCCGGGCCGTGGAGGCCCGGGCTGCGACCCCCGCAGGAGGATCCGTGCTGCTCGACGCGTATGGCGGCGCGATCAACCGCGTGCCGAAGGCGGCGACCGCGTTCGTCCACCGCGATTCCTCGTTCTCCTGCCAGTACATCGCCGGCTGGAGCCCGGCGAGCGGGGACGCCGGCGCGCAGGCGGCCATGTCCTGGCTGCGAAGCACGTACGCCGCGATGCGCCCGTACGTGTCGGGGCTCGCGTACCAGAACTACATCGACCGCGAGCTGCCGCACTGGGGCCTGGCGTACTACGGCTCGAACTACCCACGGCTCCGACAGGTGAAGCGCCAGTACGACCCCCGCAATGTCTTCCGCTTCGCGCAGAGCATCGTCCCTGCGCTGCACTGAGCGGCGCGGGAGGCCCTCGCTCTACAGTGCGGCGGTGCCCGCGCCAGGCTGGCCGATGGAGACGGAGCGACTGCTCCTCCGCCCGTTCGAGGATCGCGATCTGGACGCACTCCACGCGATGTACTCCGACGAGTCGGTCGTCCGCTGGCTCTACAACGACGTCCGCACGCCGGAGGAGTCGCGCGAACTCCTCGGCCACAAGATCGCCGGCGCTGCGCTGCGGGGCGAGGGTGAGTGGCTCAGCGCCGCGGTCGCACTCCGGCAGAGCGGTGAGCTCGTCGGAGACGTCTCGCTGCTCTGGGCGAGCGAGGTGCATAGCCAGGGCGAGCTCGGCTTCGTCTTCCACCCCTCCCACCAGGGAAACGGCTACGCGACCGAGGCCTCGAGGCCGATGCTCGCGTTCGCCTTCGAGGAGCTCGGCCTGCACCGGGTCGTCGGGCGGCTCGAGCCGCGCAACGCCGGCTCGGCCCGGGTCCTCGAGAAGCTCGGCATGCGCCGCGAGGCACATCTCGTCGAGAACGAGTGGGTCAAGGGTGAGTGGCAGAGCGAGCTCGTCTACGCGCTGCTCGCCCGCGAGTGGCGCGACGGATCCCCTGGCACGGGCCCGACCGACGACCGATACTGAATCCTTCGCTCACGACGGAGGATCAACGACATGGCACTCTCTTTCGGCGTCACCGTCCTACCCGACCCGCCGGCCTCGCGGCTCGTCGAGCTGATGCAGCTCGGGGAGCGGAACGGCTTCGAGATCGGTTGGACCTACGACTCGCACGTCCTCTGGCAGGAGTCGTTCGTCCAGCTGACGATGGCGATCCAGGCCACCTCGAAGCTGAAGTTCGGCCACCTCGTGACGAACCCCGGGACGCGCGAGCCGACGGTGCTCGCGAGCCTCTACGCGACGATGCACGACATCTCCGACGGCCGGATGGTGATGGGCATCGGCCGCGGCGACTCCGCTCGGCGCTACATCGGCCAGCAGCCGGTTCGCGTGGCCGAGTTCGAGCGGCGGCTCACGATGATCAAGGACTTCATGAACGGCAAGGAGGTGCTCTGGAACGACAAGGACCTCCAGCTCAAGTGGGTGCGCCCGGAGCTGCCGCAGATCCCCATGTGGGTCGCGGGCTACGGCCCAAAGGCGCTCGGCGTCGCCGGCCGCGTGGGCGACGGCGTCGTCATCCAGCTCGCCGACCCCGAGATCATCCAGTGGATCATGGGCACCGCGCGCGCGGCGGCCGAGGAGGCGGGTCGCGACCCCGCGGCGCTGAAGTGCATCGTCTGCGCCCCGAGCCACGTCGGCCCGATCGAGGACGGCCGCGAGCAGACCCGCTGGTTCCCGGCGATGGTCTCCAACCATGTGAAGGACCTGATCGAGCGCTACGGGACGGACGGCTCCGTCGTGCCGAAGGCGCTCACCGACTACGTCGAGGCCAGGAAGTTCTACGACTACGACGAGCATTCCCGCGTCGGTGCGAAGCACGGCGAGTTCGTCACCGACGAGATCTGCGACCGCTTCTCCGTGCTCGGGGACGTGGGCCAGATCACGGCGAAGCTCCGCGAGCTCGAGTCGATCGGCGTCGACCACTACTCGATCTACCTCATGACCCACGGTCAGGAGGAGACGCTCGAGGCCTACGGGAAGGACGTGATCCCGGCGTTCACCGGAGCGGCGGCGTAGACCCGCGCGAGCAGATCGAGGCGTGGCGCTCGGTCGCAGCCGGCTGGGAGCGGCAGCGCGAGCTGATCTGGTCCGCGACGCACGAGGTGTCGGAGCGGCTGGTCTCGCTGCTCGACCCGAGGCCGGGCGAGACGATCCTCGAGCTGGCGGCCGGCCCCGGCGACACGGGCTTCCTCGCGCTACCGCGCCTCCTGCCGGGCGGACACCTCCTGTCGACCGACGTCGCCCCGGAGATGCTCGAAGCCGCACGACGCCGTGCGGCCGAGCTCGGGCTCGAGGGCGTCTCGTTCGCCGTGGAGGACGCGGCGTCGCTGACGCTCGCCGACGCGTCCGTGGACGGCGTGCTGTGCCGCTGGGGGCTGATGCTCGTCCCGGACCTGGACGGCGCCGCAGGTGAGGTCGCGCGCGTTCTCCGGCCGGGCGGCCGGGCCGCCCTCGCGGTCTGGGCAGACCCGGACGAGAACGACTGGATGACCGCCTCGGGCCGGAGCGCGCTCGAGCTGGGCCTCATGGAACGGCCGGACCCCGAGGCGCCGGGGCCGTTCAGGCTCTCCGCCGACGGCAGCCTCGTCGCGCTCCTCGAGAGCGCGGGCCTCGAGGTCGAGGCCGTCGAGGACGTCCCGCTGACCTGGCGTGCTCCCTCGCTCGCGGCATGGTGGGACATCACGCGGGACATGTCGCGGATGCTCGCGCTGCTCCTCCAGCGGCTCACCGAGGAGGAGGCCGAGGCGGTGCGACTCGGGGCCGAGCGGCGCCTGGAGCGCTACGTCCAGCCGGACGGCTCGCTCGTCGTCCCGAGCCTCGCGCGCGTCGCGCTCGCCGTGCGACCCGGCTGATCACCTTCACCCGGTGCAGGAGGGAATGGCGAGGGCCGGACTTGAACCGGCGACACCACGGTTTTCAGCCGTGTGCTCTACCAACTGAGCTACCTCGCCCCGACGTCGCAGTGTAGCCGGGCCGCGGACCCGCTCACGCGTCCCGTACCGCGTGCTCGCGGACGACGACGGGCTCCTGGGAGCTCCAGGGGAACTCGATCCAGCGGTCGGTCCGCTTCCAGACGTAGTCGCACGGAACGATCGAGTGCGACTTCTCGTACAGCACGGCGATCCGCACCTCGCCCACCTTGCCCGCGCAGAAGTCCTGGACGCTCCGGAGCGTGTGCCCGGTGTCGGCGACGTCGTCGGCGATGAGGAGGCGCGCCTCGTGGAGGTCGACGAAATCGGGCGCCGGCGGCAGGATCCGCGGCACCTCCAGGCGCTCGTCGATGCCGGTGTAGTACTCGACGTTCATCGTGTAGACGTTCTTCACGGACAGCGCGTAGCCGAGCGCGGCGCCGACGAGCAGCCCGCCCCTCGCGATCGAGAGGATCATGTCCGGGTCGTACGCGTCGTCCGCGACCATCCGGGCGAGCGCGCGGGCCCCGGCGCCGAGGTCGTTCCACGTCATGGTCTCGCGCTCCGAGGCCATGCCCGACCCTACCCCACGCCCGGCGGCAAGGCGGCACCGTGCGGACGACCAGCGAGCCGGGTAGCCTCCCGTGCCGTGGCCGCGACGCCCCGTGCAGTGACGATCGTCGGCGCGCCGCTCGACCTCGGCCAGGCGCGACGCGGCGTCGACATGGGCCCGTCCGCCATCCGCTACGCGGGGCTCGACGAGCGCCTCACGTCGTTCGGCTGTCGGGTCGTCGATCGCGGGAACGTCTCGACCCCCCAGCCGGAGTCGCTCGGCGCGACGGACGAGCGGGTCCGCTTCCTGCCGGAGATCCTCGAGGCGTGCGCGCGGCTCGCGACGCTCGTGCGCGACGTCGTCGCGGACGGGTCGCTCCCGCTCGTCCTCGGCGGCGACCACTCGGTCGCGCTCGGGACGCTGGCCGGCCTCCGCGCCGCGGCCGGCCAGCCCGGCGGCGTTGTCTGGATCGACGCGCACGGCGACCTCAACACGCCTTCGACCAGCCCGACCGGGAACGTCCACGGCATGCCGCTCGCTGCGGCGCTCGGCGTCGCAGGCGACGCCTTCGCTCACCCGGGGCTCGAGCTGCCCGCGGTCGACCCGGCACGCGTCGTCCTTCTCGGCGTGCGCTCGCTCGACGCCGCCGAGCGCGTGCTCATCCGTGAGAAGGGGATCCGTGTGATCACGATGACGGAGATCGACCGCATCGGCATCGAGCGAGCGGTGCTCGAGGCAATCGACCGGGCCTCGGGCCCCGGCTTCGTCCACGTCTCGCTCGACCTCGATGCACTCGATCCCGAGGTCGCACCGGGTGTCGGGACGCCCGTGAAGGGCGGGCTCACCTACCGGGAGGCGCACCTCGCCTGCGAGGACCTCGCCGAGTCCGGCGTTGTCGGCTCGCTCGAGCTCGTCGAGGTCAACCCGATCCTCGACCGGGAGAACGGAAGCGCGGCGATCGCGGTCGAGCTCGCGGCGAGCGCCCTCGGTCAGTCGATCCTGTAGGCCGGCTTGGCTCGCCGCCCTCGCCTCGGGCCCGACGACCCGGAGGAGCGCGAGTTCCAGCGGCTGTGGGGGCCGTGGGCGCCGTCCACCCCGAGCGACGCGGCGGCGCTCTTCGAAGGATTCCCGAGGCCGTGGTGGATCTCGGGCGGCTGGGCGATCGAGGCGTTCACGGGTGTCATGCGCCCGCACAAGGACGTGGACGTGACGATCTTCCGGAGAGACCTGGGAGCGTTGCGGGACCACTTCCGCGGACGCCTCGACCTTTGGGCGGCCGGGAGCGGCACGCTCCGTCCGCTCGACGACCAGCGGCCGCGCGTCCCGGGCTGGTCGGCTCAGGTCTGGCTGCGGGAGCATGCGCTCGCGCCGTGGCTCCTGGACGTGCTGCTGAGCCCGGGCTGGGCCGCGCCGGTGGGTGTTCAAGCGGGACAACACGGTCACGAGGCCGATCGACGAGGCGACGTGGACGGCCGCGGACGGGCTTCGCTACCTCCGTCCCGAGCTCGTCCTCGCGCACAAGGCGAGGCATCGCCGCCGCGTGGACGACGATGACCTCGCCGCCACCCTCCCGCTCCTCGAGCTGTCGGCGTGCTCCTGGCTTCGCGTGTACCTCGCCCGCTCCGAGCCGGGGCACCCGTGGCTGCGCGAGCTCCGCCGGGCTCGCGCAGCTCAACCGCCCCGGAGCACCTGACCGAACGCGATGTCGTGGTCGTCGAGATCCTGGATGCCGAACTCGCGCGTGCCCCAGGGCGTGTCGTAGATCGAGAAGTCGATCGGGGCGCCGCGACCCAGGAGCTCGTCGTAGAAGGCACGCGCGTCATCGACCCAGACGTAGGCCTGGTTGCACTTGTCGAGCACCCGCCAGTTCGGGAGCGGAGGCTCACGGCCGGTGGGAGCCTGCGCGAGCATGATCGTCACGCCGTCGCGCGTGGGCATGGCGAAGTTGGGCGTCTCGCCGTAGATCTGGTCGGTCTCGAAGCCGACGCGCTCGCGCCAGAAGTCGACCGAGGCGACGACGTCCCTGACGATGAGCACCGGGGCGACTCGGAGAACCGTCATCACCCGACGATAGTCGGTCTCCAGGAGAAGAGCGTCCGGGCCGGCAGACCGCGCCACGAACGCTCTTCGCTGCGGCCGACCCTAGCGCATCCCCGCGCCGCAACCAAGGATCGGAGCTCGGTCGCTAGTGCATCCCCGGGCCGAGGACCTGGATCCCGAGCGGTCGGCCCGGCGTCGCGTGGAGCATCGAGGCCGCGTTTCCGCGGTTGATCGCGATCGACATGTTGCGGTAGCTGTCCTCGTAGAGGATCACGTCGCCGGGGCGAGCGTCGGCGAAGGTGCGCGCCATGACGGCGTAGTACCGCTCACCCGAGAGCTCGAGCTCGATGCGCGAGCCGGGCACGACGCCGGCGCGCTCCGCGTCGTCACGCGTGAGGTTCAGGGCGATGTTGCCGAAGCTGTCGACGTAGAGCATGGTCGCGTCGATCCGGTCCTCCGAGAACGACGGCTCGGGCAGGTCGAGGCGCACGAGCGCATCCGGAACGAGCGGCGGTCCGAGCTCCGCGAGCGGCACGCCGTTGGCGAGATGCGCGGCAGCGGGCGCGAACAGGTCACGGCCGTGGAACGTGCGTGAGATCGTCTCGAGCGCGTACGCCGGGTTCGCGAGCTCCCGCACCTCGGTGATCCCTGCCCGCTCGGCCGCGGGGAGGAGGAGGCCGTTGTCCGGGCCGACGAACAACCGCCCGGCGGCGTCCGCGATCGCAAGTGGACGGCGGGCACCGCCGACCCCGGGGTCGACCACGGCCAGGTGGATGCCGATCGGCATGTACGGCAGGGTGCTCGCGAGGACGAGCGCGCCCTGGAGCACGCGGGTCGCGGGGATGCCATGCGTCACGTCGATCACCCTCGCCTCGGGGGCGATGCGGGCGATCACCCCGTGGCACGTGCCGACGAAGTCGTCCTTGAGCCCGAAGTCCGTGAGGAAGCAGATGACCACACACCGAGTCTACGACGCGGCGAGCGCACGCTCGACGGCAGCGACGAGGCCCTCGAGGTCGCTCGTCTCGGCCTCGGCGACGACCCGCACGCCAGCCGCCACGGCGGCCCGCGTCGTCTGCGGCCCGATGGACGCGGCCGGTGCCGCCGCGGTGAGACGCCCGTACGCTCGGGCGGCCGACGCGGACGCGAGCGTCACGAGGTCGCAGTCCGGCCAGGCGGCCGGCTCCAGCTCGACGGTCCGGTAGAGGGCGACGACATCGGCGCCGAGCGCGTCCGGGAGAAGGCGCCGCGCGCCTTCGGCCCCGGCGAACAGCACCCTCCCCGCGGGCGTCGGCATGGCCGCGAGGAGCCCTTCCTGCGTCGACCGGGCGGCGATCAGGTCGACGCCGCCGAATGCGTCGGCCGTCGCCTTCCCGATCGCGGCGACACGCCGGGGGACGCCACGCATCCGGCGCCGCAGCTCGCGGGCACCGGCGACGCTCGTGACGACGACCCAGTCGTAGTCGCTCACGTCGACGGGGTCGTCTCCCAGCGGCTCGATCGCGACGAGCGGGACGTGGACGACCTCGTGCCCGAGCGCCGTCAATCGGTCGACGAGCGCGGCCTCCCTCCCCGACGGACGCGTGACGACGATGCGGGCCAACGCGCAGTCCTGGTCCCGTCCCTAGCCCCCACCCACCCACGGGGACACCGACACTAGCGTCGAAGGTGTGCCCTGTCCGTGCCGGATGTGTGCCGATCTCCTCACAGGGAGCTCGAGGGCCGGGCCGACAGGTCGTGCCGGTACGCCGACGCGCTCACGGCGTGGGTGCTCTCCCGGCCGCGAGCGCTGCGAGCTCCCGGCCGAGCGCCTCGGGGTCGTCGCCCTCGCGGCGCTCGACCCAGCCGCCGTCCTCGTCGGCGACGAGGCCGGTCAGGACGATGCCGTCGTGGTACGCCGCGACCGGCGCCAGGCAGCCTCCGCCGACGGCGGCGACGCAGCGACGCTCCGCCTCCACCCGGCGCCGGGTCTCCGGGTCGTCCGCCGTCGCGACGAGATCCTCCTCGCCCGCCCGGACCTGGAGCGCGAGCGCGCCCTGGCCGGCCTCGGGCAGCATCACCTCGGGGTCGAACCGGGCGCCGATCTCCGAGCCCAGCCCCAGCCGGTCGAGCCCGCAAGCGGCGAGGACGACCGCGTCGAGCCCCCGCTCGCCCCGCTTCCGCAGGCGCGTATCGATGTTCCCGCGTAACGGCTCGACCGAGAGGCTCGGCTCGAGCGCCAGGAGCTGCGCCCGCCGACGCGCCGACGCGGTGCCGATCCGCATCGCCGCCCGGATCTCGGCAGCCCCGCACAGTGCGTCGCGAGGATCCTCGCGCGGTGGGTACGCGCCGACGGCGAGCCCGTCCGCGTCGGTCGAGGTCATGTCCTTCGCGGAGTGCACCGCCACGTCGATGCGGCCGGCGAGAAGCGCCTCCTCGAGCTCCTTGACGAACACGCCCCGGCTCCCGATCTCGCCGAACGGCCGCGTGCGATCGCGATCCCCGGCCGTCGTGATCGGGACGAGAGCGATCTCGACACCGGGCCGGCGCAGCGCGTCGGCGGCGCGCTCGGCCTGGGTCAGCGCGAGCCTACTGCCGCGCGATCCGACGCGAAGCAGCACGGCAGCTGCGGGAGGCCTGCGTCGCCGGAGCGCCGCACGCGCGAGGTCCTCGCGGCCGGATCCGGACGAAGGCGGTCGGCACGACGATCGGCAGCGGCCTTCCGTGGACGACGTCGCGCGGGAGCGTCACGCCTTGTCCTCCTCCCCGAGCCCGAACAGGTGACGCACGACGTCAGCATAGACCAGCCCGTCCGGCGTGACGGCGGCCTCCTTCATCCGCACCGTCGGCAGGTGCAACAGCTTGTTGACGATCTGCGCCGTGACGGTGTCGACGACGGCCCGCTCGCTCTCCGGCAGCCGCCCGAGTCGTGCCTCGACACGCGCGAGCTCCGACGCGCGGATCTCCTCCGCCAGCGCCCGAAGCGAGGCGATCGCCGGCACGACCGCAAGCGAGGCCTGCCAGGCGCGGAAGCGCTCCGCCTCCGCCGCCACGATCCGCTCGGCGCGGACGGCCTCGGCGCGGCGCCCCTGCAGCGACGCCGACACGACCGCTTCGAGATCGTCCACGTCGTAGACGAAGCATCCGTCGATCGAGGCGAGCGACGGGTCGATGTCCCGCGGCACCGCGAGGTCGACGAACAGCACGGGCCGCCCCCGGCGCGCGCGCAGTGCCGGCGCGAGCTCGTCCGCCGTGAGGACGAAGCCGGGGGCGCTCGTCGACGAGACCACGACGTCCGCGTCCGCGAGGGAGCCCGCGAGCTCACCGAGCGTCGCGGCCCGTGCCCCGAGCGACGACGCGAGACGCTCGGCACGGTCGACGGTCCGGTTCACGACGGTCGTGATGGTCGCGCCGCGTGACCGGAGGTTGCGCGCAGTGAGCTCGCTCGTCCGGCCGGCTCCGACGAGGACGACTCGGCGGCCGTCCAGCCCCTCGAAGACCTGTTGCGCCAGCGCGGCCGCGGCCGACGGCACCGAGGCCGGGCTCTCGCCGATGGCCGTCTCGATGCGCGCGCGCCGGCCCGCGTGCAGCGCCATCCGGAACGTCCGGTCGAGCAGCGGGCCCGGAGCCCCCGCCTCGAACGCGTCGCGAACCTGCCCGAGGATCTCGCCCTCTCCTGGCACCAGCGAGTCGAGGCCGGCAGCCACGCGGAACAGGTGGAGCGCCGCAGACTCGTCCGCGAGCCGGTAGGCGACCGGGGCGAGGGCGTCCGCGTCCGAGCCGGCCAGTGCGAGCAGCGCACCGTCCGCGAGCTCGACGAGACGCTCCTCGTCGTCGGATGCGAGGTAGAGCTCGGTCCGGTTGCAGGTGGAGAGGACAACCGCCTCGTGGGCCGGCCCTTCCCCGCACGCGAGCTCGCGTGCGAGCGTGGCGGCCGAGTCGAGGTCGATCGCGACCCGCTCGCGCAGCTCGAGCGACGCCGTGTGGTGCGAGACCCCTGCGAGCGCGAGCTTCATGCCGCGAAGTGGGTCAGGGGCAGGACGACCGCGACGAGGCCGAACCCGGCGACGAGCGACCACGCGAGGCGTCGGCCGCGAATGCCCGCCTCGTGGCGCGCCGCCAGCGCCGCGGCGTAGACCAGCCAGATGAGGACGGTGACGGTCATCGCCGCGTCGAGGTCTCCCGTGTCGAACCGGGTGAGACCGACCACCATGCCCGCGCTGAGGAGCACGAGCCCGACGAGCGCCACGCGGGACGCGAGCCGGTCGAGCGCCTCGAGCGACGGGAGGCGCAGGCGGAGCACCGAGGTGTCGCGGCGCTTGAGCCTCCGCTCCTCGAACAGGTAGAGCAGGGCCATCGCAGCGGCGACCGTGAAGCTGGCCATCGCGGCGAGCATCAAGCCGACATGGACGTCGAGCGTCCAGCCGCCGCCCTCGGCGGCATGCACACCGGTCCCCCCGCCGGCCCAGGCGAGCACGAGGAGCGCCGCCGCGAGCGGCATCACGAGCAGGCCGATCAGCCGGTAGCGGGGCTTGCAGCCCCAGACCAGATACCCGGAGACGACGAGCCACGACAGGAGGTTCAGGGCCCCTGCCCAGGTGCCCCACGGAAAGCCGTCGGTCGACAGTGCCTGCGCGACGAGGAGGGCGGTCTGCGCCAGCCAGCCGATGCGCACTCCCCAGATCCCGAACCGCCCGTAGCGGCCGTGCCCGCGCAGCTCCCCCGCGTACGCGAACGCAGCCTCCCCGTAGGCGATCAGCGCCGGCCAGACGAGCAGCTCAGCCATCGCCCCGGTCACCACCGTCGGCACGCGAGCGGGCAAGACGCGCGAGCTCTCCCGGTCTCCCGCTCGAGCCGGGACAGCTTCGCGGCGATGATCGCCGCCCAGACGAGCACGAAGACGAGGAACACGCCGTACGCCGCCGCGACGTACTTCTCCCCGGAGCTCACGGCGCGAGGGCCTCGCGGAGCTCACGGAGATTGACGTCGGTGCGCTTGCCCGCGAGCTCGGTGCGGTACATCACGTACGCGAGGAGCGTGATCGCGGCCCACGAGACGCAGAACGCCGCGAACATCTCGCCGGTCATCTGCGGGCCCTCGCGCGTGAAGACGGTCGGGTGGATGAAGTCGTTCGCGAGCCTGATCGCGAAGAAGCTCACCGGGATCAGCGCCACGCCGAAGAGCGCGTACACGGCCGAGATCCGCTCCCGCCTCGGGCCCGGCTCGACCGAGAAGCGGAGCATGAAGTAGGCGCAGTAGAACAGGAACAGCACGAGGAACAGAACGAGCTGGTTCGAGCTCCAGGTCCACCACACGCCCCACGAGGCCTTCGCCCAGATCGAGCCCGTGACGAGGGTCAGGGCGCCGAAGATCGTTCCCTGATGGATCCCCGTATAGCTCTCGAGGTCGTAGCGCTCCCCGCGCGTGAGCAGGAGACGAAGCGCCTTCCAGGCGCCGAGCCCGAAGCACGCGTACGCCGTGAGGGCAATCGGCACGTGGACGTAGAAGATCTTCTGGGACAGGCCCTGGTCGGCATCCTCGGGAGCCACGAAGAAGATCATGGCCACGGACGTGCCGGCCAGCACGACAGCGAAGGTCGCGAGGGCCGTCAGAGAAGGCTTCGCAGTGGTCATCGGGAGACGCTCACTCGGTGACGACGTACTCGAACGCCGCCCAGGAAAGTATCGCGAAGACGGCGTCGTAGAGGCCCAGGAACGCGAGGTACGTGCCCGGGTCGGGGGAGATGCTCGATCCGACGCCACCGACGACGAGCGGGATCGCGAGCGGAAGGAACAGGAGCGGAAGCAGGACCTCGCGGCCCCGCGCCGCCGCGGCCATCGCGGAGACGAGCGAGCCCACGGCACAGATGCCGATCGACGCGAGCACCACTCCCGCGACCGCCGCGCCGTCGAGGCGCGCGAAGAACAGCGCGAACGCGGGCAGGGCCACGACCTCGGCCGCGCCGAGGAATGCGAGCGTGGCGAGCGTCTTCCCGAGCCAGATCGCGCTCCGGTCGGACGTCGCGAGGACGAGACCGTCGAGCGCCCCGGCCTCCCCCTCGGGCACCCATGCCCGTCCGAGGCCGAGGAGGGCGGTGAACACGAGGGCGACCCAGAGCAGACCGTATGCGGCGTCGTCGCTCGCGCCGCCCGGGAGCGCGAAGTGGAACACGACGAGCGTGGCGACGACGAAGAGCACCATCGCGGGAAGCGTGTCGCGCGCCCGGAGCTCCAGCCGGAGATCCTTCCGCGCGAGCGCGGCGACGTCGCCGAGGTACGCCGTCATGCGCGCTCGAGCGCGAGCTGGGCCGTCGCGAGCCCCGCGAGCCGAGCGGGGTCGTGCGTCGAGACGACGAGGGTGCGACTGCCCGCGAGCGCTTCGAGCTCGCCGTCGAGGAGCCCCGCTCCCTCGGCGTCGAGGGCGGAGTGGGGCTCGTCCAGCACAAGAAGCTCGGGCTCGTGCAGGAGCGCGCGGCAGAGCGCAAGGCGTTGCGTCATGCCGCGCGAGTAGGCCGACACGCGCTGGTTTCGCGCGTCCCACAGGCCGAAGCGCTCGAGCAGCATCCCGATGCGCTCGCGGCGCTCGGCGACGCGGTACAACCGGCCGTAGAGGTCGAGGTTCTCGAGCGCGGTGAGCTCCCGGTAGACGAGGGGCTCGTGCGCGACGAACCCGACGCGGGCCCGTTCGACCGTCACGTCGAGCGATCCGCGCGTGGGGGCGGCGAGCCCGACGAGCAGGCGCAGGAGCGTGGTCTTCCCGGCCCCGTTGGGCCCGGTCACGACGAGCGCGCCGCCCGGGGCGAGCTCGAAGGAGACGCCCCGGAGCACGCTCCGCATCCCGTACCGCTTCTCGAGCGAGACGGCGCGGACGACGGCGCCGTTACCCACGCGCCGCCCTCTCGACCCGGCACCCCGGCGCCGCCGACGCCGTCACGACAACCACCCCCAGGGGCACCCCCGGTGCCCTGATGCCACGCTATCGCCAAAGCTGTGACGCATGTGTGCGGGGATCGTGCCGGAAGTGCGCCGGCTCAGAGGAGCGTGTCGAGGGCCACGAACGCGCCGAACGCGATCGAGAGGACGCCGTTGACGGTGAAGAAGGCGGCGTCGAGCCGCCGGAGATCGTCGGGTCGGACGATCAGGTGCTCGTAGACGAGCAGCGCGGCGACGACCGCCACGCCGAGCCAGTACCACGCGTCGACGGGGAGGCCCGCACCGGCGAGGACGAGCAATCCGACCGACCCCGCGTGCATGACACGTGCGCCGCGGAAGACGCCGCGCACACCGAAACGCGTCGCCCAGGAATGGAGGCCGACGGCGAGGTCGTGCTCCCGGTCGAAGAGGGCGTAGAACAGGTCGAAGCCGGCGACCCACAGGCAGACCGCGCCTCCGAGCGCCCAGGCCTGCCACGGGAGCTCACCGGTGATCGCGACCCACGCCCCCACCGGGGCGAGGCCGAGCGACGCGCCCAGCCACAGGTGGCAGAGCCACGTGACCCGCTTCAGGTAGGGGTAGACGACGAACATGACCACCGGGATCGGCCACAACCAGCGCACGACCGGGTTCAGCTGGAAGACGGCGACCAGATAGACGGCCAGAGCGAGCAGGCACAGCGCGGCGACCTGCCCGCGGCGCAGGGCGCCCGCCGGGAGCTCGCGTCCCTCGGTGCGCGGGTTTCGGGCGTCGACCTCGGCGTCGACGAGCCGGTTGAGCCCCATCGCGAGGGTCCGCGCGCCCACCATCGCGACCGTGATCCACGCCATCGGGCCGAGGCCCGGCCAGCCGTCGGTCGCGAGCAGCGCGCCCACGTACGCGAACGGCAGCGCGAAGACGGTGTGCTCGAGCCGCACGAGGCGCGCGAGCCTCACCGGGAGCGGGGCCGCGACGGCGCTCATCGGGGCCGCGCCGGACGACGGTGCGTCACACGGGCTCCTTCGTCTTCGAGACGAGGGTGATCCCGTCGATCGACATCTCCTTGTCGACGGCCTTCGCCATGTCGTAGACGGTCAGGGCGGCGACGGCCGCGGCGGTCAGCGCCTCCATCTCGACCCCGGTCTGCGCGGTTGTCTCGGCGGCCGCCTCGATCGCGACGCCCTCCGCGTCGACCGCGAGGTCGACCTCGACCACCGTCAGGGGAAGCGGGTGGCAGAGCGGAATCAGGTCGCTCGTCCGCTTTGCCGCCTGGATGCCGGCGATCCGGGCGACCGTGAGCGCATCGCCCTTCGGCAGCGTGCGGAGGCGCTCGGCGGTCGCCGCGGCCATCCGCACCCTTCCCCGCGCGACCGCGCGCCGTCGCATCGGCGGCTTCGCGCCCACGTCGACCATCCGTACCTCGCCGGTCGCCTCGTCGACGTGCGAGAGGTCGCTCACCGCAGCACCTTCCGCGCGAGATGGACGAGGCCGCGCCGGTGCACGGCCACCGCCCGGACGCGGGCACCGACGCCGTCGGCATAGAGGCCCCCGAGCAGGCCGCGCAGGCCGTCGACCGCCGCGTCGCCGTACGGGAACCACCAGCCCGGGGTCAACCGTCCCCGGTCCGCGTCCACGAGCTTGACGTGCGAGAGCGCATACAGGCCGTGGCGCGACCCGGTTCGCCCGAGGCCGGAGACTCGCCGGCCCCCCCACGGGGCCTGGGACGCCCCGAACGTGTAGGCGTGGTCGTTGACCCAGACGGATCCGGTCTCGAGCCTGGCGGCGACCGCACGCGCGCGCTGCAGGTCGCGGGTCCAGACGCTCGCGCCGAGCCCGAACGGCGACGCGTTCACCCACCGCACCATCTCGTCTTCGTTGTCCATCTGGACAACCACGGCGGCGGGGCCGAACAGCTCCTCGCCGCGGAGGCGCGCGGTACGCGGCTCGCCGACGAGGATCGTGGGCTCGTAGAACCAACCCGGGAGGCCGACGGCGGGCCGGCGTCCTCCGGCCGCGACGGTCGCCCCGTGCTCGACCGCGTCCGCGAGGAGGCTCTCGAACCGGGCTCGCTGCACCTCGCTGACGAGCGGCCCGAGCTCGACGTCGGGGTCCGACCCGTGCCCGATGCGCAGGGCGCGGGCTTCGGCCGTGAGGCGCTCGACGAACGTGTCGTGCAGACCGGACGGCACTGCGATCCGCTCGATCCCGGCACATGCCTGACCGCAGTTCGTGAACGTGCCCCACAGCGCCCCCTGCACGGCACGGTCGAGGTCGGCGTCGTCGAGGACGAGCATTGCGTCCTTCCCGCCGAGCTCGAGCACGACCGGGCACAGCCGCTCGGCGGCCGCCTGCGCCACGAGTCGGCCGACCTCGACCGAGCCCGTGAACAGGACCGCGTTGACGCCGCGGTGTCGGACGAGGGCGTCGCCCGTGGTCTCGCCGGGGCCCTGCACGACGCGAACGAGGCCGGCAGGGGCGCCTGCCCGCCGGAAGAGCTCCTCGACCCACGCTCCCGTCAGCGGCGTCAGCTCGGACGGCTTCAGGACGGCGGCGTTCCCGGTCGCGACGGCGGCCGCGACCCCGCGCAGCGGTATCGCCAGCGGGAAGTTCCAGGGCGTGACGATCCCGACCACGCCGAGGGGCTCGTACCGGATCCAGCCGCGCTTGTGCCGCAGCACCAGCTGAGGGAAGGCGAGCCGTTCCTCTCGGAGCACGCGCCCGAGGTTCGCAGCGAGCCACCGGCATGCATCGGCGCCGACGACGAGCTCGTGGGCGTATGCCTCCGCGAGGGGCTTTCCCGCCTCCGACACGATCGTGCGGGTGATCGCGTCGGCGTCCTCGACGAGGGCGTGGGCGACGCGCTCGAGCACGGCGCTCCGGGCCTCGAGCGGCTCGCGCGCGAACGCCTCCTGGGCCATCCGCGCCTCTGCCACGACCTCGGCCAGCTCCTCCGACGGCGTGACGGCGACGCGACCGACCGTCTCGAGGGTCGCCGGGTCGACGGAGACGAGCTCGCGCCTCAGGACGTCCGGGCCCGCGCTCACCGGGGCATCGTAGCCCCGGGCCGGCGTGACGGCGTGCGCTCGGCGAGCGCCTGGAGCTCCCGTGCGGCCCAGGCGTCGAGGTCGTGCGTGCGCACGTGAGACCGGATGCCCTCGATCCACGCCCGGCGCTCGGTGGCGGAAAGGGCCACCGCGCGCTCGAGCGCCCGGGCCTGGTCGTCGACGTCGAGCGGGTCGACGCCCACGACCCACTCGGAGAGCTCGTCGTAGGCGCCCGCCTGGCGGGAGAGGACGAGCACACCGTTGCGCCCGTTCACGAGCGGCGCCTCCTTGGCGACGAGGTTCAGCCCGTCCATCACGGGGTTCACGAGCAGGACGTCGTACTCGACGTACGCGGCGACCGAGGCGAGGTAGTCGTCGCGCACGACGAGCGAGACCGGCTCCCACCCCGGACGGCCGAAGCGCCCGTTCACCGCCGCGGCCTCGGCCTCGACCGCCCGCCGGTAGTCCACGTACTCGGGAATCTCCTCGCGCGACGGGTCGAGCAGCGCGTGGAGGCCGATCCGGCCGTGGAGCCCCGGGGATCGCTCGAGCAGGCGCCCGAACGCCTCGAACCCCCGTACGGCGTTCTTCGCCGGGTCGACACGGTCGACCCGGAGGACGAGGATCTCCGGCCGCTCCTCCAGGAGGGAGACACGTCGAGCGCGCACGCCGTCTCCGTCCGCGAGCGCCTCGAACTCGGTGGCGTCGACGGCGATCGGGTTCGCGTGGGAGACCCGCTCGGCGTCGGCGCCGCGGCCGAGCAGGGCCTCGCAGCACGCGACGAACGCCGCGCGCCACCGCTCGGTGTGGAAGCCGACGCTGTCGGACGCGAGCAGCCCCTCGTGGATCGCGCGCGCGATCGCGGGCGGGAGCACGGCCCAGTCGTCCGGCCCGACCCACGGGATGTGGGTGAAGTGCGCGATCCGCGCGGCCGGACGCGCCGTGCGTACGAGCGCGGGCACGAGATAGAGGTGGTAGTCCTGCACGAAGACCGTGGCCCCCGGGACCCGGTCGAGCTCCTCGACGGCGGCCGCGGCGAGCGCACGGTTCGCCTCGACGTAGCCGCGGCGCCACGGCCCGTCGAGATCTGCGTCGGGATCGTGCTTCAGGTCCCACAAGCCGTGCTGGACGAACCACAGCACGGGGTTCGCGACCACGGCGTAGAACAGCCGGTAGACGTCCGGATCGTGGGGGACGAGCCTGAGCCGGAACGGGAAGCCCGCCGGCGAGCGCTCCGTGCGCGCGCCCTGCCCGGCGATCCCGCGGTCGGCCTCGCTCATCGCGCTCGCGACCCAGGTCACGTCCTTCCGGTCGACGAGCGGCCGCAGTGCGGTGACGAGCCCGCCGGCTCCCCTGACCGTCTCGAGCGCCCCGTCGGCGCCGTGCCGGAACCCGATGGGCCCGCGGTTCGAGACGACGACGAGCGGCTCGGCTCCCGACATCGGCCGAGGTCAGCCCGAGGGACGGTTGCCGAGCGTCACGTCCACGGCCACCCGACGCTTGCCGCGGAGCACGGTGAAGGTGACCTTCTCCCCGGGAAGGAGCTCCGTCGTCACGAGGCGGCTGACGTCTTCTGCGCCGTTGACCTGCCTGCCGCCGATCGCGACGATCACGTCGCCGCCGAGCGTGACGTCGAGCCCGTTGAACGCCTCGGTCCGGGTCCCGCCCCGCAGGCCGGCGATCGCGGCCGGCGAGCCCGGCTCGACGTTCGTGACCAGCGCGCCGCGGTCGGCACCGAGGTCGAAGCGCTTGGCGATCCCCGGCGTGACGTCCTGGGTGCGCACGCCGATGAAGGCGTATCGCACACGCCCGGTGGTGAGCAGCTGATCGAGCGCGCGGCGCGCCAGGTCGATCGGGATCGCGAACCCGACGCCCTCGGCGTTGCCGGTCGTGCTCTGGATCTGGGCGTTGATGCCGATCACGCGGCCGTCACCGTCGAACAGCGGCCCGCCCGAGTTGCCCCGGTTGATCGGCGCGTCGATCTGGATCGCGTTCGAGACCGTGAAGCCGCCCTGGGTCAGCGAGTCGATCGACCGGCCGGTGGCCGAGACGACGCCGACCGAGAGCGAGGTCTGCTTGCCGAACGGGCTCCCGATCGCGGCGACGGGCTCGCCGACGACCACCCTCGACGAGTCGCCGAGGGGGACGGGGTCGAGCTCGTGGTCGTCGGGCGAGACGCGGACCACGCCGACGTCGCTGAAGAGGTCCCAGCCGACGACCTTCGCCGCGACCCGCTCGCCGTCGGCGAACTCGACGTACACGGCGCTCGCGCCCTGGACGTTCGTCCTCGCCTCGGCGGCGTTCGTGATCACGTGGGCGTTCGTGAGGATCACGCCGTCCTCGTCGACCACGAACCCCGATCCCTGCGCCTCGCCGTCGACGCCCAGGTTGGCGTAGATCGTCACCACGCCGGGGGCGCGCGCGGCGTAGAGCGTCTCCGGATCGAAGGCGCTCCCGGCACGGCGCGCCGGCGCGGCCGAGGTCACGGTCGACGGGGGCTCCGCCGGCAACACGACGGTCGTCGTCGCGTCACCGACGCCGGCCACCCCGGTCACGAGCACCGCGACGACCGCGCCGATCGCAGCGGCGGCGACGGCAAGGCCCGCTGCAGCCCGGCGACCCATCGATGCCACCGTAGCAACGAGCCCGCCGTTTCCACGTGGAAACGGGCGCGCGCCGCCGCCTCGGCGTTTTCACGTGGAAACGACGAGCTCGCCCGCGGCGACCGACGTCGCCGGGAGCGACAGCGTGAACGTCGTGCGCCCGCTGACGCTCGTGAGCTCGACGGTTCCCCCCATCCGCTCGGCGAGCTCGCGCGCGATCGCGAGGCCGAGCCCGCTCCCGGACGCGTGGGGGCCCTCGACCCGGTAGAAGCGGTCGAAGATGCGCTCGGCGTGCTCGCGCGGGATCCCCGGGCCGTCGTCGCTCACCGCGAGCTCCGCACGCCCGTCGACCTGCGCCGACGTGATCCGGATCTCCGTCCCCGCGGGCGTGTGCGTGAGCGCGTTGCCCGCGAGCGCACGCGCGATCTGGAGCACGCGCTCCTCGTCGGCGAGCGCCCAGGCGTCCGGATCCGTCTCGAGCACGAGCCGGTGACCGGTCGCCTCGGCGAGCGGGGTGAGCTCGTCGACGAGCGCGCGGGCCGCGTCGGCCAGGACGACCTCCTCCTGCTCGACGCGCAGTCGCCCGGCGTCGATACGGGAGAGGTCGAGCAGGTCGGCCGAGAGCTTCGTCAGGCGATCGACCTGCTCGCGGGTCGTCGCGAGGAACCCGGCGCGCGTCTCGTCGTCGAGGTCCTCGTCGGCCATGAGCTCGAGGAAGCCGGCGAGGGAGAACAGCGGCGTGCGCAGCTCGTGCGAGGCGTTGGCGACGAACTCCTTCCGTGCCGTGTCGAGCTGGGCGAGCTGGATGCGCATCCGCTCGAACGCGGCCGCGAGCTCGCCGAGCTCGTCGTCTCCGCGGTCGACGACCGGCTCGTCGAACTCCCCCTCGGCGATGCGATTCGCGGCACGCTCGAGGCGACGGATCCGCCGGGCGTGGAGGGTCGCCGCGGCGCTGCCGAGGATGGCCGCGATCGCGAGCGCGACGCCCGTCGCGTAGAGGAGCCGTCGCTTGACGACCCGCACCGTGGCGAGCTGGTCCTCGAGCGGCGCCGAGAGGAGGAGAACGTTCCCCGAGAGGAGGGGGACCGCCACCTCGGCGAACGGGCGGTTCTGACGCGCGACGCGTCCGCGGGCGACGCCGGCCGTCTGGGCGGCCTCGAGGGCGACCGAGTCCTGGCTGATCGGCCCTCCCGTCGCGGCGGAGTCGGCGAAGGTGCGGAGCGAGACCGGCGGGTCCGAGCACCTGGAACACCACCACGCGGCCGTTCGAGACGAGCGACCACGCGTCGACGAAACGGTCGTAGGAGAACGGCTTGCTGAAGTCCTGCTGTGCGTAGGAGTACGCGGACGAGGTCGCGTCGCGCTGCAGCTCGTCGAGCCGGTCCTCGACGAGGCGCCGCTCGAGCGACGGCACGACCATCAGGTACGCGCCGCCGAGCGCGCCGCCGACGATCAGGAGCAGCACGACGACGAGGGACGTCCGGATCCCGCCGGGAAGGCTCATGTGTCGCGGAACCGGTAGCCCGCGCCGCGGACCGTGAGGATCAGCTCCGGCTCGCGGGCGTCGCGCTCGATCTTCTCGCGCAGATGGCGCACGTGCACGTCGATCGTCCGCGGCTCGCGGTAGTCGGCGCTGCCGCGGATCCGCTCGAGGAGCTGCCGGCGGCTGAAGACGATGCCGGGCTCGGAGGCCAGGAGCGCGAGCAGCTCGAACTCGACGAACGTCAGCTGCACGGGCTCACCGCGCACCTCGACCGTCCTGCGGGGCAGGTCGATCACGACATCGCCGCGGTCGACCACCTCGTCGCGACGGCTCGCGTGGTGAGGGGTCGCCGCGCGGCGGAGCAACGCCCGCACACGGCTCCGGAACTCGCGGATCGAGAACGGCTTGGTGATGTAGTCGTCGGCGCCGAGCTCGAGGCCCAGCACCTTGTCGAGCTCGTCGTCGCGGGCGGTGAGCATGATGATCGGCACCGTGCTCTCCTGCCGGAGACGGCGGCAGACCTCGAGACCGTCGACTCTTGGCAACATGATGTCGAGCACGACGAGGTCGACGTTCTCCTCCTCGAAGCGGCGGAGGGCCTCGTCGCCGTCGCGCGCCTGAACGACGCGATAGCCGTCGCGCTCGAGCGGATAGGTGAGCAAGGACTGAATCGCGTCCTCGTCGTCGACGAGGAGGATGGTCGAGGACGGTTCCGGCATCTGAGATGGCTGAGCGGTGATTCGGGTGCGTTCGGGGGCGGTCGTGACCAAGCAGCGTGACGCGATCGTTCACGGCGCGTACCCGTAAGGTACGTGTCGTGGGCGAGCGCCCCACGATGCGCCGTGTCACGGGCGTCAGCCGGACGTGCCCCAATCGCCGCTCAGCCATCTACACGGCGCCCCCACGGGCGTGATGGCCTGCCCGGCCCTACTATAGCCCCCTGCATGGAGCCCGCCCGCCTCGGCATCGGCAAGCGGAGGCCCCGGCGCGGCTCCGTCGAGCGGCCCGTCGACCTGCGACTCGCCCGAAACCTCGCGGTGCTCCTGGCATTTCCGCTGCTGCTCGTGGTCGTCACCGTCGTCCGGCCAGGGCCGCTGCCCGCGCCCGCGCTTCCCCCTGCGTTCGACGGAGCGACGGCAACCGCCCTGACGACCGAGCTGGCGAGCGACAACGCGAGTCGCGTCCCGGGCTCGCCGGGGGCGGCGAGCGCCGCGCAGTGGTTCCGCGACAAGCTGGCGCTCTACGGGCTCCCGGTCCGTGAGGACGCATGGCGCGAGGACGTTCCCGGCGTGGGACGGGTCGAGCTCCGCAATCTCGCGTCGGTCGTCGAGGGGACGCTGGACGAAGTCATCGTCGTCGTTGCTCATCGAGACAACAACGGGCTGAGCGCGGGCGCGAACGCGAACGCCAGCGGCACCGCCGCGCTCGTCGAGCTCGCCCGCGCGTACGCGACGGCGGGGACGACGGAATCGGCCCGCAAGCCCCTCCACACGCTGGTGTTCCTCTCCACGGACGCGGGCGCCTACGGGTCGCTCGGCGTTTCCCACTTCGCGAAGCACTCGCCGCTCGCGCGTCGGGCCGTCGCCGTCGTCTCGCTCGACGGCCTCGGTGGAGCCGCACGTCCCCGGCTCGAGATCTCCGGTCTCGACGGGCACTCGCCGCCACCGTCGCTCGTCCGGACGGCGGATGCGCGCATCGCGGCCCAGACCGGACAGGCGCCTGCGCATCCCGGCCTGCTCGGTCAGCTCGTCTCGCTCGCCCTGCCCTTCGGCTACGGAGAGCAGGCGCCGCTCCTGGGCGAGGGGGTCCCGGCGCTTCGGATCACCACCGCCCCCGACGGCGGCACCCCGCCGGGTGGAGACGAGCTGGCGGGCCTCGACGCAGGTCGGCTCGCGCGTCTCGGCCGCGCGTCGGAGCTCTTGCTCACGTCGCTCGACGCCGCCGTCGAGCTCCCCTCGACGACCGACGGCGCGCTCTACCTGGGCGACCGGGCCGTCCGCGGCTGGGCGGTCGAGCTTCTCCTCCTCGCGGCCGTCGTGCCGTTCGCCGGCGCCGCGCTCGACCTCCTCTCCCGCTGTCGCCGGCGGCGGCTGCCCCTCGCTCCCGCCTGGCGGGCGCTGCGCCGGAGGCTGGGCGTGTGGCTCGTCGTCGTCGTCCTCCTCGGCGTTGCCGCCGTGACGGGGGCGCTTCCCACCGAGCCGCGGCTCCCGCCGCCGCCCGACCAGCCGCCCGTCGACGCCTGGCCCGTCGGCGCCGTCACGCTCGGGGTGCTGGTCGTGGCGCTCGTCTGGCTGCGCGCTCGAGCGCGGCTCATCCCGCGGGCGCGGGCGAGGCCCGAGGAGGACCTCGGCGCCTACGCAGTGGCGTTCGTGGCGCTCCTCCTGGTGGCGGCCGCCACGGCGCTCGTCTCCCCGTACGGCCTCGTGTTCGTGCTCCCGTCGCTCTACGCGTGGCTGTTCCTCCCCCAGCTGCGCAGGGCGCCCGCCTGGACCACCGACGTCGCGTTCGGCCTCGGCCTGACCGGCCCGGTGCTCGCGCTCGTGGTCCTCGCCGAGCAGCTCGACCTCGGGCTGCGCGCACCGCTCTACGCCGCGGCGCTCCTCACGACGGGTGTCGTGCCGTGGGCGTCGACGCTCGTCCTCGCGGTGTGGGCGGCCGTTGCCAGCCTCGTCGGGGCGATCGCCGCCGGTCGCTACGCGGCGCCGAGCGGGAGATAGCGCACCGCCGCCCCCGCGGGGAGCTCACCCTCGCCCCGGGGGACGTGGACGAGGGCATCGGCGGCCGCGGCGCGGACGATCATGTGCGACTCCTGACCCTCGATCGGCCGGAGCACCGTGCCCGCGTCGGACGCCTCGATCGACGCGCGCTGGAAGTCGTCGCGGGCCGGGTTCCTGCGCGCCGGCGCCGCCAGCAGCCCGGTGTCGAACCGCGGGGCAGGGTCACCTGCCCCCTGCAGGGCGCGGAGCGCGGGGAGGACGAACAGCAACGCCCCGACGAGGGAGGAGACCGGGTTTCCCGGGAGGCCGAAGACGAGCGTGTCACCCCGCACGGCGAACGAGAGGGGCTTGCCCGGCCGCATCGCGACTCCCCAGAAGAGCTCCTCCGCGCCGAGCTCCGCGAGCGTGGCGCGGACGAGATCGTGCGGGCCGAGCGAGACGCCGCCGGAGGTGACCAGGACGTCGGCCTCGAGGCCGCGGGCGAGCGCCGACCGGTGGGACGCCTCGTCGTCGACGACCGTCTCCCGCGGCTCGACGAGCGCCCCCGCAGAGGCCAGGAGCGCCTCGAGCATGAGGCCGTTCGACTCGTAGATCTCGCCGTCGGCGAGCGGCTCGCCCGGCGCGCGCAGCTCCGTCCCCGTGGTGACGATCGCGACGCGGGGGCGGACGGCGCAGCGCGGATGGGCGACCCCCGCTGCGGCGAGGCCCGCGAGCCGTGAGGGCGTGAGCGTCGTCCCGGCGTGGAGAACGGGCGTGCCGGCGTGGACGTCGCCGCCGAGCGGCCGCACGTTCGCTCCCGGATCGACGCGATCGGGCACGACGACCGTCCCGTCCCGCTCCTCGACGAGCTCGACGGGCACGACCGCGTCGGCGCCGTCCGGGACGACTCCCCCCGTCGCGATTCCCATCGCCTCACCGCCCTCGAGCGGCCGCGGCACGGGCCGGCCGGCTGCGACACGGGCGACGATCGGGAGCGAGCCCGGGGTGTCGGCCGCCCGGAGCGCAAAGCCGTCCATCGCCGAGCTCGGGAAGCGCGGCAGGTCGATCGCCGCGAGCGCGTCCTCGGCCAGCACCCGGCCGTTCGCGGCTTCGAGGGCCACGGCCTCGCCCGGAAGCGGCCGAACGCGGGACAGCACGAGCGCGAGGGCGTCCTCGACGGACAGGAGACCGGCCACGGCGCTGACGGTACACACGGGGTACGCTCGGCGGCGTGATCTCTGTCGTCGTCCCCGTGCGTGACGAGGAGCTCACCGTCGAGCCCCTCTACGACGAGCTCGCGCGTGCGCTCTCCAGCCGCGGTGAGCCGTGGGAGGTCGTGTTCGTCGACGACGGATCGCGCGACGGGACGCCGGCGGCGCTGGTGCGCCTTCACGCGAGCGTCCCCAACGTCCGGGTCGTGCGATTGCGGCGCAACGTGGGCAAGGCCGCCGCTCTGGACGCAGGCTTCCGCGAGGTCGAGGGCGAGGTCGTCGTGACGATCGACGGCGATCTCCAGGACGACCCGGCGGAGATCCCCCGTCTCCTCGCCAAGCTCGACGAGGGGTACGACCTGGTCACGGGCTGGAAGACGACCCGCAACGACCCCTTCATGCGCCGTGCGCTGTCGCGCGTGTTCAACACGGTCACCGGGTGGCTGTCCGGGGTCCGGCTGCACGACATGAACTGTGGGCTCAAGGCGTTCCGCATCGACGTCGCGCGCGAGCTCGACCTCTACGGCGAGCTCCACCGGTTCATCCCGGTGCTGGCGCACGATCTGGGGTTTCGCGTCACCGAGCTCGGCGTCAACCACCGTCCCCGCGAGCACGGGCGCAGCCGCTACGGCATGGAGCGCTACCTGCGCGGCTTCCTCGACCTGCTCACGGTCTCGTTCATGAGCCGCTACCGGCACCGGCCGCTGCACCTGTTCGGCGGTCTCGGCCTGACACTGGGCGCGGTCGGGACCGCGATCCTCGTCTACCTGACGGTCGTCAAGCTCACCGGCGAGCCGATCGGACGTCGTCCGCTGCTCCTGCTCGGGGTCCTGCTCGTCGTCGTCGGCATCCAGTTCCTCTCGCTCGGGCTGCTCTCCGAGCTCGTCACGAGCCAGCACCGGGAGCGGCTGCGGACGCTCGACGATCGCCCGTCGAGGCTCGTCGACGAGATCCTGCGCTAGAGACGAACCGCGTGAAGGTCCTCTACTTCGGGACGTACGACCGTGCGTCCCCCCGGAACACCCAGGTCGTCTCCTGCCTGCGGCAGGCGGGCGTCACCGTCGTGGAGCGTCACCGCGAGGTCTGGGGGCGACAGAACTGGTCGGTCGGGCTCGGCCAGCTCGCACGGGTGCTGCGGGCGGAGGGGTCCCTCGCGCGGCGTCGCGAGGACGACGCGGACGTCGTCCTCGTCGGCTACCCCGGCCACTTCGACATGCCGGCCGCCAGGCGCGTGGCGCGCGGACGCCCGGTGGTCTTCAACCCTCTCGTCTCGCTCCACGACACGTTCGTCGGCGACCGGGCACGGTTCCGCCCCCACTCGCCGGCGGCCGGGGTGCTGCGAGCGATCGACAACGGCGCGTTTCGCGGCGCCGACCTCGTCGTCGCCGACACGGAGGCCCACGCTGCGTTCTTCCGGAGCGCGTTCGGGCTGCCCGAGGAGCGCGTCGCGGTGGCGCTCGTCGGAGCGGACGAGCCGCTGTTCCGGCCCGGCTGGCATCCCCCGGAGCCGTTCCACGCCCTCTTCGTCGGGAAGCTGATCCCGCTCCACGGCATCGACACGATCCTCGCGGCGGCCGCGCTCGCCCCCGAGGTGCCCTTCCGCGTCGTCGGCGACGGCCAGCTCGCGTCGATGCTCGAGCTCCGGCCCGCCAACGTCGAGCACGTGCCGTGGATCCCCTACGAGGAGCTCCCCGAGGCGTACCGGGCGGCCGGATGCGCGCTCGGCGTCTTCGGCACCGGCCGGAAGACCGCGAGGGTCATCCCGAACAAGGTGTTCCAGGGGCTCGCGTGCGCGAGACCCGTGATCACGGCCGACACCCCTGCGGCCCGCGAGCTCCTCACGGACGGCGTCGACGCCCTGCTCGTCCCTCCCGGGCATCCTGCGGCGCTCGCGGACGCCGTGCGGAGAGTCGCTGCCGACGACGAGCTCGCGGGCCGGCTCGCCGCCGCCGGGCGCGAGACGTTCGAGGAGCGCGCGTCGGAGGACGTCCTCGGCGAGCGCTGGCGCTCGCTGCTCGAGCGCGTGGTGGAGCGGCGATGACCCGTCCCGCCCGCCTCGTCGGCGCGGGCTCGGCGGCGTTCGGGGCGGGGCTGGCCGCGCTCGCCGTGCAGCAGCACCGGGCGTTCTGGACGGGCCGCTTCGACGTCGGGAACCTCGTGCAGGCGGTGTGGTCGACGGCCCACGGGGACTTCCTCTCGGTGACGGGCCTCACGGGGAACCAGATCTCGCGGCTCGGGGCCCACTTCGACCCGATCGTCGCGGCCTTCGCCCCCCTGTGGTGGCTCTGGCCGGACGCGTCGCTCTTGCTCGTCTGCCAGTCGGCCGCGGTCGCCACCGGTGCGATCCCGGTCTACCTGCTCGGCCGGCGTCATCTCGAGTCGGAGTGGGCGGCCGCCGGCATCGCGCTCGCCTATCTCCTGCATCCCGCGACGCAGTGGCTCGTGCTCGACGACTTCCATCCCGTGGCGCTCGCCACGCCGCTCCTCCTCTGGGGCTTCTGGTTCCTCGACTCCGGCCGGCTCGTGCCCTTCGCGGTCGTCGCCGGCGCGGCCTGCCTCACGAAGGAGCAGATCGGGCTGGTCGTCGCGGCGATGGGGCTCTGGTACGCGCTGCGCCCGTCGTGCCGCCGGGCGGGGCTCGCGATCGCCGTTGCCGGCACCGTCGTCTCGCTGGTCGCCGTGGCGGTCGTCGTGCCGCACTACGCCCCGGGCGGGGGGTCGCCGTTCGAGGGGCGCTACAGCTCCGTCGGCGGCTCGCCGCGCGGGATCGCCCACACCGCCGTGACGGATCCGGGGACGATCGTCGGCGAGCTCACCGACGGGCGCGACCTCGCGTACCTGGCCGACCTGCTCCTCCCCTTGCTCGCGCTGCCGCTGCTCGCACCGCTCACCGCCCTCACCGCGGCCCCGGAGCTGCTCCTCAACCTCCTCTCCGACACGCGCACGCAGACCTCGATCCACTTCCACTACACGGCCGGCGCCCTCCCCGGCCTGTTCGTGGCGGCGGTGCTCGGAGCCGCGCGTCTCCGTCGGCGGTTCGCCTGGGCACGCCGGCCCGAGGGCCGCGCGGTCGTCGTATCGACGGTCGTCGCGGGCTGTTCCTCGGCCCGCTGCCGCTCTGGCGTCACGTGCCGTTCGGCTCCGATCTCGGGACGCGCGAGCACGTCATCGGCGCACACGCCGGTGTCGCCCGTCAGGCGTTGCGGCTCATCCCGCCGGGCGCTCCCGTGAGCGCGACGAACACGCTCGGGGCCCACCTGTCCGAACGACGCCGGGTCTTCAGCTTCCCGGTGCTCCGGGAAGCCGAGTGGGTCGCGGTCGACCGGACGAGGCCGAGCTATCGCGACCTGGCCGACGCACCGGATCTGTTCGCCGTCGCGTACGCCAGGTTCCGGGCGAACGACCGCTTCGAGCTGGTGTTCGAGAAGGACGGGATCCTCGTGTTCCGGCTCAGAGCGGGATCGTCTGCGGCAGGAGGTACGCCGTGAGCGCGAGCGCCGCCAGTCGAGCGACCCGGTCGTCGTCCTCCGGCGCCGCGAGCGGGACCGCCCACGCGAGGTACCAGACGGCGAGGTACGGGGTCGTCGCGAGCACGAGGCAGGCGGAGCGGCCGAGACGCAGCGTCCCGCGCGACGCGTCGCGAGCGAGCCACGCGAGGCCGACGGCCAGCGCAGCGAGGCAGAGCGCGAGGGCGGCGCCGTAGGGAACGCCGAGCTGGTCGAGCCGTGACGGAAGCGCGTAGGTCGTCCGCCGAACGGCGTCGTCGGCGAGCGGGCCGAATGCACCGAGCCAGTCGAGCCCGTACCGCCAGGTCGCCAGGGCGCACGCGACGAGCGCCGTCACGGCGAACCCCGCGACACCGGTGGGACGCCCCCGTGCCCGCGCGGCGAGCACTGCCAGCGCGAAGAACACCACCGGCACCCACTTCACGAACGAGGCGAGAGCCCATGCCGCACCGCTCCACGAGGCCCGCCGGTGCGCGGCGAGCGCGACCGCGGTCGCGGCGAGCGCTCCGACGAGCGCGTCGTTGTGGCCCCCGCCCGCCGAGTGGATCGCCAGCACCGGGTTCCACCCGACGAACGCGGCCGCGAGCGCGGGCCGGCGCGAGGTGCGTGACACGGCTGCGACGGCGGCGAGGATCCCGGCCGCGCCGAGCCCCTTGAAGAGCCACGCGGCAGCGTCGGGCGAGGACCCCGCCACGCGTGCCACGGGCTCGGAGGCCGCGGTGAACGCCGGTCCGTACACGCTCGTCGTGTCCCGCCACTTCGCACCCAGGTACGACGCGGCAGGGCTCTCGGGAAAGTCCGACGGTGGGTCGACGTACGGGTTGCCGCCTCCCTCCGCCGCGATCCACCCGTAGCCCCAGTACGTCCACGCATCGGTCGACAGGAGCAGCGGCCCCGCGAGCGGGATCAGCTGCACCGCCGCGGCGACGACGACCGCTGCACGCAGCCGGACACCGCCGCGACGCACCAGCAGGAGTCCGGTCACGTAGGTCGCGAACGCGGTGACGAGGAGGAGCAGGAAGAGCCACGCCGATCCCTGGTCGGCGAGGCCACCGTCTCGCGGGACGAGCGGCGAGCCGTCGCGCCAGGCGAGCACGGACGCGGCCCCGACGAGGCCGAACGTGGCGACGCCCGCCGCGGACGCCGCCGTCGCGGGTCTCACGGCTCGGCTGGACGGCCCGCGTTGGAGGACGGGCCGGGGATGCCGGACGAGGTCGAGTCGCCGGACGCCGCTGCGGCCGGCGCCGGAGTGGCCGGCTTCACCGCGGACGGCTTGGCGACATCCGGCTTCGACGTGGTGGCGCTCTCGGTCGACGTCGTCGTCTCGGTCGGGGCGGGTGGGACGTAGTACGGGTCGTAGCTCAGCGACCACGGCCCGCGTTCCCACGAGTGGAACACCGCGGGCTGCGTGGGCTCCGGGAAGTCCCGTGCGGGCAGGCCGGCGAGTGCGGGATCCATGAAGCGCCGCCAGATCTCGGCCGGGAACGAGCCGCCGGAGACCGAGATGCCGTGGACGTTCGTCATCGGCACCTCGCCGCGCGTGTACCCCACCCAGACCGCCGTCGAGAGCCCCGGCGTGTAGCCCACGAACCACGCGTCCGCGTGCTCGTCCGTCGTACCCGTCTTGCCGGCCACGGGGCGGTCGAGCGCCGCCCCCGTCCCCGTTCCGTAGCGGACGTTGTCCTCCAGGATCCGGGTCACCACGGAGGCGACACCGTCGGACAGGACCCGTACACGGCGGTGGTGGGTCGCCCAGCGGTCGTCCGGCTTGCCCCGGAGGATGACCTTGCGGATCGCCGTCGGCTCGGAGTAGACGCCGCCGGCGGCGAGCGTCGCGTACGCGGAGGCCATGTCGAGCGGCGAGACGGCGACCGAGCCGAGGCCCATCGCGGGGACGTACTGCCCGCGGACGTCGAGCGGCGTCCGCACACCGAGCCGGCGCGCGACCGCGGCCACCCGCCTCGCGCCGACGTCGAGCGTGAGCTGGGCGTAGACGGTGTTGTCCGAGCGGAGCGTCGCTCTCTCGACCGACGTCCAGCCGCTGTAGCTCGAGTCGTACGTCTTCACGCACCACCAGCTCCCGTCGTCGCAGTTCCCGACCGAGCTCGGGCGGTACGTGAACGGCGCCGAGACGTAGTAGGTCGAGGACGGGTCGAGCCCGCGCTCGACCGCGGCCGCGAGCACGAACGTCTTGAACGTCGACCCCGGCTGGCGGCGCGCCTGCGAGAGCAGGTTGAACTGGTTGTTCGCCCGTCCCGGGACGATCGCCGTCATCGCGCGGATGGAGCCGTCCGCCGGGTTGATCGACACGAGCGCCGCGGCCGGGTCGGTCGTACGGGTGAGCGTCCCGCTGATCGCCTGACGCGCGAGCCGCTGCCAGCGCGGCTCGATCGTCGTGTAGACCTTGAGCCCGCCCGAGCGCACCGTCTCCGCGCCGTAGGCCTTCACGAGCTGGTCGCGCACGTACCCGAAGAAGTACGGCTCGCGGATCTGCTCGTAGAGCTTTCCGGGGCGGAGGCCCGTCGGCTGCCGGCGCGCCCAGCGGTACTGCGCGCGCGTGATCGTGCCCTGCCCCAGCATCGCCGCGAGCACCTCGTTGCGCCGCGCGACCGCGCGGGTGGGGTCCGCAAAGGGGTTGTAGACGGACGGCGCCTGCGTGAGCCCCGCGAGCAGCGCCGCCTGCGGCAGCGTCAGCCAGCGAGCCGGACGGGAGAAGTAGGTGCGCGACGCCGCCTCCGCGCCGTAGGCGAGGTTCCCGTAGAACACCGAGTTCAGGTAGCTCGCGAGGATCTTCTGCTTCGACCAGTCCCCGTCGAGCTTCACGGCGAGGCACGCCTCGGTGACCTTCCGCTCCACGGTCCGCTCGTTCGAGATGTACAGGGTCCGGACGAGCTGCTGCGTGATCGTCGAGCCGCCCTCCACCACCTTCCCGGCCTTGACGTCGCGCCAGAGCGCCCGTGCGATGCCCTCGGCGTCGATTCCGCCGTGGTCGTAGAAGCGCCGGTCCTCGATCGCGACCGTCGCCCGGGAGAGCCACGGGGAGATCTGGTCGAGAGGCACGACCTGTCGGTTCCGCTCGGCCGGGATGACGCCCAGCAGGGAGCCGTCGGCCGCGTAGACGAACGTGTTCTGGCCGATGCGAGCCGGATGCAGCGCGGAGAGGTCGCACCGTGGCCCGAACGCGAGGACGGCCGCGCCGGTCGCGATGCCGGCGGCGACGAGCACGCCGACGGCGAGCACGAGCACGAGCGCGACCCTTCGCCCCCTGTGTGGCCGGGGCCGGCGACGGCGAACACGGAGCACGGGCGCGGGCGCGCGCCCCGGACGGCGCCTCGAACGGCTCATGCGGCGATGGTAGCCACGTCTGGTACAGGGTTCCGCGCGCCGATCGAGACCCCTCGGTCGCTCGCCGACGTTAAGGTCGCATCGTGGGCCGCGCGCTCGCAGCGTCGTGGCCGGCGCTCCGCATCTTCGTGTGGAGCAGGCTGGCCCTCTGGGCGCTCGCGGCCGGGACCGTGCTCCTGTTCGAGGACGATCTCAACCCTGCGAGAGGGCGCTGGGACACCCCCCGCCTGCACGAGCTCGGAGCGGCGGTCGACGTCTGGGCGCGCTGGGACAGCGACTGGTACCTCCGGATCGCCGAGTCGGGCTACGACTGGCCGTCGAGCACGCCTGCGTTCTTCCCGCTCTATCCCCTGCTCGTCGGAGGGCTCGGGCGCGTGCTCGGCGATCGCTTCCTGCTGGCGGGCCTGGCGGTGTCCCTCGTGGCATGCGCCGCGGCCTTCGTCCTTCTCCATCGGCTGGTGCTGCTGCGTCTCGGAGCGGCGGACGCGCGTCGCACCGTGCTCTATCTCGCGCTCTTCCCGACGTCGCTGTTTCTCGGTGCGGTCTACGGGGAGGCGCTCTTCCTCCTGCTGGCGCTGGCGACGTTCGCGCTCGCCGAGCGAGGACGGCTCGGCTGGGCGTCCGCCGCCGCGGGCCTTGCGCTGCTCACGCGCGCCCAGGGCCTCGCGCTCCTGCCCGCGCTCGCGCTCTTCGCCTGGCGGTCCGGTCGAAGGCGCGATCTTGCGCTGCTCGCCGTCCCGGTGGCGATGTTCCTCGTGTATCCGCTCACGCTCGAGGCGTGGGTCGGGCACGGTCTCGCCTTCGTCGACGCACAGAGGATCTGGGAGCGCTCGCCCGCGTTGCTCGGCCCGCTCGGCGGTCTCGTGCAGGCGCTGGGCGAGGGCGATTTCCTCGGCCCTGCCCTGGCGATCGCGATGCTCGCCCTCGCCGCCCTCGCCTGGCGCGTCCTCGGGGCGCCCTACGGTGCATACGCCGTCACGGCGCTCGCGATCCCGATGGCGCTTCCCTCCGAACGCCTCGGTGGGCTCTACTCGTTCCCGCGCTTCGCGGTCGTCGCGTTCCCGTGCCTCGCCGCCCTCGCCGTCCTCGGCCGTGACCGGCGGGTCCACGTGATCGTGGTCGCGGTTCTCGCCGCGGGGCTCGCGGTGAACGTGGTTCGATGGGCGCTGTGGTACTGGGTCGCATAGGCGCATCCGCGTGACCGACGACCGGCTGCTCGGAGCCCCGGCCGTTCTTGCAGCGTCGTCGCCCGGCCGTGCCCCGCGAACGCGCCTCGTCGGCTGGACGATCCTCGTCACGATCCTTGCAGCGCTCTCGTACGCGGCGAATCTCGCCGGCGGCGACACGCCCGACGACGTCCTCTACCAGTGGTCGACCGCGATCGGAGGGGTCGTCCAGTACGCGATCATCCTCGCCGTCGTCCTCCTGCTCTCGAGGGGGATCGCGCCGCAGGCGCTCGGCCTTCGGCGACCCGCATCGTGGGGACGTGCCGCGGGGTGGATCGTGGCAGGGCTCGTGTCGATCTGGGTGATCGGGTCGATCCTCAACATCTTCCTCAAGGCCGGGGAGGAGCAGGGGCTCGTCCCGGACGGCTGGGACTCCTCCCGCGCGGCGCCGTTCGTCGCGAACTTCGTCGTCGTCGCCGCGGTCGCGCCCGTCGTCGAGGAGCTCACGTACCGGGGGCTCGGCTTCGCCGCGCTCCGCGACGCGCGGGGGGCGACGGCGGCCGTCGTCCTGACGGCGGTCGCGTTCGGGCTCGCGCACGGCCTCGTGGTCGCGCTCCCGGTGCTCACGATCTTCGGTGCGATCCTCGCGTTGCTGCGATGGAAGACGGAGAGCCTCTACCCGACGATCATCCTCCACGCCGTCTTCAACGGGGCGGCGCTCATCGCGGCGGTGACCGTGTGAGCGAGCGGTTCGACGAGCTCCGCGAGCGGATTGCCGAGAACGACCGGGCGATCGTCGCAAGCGTCAACCTCCGCCTCCGGCTCGTCGCGGAGCTGTGGCGGATCAAGGAGGAGCAGGGCGCCGCCCTGCTCGATCCCGACCGTGAGCAGCGCCTGCGCGCGGCGCTCGCGGCGACGAACGAGGGCCCGCTGTCGGCCGAGGGGCTCGACCTGCTCGTCAGCGAGGTCCTCGCGTTGACGAAGCGCGAGCTCGGGCAGTAGTCCGCTAGGCCGCGGGTGGCTCGTCGGCGCCCGTGGCGAACTCGTCGGGCGAGACGGTGTCGAGGAACTGACGGAACTCGTCCAGGTCGACCTCGCCGAGGCTCACACGGTGCGCGTAGTTGAGGTCGGGCTCGTCGCCCTCGAACTCGACGCCCGACTCCTCGATCACGTCGTCCTCCGCGAAGATCTTCGCCTCCGCGCGCAGCGCGATCGCGATCGCGTCCGACGTCCGCGAGTCGATCTCGATCTCCGTCCCGTTCCGGACGAGCGTGATCCGGGCGTAGAACGTGCTGTCCCGGAGCTCGGTGACGGTGACCCGCTCGACCTGCGCGTCCAGCGAGTCGATGATCGAGCACGCCAGGTCGTGGGTGAGCGGGCGTGGCGGCTCCTGGCCCTGGAGCCGCATGAGGATCGCCGCGGCCTCGGGATGGCCGATCCAGATCGGCAGGTACGTCCGTCCCTCGGCGGTCCGGAGGAGCACGATCGGCTGCTTGCCGACGAGGTCGAAGCTCACCCCGTAGACCGTCATCTCCTGCATGACCCGCTTCTCAGTGTAGCCCTGGCTTGTGCGCAAGCCAGGGATCCGCCGAGCGGATCCCTGGCGCGCGGAGATCCCTGAAGGCGTTCGGCTTCGCCGCCGCAACTGCCGCCACGTCCCTGCCGCGCTCGCGACGACACACTTCCACGACGCGCCATGTGAGCGACCTCGCACGAGAGAAGCCTGGTCGGGGCTTCGCTACACTCGGCAGCCGCGCGGGCGATTAGCTCAGTCGGTTAGAGCGCCGCTCTGATAAGGCGGAGGCCCCTGGTTCGAGTCCAGGATCGCCCACCTTCTCCTCTCTTTCGCGACGATGCGCATCCGCAGCAGCGGATGTGCGCCACCGGGTCGGGTCTCCTGAAGCGGCCTGCGCGACGCGAGGGAGCGAAGGGCAGTCTGCAGGAGCGTATGCCCTACAGCGCCTCGAGGGCCTCGACGAGCTCGGCGAGGCGCGTCTCGTCGCCGAAGTGGAGCTCGAGCTTGCCCGCCGAGACGCGTGCCGGGAGGCCCGTGAGCCGCTCGGCGGCACCTCGGGCGCGCTCGGCGAGCGCCGGGTCGACGGGCGTCGCGCGCGGCCGTCGACGTGCGCCTCCGTCGCGGGCGGCGCGCTCGGTCGCCCTGACGGTGAGGCCGCCCCGGACGACCCGCCGGGCGAGGCGTACTCTCGCCTCGTCGTCGGGCACGGCGAGCACGGCGCGGGCGTGGCCCTCGGTCAGCTCGCCGCGGGCCAGCATCCAGAGCACCTCCTCGGGAAGCTCGAGCAGCCGCAACCGGTTCGAGACGCCGGGCTTCGAGCGTCCGACCCGCTCCGCGACCTCACCCAGCGACAGCTCGAACTCGTCGATCAGCGCAGCGTAGGCGCGCGCCTCCTCGACCGGCGACAGGTTCTCGCGGGCGACGTTCTCGACCAGGGCGAGGAGGAGCGCGTCGCGGTCGTCGGCCTCGCGGACGAGGGCGGGCAGGGTCTCGAGGCCGGCCTCCCGGGCCGCACGCCAGCGACGCTCGCCCGCGACGAGCTCGTACCCGCCCTCGGGCCGGGGGCGCACGACGATCGGCTGCAGCACACCCTGGTGGCGAAGCGAAGCCGCGAGCCCCGAGGTCGCCTCGGGCTCGAACCTCCGCCTCGGCTGGCGCGCGTTCGGGTGGATCGCGTCGACGGGCAGGTGGAGAAGGTCGTTGCCTCCCGCCGCGCCTCCGACGAGAACCTCGAGACCGCGGCCCAGGCCGCGGCGCGGCGTCGGTGCGTCAGGTGCGCTCGACAAGCTCCATCGCCACCTTCCAGTAGGCCTCCGCGCCGGCGGAGCGGCGGTCGTAGGCGATCGCGGGAAGCCCGTGGCTCGGCGCCTCGGCGAGGCGGACCGAGCGGGGCACGGTCGTCGTGAAGACGAGGTCTCCGAAGTGCGTGCGAAGCTCGCGCTCGACCTCCTCCGCCAGCCGCGTTCTCGCGTCGACCATCGTCAGCAGGATCCCGGCGACGCCGAGCCGCGGGTTCAGCCTTCGCTTGACGAGGTCGATGGAGCCGAGCAGCTGCGAGAGGCCCTCGAGCGCGTAGTACTCCGCCTGAACGGGGACGATCACCCGGTCGGCGGCGGCGAGCGCGTTGACCGTGAGCGGCCCGAACGAGGGCGGGCAGTCGAGGAACACGAACCGGTAGCCCTCCGTCGCACCGTCCGCGAGCGCGTCGGCGAGATAGCGCTCGCCGCCCTCGAGCGCCGACAGGTGTACCGTCGCCGCGGCCAGCTCCGCCTTCGCGGGGACGAGGTCGAGGTTCGCGAGCGAGCTCGGCGTCGCGAGATCCGTCAGGGGCTCGCCGTCCAGCAGGTCGACCGTGGAATGGCCGTTCGCGCGGAGCCCAAGCCCCGACGTGGCGTTCGCCTGCGGGTCGAGGTCGACGATCAGGCAGCGCTCGCCGGCCTCTGCGAGACAGGCGGCGAGGTTGACGGCCGTCGTCGTCTTGCCGACGCCGCCCTTCTGGTTCGCGATCGCGTAGATCAGGGCGGGCACGGGGTCACGGTACCCGGGCGCCCGGACATTTCCAGGCTGCGGCCCGAGCGTCGAGGGATCAGGCGAGCGGACGCTTGCGCGCGACACCCGGGCGGCGGGGGAAGCCGGGTGGGGTGGGCCCGACCTTGCGGAGCAGGACGAAGCCCGCCGGCGCCGGCTCCGGCCGGGCCGCGAGACGGCCGGCGACCTTCGCGACGCGCCCCTCGTCGACCGACGGGCCGACCCAGAGCAGCACCGCGCCTCCCTCCCGGACGAGCGGGAGACACCACTCGGCCGCGGTCGGCGGGGGCGCGAGCGCCTTGGCGACGGCGACGCCGTATGCGTCGAGCGGCTGCTCCTCGGCTCGTCCCCACAGGACGCGGACGTTCGGAAGCTCGGCCGCCCAGCGCTCGAGGAACTCGCATTTGCGGCGCTCCGCCTCGAGCAGGGTGACCTCCCGGTCGGGAAGCGAGGCGGCGAGCGGAATCCCGGGTGTGCCGCCCCCGGAGCCCACGTCGACGATCGGACCGTCCTCCCGCTCGACGAGCGGTACGCCGCGGAGCGCGTCCTCCAGGAGCACCCGGTGGGCCTCGGCGGGGTCGCGGAGCGCGGTCAGCCCAGGCGTCGAGACGACGGCCGCGAGCCAGCGCTCGAGAACCGGGGCGGCGAGGTCCATGGGCGACAGTGTCACAACCCTGCCGCGTGCCGACGGCAACCTCGCGGCCCGCAGGCCGGCGGCGTCAGTCGGCCGAGAGCTGCGGAAGGACGACGACGTAGCGGTTGGGCTCCGCTCCCTCGCTCGCCGTCGCCACCTCGGGGTCGTCCTTCAGGGCCTCGTGGACGATGCGGCGCTCCACGGCGCTCATCGGCTCCAGCGCCACCGGACGACCGGTGGCCGAGGCCTGCTCGGCGCTGCGGCGGGCAAGTCCCTCGAGGGTCGCCGCTCGCCGGGCCCGGTAGCCGGCCGCGTCGACGACGATCCTCCGCCTCTCATCGCCGACCGCCCGGTGCGCGATCGCGTTCGCGAGGTACTGCAGCGCGTCGATCATCTGCCCGTGGCGTCCGATGAGCACGCCGAGATCGGGACCGGTGACGGTCGCCGTGACCTCGGCGTCGCCCTCGTCGACCCTGACGCTGCCCGGAAGGGCGAGGGCGGCAAGTGTCCGCTCCAGCAGCGCGCGGGCGACCGCCGACTCGCCTTCCTCGCTCGCGGCCGCGTCGGTCTCGGCGGCGGCGGGACGCTCGACGGTCGCGACGACGCGCGCCGGCGTGTACCCGACGCCGAGCAGTCCCCGCTCTCCCTCGGTGACCACCTGGAAGCGAACAGCTTCCCGGTCGATTCCCGGCGCCAGCTGCTCGAGCTCGCGGAGCGCCGACCACTTGGCCTCGCCGACGGTCTCGCCCGTCGCCTCGACGGACAGCTCGTCGCTCACCTCCGCTTGCCCCCGCCGCTCCGTTTCCGCTTGACGCGCCGGGGCGGGCCGGCGACGACCGGCGCAGAGCCGTCCGTGCCCGAAGCGGACGAGGCCAGCTTCTGCTTCGGAGCCGGCGCCGGCTCCTCCTTCGGCGGCGTGCGCGAGCTCCGGCGCTGCGCGTCGAGGTTCGGTCGCGGCATCATCTTGCGCGTCACGATCCCCTGCCCCGTCGTCCACAGGTTCGTCGTCAGCCAGTAGATCATCAGGCCGGCGGGGAAGTTCAGGATGAACGGGATGAAGACGATCGGGAGGACCATCAGCATGATCCGCTGCGCCTTCTGCATCGTCGCGGCCATGAAGTACGACGACGTCAGCTGGCTGGCGACGTAGATCACGAGCAGCAGCGGGCCCCAGCCGTCCTTCGTCGGCTCCGTGATGTCGACGAGGCCGAGGAAGTCGAGGCTCGACCCGGGGTAGTTCGGGAAGACCTCCCGCTCGAAGCCCTTGAGGACGTAGAAGAGCGAGATGAAGATCGGGATCTGGAGGACGATCGGGAGGCACGACGCGGCCGGGTTGATCTTGTTCTCGCGGTAGAACTTCATCAGCTCTTCGTTCTGCCGCTGCCGATCGTGCTTCCAGCGCTGCTGGATCTCCTTCATCTCCGGCGCATGCGCCTGGAGGTTCTGCATCGAGTGGATCTGGCGCACGGTCACCGGGACGAGCACGAGTCGGACGAGGACGACGAGGGCGACGATCGACCAGGCCCACGAGAGTCCGGCGGTCGAGTGGAGCCACTCGAGGACGTTCGTGAGGAAGTCCTCGATCGGGCGGAGCGGGTTGGCGAACGCGATCACGTGCTCACCCCCTTGCCCTCGTCGCGCGGCCGAAACAGCGTGCGGTCACGGACGTGGTCGACGCCGCCGTGGCTCCACGGGTTGCAGCGCAGCAGCCGCCAGCCGGCCACGATCCCGCCGCGGACGAGGCCGAGCTCCCGGAACGCCTCGAGCGCGTACGCAGAGCAGCTCGGGTGGTACTTGCACGTTCCCGGTGGTGTCAGCAGGCCGAACGTGTGCCTCCAGGCCTGGACGAGGCCGATGCCGAGCCACCTCATGCCTGCACCTTGCCGATCACCTCGCGCACCTGCTCGACGAGCCAGTCGTGGTCCCGGGTGGCGACCGCCTCCGCGAGGCCGGGGCGTGCCGCGAGGACGTAGTCCCGCCCGGTCGGGGCCTCGGTGCCGACCTCCGACCAGACCTCGCGAAGCTGCCGCTTGAGACGGTTCCGGGCGACGGCAGTGCCGACGGAGCGGGGGACGGCGAGGCCGAGGCGCGAGGCACCCTCGGGATCCTCTTCGCGTGCGAACCAGTGCAGCGTGAGCGAGCGGGTCGAGACGGACCGCCCCTGCCGGTAGACCGCATCGAAGTCGCGAGAGCGAGAGAGGCGCTGCCGGCGCTCCACGGCGCGGCTCAGGCGGAGAGGCGCTTCCGCCCCTTGGCGCGGCGGCGCTTGAGGATCGCCTGACCGCCGCGGGTCGACATGCGGGCACGGAAGCCGTGCTTGCGCTTGCGGCGGCGGACGTTCGGCTGGTACGTGCGCTTCACGGCGGAGAGAAGCCCTTCGGTGAGACGTTGCCCGCGCCGGTGGGCGCGGCGGAGCGCGGAGTATAGACGAGCCTCGGCGCAGGCCGGTTATCCACAACGCAATGCGTGGACGGCGATTTCGAAAGGGCTGCTCATGCCGCTCGGGTGTCGCCCGCCCGGACGCCGCCGGGAGGGTTTTCCACAGCTGTGGAGAGCAGTGTGGAGACGAGGAAGAGTACCTGCAAATCGACGTATTTTTTGGGGCTGGGAGGCCTGTGCCGGGCCTCCGACGGCGCGCGGCACGGGTGGTATGCTCGCCCCTTCCTGCGACCCCGAAGGAGCACCGAGCACCGCGTGGAGGACGCCGCCCAGCTGACCGCCGAACGCCTCTGGGACGACGTCTCGCGGCGGCTACGGGACACACTCAACGAGACGACCTACGCGACCTGGTTCGCATCGGCCGAGCCCGAGTCGTTGAGCGACGAGGTGTTCGTCGTGGTCGTGCCGAACGACTTCACGCGCGGGTGGATCGAGAGCCACTTCCTCGGACTGCTCCGGGCGGCGCTGCGCGACGTGATCGGACGGGACATCCGGGTCGTGCTCAAGGTCGGCGTCGTCGCGCCCGAGCCGGACGGCCAACCTCTCGCGACGCCCCCCGCCACGGCGGAGGCGGCCCAGCCCGGCGCGAACCCGAAGTACACGTTCGACAACTTCGTGATCGGGTCGTCCAACCGGTTCGCCCATGCTGCGGCGCTCGCCGTCGCCGAGGCGCCGGCGCAGGCCTACAACCCGCTGTTCATCTACGGGGGCACGGGGCTCGGGAAGACACACCTGCTCCAGGCGATCAGCGCGTACGTGAGCGACCACTCGAAGGGGCTCACGACGCGGTACGTGACGAGCGAGACCTTCACGAACGACTTCATCAACTCGCTCCGCGACAAGCGCATCGAGGGCTTCAAGCACCGGTACCGCGCCTACGACGTGCTCCTCGTCGACGACATCCAGTTCCTCGAGGGCAAGGAGCGCTTCCAGGAGGAGTTCTTCCACACGTTCAACTCGCTCTACGAGGCCGGCCGGCAGATCGTCATCTCCTCGGATCGCCCGCCGAAGGAGATCGCGACGCTCGAGGAGCGGCTCCGGTCGCGCTTCGAGTGGGGGCTCATCACCGACATCCAGCCGCCCGACCTCGAGACGCGGATCGCGATCCTGCGCAAGAAGGTCAACACCGACGGGATCGCGGTCACCGACCCGGAGGTGCTGACGTTCATCGCCGGGTGCGTCTCCACGAACATCCGTGAGCTCGAGGGAGCGCTCACGCGCGTGGTCGCGTTCTCCTCCCTGACGGGTCTCGCACTCGACGTCGACCTCGCGGAGCAGGTGCTGCGCGATCTCTTCCCCAACAGCGGCGACATCCCCGAGGTGACGATCGGGCGGATCCAGGAAGCGGTGTGCGACCGCTTCTCGCTCACCGTGCAGGAGCTCGTCAGCCCCCGCCGCTCGCAGGCGGTCGCATATCCCAGACAGGTCGCGATGTACCTGTCGCGCGAGCTGACCGACGCGTCACTGCCGAAGATCGGCAAGGAGTTCGGAGGGCGCGACCACACCACCGTGCTGCACGCGAACGCGAAGATCACACGGATGATCTCTGAGGACAGAGCTGTGTACAACCTCGTGCAGGACCTCACCACCCGGATCAAGCACCGTGGATGAATCGGCCGCGCACCTCGCCCGGCGCTCCGGAGCTGGGGGTCCGGTGGACAACTCCTCCGTCGGGACCCACGGCTGGATCCCGCATGAGCGCAGGGTTTCCCTCCGTCATCCCCGTCGTCCACACTCCCTATGGACTACGACGAAAGGTTTAAGAGAGAAATGATGGAAACCGACATCGCGATCGGCTCGGGCATTCACGTCGTCGTCGATCGCGAGGACCTGGCGAGCCGTCTCGGCCTCGTGTCCCGCGCGTCGTCGTCGCGCGGTGCCGTGCAGGTGCTCGGCGGCGTCCTCCTGCGCGCCTCGAACGGGCTGCTCGAGCTCGAGGCCACGGACATGGAGCTCTCGCTGCGCACCACCGTGCCGGCGACGGTCGAGGGCGAAGGCGCTGTCGTCGTCCCCGCGAAGCTCCTCGGCGACATCGTGCGCCTGCTCCCCGCGAAGGAGGTCACGATCGCCCATCGCCCCGAGGACGGGGTCGCCTCGATCGAGTCGGGCTCGTACTCCGGCCGGATGAACGTCTTCGCGGCGGAGGACTTCCCGCGGCTCCCCGCGGTCGACGTTCCGTTGCACGAGATCGAGGCGGTGTCGCTGCTCGACACCGTGCAGCGCGTGTCCCGCGCCGCGTCCCGCGACGAGTCGCGCCCGGTGCTGACCGGGATCCTCGTCCGGTTCGAGGGCTCGAAGCTGACGATGGCCGCGACCGACTCGTACCGCATGGCCGTGAAGGAGACCGAGCTTTCGTCCGCCGGCCCCGAGCTCGAGGCGATCATCCCGGCGCGCGCCCTGGACGAGCTCGGCCGCGTCGCGGCAGGCGCCGAGAACGTGCAGCTCGGGGTGAACGAGAACCACGTCATCTTCGGGGCCGGCGACGCCTGGCTCACGACGCGTCGCATCGACGGGCAGTTCCCGAACGTCGCACAGCTGAAGCCCGAGACGTTCGACGTCGAGCTCGAGCTCGGCCGCGCCGAGCTGCTCGAAGCGGTGCGCCGCGCGGCCGTCATGGCCCAGCGGAACACGCCTCTCAGGCTGCGCTTCTCGGAGGGCGAGCTCACGATCTCGGCGCAGAGCCAGGACGTGGGCGAGACCCGCGAGTCGCTCGCGATCGGCTACACGGGCGAGCCGCTCGAGATCGGGTTCAACGCGGAGTTCCTGCGCGAGGGGCTCGAGTCGGTGACCGCGGACGGCGTCCAGCTGAAGCTCATCAACCCTCTGCGGCCCGGGCTGATCAGTGCGGAGGGCGATGCCTTCTGGTACCTGATCATGCCGATCCGGCTCGCGGGCTCAGGCAGGCCGCGAGAGGTGCGACGCGCTCACGCGACGCGCCTTTCGCGGGGGACGGCGCGGGACGAGAACGAGACGGCTTGATCGTGACCCAGGTGTCGCTCCGCGACGTCCGCTCGTACGAACGGCTCGAGCTCGCGCTCGAGCCAGGGCTCGTCCTCGTGACCGGGCCGAACGGGGCGGGGAAGACGAACCTGCTCGAGGCAGTGCACGTCGCGACCCAGGGGCTCTCGTTCCGGACCAGGCAGGACGCGCAACTCGTCCGCCAAGGCGCGGCGGAAGGGCTCGCTCGCGTCGGCGGCCGGCGCGGAGACGTGGCCGTCGAGGCCGAGGTGAGGCTCTCGGTGCGCGAGCCGAAGCGCATCCGCATGAACGGCGCCGCCGTCGCCTCGGCGGAGGAGCTCCGCTCCCGCGTCCACACGCTCGTGTTCACGCCCGACCGGCTCGCCGTCGTGAAGGGCGGCCCGGCTGCGCGTCGGGCGTACTTCGACCGGGCCCTCGTCCGCGCGCTGCCTGCCCGGGCCGACCTCCCCACTGCCTACGGGGCCGCGCTCGGGCAGCGCAACGCCGCGCTCCGCCGCGTGGCCACCGGCGTCTCCGACGCGTCTGCGCTCGAGCCCTGGACGGGCCAGGTGGTGACGCTAGCGGCCCAGCTCGTCGAGGCCCGCGCCCGCGTGCTGGCGCTCCTGTCCCTTCCGTTCGCCGAGCGCGCGGGGGAGCTCGGCCTCGAGCACGCCTCACTCGCCTACGACGCCGAGCCGCCGTCGCGGAGCGCCCTCGACGATCGCCTTCCCCGCGACCTGGAGCGCGGCACGACGGGCCTCGGCCCGCACCTCGACGAGATCCGGATCCTGTCCGGCGACCGCGACCTCCGGACGTTCGGCTCCCAGGGCGAGCAGCGCATGGCGGTGCTGTCGCTCCTCCTCGCCGAGGCGGAGGTCCTCGCCTCCCGGACCGGCATCCCGCCGCTCCTCCTGCTCGACGACGCCCTCTCGGAGCTCGACGGCGAGCGGCGGCGGGTGCTCAGCGCCCGGCTCGGGACGGCCGGCCAGACGCTGGTCACCGCGACAGGCGCCGAGGCGCTCCCGCTCGCGCCCGCGCAGCTCCTCGCGGTGACCCCCGGAGAGGTGCGGGCCGTCTGATGGAGCGTCTCGACGGCACGGTTCGCCGCGCGCTCCGCGGCGCAGGGGTGCCGGACGCGGGGGCGCTGGCGGCGGTGACCCGGGCCTGGCCCGACGCCGTGGGCCCGGCGATCGCCCGCGCCGCGTGGCCGCAGCGCATCGCGCGCGACGGCACGCTCCACGTGACGACGGTGTCCTCGACCTGGGCGTTCGAGCTCGGCCGCATGGAGGAGGACGTCCGCGGCAAGCTGCGCAGCCTGGTCGGCGACGCCACCCCGCCGTCGCTCCGGTTTGCGCCCGGGCCCGTTCCCTCCCCCGCGGCCGAGGAGCGGGCCGTCCGCAGCCCCCTCGTCCCGACCCCTCCGGAGGAGGCCGAGGCGACCTCGGTGAGCGCGGAGATCGAGGATCCCGAGCTCCGCGACGCCGTCCGCCGGGCGGTCGCCGCGAGCCTCGCGGCCGCCCGCGCCGACCGCGGTCTCTGATATACTGTTCGAGGCCCGCAAAACAGCCGTTTTGCAGGCATTTTCTCTTCCAGGAGGGCCGTGACGGAGACCGCGTACACCGGAAAGGACATCACCGTTCTCGAGGGGCTCGAGCCCGTCCGGCTCCGGCCCGGCATGTACATCGGCTCGACCGGCACGCGGGGCCTCCACCACCTCGTCTACGAGGCCGTCGACAACGCCGTCGACGAGGCCCTCGCCGGCCACAACGAGCTCGTCGACGTCACGATCCATCCCGACGACTCGATCACCGTCCGCGACGCCGGCCGCGGCATCCCGGTCGACCTCATGGAGGAGCAGGGCCTCTCGGCGCTGACGGTCGTCCTCACCAAGCTCCATGCCGGCGGGAAGTTCGGCGGAGACGGCTACAAGGTCTCCGGAGGCCTGCACGGCGTCGGCATCTCCGTCGTCAACGCGCTCTCGGAGTGGCTCGTCGCCGAGGTCCGTCGCGACGGGAAGGTGCACCGTCAGGAGTTCGCGCGCGGCGTGGCCCAGGGCGACGTCGAGGTGACCAGCGAGACGAAGGAGAGCGGGACGACGATCTCGTTCCTGCCCGACCGGGAGATCTTCGACGAGACGGAGTTCTCGGCGGCGACGCTCGCCCAGCGACTGCGGGAGACGGCGTTCCTCACGCGCGGCCTCCGGATCGTCCTGCGCGACGAGCGGCCCGGCGGCAAGACCGACGAGTTCCACTACGAGGGCGGGATCAGCGACTTCGTCACGCACGTCAACTCGGGGAAGGACCCCGTCCACAAGCACGTCGTCTACTTCGAAGGGGAGAACGACGACGGCCAGCTCGAGGTCGCAATGCAGTGGAACACCTCGTACGTCGAGTCGGTCTTCTCGTTCGCGAACAACATCCACACGACGGAGGGCGGCACGCATCTCTCGGGCTTCCGCGCGGCGCTGACCGGCACGCTCAACCGCTACGCGCGCGACAAGGGGCTGCTCAAGGAGAAGGAGGACAACCTCGAGGGCGAGGACGTCCGCGAGGGCCTGGCGGCCGTCATCTCCGTGAAGCTCCGCAACCCGCAGTTCGAGGGACAGACGAAGACGAAGCTCGGCAACCCTCCGATCGAGAGCCTCGTCAAGACCGTCGTCAACCAGAAGCTCGCCGAGTTCCTCGAGGAGAACCCGACCGAGGCGAGGCAGATCATCACCAAGGCGATCTCGGCCGCACGGGCCCGTCTCGCGGCGCGCAAGGCGCGTGAGCTGACGCGCCGCAAGAGCGCGCTCGAGAACTCGTCGCTGCCGGGCAAGCTCGCCGACTGCTCGCTCAAGGACCCGGATCTCTGCGAGCTCTACATCGTCGAGGGCGACTCCGCGGGCGGGTCTGCCAAGCAGGCCCGCGACCGCACGTACCAGGCGATCCTCCCCCTCCGCGGGAAGATCATCAACAGCGAGAAGAACCGCATCAACAAGGTTCTCTCGAACAACGAGATCCAGGCGATGATCACGGCGATCGGCACCGGCTTCGGCGACGAGTTCGCGATCGAGAACCTGCGGTACGGCCGGATCATCGTGATGACCGACGCCGACGTCGACGGCGCCCACATCCGCACGCTCGTCCTGACGTTCCTCTACCGGACGATGCCGGAGCTGTTCGAGCGCGGGCACGTGTACATCGCGGTGCCGCCGCTCTACAAGGTGAAGCTCGGCAGCCAGGAGCTCTACTTCGAGAAGGACCACCAGCTCGAGGATCTCCTCGCGCGCGAGCGCATCAAGGACATGACGGTCGTCGACCGGACCGGGACCGAGCTCTCGCTCACCGAGGCGCGCTGGAACCGGTTCACGCGCGAGCTCGCCGACGTCGAGGCGTGGCAGGCCAAGCTCGCCTCCGACCACGGCTCCGCAGCGGCCTTCGTCGTCGACCACCGCATCGTCGAGGGCGACGCCTCGGACGCGAAGAGCCTCGAGAAGGCCGTGAAGGCGATGCCTCCGAACGGGTACGAGCTGAGCGTCGCCGAGACCCTCGAGGCGATCCTGCGCGTCAAGGTGATCGAGACCGAGACGAGCGCCGCCAGCTTCGTCGACGTGCCGGCGGCGCTGTTCGGCGATCCCGCGTACGTGGCGCTGCGACGCTCGTACGGCAAGACGGCCGAGGTCGTCGGGCTGCCGCCCTACACGGTCGCGTTCGGGAAGAAGCAGGCGACGGCGGACACGTTCTCCGCCCTGCGCGATGCCGCGCTCGAGCTCGCGAAGGACGGCATGCAGATCAGCCGCTTCAAGGGCCTCGGCGAGATGAACCCCGAGCAGCTGTGGGAGACGACCATGGACCCCGCCAACCGGATGCTGCTCCGCGTCGACGTCGAGGACGCGGCGGCGGCGGACGCGGTGTTCACGATGCTGATGGGGGACGCCGTGGAGCCCCGGCGGCTGTTCATCGAGCAGAACGCCAGCGAGGTGAGGTTCCTGGACGTCTGACTTCGTCAGACGTCTACGCCAAGGACGAAATGGTTGCGTTGTCAATACAGAAAACGACCGCGGAGAGTCTAGCGCCTCTCCGTCAGGAGAAGCGTCATGTCTGACGTGACGGAGCCGCTCGGCGCCGGACGGATCGAGCCCCGCGAGCTCGAGCTGGAGATGCGCTCGAGCTACCTCGACTACGCGATGAGCGTCATCGTCGGCCGGGCGCTGCCCGACGTGCGCGACGGCCTCAAGCCCGTCCATCGGCGCGTCCTCTGGGGGATGCACGAGTCGGGGATGCAGCCGAACCGCCCGTACAAGAAGTCCGCCAACGTCGTCGGCTACGTGATGGGCAACTACCACCCGCACGGCGACTCCGCGATCTACGACACGCTCGTTCGGATGGCGCAGCCCTTCTCGCTGCGACTCCCGCTCGTCGACGGCCAGGGCAACTTCGGCTCGATCGACGACGATCCGCCGGCGGCGATGCGCTACACGGAGTGCCGGCTCCAGCGGCTCGCGACCGAGATGCTCCGCGACATCGACATGGACACGGTCGAGTTCGGGCCGAACTACGACGAGTCCCGCAAGGAGCCGCTGTCGCTCCCCTCGCGCTTCCCGAACCTGCTCGTCAACGGCTCGACCGGGATCGCGGTGGGAATGGCGACCAACATGCCACCGCACCACCTCGGCGAGTCGATCGACGCCGTCGTGCAGCTGATCGACAAGCCCGACGCGAACGTCGAGGACCTGATGAAGCACGTCAAGGGGCCCGACTTCCCGACCGGGGCGATCGTGGTCGGCCGGAGCGGCATCCGCGACGCCTACCGGACGGGCCGCGGCCGGATCGTGATGCGCGCGCGCGCCCACGTCGAGGAGCTGCGCGGCGGCAAGAGCGCGATCATCGTCACCGAGCTGCCGTACGGGGTGAAGAAGGGCGGCGACTCGGGCGTGATCAAGAAGATCGCGGACCTCGTCAACGACAAGGTCATCACCGAGGTCTCGGACCTCGCCGACCACTCGGACAAGACCGGGATGCGCGTCCAGATCGAGCTGAAGCGCGACGCGATCCCGCAGGTCGTCCTCAACAAGCTGTTCAAGCACACCGCCCTCCAGTCGACGTTCGGCTACAACGCCGTCGCGCTCGTCGGGGGCGTCCCGAAGACCCTGTCGCTGCTCGAGCTCGTCCGGTACTACCTCGACTACCAGCGTGAGATCGTCACGCGCCGCTCGAAGTACGAGCTCCGCCAGGCGGAGAAGCGCGCGCACATCCTCCAGGGCTACCTGATCGCGCTCGACAACCTCGACGCCGTGATCGCCCTGATTCGGGGGTCGGCCGACACCGAGGAGGCGCGAACCGGCCTCCAGGAGACCTTCGGCCTCAGCGAGGAGCAGGCGCAGGCGATCCTCGACCTCCGGCTCGCGCGGCTCACCGGGCTCGCGCGGAAGGAGATCGAGGACGAGTACGCCGATCTCCAGGAGCGGATCGCCGAGCTCCGCGCGATCCTGGGCGACCCGGCTCGCATCGACGCCCTCATCCGCGAGGAGCTCCTCGAGGTCAAGCAGATCTACGGGAAGTCCGACGACCGCCGCACCGAGATCGTCGCGGGCGAGGACTCGCTCGAGCTCGAGGACATGATCGCGGAGGAGGACATGGTCATCGCGATCACCCGCTCCGGCTACATCAAGCGGCTCCCCGTGACCACCTATCGCGAGCAGCGTCGCGGCGGGATCGGCGTGATGGGGATGGACATGAAGGACGAGGACTACATCGAGCACCTCTTCGTCGCGTCGACGCACGACTTCATCCTGTTCTTCACGACCGTCGGCAAGGTCTACCGGCTCAAGGTGCACGAGCTCCCGCTCGGCTCACGACAGTCGAAGGGCCGCGCGATCGTGAACCTGCTGCCGCTGCGCCAGGACGAGCTGATCCGCGCCGTGATCGCGACGCGGGACTTCAAGGAGGCGAAGTACCTGGTCTTCGCGACGAAGAAGGGCATCGTCAAGAAGACCGAGTTCCTCGAGTACAACACCCCGCTCAAGGCCGACGGGATCATCGCGCTCAGGATGCGCGAGGACGACGAGCTGATCGGCGTGCGGCTGTCGGACGGGCAGGACGACATCCTCATGGTCTCGCGCATGGGGCAGGCCGTCCGCTTCTCCGAGAAGGACGTTCGCTCGATGGGCCGGCCGGCGTCCGGGGTCGCGGGGATGAAGCTCCGCGCGGGCGACGAGGTGATCGAGGTGGACATCGCCGCCGACGACGCCGACCTGCTCGTCGTCACCGAGAACGGCTGGGGGAAGCGCACCCGCGTCTCCGACTATCCGGTCAAGGGCCGCGGCACGATGGGCGTCAAGACCGCGCAGCTGGTGGCGGGGAAGGGCCGACTCGCCGGCGCCCGGATCGTGCGCGAGGGCTACCAGGTGATGCTGATCTCCGACGGGGGCACGGTGATCCGGACGTCGATCGACGGGATCAAGCGCTCGGGGCGGGCGACGCAGGGCGTGATCGTGATGCGGCTTCGCGAGGGCGAGCAGGTCTCCAGCCTGGCACCGGTCATCGGATCGGACGACGAGCCGGACCCGGAGGGGGCCGAGACCGCGATCGACCCCGCCGACGAGGCTCCGCCCGACCCGGAGGTGTCCGACTGAAGTCGGACACGGGACGTCTGCCACTTCGCCTGCTCCCCGCACCTCGCATCGCGCCTCGCCGAAGGCCGGCGTGTCCAGGGGGTTGCGACCGCGACAGCGGCCGCCTTTAGGGATGTGCCCCGCCGTAGGCGGGGATCAAGCCGCAGGATTCGGCTTCCGCCGAATCCTGCTTGGCGAGCAAGCTTCAGTCCAGGAGCGCGACCAGGATCACCACGCCGATGACGATGATCGCGAGGACGATCAGCCCCTCGACGACCGTCTGAACCGCCCCCCGGCTGGTCTCCTCGACCTGTCCCGTCCAGGCGAGCCGCCGCAGGCCGCGCACCGCGCCGGCAGCGAGCGGCGCGAGGATCAGCACCACGACGAGGACGCCGACGAGCGTCCGCACGCGTTACGACTCCTTCGACCGGTGGATCCCGAGGGTCTCGAGGAACTCGATCGGGATCGGGAAGATGACCGTCGAGTTGTTCGTCGCGCCGATCTCGAGCAGCGTCTGCAGGTAGCGGAGCTGCACGGTGATCGGCTCCTGCGACATCACCGCGGCGGCGTCCTTGAGCCGCTGGGAGGCCTGGAACTCGCCCTCTGCCGAGATGACCTTCGCGCGCCGCTCGCGCTCGGCTTCGGCCTGCCGCGCCATCGCGCGCTGCATGTCGCTCGGGATCTCGACGTCCTTCACCTCGACGATCGAGACCTTGATCCCCCAGGGCGACGTCGCCTCGTCGATGATCGACTGGAGGATCTGGTTGATCTTGTCGCGCTCGGAGAGCAGCTCGTCCAGGACGTGCTGGCCGAGCACGGAGCGAAGCGTTGTCTGCGCGATCTGCGACGTCGCGACCATGTAGTTCTCGACCTGCACGATGGCCGCCTTTGGCTCGACGATCCGGAAGTACGCGACTGCGTTGACGCGAACCGGCACGTTGTCCTTTGTGATCACCTCCTGCGGAGGGACGTTGAGCGTCACCGTGCGCAGGTCGACCTTCACCATCCGGTCGACGATCGGGATGAGGAGGAAGAGGCCCGGGCCCTTCGGATCGTGGAGCAGCCGGCCGAGCCGGAAGATGACACCGCGCTCGTACTCGCGCGCGACCTTGACGGAGGCGAACAGCAGGACGAGCAGGAGGATGACGATCACCACGAGGACGACGAGCGCGATGGACATCAGACCCTTTCTGTCGGGTGCGGAGATCCTACGACGAGGCCGAGGTCGTCCTCGACGGCCTCGACCGTGACGTGCTCCCCCGGGACGAGCGCGCCGCCGTCGGCCGCCCGTGCGCGCCAGAGCTCACCGCTCACCGTGACCCAGCCGTCGCGACGAACGACTGCCTCGCCGCCCACGAGCGTGCGCACCCCGACCTCGACGGGGTTGCGGCGCGCCTTGACGACGCGGGTGAGCGCGAGGCCGAGCAGGAGCGCGAGCGTCGCCGCGATCCCGATCGCCGTCCAGACCGACACCTGATACGCCTGGCCGGCGGGGTCGAAGAGCATCAACGAGCCGATCACGAACGTCACCGCGCCCGCGAGCGCGAGCGCGCCGTGGCTGACGACGAACGCCTCCGCCACGAACAGGCCCGCCGCGACGAGCATCAACAGGACGCCCGCCGCGGAGACCGGGAGCACCTGAAGCCCGTAGAGGCCGACGACGAGCGAGATCACGCCCACCGTCCCCGGCAGGATGAGGCCCGGGTTCCAGAGCTCGACGAGGATCCCGACGAGGCCGAGCGAGAGCATCAGCGCGATGATGTTCGGGTCGATCAGGAGGTCGAGCGCCCGCTTCCAGAGGCCCATCTCGACGCGCTCGACCTGCGCACCCGCGGTGTGCAGCACGAGCCCCTTCGGAACCGTCTTCGTGCCGTCGATCTTCTCGAGCAGGGCCGGGACGTTCGGTGCCATGACGTCGACCACGCCCTTCGCGAGCGCTTCTCGCGCACCGAAGTTCGAGGCGTCGCGCACCATTGCCTCGGCCGCGTCCGCGTTCCTCCCGTGCTCGCGGGCGAGCTCCGCGATGTACGCGGCGGCGTCGTTGATCACCTTCTTGCGGAGGTCCTTGCCGAGGTTCGCTCCCGTCGCCGAGATGGGCGTCGACGACCCGATGTTCGTCTGCGGCGCCATCGCGAGCACGTCCGCCGCCTGGCCGATCACGGCGCCCGCCGAGTCCGCGCTCGAGCCCGGCGGTGCGACGTAGACCACGACCGGCACCTTGAGGGCGAGCATCGTCTTCACGATCTCGCGCATGGACGAGCCGAGGCCGCCCGGCGTGTCCATCTCGATCACGACCGCGGAGAGCTTCTCGCGCTCGGCGCGATGCATCTCGTCCTGAAGGAAGTCCTGGGTGACCGGGTTGACGTCGTTGTCGAACTCGACGACGAGCACGCGCGGTGTGTCCGCGGACGCCGCCGGCAATGCGAAGAGAAGCGCGGCGGTCGCCGCGAGGAGGAACCAGAGCGCTCGCGCGAGGCGCGCGTCCACGACGATTCGACTGTAGCAACGGCGGCGAGGCATCCGGGGCCCGCGCGACGCGCGGTAAGCATTCCGTGAGGGGAGGGTCGGCGGGCTTGCCGCAGAACGCGTGCTGCGTCACGCTGGTTCTCCCCGATGACCCGTCGTCTCGCCCTCCTCACCGTGCTCGCCTTCGTGTTTCCGTCCGCGGCGACGGCGGGGCTCGCCACGCTCCAGGTGCGCGAGCTCGCGCTCCACGGCGAGCGGTCGTTGAGCGCCGCGAGCACGACACGGCCCTTCCAGCTCGTCGGGATCCACTGGCAGGGGCCGGGGCGGCTCGAGCTGCGCACCCGCGCCCCCGGCGGCGCCTGGTCGCGCTGGCAGGCGGTGCGGGAGGACGAGGGCGACGCTCCCGACCCGTCGAGCGGGGAGGCGCGGGCGACGAAGGGCTGGCGGCTGAGCGCGCCCGTGTGGGTGGGACGCGCGGTCGGTCTCGAGGTTCGCGCGATCGGCCGTGTCACGCGCGCCCGCGCGCTGACGGTGCGGAGCCCGGTGTCGAGGGTCCCGCTGCGCCTGACGTCGGCCGCAGGCATGCCCCGCATCGTGCTGCGAGGCGGCTGGCAGGCGGACGAGTCGATCCGCCGGGCCAAGCCGGTCTACGCGGACACGCTGCGGATGGCCTACGTCCACCACACCGCCGGGACGAACACCTACTCCCGCCTCGAGGCGCCTGCGGTCGTCCGGGGGATCGAGGTCTACCACGTGAAGGGAAACGGCTGGAACGACATCGGCTACAACGCGCTCGTCGACCGCTTCGGCACGGTCTACGAGGGACGGTACGGCGGCATCGACCGGAACGTCGTCGGCGCGCACGCCAAGGGGTTCAACACGGGCTCGTTCGGCATCGCCGTGATGGGAGACTTTCGCTCCGTCGACCCACCCCCGCGGCGGTGGACGCGCTCGTGCAGACCCTCGCGTGGCGCCTCGACCTGGCGCACGTCGATCCGCTCTCGACGCTCAACGCGATCTCGTCGGGGAACGAGCGCTTCGTCAGCGGGATCCCCGTCTTCCTTCGCGCGATCTCCGGGCATCGTGACACCGGGCTGACGACGTGCCCGGGCGAGCGGTTGTACGCGCAGCTGCCGACGATCGCGCGCCGTGTCGCGACGCTCGGGCTGCCCAAGCTGTACGCCCCGTCGGCGACCGCGGACGAGTCCGGCGGCATCCGGTTCACGGCGAGGCTCTCCTCGGCGCTCCCCTGGGCCGCGATCGTGACGGACGCGGCCGGAGTCGAGCTGGGACGCGGCGAGGGCACGGGCACCACGATCGACTGGACATGGCTGCCTGCCGGCCCGGTCCCGGCGGGGTCACGCTGGCGGATCGAGTCGCCCGGCGCGACGCCCGCCGAGGGTGTCCTGTCGGCGACCTCCACCGCTCTCCGCCTCGCCGGCGCGGCTGCTGCGCCGGCGACGATCTCGCCGAACGGCGACGGCCAAGCCGATACGGCCACGGTCTCGTTCACACTGAGCGCCGACGCGAACGTGGCCGTCACCCTGCTGGACGCCTCCGGGTCGACGGTCGCCGAGCTCGAGCCGCGCCGCTGGCGGCGGGCGGGGGCACGGAGCGTCGTCGTCGACGGCAAGGGCCTCCAGGACGGCTCGTATCTCGTGCACGTGGTCGCCAACGCGACCGGCGGACGCGAGGCGACCGTCGACGTCCCGCTCACCGTCACGCGCACGCTCGGGCGGGTGACGCTCGACGCCGACGCGATCACCCCGAACGGTGACGGCCGGGGCGACGCGCTGACGATCACCGTGCCCCTGACTGCGCCCGCAACGGTGACCGTGCGGATCCTTCGTGACGGCCACTGGGTGGCGACGCCCTTCACGGGCTCGCTCGGCCCCGGCGAGCGCGCCGTGTCCTGGGACGGGAGGAAGCGGCTGGGCAAGGCGCAGGAGGGCGCCTACGTCGCGTCCGTCGAGGCGGTCGACGCGATCGGGACAGCGCGGGTCGACGTCCCGTTCATCCTCGACGCGACGGCTCCGACCGTCCGCGTCGTCTCGACCGAGCCTCCGCGGGTCTGGGTCTCCGAGGCGGCCACGCTCGCCGTGATCGCCAACGGCGCCCGTCGCACGATCCACGCGATGGGCGCTGGAACGCATCGGATCGCCCGAATCGAGCGTCTGCGGACGCTCGTCGTCGTCGCGCGCGACGCCGCCGGCAACGAGTCCGTCCTGCGGCGCTGACCGCCGGAAGCGCCGTCCCTCCCCAGTACACTCGACTCCGTGAACGCCACTCCGCCCTTCGGGCGTGAAGAGATCGAGTCGATCCTCCCCCACCGCGCGCCCTTTCTCCTGCTCGACGACGTGCTCGAGCTCGTGCCCGGCGAGCGGGTCACCGCGTCCTATCGCGTCCCGGAGGACGGGTGGTGGTTCGCGGGCCACTTTCCCGGGCGACCCGTCATGCCGGGCGTCCTGATCGTGGAGTCCATGGCGCAGACCGGGGCCGTGGCGGTGCTCGCCGAGGAGGAGAACCGCGGCAGGCTCGCGTTCTTCGCGGGGATCGACGACTGCCGGTTCAAGCGAATCGTCTCGCCCGGGGACACGCTGACGCTCCGGTGCGAGATCGACCAGGTGCGCGGCCCGATCGGGCGCGGCAAGGCGACGGCCCACGTCGGCGACGAGCTCGCGGCCCGCGGGACGCTGACCTTCGCGGTGGAGCGATGATCGGGTCCGCCAACGGGACGCGCATCGGGATCACCGGGCTCGGCGTGCACGTCCCCGACCGGGTGGTCACGAACGACGATCTCGCGCAGTACGTCGACACGTCGGACGAATGGATCGTCGAGCGCACGGGCATCCGCGAGCGCCGCATGGCGGCGGAGGACGAGGCCCTCACCGACATCGCGCTGCCCGCCGCACGGGCAGCGCTGGACGACGCCGGAGTCGCCGCTGCCGACATCGATCTGCTCATCTGCGCCACGGTCACGCCGGACATGATGTTCCCGACGTCGTCCGCGCTGATGGCCGACGCGCTCGGGGCGCCGAAGGCCGCCGCCTACGACCTCCTCGCGGGCTGCACGGGCTTCATGTACGCGATCGCCCAGGCCTACGCGATGCTCGCATCGGGGCTGGCCCGCCACGCACTGGTGATCGGTGGCGACGTTCTCTCGAAGATCCTGGACTGGGAAGACCGCTCGACGCTCGTCCTGTTCGGCGACGGCGCCGGAGCCGTCGTGATGGAGCCGGTCGCGCACGGCGGCTTCCTCGGCTTCGAGCTCGGCGCGGACGGTGGCGGCGGCGTTCACCTCCAGCTGCCGGGCAGCGGCTCGCGGAAGTTCGACAACCCCGAGGCGCTCCTCAAGATGAACGGCCGCGAGGTCTACAAGTTCGCGACACGCGTGATGGTCTCGTCCGCCGAGGCCGTGCTCGCCGAGTGTGGTCGTACGATCGACGAGGTCGACGTGTACGTTCCCCACCAGGCCAACAAGAGGATCATCGACCACGCCGTCGGTAAGCTCGGCGTCCCCTACGAGCGAACGGTGGTGAACGTGGACCGGTTCGGCAACACGTCGTCAGGCTCGATCCCTCTGGCCCTCGCGGACGCGCGGGCCGACGGGCGCCTGCACGACGGCGCGCTCGTCCTCATGACCGGCATGGGGGCAGGGTTGACGTGGGGCTCGGCGCTCCTGGAATGGGGCTCTTCCACCTCCGGTGAAAGAGCCTAGGTCGCGGCATCGCACGGAGAAGGGATGACGAGGATGGAATTGGCGGCGGGATGTTCCCCGAGTTCTTCCCCCGAAGGGGGAAGGGCATGAAGGTCGCGTTCTGCTTCCCGGGCCAGGGCTCGCTCGAGGTCGGGATGGGGCGGGAGATCGCCGAGGCCGTTCCCGAGGCGATGGAGGTCTATCGCCTGGGCTCGGAGGTGACCGGCATGGATCTCGCCCATCTCTGCTTCGAGTCGCCGCTGGAGGAGCTCGTGGAGACCGAGGTCCAGCAGCCGACGCTCGTCGCCACGAGCCTCGCGATCCTCGCGGCCGTGCGCAGGGAGGGAATCGAGCCGGACGTCGTCGTCGGCCACTCGGTCGGTGAGTTCGCAGCGCTCGCGTCAGTCGGCGCGATGTCCAACGGCGAGGCGATCGGCCTGGTGCGCGAGCGCGGGCTCGCGATGGCCGAGGCTGCCCGCCAGCGCCCCGGAGCGATGGCCGCGATCCTCGGCCTCGAGGACCAGCTCGTCGAGACGCTCTGCCGGAAGATCCTCGGGGTCTGGCCGGCGAACTACAACTGCCCCGGCCAGATCGTCGTCTCGGGGGAGAACGACGCCGTCGAGGAGTGCTGCGCCGAGGCCGAGAGCCTCGGCGCGCGACGAGCGATCCGCCTGAAGGTGTCGGGCGCGTTCCACAGCCCGCTCGTCGCGCAGGCGGGACGTCGCCTCAAGCCGGCGATCGACCGGATCCCGTTCAGGGACCCGGTCACGCCGTTCATGTCGACGGTGACGGCGAAGATCGAGCCCGCGCAGCGGCTCGGCTCGCTGCTCGTCGACCAGCTCACGGCGCCCGTCCGCTTCACGCAGGCGGCGGGCGAGCTCATGCGCGGCGGCGTCACGACCTTCGTCGAGATCGGCCCGGGCAGCGTCCTCTCGGGCCTCGTCAGGCGCATCGACCGCGGCGTGCGGACGTTCTCCGTCAACGATCTCGCGAGCCTGGAAAAGGCCAAGGAGGCACTGAGCGCCTCGTGAGCTCGTTCGCGTCGCTCGAGGGGAAGCTCGCCCTCGTCACCGGCGGCTCACGGGGAATCGGGCGCGCGATCGCGCTCGAGCTCGGCCGCGCCGGGGCCGAGGTGGTCGTCGGCTACCGCACCGGCCGCGAGGAGGCCGAGGCGGTTGCGGCGGAGATCGGCGGCCGCGCGGTCGAGGCCGACGTCTCCGACCCGGAGTCCGCAAAGTCGCTCGTCGAGGCCGCGGGCGACGTCGACGTCCTCGTCAACAACGCCGGGCTGACGCGCGACGGCCTCCTGGTGCGCATGGGCGACGAGGACTGGCGCACGGTCATCGACACGAACCTCTCGTCCGTCTTCTACACGTGTCGCGCCGCGGCCCGGACGATGATGCGGAAGCGCGCCGGCTCGATCGTCAACGTCTCGTCGATCGTCGGTGTCCACGGCAACTGGGGGCAGACGAACTACGCCGCCTCCAAGGCGGGGATCATCGGCTTCACGAAGTCGCTCGCCCGCGAGCTCGGCAGCCGCAACGTCCGCGCGAACGTCGTCGCCCCCGGCTACGTGAAGACCCAGCTCACCGACGTCCTGCCCGAGGAGGCGACGCAGCTGATGCTGACCAACACGCCGCTCGGGCGGCTCGGCGACCCCGAGGACGTGGCCGGCGCCGTGCGGTTCCTCTGCTCCGCCGACGCAGCGTTCGTCACGGGAGCCGTGCTCCTCGTCGACGGCGGGCTGGGGATGTAGCGTGGCCGCGGTGGGCGACAACGGCAGGCGCAGGATCGTCGTGACCGGGCTCGGGATGGTGAGCCCGCTCGGGAACACCGTCGAGGACAGCTGGGCCGCGCTCGTCGCGGGCGAGTCCGGGGCCGGGAGGATCACGCAGTTCGACCCGGACGGGTTCCCGGTCGACTTCGCCTGCGAGGTGAAGGATCTCGACGTCACCGACTACGTCGACTACAAGGCGTCGCGGCGGATGGACCGATTCACCCATCTCGCTCTCGCCGCGGCCCGTCAGGCGGAGACCGACTCCGGGCTCGACATCGCCGCGGACGCCGAGCGGGTCGGTGCGGCGGTCGCGACGGGCATCGGCGGCCTCAAGTCGTTCGAGACCTGCATCCAGATGCTCGACCAGCGGGGTCCCGACCGGGTGAACCCGTTCTCGATCGTCCAGATCATCCCGAACCTCGCCGCCGGCTGGGTCTCGATGGAGCTCGGGACGAAGGGCCCGCTCCTCTCGGAGTGCACGGCGTGCGCTGCGTCGAACATGGCGATCGGGGACGGCATGGACGCGATTCGCCTGGGCCGCGCGGACGTGATGATCTGCGGCGGCACCGAGGCGCCCGTCTCCCGGGTCGGCATTGCGGGCTTCGGTGCGATGCGCGCGATCTCGCGTCGCAACGACGACCCGAAGCGAGCCTCGCGGCCGTTCGACCTCGAGCGGGACGGGTTCGTGATGGGCGAGGCGTCGGCGATGATCGTCCTCGAGGAGCTCGAGCGCGCGCAGGGCCGCGGAGCGAAGATCTACGCCGAGCTGCTCGGCTACGGCGTCTCCTCGGACGCGACGCACGTGTCCGACCCGGATCCGACGGGAGCCAGCCCCGCGCGGGCGCTCCGGATGGCGTTCGACGACGCAGGGATCTCGCCGGACGATGTCGGCTACGTCAACGCGCACGGGACGTCGACGCCGGTGGGGGACAGTGCCGAGACGCGGGTCATCAAGCTCGCGCTCGGTGAGGAGAAGGCCCGCCGGACGCCGGTGTCCTCCACGAAGGGTGCGACCGGCCACTGCCTCGGCGCGGCCGGCGCGGTCGAGGCCTCGTTCACGATCCTCGCGCTCGAGCGGGGCGTCCTGCCGCCGACGATCAACCAGGAGGTCGCCGATCCCGAGTGCGACCTCGACTACATCCCGAACGAGTCGCGCGAGGAGCAGGTCGAGATCGGCGTGTCGAACTCGTTCGGCTTCGGCGGGCACAACGCCTGCGTGGTCTTCCGCCGCTGGCACGGCTGAGTCGCGAGTCGGCCGGCGAGCGGTGTCAGACACCGATTCCTGTCAAGGCGGAAGCGTGCCGCCTTCGTGCCGATTCCTCCACAGCGCGCCAACCCGCATGGCTTCTCCGCCCAGCGGCCTGCGATCGACAGCTCTCCGGCCCATCCGGTCGCGTCGCCGACGGACGTCTTGACAACGGGGAGTGTCTGACACCGACGATCCGTCTCAGGGGAGGCGGAGCTCGAGGAGAAGCGTGTCGTGCCAGACGCCGTCCCGCTCGGCGATCCGCTCCCGCCGCCCCACGACGCGGAAGCCGACGGACTCGTGGAGGCGGAGGCTCGGCTCGTTGGACGCGATGATCGACGTCTGGATCGTCCAGATCCCGTGAGCGGGGGCATCGGCGACCAGTCGCTCGAGAAGTGCCCGGCCGACACCACGGCCCTGCATCGCCCCGTCGACGTACACCGAGTGCTCGACGACGCCGCGATAGCAGTCCCGCCGCGAGACCGGCGCCGCGGCGAGCCAGCCGGCGACCGCGCCGTCCAGCTCCGCGACGAGTCGCACGGCCTCGAGGTGGCCGGCGTCCCAGTCCTCCCACGCGGGTACCGCGGTCTCGAACGAGGCGACCCCCGTCGCGAGGCCGTCGGCGTAGATGCGCGCGACCGACCCCCAGTCCTCGCGCACGAGAGGGCGGATGGCGATGCGCGACACGTGTCCACGCTACGCGATCGACGACGAGGCGCCGCCCCGTACGGCTGCCCGCACCCGGCCGCGTCCCGGCCGTGCGTAGGGTGGGGCGCGATGCGTGTCCTGCGCCCCACACCCGACCGCTTCGACGAGACGCTCGACGTTCTCCGCGCCGCGGACGTCGCCGTGTACGGCGACTCCGACTGGACCTCGAGCGACCTCCGGGACGAGTGGGACGGGCTCGACCTCGAGCGCGACGCGTGGCTCGTCGAGCTCGACGGGCGGATCGCAGGCGTGGCGCACCTGCTCGACCGCAAGGGAGGCCGCTTCATCGGGGACGGCTACGTCCACCCGGAGCTCACCGGCCGAGGCGTCGGAGACCGTGTGCTCGACCTGATCGAGACCCGGGTGCTCGAGCTCCGGCCGGAATGGCCCGAGAGCGGCCGGATCGTCCTCGAGGCTGCGCACCTCGTCGGCGACGCCCGGGCACCGGCGCTCTTCCGCGGACGTGGCTTCGAGCGGGTACGGAGCTTCTTCCGGATGGTGGCAGACATCAGCGGAGAGCAACCGGCTCCCGAGTGGCCCGACGACGTCGAGCTCCGCCCGCTCGACGTCGAGCTGGACGGCCCGTCGCTCTACGACGCGGAGCTCGAGGCCTTCGCCGACGAATGGGAGTACGTCCCGCTCGAGTACGACGAGTGGCGGGAGCGCGCCTTCGGGCGATCGGGCTTCGACCCGTCCCTCGTCCCCGTCGCCTGGAACGACGAGCAGGTCGTTGCCTTCTCGCGCAACTATCCGAAGCGGAACGGCGACTGGGGCTTCATCGGCACCCTCGGCGTCCGCCCGGGCTGGCGCAGGCGCGGGCTCGGCCTGTCGCTCCTCCACGAGTCGTTTCGGCGCTTCCGGGAAACGGGAGAGACGACCGCGGCGCTGGGCGTCGACGTCGAGAACCCGACGGGTGCGACGCGGCTGTACGAGCGGGCGGGGATGCGGGTGCTCTGGCAGGCCGACGTCTGGCAGAAGGAGCTCCGTCCCGGTGCCTGACGTCGCGCTGCGCGCAGGGATGCGCACCCCCCGGCGCTCGGACCTCGGGGACCGTCGGCCGTGAGCGCCCTCCGCGCCCGCTGCCCGCACTGCCGCACGCTGACGGCCGTGGCGTTCGACGACGGCTACGAGTGCCACAGCTGCGGCGCCTCGTTCGCGGCGGGCCTCGTCCGTGTCCGACGGGCCTGGGGGGTGGGCGGCGACGCGATGGCGGAAGCGGCGGGCACGGAGCTTCCCTGGCCCGAGGCGCTGGTGGTCGAGCGCGACTCGCTCGAGGAGCAGTCGGACGAGATCGCACGCGGGCTGCCACGGCGTCCGCTCGTGCTCGGCGGCTGCTGCTGCGCGCATCTGGGGGCGATCCGCGGGCTCGCCGGCCGCCACGAGCGCATCGCCGTGGTGTGGCTCGACGCGCACGGTGACCTCAACACGCCGGAGAGCTCGCCGTCGGGGAACCTCTGGGGCATGCCCCTCCGGATGGCGATCGACGAGGGCAGCGTGGACGCGGCGAACGTCGCGCTCGTCGGCGCCCGCGACCTCGACCCTCCCGAGGCGGAGTACGTCGCCGAGCACGGGATCGACGGCGATCTCGTCCGGGCGGTCGACGGCGTCTCCGCCGTCTACGTCGCGCTCGACGTCGACGTGCTCGAGCCGGGGGCCGTGCCCTGCTTCATGCCGGTCCCGGGCGGACCCGGCGTGGAGGAGGTCGAGGCGATCCTCCGCTCGGTCGCCTCTTCGGTGCCGGTCGCGGGGCTCGGGCTCACGGGTCTCACTCCGGGCGCGGACCCCGCGACCCTCACGCGACTCGCGGCCGCGGCCGGGCTCTGACGCGACCGGCACTAAGATGCCCGGGATGTCCGCTCCCGGGAACATCGACGTCTCGATCGAGCACAAGCGGGCCGACCCCGCGGGTCGCGACGGGGCGGGCCACCCGAACACCTGCCCCGGCTGCGGGTCGCACTACCGCGACGAGGAGCTGACAGAGCAGCTGCGCGTCTGCCCGCAGTGCGGCCACCACTTCCCGGTCAGGGCACCCGAGCGCGTCGAGCAGCTCGCGGACCCGGGCTCCTTCGAGGAGGAGGACGGAGACCTCCGCTCGGCCGACCCGCTCGAGTTCTTCGATCTCAAGCCGTACGTCGAGCGGCTCGCGGAGGCCGAGCTCGGGACCGGCCTCGGCGACGCGATCCTGACGGGCCGCGCCTCGATCGACGGCCACCCGTGCCGCCTCGCGGCGATGGACTTCTCGTTCCTGGGCGGCTCGATGGGGAGCGTGGTCGGCGAGCGGTTCGCGCGCGCGTGCGAGCGATCCGCCGAGGAGCGGGGAGCCGTCGTGTCCGTCTCGGCCTCCGGCGGCGCGCGGATGCAGGAGGGGATCCTGGCGCTGATGCAGCTCCCCAAGACGGTCGCCGCCGTCGGCGACCTTCACGACGCGGGCGGCGTGCTGCTCTCGGTGCTCGCGCACCCGACCACGGGCGGCGTCACGGCGAGCTTCGCAAGCCTTGGCGACGTCATCCTCGCCGAGCCGGGCGCGCTGACGTCCTTTGCGGGCCCACGGGTGGTCGCGCAGACGACCCGCGAGAAGCTGCCCGACGACTTCGGCCTCGCCGAGTCCAATTTCCGGTTCGGTCACGTCGATGCGGTCGTGCCGCGGGCGGAGCTGCGCCCGACGCTCGCGCGACTCCTCCGCCTCTTCGGGGCGAAGCCGTGACCCAGGAAGCGGAGCTCGGCCTCCGGGATCGCCTCGCGCAGCTCTCCGGCGTGAAGCTCCTGCGCGGGACGAAGCTGTCGGCCGAGCTGGAGCGCCTGCAGCGCCAGCTCGAGCGGCTCCGGGAGGACACCTCGGACGAGGAGATCTGGAAGCGCGTCGACCTCGCGCGCCACGAGAAGCGCCCGTACACGCTCGACTACGTGGAGCGGATCCTCGACGACTGGTTCGAGCTGCACGGCGACCGGGGGCGTATGGACGACCACGCGATCGTCGCCGGGCTCGGGTCGCTTGCCGGCCGCACCGTCGCCCTTATCGGCCACCAGAAGGGCCGCGACATCAAGGAGCGTGCCAAGCGCAACTTCGGCATGGCCTATCCGGAGGGCTACCGCAAGGCGATGCGCACGATGGAGCTCGCCGACCGGCACGGGTTCCCGGTCGTGACGCTCGTGGACACGCCCGGCGCGTATCCGGGGGTCGCGGCCGAGCAGCACGGGCAGGGCGGCGCGATCGCGCGGTCACAGGCCGTGATGCTCCGGCTCGGCGTCCCGACCGTCGCGGTGGTGATCGGTGAGGGCGGCTCGGGCGGTGCGATCGCGATCGCGGTCGCCGACCGCGTGCTCATGCAGGAGAACGCGATCTACTCGGTGATCTCCCCCGAGGGCTGCGCCTCGATCCTGTGGCGTGACGCGTCGCAGGCGAAGAAGGCCGCCTCGGCGTTCAAGCCGGACGCCGCCCACTGCCTCGAGCTGCGTGTGATCGACGGGATCGTCCCCGAGCCCGAAGGGGGCGCCCAGGTCGACCACGACGCGGCTGCCGCGCTCCTTCGCGAGGCCCTGATCGCCCATCTCGACGAGCTGTCCGACCTGCCCGCCGACGAGCTCCGGCGAGCCCGCCGCGCAAAGTTCCGCTCGATGGGCGTCCTGGCGCACGTCTGACCGGCGTCCTCGGGGATCTCCACACTTTCCACAGGCTTATCCCCGGACGGGAAAGCCCGGTTTTGCAGCAGTTTTCTCGGTCCTGTAGAGACGATGTTAAGGGGCGGTGCTCCGTGAGCCCGGATCACCGTGGGATCATCGGAGCGTGACGAGCCTCGACGACTACCGACGCAAGCGCGATCCCCGCCGGACGCCGGAGCCGTTCGGGAGGAAGGGCACGGAGGATGCGCGGCGCTTCGTCATCCAGCGTCACGACGCCCGGCGCCTCCACTACGACCTCCGGCTCGAGCGAAACGGGGCGCTCGCGAGCTGGGCGGTGCCGAAGGGGCTTCCGTTCAGCGCGGGCGAGCGCCATCTGGCCGTCCACGTCGAGGATCACCCGCTCGAGTACGCGTCGTTCGAGGGCGTGATCCCGGCCGGGCAGTACGGGGCGGGAACGGTCGAGATCTGGGACAGCGGCACGTACGAGCTCCTCGAGGAGAAACGGGACGGCGGGCTCACCTTTCGCCTCCACGGGGAGCGCTCCGACGGCGTCTGGACGCTCGTGCCCGCTCACCTGGACGGAGACGAGCGGAACTGGCTGCTGCTCCGCAAGGACGCCGAGCGCGCGGCTCCCGCCGACCTGCGCCCGCAGCTCGCGACGCTCACCGAGGCCCTGCCCACCGGCCCGGGCTGGCTGTACGAGCCGAAGTGGGACGGCTATCGCGCGATCGTCGCCGTGCGAGGCGGCGAGGCGACGCTCACGAGCCGCAACGGCAACGACCTCACGGAGCGCTTCCGCGAGATCGCGCGGGCGGTCGTCCACGCCGTCCGCTCGCCCTCCGCCGTGATCGACGGCGAGGTCTGCGCGCTCGACGACGCGGGAGCGACACGGTTCGAGACGCTCCAGTCCGGCTCGGGAAGGCTCGTGCTGATCGCATTCGACCTGCTGGAGCTCGACGAGCGTCCCGTGGTGGGGCGGCCGCTCGAGGAGCGGCGGCGGATGCTCGAGGACCTCCTCGACCCCTCGGTCGACACCGTCCGGCTGTCGCCGGCGTTCGACGACGGCGCCGCGCTCCTCGACGCGGCAAGGGCGCAGGGGCTCGAGGGCGTCGTGGCGAAGCGCGCAGACGCTCCGTACCGCCCGGGGCGGCGGACGCCGGAGTGGCAGAAGCTCAAGCTGCGCGCGGAGGACGACTTCCCGATCGTCGGTTACACGCGCGGATCGGGCCGGAGGGCGAAGCTCGGCGCGCTCGTCCTCGGCCGCCGGGAGGCGGACGGGCTCCACTGGGCGGGGAACGTCGGGTCCGGGCTCGGGGACGACGAGGTGGACCGGCTCCTCGCCCTCCTCCGTCCGCTGGAGCGCGCGACGTCGCCGCTCGTGAGGACGCCCAAGATGCCCCGCGTCCGCGCTGCCGACGTCACCTGGGTCGAGCCGGCGCTCGCGGCGGAGGTGAAGTACGCCGAGACGACGCGCGAGGGGCGCCTGCGGGCGCCCGTCTACCTCGGCATTCGCGACGATGTGCCGGTGGAGCGCGCGCCGATGGAGCCGGAGATCACCCGCGGGAGGCGCACGCTGCGCCTCTCGAACCTCGACAAGCTCTTCTGGCCGGACGAGGGGATCACCAAGGGAGAGCTCCTCGCCTACTACCGCGACGTCGCCGCTGTGCTCGTGCCGCATCTGCGCCGGCGGCCGTTCACGATGAAGCGCTACCCCGACGGGTGGGAGGGCAAGAGCTTCTTCCAGAAGCAGGCGCCCTCGCACATGCCCGACTGGATCGACACGGCGGCGTTCCCCGCCTCGACGCGCGAGGGCGATCGGCGGGTGATCGACTACGCGCTCGTCGACGACGAGCTCGCGCTCCTGTGGATGGTCAACATGGGCTGCATCGACATGCATGCCTGGGCGTCGCGCGTCGACAAGCCCGAGCGGCCGGACTGGGTGATGTTCGACCTCGATCCGTCGGAGGGGTCGGGCTTCGAGGAGGTGATCGAGGTCGCGCAGCTCGTGCGGCAGGCGCTCGGCCTGCTGGAGCTCGAGTCCGTGCCGAAGACGAGCGGGTCGCGCGGCATCCACGTCCTCGTCCCGATCACCCGGCGACACGGCTTCGACGACGTGCGCGAGTTCGCCGGGATCGTCGCGGGCGCGCTCGCCCGCGCGCACCCGGGGCTCGTGACGACCGAGTGGACGAAGGCCAAGCGCAAGGGCGTGCTCGTCGACGCCAACCAGAACGGGCCCGGGAAGACGACGGCGTCTGTCTACTCCGTGCGTCCGCGGGCGGGCGCATCGGTCTCGACGCCGCTCCGCTGGGACGAGGTCCGGCCCGGGCTCGACCCGCACGGGTTCACGATGGACGTCGTGCTCGCGCGCGTGGGGCGCGACGGCGACCTCTTCGCGCGCGTGCTCGAGGGCGGCCAGTCGCTCGGGGCAGCACTGCGCGCGCTGCGCTGAGGCTCGGGCGGCGTCGTCACGAATCGAGCCGGCGGGGATGTCCGAGCGCGGAGAGCTCGGCGATGTCCCGCCGGAAGAAGAGCGAGACCGTCCAGTCCGTGACGACGCGCACCTTGCGGCGGAACGTCGGCAGCGCGTAGAGGTGATACGTCCGCGCGACGAACCAGCCGGGGAATCCCCGCAGCCGGAACCCGGGCAGCTCGGCGATGCCCTTGTAGCGGCCGAGCGTCGCGACCTGGCCGAGCATCCGGTAGCCGTAGTGCTTCTGCGGCCCGACGAGGTTCTTCGCGAGCCGCCGCGCCTGGCGGAGGGCGTGCTGGCACGTCGGAGGATCGACCCGGCCGGGCGTCCTCGCGTTGGGTACGGCGGCGCCGTCGCCGAGGGCCCATGTGTCTTCCGAGCCCGTCACCTGCAGCGTCGGGTCGACGAGCACCCGCCCGCGCTCGTCGAGCGGGAGCCCGAGCCGCTCCAGGTCGGGGCTCGCCCGCACGCCGGCCGCCCAGACGAGCGTCCTCGCAGGGATCCTGGTGCCGTCGGACAACACCGCCTCGCGCTCGTCGAACGACGTGAGCGTCGTCCCGACGTGGATCTCGATCCCGCGCCGCTCGAGGTAGCCGTGCGTGTACTCGCCCAGCTTCTGGGGAATGTCCGCGAGGATCCGCGGGGCCGCGTCCACGAGCACCCACCGCTGCCGGACCTGCCGCAGCGTCGGGTAGGAGCGCCGCACGGCGTCGCGCGCGAGGTCCTCGAGCTCCGCCAGCGCCTCGACTCCCGCGTACCCGGCGCCCACGAAGACGAAGCCGAGGTCGCGCTCGGCCTCCTCCGGGTCGAGGCGTGCCGCGGCCGACTCGAGCGAGCGCAGGAGATGGTTGCGGAGGGCGATCGCGTCGGCGACGTCCTTGAAGCCGTGGCCGAACTCCGCCAGGCCCGGGACGGGGAAGGTCCGGGGAACGGCGCCGAGCGCGACCACGAGCCGCTCGTAGCCGATCTCGAACGTGCCGCCGAGCGTCTCCGCGATCACGGACCTCGCCGACGCGTCCCGCGACACGACGCGGCCGAGGAGGAGCTCGGCGTGCGGGCACATCTGGCGGAGGGGGACGACGACGTGACGTGGCTCGAGTGTCCCCGCTGCGGCCTCGGGAAGCAGCGGGGTGTAGAGCATGAAGTTGTCCGGGTTGACGATCGTCGCGCCGCGCTTGCCGAGCAGCCGCGCGACGTACGCGCCGGCGAAGCCGCCGCCGATCACGAGCGTTCCGCCGACCGCCTCTCGCCGAGCCGTCATGAGCCTAGGATCGCAGCAGCATGGCCCCCCAGGTGTCGGTGATCGGCAGCGGCAGCGGGCACGAGGCGGCCGCCGAGGAGGTCGGGCGCCTGCTCGCCGAGCGGGGCTGCACCGTGATCACGGGCGGGCTCGACGAGGTCATGGCTGCCGCGCACCGCGGCGCGAAGGCGGCCGGTGGGACGACGATCGCGATCCTGCCGGGCGAGAGCCGGACCGATGCCAACCCGTGGGCCGACCACGTCGTCGTGACGGGGATCGGCCACGCCCGCAACCTCGCCGTCGCGGCATCGGGTGACGCGGTGATCGCCGTCGGCGGCAGCTGGGGCACGCTCGCGGAGATCGCGTTCGCGATGCGGCTCGGCCGCCCGGTCGTCGTGCTCGCGGGACCGGCGGTCGATGGCGTTCCGCGCGCGTCGACCCCGGGGGAGGCCGTCGATGCGGTGCTGGCGGCGCTCCTCTAGCTCTCGACTTCCCGCAACCGCCGCTCGAGAAATCGCCGCTCCGGCGCATTGTCGGTGAGTGCGAGCGCCTCCCGGTAGCTCGCCGCCGCCTCCCGGCTCCGGCCAAGGCGTCGCAGGAGGTCGGCCCGTGCGGCGGGGAGGTAGCCGTACCCGTCGAGTCCCTCGATCCCGTCGATCAGCGCGAGCCCACCCTCGACGTCACCCGCGAGCGCGACGGCGACGGCATGGTTCAGCCGGACGACGGGCGACGGGTCGAGGCGGACGAGGGCTGCGTAGACCCCGGCGATCACGGTCGGCTCGGCGCCTTCGGCGTGGCCCGCGGCGATCGCGGCCTGGAGCTGGTACGGGCCGGGACGCCGAAGAGCCTCGGCGCGGCGCAGGACGCGCAGCCCTTCCTCGATCTCCTCCCGATCCCAGAGCGAGCGATCCTGGTCGGCGAGGAGGACGAGATCGCCGTCCGGGCCGACGCGCGCCTCCCGCCGCGAGTCCTGGAGCAACAGCAGTGCCAGGAGCCCGAATGCCTCGGGCTCGTCCGGCATCAGGACGCAGAGGAGCTTCGCGAGCCGGATCGCCTCTGCGCACAGCTCGCGGCGGACGAGCGCGTCGCCGGCCGTGGCCGCATACCCCTCGTTGAAGACGAGGTAGAGGACGCGGAGCACGGCGGGGAGGCGTTCGGGCAGCAGGTGATCGGGCGGCACGCGGAACGGGATCCCCGTCTCGCGCAGCCGACGCTTGGCGCGGACGAGCCGTTGCGCGAGCGCAGGCTCGGTCACGAGGAACGCGCGGGCGATCTCGGGCGTCTGCAGCCCGGCCACCTCCCGCAGCGTGAGCGCGATCCGCGCATCGACGGCGAGCGCCGGGTGGCAGCACGTGAAGAGGAGTGCGAGCCGCTCGTCGGGGATGGAGCTCAGGTCGTCCTCCTCGTCCACCGGCACCTCCTCCAGACGTGCGAGCAGCTCGGCCTTGCGCGCGAACGTCCGCTCGCGGCGGATCCGGTCGATCGCCCGGTTGCGCGCGGTCGCCACGATCCACGCGCCGGGCGAGCGAGGCGTCCCGTCGCGCGGCCAGCGCTCGAGTGCGGTGGCGAACGCGTCCTGCACCGCGTCCTCGGCAAGCGACAGGTCGCCGAGGACGCGGGTGAGGATCCCGACCGCACGAGGCCATTCCTCCCGAAACGCGGTCTCGAGCGAGAGCCGCCGATCGTCGGTCGTCACCGCTCCACGATAGGCCGAACCTCCATCGAGCCGTACTCGGCCGCCGGGACGAGCGACGCGATGCGGATCGCCTCGTCGAGATCGGGCAGCGTCGTGAGGAAGAGCCCGCCGATCTGCTCCTTGGTCTCGGCGAACGGGCCGTCCGTGACGACCGTCTCGCCGTCGACGACGCGGACGACCTTCGCCTCCGACGCCGACTCCAGCTCGCGGCCCAGGACGTTCGGGTCGGCCTTCCCCATCTCCTCGAAGAGCGCGAGCCAGCGCGGCATCGACTCGGCGCGTTGCCTCGCAGCTTCCTCCTCGTCGAGCCCCTCCCACGAGGACTGGTCGGTGTAGACGAGCAATGCGTACTTCATCTCAGGCCTCCTCGTCGACGTGGACGGGACGCACCTCGACGGCGCCGTGTGACGCGCCGGGAATGCGCGCGGCCCACGAGACCGCGTCGTCGAACGACGGGCAGTCGAGGACGAAGTAGCCGCCGAGTGCCTCCTTCACCTCGGCGTACGGGCCGTCCGTCACGAGCTGGCGACCGTCGCGGATGCGCACGGTCGTCGCCGACGAGGTCGGCCCGAGCTCCTCGCCGCCGACGAGCACGCCGGCTGCGCCCGCGGCCTTCGCGAACTCGCCGTACTGCTCGTACGCCGCCGCGCGCTCGGCGTCCGAGAACCGCTCCCAGGCGGCCTCGTCGGCGTAGATCAGTGCCAGGTACTCCACGTGTCCTCCTCGCGTCGGATCTCGCTTTCACCACCACGACGAACGGCTCCGTCCGGAATCGACAGGTTCCTGCGCCGCGCCGGTCCAGAGGACCCCCATGGGGGGAGCGCGACCCCCTGAGCGAACGATCGCACGAAACCCGTGTCGTGTCCGTGCCGAATGTGTGCCAGGTTCGTGCCGGGTGCGGTCCGGCTGCTCCCCGGGTCGTGTGGTCCCGCACCCTCTCGGTCGCTGTGCAGGCGCGGCGGCATTCAGGCGGCTGCGCCCGTCATCCGTTCGAGCAGCGTTCGCGCGGCCGCCTTGTCGAGCAGCTCGTTGAGGTTGCCGCACTTCGGGCTCTGCACGCACGAGGGGCAGCCCGCCCGACACGGGCAACGGGCGAGTAGCCGCGCCGTGTCGGCGGCCCACTCCGCGAAGCAGTCGAAGCCGCGCTCGGTGATCCCGACCCCTCCTGCATGTCCTTCGTAGACGAAGATCGTCGGCAGACCGGTCTGCTCGTGGACGTTCGTCGAGAGGCCCCCGATGTCCCAGCGGTCGCACATCGCGAACAGGGGAAGGAGCGAGATGAGCGCGTGCTCGCTCGCGTGGAGCGCGGAGACGAGCGTCGGCATCTCGTCGATCCCGTCGAGGAGCTCGCTCTCGGGGCAGAACCAGACCCCCTCGGTCTCGAAGGACGTCTCGGGGAGATCGAGCGGCGTGGCGTCGATCACGCTGCCGTCGGCGATCGCCTTCCGCTGGAACCCGATCACCTGCTCCGCGACGGCGACGCGCCCGTGGTGGAGCTCGACCCCGGCCACCCGCCGCACGCGCAGGGCCTCGACGATCGTGGTTTCCGTCTCCTTGCGCGCCTGGGTGTACCAGTCGACCGCCACGGGTCGCACGAGGGCCGTGCGGGTCTCCAGGTCGAGCGCGGTCACGCCGTACTGGTCGCCGAGATGGAGGTAGACGGCGCCCTCGTGCACCGTGGAGAAGGCGCGCTCGCGCTCGGCCGTGCCGAGCACCGTGCCGGTCTCCTCGTCGACGATCACGAAGCCCTCGGAGTCCCCCGAGCGGAGCGACAGGCGCGCGGCGGGCGTGTCCCTGCCGCGCCACACGAAGCCGGCGGGCGTCGCCTCGAGCTCGGGCAGCACCGCTGCCCGCTCGAGCGCCACCGGCCCGAGGATCTCGGCATCCGCCGCGGTCAGCGGCCCCTCGTAGGCCGCCGAGAGAACGTGGCCGTCGAGGATCCGGGGCGTCGCGTGGTCGATCAGCGCCGCCTCGGCCGTCCGCTCCAGCAACGCTGCGGGCTCGTTCACGAAGAACTGGTCGAGAGCGTCCTCGCTGGCGACCAGCACCGCCAGCCCCCGGGAGCGTCTGCCCGCCCGGCCCCATTGCTGTCGGAGGGAGGCGACGGTTCCCGGGAACCCGACCGAGATCGCGCAGTCGAGCGTGCCGATGTCGATCCCGAGCTCGAGCGCGTTGGTCGCGGTGACGCCGAGCAGCTCACCCTCGACGAGCCGCCGCTCGATCTCGCGGCGCTGCTCCGGCGTGTAGCCGGCGCGATAGGGCGCGAGCCGCCGCGCGGTCGCGGCGTCCAGCCGGTCGCTCGCGAAGCGGTGCACCAGCTCCGCGGCCTTGCGGCTCTTCGTGAAGCAGATGACGCGGAGCCCGCTCCCGACCAGGCCCGCGAGGAGGCGGGACGCGTCGCCGAGCGTGCTCGCCCGCACACCGAGCTCCTCGTCGAGCAGCTCGGGGTTCCAGAGGACCACCTCGCGCTCGGCGCGAGGCGACGTGTCGACGTCGACGACCCGCACGTCGAGCCCGGTCAGCCGGGCGGCGAGCTCGCCCGCGTTCGCGATCGTCGCCGACGCCAGGACGAAGACCGGCTCGGCCCCGTATGCGCGAGCGAGACGCCGCAGGCGCCGGAGCACGTTGGCGACGTGGGAGCCGAAGACGCCGCGGTAGACGTGCGCCTCGTCGACGACGACGACGCGGAGGTTGTGGAGCACGTCGCCCCACCGGTCGTGATGGGGCAGGACGCCGACGTGGAGCATGTCGGGGTTCGTGAGGATCGCGTTCGCGCTTCGCCTCACGTGCGCGCGGCGCTCGACCGGCGTGTCCCCGTCGTAGATCGCAGGGCGGAGCCCACGGAGACCGAGCCCGGCGAGCCACCGCGCCTGGTCCTGCGCGAGCGCCTTCGTCGGGTAGAGGAAGAGCGCCCTCGCCGTCGGCTCTCGTGCGATCGCGTCGAGCACCGGCAGCGAGAAGGCGATGGACTTGCCGGACGCCGTCCCCGTCGTGACGACGACGCTCTCGCCGCGCGCGACCGCCTCCCACGTCTCGGCCTGGTGGGCGTACAGGCCGGTCACGCCTCGCGCCGCGAGGACATCCGCCACGGCCGGGTGGAGCGTCGCCGGGAGCGGCTCGCTGCGCCCGCCACGGCCGGGCTCGACGCCGCGGTACGCGACCTCGGCGCCCTCGAGCAGGCTCTCCCAGGCGCCGACCGCTGTCAGCGCCGCGGCTCCGACGGACGGAAGCCGGCGCACGAGAGGTTGAGCACCGCGATCCGGCCGTCGACCACCTCTGCATATGCCGTGTGCTCGTTCTCCTGCCACCCCTTCTCGGGGTCGCGACCGTGGAACCGGTACCGGAGCCGGACGCGATCGGCGACCGGCTCGACGTCCGACGCCGTCACCTCGAACGGCTCGAGAGAGTCGAGCCAGACGTGGTACCGGCGGGCGATCGCGTCCGGTCCGGTCTCCTCGCGGAGCGAGTGCGGTGTCAGCGCGCGCAGACGGGCGTCTGCCGTGAACGACGCCGCGATTCGGTCCCGATCACGCGCCACGATGGCGCGACGCAGCTCCTCCACGACCGCCGTGTCGTCCACGCGGCGAGGGTAGACGATGGCCCGCCCCGTCGCTCTCTACGCGTCGAGCAGGCGGCTGACGGCGTCGGCGTACCGCCTCCGCGCCTGTGCCCCGTGGATCACCTCGACGAGCTCGCCCCGCGCGAACAGGATCACCGTCGGCAGCGAGAGGACCCCGTAGCGCGAGGGCACCCGGAGGTTCGCGTCGATGTCGAGCCGGACGACGCGCAGGCGGCCCTCGTGCTCCCGCCCGAGGTCGGCGAGGAACGGCTCGATTGCGTGGCACGGGCGGCACCAGGGCGCCGTGAACTCCACGAGGACAGGCAGGTCGGAGTCGAGCACCTCCGCCTCGAAGGTCGCATCCGTCGCGTCGATCACGCCGCCCGACCTCCGCCTCGCACACCGTCACCGGCCATCGCCTACAACCGCCCCCGCAGGGCTTTCCACCGCAGCACCGGTACCTGCCGCATCGCCTCGAGGACGATCGCGCCGCTCATCTTGGACTCGCCGACGCGCCGATCGACGAACGTGATCGGGAGCTCCACCACGCGGAAGCCTGCCCGAAGCGCACGGTACGTCCCCTCGATCTGGAACCCATAGCCGCGCGCGGCGATCGCGTCGAGGTCGATCGTCTCGAGGACCGCGCGGCGGAAGCACTTGAAGCCGCCGGTCAGGTCGCGGATCCCCACGCCGAGCACGAGTCGCGCGTAGAGGGAACCGCCACGGGAGATGAAGCGACGCAGCAGCCCCCAGTTCTCCGTGCCGCCGCCCTTCACCCAGCGCGAGCCGAGCGCAAGGTCGGCGCCGCCCTCGCAGGCGGCGATCAGCCGGGGAACGTCCCGCGGTGCGTGCGAGAAGTCGCAGTCCATCTCGAGGACGAGCTCCGCGCCCGTCGCGAGCGCCCGCTCGAAGCCGGCGAGGTAGGCGCGTCCGATGCCCTCCTTCCTCATCCGGTGCAGGACGTCGAGCCACGGAAGCTCTTCCGCGAGGCGGTCGGCGATCTCGCCGGTCCCGTCCGGTGAGCCGTCGTCGATCACGAGGACGCGGTCGCGCGAGGTGTCGAGGACGTCCCCGAGCGCGCGGACGAGCGCCTCGACGTTGTCGCGCTCGTTGTAGGTCGGGACGCAGACGACGGCTCGAGCCACCGCTGGAGTCTGCCCGCTCCGCGTCGGCAGGGCGTCCATATGATCGACGGATGCCGTCGCTCCCCCGCAATGCCGACGTCGCGGACGCGCTCGACGAGCTCGCCGACGTCTCCGAGATCCTCGGTGAGCAGGGCTTCCGCGTCCTCGCCTACCGCAGGGCGGCGACGCGGATCCGCGAGACGGGCGCGTCCGTCGCCGAGCTGGCGCTGCAGGGAAGCGCGAAGGAGCTTCCCGGGATCGGCGCGACGATCGAGTCCAAGATCGTCGAGATGACCGAGACGGGGTCGATGGCGGCCCTCGAGAAGCGGCGGGCCGAGGTGCCCGACGAGGTCACGCAGTTCCTGCGCCTGCCGGGGCTCGGGCCGAAGACCGCGGCGCGGATCTGGCGTGAGCTCGGCGTCACGACCCTCGACGGGTTGCGCGAGGCCGCCGAGCAGCACCGCGTCCGAGATCTGCAGGGGCTCGGTGCCAAGAGCGAGGAGCGGATCCTCGACGCGCTCGCGAAGGGGTTCGGGCCGGAGCCGGAGCGGCGCGGCCTGCTCGGGGTCGGGCTGCCGGTCGTCCGCGAGGTCGTCGAGGCGCTCCGCAGCCATCCCGCGGCGGTGGACGTCTCCGGGGCGGGAAGCGTGAGGCGCGGACGCGAGACGTTCCGCGATCTCGACGTGATCGCCACCGCGACCGACCCCGCCGCGCTCACCGCGCACTTCGTCACGCTGCCGTGGGTGCTGGAGGTCGCAGCCCACGGCGACACGAAGGCCACCGTGATCACGAAGCAGGGCCTCCGGCTCGATCTGCGCGTCGTGCCGCCGGAGGACTACGGGAGCCTGCTGCAGCACTTCACCGGCTCGAAGGACCACAACGTGGCGCTTCGCGAGGAGGCCCAGCGGCGCGGCCTGTCGGTCTCGGAGTACGGCGTCACGGTGGTCGAGTCCGGCGAGGTCCATCGGTTCCGGAGCGAGGACGAGCTCTACCGCTTTCTCGGCTACGACCCGATCCCGCCGGAGCTCCGCGAGAACGCCGGCGAGCTCGAGGCGGCCCGCGAGGGCAGGCTGCCGGCGCTCGTCGAGGTGTCGGATCTCGTCGGCGAGCTCCACTGCCACTCGACCTGGTCGTCCGACGGGAAGTCGTCGATCGAGGAGATGGCGCACGCCGCCCGTGCGCTCGGCTACCGGTTCCTGGCGCTGACCGACCACTCGCACTACCTGCGCGAGGGGCGGATGGAGGCGCAGTGGAAGGAGATCGAGGAGGTCAACGCCCGCGTCAAGCCGTTCAAGGTGCTGAGGGGCGTCGAGGCCAACATCCGCGCCGACGGGTCCATCGACGTCCCCGACGAGCTCCTCGCCGAGCTCGACTGGGTCGTCGCCTCGCTCCACGCAGCGTTCGACCGGAGCCCGACGGAGCGCCTGCTCGCCGCGATCGACCACCCGCACGTCGACTGCATCGGCCATCTGACGGGCCGCAAGCTCAACAAGCGTGCAGGGTCCGACGTCGACGTCGAGAGGATCGTGGCGCGCGCAGCCGAGACGGGGACGGCACTCGAGATCAACAGCCAGCCCGACCGCCTCGACATGCGCGACGTACACGCACGGCTGGCCGGCGAGGCCGGTGTGCTCGTGCCGGTGACCACCGACGCGCACTCCGTCAAGGCGCTCGGCTACCGGGAGCTCGGGATCGCACAGGCCCGCCGCGCCTGGCTCACGAAGGAGCAGGTGCTCAACACGCGCCCGTGGCGCGAGATCGCGAAGCGTCTCGGATGAGCGACTTCCGCGACGACGGCGCCGCGGCGCTCGAATGGGCGGCGTCGTACCTGGAGCGCCTCCGCGAGCTTCCCGTCCTCTCCCGCGTCGAGCCCGGCGCGATCCGCGCCGCGCTGCCGGAGCGTGCGCCGGAGACGCCCGAGCCGTTCGCCGCCGTCCTCCGCGACCTCGACGACGTGCTGCTCCCGGGCCTCACCCACTGGCAGAGCCCCCGCTACTTCGCGTACTTCGCGACGACCGGCTCCGAGCCGGGGATCCTCGCGGAGCTCCTGGTCGCCGCCCTCAACCAGATCGGGATCCTGTGGCGTGCGTCACCCGCCCTGCAGGAGCTCGAGGAGGTGACGCTCGCGTGGCTCGCAGACCTGCTCGGGCTTCCGGACGGGCCTCCACGGGCACATCGAGGACACGGCGTCGACGGGCCTCGTCACCGCGCTCGCGGCTGCCCGCGCGGCGGCCCCGGGCAGGCGCGTCGTCGTCTGCTCCGAGCACACGCACTCCTCGACCGCGAAGGCTGCACGCCTGCTCGAGCTCGAGCTCCGGCCCGCGCCGGGCGACGAGCGCTTCGCGATGCGCCTCGACGACCTCGACCTGACGGACGCCTGCGCGGTCGTCGCGACGATCGGGACGACGTCGTCGGCGTCGATCGACCCCGTCCCGGAGCTCGCCGACCGCTGCGCGGACGCGGGCACCTGGCTGCACGTCGACGCCGCGTACGCGGGGAGCGCCGCCGTGTGCCCGGAGCTGCGGCCGCTCTTCACCGGCTGGGAGCGCGCCGACTCGGTCGGCGTCAACCCGCACAAGTGGCTCTTCACGCCCGTGGACTGCTCGGCGTTCTTCAGCCGCCGCCCCGACGACCTGCGCAACGCGTTCAGCCTCGTCCCCGAGTACCTGCGCGTCAGCGAGGACGTCGTCAGCCTGAGCGAGTACAGCCTGCCGCTCGGCCGACGCTTCCGGGCCCTCAAGCTCTGGGCCGTGCTCCGCTGCTACGGGCGCGAGGGCCTGCAGGCCGTGATCCGGGAGCACCTGCGCCTCGCGGAGCTCTTCGAGCGCTGGGTGCGGGACGAGCCGGGCTGGGAGGTCTGCGCCCCGCGCCACTTCTCGCTCGTCTGCTTCCGGCGCGACGCCTCCGACGAGGAGAACGAGGCCCTGCTCGAGCGCGTCAACGAGTCCGGCGAGGTGTTCCTCTCGCACACGCGCCTCGACGGCCGGTTCGTGCTCCGCCTCGCGATCGGGAACGCACGCACGGCGGAGGAGGACGTCCGCCTCGCCTGGGACGTGCTCCGCCGCGAGTCGGGGGAGGCGTAGCGGCGAGCTCGCCCTGCCCGACCCCTGCGCGCGGCTCAGAGGGCGCGCAGGAGCTCGAGCACGCCCTCCGGCCCGTCCACGACGAGGTCGGCCGCTTCCCGCAGCTCGGCCGGCGCCTCGCGCGAGTCGACGGCGACGCGAACCCCGAGCTCGAGCCCGTCGAGCCCGGCGAAGGCATCGATGTCCGTCCGGTCGTCGCCGGCGTAGAGCGCGCGTCGGACTCCTGCACCCGCGACGAGCGCCCGCACCGCGGTTCCCTTGTGGGCATCGACCGGGGGCCTGACCTCGAGCACCATCCGCCCCCACCGTGGCACGAGCCCCTCCGCGGCGGCGGCCTCGGCCACCCGGGTGAGGTACGCGCGCGCGGCCGCCTCGTCGTCGGCTCGGCGGAAGTGGAACGACACGCTGAGCGGCTTCCGCTCGGCGGGCCAGTCGACCCCGCGCGCGAACTCCTCGATCCGGTCGACCCACTCCGCGGCGCCGGGCTCGAGCTCGAGGCCGTGCTCGCCGACGATGGCGACGCCCGCGATGCCGATCATTCGCTCGACCTCGTGCCGCGGACGCCCGCTCACGCACGCGACGAGCGCGTAGCGTCCCGCGAGACGGGCGAGCTCGCGCGTCGTCTCCTCGGGAACCCGCGCGTCGTCCGGGCGATCGACGATCGGCGAGAGCGTGCCGTCGACGTCGAGCAGGATCGCCGCCCGCTCGGGCTCGGCCGCGAGCAGGCGGAGCAGGTCGTCCTTCATGGGAGACCTAGGATACGAGCGGTGCGCTCCGAAGGGCTCTCCATGACAGCGCGCCTCGTCCTCATCGGTCTCGTTGCCGGGGTCTTCTCGACACTGTTCGGGGTCGGCGGCGGGATCATCGTCGTCCCGCTCCTGGTCGCGGTCGCAGCGTTCCCCACCCACGCGGCGGCGGCCACCTCGCTCGGGGCGATCCTCGTCACCGCGGCGGCCGGGGTCGTGCTCTACGCGGTGCGCGGCGAGGTGCGACCCTGGTACGCGGCCGTCGTCGGCATCCCTGCCGTCTTCGGAGCGCTGGCGGGCACGCATCTGCAGCAGCGGCTCTCCGGACGTGCCCTCGGCCTCGGCTTCTCGGGGCTGCTCGTCGTCATCGGTGTCTGGCTGATCGCCGGATGAGCGGCTGGACCGTCCTCGCGGCGCTCTGCCTCGGTCTCGGCGCGGGCGTGCTCTCGGGGGTCTTCGGCGTCGGCGGCGGGATCCTGTTCGTCCCCACGCTCGTCCTGCTCGGGCTCGGGCAGGTGGAGGCGTCCGCCACGTCGCTCCTCGCGATCGTGCCCACCGCGGCCGTCGGCGCCGCCCGTCAACGGTCGTACGGCAACCTGAGGGCCCGTTCCGCGCTGGTGATCGGCCTGGCGTCGATCGTCGGAGCGGAGATCGGGGTGCAGGTCGCGACGCGCGTCGACGAGAGCCTGCTGCGGCGCCTCTTCGGCGTTCTGTTGCTCGCCGTGGCGGCGCAGCTCACGTTGCGGACCCTCCGTCGGGCCCCTCGGTACCCTGAGGAACCGTGAGGGTCGCGCGCGCCGCAATCGTGCTCGTGCTCGCCGCGGCCGTCGCGGGTATCGCCGCGGCGGCACCCGTGGCTCCGGGAGCGACGCAGACGAAGGCGACGGCACTCGTCGCGCAGGTCACGGTGCCCGGTCAGCCGGGCGGGTCGACCAGCCAGATCTCCGCCCCTCCGACCTCGAGCGGCGGCGGGTCGTTCGCGTTCCCCGCCGACGGCTCGGCGCTCAAGGTCGGGGCCTCGACCGCGACGACCACGGCGCAGCCGGGCACGTCGTCGTCGGCGGAGGGCTCGATCAAGGCGCTGGCCGTCTCCGCGCTCGGAGGCGAGGTGGTGGCGGAGTCGGTGACGGTCAGGGCGGGCGCCGCGGCAGGGCCTGCGGGCGCGACCGGGGACGTCGGCACCTCCGCGATCACCGGGCTCGTCGTCCTCGGTCAGGCCGTGACGCCGAGCGGCAACGTTCAGCTGCCGCTCGCGGACTGGGGGACGCTCGACGTGCTGAGCTCCACCCGCTCGACCTCCGACACGCCGCGGTCGGCGGAGAGCGCGGTGACGGGCCTCCGGATCCGCCTCATCGCCGAGCACGGCGGGCTCCCGGCGGGGACGGACATCGTGATCGGCGCGGCGACCGCCCGCGCGGTGGCCCTGGCTGCCCCCGTGACGACCCCGCCGGCGAACGTGGACGGGGCGCCGCGCGCGACGCCCGGCCGGCCGGCGCGACCTGCCGTCACGTCGCCGCGCCCACGGCCGTCGGCGAACGCGCCGCGGGAGCCCGGTCGCTCGATCCCCGGCGCGCCGCCCGAGGTCGTGCGCGCCGCGCCCGAGGTGACCGCCCGGCTGTCCCACGGCGGCTACGTCTTCCCGATCTTCGGGCCGGCCGCCTTCGGCAACACGTTCGGCGCGTTCCGCGCCGACGTCCAGGGAAAGTGGCACCACGGCGAGGACCTCGTCGCGCCCTACGGGACGCCGCTCCTGGCGGTGGCGGACGGAACGCTGTTCTCCGTCGGCTGGAACGACATCGGCGGGTGGCGCCTGTGGCTCCGCGACGGCTTCGGCAACGAGTTCTACTACGCGCACCTGAGCGCGTACTCGCCGCTCGCGATCGCAGGGAAGCGCGTGAAGGCGGGCGACGTCCTGGGGTTCGTCGGGGACTCGGGGGATGCGGACGGAGGCGTCCCGCACCTGCATTTCGAGATCCACCCCGTCGAGTTCCTCGCCTACGGGTACGACGGAGCCGTGGCGCCGTACCCCTTCCTCGTCGCGTGGCGGCGCGCCGAGGACGTCTCGTTCTCGTCCGGCCGGACCTACGTCCTCGGCCGTGACGGTCTCGCCGGCCCTCCCGGCGCCCCGGTCGCCTCGGCGCAGGCCGGTGCCGTGCTCCTCGACGCGGAGGACATCTCGGCCGCGAGCGGCCTGGTGCCGGGCGCGCTGAAGCGGGCGCTCGCCGGTGGCGAGGCCCGCTCCGGCGCAGGTCCGTAGACCCGCCTTCCGCCTAGCTCGCCGCGGCCTTCGAGGCCTTCGCCTTGACGTCGGCCGCCATGTCCTCGGCGGCCTCCGCCGTGTCGGCGACGGCGTCGGCGACGGGAGCGGGAGCGTCGAACGTCTCGAGCGGCTGGAGATCGTCGTTGCCCGCGATCATGTCGAGCAGCTTCTCGCGCGTCTGCGGGCCCGTCCACGGGTTGTAGAGGGCTCCGGCGACGACACCGGCGAGCAGGACCATGTTCCGGCCCTTGTGGCTCTTCTTTTGCTTCTTCCCCTTGAGCGTGTCCTTCGCGCTCATGAGGTCGTCGAGGGCCCGGCGCATCTGCTCCTGGGTCTTCTTGTCCGTCGCGAGCGCCTTTGCGGAGCCGCTCACGCCGTTCTTCTTGGCCAGCGGGCCGTAGAGCTCGCGCGCCGCGCCGAAGGCGTCCTTCAGGTCCTTGCGGAACTCCTCGTCGCGGAGCGCTCGCTCGAGATACGGCCTGGCCAGCTCGAGGGTGTCCGTCATCTTTGCGGCCTTCTTCGCCATCGCGGCCGTCCTTTCTTTTCGTATGGGAGTCCCTGAAGTATTACCCGCAACGCGCCCCTAGGATGCATGTGGTGAGAACGCTCAAGCGCGTGGCGCTCGCGATCGCCGCCGTGGTGGCTGCGCTGGCGTACCTGTGGGTCGCCGCCGTACGGGCGGTTCCCGGCGTCCGTCGTCGCAAGGAAGCCGACCGGGCGGCGCGCCGGCGCGGCTGAGTCGCGCGCGGCCGGCCGGTGATCCACCCTCCGCGCATCCGCGGCGGTCCGGCCGCCCGGACAGCCGCGCTCGTCGCCGGTCTCGTCCTGTTCGCTCTCGGGATCGTCATGCAGCTCGAGTCGGGCCTCGGGCTCGGGCCGTGGGACGTCCTCAACCAGGGCATCAGCGACCGGACGCCGCTCTCGTTCGGGGCGGCGAACATCGCCGTGTCGCTCGTCGTGCTCGTGATCGCGTGGGCGCTCGGTGCGCGCATCGGCGTGGGCACGGTCGCGAACGCGGTCCTCATCGGCGTCTTCGTCCAGCTGCTCCTCGGGATCGAGGCGATCGAGCGGCTCTCCGAGCAGCCGGTCTGGGCCCGGGTCGGCCTGCTCATCGCGGCGATCCTCGTCGTCGGCCTCGGCTCCGGCCTCTACATCGGCGCGGACCTGGGCGCGGGGCCCCGCGACTCGCTGATGCTGGTCGGCGCCCGGCGCACCGGTCGCCGGATCGGCGTCGTGCGTGCGGTCCTGGAAGTGGTCGCCGCGTCGATCGGCTTCGCGCTCGGTGGGACGGTCGGCGCGGGGACCGTCGCGTTCGCCTTCGGCATCGGCCCGGCCGTGGAGCTGGCGTTCGCCGCGCTCACCCGCGTGGGGGTCGCGGCACCGGAGAGCTGGCGTCACGAGTACGATCGCGCGTGATGAAGGGCCTCGTCTGCGCCGGAGGTGAGGCGACCCGTCTCGGGGAGCTCACACGGGTCACGAACAAGCACCTGCTCCCCGTCGGCCGCTGGCCGATGATCTTCTACCCGCTCCAGCTGCTGGAGCGCGCCGGCGTCGAGAGCGTCCTCGTCGTCACGGGAAAGGGGCACGCCGGCCAGATGATCGACATCCTCGGCGACGGCCGGCTCGCGGCGCGGGGCACCGAGCATCCGCTGATCACGCTCGACGTCACGTACAAGGTGCAGACGCAGCCCGGCGGGATCGCACAGGTCGTCGGTATGGCCCGGGACTTCGCCCACGACGACCGCCTCGTCGTCGTCCTGGGAGACAACGTCTTCGAGCGCTCCCAGGCGGCTGCGATCGGGGCGTGGGCTGCGGGGGGCGACCGGGCCTTGATCTTCGTCAAGGAGGTCCCGGACCCGGAGAACTTCGGCGTGGTCGTCTACGACGAGGCCGGCACGGTCACCGACATCGTGGAGAAGGCGGGCGTGGTGGACATGCGCTACGACGCGCCTCCCACGAACCACGCCGTCGTCGGCCTCTACTGCTTCCCGCCGGACGTGTTCGACGTGATCGACCGGCTCGAGCCGTCGAGCCGCGGCGAGCTCGAGATCACCGACGTCAACCGCCACTACGCGAAGGAGGGACGGCTCGACGTCGTGCAGGTCGAGGGCTGGTGGGAGGACGCAGGCAAGCACTGGCAGCACCTCGCGGAGATCGGCCGCCTCGTCGAGCAGACGGGCGCGAACGGATGACCGACGCTCCCGTCGAGGGCATCGTCCGGATCCCGATCCGACGGTTCGAGGACGCGCGTGGCTGGTTCTGCGAGCTGCGGCGCGACACCGCCCTCCCCCGGCCGACCGTGCAGACGAACCTCTCGTTCTCGCGGAAGGGCGTGATCCGCGGGTTGCACTACCACGAGCGCGGCCAGGACGACCTCTTCGCGTGCCTGCAGGGCATGGCCCGCGTCGTCGTCCTCGACCGCGAGAGCGGTGCGACGTTCACGGAGGACATCGGCGACGAGAATCACGTCGCGATCTACGTCCCGGGGCGTCACGCGCACGGCTTCGAGGCCCTCACCGATCTCCTGTTCTGCTACCACGTGACCGAGGAGTACGACCCCGACGACCCGGACGAGCACGGGGTCCCGTGGAACGACCCCCGGGTCGCCCATCTGTGGAGCACGACGACGCCGATCCTCTCCCCGCGCGACGCCGTACCCTGATCACGGGGGCGGGCGGCCAGCTCGGCCGCGCGCTCACGGCGGCGTTCGCCGACGACGAGGTGCTCGCACTCGCCCGGGAGGCCTGGGACGTGCGCCTCGATGCCCCACCGCTGCCGTGGACCCCGGACCTCGTGCTCCACACCGCGGCGTGGACGAACGTCGACGGCGCCGAGGACGACCCGGAGGGGGCGACGGCTGCGAACGTCGGCGGGACGGCGCACGCCGCCGCGCTCGGCGCGCCGCTCGTGGCGTTCTCGACCGACTACGTGTTCGACGGGAGGAAGGACGCCCCGTACGTCGAGTCGGACGCGCCGGCCCCGCTCTCCGTCTACGGCCGCACGAAACTCGACGGCGAGGCGGCCGCCGGCGAGCATGCCTGGATCGTCCGCTCGTCGTGGCTCTTCGGCGCGACGGGCCACAACTTCGTGCGCACGATGCTCCGGCTCGGCGCCGAGCGGGACGAGGTCTCGGTGGTCGACGACCAGCGCGGCTGCCCCACCTACGTGGGGCATCTCGCGGCGGCCACGCGCGAGCTGGTCGATCGCGGCTCGCCGTTCGGCACCTGGCATCTCGCCGCCTCCGGCGACTGCACCTGGGCCGATTTCGCCGAGGCGATCTTCGAGGAGGCCGGGCTCGCGTGCCGGGTACGGCGCATCACGTCCGCCGCATTCGGTGCGAAGGCCCCCCGCCCGGCGACCTCGATCCTGCGGAGCGAGAAAGGGGCCCCGGAGCTTCCGCACTGGCGGGAGGGGCTCCTCGCCTGCCTCCGCGCGCTGCCGCCCGCACGCGATTAGCCTCCCGTCCCGGGGTGAGCCGGCCTTCGGCCGCTCAGCCGACCACGTGCGCGGAACGTTCCGGGACGACCGGCGCGGCTCCGTCGAGGAGACCGACGATGCGCTCCTGGCCGCGCCGCATCGCCCAGCGATGGTTCCACGCGAACACGGGGCGCAGCAGAGGAGTGAGGTGGCGGACGAGCGGCTTGCGCACCTCGACCTCCCACTCGAGGACGACGTGCGTGCTCTCCCCGACCGCGGTCAGCGTCCAGGTGCCCGTTCCGACGAAGTCGCCCTCGATCCGGGACACGAGCCTCCGCGGCGCGATCGCCTCGACGCAGGTCAGCTCCCAGCGCAGGCGATACGGCAACCGGCCGCGGGTGAGGAGCCGTGCCCGCTTCCCCGGGGCCGCAGGGCCGTCGTCGCCCACGCCCTGGAGGAAGGCGTCGCCCCACCAGGACGGGTACTCACGCGGGCGGGACAGCAGCTCGTACACCCACTCCGGGGGGGCGGGAACGAGCCATTCGTCGACGAAGCTGTAGCGTGACATGCAGGTTGTTCGCCGGCAGGCCGGTTTCGGTTCGCGGCGGCCGCGCTCCCCGACCGTACAGGCTCGATCCAGTGTCGACAACGGTCGTATGGCGTGTCGACTACCCTTCCCCGGATGCGCGTTCTCGTGACCGGCGGCGCCGGGTTCATCGGCTCGCACTTCGTCAAGCGGCTGGTCGCAGGGGGAGACGAGGTCGTCGTCCTCGACAAGCTGACGTACGCGGGAAACCCGGCCAATCTCGACGGCACCGGGGTCGAGCTCGTGGTGGGGGACATCGCCGACGGCGAAGCAGTCGCGCGTGCGGGTGCACGCTGCGAGGCGGTCGTCAACTTCGCCGCGGAGACCCACGTCGACCGCTCGATCCTCGGCCCCCAGGAGTTCGTCCACACGGACGTGCTCGGGACCATGACGCTCCTCGAGTGGGCCCGCGCCAACGGCGCGCGATACGTCCAGGTCTCGACCGACGAGGTCTACGGCGACCTCGAGGCCGGCGGTCGGGCGGTGGAGACGGACCCGCTCCGCCCGTCGAGCCCCTACAGCGCGGCCAAGGCCGGCGGCGACCTGCAGGTGCTGGCGTACGTCCGCACGTACGGGGTCAACGCATCCATCACCCGTGGCGCGAACACCTTCGGGCCGAACCAGTATCCGGAGAAGCTCGTTCCGCTGTTCGTCACGAACGCGCTCGAGGGCGAGCCTCTGCCCGTCTACGGCGACGGGAAGCAGGTGCGTGAATGGCTCCACGCGGAGGACCACTGCGCGGGCGTCGACCTCGTGCTGCGCGAGGGCGCCCCGGGCGAGATCTACAACATCGGCGGCGAGGACCACGAGAACCTCGAGGTCACCCATCGGATCCTCGAGCTGACGGGTACCGATCCCTCGCTGATCCGCCACGTCGAGGACCGCGCGGGTCACGACCGGCGCTACGCCATCGATGACACGAAGCTCCGTGCGCTCGGGTGGAAGCCGGGGCACTCGTTCGGCGAGGGCGGTCTGCCCGAGACCGTCGAGTGGTACCGGGAGAACCGCGCGTGGTGGGAGCCGATCAAGTCCGGCGAGTACCGCCGCTACTACGAGGAGCAGTACGCGGAGCGGCTTCAGGCCTAGCGCTCCGCCGCCGACAGGAGTTCCATGTGTCGCCTCGTCGCCCTCATGGTGCTGCTCGCCGCGCTGTCTGCGGCGTCGGCGACCGCGGCGTCCTCCGCGTCCGGGACGACGACGGCGTTCGTCGTCGCCGGCGGCGGATGGGGGCACGGCGTCGGGATGAGCCAGTGGGGTGCGTTCGGCCAGGCGAAGGCCGGCCGCGACTACCACCAGATCCTCGGGACGTACTACCGCGGCACGGAGATCGGGTCCGCGCCCGCGCCGCTGCTCGAGCGGGTCCGCGTGCTCGTCGCCGACGGGCTGCCGGAGGTGACACTCACCAACGTCCTCGCGGCCTTCGACGGCGCGGGGAAGCGCTATCCCCTGCCCGCAGGCACCGTCACGGTCGGCTCCGACCTGAAGCTTCCGGTCGGGAAGGACGGCAAGCCGGTCGTCCTGGCCGGGCCGCTGACCTTCCGCGCAGCCAAGGGCGCGTTCCTCGCGTACCGGGGCAAGGGCTTCCGCGGGGACCTGCGGGTCGCAGCGGTCGGCGACCGGTTGCAGCTCGTCGACGTCGTCGGCCTCGAGGCCTATCTGCTCGGGGTCGTCCCGGGTGAGATGCCGAAGGACTGGCCGCTCGACGCGCTCAAGGCGCAGGCGGTCGCCGCCCGGACGTACGCGGTCGGGAACGTCGTGGACGGCAAGCCGTTCGACCTCTACTCGGACTCGCGCAGCCAGGTCTACTACGGCGTCGGCTCCGAGGCACCGGGGCCGTCGCAGGCGGTGCGCGAGACCCGCGGCGAGATCCTCACCTTCGACGGATCGCCGGCGAAGACGCTCTACTTCTCATCGAGCGGCGGCCGGACGATCAGCGCGCTGGACGCGTTCGGCTCGGATCTGCCGTACCTCGTCTCGGTCGACGACCCGTGGGACACCGCGTCACCGAACCACGCGTGGCCCACGCAGCTCCTGACCGGCCCGCAGCTGGCGAAGCGCTTCGGGCTCGAGGGGGCGATCGCCGACGTGGTGTACGTCCCCGGCACCCCGGGCAAGCCGGCGGTGCTGCATCTGACCACCACGAACGGTGCGACGGCGGACGTACGCCTGTCCGACGTCAGGGCACGGCTCGGCCTCAAGTCCACGAGCTTCCGGCTGGGCCTCCTGAGGCTCGACCGTCCTGCCGCCAAGCTCGCGTCGAACGGCGTGCTGCGCCTCACGGGCGTCGTCCGCGACCTCACCGACGTCGTCCTCGAGCAGCAGGGGCCGTCCGGGACGTGGACGACCGTCAAGCGGCTCGCGCCGGCAGCCGACGGGACATTCGTCGTCAAGCTCCGCCCTGCCGGGACGACGGTCTACCGACTCTCCGCCGACGGCCTGGGGGGCCCGCCGCTGACGGTCCGGGTCGCGGCGTGAGATCGCGCGCCCTCGCAGGGGCGCTCGCCGTCGCCGCCGCACTCGCCTTCCCGGGTGCGAGCCTCGCCGCCCGGTACACCGTGGGCCTCCGCCCCGGTGCGAATCCGGCGTCCGTCGCCGCGACCGTGGAGCGCGTGAGCGGAAAGCGGCCGGCCAGCCTGGAGCCTCTCCGCGCGCTCTCCGTCGTGGGGCACCCGCGCGGGCTGCGGGCGATACCGGGCGTTGCGTGGGTCGAGCGCGACCGCGTGCGCCGGGTGTCCTTCGTCCCGACCGACCCGCTTGCTCCGCGGCAGTGGTACGCCGCTGCGAATCGCGCGTACGACGCATGGGAGACCCCGCCGCCGCTCGCACCGGTGCGTGTCGCGGTGATCGACTCCGGGATCGACCTCGGTCACCCCGACCTGGAGGGGCGCATCGCCATAGCCAAGAGCTTCGTCGGCGGCACCGCCCAGGACACGCGAGGGCACGGGACGATCGTCGCGGGGATCATCGCGGCCGAGCTCGACAACGCGACGGGCATCGCCGGCCTCGCCCCGTCCGCGGAGCTCCTGGTCGCCAAGGTCGTCGCACCCGGCGGGACGATCTCGGTCCAGGCGGAGTCGCGTGCGATCCGCTGGGCCGTCGACAACGGCGCGCGGGTGCTCAACATCAGCCTGGGCGGCCTCCGAGACCCGCGCAACCCGGGTCGCGACACCTACTCGCGGCTCGAGAAGGAGGCGATCGACTACGCGGTGAAGCACGGCGCCGTGATCGTTGCCGCAGTGGGCAACTCCGACCAGGCGCCGCACACCCCGTGGCGGTTCGCGAGCTACCCGGCGGCGCTGCCGCACGTCCTCGGGGTCAGCGCGCTGACGCGGGGTGGGGCCTCGCCGGCCTTCTCCAACCGTGACGCCGTCTACAACGACGTCGCCGCCCCGGGAGAGGACATCCTCTCGACCTTCCCACGCTCGCTCACCGCCGAGCGGCCGGCATGCGTCGACCAGGGCTACACGCCGTGCGCCGGCGACGAGTTCAGACCGCCCGAGGGAACGTCGTTCTCGGCGCCGCAGGCGACCGCCGTCGCCGCCAACCTGCTCGGCGCGCGGCCGCTCCTGCGCCCGGAGCAGGTGACCGCGATCATCGAGCGCACGGCATTCGACGCGACGCCGCAGACCGGGTGTCGCGCGTGCACGCCGGGCCGGGACCAGTACACGGGCTGGGGCGCCCTCGACGCGACGGGCGCGATCGAGGCGCTCGGCGGGGCGATCCCGCCGCGCGACGCCCACGAGCCGAACGACGACGCCGGCGAGAGCGCCTACCGGCTCTACTTCCCCGCGGGCGAGAAGGCCCGGTTCGTGAAGGCGTCGGTCGACTTCTGGGACGACCAGGACGACGTCTACGGGGTCTTCCTCCACCGGGGCGAGAAGCTCTACGTCTCCCTGGTGCCCGCCGTCCGCGCCGACGTCGCACTCGCTCTCTGGCGGCCCGAGACCGTCTCGATCGCCGATCTCGCGCGGCAGGACCTCCGGGTACGGCTCTCGAACGGTCCGGGCCGGCGCGAGCGGCTCGCGTGGACGGCCGACGAGGAGGGGTGGCACTTCCTCCAGGCGCGGCTCACCGCGCCGAGCGGGCCTCCGGTCGCGTACCGCCTGTCGATCGTCCGTACGCGCTAGCGCTCCGGGGCACCGGTGTCGGCGAGCAACTCGTCGGCGGGGACCTCGCGCAGCACCCGCGCGGGGCTCCCGACGACCACCATCCGCGACGGCACGTCCTTCGTCACCACCGCGCCCGCGCCGACGAATGCCTCCTCGCCGACCTCGATCCCCGGGCAGAGGATCGCCCCGCCACCGACCCGCGCGCCGCGACGGATGGTCGGGCCCTTCATCAGCTCGCGCCGGCGCTCGGTGCGGCCCATGAAGTTGTCGTTCGTCGTCACGACGCACGGAGCGATGAAGACGTCCTCCTCGAGGGTGGAGTAGGCCGTGACGTACGCCTCGGCCTGGATCTTCGTCCGCGCTCCGATCGTCGTGTCGTTCTCGACGAGCGAGCCGCGCCCGACGACCACGTCGTCGCCGATCGTCACGCGCTCGCGCACGCAGGACTGGTCGCCGAGGATCACACGTGCGCCGACCGTCGCGCCGGCGAACACGATGGCCCCGGTCGAGATCACGGTGCCGTCCCCCACGACCGTCGGCGGCAGCGGCTCGCGCCGCGCGGTCGAGCGCGGGGAGAGCGTCGGCTGCTTGCCGACGACCGCGTGCTCGAGCACCTTGACCCCCTCGCCCAGCACCGTCCCCGGGTGGACGACGGCGGTGGGGTGCACCTCGGCGCTCATCCGACGACCTCGGTCGGCGCGTGAGCGGGGAGGCGTGTGGGGAACCGGGAGGTTCCCCATGCCTTCGGGAAGAAGGGGGCTCGTGGGGGAAACATGGCTTCCCCCACGAACGCGAGCAGAAGGCGAGCGTTGCTCATGCCGGTGTGCCGGTGCGCAAGGACGTGGTGAGCCGGTCGAGCGCGCGCACGACGGCCAGCCCGTCCCGCGCCTCGCGATGGTCGCCCGGCCCCTCCTCGACGAGCCGCAGGAAGTGCTGCAGCTCGAGACGGAGCGGCTCGTCGTTGGCGATCTTGGGGCTCGAGATGTCGCCCGTCCGCGTCCGCCACTCCCCGTAGGTCGAGGCGGGCTCCCACGGCGCCTTCTCGTAGACGGTCACCTTCCGCTCGAGCTCCATGTCGTCGAAGACGACCATCTTCTCCCGCCCGACGACGGTCATCCTGCGCATCTTGTGCGGGTCGAGCCACGAGAGGTGCATGTGCGCGACCTTGCCCGAGGGGAAGCGCAGGAAGCAGAAGACGACGTCCTCGATGCCCTTCTGGAGGTAGTCCATCCCGTGCGCCACCGCCTCGCTCGGCTCCTCGCCCAGGAGCCAGAGGATCACGGAGAGGTCGTGCACGCCGAGCGACCAGAGGGCGTTCTCGTTCGAGCGGATCACGCCGAGGTTCTGGCGGTTCCCGTAGACGCAGGCGACCTCGCCGAGCGCGCCGGAGTCGACGAGCTCCTTCACCTTCCGGAGCCCCGGGTGATAGAGCAGCAGGTGGCCGGGCATGAGCACGAGGTCGCGAGCCTCCGCGAGCTGGGCGAGCTCCTCCATCTCCTCGCCCCGCATCGCCGGCGGCTTCTCGACGAAGACGTGCTTGCCCGCGTCGAGCGCCTGCTTCGCGAGCGGGTAGTGGGTCGGGACGGGCGTGGCGATGACGACGGCGTCGACGCCGTCGTCTGCGAGCAGCTCGTCGAACGAGCCGGTGACCCGCGCCTGCGGGTACCGCTCCGCGTACTCCGCCCGCCGTGCCTCGTCGGTGTCGCAGACCCACGCAAGGTCGGCGAGCTCCCCGACGACGCGGACGACGTTCTTTCCCCAGCCGCCGACGCCCGCATGGGCGACGCGGATCAAAGCTTCCAGACCTTCTCGCTCGCCACGCCGGCGCGGCCGGTCGCGTTTCGCAGGTCGACCACGAGCTCCGCGTCCTCGACGAGCTGCACGTAGTCGATGCCCGAGTGCGCGGTCGCGATCACGACCGCGTCGTACGCGGACGGCTCCAGTGGCACGGACGACAGGTCGATCCCGTCGGAGACGAACGACGCCACATGAGGGTCGTGGTAGGCCACGGTCGCGCCGGCGTTCTGCAGGAGCTCGATCAGCTTCACGGCCGGAGACTCCCGCCAGTCGGAGATGTCCGCCTTGTAGGCCACGCCGAGGACGAGGATCCGGGCGCCCGCGAGCGACTTGTGCGCGCCGTGGTTGAGCGCCTGCGAGACGCGCGAGCGGCAGTAGTACGGCATGTTCTGGTTGACCTCGCCCGCGAGCTCGATGAACCGGGTCGCGAAGTCGTACTCCCGCGCCTTCCACGTGAGGTAGAAGGGGTCGACCGGGATGCAGTGGCCGCCCAGGCCGGGCCCGGGCTGGAACGCCGCGAAGCCGAACGGCTTCGTCGCCGCCGCGTCGACGACCTCCCAGATGTCGATTCCCATGCGGTCGCAGAGCTGCGCGAGCTCGTTGACGAGCGCGATGTTGACCGACCGGTAGATGTTCTCGAGCAGCTTCGTCAGCTCCGCCGCCTCCGGCGAGGACACGCGGTGGATCGTGTCCACCGCGGAGCCGTAGAGCGCCGCCGCCGCGTCGGTCGACGCCTCGTCGATCCCGCCGACGACCTTGGGGACGGTCTTCGTCGTCCAGTCCACCCGGCCGGGGTCGACACGCTCCGGGGAGAACGCGAGGTGGAAGTCCTTGCCTGCGACGAGTCCCGACTCCCGCTCGAGGATCGGCAGCAGCTCGTCGCGGGTCGTCCCGGGATACGTGGTCGACTCGAGGACGACGAGGTGGCCGGGGCGCAGCCGTCTGCCGATCTGGGCCCCCGCGTCGAGGACGATCGACAGGTCCGGCTCGCGCTGGCGCGAGAGCGGTGTCGGGAGGGCGATGAGGATCGCGTCGACGTCGCGCAGGACGTCGTAGTCGGTGGTCGCGCCGAGGCCGCGCTCGGTGACGAGCTTCGTCAGCGTCTCGGAGGGGACGTCCTCGATGTAGCTGTCGCCGCGACGCAGCCGATCGACGCGCTCCGTGTCGACGTCGACGAGCACCACTCTCCTGCCGGCCTCGGCGAACACGTGCGCCAGGGGGACGCCGACGTACCCCGCGCCGACGATCGCGACGTCGTACGTCGCGGTCTCGGGGGCCGCGTCCGGGGTCGTCGTCTCGGGGGTCGTCACGGCGCGGAATCCTACCCGCGGGGGTGACTTGTGACGGTCTGTTACAAGCCCACGGCTCCCGGCTGCGCGCGGCCGCCGTCCAGGCGGATCGGCTCGTGGACATCCCGGCCGGGTGTCGGGACACGCGTGCCTTCGCCGCGAAAGTCACCCCGCGCCGCGCTGCTCGCGGCCCCAGGATCCTCGACATGTGGCTCTGCGCAGCGGGCGAGCTGCGGAACGCCGCGTCACAGGGCGGCGAGCGCCGAGGCGATCCTCTCCGCTGCGTGACCGTCGCCGTAGAGCTGGGGGGCGTCCTCCGGGAACCGCGCGGAGCGCACCGCCGCCTCGATGGCGTCCGGCACGTCGTCCACGAGGGTGTTCGCTCCCGCCTCCACGGTGTCGATCCACTCGGTCGACGGGCGCATCGTGACGCACGGCACGTGGAACCAGTACGCCTCCTTCTGGAGCCCGCCGGAGTCGGTCGCGATCACCCGCGCCTGCGATGCGGCCGAGGCGAACGCGAGGTAGCCCATCGGCTCGCGGAGCTCGATGCCCGGCCCGAGGGGGATCCGGTTCGCCGCGAGCACGGCTGCCGTGCGGGGATGCGCGGGGAACACGACCGGCTCGTCGAGCCGCGAGAGCCCGTCCACGATGCGCCGGAGCCGCTCGGGCCGCACGTTTGCCTCGCGGTGCACGGTCGCGACGACGTAGGCACCCGGAGCGTGCGGCGGCGGAACACGCTCCCGTGCGATCGGGGCGAAGCGAAGCGTCGCGTCGGCCATGACGTCTCCGACCACCTCGGCCCTCCCCGAGACGCCCTCCGAGCGGAGCGTGGCGACCGAGCGCTCGTCGGGGCACAGGAGGAGCGCCGCCAGCCCGTCGACCTCGATGCGCGCGCGCTCCTCCGGCATCGACAGGTCGCCGCTTCGCAGCCCCGCCTCGACATGGGCGATCGGCACGCCCGCGTCGGTCCCCGCACGTGCCCCCGCGAGCGTCGAGTTCGTGTCGCCGAGGACGAGGACGGCGTCGGGCCGTTCCGCGGCGACGACCGAGCGGATCGGCTCCGTCAGCGCTGGCACCTCGGCCGTGCGGAGGTCGAGCCGGTAGTCGGGCTCGTCCAGGCCGAGCTCGTCGATGAAGACCTGGGAGAGCTCGTCGTCCCAGTGCTGCCCCGTGTGGACGACGACCTCGTCGATCCCTGCCGCGCGCAGCGCGACGGACAGCGGCGCTGCCTTGACGAATTGCGGCCGGTTGCCGACGACGGTGACGACCTTCATCGCGCGCCAGCGTAGTCACCCGCCGGTTGAGCGTCGGTCGCGCTTGGCCCATCCTGTCGGCGTGGCACACCCCGATCTCCCCGCGGAGCAGGCGTACGTCGACCATGCATACGCGTGCCTCGACCGGATGCGCGCGGTCGTGGAGCGGGCGGCGGACGCCACCGACAGCGAGGTCGCGGCGCTGGCGCTGGAGGCATGGGCGGTTCGGCGTCTGCGCACGTTCGAGGACGCGGAGCACGGCCTCTGCTTCGGCCGGCTCGATCTCGACACGACCTCGAAGCCCCTCTACGTCGGCCGCCGCTGGGTGCACGACGACGAGAGCGAGCTTCTCGTCGTCAACTGGCAGGCGCCCGCGGCCCGGCCGTTCTACGTCGCAACGCCCGCCGACCCGCACAACGTCACGCTGCGCCGGCGGTTCCGCACGGCGGGGCGGCGCCTGCTCGACCTGAGCGACGAGACGCTCGACGGCTCGGGGTCGATCGCCGGCGGGGACTTCCTGCTCGACGAGCTCGAGCGCAGCCGCGAGCCGCACATGCGCGACATCGTCGCCACGATCCAGGCCGACCAGTACCGGCTGATCACCCGCGAGCCCGAGCCGCTGCTGGTCGTGCAGGGTGGCCCGGGCACGGGGAAGACGGCCGTGGGCCTCCACCGCGCGTCCTATCTCCTCTACTCCCAGCGCGAGCGGCTGCGCCGCGTCCTCGTCGTCGGCCCGAACCCCACCTTCATGGAGTACGTCTCGCACGTGCTGCCCACGCTGGGCGAGGAGAGCGTCGAGCAGCGGGCCGTCGGCGAGCTGGCCGACGGGATCGTGCCGAGCGTCGTCGACGCACCCCCGGTCGAGCGCCTGAAAGGGGACGTGCGGATCGCCGACGTCATCCGGCGCGCAGCGGCTGAGCGCTCGGCGCCACGTCCGGAGGAGCTGGTCGCGCGCATGGAAGGGGAGTACATACGCGTCCGCCAGCGCGTCGTGTCCGAGCTGCTCGACGAGGTCCGCGGCGAGCTGGGGCTGACGGCACATGCGCGTGAGCGCTTCCGCATGAGCGTTCTGCGTCGCTTCTACGAGGACTACGGCGCGCGACTCGGCGGCCTCGCGTGGCGCGACTTCGGCGAGGTGGAGCGCGCGCTCAACGCCAAGGGCTTCCTCGCCCGCTGGCTCGACCGGGTCTGGCCCGCCGTCTCGCCGGACGGTCTCGTCCGCTCCCTCCTCACCTCCCACGCCCGCCTCGAGGAGGCGGCGGACGGGATCCTCGACCCCCCCGAGCAGCGGCTGCTCCACCGGTCGCGCGCGGGCTTCGGCTGGAGTGAGCACGACGTGGCCCTCGTCGACGAGGCGAGGGCTCTGCTCGCCGAGCGGCCGCGCGCGTTCGGGCACGTGATCGTCGACGAGGCGCAGGACCTCACGCCGATGCAGCTGCGCATGGTGGCTCGCCGGGCCGTGCGCGGCTCCCTCACGATCCTGGGGGACATCGCCCAGGCGACGGGGCCGGTCTCCTACGACGGCTGGGGGGACGTGCTCGTGCACCTCCCCGGTGAGGACGCCGACGTCGAGGAGCTCCGCCACGCCTATCGGGTGCCGGCCGAGATCATGGAGCTCGCGCTGCCGCTCCTCGACCGGATCGCCCCCGACGTATCGGCGCCTATCGCCTTCCGCGGCGGAGGCGTGCCACCGCGCCTCGAACACGTTGCCGAGGGTGACCTCGTCACGGCGGCGATGCGTGCGGCGGGTCGGCTGGGACGGGATGAGGGCCTCCTCGCGGTCATCCTCCCCGATCCCCTCGTGCCCGACTTCGAGGGCGCCTCGGCGTACGACGACGGCATTCCCCTCCTCTCGCCACGACGCGCGAAGGGGCTCGAGTTCGACCACGTCGTCGTGGTGGAGCCCGCGCTCATCGCGGAGGGCGCGACCGGCCTCCGCGAGCTCTACGTCGCACTGACGCGCCCGACCCGGACGCTCGTCGTCGTGCACGCCCGCCCGCTGCCCGAGGAGCTCGACGTACGAGTAGCGTGACCCCGGTGGAGTGGCCCGTCGCCCCGTCCAGGAGGCACAGCCGCCGCGCGTCCACCTCGTCGTGCGTCTGGGCGGCCCGTGCGTCGGCCAAGGCAATCTACGGGAGCAGCTCGTCCAGAAGATCGCCTCGGGTCGTGCTGAACCCGCTCGGATGAGCCGAGAGCAGCGCGTCGGCCGCAGTCTCGATCTTCGCGATCATCCATGTCTTGACCTGCTTCATGCCCTCGGCGCGGGCGCTCGCTCTGTCGTCCGCCAGCAGAGACGCAGCCGCATCCAATTCTTCCGGGGTAGGCGCCCCCTGCACGTCTTCCGGGGTGGGCGTCCACCCGAGGTTCAGCCACGAACTGATCTGGTCCCGCCTGTACTGGAACCTCTCGTCAGCGGGACGGTGAGCCGCCGCTGCGCGGATGTCTGCGATGTCCTGGCTGACGACGAGGAAGTACTGGATGTCCTGATCGACCTTCTGCCATTCGTCGACAGTCGACCCGAAGTACGCCTTCGCCCTCAGCTCGGTCCTGAGCGCCGTTGCCCCCCAACTCCCGAGGATCACGTCGTACGCGCCGTCGCCCTCCGCGAGTCGGGCCCCATCTTGAATCGTCTGGAACGCGGAGATCACCCCATCCTCGGCCAACCCGACCTTCAATTCCCGCGCTGCCTGGCGGTCATCCCACTGACGGGTGAACGCCGGCGCAAGCCAGACCGTCAACGCGGCGCCCAGCAAGGTCGCAACGACCGATGTCGGCACCCGAAACCGACGGCGATTCCCTGCGGCCTTCTCCGATTCGACCATCAACGAGCCGCTTCCTGGACGGCGAGCTGGAGACTCTCGAACCTCATGACGGTGGCACCCGCACAGGGCGCGCTCGGCGTCGGCCAAACGCAACCCGCTAGCGATTCCGCCTTGCGATCGCCCTCGCGACGGCGTCCGGCCCCGCGAACTTCGCCTCCAGTGCGGCCGCGCGGCGAATCATCTGCTGGCTGATCCAGCCGTCGATCGAGTTCAGGCCCGAGTTGAGGGGCAGGTACATCCCGAGGTTGAACCCGCTGAAGTTCAGCTCCGGCTCCGCCTGCGCCGCACCGTCGATCTCCCCCGCGGGGATTCGCGCCCCAGCCGTCCCCGCGAGCGAAGCGACGACCGCGACCGAAACCGCGAGCGCTACGCCGATGCGTCTCTTTGCGGTGCGCATGCCAGCTCCCTTCCTGTTGACCGTCTGTGTTCCGACGGTAGGAGCCGCTCGCCGACGCGTCGTCCGCGGGTGCGACACATGCTTTGTCACGAGGGAGACACAACCAACGCGACGGTGCGTGCCTCTGAGCGCCGCGCGCCTACCGGCAGCGGAGACGCGCGGGGGTGACGGGTGGTCGACCGCAAGCCTTCGACTCATGAGACTCCCGTCGGGCCAAATGCCAAGGCCCCGCCTTGGTGCCGCTTTGCGTTTGCGCTCGTCGACCTCTGCGCTTCGCGCGGGTGCGGGAGCGCCGCCAACCCGCATGAATGCTCATGGGCCGTGAAGGATTCGAACCTTCGACCTTGGGATTAAGAGTCCCCTGCTCTACCAGCTGAGCTAACGGCCCGCGGACGGGAAAGTGTAGCGCCGCCCTCTTCGCATCACGTCCGCTGGCGGGGCCGTTACCACGGCGGCTGATGTAGGCTCGCGGCGGTGATCCGCCGGGGCGCCATGGTCAAGCTGGTCCTGCTCGCCGCGCTCGCGGCGCTCATCACGTCGCTCGTCGCGGTCCTGATCCGCTGGCTGCCCGAATCGGCCTCCGAGCAGATGGACCGGATCACGTTCGTCTACTGGTTCGCGACGATCATCTGCATCGGGATCTTCGCCGTGGTCGTGGCCGTGATCGTCTACGCCGTGTGGGCGTTCCGGGTCCAGCCGGACGACGACACCGACGGCCCGCCGATCCACGGGAACACCGGCCTCGAGATCGCGTGGACCATCGTCCCGGCGCTGCTCGTGATCTCGATCGGCGTGGTCAGCGCCGTGGTCCTCTCGAAGAACGCGGACGCGGGTAACGACCCGCTGGAGGTGAAGGTCTTCGCGCAGCAGTTCGCCTGGAAGTTCGAGTACCCGGGCAACGTGAAGTCCGAGGAGCTCGTGATGCCCCTCGACCGCGCGGTCGAGTTCCACATGCAGTCGGCCGACGTGATCCACTCGTTCTGGATCCCGCAGATGGGCCAGAAGCAGGACGTGGTGCCGGGCATCGAGACGGAGATCGTCATCACGCCGACACGCACCGGCCGCTTCACGCTCGTCTGCACCGAGCTCTGTGGCCTCGGCCACGCGACCATGCGCGCCGCAGCGCGCGTGGTCGATCAGCAGGAGTTCGCGGCGTGGCTCGCGAAGCAGAAGTCCGCGGGCGGCGCTGCCGCGTCGGGCGGCACCGGGTCGACCGGGGGGAGCGGATCCCCGTCGAGTGCCCTCGGCAAGAAGACCTTTGCCTCCGCCGGCTGCGGGGGCTGTCACACGTTCACGCCGGCCGGCACCGATGCGAAGGTCGGGCCCGACCTCGACAACGTCGCCGCCGACGCGCAGAAGGCGGGCGAGCCGGTGGCCGACTACGTCCGTCAGTCGATCGTCGATCCGAACGCCGTCGTCGCGGCCGGGTACCAGCCGGGCGTGATGCCGCCGAACTTCGGTGACACGCTGTCGCCCGAGGAGCTCGACGCGCTCGTCGCATACCTGAGCGGGAAGGAAGCCAAGTGACGTCCACGGTCGAAGAGCACGCCCAGCACGAGGCCCCGCACGGGCAGAGCCCGCGCCGCAGAGGAATCCTCATGCGGCCCGGCTACGTCCGCGCGCTCTGGTGCGCGGCGCTGTTCTTCCTGATCGGGATGTACATCGTCGTCACCCTGCGCTGGATCGCGGGGTGGGACCCGGTTTACGACTGGGAGTACATCGTCCTGGTCGGCGGCATGGTGGCCGCGCCTCTCGGCTTCCTGCTCGGGATCGGCACGTTCGACTACTGGCTCTACTGGATCTCCGGCCGGCCGACGCTCGTCGACGACCACGCCAACCACGGCGCCTACCGCTGGACCGACTACTTCAAGGTCAACACCGACCACAAGGTGATCGGAGTCCAGTACCTCGTCACGACCTTCTTCTTTTTCATCGTCGGCGGCTTCCTCGCCATGCTGTTCCGCGCAGAGCTCGCGCAGCCGGGGATGCAGTTCTTCGACACGCAGACGTTCAACGGCCTCGTGTCGGCGCACGCGACGCTGATGATCTTCGTGTTCATCATCCCGGCGTTCGCGGGCCTCGCGAACTTCGCCGTGCCGCTGATGCTCGGTGCTCCCGACATGGCCTTCCCGCGCCTCAACGCGCTCAGCTTCTGGATGCTGCCGGTCGCGGGCACGCTCTTCCTGGCGAGCTTCCTCGCCCCGGGCGGCGCCTTCGCCACCGGATGGACGAGCTACGCGCCGCTCGCCTCCGAGCAGCCGTTCGGCCAGGTGTTCTTCAACATGGGCGTCCAGTGGGCCGGGGCGTCGTCCATCGCGACGGCGCTCAACTTCCTGGTCACGATCATCACCATGCGGGCGCCGGGAATGACCTTCTGGCGGATGCCCCTCCTCGTCTGGGCGAACTTCACGACCTCATTGCTCGTCGTGATCGCGACGCCCTTCATCGCCGGCTCCCAGTTCTTCGTGATGTTCGACCGGGTGATGCACACGAGCTTCTTCACGCCGGACAACGGCGGCTACGTGCTCGGCTACCAGCACATCTTCTGGTTCTACTCGCACCCGGCGGTGTACATCATGATCCTGCCCGGCTTCGGGATCATCTCGGAGATCATCTCGACGATGAGCCGCAAGCCGATCTTCGGCTACCGGCTGATGGCGATCTCGCTGCTCGGGATCCTCGTGCTCGGCTTCTCGGTCTGGGCGCACCACATGTTCGTCGCCGGGATGGCGGACTGGCTCCGGATACCGATGATGATCTCGACGCTGCTGATCGCCGTCCCCACCGGGGTCAAGGTGTTCTCCTGGCTCGCCACCCTGTGGGAGGGGAAGATCCACCTCAACACGCCGATGCTGTTTGCGCTCGGCTTCGTCTCGATGTTCGTGATCGGCGGGCTCTCGGGCATCTACCTGGCGGCGGTGCCGATCGACATCCACGCCTCGGACACGTACTTCATCGTCGCCCACATCCACTACGTGCTGTTCGGCGGCTCGGTGTTCACGATCTTCGCGGGCATCTACTACTGGTTCCCCAAGATGACCGGTCGGATGTACGACGAGCGCCTCGGCAAGCTCCACTTCTGGGTGACCTTCGTCGCGTTCAACCTGACCTTCTTCCCGATGCACTGGGTCGGCCTCGACGGCATGCCGCGCCGCGTCGCGGACTACGCGGGGACGTACGGCGCGCTCAACATGGTCGTCTCGATCGCGTCCTTCGCGCTCGGCGCCTCGGTCGTGATCTTCTTGTACAACGTGATCACGAGCTGGGCGCGTGGCCCGATCGCGAGCTCCAACCCGTGGAGGGCGATGACGATCGAGTGGCAGGTCTCGTCGCCGCCGCCGGTCTTCAACTTCGACGAGATACCGCAGGTGGTCGGCGGCCCCTACGAGTACGGGGTCCCCGGCGCGAAGCACGCGGTGCTGAAGGGCGGCGCGCTGCAGGAGGCGCATACGTGAGCGCGGCCGAGGCGAAGCACGTCCTCGTCGTCGCGAACGAGACGCTCGCCGGCAACGAGCTGCTCGACGCGGTCCGCCGGCGCGCGGAGCAAGGCCCGATCCGCACGGTCGTGATCGCGCCCGTCAACGAGCCCAGCGCGGGATACGTCGTCTACCGCAACTCGCGCCGTGCCACGGCCGGGCGGCGCGTCGACCGGATGGTGGCGGCACTGCGCGCTGCCGGGATCCCGGCGCACGGGGACGTGTTCGAGGGCGGGCCGATCGCCGCCGTGCAGGACGTGCTCGCGCTCGAGGACATCGACGAGCTGATCGTCTCGACGCATCCCGAGGAGAAATCGGGCTGGCTGCGCAGGAAGAACGTCCTCGCCGAGCTCCGCCGGCTCGCGGGCGACCGGCCCTTCGAGCACGTCGTCTCCGACGTCGCCGCCCGGACGGGCGAGGCGAACGTCCTCGTCGTCGCCAACGAGACCGTCCTGGGCGAGCAGCTGCTCGACCGGATCCGCCGGCGGGCGGCGGAGGGACCGGCCGGGTTCCTGATCGTCTGTCCGCAGAGCGATCCCGACTCCGGGGAGCACCCCGAGGCCGAGCGGCGCCTCCGCGTGGCGCTGACGACGCTCCGCGACGAGGGGATCGAGGCCCACGGCCAGATCGCCCACCCCGACCCGTACACCGCCGCGATGCAGGTCATCGAGGACGAGCGGGTCGACGAGGTGATCGTCTCGACCTTCCCGGGCGAGCGCTCGGGCTGGCTCAGGCGCGACGTCGTCGAACGCCTGCGCAAGGATGCGGGCGTGCCCGTCGAGCACATCGTGGCCGATCTCCCTTCGGGAGATCGGCTCGCAGGAGGTGTCCGCTGATGGTCGAGCGCCAACGCCACGAGGTGGGCCTGGTGGGATCGACTCCGAAGGAGGCGATCCCGCGATGAGCGCACACGCCGAGGCAGCGCACGACCACGGGCACCACGGGCCGCCGGCCGCGAACCGCAGCTCGCGGCTCGATGCCGCGACGCTCGGGATGTTCCTCTTCATCGCCTCGGAGGCGATGCTCTTCGGCGCGTTCTTCACCGCGTACTTCTTCGTCCGGGTCGTCAACCCCGACGCACCCGCCACGTGGCCGCCGCCCCCGTTCGAGTTCCCGGTGTTCGTCGCGTCGGTCAACACCGCGATCCTCGTCACGTCGAGCTTCACGATCCACTGGGCCACGCAGTCGATCAAGCGCGGCGACCGGAACGGCCTCCGGGCGGGCCTCGTCGTCACGATCCTGCTCGGGTCGGCCTTCCTCCTGACGCAGATGGTCGAGTACGCGCACGTCGGCTTCAACACGGGGGACGGGGCGTTCGCATCCGTGTTCTTCGGCCTGACGGGGCTCCACGGGGCCCACGTCTTCGTCGGCCTCTCGCTGCTCACGATGGCCGCGGTCCGGTCGTTCCGCGGCCACTTCTCGCCCGACCACTACCACGGCGTCGAGATCCCGGGGATCTACTGGCACTTCGTCGACGTGATGTGGATCATCGTGTTCTTCGCCGTGTACATCCTGTAAGCCGGCCGGTCGTCAGGCACTCCCCTTCGGGGAGTACCAGGCTTGGCCCCCGTTGGCGGAGGGGAGAAGCTTCGTGCAAGCTTCGGCACATGTCCGACCTTGGGCGGTCGCGCAGCCCGATGCCTAGGCTTGGTGCTTCCCGAAGGGAAGTGCCCGGATGAAGAACCCCCTCCGGGACGAGGCTGCCGCCTTCAGGGTCGTTCTCGTGACGCTCGGCGGCGCGATCCTCGTCGCGCTCGCGGCATGGATCAACACATGGCTCGGGCTGGTCGTCTTCCTCGCGCTCGTCGCGGTCGCGGTGTGGGCGATCCGCGGCGGCATGCGACAGCGGCCGCCCCAGGCGCACGTCGTCCACGACGAGGAACGAGCGCACCGGGTGCTCGTCGTCGCGAACGAGACGGTCGGCGGGGGCGAGCTGCTCGAGCTGCTCGGCCAGAAGGCCGACGGGGTCAGCGAGGAGATGCTGCTCGTCTGCCCGGCGCTCAACTCACGTGTCAGGACGTGGACGTCCGACGAGGACGGCGCGCGGGCGGCCGCCCAGGAGCGCCTCGACGCGAGCCTCGCCCGCCTCGGCGAGGCAGGCGTCAGCGCGCGCGGGGAGATCGGCGACGGCGATCCGCTCCAGGCGCTGGAGGACGCGCTCCGGCTCTTCCCCGCGGACGAGATCGTCGTCTCGACGCATCCGCCGGGGCGTTCGAACTGGCTCGAGCAAGGTGTCGTCGAGCAGGCGCGCATGCGCTTCGACGTGCCGGTCACGCACGTCGTCGTCGACCTCGAGCAGGCGGGCTCGCTTCGCGAGTCCCGCCTAGGAGGAGCTTCTAGGTGATTCCGCGGAGCGGAATCACTTGCCTGCGTTCTCGGACACGAACGTCGCGACGGCGTCGATCTGCGCCTCGCTGAGCTGGCCCTTGAACGACGGCATCCCGCCCTGGCCGTTCGTGACGCGGTCGATCGCGAGCTCCTTGGACGGCTTCGCGTCGTCGAGGTTCGGGCCGACCGTGCCGTTCGAGCCGGCGGCGGCGAGGGTGTGGCAGCCGCTGCAGCCGGCCGAGGCGAAGATCGCCTTGCCGTCCGTGCCGCCGCCGGGAGGCGCAGGCTTGGGCGGGTTGGCCGGGTCGATCGGCTTGCCGCTCGCGTCGAGGCCCGCGACCGAGGCGACGTACGTGGCGACGTCCTCGGCGTCCTGGCCCTCGAGGATGTTCGCGGGCATGCCCGGCGCGCCCGTCGACGGGGAGGTCACCGGATAGGCGATCTGCGCGCGGACGACCTGGAGGATCGTGTCCTCGCCGAGCCCGTCGATCCGCGACTGGACGAACGCGTAGTCGAGGTTCGGGCCGATCTGCCCCGTCGTCCCGGCGTCGGCGAGCGTGTGACAGCTCCCGCAGCTCTTGGTGAAGAGCTCCTTGCCGCGGATCTTGTCGCCGGTGCCCTCCGAGTAGCCCACCGTGTCCCCGCACGCTGCGAGGCCCAGTGCGCCGACGAGGGCGAGCACGACCAGCGCCACGGCCTGATGCCGGCGCCGGTTGCCCCCTGTGACCGCGATCCGCTCCACGCGGAGCGAGTCTAACCAGACGCGGCGGCGGCGGTCCCGCGGAGCTGCTTGAGCTGCGCGCGGACGACGCCCGCGCTCGGATCGTCGGGCGCGAGCTTCAGGAATCTCTCGTAGGCGGCGATCGCGGTGGTCGCGTCTCCGACCTGCTGTGCGGCCTGCGCCAGCTCGAGCTGGACGTTCGGATCCTGCGGCTGGAGCGCGACGATCCGCTTGTAGGCGTCCACGGCGAGGGTCGCCTCGTTCTGCGCGTCCTGGAGCGCGGTGTTCGACGCGCTGGCTCGCCACGGCGTTCACGGCGTTCGTGATCGGATCGCTGAGCACGGACTGGCCGGCCGGGGCGACGAGCGACGGGAAGCCCTGCGACGGCGCGATGAAGGCGGCGCGGATCTGGGCGAGCTGCGCGTCCTGCTGACGCTCGGTGGCGCGGGTGAGGTGCAGGCCGGCCAGCTCGCGCAGCGCGCTCGCGTCCTTGGGATCCAGGTCGATCGCCGTGTTGAGGGCGCTGATCGCCTCTGCGGTCTGACCCTCCGTCTCCAGCGCGGTCGCGAGGTCACGCCACGCCTGCGGGTCCTTCGGCCGGTCCTCCGTCTCGCTCCGCGCGTCCGACACGGACTGCGCCGAGCCTCCGCCGGAGTTCCGGAAGATGTCGCCGATCCCGGTGCCGCCCGCCCCGACGCCGAACACGACGAAGCCGAGCCCGAACACCAGCGCCAGGAAGACGAACATCCACTTGGCGTGGCGGCGCAGCCGAGGGAAGAACATGGTGTCCTCGATCGACGGCGCGGTCGTTCCGCGGCGACGCGCGGGCGCTACCGCAGCATGCGGCTTCGCGCTCTTCGGGCGGCTCTTCTCGAATCGGGCCATGCGCTCTCGCCTCGCCGGTAGCGGTCCTCGCCGGCTACGAGAGTAGCTGCAACCCTGTCCGGCGACCCTCCCAGGACGGCCGCGACAACAGGATCTTCAACGGGCGAGAGCGGGGAGTCGTCGAGGGAGACCACGGTCAGGTCGGCCCACTTGCCCGGAACGAGCGAGCCGACCTCGGCATCGAGCCCGAGGACCCGCGCCCCGCCGATCGTCGCGAGCTCGAGCGCGCGGTGCGCGGAGAGGGCGTCCGGTCGCCGCTCGCGGGCGCGGGCGGCGACGATCGCCGTCCGCAGCTCCTCGAAGAGGTCGAACGAGGGGGTGGAGGCCGGGCTGTCGGTCGCGATCCCCACGGGAATCCCTGCGTCGAGCAGGCGTCCGAGGGGTGCGATCCCGCATCCGAGGATCCCGTTCGAGCGAGGGCAGTGGGCGACGCCGACACCGTGCTCGGCGAGCAGGGCGATCTCGTCGTCCTCGACGTGGACGCAGTGCGCTGCCACGAGGCCCGGGCCGAGCAGGCCGGCACCGGCCAGCATCCGGATGCCCGTCGTGCCGGGCGGCGGCACGAGCATCTCCGCGAACGCCGACCAGTCGCCCGACCCGTCGACGAGGAACTCGCGCTCGGCGACGCTCTCCGCGAGGTGCGTCGCGGTCGGCAGGCCGAGGCGTGCGCACGCCTCGTACAGCTCCAGGGTGCAGGTGTACGGCGCGTGCGGCGACACGCCGAGGGCGACCCGCTCCGAGAGCCCGGGCTCGACGCGGTCGCGCAGCTCCGCGAACCGGTCCATCGCAGCCTCGTCGCGGCCGAAGACCTCCAGGTAGACGATCCCGCGCAGGCCCGTCGCCGAGGTCGCCTCTGCGGCGGCTCCGGCAAAGCTGCAGTCGCCGACGGTGGTGATCCCCGAGCGAAGGCAGGCGTGGGCTCCGTCGGTCGCGATCGCGCGCATGTCGTCCAGGTCGAGGAGCCGCTTCCGGGCCACGTGGAGGCCGATCCAGGACGAGAACGGGAGCCCGTCGCCGAACCCCGCGTAGACGGCGTACTCGAGGTGCGAGTGGCAGTTGACGAACCCCGGGACGATCACGCACCCGGGGAACGCCTCCCCCGCGCCGAGATCGACGGAAGGGCCGACCGCGGCGATCCGGCCGTCGTCGCCGATCGCCACGGCGCCGTCGGCGATCGGGTCGCCCTCGACGGGGACGACCCAGTCGGCCGAGACGATCCTCACAGAGCCTCGGCCTCGGCGGCCGAGCGCTCCCAGCGCCGTTCCATGAAGACGGAGAGCCAGATCGAGGCCTCGAAGAGCACGAGCAGCGGCACCACCTCGAGCACGAGCGACACGGGGTCGACGGTCGGCAGGAGGATCGCGAACGTCAGCATCGCCACGTAGCCGATCTTCCGGTTCCCCCGCAGCCGGTCGGCGGTGAGCACCCCGAGGCGCACCAGGCCGAGGATGAAGATGGGCATCTCGAACGCGATCCCGAACGCGAGCAGGGTCAGAGTGACGAACGACAGGTAGTAGCTCGCGCGGATCTGCTCGACGTAGAGGTCCGAGTCGTAGTCGACGAGGAACGTCAAGGCCTTCGGGAGCACGATCGCGTAACAGAACGCCACGCCTGCGGCGAACAGGAGCGTCGCGACGACGACGAACACCCCGATGACGCGCTGCGTGTCCTCGCCGACGGCGGGCGCGAGGAACGCCCACACCTGCCACAGGATGATCGGCAGGACGATCGCGATCGCGACGTAGAAGCTCACCTTCAGCGATGTCGTGAACGGCTCCGTCACGCCGAGCGTTACGAGCGGCGTGCCGGCGGGGAGCAGGCCCTTCAGCCGCCTGATCAGCTCGTCGTGGAACACGTACGCGACCGCGAAGGCGGGCACGATCGCGAACAGGCAGATGAGGAGGCGGTGCCGGAGTTCGGTCAGGTGCTCGACGAGGCTGGCTTCCTCGTCGTGGCTCAGGCGCCGCGGGACGATCCGGCGGGCCATGCGTCCGTCAGGCCGCTAGGAGACGGTGTCGCGCTCGCGCGACGGGCTCGCCGTCGTCGTCGGCTCGGCCGGCGGCAGTTCGGCGATGTCGTCGTCGATCGGGTCGTCGTCCTTGCCCGACACCGATTCCTTGAACTCGCGCATCCCCTTGCCGAGCTGGCGGCCCATCTCCGGCAGCCGCTTCGGGCCGAAGACGAGGAGCAGCACGAGCAGCAGGATCAGGAGCTCCCAGATGCCGATTCCGAAGGGCATGGGGAGGAGCGTAGCGGGTCCGGCCGTCCGCCGAGGGGTCAGGGCCGCTCCGTAATCGGACGTGAACGCTCGCCGCCGCCGTCGGGCACAGGCGCGCGGAGGGCGGTCCCCGCTACCATCGGAAGGAGCGCGCGGGGCTCGAAGCCCGGTGTGCGCACGACTTTTCCGACCCGCAACCGAAGGACAGTCCGTGGCATTGCTCGAGATCACCAACCTGCACGTCGCGCTGGAGGACGGCACCGAGATCGTCAAGGGTGTCGACCTTGCGGTCGACACGAACGCGAAGCACGCGATCATGGGGCCGAACGGGTCGGGCAAGTCCACGCTCGCATACGCCCTGATGGGCCATCCCGCCTACGAGATCACCGAGGGCGACATCCGCCTCGACGGTGAGTCGATCCTCGAGATGGGAGCCGACGAGCGTGCGCAGCGCGGGCTGTTCCTCGCGTTCCAGTATCCCCATGCGATCCCGGGCGTGACGGTGACGAGCTTCCTTCGCAGCGCGATCAACGCGAAGCGGAAGGCCGCGAACGGCGGCGAGGACGACCCGGTCCCCGTGAAGGAGTTCCGCACGGAGCTCCTCGCTGCGATGGAGCGGCTGAAGGTGCCGCGCGAGCTCGCGCAGCGGTACCTGAACGACGGGTTCTCCGGCGGCGAGAAGAAGCGCGTCGAGATCCTGCAGATGGCGATGCTCAGGCCCCGGATCGCGATCCTCGACGAGACCGACTCCGGGCTCGACATCGACGCGCTGCGCATCGTCGCAGAGGGCGTCAACACGCTCGTCGGGCCGGACATGGGCGCGCTCGTCATCACGCACTACCAGCGGATCCTCAACTACGTCACGCCGGATCACGTCCACGTCTTCGTGGACGGGCGGATCGTCGCCTCGGGGGGCGCCGAGCTGGCACACCGGCTCGAGGCCGAGGGCTACGAGGCATTCATCCCCGCGGGTGTGGGAGGAGGCGAGGGCTCGTGAGCACCGCCGAGAACGAGCTGGTCAAGGGAATTCGGACCGAGTACCAGTACGGGTTCGCGAACCCCGACGAGGCCGAGGACTACTTCTTCAAGTCGGGGCGTGGCCTCTCGCACGAGGTCGTCGAAGCGATCTCGCAGCACAAGAACGAGCCCGCGTGGATGCGCGAGTTCCGGCACAAGTCGCTCGACTACTTCTACGCTCGTCCGCTCCCGACCTGGGGCGGCAACCTCGCGGAGATCGACTTCGACAACATCTACTACTACATCCGGCCCACCGAGAAGCAGGTCGACAAGTGGGAGGACCTCCCGGCCGAGATCCTCGACACCTGGGACAAGCTCGGAATCCCCCAGGCGGAGAAGAAGTACCTCGCCGGCGTCGGTGCCCAGTACGAGTCGGAGGTCGTCTACCACAAGCTCCAGGCGGACCTCGAGGCAAAGGGCGTGATCTTCCTCGACATGGACTCGGCTCTGCGCGAGCACGAGGACATCGTCAAGCAGTACATGGGCACGATCATCCCGCAGAACGACAACAAGTTCGCCGCGCTCAACTCCGCGGTCTGGTCGGGCGGATCGTTCATCTACGTCCCGCCCGGCGTCTCGATCGACATGCCGCTGCAGGCGTACTTCCGGATCAACGCCGAGAACATGGGCCAGTTCGAGCGGACGCTGATCATCGTCGACGAGGACGCGTACGTGCACTACGTCGAAGGCTGCACCGCTCCGATCTACTCGTCCGACTCGCTCCACTCCGCGGTCGTCGAGATCGTCGTCAAGCCGCGTGGTCGGTGTCGCTACACGACGATCCAGAACTGGTCGAACAACGTCTACAACCTCGTCACCAAGCGAGCGGTGGCCTACGAGGACGCGACGATGGAGTGGGTCGACGGCAACCTCGGCTCCAAGCTGACGATGAAGTACCCCGCGATCTGGCTGATGGGGGAGCGCGCGCACGGCGAGGTGCTCTCGATCGCCTTCGCCGGCAAGGGCCAGCACCAGGACGCGGGCGGCAAGGTCGTCCACGTCGCGAAGAACACGACCTCGGTGATCACCTCGAAGTCGATCTCGAAGGACGGCGGCCGCGGCGGTTACCGCGGCCTGCTCGAGGTGGCGAAGGGGGCGAGCGGGTCGAAGTCGAAGGTCGTCTGCGACGCGCTGATCCTCGACGAGGACTCGCGCTCCGACACGTACCCCTACATCGACGTGAAGGAGAACGACGTCGACCTGGGCCACGAGGCGACGGTCTCGAAGATCGGCGAGGAGCAGCTCTTCTACCTCATGAGCCGCGGCCTCTCCGAGGCGGAGGCGAGCGCCATGATCGTCGCCGGCTTCGTCGAGCCGATCACGAAGGAGCTGCCGCTCGAGTACGCGGTCGAGATGAACCGGCTCATCCAGCTGCAGATGGAAGGCTCGGTCGGCTGAGCCCAGCTGGGCCCGGAACCAGGAGGCCCCGATGTCCGTGATCACGAAGCTGGACTTCGTCGCCGTGCCGTCGACCGACTGGAAGCGGTCGCGGGCGTTCTACGTCGACACGCTCGGCCTGCGGCCCGACGAGGCCGCCGACGGGGAGTTCTGGGTGGGCGACACGTGTTTCGGGATCTACGAGCCGGCGACCTTCGGCATGGAGTTCGCGCCGCAGAGGACTGCGCACCTCGCGCTCCACGTCGACGACGTCGCGGCCGCGCGTGCCCAGCTGGAGGCGAAAGGCGTCGAGTTCCTCGGCGAGACCTTCGACACCGGCGTCTGCCACATGGCGTTCTTCCAGGATCCCGACGGCAACGCCCTGATGCTGCACTCCCGGTACCTCCCGCGAGGGGCGGAGGCGACCGCGTGATCACCGTCGAGCGGACCGATTTCATCTCGGTGCCGGTGACCGACCTCGAGCGCTCGATCGAGTTCTACGAGGGGACGCTCGGCCTCCCGCGCGTCGCGGGGAACGAGTCCTGGCCGGAGTTCCAGCTCGGCGAGAACGTCAGCCTCTACCTCACCGACCCGACGAGCATCGGCCGCGAGTTCACCGCGCCGCACACGGCCTTCGTCGCCCTTCGCGTCGCAGACGTGGCGGAGGCCCGCGCCGCCCTCGAGGCCAAGGGCGTGGCCTTCGAGGGCGAGACGTTCGACACCGGCGTGTGTCACATGGCTCTCTTCCACGACCCTGACGGCAACTCGCTCATGCTCCACCGGAGGTACGCACCGCGTGCGAACTGAGCTGATCGAGCGCTATCGCTCGCTCCCGCTGCCGACGACGCGCGACGAGCACTGGCGCTTCACCGACCTGGCGGGCTTCGATCCCGACGCCTGGAGCGCGGAGGCGGCCGCTGCGGAGTCGGTGCCGTCGATGCTCGACCTCGATGTGGCCGCGTCGGCCACGATCGACGAGTCGGGCGTCCGCGTCGAGCGCGCACCCGACGGGATCCGCTTCGAGCCCCTGACCGACGACAACCCGCTGGTCGGGTCGCTCGTGCAGGCCGACGACAAGCTCCGTGCGCACAACGCCGCAGTGTGGGAGAACGGGCTGCTCGTCCAGGTCCCTGCGGGCGTCGAGCTCGACCGGCCGCTCTATCTGCGGGTCGCCAGCGGCGTTCCCGGCGGCTCGCTCTTCTGGCGCGTCGTCGTCGTGGCCGAGCCCGGGTCGCGGTTCACGCTCGTCCAGGAGCTGACCTCGGCCTCGGGCGACGTCGAGGCGTACGTCAACGGCGTCGTCGAGGTGGTCGTGCGCGACGGTGCCAAGGCGGAGATCGTCAACGTCCAGCGGCTCTCCTCGAAGGCCTGGCTGTTCGCGTCGTGCCACGCACGCGTCGAGCGCGACGCCGAGCTCGACTGGGTCGAGGGCGGCTTCGGCTCCGCGAAGGGCAAGGTCTGGATCCAGAACGACCTCGCCGATCGCGGGGCGACGTCCCGGGTCACCGGCGCGTACTTCGCCGACGGCGACCAGCACCTCGACTACGACACGTACCAGCTCCACCAGGCGCCCGACACGACGTCCGACTTCGCGTTCAAGGGTGCGCTGCGCGACTCCGCCGCGACCGTGTGGCGCGGGATGATCCGTGTCGAGGAGGGCGCCCAGAAGACGAACGCGTACCAGGAGAACCGCAACCTCCTGCTCTCGAAGTCGGCGACGGCCAATTCGATTCCCGGGCTCGAGATCCTCGCCAACGACGTCCGCTGCACCCACGGAGCGACGCTGTCGCAGGTCGACCGTGAGCAGCTCTTCTACCTGATGGCGCGCGGCCTGCCCCGCTCCGAGGCGGAGCGGCTGATCGTGCGCGGGTTCTTCCAGGACGTGCTCGACCGGATCGAGCTCAAGCCGGTCCGCGAGGCGCTCGGCGCCGCTCTCGAGGCGCGCATCCCGCAGGGCTGACGGCCGCCGCCCGCTCGCCGGAATCGCACGAGACGCCGCCTCAGTAGTTTCGAGCACGCCGTCGTCGGGTTCGTACCGAGGCGCCTCCGACCCCCTGATGGGAGGGTGGCAGTTGAGCCTAAGGAGGTGTGTAACCGCATGTTCACGTATGTCGGGCTCATCAAGCTGACACCCGAGGGCAGGGAGAACCTGCCCCAGGCGCCCAAGTACCTCGAGAAGATCAAGAAGATCATCGAGGTCGAGGGCGGGATCCTCGAGGACGTGTACGCGATCATGGGCCCCTGGGACTTCGTCGCGTTCGTCAAGTACCCCGACAACGAGACCGCGTTCCGCGTGCTCGCGAAGATCGGGATGCTGGAGGTCGTCAAGACCGAGACGTTCCCGGCCGAGAAGGTCGACGTCTTCCTCAAGGCGCTCGTCTAGGGTCCAGCGCGTTTCCGCCGGTCGCACGGGGCCCATGCTCCGTGCGACCGGCTTCTCCCTTGCGGGTCCCGGCCTGCGCGTGCCCTGTCAGGATGTGGACGTGCCGTGCTCGCGCTGCACGTCCGAGTCGCTCGACATCTTCGGCGAGAAGGGCGCCCGACGCGCGCTCCGTCGGTACCTGCGCAAGGGCCTCGGGGGTGCGGACGCGAGGCTGATCGCCGCATGGGCCGCAGAGGGCGAGCTCGACGGCGCGACGGTGGTCGAGGTCGGAGGCGGCATCGGCCAGATACAGGTCGACCTCCTGCGCCGCGGTGCGATGCGCGGCACCGTCGTCGAAGTGCTCGCCGACTACCAGGGCCCGGCCGGCGAGCTCGCCGCTGCGGCCGGTGTGGCCGATCGCAGCTCGTTCGTGCTCGCAGACCTCATCGAGACCCCCGACGCGGTGGAGCCTGCGGACGTCGTCGTCCTGCGGCGGGTCGTGTGCTGCTCACCGGACGGCCCCGAGCTGCTCGCCGCCGCAGCCGGTCGGACGAGGCAGACGCTCCTCGCCAGCTATCCGCGCGATCGCGTTGCAGTCCACGTCGTTCTGCGACTGCAGAACATGGCACTCGCGCTGATGCGAAAGCGGTTTCGCGTCTACGTCCACGCGCCCGAAGACCTCCAGCAAGCCGCAGAGCGGCGCGGCCTCGGGCTCGCCCGCATCTCGCAGGGCATCGCCTGGGAGACGGCGCAGTTCGACGTCATCACGTCCTGACGGATTCCTGACGATCCGCTCAGGGTCTCCTCATCCGTCCGACCTAGGGTTGGAGACATGCGCTTCTTCGCGATCATCGGTCTCCTCGCCGCCATCGCCATCCTCGTCCTCTAGGCTCTCCCGCCGCCCCGGGCGGTGCTCCGCCGTTCTAGGCTTGCGGCATGGAGGAGATCGGGCTCTTTCCGCTCGGCCTCGTCCTGCTCCCGACCGAGCAGGTGCCGCTCCACATCTTCGAGCCGCGCTATCGGGAGCTGATCGCCGAATGCCTCGAGGCCGACCAGCCCTTCGGGCTCGTCTACGCCGACGACGACGGGCTTCGCCGGACCGGGACGCTGGCCAGTGTCGTCGAGGTCACCGAGCGGTTCGACGACGGGCGGCTGAACATCGTCGTCGAAGGCGGCGACCGCTTCCGGCTGGTGGAGCTGACCGACGGCCGCAGCTTCCACACCGGGACGATCGAGGCCATCCGGGACAGTGACGACCCTCCGGCCCCCGAGGACGTGAAGCGAGGGCTCGGGCTCTTCTCGCGACTGGTCGAGCTCACGGGGGCCGACGTCGAGGTGCCGGGGGAGACGCTCGAGCAGCCGTCGTTCGTGCTGGCCTCCCGCTTCGAGCTCGCCCCGGAGCTGAAGCTCGAGCTGCTGGAGGAGCGGAGCGAGCGCGTCAGGCTGACCCGTCTCTGCGAGATCCTCGAGACGGTCGCCGCAGCCGTCGAGCGCCAGCGCGAGATCGCCGAGCGCGCCCAGAAGAACGGCCGCGTCCAACCGCCTCCGTCCTAGAGAGGCGCGCCTCCAGCCGTGCCCCGCGGGGGCGTGGCTACGATGGCTCAATGACCGCGACGACCCTCCCCGCGCTCGACGCCCACCGGCTGCGGGCCGATTTCGCCGTCTTCGAAGAGCTCTTCGACGGCCTTCCGGTCGCGTTCCTCGACTCCGCCGCGTCGACTCAGAAGCCGCGGCAGGTGCTCGACCGGATGCGCACGTTCTACGAGCACGAGTACGCAAACGTCCACCGCGGCGTGTACCGGCTGGCGGAGCGCGCAACCGAGGGCTTCGAGGGCGCCCGCCGCACCGTCGCCGGCCTCCTCAACGCGCCGTCGGAGAAGGAGATCGTGTTCACGCGGAGCGCGACGGAGGCGATCAACCTCGTCGCGTACGCGTGGGGCCTCGACAACCTCGGCCCCGGCGACGTCGTCGTCATCACCGAGCTCGAGCACCACGCGAACTTCGTGCCGTGGCAGTTCATCGCACACCGCACGGGCGCGAGCTTCCGCCACATCCCGATCGACGACCGGGGCGAGCTCCAGCTCGACGCGCTCGACGGGCTGGCGCGCGAGGGCAACGTCAAGGTCGTGGCGAACAACCTCGTCTCGAACACGCTCGGCACCATCAACCCGGTCGAGACGCTCGCGGCGTGGGCGCACGAGCAGGGCGCGATCATGGTCGTCGACGCGGCCCAGGCGGCGCCCCACCGGCGGGTGGACGTCCAGGCGCTCGGCGCCGACTTCGTGGCCATCTCGTCCCACAAGCTGTGCGGCCCGAGCGGCATCGGGGCGCTCTGGGGAAAGCGCGAGCTCTTCGAGGCGATGAGCCCGTTCAACCTCGGTGGCGAGATGATCCGTTCCGTCGGGTTCGACAGGACGACGTTCAACGAGCTGCCCTACAAGTTCGAGGCGGGAACGCCAGCCATCGCCGAGGCGGTCGGCTTCGGCGCCGCGATCGAGTACATCACCGAGGTTGGGCTCGAGGCCATCGAGCGCCACGAGCACGCGCTCGTCGAGCAGACAATGGCTGCACTGGACGAGCTCCCGTGGATCACCGTCTTCGGCCCGCCTCCCGACCGCCGGGCGGGGATCGTCTCCTTCGACGTCGAGGGGATCCACCCCCACGACGTCGCGCAGATCCTCGACTGGGAGGGTGTCGCGGTGCGCGCGGGCCATCACTGCACGCAGCCGCTCATGGCCCGCCTCGGCGTCGCCGCGACCACGCGGGCGAGCTTCTACCTCTACTCCATCCCGGAGGAGATCGACCGCCTCCTCGCCGGGTTGCACAAGGCGAAGGCGTCCCTCGGCTGATGTCGGCTCGCGCTCACGTTCCCGAGGCGGTGGCAGCCCTCCGGCGGAGGCCGGCTTCGCCGGCCGCAGGTGGAGGGCGGTCAGGGGCGTGAGCGAGTTCGAGCAGCTGTATCGAGAGGTCATCCTCGATCACTACAAGGCGCCGCGGAACCACGGGCTGCTCGAGCCGCACGATGCGATCGCCGAGGGCCAGAACCCACTCTGCGGCGACGAGGTGACCGTCTCGGTCCGGTTCGGCGACGGCGACGTGATCGAAGCGGTCGGCTTCGAGGGGCGGGGCTGCGCGATCAGCCAGGCAGCGACGTCGATGCTCACCGACCTCGTGAAGGGCCGTACGGCCGAGGAGGTCTCGGCCATGCCGAAGGACGAGCTCCTCGACGAGATCGGCATTCCGCTGACTCCCGTCCGGCTCAAGTGCGCGCTGCTCGGCCTCGGCGTGCTCAAGGTCGCGCTCCATCGCGCGAAGGGGACGCCGCTGCCCGAGGAATGGGGCACGTCGGCCGGCGAGATCGCGCTGTCGTAGGCCCAAGGGAAGACGTGGAGATCGAGGCACTTCCGCTCGAGGAGCTGCCGGACGGCTCGATGCGCCTCGTCGCCGCCGACGGGGTGACCGTCGGCCTCTATCACTGCGGCGGCGAGCTGCACGCCATCGAGGACCGCTGCACGCACGACGACGGGCCGCTGTGCGAGGGCGAGTGGGACTGCGACGCATGCGAGGTCGTCTGCCCCCGCCACGGGGCGCGCTTCGACCTTCGCACGGGCTCCGCCCTGACGCTGCCGGCATACCTTCCCGTCGCCACCTACCCCGTGCGGGTCAGGGACGACGGGATGATCGTGATCGACGTGCCGTAGGCTTTCGGCCGTGGACGTGTTCAACCTCCATGGCGACGAGTGGGACCGGGTCGAGGAGCGCGAGGGCTGGCGCAGCAGGGATGCCTGGGTCGGCGCGCGCCTCGGCGCCGAGCTGATCGGCGGCAGCCTCTACGAGCTGGATCCCGGCGACCGGCTGTGGCCGTACCACACGCATCACGCCAACGAGGAATGGCTGATCGTCGTCAGGGGAACGCCAACGCTGCGCACGCCGGACGGAGAGCAGGAGCTACGCGAGGGGGATGTCGCCTGCTTCCGACGCGGCCCGGACGGCGCCCACCAGGTCTCGAACCGAACGGAGTCGCCGGTGCGCGTGCTGATGCTCTCGACGCTCCTCGCGCCCGAGATCGTCGAGTACCTCGACACGGGGAAGATCGGGACGAGGGACGCCCGGGGGAACCGTCTCACGCTCTCCCGGCCTGGACCGCCGGCCGACTACTGGGAGGGCGAGGACCAGTAGATGGTTGATCGGCAATTCACGCGAACCGGATGACGCCCCAGACACGGCGCCGGATCACTCCGTCCGGGCACGGCCCGTAGCACCGACTACGAACCGCGCCCGGCCGGTGCGCCCGGCTTGGTCTGGGACGCCCCCGGACGTCACGCCAATTACCGATCAACCAGCCCCGTTCGGCGCAGCGGGCAGCCCGAGCTGCTCGCGCATCCGGGCGCCGACCGCGAGGGCGGCCGAGAGCGGCCGCAACATCACCGTGAGGGAGACGATCCTTCCCGCGTCGTCGAGACGGAACACGTCGACGCCCTCCACCTCGAGGCGGCGGCCGCCGTCGCCCGCGACGGTGGTCTCGAACTGGAGCGTGACCCCGCCCGGCTCGTCGAGATAGGCGTGCGTGTACTCGAGGTCGCCGAACACCTCGAGCACGGCCGCGAGGAGGAGCATCGTCGGGCCGCGGCCGACGGTCGGCCGGAACACGAGGGGGGACAGGAACTCGACCTCCTCGGCGAGGAGCGTCTCGAGCGCCCCGACGTCCCGCGCGGCGACGGTCGCCTTCCACCGCTCCACGAAGCTCGTCCTCACGCGCTGCTCGCCGGTCGCCACGCCCCGGACCTTAACGCTGAGCCGGCGGCACACCGGCCGAAATGAGCTCGAGGCCCGTCATCCTGCGCTGGGCTAGTCTCGACCCATGCTCGACGAGCGCGTTCGCGCCGTGCTGGAGCGTCTCGAAGCGGAGGACGCCCGTGAGCGGGACTCCGGTCTTCCGCTCGCGGAGCGCTCGCTCGCGGTCGGGCCGGAAGCGGGGCGCCTCCTGTTCGCGCTCGTGGCGCCCAATGCCGGTTGCGAGGTGCTCGAGGTCGGCGGCTCCCGCGGGTACTCCACGATCTGGCTGGCCGCTGCGGCGCGCATCCTCGGCGGCCGCGTCGTGTCGCTGGAGCACGACCCGCGCAAGATCGAGGCATGGCGGCAGAACATCGCCGACGCCGGTCTCGAGGAGTGGACGGCGCTCGTCGAGGGCGACGCGCTGGAGATGCTCGCGGCGCTCGAGGACGGCTTCGACATCGTCTTCATCGACGCGTGGAAGGACGACTACGAGGCCTACTTCGAGCTGGCGCGGACGAAGCTCGATCAGGGCGGCGTCGTGGTCGCCGACAACGTGACGACGAGCGACGCCGTCCGCGCCTACGCCGCGGCGCGGCAGGCGGACCCGACCCTCGTGTCGGTGACCGTCCCGATCGGCCACGGCCTGGAGTTCACGACCGTCCTGCGCTGAATCCTGTCCGCGAAGCGAGAATCTGCAGAAGCAGATTCTCGCCGCTCGATCCCCGCCTGCGGCGGGGCAGATCCCTGAAGGCGTCGCCTTCGGCGCCGCAACCGGCGCCGACACCCACCGCGCCCCCGGTGTCCGACTTCAGTCGGACACCTGCTCGTCCGCCGAGGTACGGCCCCACTTGCCGTCGTCCGGCCTGCGTGCGTAGACTCGGAGTACCGCGGAAAGGAGGTGGTCGGGTGTCAGATTCGTGTAGTACCGGCAGTGGAGGTGCCAGCGGGTAGAGGCGTGTCCCTGGGACCTACGGGGAATCGCCATAGCCACGCGTAGGGGACTCGCGCTTTCGCGCCGCCGACCACCTCGGTCAGGCTGGAAGCGCCTCTACCAAATCCAACGCTGTCACCGAACGTTCGAGGGCCGCCCCAGGGCGGCCCTCGGCCGTTCTTTCCGCAAGGCGGGAATCCGCCGAGCGAATTCCTGCGGCGGGAACCTCCGCCTCCGGCGGAGCCCTGAAGGCGCCCGCTTCGCGGGCCGCAACGGCAGCGGCGCCGCGAGCTGACGCGAGCGATACGACCGGACGGTGCTCCGCTGCGGCGACTTCAGCCGGGCGGCTGGGCGTCAGCGGAGGTGCGCGGCGGCCGCCAGCTGCTCGTCCAGGCGGACGAGATCGCCGAGCCCGAGGCGCCTCATGGAGGCTCCGCCGTCCGTGACGACGTTGTCGGGGCCTTCGAGCATCCGCAGCTGGTCGCGGGTCAGGAGCGCCGGAGGCATGCGCTCGAACAGCGCCGCGGGGCCCCGCGCCAGCCAGAAGGGCACGTGGACGGCGGGGCGGCGGGTCCCGAGCGCGGCCTTCAGTCGGCGCCACAGGTCGCTCCACGTGACCGCCTCCGGGCCGCCGAGCTCGATCGGCCCGTTCGCGCCTTCACCCTCGACGGAGAGACGCACCGCGCGGACGAGGTCGTCGACCCAGATCGGCTGGACCCGCTGGGTGCCGGGCCCGATCACCGGTGTCAGCGGAAAGAGCCGTGCGATGCGCACGAACCGCGGCAGCGCTCCACCATCCGTCCCGAACACGAAGCTCGGGCGCAGCACGACGTGACCGACGCCGCTCGACGCGACCGCCTGCTCGGCCGCCCACTTGGCGCGGAAGTAGGGGACGGTCGCACCCGGCCCCGTCCCGAGGGCGCTCATCAGGACGATGCGCCTGACACCACTCTCGCGCGCGGCCTCGACGAGGTTCCCGGTCCCCGCGGCCATGACGCGCTCGAACGTCGCGGGCGCTCCCTCGATGATCGACACGAGGTGGACGATCGTGCGCATCCCGCGAGCGGCTGCCCGGAGCGACGCCGGATCGGTCACGTCGCCGCGTACGAGGTCGCAGTCGACGCCTTCGAGCGCCTCGGCGCCGCGTGCCGTCCGCACCATCGCGCGTACGGCCCCGGTCGTCGCCAGCTCGCGCGTCACGTGACGACCGACGAAGCCGCTCGCGCCCGTGACGAGGATCATCGCCCGTCCGCGAAGTTCTGCCAGTACCGGCTCGGCGTGGGGCCGCGCTGCCCCTGGTACTTCGACCCGAGCGCACCCGACCCGTACGGCGTCTCGGCCGGCTCCGACATCTGCACGAACGAGAGCTGTCCGATCTTCATCCCCGGGTAGATCGTGATGGGCAGGTTGGCGACGTTCGACAGCTCGAGGGTCACATGGCCGTCGAACCCCGGGTCGATGAACCCCGCCGTGGAGTGGATCAGCAACCCGAGCCTCCCCAGCGAGCTCTTGCCCTCGAGCCTGGCCACGAGATCGTCGGGCAGCGTGACCCGCTCGAGCGTCGAGCCGAGGACGAACTCCCCGGGGTGGAGGATGAACGGCTCCTCGCCCGCGACCTCGACGAGCTCGGTCAGCTCCTCCTGCTCGGCCTTGACGTCGATGTACGGGTAGCGCGAGTTCCGGAACACGCGGAACAGCCGGTCCACGCGCACGTCGAGGCTCGACGGCTGCATGAGCGCCGGGTCGTACGGTTCGATGCCGATCCGGCCGGCCTCGACGAGCCGCCGGATGGCGCGGTCCGAGAGCACCATCGACGCGGATCGTAGACCGGCGGCGGAGCCGCCTGTCCGCGCAGCGGACCGGGGAGGGGGTCTGGGGGAACCGGGAGGTTCCTCCCAGCCGTTGATCATCCCCTACACTGCTGGACCCGGTGTCCATGTTGTATCCATCGCTCGACCCGAACGAGCGCTTTCGCGCTCGCCGGGACACGGTACGGCGCCGGAAGCGCCGCCGCCGCGCGGCCGTCGCCGCGATCCTCCTGCTCGCGGTGCTCGCGCTCGCGGGTGGGATGACGCTCGCCGGGAAGTCGCAGAAGGCGACCTCCGACGCCGGCCGGCAGGCGGCTTCGGAGGCCGCGGCGTCGCTCCAGGTCACGACCCGGCCGCGGCCGCTGCCGGTGGAGGTCCGCGGCGTCCACGTGACGGGAGCGCTCGCGTCGCTTCCGGGGAAGCTCGACGAGTACGCCGCGCTGACGAAGGCCGGCCTGAACACCATCGAGCTCGACGTCAAGGACGAGGGCGGCGAGATCGCCTACGCGCCGTCGGGCGTCCCGCTCGCGCGGAAGACGGGTGCGGTGCGGAACTACTACGACCCGCGCGCGGTCGCGCGCCAGATGCACCGAAAGGGGATCTACCTGATCGGCCGCGTGGTGGTCTTCCAGGACCCCTACCTCGCGCGTGCCCGCCCCGACATGGCGATCAAGCGCCCGGACGGGTCGCTCTGGACGACCAATGCCGGCCTCGCCTGGGTGAATCCCTACGACCGGCGCGTGTGGGACTACGCCGTGTCGGTGGCCGTCTCCGCGGCGCGGGCCGGGTTCGACGAGATCATGCTCGACTACGTCCGGTTCCCCTCGGACGGCGACGTCGGCTCCGCTGTCTACCCCGGCAGGACGAGCGTGCCGAAGGGCCGGCTGATCGCCAACTTCGCCGCGTACGCGAAGCAGCGGCTCGCGCCGTACGGGGTGCGCGTCTCGACCGCGCTGTTCGGGCTCTCGGCGACGCGCGACATGGGCATCGGCCAGGTTCCTCGCTGGATCTCGGAGAGCGTCGACCAGATCCACCCCATGGCGTACCCCGCCCTCTACGGCGGCGGGGAGCTCGGCATCGTCTCGCCGAGCGCCGAGCCCGGAGAGACCGTCTTCCGGACGCTGATCGACTTCAAGCGGCAGACCAGGGGGAGCGGCGCGCAGCTGATCCCCTGGATCCAGGACTGGAACTACCGGCCGGAGCAGGTGATGCAGCAGGTGCGTGCCGCGCGGCTGCAGGGGGCGAAGGGGTACCTCCTCTGGAACGCCTCCGGCCTGTACACGAAGAGCGCGCTCGCGCCTCCGTCGTAGCCTCCGTCGCTTCGCGACGGAGGCTAGAAGAGCTCGATTCGGAATTCCGCCGATGGAACTCCAGTCGAGCGCACGACGTATCAAGGGAGTGCGGGTCACGGTTGGCGCTGCGCCCGCCGCGCTTGGCCTGGCCGGTCTGGCAATCGCGGAGCCGCATGGAACTGGCGCCGACTCGTGCACGGCCCGGCCCGTGGTCGAGCAGTTCATAGCGGCACTGAATGCGGGTGACGTCGGCCTTGCGGAGCAGCTGTTCGCAGAGAAAGGCGAAGGTTGGAGACTGGTACTCGGTCGCCGACCGAGCGGGGCAGCGACTCGGTGTGGAATCGAAGTCGCGGAGCTCCCTGGCCGCCTACTTCGCGTCCCGCGTGCGGCAGCGCGAGTCCCTGCGCCTGGTGAGCCTCCGTGAAGGAGGGAACGGCAACTTCGGGCTCGTCCTGATACGACGCGCAGACGACCTGCGCGATGGCCGACCTGCCAAGCGCGTCGGCAAGGGATGGGTGAACTGTGTCGTCCGGAAGATCTCGGTGTGGAGCCTCGGCGGCGCCCCACCTCCCCCGACGTTCGGACCCTGTCCGCGAGGCACGCTCCCTCTCACGAAGGCTGATCTGCTTCCGGCGTCGAGGGCCGTGCTTCGTTTCATCGCCGCCGTCTATTCGGAGATGTCCCCGGGGCTGGACGTCGCCGGTGCCCACGTGACACGAGCGACACCGGCGCCCGGCGAGGTGAAGGGTTACGCCGCCCGGGTGCGATGCGGTCGAGGCGTGCAGCAGCGCACCGCAATCGTCGAGGTGCGGTTCCCGCGCGTCGACTCACGCGAGCGCCTCGCCTCGGTCGCCTTCTACGCGTCCCGGACGCTTCGTGGCTGGCTCGTCTGGCGTTTGATCGTGTAGCCCGGTCGATCAGGGCGCCAGTCGAACCCGTGACCAGCCCGCATCGTTCCGCTCGTAGCGCGCCCGGTCGTGCAGCCGGCTCGGGCGGTTCTGCCACAGCTCGATCGCGCGCGGGACGACGCGGTAGCCGCCCCACGACGGAGGGAGCGGGACGTCGCCCTCCGACCCGAACCGCTTCTCGACGTCGGCGTACAGGCGATCCAGCTCGCCACGGTCGGCGAGCGGGCGCGACTGCGGCGAGGCCCAGGCGCCGAGGCGGCTCTCGCGTGCCCGCGTGCGGAAGTACTCGAGCGACTCCTCGTCGGAGAGCCGCTCCACCGCCCCCTCGACGCGCACCTGGCGCCGAAGCGGCGGGCCCCAGCAGAAGACGAGCGCGGCCACCGGGTTCGCCGCGAGCTCCGCCGCCTTCCGGCTCTCGTGATTCGTGTAGAAGCGGAGGTCGTGCTCGTCGGTGCCTCGGACGAGCACCATGCGCACCGAGGGCTCGCCCTCGCTGGTCGCGGTGGCGAGCGCCGCTGCCTCCGGCTCGTCGAAGCCCACCTCGCGCGCCTCGGCGACCCACGCTCCGAGGGTCGCCCGGGGATCCGGGTCGAGGCTCTCGAGCCAGACGTCCACGACCCGAATCTACTGTCGTAGGGCTCGGATACGCTGGGTGGAGATGGCAGCGACGAGGACGATCGAGATCCGCACGGAGATCCCCGGGCCGCGCTCGCGTGCGATCGCCGAGCGCGAGGTGCGCGTGGTCGCCCACCCGCTCCTGGTGCACCTGCCGATCTTCGCCGAGCGGGCGGAGAACGCGACGATCACGGACGTCGACGGCAACGTGTTCGTCGATTTCGCCGGAGGCGTGGGTGTCGTCAACGCCGGCCACGGGCACCCGCGGGTGATCGACGCCGTCATCGAGCAGGCACAGCGGTTCCTCCACACCGATTTCACCGTCGTCCCGTACGAGACCTACGTCTCGCTCGCGGAGCGGCTCTGCGCGCTCGTGCCGATCGGAGGAGAGAAGCGCGCAGCCTTCTTCAACGCGGGGGCCGAGGCGGTCGAGAACGCCGTCAAGCTCGCCCGCCTGCACACCGGGCGGCCGGGGGTCATCGCGTTCGAGGGGGCGTTCCACGGGCGCACCCTGCTCGCGATGACGATGACGTCCAAGTTCCACCCCTACAAGACCGGGATGGGCCCGTACGCGCCCGAGGTGTACCGCGCCCCGTACCCCAACGGCTATCGCGGGCCGAGCGCCGAGGAGGCGCTCGCGCGGCTCGAGCGGCTGTTCGAGACGCACGTCCCGCCCGACCACGTCGCGGCGATCGTCTTCGAGCCGCAGCTCGGAGAGGGCGGGTTCGTCCCTGCGCCCCGCGCGTACGTCGAGGGGCTGCGGGCGATCTGCGACCGCCACGGGATCGTCCTCATCGCCGACGAGGTGCAGACCGGTTTCGGCCGTACCGGGCGGATGTTCGCGATGGAGCACTTCGGCGTCGAGCCGGATCTCCTCATCGTGGCGAAGTCGATCGCCGCAGGCCTCCCGCTCTCGGGCGTGATCGGCCGCGCGGAGATCATGGACGGGGCCCACGCCGGCGCGATCGGAGGGACGTACATCGGCAACCCCGTCGCCCAGGCCGCCGCGCTCGCCGTGCTCGACGTGTTCGAGGAGGAGGGGCTCGTCGAGCGTGCCGACGTCGTCGGCGACCGGATCCGCGAGCGGATGCTCGCCTGGCAGCGGCGCTGGCCGGCGATCGGCGACGTCCGCGGGCTGGGCGCGATGCTCGCGGTGGAGCTCGTCCTCGACCCGGTGACGAAGGAGCCGGCGCCGGAGCTGGCGATGGCGGTGATCGACGCCGCCCTGCAGCGTGGCCTGATCCTGCTCAAGGCCGGCGTCCACGGGAACTGCATCCGCGTCCTCTGCCCGCTGACGATCGAGGACGCCGTCCTCGACGAGGCGCTCGAGGTGTGGGAGGACGCCCTCGCCGCCGTCCTCGGCTGAGAGCCTTTCGGTGGACGGTCTTCTCCCGTCTTGGCGAGCCGCAGACGTCTACCGGCAAGGTCGCGGAGCACGCGCTGCCGCGCCAGGCGCCGAGCAGCGCGGTGCTCTGGATCCGTACAGAAACACCGAGCGGCCCGGGGGCCGCTCGGTTCTCTCCTCGGGTGTCGAGGGGAGCTTCTAGACGTGGGTGAGAGTGCGACGCTTGCGTGCGGCCATCAGGCTTCCGGCGCCTGCGACCGCGATGCCGAGGCCACCGGCGGCGCCGATCAGGGCGCTGACCCAGTCGAACTCGCCACCGACTGGCCCCGTGCCTACGATCAGAACAGTGGGTTCGGAGCTCGTGCCGGGATACTGCGTGCGGGCAAGCCGGGCGGGGATCTTGATGTGCCCGTTCTTCACCGTCAGGTCAGGCGCACGGCTGCTGCTCGGGATGGCCATGTAGACCGTTGCTTCGGAGCTCGTGCCGGGGTACTGGATGCGCGTCAGCCAATCGGGGATCGTCACCTTCACTGGTGGCGGAGCCTTCGCTGCTCCGATCGGTGCCATGACGACGACGGCGAGTCCGACCGCGATTGCCGTGAAGAGCCTGGTGTGACGCTCCTGATGCATCGCTCCTCCTTTGTTCCCTCCTGCGATGGCCTCTGCGACCACCTTTGGTGTTCATGGCGTGACGGTCGCGCTCCACCGCTACGGCCCGGTTACCGGCGGGTTACGGTCCACACGAGTCGTGATCGAGTTCCGCATCCTCGGGCCCTTCGAAGTCGTGGCGGACGGACGCCCTGTCCGCCTGGCCGGGGCGAAGGAGCGAGCACTGCTCGCGCTTCTCCTCCTGCACGCGAGCGAGACGCTCACCGCGGACAGGCTCGTCGACGAGCTGTGGGGCGAGGAGCCGCCGCGGACGGCGCGGAAGTCGCTTCAGGTCCGCGTTGCCGGCTGCGCCGGGCGCTCGGCGAGGGCATCGTCGTCACCCGCGGCCCGGCCTATGCCCTCCGGCTCGAGCCGCACCAGCTCGATCTCCGGCAGTTCGAGCAGCTGATGGAGCGCGCGGACCGCGAGTCGCCGGCCGACGAAGCGGCGACGCTGCGGGAGGCGCTGGCGCTCTGGCGTGGGCAGGCTCTCGCCGACTTCGCGTACGACGGGTGGGCGCAGGGTCCGATCAGACGGCTCGAGGACCTGCGCCTCGGGGCGATCGAGAAGCGCGTTGAAGCCGACCTCGCGCTCGGCCGTCACGCCGACGTCGTCGGGGAGCTCGAGGCGCTCGCCACCCTGCACCCACTGCGTGAGCGCCTCCGTATGCAGCTGATGCTCGCGCTCTACCGGTCGGGCCGTCAGGCCGAGGCGCTCGAGGCGTATCAATCGGCGAGGCGGGTGCTCGTCGACGAGCTCGGCATCGAGCCCAGCCCTGCACTCCAGGAGCTCGAGCGCGCGATTCTGCGGCAGGATCCCACCCTCGGGCCGGCCGCCTCGACCGTCTCGACGGCACCGGCCGCGGCCGAAGCATGGCCCGAGCGGTCGATCGTCGTCGCCCCGACGGACGATCGGAACACCGACCTGCTACTCGCACTGGCCGAGCCGCTGGCACGGTCTGTCCCACCCAGAGAGCTGATCGTGGCCGGGCTCGTCGCCGTGGAAGAGCTGGCGGCGACAGCGCGCTCCCTGCACGTACGCTGCGAGGCGCTCCGGGACAGCGGTGTCTCGGCCCGCGCGGCCGCATTCACCTCGGCGGAGACGGGCCCCGATCTCGTTCGCCTCGCCTCGGAGCAGGACGCCGACCTCTTGCTCCTCGACGCGCCGCCGGGCTTCCTCGACGACGGCCTGCTCGGCAGCCACGTCGGCCTCGTTCTCGGCTCGGCCTCGTGCGACGTCGGCGTGCTCGTGGCGCGGGAAGAAGGTCTTCACGTTGGACCCGATCGGCCGGTACTCGTTCCGTTTGGCGGTGCCGAACACGACTGGGCCGCAGTCGAGCTCGCCGCCTGGATCGTCCGCGCAACCGCGTCCTCGCTTCGCCTGGTCGGGCGTGAGGCCGACCTCGCCAGCGGCGAGCGGGACGCGAGCCGTTTGCTCGCGAGCGCCTCGCTCCTCGTCCAGCGGGCGGTTCGAGTTCCGACCGAACCGCTGCTGGTGACGGCGGGCCACGAGGGAATCCTTCGCGCCGCCGCAGAGGCGGGCCTGCTCGTCTTCGGCCTCTCCGACCGCTGGCGCCAGGAAGGTCTCGGCGAGACGCGGCTCGCGATCGCAAACGGCGCACCCGTGCCAACACTGCTCGTTCGCAAGGGGCTGCGTCCGGGCGGCATCGCACCGGATGGCACGACGACGCGCTTCACCTGGTCGCTCGGAGCGGCGGAAGCTACTGCGAGTCGACGCTGACCTGGCCTGCTGCCAGCTCCGGCCGGGAGACCAACGGCCATCGCTGGCGAGGCGGCCTGCAGTCGCGCCAGACGGCTCGGAGCCCCTCAGCGCGAAACGTCTCGACGTCAACGCGATAGCGCTCGACCTCGTGCAGCAGCCGCACGAAACGCCTTTCTGAAAACTCCTCTACCGTCGGCGCAGCGTTCATCCGGGCCTCCTCGTCGGCTTCGTTCACTCAGGGCGATTCGCGAGGCCCGGGGAAAACCGCTGAGAACGCACTGAGCCCCGGAGACCGGGGTTGCCGAGCGCAACGTACGACGTTACGCCGTGACGAAGTCTCGCCAGCGCCGTTCCTCGTAGGCACGCTCTCGGAAGATGGAGTTCCAGGACGCGTACCTGCACACCCGCCTGACGAACGAGCCGCCGTCGCGCGCCTGGCCCTTGCGGATCGTGATGTCGCCGAACGCTCCCGGCAGGTCCTTCGCGGCGGGCTTGCCTCCGATCCAGTAGTCCCACTCAGCCGGGTCGACAAACCTGCGGCTCGTCGCCTGGACGGCGTGGTAGTAGCCGACACGCATCATCACCGCTCCCGCATAGCCCGCGTGCCACCAGTTGATGTAGTCGTAGGCGGCCTGGAGCCTGGCGGCGTCCGTGATCTCGCTCGAGATCGCAAGGCCCACCGACCAGCCCCGGAAGCCCTCGGGAGGGGCGGCGTAGCGGACGGGAAAGCCCTGTCGCTGGAGCGCGACGACATGGAACGCCCACATCGGCTCGACCACAACCTCCCCCGAGCGCATGAAGTCGATGGCCTCCGTGCTGTTCCAGAAGCCGCGGAACTGCCCCTGCTTCTTGAGCCTGATCAGGATCTTGACGAGCCTGTCGATCTCTCTCCTGGTCATGTCGCCCTTGTTCCTGAACCGCAAGAGCCCCGCAGCCTCGGCCGCGTTGCCCGTGTCCAGGAGCGCGACCTGGGCACCGCTGAAGAGTGCTACCCGTCCCCTCCACCTCGAGTTCAAGAGCTCAGCCCAGGAGACCCGCTCCGGAAGGCGCTTGATGACTCGAGCGTTGTAGCCGATCGAATCCACGTTGAAGATCGTCGGGACACCGTTCACGTACCTCGGTTCCGGCAGGCCCCCGTACGGCTTGCCGGTCCGCTCGTCGACCCACTCGACGATTCTCCAAGCGCCGCCAGGCTTGTCCGGCGCGATCGGGTACCGGCCCGAGTCGTCGACGTACATGCTGCGGAAGGGCGCGTCGCCCTGACCGTACGTGCAGCGCGGGTCTAGGGGCCTCACCTTTCCCTGCTTGAACAGGTCGCTGACCTGCTTCCAGCGAGTGATCCTGCGGGTGTCGACCGGCCGCAGGCTGCCGGTCGGCCAGATCGCGTCGTAGCCGAAGTGGTAGTACGCCAGCACATCGAACGAGCCGGGCTGCGTGATCGCCTTCTCGACGACGGAGTCCGGGTCGGGGATGTCGAAGGCGATCGCGAAGCCGAGGTCCTTCTCTGCCCGCTCCTTGATCGCGTCGAGCTGGGTGACTCCGTCCCCGAGCACGCGCAGCGTGCCCGTGAACCCGCCGCCGGTACCCGAGCCCGCCGAGGTGGGGGGTGGGAAGGCGCCGAGCGCGGCCAAACCGGACGCTGCGGCTCCTCCCCTGAGGAGGAGTTCACGGCGGGTGAGGCTCTTGCCCTCGCCGTCGCTCATCGAACCGAGTATGGCGCCGGAGATGAGGTCCGCCTAGAGGATGTCGCTCAGCGGGGGTGCACCGTCACCCAGACGCCGCCCTCGCCCGCCGCAACGTGGTCGGGATTCGGCCCGACCCTAACCGTGTCGACGACCCGGCCCCGCCTCGGGTCGATCCGCGAGACGGTCCCGTCCTTGTAGTTCGTCACCCAAACCGCTCCCTCGCCGACGGCGACGGCGATCGGATCCCTCCCAACCCTGATCGTGCGCACGACGCGGTTCGTCGATACCTCGATTTGCGACACCGTGTCGCCCAGAGGGTTCGCGACCCAGACGGCCCCACCGCCGGCACCGATGCCCCACGCGCCGAGGCGCAGCCGGATCCTTTTCGACCACTTTCCCGCTCGCCGGGTCGATCCGAAACACGCCGTACTGGTCGGCCACGATGTCGTTGCTCGAGATCCACACGGCGCCTTCGCCTACCGCGACCGCCTTCAACGCTCCTCTCCGTGCCGCGACGTAGCTCGACCCGCTCATGCTGGAGCTCCGCGGATTGACCTGCGCCACGATGCCCGTCAGCGGACTTGCCACCCAGACGGCTCCCGAGCCGAATGCGACGAGTTGGGTGCTTCTGGGGACCGACACTACGTGGATCTGAGCTGCCGAGCGCTGATCGAGCTGCGTTACCGTGGCGCCGTCTCCGTTGACGACCCACACCGAGCGTGCGCCGGCTACGACCGCCTGCGGGCCTGGAGCGGAGCTCGTCGCGACGACGTCGTTCGAGCGCGGGTCGACCTTGGAGATCCTGTTGTCGTCGAGGTGAATCGTCCAAATGGAGTCCTCTCCGACGGCGACTCCCGTCGGGTCCGAGCCGAGCCTGAGCGTGGCGACGAGCTTGTTCGTCTTCGGGTCGATCCGCTGCAGCGCGTCGGCCGTGAGCGCGAGCGTCGGTTTCGTACTCGGCTTCGCAGGTCCCCCGCCGCCCTGGCTGACCAGGAAGGCGGCGATCGCCGCTGACACGGCAAGGAGGAGCCCGGCCGAGACCATGAGCAGCGGCCTGCGGTCGCGGACAAGGACGATCTCGTGCAGACCGAGCGCCTCCCGCGCCTCCTCGACCAGCTCGGCGCAGTTTGCATGGCGCTCGTCGGGCGACTTTGCCATCGCCTTCGCAAGCACGGTGTCGACCGCCCGAGAGAGCGCAGGGTTGTGCTCGCTGGGCCGGGGAGGGGGCTCGTACAGGTGTGCCCAGAGCACGGCCAGCTCGGTGTCACGCGGGAAGGGCACCTCCCCTGTCAGGCACTCGTAGAGCAGGCAACCAAGCGAGTAGAGGTCGGCGCGCCCGTCGGTCTCCTCGCCCTCGATCTGCTCGGGAGCGACGTAATCGACGGTGCCGACGATCTGACCGGTGGCCGTCGGCTCGCTTCGGTTGGAGGTGCTCTGCGTCAGCCCGAAGTCGGCCAGATACAGATGGCCCGCGGCGTCGAGCAGTGCGTTCGAGGGCTTGACGTCACGGTGGACAAGCCCGCGCTCATGGGCGGTATCGAGCGCGTCGGCGAGCTGCGCAAGGAGCGCGAACGCGCGTGCGGGCGCCAGCGCACCGTCTTCCCGAATGAGCGCCTTCAGGTCGGTGCCCTCGACGTAGCGCATCGCGATGTAGAGCTGGCCGCCCACCTCGCCGGCGTCGTAGATCGGCACGATCGACGGGTGGTCGAGCGAAGCGGCCAGCTCCGACTCGCGCAGGAAGCGCTCGCGGAAGCCCGTGTCTTCGGCGAGGCCCGGTGGGAGCAACTTGAGCGCGATGTAGCGCTTCAGGCGCGGGTCAAAAGCCTTGTAGACATCGCCCATGCCTCCCCGGCCGAGGATCGCCTCGATCTCATAACCGAGGAGCCTTGTTCCGATCCGCGGATCTGCTGAGAGAGCCATGCCTACCTCCCGCTAGGCGAGACCATAGTCCGCCGGGACGGAAGGTTGAGGACGGGATCCAGGAGTTCAGCCGGAGAACTCGCAGGCGTCCGGAATCATTGACGACGACCTTTGAGGGGAAGCCGATCGAGCGAGGTCGAAGGCGTACTTCACGCTACGCGGGCTGTCGGCGAGGCTACGGCCCGCCGCATCAGTAGGCGAGGCTCCGGCGGCGCTCGTGCCGCTCCAGAGCGAGCTCGACGAGCCGGTCGAGCAACGCGGCGTAGGGGACGCCGCTCGCGTCGAAGAGCTTGGCGTAGACGCTCGTGGCGGTGAAGCCGGGGATCGTGTTCAGCTCGTTGACGACCACCTCACCGTCCGGCCGCACGAAGAAGTCCACCCGTGCCATGCCCTCGCAGTCGGTCGCCACGAACGACGCCACGGCGAGCTCGCGCACCCGCTCCGTCGCCGCGGGCGAGATGCGCGCCGGAACGACGAGATCCATGCCGCCCTCGTCGTACTTCGCGGCGTAGTCGTACCAGTCGGCGTGCGCGACGATCTCCCCGACGACGGACGCGATCGGCTCGCGGTTGCCGAGGACGCCGCATTCCACCTCGACGCCGTCCTGGAGCTCCTCGATCAACACCTTGTCGTCGTGGCGGAACGCGAGCTCGACGGCCGCTCCGAGCTCCTCCGCGGAGCGGACCTTCGAGATGCCGACCGACGACCCGAGCCGTGCGGGCTTGACGAACAGCGGGTACGCGAACGGGTGCTCGAGCCCGTCACCGGGCCGAAGCGTCACGCTCCGTGCCACCGGGATGCCGCGGTCGCGGAGCACGGCCTTGAAGAGGTCCTTGTCCATGCAGAGCGCGGAGGCCGCGACGCCCGACCCGACGTAGGGCACGTCGGCGAGCTCGAGCAGCCCCTGCACGGTCCCGTCCTCGCCGAAGGGCCCGTGGAGGATCGGCAGCACCACGTCGACCGGTCCGAGCGGCGCGGGAGAGCCCGCAGAGGGGACGGGGAGGGTCTCGGAGGCCCCGTCGCCGATCGCGCGCCGCTCCGGCGCGGGCGGGAGCTCCCACCGGCCGTCGCGGCCGATCGCGATCGTCGTCACGTCGTAGCGCGCCGGGTCGAGCGCGGCGGCGACGGAGGCTGCCGACGCGAGGGAGATCTCGTGCTCGCTCGACCGCCCTCCGGCGAGCACCGCCAGCCGCACGCGGCCGCTCACGGGGTGGTCGTCGTGGTGGTGCCGGTGGTCGTCGTGTCGGTCGGCGGCGGCGTGGTCACGTCGGGCGGCGGGACGTATGTGCCGACGGTGAGCGTGACGACCGACTTGGGGTCGGCCTGCATGTTGCCCGCCGGGTCCTGGGACATGACGAGTCCGTCCAGGGACTGGTCGTCGGTGTCCTGCCGGGTCACCGCCACCTTGAACCCGGCTGCGCGGAGCGTCGCTCGCGCGTCGGCGACCGTCTGGAGCGACACGTCGGGCACGGTCACGGTCGTCGGTCCCTGCGAGACGGACAGCGTCACGGACGACCCCTTCGACGCGGTCGAGTTGCCGGGCGGGCTCTGGTCGACGACCTCCCCGGCTGGACGGTCGCTCTCCACGTCGACGCGCCCGACCGTGAACCCGGCCGACTGGAGCTGGGCGGCTGCGACGTCGTAGCTCGAGCCGACGACGTTGGGGACGGCGACCGGCCTCGGGCCCTTGGAGACGTTGATGCGCACCGAGGAGCCCGCGACGAGCACGACGCCGGGGCGCGGGTTCTGCGCGGTCACGATGCCCGACTGGCGGTCGGAGTTGACCTCGACCACGGTGGCCTCGAGCCGGCGTGTCGTGAGCTCCGCCACCGCGGCGTCGCGCGACTTGCCGACGAGGGACGGCACCGTGACCTTCGGCTTCCCGCTCGAGACGAGGATGGTGACGATCGAGCCCTTCTGGAGCTGTGTGCCGGGATCCGGTTCCTGCTGGTACGCGTAGCCCTGCTCGACGTCGGCGTTCGGCAGCCGCCGCACCCGGGCGTCGAAGCCGTCCCCGTCGATCAGCGCGATGGCCTTCTCCTCGACGATTCCCGTGTAGTTGTCGACGGTGACCGGCTCGTTGGCGTCGATCTGGTCGCGGATGTTGTCGTAGACGAGCCAGCCGCCGATCCCGAGCGCGATCGCGGCGGCGGCGGCGATCAGCCACGGCCACCAGGCTCGGCCGGTGCGCACCTCGCCGTCGTAGGAGCGGTAGCGCTCGTCGCCGCCGTAGCCCACCGGGCGCGGCTGCACCGTGGTCGCGGCGGTCGACTCGCCCCGCAGCACCATCGTGGCCGCCTCCTCGGTCTCGGGCCCGACGGCGTCGCCGCGCCCGACGAGCTCGAGGTCGCGGTCCATCTCCTTCGCGGAGCGGTAGCGGTCGGCGGGCTCCTTCGCGAGCGCGCGCAGAACGACGAGATCGAGGTCGCGCGGGATCTCGTGGCGGATCGTCGAGGGCGCCGCCGGAACCTGCGAGAGGTGCTTCATCGCGATCTCGACGGGTGTCTCGCCGGTGAAGGGCACGAGCCCCGTGAGGAGCTCGTAGAGGACGATCCCGGTCGAGTAGAGATCCGACGACTCGTCCACCGGCGCGCCCCGCGCCTGCTCCGGCGAGAGGTACTGGGCGGTGCCGATGATCGAGCCCGCCTCGGTCATCTGGCTGGATCCCGCTCGTGCGATTCCGAAGTCGGCGACCTTGACGCGGCCCTCGTGGTCGACGAGGACGTTGTGGGGCTTGATGTCGCGGTGCACGATCCCGTTTCGGTGCGCGTAGCGGAGCGCGGCGAGCACCTGCCGGACGTACGAGATGGCGACGGGGACCGGGCAGGGGCCGCGGGTGACGATCAGCTCCTTGAGCGTCCGCCCCTCGACGTACTCCATCACGATGAAGTACGAGCCCTCGGCCTCGCCGCGGTCGTAGATCGACACGACGTTCGGGTGCGAGAGCCCGGCGGCGTGCGTTGCCTCGCGGCGGAACCGCTCCACGAACTGCGTGTCGTTCGCGTAGCGCTCGTGAAGCATCTTGATCGCGACCTTCCGGCCGAGCTCCTGGTCCTCGGCGAGCCAGACGTCTGCCATGCCGCCGCTGCCGAGCTTTCGCTCCAGGCGGTAGCGGCCTGCGAAGATGGAGCCGCGTCTCTCGTCGATGGTCGCCATCAGGTCTCCCGAAGGTTAGGGATGATTCGCCGCCGGTAGCAGGAGTGCCTCCATCACGGCGCGCGCGATCGGCGCCGCGGTGACGCCGCCCGTGAGGCTCTGCCGCTCGAGCGCGACCGCGATCGCTACCTCCGGCCGCTTGCCGGGCCGGCCGGCGAACGCGATGAACCAGGTCGTGTTCTGTCCCGCGACCCCCGTCTCGGCCGTGCCGGTCTTGCCGCCGATTCGGAACCCCGGAATCCGTGCCGCAGTACCCGTGCCCGCCTCGACCGCGCTGACCATCATGTCCCCGATGTCGCGCGCGTTGACGGGGCCCACCGCGCGACCGAGTTGCTCGCGCTCGATGCGCGACACGGTCTTGCCCTGCGGCGAGACCACCTTCTGGACGACGTAGGGGCGCATCACGATGCCTGCGTTGCCGATGCCGCCCGCGACCATCGCCATCTGGAGCGGGGTAACGAGCATCCGCTCCTGCCCGAAGGCCATCCGCCCCGCATCGACGTCGGAATCGCGCTTCGGATACCAGAGCTCTCCGTTCCGGTAGAGCCCGCTCGGGTAGCGCTCGCCGTCCGGCGTCTCGAGCGGCGGCCGCTCGTAGAACCCGAACTTGCGGGCCTGCTCGAGGATTCGCTTCGCGCCGAGCGCCTTGCCGATGTTGCAGAACACCGAGTTGACCGAGTGCTGGAGCGCCGTGGCGAGGGAGAGCCTCCCGAACGGACTGCTCGTGTCGAAGTTGTTGACCCGCTTGCCGTAGGCGATGCAGTAGCCGGGGTCGTCGAACTCCGAGTCGGGGGAGAAGCGGTTCGACTCGAGCGCCGCCGACGCCGTGACGACCTTGAAGGTCGATCCCGGCGGGTAGAGGCCCTGCGACGCGCGGTTGACGAGCGGCGCCGCCGGCCGGCAGTCGGCGGTGATCTTCGAGATCTTCGAGAACTGGCTCTCGACGAGGTTCGGGTTGTAGCTCGGGGAGGAGGCCATCACGAGGAGCTTCCCGCTCCGCGGATCGAGCGCGACGACCGCTCCGCACGTGCGGCCGAGCTCGTCGAGGGCCACCTTCTGCGCGTGCAGGTCGAGGGTCGTGACGATGGTGTCGCCGACGATCGGCTTGCCGCGGAGGTCTCTCAGCTGGCGGTCGACCAGGTCGGCGAGCCCGCGCTCGGTGCCCGTCAGGGTCCCGTTCAGCGACTTCTCGAGCCCGGCGCGGCTCCTCGAGGCAGTGGAGTAGCCGACGACGTGGGCGGTCAGCTTCCCCTGGGGGTACCGGCGGAAGTAGAGCTTCTTGCCCCGGCGCTCGACGACGCGGTTCCGTGCGAGCACGCGCTCGGGGGCGAGGATCAGCCCACGGCGCACCTGGAACTCCGCGACACGCTGGATCTCGTTGTCCTGGCGCGCCGCGAGGCCGGGGCGCGCCCACGTCTGCCAGTACGTCGTGCCGACGATCAGCGCCACGATCAGCGCCATAGCCGTCCACCCAACCCGTGTCAGCTGCCGGTTCACGTCGGCGCCGTCCGCACAGCGCGGTGGGAGACCAGCATCAGGAGCGCGAGCATCACGAAGTTCGAGACGATGCTCGAGCCTCCGTAGGAGACGAACGGCAGCGTGATGCCCGTCAGCGGGACGAGGCGGAGCACGCCGCCGACGATGATGAACGTCTGGAGCGCGAAGCCGAAGCTGAGCCCCGCTGCGAGCAGCTTCGAGAAGCCGTCGTGCGCGACGAGCGCGACGCGCATGCCGCGGGCGACAAGCGCGAGGAACAGCAGGAGGACGGCGGCCGCCCCGATCAGCCCGAGCTCCTGTGCGATCGCCGAGTAGATGAAGTCGGTCTGGAGGTACGGGATCAGCTGCGTGCCGTCGACCGTCTGGAACGTGCCGTTGCCGATTCCCGTCCCGCCGTAGCCGCCGTTGGCGATCGAGTAGAGGCTCTTCACGAGCTGGTACGAGTCGCAGTTCTGCCGGTACTCGAGGGCGCCGTTGATCGAGCAGTAGACCTTGTCGTCGGTCCACGGCTCGAGCCACACCGTGACGCGCTGCTGGACGCGGTCGAGCTTGTCGTACAGGAGCGCCGCGCCTCCGGCGAACAGCGCCAGGCCGGCGAAGACGAACGAGAGGCGCCCCGTCGCCGCGTAGAGCATGGCGAGGAAGATCCCGAAGTTGAGGAGCGCGGACCCGAGGTCGCTCGTCTGGACGAGCACGAGCATCGCGCCGCCCCAGATCAGAAGGAGCGGGCCGAAGTCCTTCAGGCGCCCGCGCGCAAGCGCCTCGCGCTTGTCCCGGAGGTACCCGGCCAGGAAGATGACGAGGAAGATCTTCGCGATCTCGCCGGGCTGGAACCGCAGCGGCCCGATCTCGACCCAGAGCTTGACGCCGTTGATCCGCTGACCGAGCCCGGGGACCGACGGCAGCATCAGCAGCACGATGGCCGAGACGCCGAACACGTACTTGTAGCGCTCCAGGATCCGGTAGTCGAAGCGCAGCCAGACGAGCACGAGCACGAACGCCGCGACGCCGACGGCGACCCAGACGAGCTGCCTGCGCCCGTCCTCCGGGTCGACGCGGTAGACGAACGTGAGCCCGATCGCGCAGAGGAGCACGGTCAGCGGGAGCAGGGTCGGATCGGCGTCGGGCACCGTCCAGCGTGCGACCAGGTGCGCGACGAGTGCGATCGCGGCCAGGACGCCGGCCCACGGGAGCCAGCCGTAGTCGATCGTGCCGAGATCCGAGAGCCATGCGCTCGCGAACGCCGACGAGGCGACGAGCCCGGCGAGGACGAGGGTCGCGAGCTCGCGGTTCCGCGCGCTCACCGCACCAGGCTCCACCAGACGGCGAACGCGGCGATCCCGAGAAGCGCGAGGACGAGCAGGAGGGCCGGCCAGCGGCTTCCCTTGCCCGCACCGTGCCGCCGCACGTCGTCGACGGCCTCGCTCGTCTCCGCATCGGGGTCGAGAACGCGGTCCGGGCTGCCGTCACCGGCTGCCGCGGCCGCACGCGGGGCGGGCTCGCCCTCGAGGATCTCGAAGAGCACGACCGTGACGTTGTCGTCGCCGCCTGCATCGTTCGCGGCCCGGATCAGCGCCTCGGCCGCGTCGTGCGGGTCGCCGTCGGATGCCTCGAGCACCCGGGCGATGTCCTCGTCGCGCACCATCGCGGAGAGGCCGTCCGAGCAGAGGAGGACGAGGTCGCCCGGCGCCACGTCGAGCGTGCGCGTGTCGACCTCGACGTCCGCCTCGGTGCCGAGGGCGCGGGTGATCACGGAGCGGTGGGGGTGGACCGCCGCTTCCGCCTCGGTGAGGCGGCCGCTGCGCACGAGCTCGGCCACGAGGGAGTGGTCGGTCGTGAGCTGCTCGAGCTTGGCAGCGCGGTAGCGATAGGCCCGCGAGTCGCCGACGTGCGCGAGCGTGAGCGTCCCGGTCTGCTCGTCGACGAGCGCGACGGTCGCGGTGGTGCCCATGCCGGCGACCGCGGGGTCGCGCAGTGAGCGCTCGAAGATCCGGGCATTGGCGGTGCGGACGACGTCGACCACCCCCTCCTCGTCACTGACGGCCGGGGCCGCCTCCTCGATCGCGGCGGCGGCGAGGCGCGAGGCAAGCTCGCCGGCCTGGGCGCCCCCCATCCCGTCGGCGATCGCGAACAGGGGCGGGTCGCAGAAGAAGGCGTCCTCGTTCTGGCGCCGCCTGCGGCCCGTGTCGGTGAGTCCCACCGCGCGCCCGATGTGCATTACGCCTCCACGAGCAGGTCGGTGTGGCCGATGCGGATCACGTCACCGGGCAGGAGCAGGCGCGCGCTCGTGACGCGAGCGCCGTTGACGAAGGTCCCGTTCGTGGAGCCCGTGTCCTCGACCCAGAGGCCGTCCGACCGGCTGTCGATCGTCGCGTGCCGACTCGAGACTGTCGTGTCCGCGTCGAGGCGAATCACGTTCTCGGCGCCGCGCCCGACACGCGCGCTGTTCGTCAGCTCGATCGCGGTGCCAGGCTGGAGCGCCGGGCTGGCGAGGACGACGACGCGACGCGGCGAGATACCGGCCGCCGCGCGGAACGCCGCCGCCTCCGACGCGGGAAGGATGATGCTCTCCTGCGGCGCGCCCACCGTGAGCCCGCGCGTCGCCGAGCGCACGACGAGCCAGACGAACAGGTAGAGGAGCACGAGAAACGCGACCTTGAGGCCGAGCAGCGCCTCGTCGACGGTGACTGCGACGCTCACCGCAGGGTGCGCCCGAAGACCAGCTCGGTGCTGCCGATCGCGATCCGATCGCCGTCGTCGAGCCGTTGGCGCCCGGACACCCGGCGGCCGTTGACCTCCGTCCCGTTCGTCGAGCCGAGGTCGGAGACGACCCACGCCGTCGGCCCCTCCTGGACGAGCTCGAAGTGGCGCCGCGAGACGTTCCCGTCGTCGACCCGCACGTCGCACTCGCGCGAGCGCCCGACGACGACGCGGCTCGTGGTGACGGGCAGCACCCTGCCGTCGACCGTCAGCGTCACCTCCTCGCGAACGACCTCGGGCGGAGGCCCGTCGTCCTCGGAGAGCGGCACCTCTGGGCGGTAGACCATCGTCGCGGCGGGTGGCTCCGACGCGGCGACCACCGGCGCGGGGACGGGCACGGCGACGGCGGGAGTGGGTAGCGGCGCCGCGGCGGTCACCCGGGGCTCTTCCGGCTGCGACACGCGCGTCGCGATCCCGAACTCGCCCATCGCGAGGTCGTCGTCCGTCTGCAGGAGGACGCGTGGCGGAGTGAGCAGGGCGTAGCCCTCGCGCCTCGCGTGCTCGACCAGGTACTCCTGGAGCTCGCCCACGAGCGAGCCCTCGTACGCGGCGAACTGCGCGCGGTCCGAGGAGGAGAGGTACAGCGTGTACTCGTTCGGGACATAGACGCGCGAGACCGAGACAGAGCGATGCTCGTCCATCTCCTTCGCGAGCTTCCGGGCGAGCTCGACCGGCTGCACGTGCGTCCGGAAGGCACGCCCGAAGACCCCCTCGAAGAGGCCCTCGATCTTGCTCTCGATTGCGCGAAGGACGCTCATGAAACGGGGCGCCTCCCCCGATCGAGTCTAGCGGGCGCGCTCACGTGCGAACGCCGCGACGAAGGGCCGCGCGGCGAGCAGGCCGCAGAAGAGCCAGGTGCCGAGAACGAAGCCCGGCCAGGGGATCGAGGGCGCCCACGCGAAGACGAGCGTCAGCTGCAGGGCCCCCAGGCCGGCGATGCCCCAGTACCCCCGGGCCGTCGCCCGCGGCAACAGTGCGGCAACGACCGCCAGCGCGAGCGCCGTGGTCGCGAGCTCCGGTTGCGCCCCGATCACCGTTCCGAGGGCGTGGAGCACGTCGGTCGGCCGCTCGCTCTGCGCGATCCCGAGGTCGCCGACGGCGTCGCCTCCGAGTGGCAGCGCGCTCCCCGAGAGGCCGGCGACCGCAGCGGCGGCGAGGACCCCGACACCGGCATGGAGCGCGCGCCGCCACGCGCCGCGCGCCGGCTGCACGGCGAGCGGCAGGAGCGCGAGCAGGCCGAGCGGCGCGAGGATCGGGCCGGCGCAGAAGAGAAGGCCGGCTCGCGCGTCGCGCCAGGTGACCGCGAGCCAGGCGAGCGCCAGGGCTCCGTAGACGACGGCCGCCGCCTGGGCGACGTTCCCGAGCGCGAACAGGGGCGTTGCGAGCGTCAGCGCGAGGCCGAGCCTCGGCGCACGGAGCGTCGTGAGCCCTGCGGCGACCGCAAGCACGGCGAGCACGGAGGCGGGCCAGAACGGGAGAAGGGAGCCACCGACCAGCGTCGCGATCGCCGCGAGCCCGGCCGGCGCGAGACGCCGCTCGAGGGAGAGGGCCGGCTCTGCCGCTCGCGTACGCGACTTCGTGGTGGGCTTCCGCGACCGCGGACGGCGGGATGTCGGACGCGGATGGCGCGCCACGACGAAGGCCTCCCGGAGCTCCGCGGCGAGCCGGGCGGCGGTCGGTCGCTTGGCAGGATCGACCGAGAGGGCGTTGTCGACCGCGGCGAGAAGGCGCCGTGGGAGGTCGCCGCGGCGAGCCGACAGCGGCGGCGCTCCCGAGGCGATCGTGCTCGCCACCTCCGGGAGCGGGACGCCCCAGAACGGATGGCTGCCCGCGAGGGCCTCCCACAGGATCACCCCGACCGCCCAGACGTCGCTGCGCTCCGAGGCCTCCTCGCCTCCCAGCCGCTCGGGCGCGATGTACGCCAGCGTGCCGGGGACGTCGCCGACGGCCGTGAGCGTGTCGGCCTCGTCGAACTGCGCGAGCCCGAAGTCGAGCACACGCACGGAGATCTCGCTGCTCTCCTCGACGAGGACGTTCGAGGGCTTGACGTCGCGGTGGATGATCCCGTTTCGATGCGCGTGCGCCAGGCCGTCGAGCACCTGGGCGGCGACCTCGACCGCCTCGGCGTCGTCGAGCTCCTCCGACCGGAGCGTCTCGCGCAGCGTGCGGCCCCGCACGTACTCGTACGCGATGTACACGTGGCCGGCGTCACCGCCGAAGTCGTAGGCCCGGACGCAGCGCTCGTGGCGCAGCCGGGAGGCGGCCTCCATCTCGCGGGCGGCGCGCGCCGCCCGCTTCCCTTCCCGGGGAACGATCTTCAACGCGACCTCGAGGCCGGTGCGCTCGTCGCGCGCGAGCCAGACCGACCCGGAGCCGCCGCGACCGAGCGGCTTCAGCGGGCGGTAGCGATCGAGGACGAGCGCTCGGTCGGGAAGTGCGAAGGCAGCGGAGGACACCGGTTTCCATCCTTCGCCGCACCAGGGGAACGTCCTTCGCCGCCGAATCTCCCGTACACTCGTCCGCGTCAGGTCGTTCGGCGGGACACGCCTCGTCGAGCGTCACCGGGCCCGGCGGGGACCAACGTGACCGTGCACGACGACGACATTCTGGACTTCGACTTCGTCGAAGACGAGACGCGCGAGATTGCGCCTCCACGCACGGGAACGCGGCCACCGGGCGGTGACGGCCCGCGCGGCGGGGGGCCACGGCAGCCCCGGTTCCGCGCACCGCACGGGATCACGCCGCTCCTGCGGCTCGCGGGGCTCGTCGCGCTCGCGATCCTCGTGGTCGTGCTTCTCGCGGTGTGGGTGCAGGGCTGCGCCGCCGAGGACGACCAGACGACCTACGGCAACTACCTGGCGGACATCGGCGAGGTCGGCAACGACTCCGCGAAGATCGGCGCCGACCTGGCGACGCTCCTCACGACGCCCGGCCTCGCGCAGGCCGAGCTCGAGACGAAGCTCGGCGGGTTCGTGCAGCGGCAGCAGCTCGACGTCGAGCGCGCGCGCGACCTCGACCCGCCCGGTCCGCTGACCCCTGCCAACGGCAACGCCGTCGAGGCGCTCGAGCTACGGGTCGCCGGGCTCCAGGGCCTGCTCGACACCTTCCGGGCGACGAAGGACACGGACGACCAGACGGCGGCGGGCCAGCAGCTCGCAGCGTGGGGCGAGCGCCTCGAGGCGAGCGACGTCGTCTGGAAGGATCTCTTCCAGGGGGTCGCGAAGTCGGCGATGGCGGCCGAGGGCGTGGAGGGGCTGACCGCGCCCGCGTCGGTGTTCGTCGAGAACGCCGACCTCTACACGGCACGCTCGATGAGCTCGATCTGGCAGCGCGTCCACGGCGCCTCGACGGGCGGGACGCCGAGCGGCCTGCACGGGAGCTCGCTCGCGTACACGGAGGTCAAGCCGGCAGGCGTGCAGCTCTCGACCACGACGGAGACGAAGATCACGATCTCGACCGACCTCGCCTTCGAGGTCGGCGTCACGAACTCGGGTGAGAACCAGGAGGTCGGCGTCAAGGTCAAGCTCACGATCCCGGCACAGCCGACGGCGATCGTGAAGACCGGCACCATCGAGGTCATCGATCCGGGCGAGACGAAGACCGTGACCTTCTCGGACTTCCCCGACTTCCCCTTCGGGGAGAACACGACGGTGCAGGTGAGCGTCGAGCCGGTCGCAGGGGAGACGAACACCGGCAACAACACGGCCGAGTACCCGGTCGTGTTCACGCTCGAGCCGTCGTGAGCCTCGAGCTCGGGATTGCGATCGCGGCCGCCGCGGTCTCGGTGCTCGCGCTACTCGCGACGCTCGCCGCCTGGCGGCGCGTGCGCGTCCTGCGGCGGGGTCAGCAGGCGATCCTCGGCGGGTCGACCTCGGACGTCGTCGACTTCGCGGTCTCGCTCCAGGGCCGGATCGACGACCTCCACCGGGCCGTCGACGAGGTCGCCGCAGGGCTGACGAGGGTCGACCGACGCGTGGACGGCGCCATGACGAACACGTCCGTCGTTCGGTACGACGCGTACGAGGCCGCCGGAGGCCAGCAGTCGGCGTCGTTCGCGTTCCTCGACTCGACGCGCACCGGCACCGTGGTGACCGCCATCCAGGGCCGGGACTACGCCCGCGTCTACGTGAAGGAGCTGGAGCGCGGCAAGCCCTCGCTCGCCCTCTCGCCCGAGGAGGCGGAGGCGGTCGAGCGGGCCATGGCCCGCTAGGCACTTTTCGCCTGCGTCGAAAAGCGCCAGGTGCGGGACAAAGCCGTTGTGCTGCTCTTGGTGCTTTCCCGGACGAAGTCCGGGAAAGTGCCCTGCTACGTTTCGCGCAGCATGAGCCACGTCCTGGTCCTCAATGCGAGCTACGAGCCCCTGAACGTGTGCTCCACACGGCGCGCGCACGTGCTCGTCTGGAAGGGGAAGGCCGAGGTCGTCGAGCGGCTCGACGAGCCGCTGCGGACGGCGACGAACACCTACACCCGCCCGCACGTGATCCGCCTCGTCACCTACGTCCGGGTGCCTCGCTCGGTCAAGCGGCGCATCTCGAGGCGCGCGCTCTTCGCGCGGGACGGATGGCGCTGCGTGTACTGCGGCGACAGCGCGACGCGTCTGACGCTCGACCACGTGGTGCCCCGCTCGCGGGGAGGCGACTCCGTCTGGGAGAACGTCGTCACGGCGTGCGGGCCGTGCAACCTCCGCAAGGGCGACCGCCTGCTCGAGGAGACCCACATGCAGCTCGCGCGGCCGCCGCGCGCTCCGTCACCGGTGCTGTTCATCAGCCTGGCGCTCCACCGCGTGCCGGACGCGTGGCTGCGCTACCTCCCGGCGATCGAGCGGACCGGCGGCGGGGTCGCGGCCGAGGCTGCCTGAGCGCGGCCTCCGGCCGTCCTCCGTCGCGCGGCCACGAGGTCCGAACGCACGACGTGCAGCCCGGCCCCGCGCGCGGGATTCACGCCGCCACGGTCTCCCAGCCCTCGTCCCGGTCGGCGCGGTACGAGCCGAACACCCGCAGGCGGGCCGTCTCGGCGCGCATCTCGGCGAGCGCAGCGGCGACCTCGTCGTCGAGCGGGTGCCCGCCCAGGACGCAGTCGAACCGGTAGTCGAACGGCCGGGACGGGATCGGGCGAGAGACGAGCTGCACCATGTCGATCTCGCGGCGCGCGAGCGGCTCGATGGCGCGATGGAGCGCGCCCGGGCGATGGTGCGTCTCGAACGTCAGCGCCGTGCGCCACTCCCCGTGGCGCCGGTCGAGGCGCGTGTACGGCGCGAGCGCTGCGAAACGGGTGTAGGCCTCGTGGTCTCCCACGTCGTCGGCGAGCACGGCGAGGTCGTGCATGCGCGCCGCGCGGCCGCTCGCGATCGCGACCACCCCCGGGTCGCCCAGCTCCGCGACGGCGGCCGCCGCATCACCGGTGGTCGGCGCGACGACGGCGGTGGCCCACGGCATCGACGCGAGGAGTCGCCGGCACTGGTCGAGCGCGACCGCGTGTGAGCGGATCTCGCGCACCTCCTCGAGCGAGGCAGCGGCCGGGCCGACCAGGCAGTGACGGATCGGCAGGATCGCCTCCGCGACGATGGAGAGCGCCGAGTCGTAGAGCAGGTCGTGTGTCTCGTTGACGGGGCCGACGAGGGAGCTCTCGATCGGGAGCACGCCATACGTGCAGGCGCGTGTCGTGACCGCGTCGATGACGTCCTGGAAGGACGCCTGCGCGACGAGGCGCGCGGCGGGGAACAGTCGGTCGCAGGCCGCCGCGCTGTGGGCGCCCTCGCGTCCCGGATAGGCGACGGTGTTGTCGTTCTGGGTCACGCTTTGCTGCCTTTCGGAGTGGTGATTCGCCTGGAGATGGGCTAACGGCCGAGCGAGCGCAGCACGACGTCGCCGACCTCACCCGTGGTCGCGGTCCCGCCGAGGTCGGGCGTCGGAGCCTCGCGGAGCGCAGTGTCGACGGCACGCTCGAGCGCGTCCGCCTCGTCCGGTCGGTCGAGCCCGTGACGGAGCATCAGCGCGACCGATCGCAGCATCGCCGCCGGGTTGGCGATGCCCTGCCCGGCGATCTGGGGAGCCGAGCCGTGCACCGGCTCGAAGAGGCCCGGGCCCTCGTCGCCGAGCGAGGCGGACGCGGCGACGCCGAGCCCGCCCGTCACTGCCGCCGCGACGTCGGAGAGGATGTCGCCGAAGGTGTTCTCGGTGACGACGACGTCGATCGTCCCGGGCGCGCTCACGATCGTCATCGCGAACGAGTCGACCAGCGCGTGGTCGAGCGGCACGTCCGGGTACTCGACCCGGCCGAGCTCGGTGACGACGTCACGCCAGAGGCGCGAGGTGTGGAGCACGTTGACCTTGTCGACCGAGGTCAGGCGCCCGCCGCGCTCCCGTGCGATCTCGAACGCCCGCCGCGCGATGCGCTCGACCTCCGGTCGCGAGTACTCGCACGTGTCGAACCACGTGCCGTCCTCGCGGGTGCCCTTCGCACCGAAGTACAGGCCGCCGACGAGCTCGCGCACGATCACGAGGTCGATCCCGGCGTCGCGCGCCCGCGCCGGCCGGAGGTTCGCGTAGACGCCCAGCTCCTTGCGCAGCGCCAGGAGCCCCTGCTCGGGACGCACCGGCTTCCCCTCCAGCTCGGGCAGCCCCACCGCGCCGAGCAGCACCGCGTCGGCCGCACGGCATGCGGCGAGCGTCTCGTCGGGAAGGGGCGTCCCCTGCCCGAGAATCGCGTTTCCGCCGAACGCGTGCTCGGTGTGCCCGATCCCGAGCGCGTCGAGCACCCGGACCGCCTCCGCGGCGACCTCGGGGCCGATCCCGTCGCCCGGCAGGACCGCGACCGTCATCGGTTCAGAGGCACGCCTCGGCTCCGCCGAGAGGTGCCGCTAGAAACCGTGCGCCGTCTCATACGCGGCGATCGCGTCCTCGTGGGCGAGCGTGAGGGCGATGTCGTCGAGGCCGTTCAGGATGCGGTGGCGGGTCGTCTCGTCGAACGAGAACGGCACCTCGCGGCCGTCGGGGGCGACGATCACGCATCGCTCGAGGTCGACCGTCATCTTCGACCCCGTGTCGAGGTCGACGCTCTCCATCAGGCGCCCGACCTCGTCGTCTCCGAGCACGATCGCGAGCATCCCGTTCTTCCCTGCGTTGGTGCGGAAGATGTCCCCGAACGAGGGGGCGACGACCACGTCGAAGCCGTAGTCCTGCAGGGCCCACGCGGCGTGCTCGCGAGAGGAGCCGCAGCCGAAGTTGCGGCCGGCGAGCAGGATCGACGCACCGCGGAACTCGGGCCGGTTGAGCTCGAACCCGGGACGCTCGTTCCCCTCCTCGTCGAAGCGCCAGTCCTGGAACAGGAACTGCCCGTACCCGGTGCGCCCGATGCGCTTCAGGAACTCCTTGGGGATGATCTGGTCCGTGTCGACGTCGGGGCGGTCGAGCACCGCGACGCGGCCCGCGACTGTCCGGAGCGGCTTCATGCCGAGACCGGCGCGAGGGTGCGCACGTCGACGAACCTTCCGTGAAGCGCGGCGGCGGCGGCCATCTGAGGGCTGACGAGATGGGTGCGGCCGCCGCGGCCCTGCCTTCCCTCGAAGTTCCGGTTCGAGGTCGACGCGCACCGCTCGCCCGGCCCGAGGATGTCGGGGTTCATCCCGAGGCACATCGAGCAGCCGGCGAGCCGCCACTCGAAGCCGGCGTCGAGGAAGACCCGGTCGAGCCCTTCCTCCTCCGCCTGGCGCCGTACCTGCGCGGAGCCGGGGACGACGAGCGCCTTCACGCGGGGGTCGACCCGTTGGCCCTCGACGATCGCCGCGGCGGCGCGCAGGTCCTCGATCCGCGAGTTCGTGCACGAGCCGATGAAGACACGGTCGATCCGGATGTCCTCGATCCGCTGCCCGGCCCGGAGGTCCATGTACGCGAGCGCACGCTCCGCGGCCACCTGGTCGTCCGGGTTGTCGAACGACCTCGGGTCGGGGACCGATCCCGTGACGGGAACGACCATCCCCGGGTTCGTCCCCCACGTCACCTGCGGCACGAGCTCCGCCACGTCGATCACGATCGTGGTGTCGTACGTCGCATCGGGGTCGCTCGGGAGCGTTCGCCAGTCGTCGACCGCGCGATCCCACTCCGCTCCTTTCGGGGCGTACTCGCGTCCTTCGACGTACGCGAACGTCGTCTCGTCGGGAGCGATCATCCCCGCGCGGGCGCCCCACTCGATGGACATGTTGCAGATCGTCATCCGCTCCTCCATCGAGAGCGAGCGGATCGCCTCCCCTGCGTACTCGACGACGTACCCCACACCGCCGTCGACGCCGACCCGGCCGATCGCCCCGAGGATCAGGTCCTTCGCGGTGAGCCCGGGAGGCAGTTCGCCGGCGAACTCGAGGAGCATCGTCATCGGACGGCGCTGGTACAGCGTCTGCGTGGCGAGAACGTGCTCGACCTCGGACGTGCCGATCCCGAACGCGAGCGCACCGAAGGCTCCGTGCGTGGACGTGTGGCTGTCGCCGCAGACGATCGTCTTCCCCGGCTGCGTGAGACCGAGCTCCGGCCCGATCACGTGGACGATCCCCTCGTGCCCCGACCCGGTGCCGTAGAGGCGGACGCCGAACTCCTCCGTGTTCGCGCGCAGGGCGTCGAGCTGCGCCTTGGCCATCGGGTCGGTCACGGGGCCCGGGAGCGTCGGGACGTTGTGGTCCATCGTCGCGACCGTCCGGTCGGGCTGCCTCACCTTGCGGCCGGCGAGGCGCAGCCCCTCGAAGGCCTGCGCCGAGGTCACCTCGTGGACGAGGTGCAGGTCGACGTAGAGCAGGGCAGGCTCGCCGTCCTCCTCGAGGACCACGTGGCGGTCCCAGACCTTCTCGAAGAGCGTCCTGCCCATCGGCTTGAAGGTTACCCGGGCACGGGGGAGGCCCCGTGGACGCTCAGGCGGCCGCGAGCACGTCGTCGAGGAACCGGTCCGCGTCGGGCGCGATCGCGATCGGGGTGTAGGTGAAGGCGACCGGGCCGAGCGTCTTCAGCCCGTCGCCGGTCACGAGGAGGACGACGCGGTCGTCCCGTCCGACCTCGTCCGCCTCGACCGCCGCACGGAGGGCGCCTAGGGTCACTCCGGTCGCCGTCTCTCCGAATACGCCCGTGGTGCGCGCCAGGAGCGCCATGTTCTCTCCCACGGCCTCCTCCGGCACGGCGTGGATCGAGCCTCCGGTCTCTCGCGCGGTGGTCACGGCGAAGTCGCCGTCCGCGGGATTGCCGATCGCGAGCGAGCGCGCGATCGAGTCCGGGCGGACCGGCTTCACCGCCGCACCCTCGCGGAACGCGGTCGCGACCGGCTCACAGCCCTCCGCCTGGCCGCCGACCTGGCGCGGAGCGGGGCCGTCGAGCAGGCCGAGCGAGCGGAGCTCGGAGAAGCCCTGGCCGACCTTGTGGAACAGCGCGCCCGAGGCGATCGGGATCGCGACGACGTCGGGAGCCCGCCAGCCGAGCTGCTCGGCGAGCTCGTACGCGAGGGTCTTCGACCCCTCGGCGTAGTACGAGCGGAGGTTGACGTTGACGAAGCCCCACGGCAGCTCGAAGGAGAGCTCGACCGAGAGTCGCGAGCAGTGGTCGTAGTGGCCGTCCACCGCGTAGATCGTCGGGCCGTACGCGGCCGCGGCCGCCAGCTTCTCCGGCTCCAGGTCGGCCGGGACGAAGACGGCGGCCTCCATCCCCTCCGCTGCTGCGCGCGCCGCGACCGCGCCGGCGAGATTCCCCGTGGAAGAGCACGAGAGCGTCGTGAGGCCGAGCTCCTGCGCCTTCTTCGCCGCCACCGCCACGACGCGGTCCTTGAAGGAGTGCGTCGGGTTCGCCGTGTCGAGCTTGAGCCAGAGCTCGCGGACGCCGACGGCGTCCGCGAGCCTAGGAGCCGGAACGAGCGGGGTGAAGCCGGGCGCGAGCCTGGGCTCCTCGGGAGCGGCCACCGGCAGGAGGTCGGCGTAGCGCCAGATCGAGAGCGGTCCCTCCGCGAGCCGCTCGCGCGTGACCGTCGTGCGTAGACGGTCCCAGTCGTACGTCGGGTCGAGCGGCCCGAAGCAGCGGCTGCACGTCCCCACCGCTTCGAGGGGGTGCTCGGTCGCGCAGACCCGACAGGAGAGGGAGAGGGCTGACACGGGTGGAACCTCCTTCGTCTCGCTCGACACATCCGTCCGGGTTTGGCACCGGGCCCTCCGCGGAGGGGGGTTGCCGAGGCTTCACAGGGCCGGTCCCTCAGCCTCTCTCGATGTGGAGCGGGACGAATCCCGCTGCCGTCGTCCACTGTATCGGCTCGCGGTGGCGTGCGCACGATCCTCTTTCCGGCCCACCGGAAGCGTGCACGGTGACCGCTCGCAATGCAGTCAATGAACGCGTTATCATGCATTCATGCGCCACCTGACGATCCGGAACGTCCCGCCCGAGCTCGGCGAGCGGTTGCTCGAGGAGAAACGCGTTCGCGGCCGATCGCTGAACCAGACCGTGCTCGACGTGCTTGCCCAGGCACTGGGCCTCTCGGATCGCCGACGCACCAACGGTCTCGGTGCCCTCGCCGGGACGTGGAGCCCCGAGGAGCACGCGGCGTTCGAGCAGGCCGTCTCCGAGATGGAGCGGGTCGACGAGGGGCTCTGGCGCTGAGCCGTTACTGCCTCGACACGTCGGCGTACGGCTGGTTCATGCGCGGCGACCCCGGCGTCGTCGAGCTCGTCGACGCAGCCGAGTGGATCGGGATGCCCTCGATCGCCCTCGGAGAGCTTCACGCGGGCTTCCGCGCCGGCGCTCACCGTCGAAGGAACGAGGAAGCATTGGAACGGTTCCTCGGCCACCCCGTGGTCGAAGAGCTGCCCGTCGACCACGACGTTGCACGCGTCTTCGCCGACATCGTGCTCGAGCTTCGGAGGAAGGGCACGCCGATCCCGACCAACGACATCTGGATCGCGGCGACGGCCGGCGAGGCAGGTGCCACACTGCTGGCGTACGACGTCCACTTCACGGCGGTCGACCGGATCGGCGTGCTGCTCGTCGAGCCGACCGGCGCCTGATGCGGGTCGCCTACTCCGACTCGTACCGCGACAGCGTCACCGCGCCCCGGGAGGCGGAGGAGACGAGCGTCGCGTAGTTCGCGAGCGCTCCGCGCCGGTAGCGGGGCTCGGGCTCGCGCCAGTCGGCCAGGCGAGCTGCGAGCTCGTCCTGGCTCAGCTCCACGTCGAGTGCATGACGCTCGACGTCGATCACGATGACGTCCCCCTCGCGGAGCGCGGCGATCGGGCCGCCCTTCGATGCCTCCGGCGCGACGTGGCCGACCATGAAGCCGTGCGTCGCGCCCGAGAAGCGCCCGTCGGTGATGAGGGCGACCGACTCCGAGAGGCCCTCCCCGACGATCGCGCCGGTGACGTGGAGCATCTCGCGCATCCCGGGACCGCCGTGCGGGCCCTCGTAGCGGATCACGACGACGTCGCCGGCGGCGATCCCGCCGGCCTTGACCGCCGCGAAGCACTCCTCCTCCGAGTCGAACACGCGCGCCGGGCCGCGGTGCACCGTCCGGTCGTGGCCGGCCAGCTTCACCGCGCACCCCTCGGGCGCGAGGTTGCCGTAGAGCACCGCGACGCCGCCGCGTGCCTTGAGCGGCGTCTCGACCGGGACGACGACGGTCTGTCCCTCGGTCTCGACGGCGGTGTCGGCGAGCTCGCCGAGCGTCTTCCCGTCGACGGTCCGCGCTTCCTCGTGCAGCAGGCCGGCCTTCTTGAGCTCCCGCGCGACGAGCGCGACGCCGCCCGCGGCGAACATGTCGTTCGCGTGCCAGCGGCCCCACGGCTTCATGTCGGCGATGATCGGGGTCCGGGCCGAGATCCGCTCGAAGTCGTCGATCGTGAAGTCGACGCCGAAGTCGCGCGCGATCGCGACGAGGTGGAGGACGGCGTTGGTCGAGCCGCCCGTCGCCGCCACCGACGCGACGGCGTTCTCGAAGGAATCCTTCGTGACGAGGGACCGCGGCGTCACGTTGTCGCGGACGAGCTGCACGGCGAGGCGGCCCAGCTCGTACGCGGCCTCCTCCTTCGCGCGGTGCATCGCCGGGATGCCGTTGGTGCCGAACGGCGAGAGCCCGAGGAAGTCGAGGATCGTCGACATGGTGTTGGCGGTGAACTGGCCGCCGCAGGCGCCGGCGCCGGGGCAGGCGACGGACTCCAGCTCGTGCAGCTCGGCGTCGGTAATCCTCCCTGCGGCATGGGTGCCGATCGCCTCGTAGACGTCGCCGATCGAGACGTCGCGCTGCCGGTAGAGACCCGGCGCGATCGACCCCGTATACGAGACGACCGCGGGGATGTCGAGCCGGCCGACGGCCATCGCCGCACCGGGGTTGGTCTTGTCGCAGGCGACGAGCATGGCGAGGCCGTCGAACAGGTGGCCGCGCGCCACGAGCTCGATCGAGTCGGCGATCACCTCGCGCGAGACGAGCGACGCGCGCATCCCCGACGTGCCCATCGAGACGCCGTCCGAGACCGCGATCGTGTTGAACTCCATCGGGGTGGCGCCGGCGTCCCGCACGCCACGCTTGACGTGCACCGCGAGATCGCGCTGGTTGAGGTTGCACGGCATCGTCTCGATCCAGGTCGTCCCGACGCCGACGATCGGCCGGGCGAGGTCCTCGTCCGTGAAGCCGGTGCCCTTCAGCATGGCGCGTGCTCCTGCGCGGTCGGGGCCGTCGGTGAGGGCCGCACTGCGGCGCTTGGCGGGATCGGACGGGGTGTCGTACGGGGTCGTCACGGCGTTCCTCTCTCGATCGGGTTGGTCGGGTCGCGGCACCATTCGCTGAAGGAGCCCGGATACAGGCGAACGTCGGCGCGACCCGCCAGGACGAGTCGCAGGACGACCGGGGCGGCGCTCACGCCGGAGCCGCAGTAGACGGCGAGCTCGGGCGCGTCCAGCACGTCGGTTGGGAGCGGCTCGACGAAGTAGGCGTTGCGCGCGCCGGGGATGCGGCCTGCGACGGGATCGAGGGGCTCGACATCGCCACGCCACCGCTCCGGGGCACGCGCGTCGAGCAGGACGAGCGTGGGGTCGTCGAGCCGCTCGCGGATCTCCGCGGCGCCGATCGTGTCGTCGTCGCGGACGTGGCCGGCGAACGGCGCCCGCTCGACCCGGGGCTCGTCGGTCTCCAGCAGGCCCTCGTAGGAGCGGAGGTCGACCGTGCCGGCTGCGTCGTGGCCCAGGTGGCGCAGGAGCCACCAGCAGCGCGCGGCCCAGCCGCTCCCCTCGTCGAGGGCGAGCACGAACGTCTCCGGGCCGATCCCGGCTCCGGCGAAGACGGCGCCGAGCGCGTGCGGGTCGGGAAGCGGATGGCGGCCGCCCACGGACGGATAGGTCGTCGGGGTGGAGAGCACCGTCTCCGGGTCGAGATGGACGGCGCCGGGGACGTGCCCCGCCTCGTAGGCGTCGCGCGGCCGGCAGTCCACGAGGCGCACGCTCACAGCGCGCCCCGCGGCGAGACGGCGAGCTCGAGCACGTCGTAGTCGGGGAAGCGGGCCTTCAGGGCCGCCGCGCAGGCCGGCGGGTCGTCGGCCCACACGATGACCGTCGGGCCGGAGCCCGAGAGCGTCGCGCCGCGTGCGCCTTCCGGGAGGTCGGCGCGCACCGACTCCAGGGCGTTGGAGGCGCGGTAGGGCTCGTGCAGGCGGTCGTCGAGGCCAGCTGCGAAGAGGGCGGCGTCGCCCGTCGCTGCGCCCGCCGCCAGAATCGCCGCACGGCCGGCGTTCGCCGCGGCGTCGGCGTGCGGGACCGTCGCGGGAAGCGAGCGGCGCGAGGCCTCCGTGGAGGTCCGCTCGTGCGGGACGAGCGCGACCGGAGCAAGCGGGAGCGCCTCCGCGATGCGGGCGATGCGGCCCTCCCAGGTGAGCGTGACCCCGCCGACCAGCGCGGCGGCCAGGTTGTCGGCGTGGCTCTCGAGCGTGAGGCCGGTCGCGAGCAGGTCCTCTGCCCGGCCGTCGGGGCGCGCGGCGGCGAGGCCGAGCGCGATCGCAGCCGCCGACGAGCCGAGCCCGCGCTCGAGCGGTATCCGGTTGGTGAATCGGAACCGCTTGCCCGCCGGGTCGGCGAGGAGGGCGTACGCCCTGATCGCGAGGTTCGTCGCGTCGGCTGCCAGCTCGCCGGCGCCCTCACCAACGACCTCGACCGCGTCGCCCTCCGTCAGCTCGAGCTCGTTCCACAGGTCGAGCGCCACCCCGGCACAGTCGAACGCAGGCCCGAGGTTCGCCGATGTCGCGGGGGCGCGGAAGATCACGATGCTCTTCTTCCACGTCGAGTGCATGACGCTCGACGTCGATCACGATGACGTCCCCCTCGCGGAGCGCGGCGATCGGGCCGCCCTTCGATGCCTCCGGCGCGACGTGGCCGACCATGAAGCCGTGCGTCGCGCCCGAGAAGCGCCCGTCGGTGATGAGGGCGACCGACTCCGAGAGGCCCTCCCCGACGATCGCGCCGGTGACGTGGAGCATCTCGCGCATCCCGGGACCGCCGTGCGGGCCCTCGTAGCGGATCACGACGACGTCGCCGGCGGCGATCCCGCCGGCCTTGACCGCCGCGAAGCACTCCTCCTCCGAGTCGAACACGCGCGCCGGGCCGCGGTGCACCGTCCGGTCGTGGCCGGCCAGCTTCACCGCGCACCCCTCCGGCGCGAGGTTGCCGTAGAGCACCGCGACGCCCCCGCGTGCCTTGAGCGGCGTCTCGACCGGGACGACGACGGTCTGTCCCTCGGTCTCGACGGCGGTGTCGGCGAGCTCGCCGAGCGTCTTCCCGTCGACGGTCCGCGCTTCCTCGCGCAGCAGGCCGGCCTTCTTGAGCTCCCGCGCGACGAGCGCGACGCCGCCCGCGGCGAACATGTCGTTGGCGTGCCAGCGGCCCCACGGCTTCATGTCGGCGATGATCGGGGTCCGGGCCGAGATCCGCTCGAAGTCGTCGATCGTGAAGTCGACGCCGAAGTCGCGCGCGATCGCGACGAGGTGGAGGACGGCGTTGGTCGAGCCACCCGTCGCCGCCACCGACGCGACGGCGTTCTCGAAGGAATCCTTCGTGACGAGGGACCGCGGCGTCACGTTGTCGCGGACGAGCTGCACGGCGAGGCGGCCCAGCTCGTACGCGGCCTCCTCCTTCGCGCGGTGCATCGCCGGGATGCCGTTGGTGCCGAACGGCGAGAGCCCGAGGAAGTCGAGGATCGTCGACATGGTGTTGGCGGTGAACTGGCCGCCGCAGGCGCCGGCGCCGGGGCAGGCGACGGACTCCAGCTCGTGCAGCTCGGCGTCGGTAATCCTCCCTGCGGCATGGGTGCCGATCGCCTCGTAGACGTCGCCGATCGAGACGTCGCGCTGCCGGTAGAGACCCGGCGCGATCGACCCCGTATACGAGACGACCGCGGGGATGTCGAGCCGGCCGACGGCCATCGCCGCACCGGGGTTGGTCTTGTCGCAGGCGACGAGCATGGCGAGGCCGTCGAACAGGTGGCCGCGCGCCACGAGCTCGATCGAGTCGGCGATCACCTCGCGCGAGACGAGCGACGCGCGCATCCCCGACGTGCCCATCGAGACGCCGTCCGAGACCGCGATCGTGTTGAACTCCATCGGGGTGGCGCCGGCGTCCCGCACGCCACGCTTGACGTGCACCGCGAGATCGCGCTGGTTGAGGTTGCACGGCATCGTCTCGATCCAGGTCGTCCCGACGCCGACGATCGGCCGGGCGAGGTCCTCGTCCGTGAAGCCGGTGCCCTTCAGCATGGCGCGCGCTCCTGCGCGGTCGGGGCCGTCGGTGAGGGCCGCGCTGCGGCGCTTGGCGGGATCGGACGGGGTGTCGTACGGGGTCGTCACGGCGTTCCTCTCTCGATCGGGTTGGTCGGGTCGCGGCACCATTCGCTGAAGGAGCCCGGATACAGGCGGACGTCGTCGCGACCCGCCAGGACGAGCCGCAGGACGACCGGGGCGGCGCTCACGCCGGAGCCGCAGTAGACGGCGAGCTCGGTCGCGTCCAGCACGTCCGTGGGGAGCGGGTCGACGAAGTAGGCGTTGCGCGCGCCGGGGATGCGGCCCGCGACGGGATCGAGGGGCTCGACATCGCCGCGCCACCGCTCCGGGGCCCGCGCGTCGAGCAGGACGAGCGAGGGGTCGCCGAGCCGCTCGCGGATCTCCGCGGCGCCGATCGTGTCGTCGTCGCGGACGTGGCCGGCGAACGGCGCCCGCTCGACCCGTGGCTCGTCGGTCTCCAGCGGGCCCTCGTAGGAGCGGAGGTCGACCGTGCCGGCCGCGTCGTGGCCCAGGTGGCGCAGGAGCCACCAGCAGCGCGCGGCCCAGCCGCTCCCTGCGTCGAGGGCGAGCACGAACGTCTCCGGGCCGATCCCCGCTCCGGCGAAGACGGCGCCGAGCGCGTGCGGGTCGGGAAGCGGATGGCGGCCGCCCACGGACGGATCGGTCGTCGGGGTGGAGAGCATCGTCTCCGGGTCGAGATGGACGGCGCCGGGGACGTGCCCCGCCTCGTAGGCGTCGCGCGACCGGCAGTCCACGAGGCGCACGCTCACAGCGCGCCCCGCGGCGAGACGGCGAGCTCGAGCACGTCGTGGTGGGGGAAGCGGGCCTTCAGGGCCGCCGCGCAGGCCGGCGGGTCGTCGGCCCACACGATGACCGTCGGGCCGGAGCCCGAGAGCGTCGCGCCGCGTGCGCCTTCGGGGAGGTCGGCCCGCACCGACTCCAGAGCGTCGGAGGCGCGGTAGGGCTCGTGCAGGCGGTCGTCGAGGCCGGCTGCGAAGAGGGCGGCGTCGCCCGTCGCTGCGCCCGCCGCCAGCAGCGCCGCACGGCCGGCGTTCGCCGCGGCGTCGGCGTGCGGGACCGTCGCCGGAAGCGAGCGGCGCGAGGCCTCCGTAGAGGTCCGCTCGTGCGGGACGAGCGCGACCGGAGCGAGCGGGAGCGTCTCCGCGATGCGGGCGATGCGTCCCTCCCAGGTGAGCGTGACCCCGCCGACCAGCGCGGCGGCCAGGTTGTCGGCGTGGCTCTCGAGCGTGAGGCCGGCCGCGAGCAGGTCCTCGGCCCGGCCGTCGGGGCGCGCGGCCGCGAGGCCGAGCGCGATCGCAGCCGCCGACGAGCCGAGCCCGCGCTCGAGCGGTATCCGGTTGGTGAATCGGAACTGCTTGCCCGCCGGGTCGGCGAGGAGGGCGTACGCCCTGACCGCGAGGTTCGTCGCGTCGGCTGCGAGCTCGCCGGCGCCCTCACCAACGACCTCGACCCCGTCACCCTCCGTCAGCTCGAGCTCGTTCCAGAGATCGAGCGCCACCCCGGCACAGTCGAACGCAGGCCCGAGGTTGGCGGAGGTCGCAGGCGCGCGGAAGATCACGATGCTCTTCTAGCGCT
>CAWAXS010000036.1:0-31706 GCA_963786055.1 uncultured Actinomycetes bacterium | reverse complement strand
CGTCCTCCTGGTAGCCGAGGAACAGGCACGACTTCGCGAGCCCGAGATCGTGCGCGCGCTGCTCGAGGCGCTCCCGGTCGTCGCCGTCGCCGACGAGCAGGAGCAACGCGTCGACCCCGCGCACGCGGAGGCCCGCGAGCGTCGTCAGGAGATCGTCGGTCCTCTTCACCGCCGTCATCCGGCCGAACCAGCCGACCACGAACGTGTCCTGCGCGATCCCGTGCCGGCGGCGCACCTCCGCGGCGTCGCCGTCGAAGGAGACGCGCGGCTCGAGCTCGATCCCGAGGCGGACGACGGAGAACTTCCTCGCGGGCGCCACCCCGAGCGCGACCAGCTCGTCGCGCACCTCCGGGCTGACGGCGATCAGCCGGTCGGTCGCCCGCGCGAGGATCGTCTCGATCGCCCGGAAGACCAGGGTCCCCACCCGGCCGAAGTACCCGCGCAGGACGTGGCCGTGGAACGTGTGGACGACGACGGGCCGGCGCGGGCCGGCGAGCACCGCGGCCGCGCGCCCGACGGCGCCCGCCTTCGCGGTGTGCGTGTGGACGACGTCCGGCCTGACGCGACGGATGATCCCGGCGAGCCTCCACGCGGCGATCGCGTCCCGCACGGGCGAGAGCTCGCGGGAGAGCCCGTGCAGCGGCAGCACCTCGACGCCGGCGTTCTCCGCCACGAAGGCCATCGACTCCTCGCCGCGTCCGACGTCGCCGGCCACGAGCGTCGTCGCGTAGCCTCGCTCCGCGAGGCCGCGCGCGAGGTACGTGACGTGCAGGGCCGGGCCGCCGACGTTGAGCCTCGCGATCACCCGGAGCACGCGGATCGGACGGCCGTTCGCGCGGTCGCTCATCCCGCGCGAGACTATCCGCAACACCGGGCTACACTCGCCCGGTGGTCGCGGCGAAGGCGCTCTTCTGGGGGTCGCTCGGCGCCCTCGCGTGGACCCACGTCGGCTACCCCCTCGCAGCGGGCGGGCTCACCCGGCTGCGGGAGCGGCGGGTCGCGAAGGATCCCTCCTGGGAGCCCTCGGTGAGCGTGATCGTGGCGGCGTACAACGAGGCCCCCGTGATCGAGCGCCGGCTCGAGAACCTGCTCGCGCTCGACTACCCCCCCGACCGGCTGGAGATCGTCGTCGCCTCCGACGCGTCGAGCGACCGTACGAACGAGCTCGTCGAGGCGGTCGCCGCACGCGAGCCGCGCGTGCGCCTGCTCGACTGCCCGCGCGGCGGCAAGGTCGCGGCGCAGGACCGCGCGGTGCGCGAGACGACCGGCGACGTCGTCGCGTTCTCCGACGCCAACGCGACCTGGGCCCCCGACGCGCTCCGTCTGCTCGTCGCCGACCTTTCCGACCCCGACGTCGCCTACGTCTGCGGCCGGCTTCGCCTCGACGACGCAGTGGGATCGAACCGCGAGGGGCTCTACTGGCGCTACGAGCTGTGGCTCCGCGAGCAGGAGTCCCGCCTCGGCTCGGTGACGGGAGGCAACGGCTCCATCTACGCCCTGAAGCGCGACGACTACGTCGAGGTCGACCCGCGCTGGGGTCACGACCTCGCCCTCCCGTACCGGTTGGTGCAGGCGGGCAAGCGGGCGGTGTACGAGCCGGCGGCGCTCGCCTTCGAGAAGCCGACGCCGACGAACGAGGCCGAGTACGCGCGCAAGGTGCGGATGTTCGAGCACTGCTGGGAGATCACGCTTCGCGGCTCGATGCTGCGGGGCCTGCCCGCCGGCTACCTCGCCTCGATCGTCTCCCACCGCGTCCTGCGCTACGGCAGCGGGCTCCTCCATCTCGGGCTCCTCGCCACGAGCGTCGTCCTCGCGCCGACCGGCTGGCCCTACGCGCTGGCGCTCCTCGGCCAGCTCGCGGTGATCGCGGCGTTCGCGGCGCGGGTCCCGATCGCGCGGTACTACGTCTACGTCACCTGGGCGACCGTGCAGGCCCTCTGGAACTACCTCCGCCGAGGCGTCCCCGCCACCTGGGAGGCGGCGGAGGGCACGCGGTGAGTCCGCGTCCCCTTCCGGCCGCGATGCGGTGAACCGTGCGGCGGACGTCACCCTCGCAGGGCTCGGGCTCGTCGTCGCGAGCCCGTTCCTGGCCGCCGCCGCGCTCGCGATCAAGCTCGAGGACGGCGGCCCCGTTCTCTTCCGCCAGCGCCGGGTGGGAAGGGACGGCGACGACTTCGAGCTCCTCAAGCTCCGCTCGATGGTCGTGGACGCCGAGCGGCAGGGGGCCGGGTACGCCGTCGACCGGGGTGACTCGCGCATCACGCGCGTGGGCCGCTTCCTGCGGCGCACGTCGATCGACGAGCTGCCGCAGCTGTGGAACGTCGTCCGCGGCGACATGTCCGTGATCGGCCCGCGACCGACGCTCCGCTACCAGGTCGATCGCTACACGGAGCGCCAGCGGCGGCGGCTCGATGTCCGGCCCGGGCTCACCGGCTGGGCGCAGATCCACGGCCGCGCGACGCTGCCCGTGGGAGGACCGGATCGAGCTGGACGTGTGGTACGTCGAGCACCGGTCGCCTCGCGTCGACCTGAAGATCCTGCTCCGCACGCCCCTCGCCCTGTTCGGAGGAACGTACAAGGGCGTGACGGGGGGCTGGCGCTAGCTCGACCCGCCCGACTCCCGTCCGCGTCTGGCACTACGCTCGCCCGATGCGGAGCCCGCATTCGCGGCGGGGCGTCGGGCAGGCGGTGATCTACGGCGTGATCGCCGCGGCCGCGATCGTGGCGGTGCGAAACGCGACCGTCTACCCGGCGATCGCGGGCTACGACGCGCAGGAGGCGATCGACTACGCGCAGGCGATCGTCCGGGACGGGCGGTTCCCCGAGGCAACCGGGAGCTACTACACGCCGCCGGGGTTCTTTGCGGTCGGGGGCGTGGGAATCGAGCTCGGCAACCGGCTCGGTCTCGACCATCCCGAGCGCGTCGGGCAGGTCGTCAACGCGCTCGCCGCGGTGGGCACGCTGCTGCTTCTCCTCGTCCTCGTGCGCCTGCTCTGGCCCGGACGAGAGGCCCTTCATCTGGCGGCGGTCGTCTTCTTCGCCGTGTGCCCGGTCGTCATGAAGTCGGCTGCGATGTTCCATCCCGAGCCGCTGTCGATGCTGCTCTCGACGGCAGCGCTCGTCCTCGCCGCTCGGCTCCTCGTCCGCTCCGACTACCGGCTCCGCGTCGCGGCGTCGCTTGGTCTGATGCTCGGCCTTGCGCAGCTCGTCCGTGCGTGGACGCTGTGGACGGTCGGCGTCGTCGTCCTGGTGCTGGTGGTTGCGACGGTCACGCGTCCGCTCGATCGTCGTCCGCTGCTCCGTGTCCTCGCGGTTGTCGCCGCCGTCGCGATCCTGGTTCCCGCTCCGTGGTACGTCCATCAGGTCGGCCGCTACGACAGCGCGCTGTTCGGGCAGCCGCATCCCGCGGGGCCGCTCTGGTCGCGCCGCCCCGCGGGCTTCTTCGTCGGCGCCGGGCTACCGCAGATCGTCACGGAGCCGTACCGCCCGTCGTTCTCGCGTCAGTTCCTGCCCATCGCGTACACGGAGACGTGGGGCGACTACTTCGGGGTTTGGCGCTGGTTCCCCCACGGCGATCCGCCCTCGGCCGGCGTCCGGCGCGAGCTCGTGATCATGTCGGTCGTTGGCCTGCCGTTCACGCTCGTCGCGCTCGCAGGGTGGATCGCGCTCCTCGGCCTCGCCGTCCGCCATCCCGGGCGGTCGACGGAGCGGCAGCTCGTGGCCCTGCTTCCGCTCGCCGCCCTCGCCGGCGTCCTGTACTTCGCGACCTCGTACCCCACCCCCGACGGGGACACCGTGAAGGGGTCGTTCATGCTCACCGCGGTCCCTGCCTGGGCTGCGTGCTTCGGCTTCGCCTTCGACGGGCTTCGGTCACGGTACCAACGGTTCTCGCTCGTGTTCCTGGTCGTCCTCGCGGTGCTCGCCGTCGTCGCGACCCCGTTCCTCCTCGCCGTCCCGGAGCTGTGACCGAGCTGCGCGCGCCCGACGAGTGGCGGTACCTGCGCGTGGCGTGCGTGGTCGTTGTCGTGCTCGTCGCTGCGCAGCTCACCGGCTGGCTCGTCTACCGCTCCGTTCACGACGAGCCGACGGCACTGGAGCTGACCGAGAAGTGCCTCCGTCGGGAGAAGCTGCTCCCGATCGAGTCGTTGTCCGGCGACGAGATCGCCAGAACCGCGCGTGGCGGCACACTCGCCACCCGCGTCGAGGGGAACGGCGTGCAGGTCGTGATCGCGAAGTCCGACGAGGAGGCGGCGCGGCTCGCGGACGCCTATCTCCAGACCGGGCGGAAGATCCGGCTCCGGCTCGACGTCCGCGGGCGCGTCCTCTACGTGTGGGAGATGCCCCGCGTGCCCTCGCCGACGCAGCGCCAGACGATGTACGACTGCTGGTACGAGTGACGATCGCCGGCACGGAGGGGCTCCCACTGATCCGACGCCGAGATGAGCGGCGTGCGGCCCGGCTGGGCGTGATCGGGGCGCTGGTCGTCGTCGTCGCGCAGCTGGTCGTCGGAGCCGCATGGTCGCTCGGGCACGACGACCCGACGTTGCTCGAGCTCACACGCCGGTGCCTCGAGCGCGAGAAGGGGCTGACGGTCGAAGCCGACGCGCGGCGACCCGATCGCCGAGTCGGCGCGCGGCGGCAGCCTCCGCACGGTCGTCGAGGGAGGCCTTGTCACCGTGAGCGTCGCGACGAGCCTGGTCGAGGTGGAACGGCTCCGTGCCGCCTACGTCGCCGCCGGCGACCCCGGGCCCCGGCTCGACGTGCACGGACGGTACGTGAACCTCTGGTTGCGCGACCCGAGGCCGCAGCCAGCGGCAGGTGACCTACGACTGCGCGTACTGATCCGGCCGCTCTCGCCTACCGCGTCGCCGTCGGTTCGGTGCTCGCGGCCGAGGCCGTCCTCCTTCTCTGGAACGCGTGGCGCTTCGACTGGCTCCGCGGGTACGACGCGTTCGCCGACGACGGATACGCCAAGATCGTCTCGACCGAGTACCGGCTGCCGTCCGTGGAGGAATCCGACGTCTGGCACACGCCGCCCCTCTGGTTCGCGTTGGCCGGTGCGCTCCGTCGCGTTGCGGGCGCGATGGGCTGGGATCCGGTGCAGCGCCCGGGCCAGCTCCTGGCCGCGGCGGCCGGGCTCGCCATCTGTGTCCTGGTCCTCCTGCTCGCGCGGCAGCTCTGGCCCGGCCGGCGAACGCTGCACCTCGTCGCGCTCGTGCTTACCGCGGCGTCGCCAGCGCTCGTGCGGGCGTCCGCCATGTATCACCCCGAGACCCTCGCGGTCGCGCTCGCGACGGGGGGTGTCCTCGTCGCGGTGCGCGGCCTGCAGACGCGATCCACGCTCTGGACCGGCGCAGGTGCGGGTGCGCTCCTCGGCCTCGCGGCCCTGACCCGTGCCTGGGCGCTGCCGGTGCTCGTCGCAGTGCTGGTCGCGGTGGGCGTGGACGCATGGGGCCGGAAGAGCTGGGCACCGGCGGCGGCGCTTCTCGCGACGTCCGTCGCCCTGCTCGGGCCGTGGCTCGTGAACCAGGAGGTGGTGCACGGGAGCGCCCTCGCCTTCAATCGCCCCGCCCCGCCCGGCTCGATGCTCACGCGGCGGCCCGCGAGCTTCTACCTCGGCCCGCGGGTGCTGCGGGTCTTCGAGCACCCCGTCACGCCGCTGTTCCGGAACGAGCTCGTCCCGCACCTCTACGCGGACTGGTGGGGGGACTGGGCGCTGACCTGGAACAGCCCGCCGCCTCCCGCTCCCGCCGAGCTGCTGCCGCCGAGCGTCGTTGCCGACCGCGCGCGACAGATGTTCGTCGGCGTCGTCCCGTCGGTCATCGCGCTCGCCGGGCTCTTCGCGCTCGCCCTGCTCGCGAACACGAGGCGGTCCGCTGCGATCGCCGTGCTGCCGCTGAGCGCCGTCGCGCTCGTGACGGCGTATGTCGCGTTCGCGGTGAGATACCCGTCGACGGACGGCGACACGATCAAGGGGACGTATCTGCTCATGGCCCTGCCCGCGGCGTGCCTCGGAGCGGCGTTCGTCGTCGACGCGCTGCGCCCCCGTGGCCGCGGTTGGGCGATCGTCACGGCCGTCGCCGTGGCGGCCGTGGTCGCGGTCCAGCTGCCGTTCCTGATCCTCTGACGGCCCGGCTCCGCCGCTACGCTCCCACGTCGAGATGACCGCCGTCCTCTTCACCTGCGCAGGACAGCGCGTCGACATCGTGAGCGCATTCGTCCGCGCCGGGGCGACGACCGTCGCAGCCGACCTCGACCCGCTCGCGCCGGCGCTGTACCACGCCGACCACAAGGCGCTCGTCCCGCGCGTCGACGACCCCGGGTACGTCGCGTCCCTGGCCGAGCTCGTCGCCGAGCACGACGTCCGGCTCGTCGTCCCGCTCACGGATCTCGACCAGGAGATCGTCTCCGCCGCGCGCGACGCGCTCGCGCCGGCACTGGTCCTGGCTCCGAGCCCGGAGGTCTGCCGCACGATGGGCGACAAGTTCCTCGCGCACGCGTTCTTCGAGGAGCGCGGGATCGACAGCCCGCGCACGTGGCTGCCCGCGGACGTCCCGGCCGACGCCCGCTTCCCGGTCCTCGTGAAGGTGCGCCAGGGCTTCGGCTCGCGCCACATCTACCGCGCCGACGACCGGGAGCAGCTGGAGTTCCACCTCCGCCACACGCCGGTCGACTCGATGGTGCAGGAGGTCTGCCTCGGCGTGGAGTTCTCGATCGACGTCTTCTGCGACGTCCACGGGCGGTGCCTCAACGCGATCCCGCGCTCGATGATCCAGTCGAAGGGCGGTGAGTCGATCAAGGGCGAGTCGCTCCAGGACGCCGAGCTGATCGAGCACGGCGCCCACGTCGCCGAGGCGATCGGGATCGTCGGGCCGGCGAACGTCCAGTGCTTCCGCGAGCCCGACGGGTCGCTTCCCGTGACGGACGTGAACCCGCGCTTCGGCGGCGCGTTCCCGCTGCCGCTCGCCGCGGGGAGCAGGTATCCGGAGCTCGCACTCGCACTCGCCCGCGGCGAGCGCCCGGAGCCGCGGCTGGGGGACTTCCGCGCGGGGATCGTGATGACCCGCTTCTTCTCCGACCTCTGCCTCGTCGAGAACGGGAGCGGCGAGCTCGTCCCGTTCGCCGAGGAGCTGCCGCACCCGATCGCCGCGGAGCCGGGTGAGGCATGAGGTACGTCGTCACGGGCGCGGCCGGCTTCATCGGCTCCCACCTCGCGGAGGAGCTTCTCGAGCGGGGTCACGAGGTGACGGGCCTCGACGCGTTCACCGACTACTACGACCCCGCGCGCAAGCGGGCGAACGCGGCCGACCTGGACGTGCTCGAGGCGGACATCCTGGAGACGGACCTGGACGCGCTGCTGGACGGCGTGGACGGCGTGTTCCACCTGGCCGGGCAGCCGGGCGTCCGGTCGAGCTTCGGTCCCGGCTTCGAGCTCTACGTGAGCCGCAACATCCACGCGAGCGCCCGCCTGTTCGAGTCGGCCGCGCGACGCCGCGTCCGGGTCGTGTACGCCTCGTCCTCCTCGGTCTACGGCGACGCCGAGACCTATCCGACGAGCGAGAGCGCCGCGCCGCGCCCGATCTCCCCCTACGGCGTCACGAAGCTGTGCGTCGAGCACCTCGCCTACGCGCACGCCCGCTCGATGGGGCTCGACGCGGTCGGCGTCCGCTACTTCACCGTGTACGGACCGCGGCAGCGGCCGGACATGGCGTTCACGCCGATGCTCGAGGCGCTCGACGCGGGAGCGAGCTTCAGGCTCTTCGGGGACGGGTCGGCGTCGCGGAGCTTCACCTACGTCGCCGATGCAGCTGCTGCGACGATCGCGGCGATGGAGCGCGGACAGGAGGGGGAGATCTACAACGTCGGCGGCGGGGAGGAGGCGACGATGGCCGACGCGATCGCGCTCGCCGAGCGGATCGCCGGGCGCGAGCTTCGCGTCGAGCGGCACGGACTGGCGGCCGGCGACGTGCGCCGGACGCGCGCCGACGTCTCGAAAGCGGCCGCCGAGCTTGACTGGCGGCCCACGACACCGCTGGCCGACGGTCTTCGCGCACAGTGGGAGTGGGTCGCTGCTAGGGTCGCGGCGCCTTGAGCCACCAGCGGAGAGAGGGCGTCGACCTCGACGCCGAGCGTGAGGTCGACCTCCGGTCGGCCTGGGAGCGCATCACGGCGCGCTGGTGGCTTCCTGTCGGCGGCCTCGTGCTCGGCGCGATCCTCGGCGTGCTCGTCTCGGTCGGCAGCGGCGACGTCTACAAGGCCGAAGCGTTGATCTACCTCGGCCAGCCGTTCACGCCGGCAGGAGGCGGACAGCTGCAGAGCCTCCAGACGAATCCCAAGACCGTCAGCGAGATCGTCCGGAGCGAGGCCGCCATCAAGACGGCCGCAACCGCGGCGGGGATGCGACCGGCACAGCTCCGGGGCAACGTCACGTCGACCGCTGTCGTCCAGCCCGGCCAGGTGGCGCGCAACTTCACGCCGCTCGTCCAGATCGAGGTGCGCGGGCCGACGAAGGCCAAGGCGGAGAAGGCCTCGAACTCGTTCGCCAACACCGTCGTCGGCCAGGTCGTCCCCTACATCACGCAGAAGATGAAGCTGCTCGACGCGCAGATCGCCAACGACGAGCAGCAGCTGACCGAGATCGCCACTCGCATCGACGCGGCGAACGAGCAGCAGCGCATCGCCTCGGCGGACAAGAGCCTCTCGCTCGCGGAGAAGCTGCTCGTCTCGACGAACTCGAACGCCACGGTCAACGCCGCAGAGCAGCGCCGTGGCACGGTGCTGCAGGATCTCAACAGCGCCCGGCAGCTCCACTCCCTCGCCGAGAACGTGGAGCTCAGTCGCGTCGTGCAGCCGGCGGTCGCGGTCCGCGCGTCGGCCACGAGCCGTCGCAATGCCGCTGTCGTGGGGGCACTCGCAGGGCTCCTGCTCGGCGCGCTCGCGGCGGTCGTGGCCGATCCATGGCTCCGCCGCAGGAGCACGGCCGCCGCCTGAGAGCACGGTCGGCGTGGTCGAAGGCAAGCGCGTAGCGGTCGTCGTCCCCGCCTTCGAGGAGGAGCTCCTCGTCGCGGACACGATCCGCGGGATCCCCGACTTCGTCGACCTGATCGTCGTCGTCGACGACCATTCGACCGACGCGACCGTCGAGAACGCGCGTGCGACGGCCGACCCGCGGCTCGAGGTGATCGAGCACGCGGAGAACCTGGGGGTCGGCGGCGCGATCGCCACCGGCTACGCCCGCTGCCGTGAGCTCGGCATCGACGTCACGTGCGTGATGGCGGCCGACAACCAGATGGACCCGGCCGAGCTGGCCACGCTCGTCGCCCCGGTGGCCCGCGGCGAGCTCGACTACGCCAAGGCGAACCGGCTCGTGAGCGGTGAGGCGTGGAAGCTGATCCCCCGGTCGCGCTACCTCGGCAACGCGATCCTCTCGCTGCTGACGAAGATCGCCTCCGGCTACTGGCACGTGGCCGACTCGCAGGCCGGGTACACCGCGCTCTCGCTCGACGCGCTCGGGCGCCTCGACCTCGACCGCCTCTACCGCCGCTACGGGTTCCCCAACGACATGCTCGTCCACCTGAACGTCCAGAACGCCCGCGTGCGCGACATCCCGTCGCGCCCGATCTACGGCGTCGGCGAGCGCTCCGGGATCCGCATCCGGCGCGTCGCGCCGCGGATCGCATGGCTCCTGTTCAAGGCCTTCTGGTGGCGGATGAAGGAGAAGTACGTGATCCGCGACTTCCACCCGCTCGTCTTCTTCTACACGCTCGGGTTCCTGATGAGTGTCGTCGGCTTCCTGCTCGGCCTCGTCGTCGCAGCGTCGCGGATCTTCTGGGGCAACGAGATCACGACGGCGACGATCGTCCTCGTCGCGCTCCTCCTGGTCTCGGGAACGCAGTTCACGCTCTTCGCGATGTGGTTCGACCAGGAGGCGAACAAGGAGCTGCGCTGAGGCCCGTCGTCACGCGGGCTCAGCGGCCCTGAGGTCGTTCTGCAAAACACACTATGAACCGGGAGAGGCCTTAACCGCGTCCGCGCTCCAGATGAGCTAGGGTGTCTTATCTGGCCCTGCAGCCAGAACCCCGGCCGAAAGCCCGCAATCTCCCGACGCGCCAAGGCGCGCGAGACGTAGGAGCCCAGGCGAACAGGATTCGACGTGCAGGGCCAGTACTTCGTCGTGCCGAGCAGGTACGCCGCGCGAACGATCTGCGGGCCTGTGGTCAAGACAGAGAGAAGTCTGTCGCTCGAGACGATTAACGGCGAGGTGTTGGTCGAGTCGCGCTCGATCGATTTCCCCCAAGAGGGGCCGCTGCTCGTGCTGTGTCAGAGCCCGCCGCTCCTCCCCTGGGCTTCTCGTTGCGTCTCGGCGCGCTCATTTGGAACGGCGGCGGTCGCCACCTGCTCCTGCAGGTGGCGACCGCCGTTTGAGATGCTCTCGTTCTCCCGCGCAGAAGTCGGGACCGGCAGTTCGTGCTAGACGGGAGAGCCGCCTCGACGGTCGTCATCACCGGGACGCGGCGGGGCTTGGACTGTTCCGGCTTCTTGACGTGGACTTCGAGCGCCCCGTTGGCGTAGTGCGCCTGGGCCTCGCCCTCGCCACAGCCCTGCGGTAGAGCGACCGATCGCGTGAAGTCACCGAAGCGGCGCTCGGAGCGGAAGAAACGCTCATCCTCCACGTTCTCGGCGCGCTCGCGCGAGCCGCTGACCGTGAGCGTGTTGTCTTCGATCTCCACGGTGATCTTGTCCTCCGGTATGCCGGGCATGTCGAAGGCGTACACCAGGTCGCCCTCGGTCTCCCAGACGTCAAGCGGAGGTGCCCATGCCTGGGCGGAGCGAGCGGGCGACTCCAGAACGGTATTGAACAGCCGCTCGAATTCGGCATTCATCGAGAAGTTTCGTAGCGGCTCCCGGAAGCGGACAAGGGTGGTCATGACAATCGTCTCCTTGGATCACCGTACATTGAAACAAATTGTAGCATAAAATCTAAGCCGTTTCCTAGAAGATCTTATCCTTTGGCGGTGATGGGCGCGCTCAACCTCGTAGATGTGGCATATCGTCGGTCGAGCCGTAGCCGCCGAGGCCCGCGGTACCAACGGGACGCATCGTGCCGTCACGCAGACACGGCCCCTTCGACCTTCGCTTCAGCCCACGACCCCACGCAGCGCGACCGCCGGCGACGAACGACGACCCGGGGAAGACTCCCGAGCAGGCCAAGACCGGGGACGTTCGGCTTCAGAAAAACGCAGTCCAGGACTGGGAATCGGAGCGTGGCGCAATCGCGGAACCACCCCGCGCCAACCCAACCGCCCAGGCCGCGCAACGCAATCCACGAAAGGGCATACACTCGTCCCATGAGCAATCTGATCGCCAAGATCCGCCACTGGCTGCACCTCGAGAAGAAGCCGAAGACCTAGCAGACGCAACGACTCGCGCACGCGGTGCGCGTGAGGCGTCGGCGAGTACGACCAGCTATCGGCAGCCGCTACGGCGTCACCGCACCCAAATACACTCGTCTGATGGCGATGGAATACGTCGTTCAGCGGCTCGAGATGGGTGATGTCGTGCTGATCGACCTTCCCGAGCAGGGAGGGGAGGTCGAGGCGAAGGTGGTGGAGCCGATCGATCGAACCAAGACGACCGTGCGCGTTTCGCTGCGAGTGGCAGGGCGTGAGGACTTCGTCAAGGAGTGGCCTCTCGGCGAGAAGGTCACTGTTGTGCGCGGTCCTTGAACCGCCGGGCCGCGGATGACGACCGATAGGAGCGCGCCGTCTTCTGCGAAGGCGAGATCGTAGTGCGGACCGGATCGGAGGTCCGATAGCCCCCCGGGCCTGTACCTCAAACGGCCGGTGTTATGTTCCGGAGTCGTGAGCACCTCCGGGGACGACCGCGAGAAGGACGCCTGCCCGAACTGCGGGACGCGCGTCGAATCGACAATCAGCGCTCCGGGCGAGCCACTCCGTGAGGCGACGGAGCGGCGCTGTCCAAACTGCGCGAAGGTCCTTCGGCGTGAGGTCGGCGGCGAGTGGACGGTCGACGAGACGGCGAGTTAGCTCGCGCGCACGGAGTAGCTACCCTCAATCTGTAAGACGCGTCGTGGGCCTTATCCCCTCGGTGGGCAGTTCGATCCCCCACTTGGCCGCGATGCGTCAAGCGCGGTGCCGAGTCCGACCCCCACATCGGGCCTCGCTGGTTTCCGGACGACGCTGCGGACGGGCGCATGCTGCACGTGGGTCGGTGAACCAGGAGGCGAACAAGGAGCTCCGCTGAGCCCCATACCGGCTGCGGTGTGCGCACGCTTGGCCGAGAGCGCCAATGCGGGGCGCTGCGTCGCTGAAGACCGCGGCGGCATCTATCGTGAGCGGCCCGGATGATCGGGCACGCACGAGGAGTCGCCATCCTTGCGGCGGTAACGGCCTCGGTAGGCCTCGCCGTCGACGCGACCGGCCGCGCCGCGACCACCCCGCCGCCCCGGTTTCCGGCCGCGCGGGAGTTGTTGCGGCCGGCGGTGGTACGAGCCGCGCCGGACCCGTCCGCACGCGCGATGCGGATGATGCGCCGGTTCCGGCCGGACCTGCAGTTCCAGATCGTCCTCGCGCTCTCGGCGCGACGCGGAGCCGACGGCGCCTGGTGGTACCGGCTGAGCCTTCCCGGCAGGCCGAACGGCGCCCGCGGCTGGGTCAGGGCGGACGCCGTCGAGGCTCGGCCGGTCGTGAACCGGATCGTCGTCAGGCTCGGAGCGCGCCGGATCGAGGTCCGGCGGATCGTCGGCGGACGGCTCCTGCTCCACGGTGTCGTCGCCGTCGGGGCGCCCGGCGCGGAGACGCCGCTCGGACGATCGTTCTACGTCCAATCTGCCTTCGTCCCGACCGATCCGTTCTTCGGTGCGTACGCGCTGGAGACCAGCGCCTATTCGCGGCTGACGGACTGGCCGGACGACGGGATCGTAGGGATTCACGGCACGAGCCGGCCCGACCTCCTCGGGCAGGCGGTCTCGCACGGCTGCATTCGCGTCGCCGACGACGTCGCGAGGCGGCTCCGGCGGCTCGCGCCCCTCGGCACGCCGATCGACCTCGTGCGCTAGCGCTTCGCGTCAGCCCGTGACGTGGGTCCCCTGCGCGGCGAGGACGCCGAGGAGCGTCCTGCACTGCGGGCCGCGCACGGCGAGCTGCCTGGTGCTCCCCGTGAAGAGCATGAGCCCGACGCGCGTCGGCATGAGCGCGAAGCGCGCAGTCCCCCGCGCGTCGGTCAGCGCGGTCTGCTGGACGCCCGCGCCACGGGCATGCACCGCGACCCGTCGGAGCGGCCGTCCGAGACGGTTCTTCGCACTGACCAGGACGATCGACGCGCGACCGCTACGGAGGATTCGCGGCGCAGCTGCCAGCGTCCTGCAGGCGCCGGCGGGCGCCGGCGGGCTCAGAGGCCCGATCACGCGGGCGAGCGCAGCCGCGACGTTGTTCCGGTAGCTCGACTCATCCTCCTCCGAGCCGACGCGGACGATGTCGACGACGAGGCCGACCCGGATCGCTTCGGTGACGGCAGTGACCGTCGCAGAGGCCCCTGGAGCGAGTCGGCCCAGGTTTGCACGTGTACGGCCGACTTCTCGACGCACTCGACGACCGGCGTGAGCGGCTTCGGCTTGGGCGGGGCCGGGGCTCGCAGCCGTTGTCGGCCTCGAAGTGGCAGATGCTCACCGTGTCCTGGTGGTCTCCGTCGCCGCCCTGGGCCGTCACCGCAGGGACGGCGGCGAGAGTCGTGACGAGCAGGGCGGCGGCGATGTAGGGCCATCTGCGCCGTTGGCGACCCCTGCGCGGGGACGGCGTGACCACGCGGCCACGCTAGCAACGCACATGGCAAGGCCGCATCCCCCGGCCGGTGCGGGGTGAAACCCCGGTGCGAGCCATGACCCGACTTGCGTCTCTACGAAGGTGATGTGTCGGGAGGCTGTGCGTCGGGATCCAGCCGTCTGCGCACGAGCTCGGCTCCGGCATGGGCGGCGGCCGGGTGGCCGGTCACTGCGGGGACGAACTCGTCTCGCGAGAGCGTGTAGAGCCGAGCGTCGGTCAGCGCCCGCACGGTTGCGCTGCGCGGGCGCTCGAGCAGCAAGGCGAGCTCGCCGAAGCCGTCGCCGCGCCCGAGGGCGGAAACGGGCACGCCGTCGCACGTGACCTCGAGCTCGCCATCCGCGACCGCGTAGAAGAGGTCACCCGTCTCCCCCTGCCGGATGACGACCGTCGAGGCGGGAACCTCCAGCGGTTGCAGCTCGCGTGCCAGCACCTCGAGCGTCGGGGGCGGCAGCGGGGCGAACAGCGCCATGGTTCGCAGGAGCCCGATCTCGGCCACGGGGACGTCGGCGTGACGATCGATCTCGAGCAATCTCCGCCCGGAGAGCCCGGCGACCATCGGAAGGGCTACAGCAAGGGCGACGGCGCAGAGGGCGGCGCCACCGATCGCGACGAGCGCCCCCGCGAGCAGCGCCCCCGCGGCGATCGTCGCCGCCTCCAGCCCTTCGGCGAGCCCGAAGACCCGGGACAGGAGGTCGGTCGGCGCCGCACGTTGGAGAAGCGTTCGCGCGGCGACGTCGAACGTGGAGAGCGAGCCACCGACGAGGACGAGCATCAGTACGACGCCGGCGACGCCCGGCCCCACCGCGATCCCGATCAACGCCGCGGAGGAGACGCCCGTCGCAACGGCAAGCGGAGGCCCCATGCGCGGACGACCGACGAGCCGCGCAGTGACGAGGATCGCGAGCACGCCGCCCGCCCCGAAGGCGGCGTTCAGGTACCCCGCCCACGAGCCGCCGCGACCAAGGACGCCCTGCGACAACTCCACGTACATCACGTCGAGTGAGCCGATGAGAATTCCCTGCGCCGCGAGCAATGTCACGAGCAGGCGCGTCGTCGCATCCTGGCCGACCGATCGCAGGCTGCCGATCAGCGTACGGCGCCCTGACTCGGGCTCGGCCGCGGCCGCGACGAGGTTGCGCAGCGGTGCGACGAGCACGGCGCCGACCGCCAAGGTGCAAGCCATCACCAGGAACACCACACCGGGCGACGAGATGCCGAGGAGCACGCCCGCGATCGCCGGCGCCGCGAACACGCTGATGCCTGCGATCCATCCCGATGCGACATTGGTCGCGGTCAGCTCCTCGGGCGAGCGTGCGAGAGCTGGCGCGAACGACGAATGGAGCGGCCGGGTGAGCGTGAACGAGACCGTGGCCGGAACGAGGAGCGCATACACGCCGTACGTCGGAAGGTGGGAGACGAGGGCGAGCCCTGCGATCCCGCATGCGACCGCCTGCACGACGTACGCCGCGAGGAGTGCCCGACCCGGCGGCCGGCGATCGCCGAGAGAGGCGGCCACGGGTGCGAGCAGTGCCGCAGGCGCCAGCTGGACAGCCGCGACGATGCCCGCTTCCGTCGCGCCACCCTTCCCGTACGCGAACACGATCATCGCCACCCACGTCGCCCACTCCGCGCTGTTGAACGTCGCGAATGCCGCCTCGAGTCGACGGAGGGCCGGGTTGCGTGCGACGACCGCGAGGACTCCGACCACCGCCGCCGGATACGACCGCACGCGACCGACGACCGTCAGACCCCCGGTCGGCGGCAGCGCGGAGGGACCGGCCGACACGCTGCGATGATCCCATCCCACCCGGCACGCCCGCCAGGGTGCGCTGTCGTGGGGATCGCGGAGTGCCCCACGATCGAGTTCGCCGGGAACGGCGACGTCACGACCTCGTGCCGGTGGTGCCGAGATCTGGCCTCGCGTGCGGGTTCGCGCGATATCCGTCGATTCGCGGCGGCCGCAACGCGCGGAGCGGCGACTACCGTCTCGTGATGCGACTCGGGCGGATCGGTGTCTGGATCGGCGCGTTCGCCGTCGCGCCCGCCTCCGAGGCCCGTGCCGCCGCCGCGGAGATCGAGGCGCTCGGCTACGACACGCTGTGGTACCCGGAGGGCCTCGGCACGCGTGAGTCGTTCACGAACGGCGCCGTTCTCCTCGCTGCGACCGATCGCATCCGCGTCGCCTCCGGCATCGCGAACATCTGGGCGCGTGACGCAGTGTCGGCGGCGAACGCCGCGCGCGTCCTGTCCGACGCGTTCGAGGACCGCTTCCTCCTCGGGTTGGGTGTCAGCCATCCGCGGCAGGTGGACCCGCGGGGTCACACGTATCGGCGTCCGGTCGCCACGATGCGCGCCTACCTCGACGCCATGGACGACGATCCCTTTGTCAGCCCCGACGCACCCGAGGTCATGCGACCTCCTGTCCCGCGCGTCATCGCGGCACTTCGTCCGCCGATGCTCCGGCTCGCGGCCGAGAAGGCGCTCGGCGCCCACACGTTCCTCGTCCCGGTCGAGCACACGCGCCGTGCACGGGCAATCCTCGGGCCGGACGCGCTGCTCGTCGTCGAACAGAAGATCGTGCTCGCCGAGGATCCCGAGGAGGCTCGCTCGCGAGCCCGTGGCGCTCTCGCCTGGTACCTCGACACCCCGAACTACCTCGACAACCTCCGCTGGCTCGGCTTCTCCGAGGCCGACTTCGAGAGCGGTGGCTCCGACGCGCTCGTCGACGCCCTCGTCGCGGCAGGGGGCACCGACGCGATCGAGGCGCGCTGCCGCGCGCACCTCGACGCCGGGGCGACCCAGGTCGCGATCCAGCCGCTCGGGGGAAGCGATCCATTCGGACGCGAGACCCTCCGCCGTCTCGCGCCCGTCCTCCGCGGCTGACTCGATCGCCGCCCCGGCCTCCCCCCGGCTCGCGGCATCCTCGGCAGCGCGCTTGCAGACTCACCCCGACCCTCCGCCGGGGCCGGATGAGCGTCGACTTCCAGGCGGGGCCGCCGGCCCGCTACCCCGCGGCGACCGGACGGTAGGTGCACACGTGCACGCCCGCGCCGCTGGTGACCGCGGAGACGAGCTCGAGCGTGCGCAGGACGCCGTCGTCGGGGAAGATCGTCTTGCCGCCGCCCAGGATCACCGGCTCGATCATGAGCCGGAGCTCGTCGACGAGGGCCTCGTGCAAGAGGGTGCGCGCGAGCGTGGGGCTGCCCATGACCAGCAGGTCGCCGCCGTCGGTCTCGCGCAGCTCTCGGATGCGAGCGACGGCCTCGTCGCCGGGGATGCGCGTCGTGTTGTCCCACATCAGCTCGGCGTCGTCCAGCGTCGCGGACACGACGTACTTCGGGATGGCGTTCATCCGGTCGGCGAACGGGTCTCCGGCTCGCTCGGGCCACGCCGCGGCCATCGTCTGCCACGTGCGGCGTCCGAAGAGCAGTGCATCCGCGCCCCTCAACGCGTCGTCGAAGGCGCCGCCGACCACCTCCGGATCGAAGAACGGGTGCGACCAGCCGCCGTGGGCGAAGTCGCCGTCCGTGTCCTCTTCGGGGCCGCCTGGCGCCTGGACGACGCCGTCCAGGCTCATGAACTCGATGATCACGATGCGCACGGGGGCTCGCTCCTCTTCTCGCTCTCGGGGATACGGCTGTGTAGACGATGGAGGCGCTCGAGAATCATCGCGCCTCGGTTCCGGACACAGGCCCAGTCGATCAGGCCCTCACCAGGGCGCGACCGTGGTTCCGCCCCATTCTTCGGGCGCGGTGTCGCGCACGGTCTGGGTGAGCTCCCAACGGTGGCCGCCGAGGTCCTCGAGGACGCCCGAGCGCTCGCCGTACTCGTATGTCCGAAGCTCCTCGACGACTCGCGCCCCGTGGTCGCGCGCGCGGGCAAACGCCTCGTCGACGTCCGGCACGCGCACCTTGACGAGCTGCGTCACGACGCCGCCGCTCGGCGCAACCTGGTCGCCGCGGACGTCGGCGACCACGACGGCGCCGTCCGGTCCGACGCGCAGCTGGGCGCGGTGTGCATCACCGATCCGCACGCGTTCCTCGAATCCGAACGCGGCCTCGAGCCACGCGACCGCCGCTCGGACGTCCGGGTAGACGAGCACCGGAGTGACGGTCGCCGGCGGTGCGGAGCGGTTCGTCAACATGCCTGGGACAGTAACGTCGCGCCGACGGGATGCGCCCAGCGTCCGCCGGTCAGGCGAGCGCCGCGCGGATCGAGAGCTCCGGGCCCTCGAAGCGGATGTCGAGCACGTCCAGGATCCGGCGAAGCAGCGCGACCGCAGCGGAGTTGTCGCTCGAGACGAGGGCGGTGATCTCCGTGATCCCGGCAGCCCGCGCATCTGCGAGCAACTCCGCGGTGAGGGTCGACCCGATGCCGAGCCTGTGGTACTCGTCGGCCACCTCGAAGGCGATCTCGGCGCTGCGCCCGTCGCGGACGAGACGTGCAAGCGCGACCGGCTGCGGGTCGCCCTCGAGGTAGGCCACCAGCACGTGGCGCGTCGAGTCCACCCTCGCGAGCTCCTCGAGCTCGGCCGTGCGGAGGCGCGGCTTCGGTCCGTTGAAGCGTGCGCGTCGCGACTGCTCGCTCAGGCGCTCGAAGACCGCCAAGACGGTGCCCACGTCGCCGTGGCGAAGGGGCCGCACGAGAACGGTCGGCCCGTGCTTCGGCTTGAGAAATCGGGTGTGCACGAGTCAGCTCCCGCTCGGGTCGTGCGACGATCTCCGGGTTTCTCTCGTTGCTCTCATGTCGCTCCCAACAGCGTGACGGCGCTCCGGTGGCCGGACAGGACGGCGCACAGGTGTCTCCGGGGTACGGCCGACCGCCCGCGGCGGTTCTCGTCGGGGCGACACTCCCGGGCACTGGCGTGGCCGCAAGCCGCGCGCGCCGGGCATGTGCCTTCGCGTCGGAGCTCGCGGTTCACCCGTGTGAACGCAGTTCACGCTCCTCGCATGTGGTTGGATCCCGAGGCCAACCACGCCAACCACGAGGCGAACGAGGAGCTTCGCTGGCCTGCGTCGTCAAACCCGTTCCCGAGTTGCGAGAGCGTCGCTGCGACCGCCGCTCGATACGAGCCGAGCGATTCCCCCAACCTTCACGCACTGGTTCGCCGCGGCCTTGCTCATGAGCCGCGAGTGGCTTGATCGGCGGTCGCCGCAACCCGGCCGGCACTGGGGCTGATGCAGACACCGGGGAAGAGTGCGCGAGGAGCGCAGCCGGCGTGGGCGTGGTCCGTCGTCGCCGTTGCGGCCGTCGCTGGGCTGGTTCTGCGCATCGTCATCCACACCTCGTCGCTCGGCGCCCTGGACGCAGACGAGGCGGTCTGGGGCTTGATGTCGCGCCACGTGCTCGAAGGAGACGTGAGCGCCTTCTACTGGGGCCAGGGGTATGGGGGGACATTGGAGGTTCTGCTCGGCGTGCCGTTCGTCGCCGTGTCCACGAGCGTCTGGGCGATCCGAGTGATTCCGGTCGCTCTCACGGCCGTCGCCGCGATCCTCGTCTGGCGGGTCGGCCGCCGAACGATCGGCGAGCCTGCCGCGACCGTCGCAGGCGCGATCTTCCTGGTTTGGCCGGCCTACCTCGTGTGGAAGTCGACCCGCGCGCACGGGTTCTACAGCTCGGGGCTCGTTCTTGGAACGCTCATACTCCTGCTCGTTCTTCGTCTCGCAGAGCGTCGTTCGCGGGGCGACACCGCGCTTCTCGGGCTCACCCTCGGACTGGGTGCATGGCAGACGCCACAGATCGTCCCGATTGCCGTGCCTGCGCTCGCGTGGTTGACCCTCCGTCGAAGGTCTGCGTGGCGCGACGCCTGGGTGGCGGTGCCTCTGGTGCTCGTGGGTGCACTGCCGTCGATCGTCTCGAACGTGCGGCACGACTGGTGGTCGTTCCGGCTCGACTCGGGCGACACCCCCTACGTGCCTCGGGTGCGAGGGTTCCTCTCGGCCACGATCCCCATGACGCTGGGCATCAGAGTCCCGTTCACGTCGGAATGGCTGGTCGGTGCGGGAGTCTCCGCTGCTCTGTACGCGGCGCTCGTCGGGACCCTGGTGGTCGCCGCCTGGCGCATGCGAGGCTCGAACATGCTTCTCCTCGTCGCAGTCGTCGGTGCGTATCCGTTCCTCGCGGCGCTGTCACCCTCGACCTGGATCACGGACGAGCCTCGGTATGTCGTGATGGCCGCCCCTGCTCTGGTGCTTCTCCTGGCCTCGCCTCTCACGAGCCCGATGCGCGCGTGGGCAGGCCTCTCTCTCGCGCTCGCGTTGACGACGGTGATCCTGGTGAAGATCCCCGGCCCCGAGTACCACCAACGAGCCGATGGACAGTTCGTTCCGCACGACCTCGGTCCCCTCGTGAGCGAGCTCGATCGCCGGGCAATCTCCGAGGTCTTCACCGACTACTGGGTCGCCTACCCTCTCCTCTTCCGCACGGACGAGCGAATCGTCGCCGCTGAGGCGGACCTCGCAACCCTCGCGGTCCGCGGCGGACGCGTGGCTCCGAAGGTGCCGAAGCGAGCCAGCGACATCCGGTGGCGGCCTTACGACGATCGGGTGAGAGGAGCGCCCGATCCCGGTTGGGTCCTGCTGGCCGCCAGCAACGCGGAGCGTCGCTGGCGGCCGCTGCTCGAGCGCGAGGGCTACGTTCGCACCCAGGTGCGGGGGTTCGCGGTCTACGGTCGGGCTGGTGCGGTTGCCAGGAGTGCCGCGGTGCGGAGCGGGCGGAGCGCGGGCTGATCCGCTGGTGACTCCGCCCGGGCGCCCGAACGATCCGGGGGACACCCGAAGACCCGTACCGCGGAGGTCAACAACACGTAAGGGTTGAGCGATCCGGTCGGCTGCACGGGGTAGGATCGCGCGCGATGCCCACGTCCCTCGTCACCGGAGGCGCCGGGTTCCTGGGGTCGCACCTCTGCGAGGCGCTGCTCGGGAAGGGGCATCGCGTCATCTGTCTCGACAACCTCGAGACCGGGTCGCTCGCGAACATCGAGCAGTTGCGGGACGACGCGTTCACGTTCCTCCATCACGACGTCAGCGTTCCGATCCCGATCGACGAGCCGCTCGACTTCGTCTACCACCTCGCTGCGCTGGCGAGCCCGATCGACTACATGAGGCTCCCGCTGCACTCGCTGAAGACGGGCTCGTACGGCACGCATCACGCGCTCGGTCTCGCCAAGTGGAAACGGGCGCGATTCCTGCTCGCCTCGACCAGCGAGGTCTACGGCGACCCGGACGTCCATCCACAGCCCGAGACGTACTGGGGGAACGTCAACCCCATCGGTCCGCGTGGGGTCTATGACGAGGCGAAGCGCTACGCCGAGGCGCTGACGATGGCCTACCATCGGCAGCAGGGCGTCGACACCGCGATCGTGCGGATCTTCAACACGTACGGGCCCCGTATGCGGCCGAACGACGGCCGGGCGATTCCGAACTTCCTGAACCAGGCCCTCGCCGAGAAGCCGCTGACCGTCTACGGCGACGGCTCGCAAACACGCTCTTTCTGCTACGTCGACGACCTGATTCGAGGCCTGATCCTGCTCGCCGAGTCCGGCGAGCACCTACCGGTCAACATCGGCAACCCCGGGGAGTACACGATCCTCGAGCTCGCCGAGGCCGTCCTCGCGGCGACCGGTTCCAAGAGCCAGATCCTGTTCGAGGCCCTGCCGGTCGACGACCCCCAGGTGCGGCAGCCCGACATCACGCGCGCGCGTCAGCTCCTCGGCTGGGAGCCGGAGATCGCGCTCGACGAGGGTCTCCGTCGCACGCTTGCGTCGCTCGGGAGGAACCCGGCGCGTGCGTAGGCTCGGCGCGGCGCTCGCCGCGGCCGCTGTCGGCCTCGCCCTCACGATCGCACCGACGGCCTCGTCGTCCGGGTCGCTGCGGGTGGGGATCTTCGACGACGGCGTCGTCCTCTACGGCGAGCCCGACCTCGTCTTCCCGCAGCTCGCGAAGACGGGCACGCAGCTCGTGCGCGTCAACCTGTGGTGGGCCGGGCCGGGCATCCGCGTGGCGACCCGCCGGCCGACGCGGCCGGCCGACCCGAACGACCCCGCCTACAACTGGGACACGTACGACCGCACCGTGCGGTTCGCGATCGTCAACGGGATGCAGCCCGTCTTCTCCATCATCGGCACGCCTCCGTGGGCCAATGCGGCGAGAGGGTGGAACGTCGTCCCCGCAAGTGCCCGCGACCTTCGCCTGTTCGCGGTCGCTGCGCAGCGGCGCTACAGCGGCACGTTCGTCAACGCGGACGGCGTCACGCTTCCGCGCGTGAGCCTCTGGATGGCGTGGAACGAGCCCAACAACCCGGTCTTCCTGAAGCCGCAGTTCCGGCGCACCGGGAAGACCTGGGCGATCCAGTCCGGCCGCGACTACGCGAAGATCTGCAACGCGATCGTCCAGGGGATCAAGTCGGTACAGCGGAGCTCGAAGGTCGCGTGCGGCGCGACGAGCCCGCGCGGCAACAACAACCCGAACTCGAGCCGCCCCTCGGTCTCGCCCCTGCCGTTCCTCCGTGCGATGAAGGCAGGCGGCGCGACGGGCTTCGACGCGTACGCCCACCACCCGTACTACGGCTCTCCTGCCGAGACCCCCACGACCAAGCCCCCGCCCGGGCCCAAGGGGCAGCCTCCGACGGCGGTCACGCTCGGCAACCTGGATGTCCTGATCAGGGAGATCGATCGCCAGTACGGGAAGCGGATGCGGCTCTGGATCACGGAGTACGGGTACCAGACCAACCCGCCCGACTCGATCATCGGCGTCACGTACTCGAAGCAGGCGAAGTACCTGACGCAGGCCGTCGCCATCGCGCGCGCGAACCCGCGGGTCGACATGTTCCTCTGGTTCCTGCTGCGCGACGAGCAGCGGCTGGGAGGCTGGCAGTCGGGGCTCACGACCTTCGACGACGTGCGCAAGCCGAGCTTCAACGCGTTCCGCCGCGCGGTCCTGGGCTGACGCGGGGCATTCGGACGTGGCGAAGGGGTACGCAGAGGGGCCCGCGGCCGAGGAGGCCGAGCGGAGGCGCGAGGAGCTCGCGGCTGGGGAGTCGAGTGCCGCCCGCCCGACGCGGGTCGCGGTCGAGGGCTGCACGGCCGCCGACCCCGAGCGCCACTTCCTCGGCTGGGCGGACGAGGTCGATCCCGACGCGCTGTTCGCGTCCGGAGAAGCGTGGGGTATCCGCCTCGCGCGCCGTCCGGCCTAACCGACCGATGCGGTCGGCGCTCCGCGCTACCCTGCTTCCATGAGCGCGAAGGCTTCCGTGAGCGCGAAGAAGGTCGAGCCGCTCGAGAGCGTGATCATCCGCTTTGCCGGGGACTCGGGTGACGGGATGCAGCTCACCGGCGACCGCTTCACGAGCGAGACCGCCACGCTCGGCAACGACCTCGCGACCTTCCCCGACTTCCCGGCGGAGATCCGCGCGCCGGCCGGATCGCTGCCCGGCGTGTCCGGGTTCCAGGTGCACTTCGCCGACCACGACATCCTCACGGCCGGCGACCGGCCGGACGTGCTCGTGGCGATGAACCCGGCAGCCCTCACGACGAACATCGCCGACGTGCCGAAGGGCGGCACGGTCATCGTCAACACCGACGCGTTCAACGAGCGCACGCTGCAGAAGGCCGGGTACTCGGCGAGCCCGCTCGCGGACGGGTCGCTCGCCGACTACCACGTCCACGAGGTCGCGCTCACCTCCATGACCGTCGGCGCCCTGAAGGGGATCGAAGGGGTCACGCCGCGCGAGGCGGAGCGCTCGAAGAACTTCTTCGCGCTCGGGCTGATGTCGTGGCTGTACCACCGCCCCACCGAGCGGACGATCGAGTTCATCACCACGAAGTTCGCGAAGCGCCCGGAGATCGTCGAGGCCAACACCCGGGCGTTCCGGGCAGGCTGGAACTACGGCGAGACGTCGGAGGACTTCGCGGTCTCCTACGAGGTCGCCCCGGCGCCGCTCGCAACCCGGGACGTATCGCCAGATCACCGGCAACACCGCGCTCGCCTACGGTCTGATCGCCGCGTCGAAGCTCTCGGGCCTCGATCTCTTCCTCGGCGCGTACCCCATCACACCCGCCTCGTCGATCCTCGAGGACCTCGCGGGCAAGAAGGAGTTCGGCGTCGTCACGTTCCAGGCCGAGGACGAGATCGCCGCGGTCGGCGCGGCCGTCGGCGCGGCGTTCGGTGGGGCGCTCGGCGTGACCGCATCGGCCGGACCGGGCGTCGTCCTCAAAGCGGAGACCGTCGGCCTCGCGATCGCGCTCGAGCTTCCGCTCGTGATCCTCGACATCCAGCGGGCAGGCCCGTCGACCGGCATGCCGACGAAGCCGGAGCAGGCCGACCTCCTGATGGTGCTCTTCGGCAGGAACGGAGAGAGCCCCGTGCCCGTCGTGGCGGCGTCGACGCCGTCGCAGTGCTTCGACGCGGCGATCGAGGCTGCGCGCATCGCCCTCAAGTACCGGACACCGGTCTACCTGCTCTCCGACGCCTATCTGGCGAACGGCTCCGAGCCCTGGCTGATACCCGACGTCGGCGCGCTCCCCGACATCTCCACCACGTTCGCGGAGGCGACCGACGGGCCGTTCGAGCCCTACCGGCGCGATCCCGTCACGCTGGCCCGCCCGTGGGCGATTCCGGGCACCGTCGGGCTCGAGCACCGGATCGGGGGGCTCGAGAAGGCGGACGTCACCGGCACGATCTCGTACGACCCCGACAACCACGACCACATGGTGCGGTTGCGGGCGCAGAAGGTCGCGGGCATCGCGGCGGACATCCCGGAGCTCGAGGTCGACGATCCCGACGGGGACGCGGAGCTGCTCGTGCTGGGCTGGGGCTCGACCTACGGCCCGATCGTGGCCGGGGTCCGGCGTGCCCGCAAGCGGGGGATCCACGTCGCGCAGGCGCATCTCCACCACCTCAACCCCTTCCCGCGCAACACGGGCGAAGTCCTGCGGAGGTACCCGAAGGTGCTCGTGCCCGAGATGAACCTCGGGCAGCTGGCGCTCCTCCTGCGGGCCGAGTTCCTCGTCGACGCGGTGTCGTACACGAAGGTGCGGGGGCGCCCGCTCGGCGCCACCGAGCTCGACGAGGCGATCGCGGCGATGGTGGGGTCGTCATGAGCTCCTTCACCGCGCTCGTGACGAAGGACGAGCGCGTGCTCGTCACCCGCGAGGGACGCACGGTGGCCGTTCTGGCGGGAGCGCGGGCCGCCCGGCTTGCGCAGGGGCTCGTGCGCTCGGCGAACGAGGATGCCCGGCAGCTCCTGCTCGCCCGGGCGACCGGCAACTACCGAAGGGGAAACGAGCGATGACCGGCGGCAACGGGCTCGTGCAGCTCACGACGAAGGACTTCAAGTCCGACCAGGAGGTGCGTTGGTGCCCGGGCTGCGGGGACTACGCGATCCTCGCCGGCGTCCAGTCCTTCCTGCCCGAGCTCGGCGTCCCGCGCGAGAACCTCGTCTTCATCTCGGGCATCGGCTGTGCCGCGCGCTTTCCGTACTACGTGCAGACGTACGGCATGCACTCGATCCACGGGCGGGCCCCCGCGATCGCGACCGGCCTCGCGACCTCACGACCGGACCTCTCGGTGTGGGTCGTCACGGGTGACGGCGACGCGCTGTCCATCGGCGGCAATCATCTGATCCACGCGCTGCGACGGAACGTCGACATCACGATCCTCCTGTTCAACAACCGGATCTACGGGTTGACGAAAGGCCAGTACTCGCCGACCTCCGAGCGGGGGAAGATCACGAAGTCGACGCCGCTCGGCTCGGTCGACCAGCCCTTCAACCCGCTGTCGGTCGCGATCGGCGCGGAGGCGACGTTCGTCGCCCGCGCGATCGACACCGACAAGCAGGGGACGGCGGAGGTGCTCCGCGCGGCGGCCGCGCACCGAGGCGCCGCCTTCGTGGAGATCCTGCAGAACTGCAACATCTACAACGACGGGGCATTCGACGTCGTCCGCGACGAGAAGGAGAACCGCCTCTACCTGAGGGCGGGCGAGGAGATCCGGTGGGGAGACCGGGGAGTGCGCATGCGCCCCGACGGGACGCTCGAGATCGTCGACGCGTCGGTCGGCGGGCTGCTCCGTCACGACCCCCTCCGCGACGACCCCGGGCTCGCGTTCGCGCTCGCGCGGTTGACCTGGGAGACCGCCGGCGTCGTGCCGCTGGGGGTGTTCCGCGCAGTCGGCCGCCCCGTCTACGAGGACCTCGTCCACGAGCAGGTCCGAGCGACCGTGGAGCAGAGGGGCGACGGCGACCTCGAGGCGCTCCTCCACGGCGGGGACACCTGGACGATCGGCTGACGCCGCGGTCAGCGGCGGTCGAGGAGGACCTGGAGCTCGATCAGCGCGGCGGTGACCCTCTGCGCCTCCGCCGGCGTCAGGTCGCCGAGCGCGCGTCCTGCGAGGCTGACGAGCGTGCGCCGCCGCCGGCGGACCTCGGCCGTTCCCTCGGTGGTCGCCGCCACGATCACGCCGCGGGCGTCGCCGGGATCGTCGCGGCGCTCTGCGAGCCCGGAGGCCTCGAGCACGTCGACCGTTCGCGAGGCCGTCGCATCCGTCGTCCCGAGCGCGTCGGCGAGCGAGCCGAGTCGCACCGGGCCCTGGTCGGCGAGCCGCGCGAGGGTGAGCCACTGGAACGTCGAGAGCGAGCCCGGCTCGGGGTAGCCGCCGGATCGCCGTTGGCGGAGCAATGCGGCGAGCAGCCCCTCGATCGCCGCGGCGATCTGCTTGGCCTCGGACGTCCTGTTCATCCGGCCTCCACGGCGATCGCCGCCCGTCTTCCTCTTCGGGTGGTGGGAGTCACGAACACGGCGATGGCGGTTGCGACCGCCGCTGCGGCCGCCGCGAGGACGAACGCGACCACGTAGGCGCCCTCGGTCGGAACGCCCGTCCCGGCGACTGTCTGCGCGGTGAGGATCGCCGCGCCGACCTGGGCTCCGACGACGGCGCCCACGGTGCGCATCACCGTGTTGATCCCCGTCGCGATGCCGGTCTCGGTCGGCTCGACGGCCTCCGTGATCAGCGCGGCCATCGCCGCGAACGCGAAGCCGACCCCGATGCTCAGCCCTGCCATCGCCACGACGACCTGCCAGGGCTCGTCGTGGAGCACGGCGAGCGTCGCGGCCGAGATCGCGATGAGGCTCATGCCGATCGCCAGCGGCCACTTCGACCCGACGCGGCGTCCGAGCAGCCCTGCGGCGGGCCCGGCGAACAGCATCAGCAGCGACCCGGGAAGGAGGTAGAGGCCCGTCGTCGTCGCGCTCGCGCCGAACCCGTAGTCGACCTGCGCGGCGATCCCCGCCGGCAGGTCGCCGGGGGTCTCGACGAATCGCGGCACGAGGACGAAGGAGCCGAACATCGCGAACCCGGAGATCAGAGCTGTCACGTTCGTGAGCAGCACCGGACGCTCCGCGAGCACGCGAATGTCGATGAGCGGCTGGTCCACATGGAGCTCGAGCAGGACCCACAGCACCGCGGAGCAGGCGGACGCCGCGAACAGCCCCAGCACGGCGGGCGACGTCCAGCCCCAGCTCTCGCCCTCGGACAGGCCGAGGAGCAGGGTGACGAGCACGATGGAGAGGAGGACGGCCCCGGGGACGTCGATGCGCGACGTCGACCGGACGGGGGACTCGGGCACGAAGCGGCGCACGAGGACGAGCGCGATCGCGACGCCGATCGCGCCCACGACGAACAGCCAGCGCCAGCTGACGTGGTCGACGATCAGGCCCGAGAGCACGAGCCCGAAGCCGCCTCCCACGCCGAACGTGGCCGAGAGAAGGCCGATCCCGACCTTCATGCGGGCGGGCGGGAACTCGTCGCGGATGATCCCGAAGCTCAGCGGGAAGACGGCGCCGGCAGTGCCGGACACGATGCGAAAGGCGATCAGCGTCCAGATGTCGGGGGCGGCGGCGCAGCCGATGCAGCCGACGAGGAACGTGGCGAGGGAGAAGACCAGCACCCGCTCCTTGCCGAACCGGTCGCCGAGCTTGCCGAGGATGGGCGTCAGCACCGCCGCCGAGAGCAGGAACCCCGTCAGCACCCACGTCACCCAGGTCGTCGACGCGTCGAGCTCGCGCTGGAGCTCCGGAAGGGCCGGCACGACCATCGTCTGCTGGAGGGCGTACGCGGTCGCCGCGAGGGTCAGGATCCCCAGCGTGAGTCCGTAGTGCTGGCGCGTCTCCTCCACGTCGTTGCGGAGCGTAACGATCGATGGGTTCATCGGCCGCGGCGGTTCACATACGCACGATGGGCCGTCTTCTCTCGACGGGTGCCTGTGGCCCGTCCAGGCCGGTCGAATCGGCGGCGGCTACATGCCGCCGGCCCCCTCGAATCAGTAGTTAACACGTACCCCCGACGGTCTTCAACGCATGCGACCGGGCTGTCATGCCATTCACCATGAGCATGAAGCGATGCGGCCGCTCCCACGGTGGAGCGCAGGCTCCGAGGGCGGCAGCGCGGGATGAGGGGGTCTTTCCTATGAAGCGTCCACTGGCTATTTCCGGGCTCGGTGTGCTTGCTGCCATCGGGCTTGCAGTTGGATTGGCGACAGGTGGCTCTGCGGATGCCACGATCGCCCACGGAACCACCGGCGGGGGTCACACCCCCGTCACCATGTGTCACAAGCCGGGAACTCCGGCAGAGCAGACGCTCGTCGTCGACGACGATGCGGTTTGGGGGCATCTTCACCACGGCGACCATCTCGGGACGTGCAACCCGCCGCCGCCCGTTGACGTGTGCCGGAACATCCCGGGCGATCAGGCGAAGGTTCCCGACGGGAAGATCGTGGACGCGCAGGGCAACTGCGTCACGCCGCCCATGGACGTGTGCCCGAACATCGCGGGCGATCAGGGAACGATTCCTGCTGGACTCGTAAAGGATGCGCAGGGCAACTGCGTAGAGAACGAGACGGAGACGACCCCGACCGAAACGACCCCGACCGAAACGACCCCGACCGAGACGACACCTCCCGCCGATCGTTGTCCGCCTGGGATGACGCCGACTGCCGGCAAGGACGGGAAGTCGGGGAACGACGAATGTGAGTACCCGACGACGACCACGACGGACACGACACCGACGACTGCGACGGACACGACACCGACGATCACGACGGACACGACACCGACGACTGCGACGGACACGACGCCGACGACGACGCCGGCAGCTCCGTTCACGCCGCCGACGACGACGACGAAGAAGAAGAAGCCGGCCGCGAAGCAGCCGGCTGCCACGAAGACCGCGCCCACGACCCCCAAGAAGGCGGTCGCCGGTGCGTTCGCCCAGGAACAGCCCAAGCTGGCGTACACCCCGTGATCGCAGCTGCGATCCTGGGCACAGCGCTCGCGCTGACTGCCCCCGCCGCCCCACCGGCGGCGGGGGCGCCGTTCGCGACGATCTCAATCCCCGCGATCGGCCTCCACGCGCTCGTACGCGAGGCGGTGTCGCAGCGCGTGCTCGACCTCGGTCCCGGCCACTATCCGGGCTCCGGGCTGCCCGGCGGCCGGCGGGCCGTCGCGATCGCAGGCCACCGCGTCACGCACACGCGACCGTTCCTGCGTATCCACGAGCTGAAGCGCGGGCAGCTGATCGTGCTGACGCGGCGATCCCGCCGCTTCGTCTACCGCGTCTCGGCCATGCGCGTGGTCGACCCGACAGACGTCTGGCCGATTCGGATGCACCCCACGGTGCAGAGGCTCGTGCTCACGGCCTGCCACCCCCCGCGCAGGGACCGGTACCGGCTGGTCGTGTTCGCCAGGCTCGTCGACGTCGACGCGGCCTAGCCTTTCCCGAGCAGAGCGGCATCGCACGTCCGGGATGCCGCGGCGGCGGCGGGGTCACGTCCGTGCGATGCCGGGACGAACCGTAACGTAGGGACGGGAGCGCCGCGACGCCCGGAGTGGTCCGCTCAGGCCTCGGCGCGGACGGGCTCGAGCCGCTGGCCGAGGAGCTCGTGCGCCGCCCATGCGACGGCGAGCAGTCCCGAGACGCCCGCGACGCCGAACGCGAGCGGTGTTCCGCCCTGCTCGGCGAGCCAGCCCGCGACCAGCCCGCCGACCGGGGCGAGGCCGGCGAATGCGAAGAGGTAGAGGCTCATCACGCGCCCGCGGAGGTGAGGCGGGGCGTCGAGCTGGACGAGCGCGTTGGCGCTCGCGGTGAAGAGCGCAAAGCTCATCCCGAGCCCGAGCAGCAGGACGAGCGCGACCGGCACGGTGTGGACCAGGGCGAGGCCGAGCATCAGGATGCTGAAGCCCACGGCGCCCCCCACGAACGCGCGCGGGCTCGCCTCACGCAGGCTCGCGGTGGTGAGCGCGCCGACGAGGGCGCCGAGGCCGAACGCGGCCGACAGGATGCCGAACGTCCCGGCGCCGACGTCGAGCGTCTGCGACGCGAGAAGCGGGACAAGGACGTGGAAGTTGAACCCGACGAGGCTGACGACCGTGACGACCGTGAGCACCACCCGTGCGATCGGCGACCGCCACGCCCACGCGAGGCCCTCGCGGATCCCCGCCACGACGCGCGTCTCGGGGCGCTTCTCGACCGGGTACAGCTCGTCCTCGCGCATCAGGCGCAGGGCGACGAGCACGGACAGGAAGCTGACGGCGTTGACGACGAAGCACAGGCCCGTTCCGACCGCTGCGATCAGGAGCCCGGCGAGCGCCGGGCCGATCACGCGCGACGCGTTGAAGAGGCCGGAGTTGAGGGCGACCGCGTTCTGCAGCTCCGACTGGCCGACCATCTGGAAGGTCAGCGTCTGCCGCCCCGGTGCGTCGAAGACGAGTACGAGCCCACCGAGCGCAGCAAGGGCGTACACGACGGGGAGCGTCGCCACACCGGCGAGCGTCACGACCGCGAGGGCGATCGAGACGATCATCGCCGCGCCCTGTGTCGCGACGAGGAGGCGGCGTGTATCGAACCGGTCGATGACCACACCTGCGACGAGGCCGAACACGAGGAACGGAACGAACCGGCAGAACGCCAGCGCCCCGACCGCGAGCGGCGAACCCGAGAGCTCGATCACGAGCCACGCGAGCGCGATGTTCTGCATCCACGTGCCCGCGACCGACACGATCTGCCCGCTGAAGAACAGCCGGTAGTTGCGGTGGCGGCGCAGCGAGCGAAAGGTCCGGCGCCGGAGCGCAATCGAGAGGAGCCTCACGCGCCCGGCTCCAGCATCCTGCGCAGCGCAGGCAGCGCCTGCTCGACGCGCTCGCGCTCGTCGTCCGAGAGGTGGTCGAGCCGATCTGCGAGCCACGTCGTGCGTCGGGCGCGAACGCGCTTGAGGATCGCCCTGCCTTCGGGCGTGAGCTCGAGCCCCACGCGGCGCCGGTCGTCGGTCGAGCGGACGCGGCGGAGGAGGCCGGCGGTCTCGAGCCTGTCGATGTGGCCGGACAGCGAAGGCGCGGAGATGCCCTCCTCCTCGGCGAGCTCGCGCAGCGAGAGCCCGGGACGCGTGCGCACCGACCAGAGGAGCGTCGCCTGGTGCGACGTCACGCCGAGAGCCTCGGTCTCGCGCCGCAGGTTGCGGGCGAGTCGGAGAATCGCGGGCCGGAGCTCGTCGGCGATCTCGAGAGGAGAAAGCGTAGCTTCACGAATCATTCGTGGAGCTAAGTATATCCAGAAGTACCAGCACGCGGAAGTGGCGAGACTGCGTCTCGCCACTAGACAGTTCGGCCGCGTCTCCTAGTGGCGAGACGTGGTCTCGCCACTGACCTCGCTACTTCGCTTCGGCGTCGAGCTTGTAGCCGACGCCGTAGCGCGTCTGGAGGAAGGTGTGCCGTCGGGCGCGGCTGTCGATCTTCTCGCGCAGCTTGCGGACGAAGACGTCGACCGTGCGGTCGCGGTGCGAGGCGCGCCGGCCCCATACGCGCTGCAGCAGCTCGTCCCG
>CAWAXS010000035.1:0-70094 GCA_963786055.1 uncultured Actinomycetes bacterium | reverse complement strand
AAGCGCTACGCCGAGGCGCCGACCATGGCCTACCATCGGCAGCAGGGCGTCGACACCGCGATCGTGCGCATTTTCAAGCACTACGGGCCCCTGATGCGGCTGAACGACGGCTGGGCGATCCACCTTCCCGACCAGGCCCTGGCCGAGAAGCCGCTGACCGTCTACGGCGACGGCTCGCAGCATGAACTTCCGCTACGTCGACGACCTGATCGAGGCCTGATCCTGCTCGCCGAGTCCGGCGAGCACCTACCGGTCAACATCGGCAACCCCTGGGGAGTACACGATCCTCGAGCTCGCCGAGGCCGTCCTCGCTGGCGACCGGTTCCAGAGCGATATCGTCGAGGCCCTGCCGGTCGACGACCTCGAGGCGCGGCAGCCCGACATCACGCGCGCGCTCAGCTCCTCGGCTGGGGAGCCGACATCGGCGTCATGAGGACTCTCGTTGCACGCTTGCGTCTCGCTTGGAGTACTGGTGCGTGCGTAGGCTCGGCGCGGCGCTCGCCGCGGCCGCTGTCGGCCTCGCCCTCACCATCGCACCGACGGCCTCGTCGTCCGGGTCGCCGCGGGTGGGGATCTTCGACGACGGCGTCGTCCTCGGCCAGCCGACCTCGTCTTCCCGCAGCTCGCGAATACGGTACACGAGCGCGCGCTCAACCTGTGGTGGGCCGGGCCGGCATCTCGCGCGGCCACCCGCCGGCCGACGCGCCGCTACGAACGACCCCACCTACAACTGGGACACGACGACCGCACCGCGCGGTTCGCGATCGTCAATGGGATGCAGCCCGTCTTCTCCATCATCGGCACGCCTCCGTGGGCCAATGCGGCGAGAGGGTGGACGAATGATCCTGCAGCGGCCCGCGGACCTTCGCCTGTTCGCGGTCGCGCTGGCCAGCGCTACAGCGGCACGTTCGTCAACGCGGACGGCGTCACGCTTCCGCGCGTGAGCCTCGGATGGCGTGGAACGAGCCCAACAACCTGGTCTTCCTGAAGCCGCAGTTCCGGCGCACCTGGAAGACCTGGGCGATCCAGTCGGCTCGCGACTACGCGAAGATCTGCAACGCGACTTCCTGGTTCAGGGATCAAGTCGGTACAGCGGAGCTCAAGGTCGCGTGCGGCGTGATCAGCCCGCGCGGCAACAACAACCCGAAACTCGAGCCGCCCCTCGGTCCCGCCCCGCTGTTTCCGCGCGATGAGGCAGGCGGCGCTGACGGCTTCGACGTGTACGCCACCACCCGGTACTACGGCTTCCTCGCACCTCCACCACCAAGCCGCCTGGGCCCATGGGCAGCCTCCGACGGCGGTCACGTCTTGGAACTGGATGTCCTGATCAGGGAGATCGATCGCCGGAGCACGGGAAGCGGATGCGGCTTCCTTGATCACCGGAGACGGGTACGCACCAGCCGCCCGACTCGACGATCGGCGTCACGTACTCGAAGCAGGCGAAGTACCTGACGCAGGCCGTCGCCATCGCGCGCGCGAACCCGCGGGTCGACATGTTCCTCTGGTTCCTGCTGCGCGACGAGCAGCGGCTGGGAGGTCGGCAGTCGGGGCTCACGACCTTCGACGATGTCGCAAGCTGAGCTTCAACGCGTTCCGCCGCGCGGTCCTGGGCTGACGTGGGGCATTCGGACGCTGGCGAAGGGTACGCAGAGGGGCCGCGGCCGAGGAGGCCGAGCGGAGGCGCGCAGGAGCTCGCGGCTGGGGAGCCGAGTGCCGCCCGCCCGACGCGGTCGCGGTCGAGGGCTGCACGGCTGCTGACCACGTCATTCCCCGGCTGGGCGGACCAGCGTCGATCGACGCGCCGTTCGCGTCCGGAGAAGCGTGGGGTATCCGCCTCGGTGTCCGGCCTAACCGACCGATGCGGTCGGCGTCTGCGCTACCCTGCTTCCATGAGCGCGAAGGCTTCCGTGAGCGCGAGAAGGTCGCAGCTGCTCGACAAGCGCCATCATCCGCTTTGCCGGGATCGGCTGTACGGACGGCAACTCACCGGCGACCGCTTCACGCAGCGACACCGCCCACGCTCGGCAACGACCTCGACCTTCCCCTATTTCCGCGGATATCTGCGCGCCGGCCGGATCGCTGCCCGGCGTGTCCGGGTTCCAGGTGCACTTCGCCGACCACGACAACCTCGACGGCCGGCGACCGGCCGGACGTGCTGGTGATGAACCCGGCAGCCTTCACCGACGAACATCGCCGACGTGCCGAAGGGCGGCACGGTCATCGTCAACACCGACGCGTTCCGCGCAGCGGCACGCTGGACAAGGCTCGGTACTCGGTGAGCCCGCTCGCGGACGGGTCGCTCGCCGACTACCACGTCCACGAGGTCGCGCTCATCCTCCACGACCGTCGGCGCCGAAGGGATCGAAGGGGTTACGCCGCGCAGGCGCGGAGCGCTCCAACAACTTCTTCGGCGTTGGCCATGTTCGTGGGCCTGTACCACCGCCCCGCCGGTAGTGGGACGTATCCGAGTCGATCACCACGAAGTTCGCGAAGCGCCCGGAGATCGTCGAGGTCAACACCCTGGTGTTCCGGGCAGGCTGGAACTACGGCGAGATGTCGGAGGACTTCGCGGAAGCCTCCACGAGGTCGCCCCGGCGCTGCTCCAACCTGGAGGATATCGCCAGATCACCGGGCAACACCGCGCTCGCCTACGCTGATCGCCACGTCGAAGTCTGGGCTTCATCTCTTCCTCGGCGCGTACCCCATCACACCCGCCTCGTCGATCCTCGAGGACCTCGCGGGCAAGAAGGAGTTCGTGGTCGCCACGTTCCAGGCCGAGGACGAGATCGCCGCGGTCGGCGCGGCCGTCGGCGCGGCGTTCGGTGGGGCGCTCGGCGTGACCGCATCGGCCTGGACCGGCGTCGTCGAAAGCGGAGACCGTCGGCCTCGCGATCGCGCTCGAGCTTCCGCTCGTGATCCTCGACATCCAGCGGGCAGGCCCGTCGACCGGCATGCCGACGAAGCCGGAGCAGGCGACCTCCGACGGCTCTCTTCCGGCAGGAATGGTAGTCCGTGCCCGTCGTGGCGGCGTCGACGCCGTCGCAGTGCTTCGACGCGGCGATCGAGGCTGCGCGCATCGCCTCGAGGTACCGGACACCGGTCTACCTGTCCTCCGATGCCTATCTGGTGCAACGGCTCCGAGCTGGCGATACCCGACGTCGGCGCGCTCCCCGACATCTCCACCACGTTCGCGGAGGCGACCGACGGGCCGTTCGAGCCGATCCGTGCGGATCCCTGTCACGCTGGCCCGCCTGGTGGGCGATTCCGGGCACCGTCGGGCTCGAGCACCTATCGGGCCGAAGAAGGCGGCACGTTACCGCACTGATCATGACCCCGACAACCACGACCACATGGTGCGGTTGCGGGCGCAGAAGGTCGCGGGGCATCGCGGCGGACATCCCGGAGCTCGAGGTCGACGATCCCGACGGGGACGCGGAGCTGCTCGTGCTGGGCTTGGCGCTCTACCTACCGCCCGACCGTGGCCGGGTCCCGGCGTGCCCGGCAAGCGGCGTCCACGTCGCGCAGGGCGCATCTCCACCACCATCTTCCCGTGCAACACGGGCGAGCTGCGGAGAGACCGAAGGTGCTCGTGCCCTGAGCATGCCTCCGGGCAGCTGGCGCTCCTCCTGCGGGCCGAGTTCCTCGTCGACGCGGGTCGTACACGAAGGTGCGGGGTGCCTGCTCGGCGCCACCGAGCTCGACGAGGCGATCGCGGCGATGGTGGGTCGTCATGAGCTCCTTCACCGCGCTCGTGACGAAGGACGAGCGCGTGCTCGTCACCCGCGAAGGGGACCATGCCGGGCCCACCCCGGCGGGAGCGCGGCACGGTCGGCTTGCGAGGGCTCGTGCGCTCGGCGAACGAGGATGCCCCGGCAGCTCCTGCTTGCCCGGGCGACCGGCAACTACCGAAGGGGAAACGAGCGATGACCGGCGGCAACGGGGTCTGTGCAGCTCACGACGAAGGACTTCAAGTCCGACCAGGAGGCGCGTTGGGTGCTCGGCTGCGGACTACGCGATCCTCGCCGGCGTCCAGTCTTCCTGGCCCAGCTCGGCGTCCCTGGCGCGACAACCTCGTCTTCATCTCGGGCATCGGCTGGTGCCTGGCGCGCTTTCCGTACTACGTGACAACGTAACGGCATGCACTCGATCCACGGGCGGGCCCCCGCGATCGCGACCGGCCTCGCGACCTCCACGACCGACCTCTCGGTGTGGGTCGTCACGGGTGACGGCGACGCGCTGTCCATTGGCGGCAATCCATCTGATCCACGCGCTGCGACGAACGTCGACATCACGATCCTCCTGTTCAACAACCGGATCGTCGGGTTGACGAAAGGCCAGTACTCGCCGACCTCCGAGCGGGGGAAGATCACGAAGTCGACGCCGCTCGGCTCGGTCGACCAGCCCTCGACCCGCTGTCGGTCGCGATCGGCGCGGAGGCGACGTTCGTCGCCGCCGCGATCGACACCGACAAGCAGGGGACGGCGGAGGTGCTCCGCGCGGCGGCCGCGCACCGAGGCGCCGCCTTCGGTGGAGATCCTGCGAACTGCAACATCTACAACGACGGGGCATTCGACGTCGTCCGCGACGAGAAGGAGAACCGCCTCTACCTGAGGGCGGGCGAGGAGATCCGGTGGAAAGACCGGGGAGTGCGCATGCGCCCCGACGGGACGCTCGCAGATCGTCGACGCGTCGGTCGGCGGGCTGCTCCGTCACGACCCCCTCCGCGACGACCCCGGGCCCGCGTTCGCGCTCGCGCGGTTGACCTGGGAGACCGCCGGCGTCGTGCCGCTCGGGGTGTTCCGCGCAGTCGGCCGCCCCGTCTACGAGGACCTCGTCCACGAGCAGGTCCCAGAGCGACCGTGGAGCAGGGGCGACGGCGACCTCGAGGCGCTCCTCCACGGCGGGGACACCTGGACGATCGGCTGACGCCGCGGTCAGCGGCGGTCGAGGAGGACCTGGAGCTCGATCAGCGCGGCGGTGACCCTCTGCGCCTCCCGCCCGGCGTCAGGTCGCCGAGCGCGCGTCCTGCGAGGCTGACGAGCGTGCGCCGCCGCCGGCGGACCTCGGCCGTTCCCTCGGTGGTCGCCGCCACGATCACGCCGCGGGCGTCGCCGGGATCGTCGCGGCGCTCTGCGAGCCCGGAGGCCTCGAGCACGTCGACCGTTCGCGAGGCCGTCCGCATCCGTCGACCCAGCGCGTCGGCGAGCGAGCCGGAAGTTCGCACCGGGCCCTGGTCGGCGAGCCGGCGCGAGGGTGAGCCACTGGAACGTCGAGAGCGAGCCCGGCTCGGGGTAGCCGCCGGATCGCCGTTGGCGGAGCAATGCGGCGAGCAGCCCCTCGATCGCCGCGGCGATCTGCTTGGCCTCGGACGTCCTGTTCATCCGGCCTCCACGGCGATCGCCGCCCGTCTTCCTCTTCGGGTGGTGGGAGTCACGAACACGGCGATGGCGGTTCGCGACCGCCGCTGCGGCCGCCGCGAGGACGAACGCGACCACGTAGGCGCCCTCGGTCGGAACGCCCGTCCCGGCGTCTGTCTGCGCGGTGAGGATCGCCGGCGCCGACCTGGGCTCCGACGACGGCGCCCACGTGCGCATCACCCGTGTTGATCCCCGTCGCGATGCCGGTCTCGGTCGGCTCGACGGCCTCCGTGATCAGCGCGGCCATCGCCGCGAACGCGAAGCCGACCCCGATGCTCAGCCCTGCCATCGCCACACACCTGCCAGGGCTCGTCTGGAGCACCGCGAGCGTCGCGGCCAAGATCGCGATGAGGCTCATGCCGATCGCCAGCGGCCACTTCGACCCGACGCGGCGTCCGAGCAGCCCTGCGGCGGGCCCCGGCGAACAGCATCAGCAGCGACCCGGGAAGGAGGTACAGGCCCGTCGTCGTCGCGCTCGCGCCGAACCCGTAGTCGACCTGCGCGGCGATCCCCGCCGGCAGGTCGCCGGGGGTCTCGACGAATCGCGGCACGAGGACGAAGGAGCCGAACATCGCGAACCCGGAGATCAGAGCCGTCACGTTCGTGAGCAGCACGGGACGCTCCGCGAGCACGCGAATGTCGATGAGCGGCTGGTCCACATGGAGCTCGAGCAGGACCCACAGCACCGCGGAGCAGGCGGACGCCGCGAACAGCCCCAGCACGGCGGGCGACGTCCAGCCCCAGCTCTCGCCCTCGGACAGGCCGAGGAGCAGGGTGACGAGCACGATGGAGAGGAGGACGGCCCGGGGACGTCGATGCGCGACGTCGACCGGACGGGGGACTCGGGCACGAAGCGGCGCACGAGGACGAGCGCGATCGCGACGCCGATCGCGCCCACGACGAACAGCCAGCGCCAGCTGACGTGGTCGACGATCAGGCCCGAGAGCACGAGCCCGAAGCCGCCTCCACGCCGAACGTGGCCGAGAGAAGGCCGATCCCGACCTTCATGCGGGCGGGCGGGAACTCGTCGCGGATGATCCCGAAGCTCAGCGGGAAGACGGCGCCGGCAGTGCCGGACACGATGCGAAAGGCGATCAGCGTCCAGATGTCGGGGGCGGCGGCGCAGCCGATGCAGCCGACGAGGAACGTGGCGAGGGAGAAGACCAGCACCCGCTCCTTGCCGAACCGGTCGCCGAGCTTGCCGAGGATGGGCGTCAGCACCGCCGCCGAGAGCAGGAACCCCGTCAGCACCCACGTCACCCAGGTCGTCGACGCGTCGAGCTCGCGCTGGAGCTCCGGAAGGGCCGGCACGACCATCGTCTGCTGGAGGGCGTACGCGGTCGCCGCGAGGGTCAGGATCCCCAGCGTGAGTCCGTAGTGCTGGCGCGTCTCCTCCACGTCGTTGCGGAGCGTAACGATCGATGGGTTCATCGGCCGCGGCGGTTCACATACGCACGATGGGCCGTCTTCTCTCGACGGGTGCCTGTGGCCCGTCCAGGCCGGTCGAATCGGCGGCGGCTACATGCCGCCGGCCCCCTCGAATCAGTAGTTAACACGTACCCCCGACGGTCTTCAACGCATGCGACCGGGCTGTCATGCCATTCACCATGAGCATGAAGCGATGCGGCCGCTCCCACGGTGGAGCGCAGGCTCCGAGGGCGGCAGCGCGGGATGAGGGGGTCTTTCCTATGAAGCGTCCACTGGCTATTTCCGGGCTCGGTGTGCTTGCTGCCATCGGGCTTGCAGTTGGATTGGCGACAGGTGGCTCTGCGGATGCCACGATCGCCCACGGAACCACCGGCGGGGGTCACACCCCCGTCACCATGTGTCACAAGCCGGGAACTCCGGCAGAGCAGACGCTCGTCGTCGACGACGATGCGGTTTGGGGGCATCTTCACCACGGCGACCATCTCGGGACGTGCAACCCGCCGCCGCCCGTTGACGTGTGCCGGAACATCCCGGGCGATCAGGCGAAGGTTCCCGACGGGAAGATCGTGGACGCGCAGGGCAACTGCGTCACGCCGCCCATGGACGTGTGCCCGAACATCGCGGGCGATCAGGGAACGATTCCTGCTGGACTCGTAAAGGATGCGCAGGGCAACTGCGTAGAGAACGAGACGGAGACGACCCCGACCGAAACGACCCCGACCGAAACGACCCCGACCGAGACGACACCTCCCGCCGATCGTTGTCCGCCTGGGATGACGCCGACTGCCGGCAAGGACGGGAAGTCGGGGAACGACGAATGTGAGTACCCGACGACGACCACGACGGACACGACACCGACGACTGCGACGGACACGACACCGACGATCACGACGGACACGACACCGACGACTGCGACGGACACGACGCCGACGACGACGCCGGCAGCTCCGTTCACGCCGCCGACGACGACGACGAAGAAGAAGAAGCCGGCCGCGAAGCAGCCGGCTGCCACGAAGACCGCGCCCACGACCCCCAAGAAGGCGGTCGCCGGTGCGTTCGCCCAGGAACAGCCCAAGCTGGCGTACACCCCGTGATCGCAGCTGCGATCCTGGGCACAGCGCTCGCGCTGACTGCCCCCGCCGCCCCACCGGCGGCGGGGGCGCCGTTCGCGACGATCTCAATCCCCGCGATCGGCCTCCACGCGCTCGTACGCGAGGCGGTGTCGCAGCGCGTGCTCGACCTCGGTCCCGGCCACTATCCGGGCTCCGGGCTGCCCGGCGGCCGGCGGGCCGTCGCGATCGCAGGCCACCGCGTCACGCACACGCGACCGTTCCTGCGTATCCACGAGCTGAAGCGCGGGCAGCTGATCGTGCTGACGCGGCGATCCCGCCGCTTCGTCTACCGCGTCTCGGCCATGCGCGTGGTCGACCCGACAGACGTCTGGCCGATTCGGATGCACCCCACGGTGCAGAGGCTCGTGCTCACGGCCTGCCACCCCCCGCGCAGGGACCGGTACCGGCTGGTCGTGTTCGCCAGGCTCGTCGACGTCGACGCGGCCTAGCCTTTCCCGAGCAGAGCGGCATCGCACGTCCGGGATGCCGCGGCGGCGGCGGGGTCACGTCCGTGCGATGCCGGGACGAACCGTAACGTAGGGACGGGAGCGCCGCGACGCCCGGAGTGGTCCGCTCAGGCCTCGGCGCGGACGGGCTCGAGCCGCTGGCCGAGGAGCTCGTGCGCCGCCCATGCGACGGCGAGCAGTCCCGAGACGCCCGCGACGCCGAACGCGAGCGGTGTTCCGCCCTGCTCGGCGAGCCAGCCCGCGACCAGCCCGCCGACCGGGGCGAGGCCGGCGAATGCGAAGAGGTAGAGGCTCATCACGCGCCCGCGGAGGTGAGGCGGGGCGTCGAGCTGGACGAGCGCGTTGGCGCTCGCGGTGAAGAGCGCAAAGCTCATCCCGAGCCCGAGCAGCAGGACGAGCGCGACCGGCACGGTGTGGACCAGGGCGAGGCCGAGCATCAGGATGCTGAAGCCCACGGCGCCCCCCACGAACGCGCGCGGGCTCGCCTCACGCAGGCTCGCGGTGGTGAGCGCGCCGACGAGGGCGCCGAGGCCGAACGCGGCCGACAGGATGCCGAACGTCCCGGCGCCGACGTCGAGCGTCTGCGACGCGAGAAGCGGGACAAGGACGTGGAAGTTGAACCCGACGAGGCTGACGACCGTGACGACCGTGAGCACCACCCGTGCGATCGGCGACCGCCACGCCCACGCGAGGCCCTCGCGGATCCCCGCCACGACGCGCGTCTCGGGGCGCTTCTCGACCGGGTACAGCTCGTCCTCGCGCATCAGGCGCAGGGCGACGAGCACGGACAGGAAGCTGACGGCGTTGACGACGAAGCACAGGCCCGTTCCGACCGCTGCGATCAGGAGCCCGGCGAGCGCCGGGCCGATCACGCGCGACGCGTTGAAGAGGCCGGAGTTGAGGGCGACCGCGTTCTGCAGCTCCGACTGGCCGACCATCTGGAAGGTCAGCGTCTGCCGCCCCGGTGCGTCGAAGACGAGTACGAGCCCACCGAGCGCAGCAAGGGCGTACACGACGGGGAGCGTCGCCACACCGGCGAGCGTCACGACCGCGAGGGCGATCGAGACGATCATCGCCGCGCCCTGTGTCGCGACGAGGAGGCGGCGTGTATCGAACCGGTCGATGACCACACCTGCGACGAGGCCGAACACGAGGAACGGAACGAACCGGCAGAACGCCAGCGCCCCGACCGCGAGCGGCGAACCCGAGAGCTCGATCACGAGCCACGCGAGCGCGATGTTCTGCATCCACGTGCCCGCGACCGACACGATCTGCCCGCTGAAGAACAGCCGGTAGTTGCGGTGGCGGCGCAGCGAGCGAAAGGTCCGGCGCCGGAGCGCAATCGAGAGGAGCCTCACGCGCCCGGCTCCAGCATCCTGCGCAGCGCAGGCAGCGCCTGCTCGACGCGCTCGCGCTCGTCGTCCGAAAGGTGGTCGAGCCGATCTGCGAGCCACGTCGTGCGTCGGGCGCGAACGCGCTTGAGGATCGCCCTGCCTTCGGGCGTGAGCTCGAGCCCCACGCGGCGCCGGTCGTCGGTCGAGCGGACGCGGCGGAGGAGGCCGGCGGTCTCGAGCCTGTCGATGTGGCCGGACAGCGAAGGCGCGGAGATGCCCTCCTCCTCGGCGAGCTCGCGCAGCGAGAGCCCGGGACGCGTGCGCACCGACCAGAGGAGCGTCGCCTGGTGCGACGTCACGCCCAGAGCCTCGGTCTCGCGCCGCAGGTTGCGGGCGAGCCGGAGGATCGCGGGCCGGAGCTCGTCGGCGATCTCGAGAGGAGAAAGCGTAGCTTCACGAATCATTCGTGGAGCTAAGTATATCCAGAAGTACCAGCACGCGGAAGTGGCGAGACTGCGTCTCGCCACTAGACAGTTCGGCCGCGTCTCCTAGTGGCGAGACGTGGTCTCGCCACTGACCTCGCTACTTCGCTTCGGCGTCGAGCTTGTAGCCGACGCCGTAGCGCGTCTGGAGGAAGGTGTGCCGTCGGGCGCGGCTGTCGATCTTCTCGCGCAGCTTGCGGACGAAGACGTCGACCGTGCGGTCGCGGTGCGAGGCGCGCCGGCCCCATACGCGCTGCAGCAGCTCGTCCCGTGTCAGCACGCGTCCCTCCTCCAACGCGAGCGCGTAGAGGAGGCGGAACTCGGTCGGCGTCAGTTCGGCGCTCTCCCCGTCGACGTAGGCCTGCACGTTCCTCGGGTCGAGCCGCAGCTCCTCGATCACGATCTCCTCGCCGCGGCGTGGATCCTGCGCGCGGGTGCCCCGACGGGCCGCCGCGCCGACCCGAGCGACGAGCTCCTTCATCGAGAAGGGCTTCACGAGGTAGTCGTCGGCGCCGATCTCGAGGGCGTGGACGCGGTCGTGCTCGGTGCCGCGCGCCGAGACCACCACGATCGGCGTGCCGATCCCCTCGCCGCGTGCCTGCTCGATCACCTTCCAGCCGTCGAGGCCGGGGAGCATGAGGTCGAGGACGCAGACGTCGGGGCGCTCGTAGCGGAGCCGTGCGAGCCCCGTTTCGCCGTTCGCGACGCCGACCGCGTCGAAGCCGGCCGCGTGGAGGTGGCGCGCCATCCCCTGGGCGATGACGTCGTCGTCCTCGATGATCAGGATCTTCGCCATCTCAGCCGCAAATGGTGGTGAAGCACGGTCGCGCAAGGGGGCGACGGCCGGTGAACGAATGGTATCCAGGTGGTGAACGCGGGGCCGCCGCGCAGCCCCGCGTTCCTCGACTCGATTCGCCCGGAGCTCCGGTGTCTGGCTTCAGCCAGACACCTGTTCTTCGCCGAGCGAGCCCCGAGGTGTCCGACTGAAGTCGGACACCGGGCAGCCTGTTACTAGGCGTCCGCGTCGCGATCGGCCTCGGCAGCCTAGGTGTCCGACTTCAGTCGGACACCGGGTCGCCTGCTACTCGGCGTCCGCGTCGCGATCGGCCTCGGCGGCCTCGTCGTCGGCCGTCGGCGTGACCACCACGACAACGGTCTCGCAGCCCTTGAACGTCGTCGTCGAGCGCTCCGATCCGCGCACCCTGGCCGTGTCCCGGCCCGGGCCGCAGTCGAGCGTGTCGGGATCGCCGTCCGCCGCGAGCGCGTGGAGCGTGTCGTCGCCGGGCCCGCCGTGGACGATGTCTGCCCCCGGGCCGGCCCAGAGGCGGTCGTCGGCCGGGCCGCCGCCGACCGTGTCGTTCCCCGAGCCTCCGTGGAGCTCGTCCGGGCCCTCGCCGCCCTGGACGGTGTCGCCTCCCGAGCCTCCCCACGCGACGTCGTCCGCGTTCCCCGCCCGGATGCGATCGCCGCCCGCGCCGCCGAAGACCATGTCGCTGCCGTTGTCGCCCTGCACCACGTCGTCGCCGGCGCCCGCCCGCACGAGGTCGTTGCCCGCGCGCGCGTTCACGAAGTCGTTCCCGCCGAATGCCCGGATCACGTCGGCCCGAGGGGTCCCGCGCAGGCGGTCGTCGCCCGGAGTCCCGTCTACCGTCGCCGCGAGCGCGCCCGACACGACTGCGAGCGCCCCGGCCGCCGCCAGCACCGTCACCTTGCTCTTCATCGCCACTCCTTCCATCGGTTACCGCCCCATTCACCTCCCTCCGGATGAAGCGCGCTTGTGCCCCGTGCAAGCCGTGCGTCAGGCGTCTGTTAGAACGCCGTGAGCATGGACGCCGACGCCGCGCGCGGAAGGGTGCTGCTCGAGGAGAGCCGCGAGTCTGTCGTCGTGCTCGACGAGCACGACCGCGTGCTCGCGGCCAGCCGCCGCGCACGCCAGTCGATCCAGGGGCTCGAGGAGGGCGAGAAGATCCCCGACGGCCTGCTGTCGGGGGAGGCGGGGATCGTCCCGCTGGTCGTCCCCTACGACGTGGGCGGACGCCGGGAGCGGCTCGTCTACCTCTCGAGCGGCGGCGACCTGACCGCCTACGAGGAGCTGCGCGCCGGTTTCACCGCTGCGGTCTCCCACGAGCTGCGCACGCCGCTGGCACGCCTGCTGTCCCTGCTGGAAACCGCGATGCTGCCCGGTGAGGACGTGGCGGATCTCGTCGACCGCGCCCGGGCCGAGGTCGAGCAGATCCGCGAGCTGATCGACGAGGTGCTGTTCCTCAGCGAGCTCGAGTCGGGCACGCGCGTCGTCTCGCTCGGCTCGGTGGCCGTCCGGCCGGAGCTCGACGTCGTCGCCACCGAGCTCGAGGAGCGCGCCGGGCGCGCGGGCGTCGCGCTCGTGGTCGAAGGAGATCCGACGATCGAGCTCGCGGTCCGGCCGCGGATGATCCGCGTCGTCGCCCAGAACCTGGCGGAGAACGCGATCCGCTACGCGGGACCCGGCGCGACGTTCACGCTGGCGGTCGAGCGGATGGGGGACACGATCGTCCTGCGCGGCACCGACGACGGCGTAGGTGTCGAGGAGCCCCAGCTGACGCGGCTCTTCGAGCGCTTCTTCCGCGCCGACAGGGCCCGTGCCTCGCGTGGAACCGGGCTCGGGCTTGCGATCGTGAAGCACATCGTCACCCAGGCCGGCGGCTCGGTCGAGGCACTCGGCGGCCTGGGGGCGGGCCTCGAGATCCGCTGTACGTTCGTGGGCGCGTAGCCGTCGACTTCACCAGTTCCTCACCACATGTTCACCTCACGGCGTCCCACCGGCGGAACGACCGCACGGACACTGGCGCCGATGTCGGAGACTGCGACCGAGGCATCCGTGTCAACTGGAATCGACCCCTCCAAGATCGGCCAGCTCGCGAGCTCGTTCGGCACCGACGACCGGGGGCACGAGGTCGTCTTCGACGTCGACGGCCTCGCAGTCAGGTACAGCGGAGCCTTGGCGCTCGACGGCGTGACGCTCCAGATCAGGAAGAACTTCGTCACGGCGTTCATCGGCCCCTCCGGGTGCGGCAAGTCCACGTTCATCCGGTGCTTCAACCGCATGAACGACCTCATCCCAGGAGCCGTCGTCGAAGGACGCGTCCTGTACCACGGGAGAGACCTCTACGGGTCCGGAGTCGATCCGGTAGAGGTACGACGCCGAATCGGCATGGTCTTCCAGAAGCCGAACCCGTTCCCGAAGTCGATCTACGACAACATCGCCTTCGGCCCGCGCGTCCTGAAGATGACAAAGGATCTCGACGGGCGCGTCGAGCGCTCGTTGCGCCATGCCGCGCTCTGGGACGAGGTCAAGGACCGCCTCTCCGAGAACGCACTCGGGCTCTCGGGTGGCCAGCAGCAGCGGCTTTGCATCGCGCGCGCGATCGCAGTCGAGCCCGACGTGATCCTGATGGACGAGCCGGCGTCGGCACTCGACCCGATCTCGACGTCTCGTATCGAGGACCTGATCCACGAGCTGAAGCGCGAGTACACGATCGTGATCGTGACGCACAACATGCAGCAGGCGGCACGGGTCGCGGACATGACGGCGTTCTTCAGCGTCGAGGTGCGCGAGGACGGCACGGGACGCCACGGGGTGCTCGTCGAGTACGACGCGACGACGACGATCTTCACGAAGCCTTCCGACCGGCGTACCGAGGACTACGTCACGGGTCGATTCGGCTGATGGCGCGCATCGAGTACCAGCAGAGCCTCGAGGCGCTCGAGGCGAGCCTCCAGGAGGAGGGCGCTGTGGTGCTCCGCTCCGTGCGCGGCGCCGTCGACGCGCTCGAGTCCCAGGATGTCGAGCTCTGCGACGAGGTGGTCGCGTACGACGACGAGGTCGACAGCCGCTACCACGCGATCGAGAGGTCGATCGAGCAGCTCCTCGCCCAGCAGGCGCCGGTCGCAACGGACTTGCGCCTTGTACTCGCCGTGTTGCACAACGCCATCCATCTGGAGCGGATCGGCGATCAGGCGGTGACGATCGCGAAGCTGACGAAGCTGTCGGCGAGCCTCGAGCAACGCCACGATCTGGTCGAGGGGCTTCGCGAGATGGGGGATCGAGCGGAGGCGATGGTGCGAATCTCGCTGGACGCTTTCTCCGCCCGCGACGTCGAGCGCGCCCGGTCGCTCGTCGAGCTCGACGAGCTGATCGACCGCACGAACCGGCGCGTCGTCGACAAGGTGCTCGAGACGCTCAGCTCGCCCGAGGCGACGGAATGGGGAATGCGGATGATTGTCGCCTCCCGCTGCCTGGAGCGGATCGGCGACAACGCCGTCGACATCGGCGAGCAGACGGAGTTCGTCGTCACCGGCGAGTTTCACGAGTTCACGGACGCGTCCCATTGATTTCGATCACCGCATTGCAACCAGTCGGTTACCGCCGGGCGGCCCACGCCGTCGAACCGAGCGGGAACCCTTGCGTCGTCACGCCGATCCACGGTTTCGGGGGCTGAACTCGATGGTTGCGGCACATCGTTCCGGGAGAGGAGAGGTACAGGCATGAAGAGAGGCTTGGTAGTTGGCGTTGCGCTCGTCTGCGTGTTTGCGGTCGCGTTGGTCGCTGGCCGCGCCCAGGCGGCGCCCGAGCGGTCTACGGGCTCGCTCGTAGGGACTGGGGCCACGTTCCCGTTCCCGCTCATCTCGAAGTGGATCCCCGAGGTCGGAAAGGCCCTCGGGATCGACATCACCTACTCGCCGACGGGATCGGGCGCCGGAATCGCCGGGATCACCGCGCGCACCGTCGACTTCGGTGCGTCGGACGCGCCTCTGTCGCAGGACCAGCTCGACGCGTGCAAGGGGTGCGTCGTGATCCCCTGGGCGCTTGCGGCGATCTCGGTCCCGTACAACCTGCCGGGGCTCAACGGCCGGCTGAGGCTGAACGGGCAGACGCTCGCGAACATCTACCTCGGCTCGATCACCAGCTGGAACGACGCGGCGATCAAGCAGCTCAACCCGAAGCTGAACCTGCCTGACACGAAGATCACTCCGGTCTACCGCTCCGACGGATCGGGCAGCACGTACGCCTACACGGACTACCTGTCCGCCGTCAGCCCGCAATGGAAGAGCCGCGTGGGGAAGAACACGAGCGTCAACTTCCCGACGGGCATCGGCGCACGGGGCAGCTCGGGCGTGGCGGGCGTCGTGAAGAACACGCCGGGTGCGCTGACCTACGTGGATGCGGCCTATTCGATCCAGAACAAGCTCCAGTTCGCGACGATCCAGAACAAGGCAGGGGGATTCACCACGCCGGGGCTACGCGGGATCTCGGCGGCCCTTTCACAGCTGCCGAAGAAGGTGACACAGCTGTCGCAGCTGAAGATCGTCGATCCGCCCAAGGGCGCCGGGAAGGTCGCCTATCCGATCTCGACGTTCACCTACGTGATCATCCCGACGAGCTCGCCAAAGGCGACCGACCTGCGGAAGTTCGTCTACTGGGCGGTGACGCAGGGACAGAAGCTCGGGCCGCCGCTCTTCTTCGTGCCGCTGCCGGACACGGTCAAGGCATTCGCATACCGCGAGATCGCCAAGGTGAAGGCGTCCACCTGATCGAATGACGTCACTCGGCTACGATCCCGCGGCGCCCGGCGCCTCGCTCGAGCGCCGCGGGATCCGCCTCGGCGACGTCCTCTTCCAGGGCATCGCGATCGGCGCTTCGATCGCGGCGACGGCCCTGCTCGGCCTGATCGTCTACGAGGTCGTCGCCGACGCCTGGCCGGCGATCCAGGAGTTCGGCCTCTCGTTCATCTGGACTGAGGCGTGGGACCCCGTCAAGGACGTCTACGGCGCGCTGACGTTCATCTACGGGACGGTCGTCACGTCGTTCATCGCCCTGCTGCTCGCGACACCGCTCTCGATCGCGATCGCGCTCTTCCTGACCGAGATCGCGCCCCGCCGCCTCGCCGCGCCGATCGCGACAATGGTCGAGCTCCTCGCCGCGATTCCGAGCGTCGTGCTCGGCCTCTGGGGGATCCTCGTCTTCGGCCCCTGGGTGCGCGACACGCTCGAGCCCTGGCTCCAGAGCTTTCTGGGCTGGTGTCCCCTCTTCTCCGGCGAGCCGTCGCAGGCAGGGATGCTTCCGGCCGCCCTCGTCCTGACGATCATGATCATCCCGATCACCTCGGCCATCTGCCGCGAGCTCTTCTCCCGCACGCCTGGCGACCTGATGGACGGCGCGATGGCGCTCGGGTCGACGCGCTGGGAGGCGATCCGGGGCGTGATGTTCGCCTACGCGGCTCCCGGCATCGCAGCAGCGGTGCTGCTCGGGCTCGGCCGCGCGTTCGGCGAGGCGATCGCCGTCAACCAGGTGATCGGCGGCGCCAACTCGATCCACGTCTCGCTGTTCGCGCCGGCGGACTCGCTCGGCTCGCGGATCGCCGCCCAGTACCAGGGCGCGACGTCGACACTCCAGGTGGGCGCGATCCTGTACCTCGGCGTGATCCTGATGGTCATCTCCCTCGTAACCAACGTCGTTGCGCAGGTGATCGTGACGCGATTCGAGCGATCGCGGAGGGCGTACTGATGTCGAGCGTTCCCGGCGACCGGTACGACATCACGGTCCGCTCGGGCGACCTCCGCCGTCGCCGGGTCACCGAGAAGGTTGCCGCGGGACTTGCCGTCGGGAGTGCAGTGCTGGCGGTCGGCCTCCTCGCGCTCGTGCTCGGGACGGTGATCCACAGAGGCTTCAGCGCACTGAGCCTCGACTTCTTCACCAAGCCGCGGCCGCTGTTCGGCCAGGCGGGGGGCATCGCGGACGCTCTGGTCGGCAGCATCTTGATCGTCGGCATGGCGATGGTGATGGCGATCCCGTTCAGCATCCTCGTCGCGATCTTCATGTCCGAGTACGCCGGACCGAGGGTCTCGGTGAGCCTCCGCGTCGTGCTCGACGTCCTGAACGGCGTGCCGGCGATCGTCATCGGCATCTTCGTCTTCGGCCTCCTCGTCGTCGGCCGGGGGCAGAGCGCGGTCTTCGGCGCGTTCGCCCTCGCCATCCTGATGCTTCCGATGGTCGCGCGTGCAACACAGGAGGTGCTGGAGATCGTGCCGCGCAGCCTGCGCGAGGCGAGCCTCGCGCTGGGCGTCACCCGGTGGCGGACGACCGTCGGCATCATCCTGCCGACGGCGATCGGGGGCATCCTCACCGGCGTGGTGATCGCCGTCGCACGAGTCGCGGGCGAGACGGCGCCGTTGCTCTTCACGTCCTCGATCGCCGCGAACCAGATCTCGACCGACGTCTCCAACGCCCTGCCGACGCTGCCGGTCACGATCTTCGTGTTCTCCGAGTCGCCCGACCCCGGCGAGCAGGCAGCGGGTTGGGCGGCGGCGCTCGTCCTGATCGCGTTCGTGCTGGTGATGAACATCCTCGCCAAGGTGTTCGCCGGCCGCAAGCGGCGTCAGCTCGAAGGCAGCTGAGCTTTCGACCGGCGATGCGTGCGCCGCGATCCCCGTGGCGTCAGGCGGCGTACCCGCGCTTGTGAGACGGGCAGGCCCGCGCCCGGATACGCTCGGAGCGTGAAGGAGACCCTCGAGCGGGAGGTGAAGCTTGCTCCCGGCGAGGGATTCGTTCTGCCGGAGCTGGGCGGCGAGCCGCTTCCGACGCGCGTGTTCACCTCGACGTACCACGACACGGACGACTTCGTGCTCGCGCGGCACGGCATCACGCTCCGCCACCGGGTCGAGGGGGGAGCGGGCCTCTGGCAGCTCAAGCTCCCGCGTGGGGCGAGCCGCGCCGAGCTCGAGCAGCGAGGCCCGCCGGCGCGGCCGCCGCTCGAGCTCTCGTCGCTGCTCGTCGCGTTCCTCCGGGGTCGGGACTTCGCGCCCGTTGCGCGGCTCCGCACGCGGCGAGAGGTGGTGCTCGTCGACGGCGCCGAGGTGGTCGACGACTCCGTTGCCCTGCTCTCCGGGCAGCGGGTCACGCGACGCTTCCGCGAGCTCGAGGTGGAGCTCGTCGGCGGCGAGGAGCGGACGCTCCGCAGGCTCGTCAAGGAGCTTCGCCGAGCGGGTGCGACCGAAGCCGGAGAGCTGCGGCCGAAGCTGTACCGCGCCCTCGATCTCCCTCTTCCCGAGGAGGAGGCGATCGTGCCCCGTGGGACGCCGCCGGGCGTTGCCCTCGGGATCGCGCTGGGCGAGCAGGCGAGGCGCCTGCTGCTCCACGACCCGGGCGTCCGGCTGGGCTCGGACCCGGAGGACCTCCACCAGCTCCGCGTGGCCACCAGGCGTCTACGCGCCTTCCTCCGGGCGGGGAGGCGCCTCCTCGAGCCGGCGTGGTCGGAGCCGCTCCGTGACGAGATCGGCTGGCTCGGCGGCGCGCTCGGGCCGGCACGGGACCTCGACGTGCTGATGGAGCGGCTCCTGGCCGACGCCGACGCGATCGGAGAGCACGCGGAAGGCGTCGAAGGGCTGCTGCGGCAGCTCGAGGTGGAGCGCGAGGGCGCCCGGGGCGTCGTCGTCGGCGCGCTCTCGAGCGATCGCTATCTCGCGCTCCTCGATCGTCTCGAGCATGCCTCCGAGCCGGAGCTGAGCGGTGACGAGACGCCGCTTCGCGAGATCTGGGGTGCCGAGTGGCGGCGGACGCGCAAGGCGTTCGCGCGGCTCGACGGGGACTCGCCCGACGCGGACCTCCACCGTGGTCGCATCCACGTGAAGCGGGCCCGCTACGCGGCCGAGCTCGCGTCGCACGAGCTCGGCAAGCGGGGCGCACGCTTCGTCGACGCAGCGAAGCGGCTCCAGGACGTGCTCGGCGAGCACCAGGACGCCGCGGTCGCGGAGGAGCGCATCCGGGCCTGGGCCGGCGACGCCGCCGCGACCGGCGCGGCGGAGGCGCTCCTGCAGCGGGAGGACGAGCGCAAGGCCACCGCCCGCGCCGACTGGCCCGCCGCGTGGAAGGAACTCCGCGGGGCGGCGAAGCAGCTCGGGTGAGCGTCGTCCGCGCCGCCGGGGGAGTGCCCGTCCGCCCGGCGGCCGACGGGATCGAGGTGCTGGTCGTCCACCGCGCGAGCTACGGCGACTGGACGTTCCCGAAGGGCAAGTGCGACACCGGCGAGAGCGACGAGGCATGCGCGATCCGCGAGGTGGCGGAGGAGACCGGCCTCGAGTGCGCGCTGGAGGACGAGCTGCCGTCGACCTCGTACCGCGACGGGCGCGACCGTCCCAAGCGGGTGCGCTACTGGCGCCTCCGCGTCGTCGGCGGGACGCTCGCGTTCGACCACGAGGTCGACGGGGGGCGCTGGGTCAGCCCGGTCGAAGCGGAGGGGCTTCTGACCTACGAGCGCGACCTCGCGGTGCTGCGGGCACTGGAGGAGCAGGTGTCCGACTGAAGTCGGACACCGTCCCGGGCGGCGACAGGAAGGTCCGACTTCAGTCGGACACCTCGCCGTCCCGCTCGCGGTTTGGGAGGGCAAGTCCGGACACCGTCTCCTGGTGCCCTGGCGCAAGCCAGGGCGCCGCTAGCCTGCGTGCTGCGATGAGCGCGGACGTGATCTACACGATGTACCGGGCCGACAAGTACTACGGCCCCGAGCGGCAGGTCCTGTCGAACATCTCGTTGTCGTTCCTGCACGGCGCGAAGATCGGCGTGCTCGGCCCGAACGGCGCCGGCAAGTCGACCCTGCTCCGGATCATGGCCGGGCTCGAGGAGCCGTCGTCGGGCGTCGCCGAGCTCGACCCGAAGGCAACGGTCGGGTTCCTCTCGCAGGAGCCCGAGCTCGACCCCGCGAAGGACGTCCGCGGGAACGTCGAGGACGGCGTCCGGGAGCTCCGCGACCTCCTCGACCGCTTCGACGCGATCTCCGCGGCGTTCGCCGAGCCCGACGCCGACTTCGACGCGCTCCTCGCCGAGCAGGCAGCAGGTGCAGGACCGGATCGACCGCGCCGACGCGTGGAGTCTCGACCAGACGCTCGACCGTGCGATGGACGCGCTCCGCCTCCCCGAGGGCGATCGCGACGTCACGACGCTCTCCGGCGGCGAGCGGCGCCGGGTCGCGCTCTGCCGGCTCCTGCTCTCGGCGCCCGATCTCCTCCTCCTCGACGAGCCGACGAACCACCTCGACGCCGAGTCCGTCGCCTGGCTCGAGCGGCACCTGGAGGCCTACAAGGGCACGGTCATCGCCGTCACCCACGACCGGTACTTCCTCGACAACGTCGCCGGCTGGATCCTGGAGCTCGACCGCGGGAAGGGCATCCCCTTCCAGGGCAACTACTCCTCGTGGCTCGAGCAGAAGGAGGCCCGGCTCGGGACGGAGGAGAAGCAGAGCGCCGCTCGCCGACGGACGCTCCAGCGCGAGCTCGAATGGGTGCGGATGAGCCCGACCGCGCGGCACGCCAAGTCGAAGGCGCGGCTCACTGCGTACGAGAAGCTGCTGGCCGAGGACCAGGCCAAGCGGTGGGACACGGTCGAGATCCACATTCCCGCGGGGCCGCGGCTCGGAGACGTCGTCGTCCGGGCCGAGCACGTGCAGAAGGGGTTCGGCGACCGGCTGCTCGTCGAGGACCTGACCTTCGACCTGCCGCCCGGAGGCATCGTCGGTGTCATCGGCCCGAACGGCGCCGGCAAGACGACGCTGTTCCGGATGATCGCGGGAGAGGATCGAGGTCGACGCGGGGACGCTCGAGGTCGGCGACACGGTGCAGCTCGCCTACGTCGACCAGTCGCGCGGCGCGCTCGAGGGCACGAACACCGTGTGGAAGGAGATCTCGGGGAACCAGGACGTCGTCACGCTCGGCAAGCGGGAGGTCAACTCGCGTCAGTACGTCTCGTGGTTCAACTTCCGCGGCGGCGACCAGCAGAAGCTCGTCAAGGACCTCTCGGGCGGCGAGCGGAACCGCGTCCACCTCGCGAAGCTCCTTCGCTCCGGCGGAAACCTGCTGCTCCTCGACGAGCCGACCAACGACCTCGACGTCGACACGCTGCGCGCGCTCGAGGACGCGCTCGTCGACTTCGCGGGCTGTGCCGTGGTGATCTCGCACGATCGCTGGTTCCTCGACCGGATCGCCACGCACATGCTCGCGTTCGAGGGCGACTCGCAGGTGACGTGGTTCGAGGGCTCCCACCAGGAGTACTGCGACTGGGTGCGCGAGACGCGCGGGCCCGAGGCGCTCGAGCCGCATCGCATCGCGTACAAGCCGCTCGTCCGTCCCACGTAGCCCTCGGCCGGCGGCTCGCGTCACCGGACCGACGCGAGATCTTCACCGGCCGGCCCCTCTTGGGAGACCCCTTCTCGAGCAAGCTCGAGGCGTGTGGACGAGCGCGGATCGCCCCGTGCCGGCGCAGATGCCCGTGCGGGCTCTCCGAGCAGGCCCGTCCGGGGCGAGGGTCAGGATCCCCGAGATGCGCGTCGCGGTCCTCGACGTCGGATCGAACACCGCGCGCGTCCTGGTGGCGGACGTCTCCGCCGACGGCCGCGTGACGGCGGTCGAGGAGAAGCGCGAACGGCTCGGGCTGGGTGCGGAGATCGCGCGCACCGGGACGCTCTCACGCGACACCGTGCGAACCGTCGCCCGCGCGTGCCGGGGCTACGCGAAGGTCGGACGGGCGCTCGGTGCCGAGCGCGCGCAGGTGATCGTGACCGCCCCCGGCCGTCAGGGCCGCGCGCCCGGGTTGCTCGTGTCCGCCCTCGCCGAGGCGACGCGGCTGCCGGTGCTCGTCCTGTCGGCGGACGAGGAGGGACGCCTCGCCTACGACGGGGCGGTCGCGCGCGCACGTGCGCTGCCGGGAGGCGTCGTCGGAGTGGTCGACGTGGGCGGCGGCTCGACGGAGATCGTCCTCGGCGACCCGCGTCGGGGTGCGACCTGGGTGGGCTCGATCGACCTCGGCTCGATCAGGCTGACGCGCCAGCACCTTCACGGAGACCCGCCGAGCAAGCGCGAGCTCCGAAGAGCACGCGATGCCGTGCGCGCCTCGATGGCCGCGCTTTCACCGTGTCGGCCCGATCGCGCCCTTGCGACCGGGGGCAGCGCGAGAGCCGTGGCGAAGCTCGTGGGCCGGGTGTTCGACGCGGACGAGGTCGAGGAGGCGATCGCGATCTTCGCGCGCCGCCCCTCGGCGAAGGTGGCGCGGGAGGCCGGGATCCACCCGGTGCGCGCCGCGTCGGTGCTCGGCGGCGCATTGCTCCTCGCAGAGACGGCCCGCCTGCTCGACCGCCCTCTCGGGCTCGCGCGCGGCGGGGTCAGAGAGGGCGCGGCACTCGCCCTCGCGGGCGCGCAGGTGTCTGCGGCAGCCTAGAGGCTCGATCGGGTCATGGGCTCGCGGGTTCCGGCGCCTGCTGGAAGGCCCGTCGAGCGAGAATCGGCCACCACTACCGTCGGTGGTGCCGAGCGAACAGGCGCCGAACCTGCGGTGCGTGCCGAGATCCATGCGATCTACCTGGCGGAGATCGAGCGCGAGGCCGTGCGGGCGCGACGCCGGTACGACCTGCTGGTGTTGCCCGGTCTCGAGCTCACCTACAACGACCTCGATCCGCTCCGGGCCGCCCACGCGGTCGCTGTCGGCCTCGAGGGCTTCGTCTCGGTCGACCACGGCATCGCCGAGGCGATGGAGCACGCTCGCGCGGGCGGGGCCGCGATCATCGCCGCGCATCCCTTCGACGACGAGCACGCAAGGAACCCCGAGCGCCTCACCCGCGCATTCGCCACAGACACGGCCCTACGCGGCCTCGCCGACCGATTCGAGTTGTTCAACCGCACAACACTGTTTGGCTGGGTGAGCCGCGCAGGTCTGCCGGCGGTTGCGACGGGAGACTTCCACCGACTCAACCATCTCTTGGGCTGGAAGACCCTGCTGCCGTGCGCGCGCAATGCCGACGCAGTCGTCGCCTTCCTTCGCTCACCGCACCCCGCCTACCTCACCCGGGTCGGTGCCGAACGGCCCCTGCTCGCCGCATAGGACGCGCCAGTAGCGCTCGGGCGGCGAACTCCATCGTGTTGACCCTTTAGGTGCCCCTGCTTCCCGCCGGCTGCGCGTCGCTAGGCGACAGACCACAAGAGGCTGACGGCCGCAACGACCAAGAGCGCAAGCAGAACGAGCCATACGAGCCAGCGTGCAGCCCGGTGCCCGGGCATGGTTCCTGCTGCTGCGGGCTCGCACGTCCTGTCGACGCCATCGCCAGGGAGGGTAAGTCCTGCGATCTGGCGTCCGTGGGTGCGGGGTTCCTCGGCCAGCGCTCCCGGCCCGGGCGGCGTAGCCACCCAGGCCCGATGCGCATGAGGCAATGGGAGCGTGGCGAAGCGCCCCGGTTACTTGAACAGCTTCTTGATCTGCCCAGGCGGGAAGTGGAACGCCTGCAGCTGGCCTCCCTCGACGAGCTCGGTGCCGTTCGGGAAATGGGCCTGCGTGTCGAACAGGTACCAGCCCTTCCCGAGGATCTCCGAGGCGTCGATGACGCCGGATGACTCCTCGTCCTGCGTGAGGAATGAGGGTGCGCCGACGGCGAAGCGTGCGGGATCGTGCTGTGCGATCTGTACGAGCCTGCCGCTCTCGATGTCGTAGAGCCACTGCTTCGCGATGTAGGCGTTGTTGCCCGGGTCCTCCTCGAGGAAGACCTGTCCGCTCTCCGACACCGCGATGTTGTCGAACATGTGCGGCCCCGGCGTGAAGGCGCTCACGCTCGTGTCGGCCGGTCCGTTGACGAGCAGCTTGATCGAGCCGCCCTGCTCGGGGTGGCTCGGATTCGTGAAGCGGAGCCGCCACAGACGCGTGTGACCGTCTCGGCCGACCTCCGGCGTGATGTTGGAGGTCGTCACGAAGTAGTAGTCGCTCGGATTGTTGGGATCCCAGGCGCCGTCCTCGGGCCGCTGGAACCCGGTGACGCCCTTCGCGACGCTTCCGGTCTGAAGCGCGGCACCGCTCCAGTCGCCGTTGGCGTTCTTGCGGTCGGCGCTCACGTCGACGGCGGCGAACGGGAACGTGTCGCCGGTGTTCCAGTCCTTCTTCGAGAACTCGGTGACCAGCCCCGAGCCGTTGACGAGGACCTTGATGCCGTACAGGTTCCCGCCCGTCAGCCCGGCGCGCTCGACGAGCGAGCCCGACGACTTCTTGTCACCTGCGTACACGTACACCTGTCCGTTGACGTCCGTGTCGGACGTCGGCGAGGTGTCGTCCTGCTCGGCGACCACGGTCCGAGCGCCGGTACCCGGGTTTGCGACCGAGTTCTCGAACGCCATCCGGCCGAGGTAGGGCAGCTCGTACGACGAACCGGCCTGCGCGCCGGTCACGACATGCGCGAATGCCCGGCCCTCCGCGCCGCTCTCCTCGCCGTTCATGAAGATCCGCTCGGCCGTACCCCTGCCCGACGCCGCGTCGTAGAGCGCGGAGACCGCCGGCAGGTCGGCCGAGCAGAACCGGTTGAACGCGACGTTGGCAGCGTTGCTGTACGCCCCGTTCTTGTCTGCGAGGAAGACGGTCTGGATGAGATCCGCGCCCGACCTCACCTCGAGCGATCCCTTGTCGATCACCCATCTGGAGACGAACGCGCCCTTGCCGCCATGCGCACGGACGACACCGCTCGTGCTCGAGAGCTCGTGATTCACAAGCAGGGTGAACGTCCCGTCACCGTTGTCGAACGCACCGAGCCCATCCGGGATCCCGACGAGCCTGTAGCTCGAGCCGGCCGGCGTGTCGCCAACGGAGAGCATCGAGGTCGTCGAGATGCTCGGCGACAGATCGACCGGCAGGACATACGGCGCTTGCGAGCTCGACGGTCCAGTCGTGTTGTTCGCCGCGACGGCGACCGCAGCGAGGACGCCCGCGACGACAGCCCCGACAGCCAGGGTCTTCAGCCTTCCCACGATTGTCTCCCCTTTGAATCGATTGCGTGAGTCGCGACGATTCTCCGCACGGCCGAACGCCCAGTGGGATACGGGATCGTGATCATCGTGTGAAGAAGCAGATGCGTTGCGCGCGTCTTGCCGCAAGCCGAGCCGCGAGCTCGCCGTCGGCTGTGGTGACCTAGCCTCTGGACGACTGCGAGCTGGTCGGGTTCACCGCGACGCGAACGGACGCGATCGAGCAGTCGCTCCACCGTCCGTCGGTGGACGTCGGTCGCGTAGGTCTCGTCGAACTCGACGGCGCCGTTCACCTCGATCACGGTCCATGAGCCGTCAGGAGTCGGCAGAAGGTCGACGCCGACCAGATCTCCGTTGACGGCGCTGGCCGCGCGGAGCGCGAGCTCGCGCGCGTCGTCCGGTGGTCGTCGGACCGGTGTCCGTGTCGCGCCCAGCGCCACATTGGTACGCCATTCGTATCGCGCTGCATCGCGGCGAACTGCACCGACCACATGTCCGGCCGCGACCAGTACGCGGAGGTCGTAGCCCACTGGCGGGATCAGCTCCTGAACGAGCGCCCCATGCCGCATGAACCATGGTCTCGTCTGCAGGGCGGTGAGGAGCTCTTGAAGCTCGCCGGCGGTCTCGCAACGTGCGACGTCCCGACCCCAGCTGCCGTGTCTGGGCTTGACGACGGCGGGACCGATCCAGTCGAGCGGCGGCGCAGGCACTCGCACGTGCCGCGTCTCGGGATGGGCGACGCGCGCCGCGCGCAGCAGCCGGGCTGTGACCAGCTTGTCGTGGGTGGCGAGAAGCACCGAAGCGGAATTGAGCACCGTCACGTCCCGCGCCTCGAGCGCTCCGAGGCAGGACAGCCCGCGAGCAACTCCGTCGAGCGTCTCGAGCACGTCGAGTCGGCCGAGCGCGACGTCGCCGAACCCCAGGGTCGCCATCGCCTGCGACGGGCTCAGCACGACTCCGTCGATCCCCGCCGGGGCGGAGACGGCGAGCATCTGATTGGTCGGGGTCGACTCCGCGGTCACGAGCGCAAAATGCACGCAATCATTTGGCACAGACCCGCAGGGACGACACAACCCTCGGCCGCCTCTTCGAAACCACCTGGTCACCGGTCGTGGACATGCGGGCACTTGCTCAGGCTGATTGGAGGCGCCCCGAGTTCACGGCTTGCTCGTCGCTCGAGCAGCCGCACTCAGGACGGCGGCGTGTCGCTTGCGGCCAGGTTCGGCTCCCCGGGAGGGAGCCGTGCGTCCTATCTCGTCAACGCCCGGCTGTGAGGCCGATGCGGGCCTCGCGCAGTACGCGATCCCGCTCGCTCATTTCGTCGGGAGGCCGGCTCGTGGCGATCCGGTGTCGAAGATGTCACCGTGCGACGGGCTGTCCCGTGAGACGTACGCGCAGGCCGCTGTCTTCCTCGCTGGTGTCGACCACACCCTCCGCGCTGAGCTCCTGCACCCACTCTGCGGGGAAGTGTGTCGCTGCCCTGAGTTCGTCGATCTCGTGCCAGGAGCCGTCCCGGAGCAGGTTGGTGATCGCCTCGAAGGTACGTCGCTGCTTCATGTGTCCCTCTCCCGTTGGACTTGACGTGCGGCTGGTGAATATAGGCCAAGTGCCTAGCGCCCCGCAACCGAGGCGTGCCCGCCGCGGTCGAGTGGCTCCCGCGGCGCGTCGAGCTCCTCGTCGAGTTCGATACCGCCTGCGACGCGCACCCGTAGACTCGGCCGGGCCGCCGGCAGCCGTGCCGTGTTTGCTCGCCGGCGGCCTGTATCCGTGCGAGCACGCTGCCGGCATGCGCCTGGACCGCGTGACGCACCGCTCCTTGCCGGTCCGCGGTATCCGGGTCATGCGGCGGTCGCGCAGCGTCCTTCGCGGAGGCACTCCCGTGCCTGGGTGTGCGCCAGCGTGAGCACGAACGAGCGGACGGGTGCGTCGTCGTATGGCGCGAGCATCTGGTCGGCGCAGGCTCTGATCTCCTCGTCCGGGATGCTGCCGCCGAACTCCTGCACGAGCGACGGGAGGAGGCGATTGAGGCGAATCCGGTGCGCGGTCGGGTCGGTGCGGATGGCATCGAGGCGGTTGTCGATCAGGTCGCGCACACGGTGCTCGATCTCGTCGCGGATGGCGCGAACCTCGTCGATCGGACGACCTTTCGGGTCGGGCAGGCTCCAGTCCTCGACCATCGACGGGACGTACGGGCAGGCGCCGCCACAGCCGAGCGTGATCGCCCAGTCGGCGTGGAGCTGCATCTCGAGGTCGAGCTTGCGTGGCCGGTTACCGCTGATGTCGATTCCGATCTCGCGCATCACTTCGACGACCTCGGGCCAGGGTGCGTCTGCCGGTGCGCTGCCTGCCGATTCCGCGCGCACGTCGTCGGGCGCCCACCGGTCGAAGAAGGCGTGCGCCATCTGGGAGCGGCCTGCGTTGTGGTTGCAGACGAAGAGCACGTATCTCACGGTCGGCTCCCTTCGCGGTCGAGGTCGGCCACGAGCTTCTCGATCCGCTCGCGGATGTCGTCACAGATGACCCTGACCTGCTCGATCGGCAGGCCCTTCGGGTCGATGAGGTTCCAGTCGAGGTAGCGCTTGCCGGGAATGACGGGACACGCGTCCCCGCAGCCCATCGTGACGACGACGTCGGCCCACTCGGCGTCGGAGCGGTCGAGCTTGTGCGGTACGCGGTCTGCAACCTCGACACCGAGCTCGTGCATCGCCTCGACGACCTCGGGGTGCACGTGTGGCCCCGGATCGCTGCCGGCGGAGCGAGCCTCGTGACGCCCGTCGGCAGCAAGTTCGAACAGCGCCTGGGACATCTGCGAGCGGCCGGCATTGTGGACGCAGACGAAGAGGACGCGGCTCACGCGATCTCCTCCAGCATGTCGTGGACGGCGACCTCGCGGTCGTGCGCCTCGATCTCGGCCGGGCTGGGCGTGTCACCGCGGACGAACTGGTAGACCGTCGCGGCGAGCACGGCTCCCAGCGGCGGGGCGACGAGGTAGAGCCAGAGCGCGTGCAGATCGCCCGAGACGAGCGCCGGCCCGAGCGAGCGAGCCGGGTTCATCGACGCACCGGAGATGGGCCCGCCGAACATCGCGTCGAGCCCGACCGTCCCGCCGATCGCGATCGCGGCTGCCTCGCCGACTGCACGCGTGTCGGTTGCGACGGCCATGATCACGAACATCAGGAGAAACGTGAGCAACAGCTCCCAGACGAACGACTGCGCCTGCGAGCCCGACGGCAGCGTTGCACCGACGTTCGCGACGTCTCCGAGGGAGGCGCGCAGGAACGCTGCTGCAAGGATCGCTCCCGCCGCCTGCGCGGCCCAGTAGAGCCAGACACGCGGCCACGGGAAGTGTCGTGTGACCGCGAATGCGAACGTCACCGCCGGGTTGAAGTGCGCCCCCGAGACGTGGCCGACGGCGTAGACCATCGCCATGATCACCAATCCGAACGTGATCGCGACCCCGAGATGGCCGAGCGCCTGGGTCTTCGCGTCCACCATGATCGCGCCGCAGCCGGCGAACACGAGTGCGAACGTCCCGACCAGCTCGGCGACCAGAGCCCGAGAAAGACCGCGATCGATCATGCGGAGACACGACGGCGGCCGGCTCGGCAATCAGCGACGCGACCCGACCGAGCGCGCCCGGAGCGAGCGAGAAGTACGCGAACGACCCGCGCCGCTCGCGCTCGAGGAGCCCCGCATCCGTCAGCTGCTTCAGATGATGCGACACGGTCGGCTGCGAGATCTCGAGCACGTCCGTGAACTCGCACACGCACACCGGCTCGCCCTCCGCCCGCAGCAGCATGTTCAGGATCCGGAGCCGGTTACGGTCTCCGATCAGCTTGAACAGCCGCTCGAGCTCCGCAGCTGCGTCATCGCTGAGCGACGATCCGGCGAGCGGCGAGCAACAGTGGAGAAGGTCTGACATCGGCCCGAAGATATCGACCCATGTCGATAGAGACAACTATCGATATCTGGTGAAGCCGCTCTGCCTGCGCTCGAAGGCCGCCGCGGGCTGGAGCCGCGCGAGGTCGATTCCGGTGAGACGAGAGCCTCGTCCTACGAGCGGGCGCGGCGTGCGCGGACCTGGGCCCGGCGCATCATCGCCTCCTGGTGCGTGTGGGCCTTCTTCCCCTTGCCCTCCAGGCGGTGCCAGTCGCCTTCGGGGCCGAGCACCCAGGTGTTGGTCGTGTCGGAGAGCGCGCTGTCGAGGATCGCGCCGATCTCCGCACGGGCACGAGCGTTCTCGACGGGTGTCAGCACCTCGATCCTCCGGTCGAGGTTGCGCGGCATCAGGTCGGCGCTGCCGAGGTAGACGCTCGTCTCGTCGCCGGCCTCGAACCAGTAGACCCTGCTGTGCTCCAGGAAGCGGCCGACGATCGAGCTGACCTGGATCGTCTCCGAGAGCCCCTTGACGCCGGGGCGCAGCATGCAGATGGAGCGCGCCTGGATGTCGATCGGGACGCCGGCGGCCGACGCGGTGTAGAGCTCCTCGATGATCGTCGGGTCGACGAGCGCGTTCAGCTTCAGCCGGATCCTCGTCGGCAGCCCCTCGGCCGCCGCGGCGGACACGCGGCGGATCTCCTCGACGAGCCGCGCGCGCATCGTGAACGGAGCCACGAGCAGCTTCCGGAAGCGCTGCGGCCTCCCGAAGCCGGTCACGTAGTTGAACAGGTCGGCCACGTCGGCCGAGATCTCCTCGTCCGCGGTGAACAGACCGACGTCCTCGTACAGCCGGGCGGTGGAGGCGTTGTAGTTCCCCGTGCCGACGTGGACGTACCGGCGCAGGCCGCCCTCCTCGCGGCGCACGACGAGCGTCATCTTCGCGTGGATCTTCAGGTCGGGGAACCCGTGGACGACGTGGACGCCGGCCTCCTCCATCGCGCGGGACCACTCGATGTTCCTCCGCTCGTCGAACCGTGCCTTCAGCTCGACGAGGCAGACCGACTGCTTGCCCTCCTCGGCGCACTCGATCAGCGACGCGACGAGCGACGACTCGTGGCTCGTCCGGTAGACGGTCGTCTTGATCGCGATCACGTCCGGGTCGCGCGCCGCCGCCTGCGCGAGCGCCTCGAAGCTGGCGCGGAACGAGTCGTACGGCTGATGGACGAACAGGTCGCCGCGGCGGATCTCCTCGAACACGTCGCCCGCGACCGTGACGCGGGCCCACCGCGGCGGGACGACGGGGACCCACGGCTCGTGCTTGAGGTCGGGACGGTCGAGCGCGTAGAGCTGCCACAGCTCCGACTGGTCGAGCAGCCCCTCGATCTCGTACACCTGGCCCGGACGGACCTCGAGCCAGTCGATCAGCCGCTCGCGCATGTCGCGCGACGCAGAGCTCGAGAGCTCGAGCCGGACGACGTCGCCGAACCGGCGGCGTCGGAGCTCGGACTCGACCGCCTCCAGGAGATCGTCGGCGTCGTCGGACAGCTCGAAGTCGGCGTCGCGCGTGACGCGGAAGAGCGCCCGCTCGGTGATCTCCATCCCCGGGAACAGCATCGGCAGGAAGTGCGAGATGACGGTCTCCAGCGGTACGAGGCGCTTGCCCACGGGCACGAACCGGTTGAGACCCTCGGGCACCTTGACGCGCGCGAAGCGCTCCTCGCCGCTCTCGGGGTCCGATGCGATCACGCCCAGCGAGAGCGACAGGCCGGAGACGTAGGGGAACGGCTGGCCGGGTCCCACCGCGAGGGGCGTCAGGATCGGAAAGATCTCGCGCTCGAAGTACCGGCCGAGCTTCTCCTGCTCGCGCTCGGAGCACTCGTCGATCGTCGCGATCTCGATGCCGGCCTCGGCGAGCGCCGGGCGGAGCTCGCGCTTCCACAGGCGTCCCTGTCGCGCGATCAGCTCCCCGACCCGAACCCGGATCGCCTCGAGCGCCTGCCCGGAGGCGAGTCCGTCGACGGAGCGCTTGGGCACGTCCGACTCGGCGAGCTCGAGCAGGCCGGCGACCCGGACCATGAAGAACTCGTCGAGGTTCCGCGCGAAGATCGCCGCGAACTTGATCCGCTCGAGCAGCGGCAGCCCGTCGTCCTCCGCGAGCTCGAGGACGCGCGCGTTGAACTCGACCCAGGAGAGCTCGCGGTTGAGCAGTCGCGACGGGGTGGGCTCGGTGATGGTCGCCACGGACGCATGGTGCCATGACCTTCGACAGCCGGGGACGCTTCGTGGCCCGGGCCGGGAACTGCCGGGGGCTCTGGCTGAAGCCAGAGCCCTGGGGGGTGGCTCGGTACGGCGCAGGGCTCCGGCTTCAGCCGGAGCCCGGGTCCGCGGCCAGCGCCTCGACGACGAGCGACTGGAAGTGCGCGATCAGCTGCTCCGACTCGGGCAGCAGCGTGCCCGCCTCCAGCGCGCCGCTCGCGATCCCGCGCTGCACGGCCTCCACGAGCCGACGGTCCTCCGCGCCGACCTGCTCGTCGAGCGCGAGGTAGTCCGCGAGCCACTCGTCGTCGACGTCCGGGCCGACGAAGTAGTCGAGGAACCGGTACGTGCGCTCGGCGCCGCGGGGAACGACCGGGCCGATCGAGAGGTTCGGCTTGCCGGGCATGACGTTGACGACCGTGCCCGGAAAGAGAAGGTGGAACTGCCCTCGTTCGACCTCGCCGGTCGCGTCGTACACGCCTCCGCCTCCGTTTCGCGGCGGCCCGAACTGGCTCGCGAGCCATCTCCGCGTCTCGAGCCTGTAGGCGTCGGCCGACACGTCGATCGCCTTCACCAGGCTCGGGTGTGCGACGGAGCAGTGGTAGCACTCGAGGAAGTTCTCGACGCACACCTTCCAGTTGCAGGCGTACTCGGCGGGCTCGTCCCGCTTGTGGAACCGGAGCGTGCCGACGTCGAGCCCTCCGGCGGCGAGCAGCTCGGGGAGCTCGCCGAGATGGTCGGAGAGCGGCCCCGCATCCGGGTTCGGGTTGACGAACACGAACGGGCCCCACGTGTCGACCGCGACGGGGACGAGCCCGAGGGACGATCGGTCGAAGCCGGGCTCGCGATCGGCGCGGGGAGCGTTGCGGAGGGCGCCGTCGAGGCCGTACGTCCACGCGTGGTAGGGGCACTGGATCGTCTCGCGCCTCGCGTCGCCCTCGCAGAGGATGTGGCCGCGGTGCCGGCAGACGTTGACGAAGCCGCGAAGCTCGCCGTCTCTGGCGCGTGCCAGGACGATCGGGACGGCACCGGCCTGGGCGGCGGTCAGCTGCCCCGGCTCGGCGACCTGGTCGAGGCGCGCCGCGTACTGCCAGGTGCGCGCGAAGATCCGCTCCTGCTCGAGCCGGAGCACGGCCGGGTCGGAGTACCAGTCGTACGGCAGCGTGCGGATGGCGGCGGCCGTTGCCACACGACCAATCTACCGCCCGACCGCTCGCATCTCGGCCGGGCTCGGGCTCCCGTCCGACAGGTAGCGCGCCTGCAGCTCCGCGAACGGGCCGTCCCCGACCACGTGCCCGCCGTCCATCCAGAGGGCCGCGTGCAGATCCGCTCGAGCAGCGGGTGGTCGTGCCCCGCGGCGACGACGATCCCACCGCCCGTGAGGAGCTCCTTCGCCCGCTTCTCGACGACCTCGCGGAACTCGTGGTCGAGCGCCTCGCGCACCTCGTCCAGGAGCTGCCATGCCGCGGGGCTCTGCCCGTACACGAGCACGGCGCGGTAGGACTCGAACAAGCCCGTGCCACGGAGACGTACGTCGTGTAAGGGTGCCCTTACACGCTGTGTCGCCATTCTATACGCTCCGCGTATGACCAACCGAATTCGTCTCTCAACGCTCGCCGGGGCGGCCGCGCTCGCCCTCGCTCTCGTCGCGGCGCTCGCGTCGACCGCGGCCGCGTCGCCGGCTCGGACGGATGCGAGCTCCGCCGCACCGAACTACGCAGGAGTCAAGACCTATCTCCTCGGCCGCTCGCGGTCGCTGGTCACGCAGCTCAACGGGATCCAGACGCGCGCGGAGCGCTACTACGCTCTCGCGAAGCGCGAGCGGTTCTCGTACGCGGACCTCTGGCACGACCACCGTACGGAGGTCGCCTCACTCCTCATGGGCCTCAAGCCGGCGTTCAGCCGGGCTCACAAGGCCTACGAGGAAGAGGAGGGCATCATCGCCGGCGTCCCGTCACTCGCCCAGTACGACGTGATCATGGATTCGGGAACGAGCGCCGCAGACGACCCCCAGACCGCCGTGCCGTTCGACCTGAAGCTGCCGAACGGCAAGGTCTTCGAGAAGCCGGGGAACTTCTTCCACGCGCTGCTCGAGCCGACCATCTGGGGTACGGACACGCGCTTCGTCGCGCCGGGCGGCGTCAAGGCCGACCTCGACGGCGACGGCAAGGTCGAGTTCGGCGAGGTGCTGCCCGATGCGAACGTCCTGGTCGCAACAGCCCGCGGCTTCGTCACGTACGCCCGCAAGAGCGACGCGGCCGCGAGGGCCTGGACGCCGAACGCCTCCGACGTGCTCACGGCGCTCGTCGTGATGGTGCCGACGGTCGAGGGGTACTTCGGCGAATGGAAGAGCTCGCGCGCGATCGCCGGCCCGAGCGCGGAGGAGAAGGCGTTCGTCGCCCACTCGCGCTTGATCGACGTGCACGGGATCCTCTTCAGCCTCCAAAACGTGTACCAGGGCGTGCGGCCGCTCGTCGCGCAGGCCGGTGCGGCGCAGAGCTCGCGGATCGGCACCGCGCTCCAGCAGCTCACGCAATTCGTCGACGGGATCTACGCGCAGGAGAAGGCGGGCAAGAAGTTCACGCCGAAGCAGGCCGACCTGCTCGGAAGCCAGGCACAGAAGCGCGCCAACGCGATCGCGGGGCAGATCTCGCAGGTCGCGGGAGTTCTCGGAGTCGAGCTCCAGGCCTGAGTCGGGCTACGCGCGAGGGCGGATCGGGTGGACATGACGCGACGCGACGCAACACGGGCGAGGGGCGGAGTGCTCCTCGCTCTCGTCGTCGTCGCGCTCGTCGCCGCGGCCGGGGCGGGTCGTGCGTCGGCGGCAGAAGCCGTCGCGCCGTGGCAGGCGTTCGATGCTCTCGACGGAGCGCTCTTCGACGCCGAGCTTGCCGCGACGACGAACGACGCCGATGCCCTGGCCGTCGCCGGCCGCCGGGCGGCGGTCGCAGCCGGTGAGCTCGCGGACGGCTTCGACCCCTCTGCCAGGGCGAGCGCGGCTCGGCTTCGGCGGGCGGCCGATGGTGTCGTCTCGGAACGCAACGGCGTCGATCTGGCGGTGACGGCCGCCACTGCACGGGCGACGGCGCTCTCCGGCGCATACGAGACCATCCTCGCCGCAACGCGTGCGGGTGACCTGGACACGGCTCGGGCGTGGCTCCTCGTCCGCGAGTTCAAGCCCGTCACCCGTTTCTCGCACCCGAGCGCTGCCTCGAGCGTCGCGATCGCCTCGCTCGCGGACGGGGTCATCCCGCGCGCGCGTGCCGTGCGGTCGATTCGCAGCGACCTCCTCGATACGTACGAGGCTCTGCTCCGGACATCGCTCTCCGACACCGAGGATGCGCTCCGCGCGGGGTTCCCGGAGAAGGCGGCCGGCTCGGCGGCGACCGCACGCGGGTACTGGTGGATCCTCCGTGAGGCCTTCGTCGGGCAGCGGGGAGAGGCGGCAGCCGTACGACTCGACAGCGCCTTCGACGGTCTCGTCGGTGCCGCGCGGAGCGGCAGGCCGGCAGCGACCGCCGGCGCAGCGGCTGCGGTCGTGGACGATCTGCTCTCGTTCCGCGCCGCGCCGCTCACGCGGTCGGAGCAGGTGCGCCGCGCCGGTCAGCTCATCCGGTACCTCGGGCTCGTCCCGGTCGAGTACGGACGTGGTGTCGCGGACGGGACGGTCGTCGTCCCGATCGAGATCCAGGAGGCGATCACGTTTCGCGACGGCGCCGCGATCGCGTTCGGCGACCTCCAGTCGTATCTCGCCGGCCGTGACCTCGCGGCGACGCGTTCCGGCTCAGCGCGCGCTCGGCGAGCCGATGCGCGGCTCGGCGACGCGGAGCGCGGCGACGGACGGTCGCCGACCCTGCCGCGGTCCAGCGACCTCCGCGGACGAGCGACGGCGGCGGCTCGACGACGTCTATCCCGACGACTGGAAGGAGGGCACGGCCGAGGCCGACTTCGACGTCATCGCCACGCGCTCGCAAGCGTCAGGCGCTCGCGGCCGCCGGCGATCTCCGGCGCGCAGAGTCAGAGCCGCCTCGAGGCGTACGCCACCTTCGAGCTCGGCCCGGAGCAGCGCCTCCGGGGCCTTGCGCCGTCGCTGTTCCAGAGGGTCGAGGGGCTCTTCTGGTACGGCGACGGCGACGTCGACGGGCTCGTGCAGCTCCTTCAGCGGAACGCGAGCGCCGAGAGATCGCAGAGACGATGGCGGCGCTCGACCTCGCGCTCAAGGAAGCCGACGAGGCATCGGGCGCGGGCCGGGCTCCCGCAGCTCGATCGTCACGAACAGCGCGATCATCGTCTTCCGCGAAGGTCTCGAGGCGGTGCTCATCCTCGCCGCGCTGATGGCGAGCATGGTCGGCGCGCAGCGCCGGTACCGGAAGCCGCTGCTCGCGGGGGTCGGCATTCGCGCTCGTCGCGAGCGTCGTCACCTGGATCGTCGCGCAGACCGTGCTCGGCTCGCTGGCCGGCTGGGGTGAGCGGCTCGAGGCGGTCGTCTCGCTGGTCGCGATCGGCGTCCTGCTCCTGATCCTCAACTGGTTCTACCACCGCGTCTACTGGCAGGAGAACCTTCAGGACCTCCACCGGAAGAAGAAGCGCGTCCTCGCCGGCGCATCGATCGGCGATCGCTCTCCGCCCAGGCGGTCGGGCTGGTCGCGCTCGGGTTCTCGAGCGTCTACCGGGAGGGCTTCGAGACGGTGCTGTTCCTCCAGGCGCTGACCCTCGAAGCAGGCGCGTGGACGGTGCTCCAGGGCGTCGTTGCTCGGATTCGTCGGCGTGGTCGGCGTCTTCGCGCTCGTCGATCGCGCTCGAGCGTCGGCTCCCGCACAAGAAGATGCTCATCGCGACGGGCTCCTCATCACCGGCGTCCTCGTCGTTCTCGTCGGCCACACCGTGCAGACCATGCAGGTCGTCGGCTGGCTGCCCGTGACGCCGGTCGAAGGACTCACGCTGCCGTACTGGACGGGCATCTGGCTCGGCGTCTTCCCGACGTGGGAGGGCCTCCTCCTCCAGGGAGCCGCCCTCGTCTTCGTCCTCGGCAGCTACGTCGCGGCGGAGGCGCTGCGCTCGCGCAGAAGAGTCGCGGATCCTGTCTGCCCCGGTCGCCCCGGTCGCTCCCGTCCCCCAGGTCGCTCCGGCCGGTCCGAACGCCGCTCAGGGATCGCACGTTCCGAGTCGTTACAAGCCGAGGACGGGGCGGACGGGCAGCGCCCGACTTCCCACGCGAGATGGGCGAGCTCCGGCTCGATCAGCTTCTCCCACGCCAGCGCGACGGCCTTGGGCGACCCGGGCACCGAGACGACCACCGAGCCGCGGTAGGTTCCCGCGGTCGCGCGTGAGAGCATCGCGGCCGCGCCGACCTGCTCCCAGCTGAGCATGCGGAAGAGCTCGCCGAAGCCCGGCAGGGTCTTCTCGAGCATCCCCGCGAGCGTGTCGTAGGTCGTGTCGCGGCGCGACACGCCCGTCCCGCCGTTCACGACGACCACCTGTGCGTCGACCACGAGCTCGTCGACCGCCGACCGAACCTCGATCGGCTCGTCCCGGACGACGCGGTAGCCGGTCACGACTCCGCCCGCCTGGGCGACGGCGTCATGGAGCCAGACGCCGTTGGTGTCCGTCTCCGGCGTCCGGCTGTCGCTGACCGTGATCAGGCCGATGGAGACCGGCCCCTGCTCGGCCGCGGCGGCCCGGTGCGCGTCGGTGCCCACGACGAGTCGATCCTAGATGGTCGATCCGTCCGGACGGCGTCTCGGGTACCCTCGGCGCGATGACCGATCCGAGCGTCGTCGTCGACCCGGGCCGTCGACCGGCTCCGCCCTCTGCACCTGACCGCCGCCCTGTCGTGGTGGGACGCGAACATCGCCGCCACGGAGGAGAACGAGCGTCGCCGCGTCGAGGCAGAGCTCGCGCTCTCGGACGCGCTGGCGGACGCCGATCTCTTCCGCGAGGTCGAGCAGGCGCGGTCGAACGGAGCGAACGGGCTCGTTCGCCGTCAGCTCGACCTCCTCCACTCGAGTCTCCTGCCCGAGCAGGTGCCGGAGGCGCTCCGGCACCGGATCGTCGAGCTCGACGCGGCGGTCGAGTCGCGGTTCGCGCAGCACCGCGGCGAGGTCGGCGGCCGCTCGGTCGACGACAACGAGATCAAGCGCATCCTCCGCTCGAGCGACGACGTCGCCGAGCGCCGCGAGGCGTGGGAGGCGTCGAAGACGATCGGTGCCGCGGTCGCCGAGGACGTGCGCGAGCTTGCACGCCTCCGGAACGAGGCCGCCCGCTCGCTCGGCCACCGCGACTGGTTCGCCCTCGCGGTCGCGACGTCGGAGATGGACGAGGCGCGGCTCTTCCAGACCCTCGACGAGTGCGACCGGCTCACCGCCGACGCGTTCGCGAGCTGGAAGGCGGCCACCGACGCCGCGCTCGCGGACCGCTTCGGCTGCGCCGTCGAGCAGCTTCGGCCCTGGCACTACGAGGACCCGTTCTTCCAGGAGGTCCCGGCGGCCGGCGGGGTCGACCTGGGCGGCGTCTTCGACGGCAAGGACGTCGTCGCCCTCGCCCGTGAGACCTTCGCGGGCATCGGGGTCGACACGGGGCCGATCCTCGACCGCAGCGACCTGTTCGCGCGCGAGGGCAAGTCCCAGCACGCGTTCTGCATCGACATCGACCGCGAAGGGGACGTGCGCGTCCTCGCCAACGTCGAGCCCGATCGCTTCTGGGCGGACACGATGCTGCACGAGCTCGGCCACGGCGCGTACGACATCGGCTTCGACCGGTCGCTCCCGTGGCTCCTCCGCTCCTGTCACCTGACCGTCACCGAGGGCATCGCGATCCTCATGGGGCGCCTCGCGCTCGAGACCGAGTGGCTCACCGAGGTCGCCGGGCTCGCTCCCGCCGAAGGCGAAGGCGCTGGACGGCCGCCTCCGGGCCGCGCAGGCAGCCGAGCTGCTCGTCTTCACGCGCTGGGTGCTCGTGATGACCAACTTCGAGCGCGCGCTGTACGCCGATCCCGAGCAGGAGCTCTCGCAGACGTGGTGGCGTCTCGTCTCGCGCTACCAGCTCCTCACGCCCCCGGAGGGGCGGGACGCGCCGGACTGGGCGTCGAAGCTCCACGTCGCCTGCGCACCGGTCTACTACCACACGTACCTCTACGGGAACCTCGTGGCGTCCCAGCTCCGGGCGACGCTCGACGAGGTCGCGGGCGGGCTCGTCGGGCGACGGGATTCCGGGGCGCTGCTCGCCGACCGCGTGTTCCGTCCCGGCCAGTCGCTTCGATGGGACCAGCTGGTCGAGCAGGCGACCGGCGAGCCGCTCACGGCCGCTCACGCAGCGCGCTTCATCGAGCGCGGGCTCGCCGACTGATCTCTACGATCCCTGCATGAGGGCAGCGGGCCTCAACCACGTCAGCGTCGTCGCGCACGACCTCGAGGAGTCGGTCCGGTTCTACGTCGACGTCCTCGGGCTGGAGCCGCTGCCGACGCCGGACTTCGGGTTCCCGGTGCAGTGGCTTCGCGCGGGATCGCTCCAGGTGCACCTGTTCGAGCGGCCCGATGGCCCGCCGACGTACGCGCACTTCGCGTTCGAGGTCGACGACGTCGTGGCGCTCTACGAGCGTGCGCGGGACCTCGGCATCCTCGATCACTCGAGCTTCGGCTACGCGATCGCCGAGCTCCCGGGCGGCGAGGCGCAGCTCTACATCAGGGATCCTGCGGGCAACTTGCTCGAGCTCGATCACCCGGACGGCGCGGCGGCGCGGGAGCGGATCGAGGAGATGATCCTGCTCTCCGAGCGCCGGCCCCAGCCGGACGGGCCGACCCCGCGCCTGTTCACCGCGGGCACGACGGCGCAGTAGTCGCGCCGGCGTTCGTAGCTCGTGCCGTCCGTCAGCCGGAGAAGGCGTACGTCCCGGCGACGTCCGGCGTGAGGTAGGCGGCCGAGGGGCTTCCCGCGGGCGTGAAGATGCCGAGCACGGCGAGCTCGTCGACCGGATCGGTGTTCTCGACGATGTGGACCTCGCGCGGATGGAGCCGGAACGCCGCCCCGGGGGCGAGCGGCTCCACCGCCTCGCCGATGTGGAGGCGCCCCTCGCCGCGGAGCACCCACACGATCTCGTCGTAGAGGTGGTAGTGCCACGGCGCGCGGCCGGGCGGGATGTAGCCCACGAACATCGTGGCGCGGGTCGACCCGTTGTGCGGCCCGTGCAGCACCTGGAAGGAGCGGGCGCCGGTCGCCTGGCCGGGCTCGACGTGCTCGAGCGAGACGACCGGCTCCAGGCCACCCATCGGCGCGTGGAGGTCGGTCGCGGCGCCGAGCGTCGTCCGCACGCAGGCGAGGCCCTCCGGTCCCGCGTGCAGCGCGCCGGGCCTCCCCGCGGCGACGAAGCCCGCCGCCCGGTCGGTGAGCGGGGCATCGTCGAGCGCTCCCGATCCCGCGTGGGTGAAGAGGAGCGTGTCGTGGAGCGGGTCGGTCAGGTCGAGCGACGACCCGGGCGCGAGACGGAGCGCGTCGAGCGCGAGCTCGGAGCCGCGCTCCGGCGGGACGAGCGCGTGACGCTCGACCCCCTCGGCGACGATCGGGTCGACATCGGCGATGCGTGACACGCGGCTCACGGGGAGAGCATAGGGTCGGGCTCGACCGAGCCGTGGAACGAGCGAGGAAGGAGGCGTCCCCGTGCCGCTGATCCGCGTCGAGCTGTTCGACTACCGCGTGAACGAGGAGACGAGCGCGAAGCTCATCGCCGGCCTCACGGACGCCCTCTGCGCCGCGACGCACGAGGGCCTCCGCGACCACACCTGGGTGATCGTCGAGGGCCACGACCCGAAGAACTGGGGCCTCGGCGGGAAGCCGTGGCCGGTGGGGGAGATGCCTCCCGGGCCCGCGTAGGTCGTCGGCGCCGCGCGTCCGCTACGGTCGGGGCATGGTGCGTCGCCTTGGCCTCGCCGTCGCGGTCGTCGGAGTCGCGCTGTCGCTCGCGGTCCTCGCCGGTGCGGAGCGTGCCGGCGGCGCGTCGAGCGAGGAGGGCATTCCGGCGCGCGGCGCCGCCGTGTTCCAGGCCAGGCAATGCTGGTCCTGTCACGCCCTCGACGCCGCCGGCTCGACCGGGAAGTCCGGCCCGGATCTCGACCGCTGGCTCGGCCCGCACGCGACGCAGATGCGGGTGTCGATCGAGGAGCTTGCGGCGCGTCGCATCGCCTACGGTGGCACCGGGATGCCCCCGTACGTGCGGGACCTGTCCCCGGAGGAGCTCGCGGACCTCGTGGCCTTCGTCGTCGGGCGGCCGGTCTCGATCGCCGTCGCCGGTCTCACCCCGCTTCGCGGGGCGCCTGCTCCCCCGCCCGAGACGAATGCGTCTCCGGCCACTGTCAGGCGTTGGGTGGGGCGCAAGGGCCTGCGCGGCGCCGCCGCGCGCGGGGCGGCCGTGTTCGGACGTGAAGGCTGCCTCAGCTGTCACCGGTACCTCGGCGCGGGTCGGGCGCGCTTCGGGGGGCCGCCGCTCTCCAACGGCGGGCCGACCGTCCGGTCGGTCGCCGCGACGGTGGCGTACCTCCGGTCGCCCGCGGCTCGCGGCAACCCGGCGATGCCGGGCTATGCCGATCTCGGCGCCGGCAATCTGCGCACGATCGCGGAGTTCCTGGCCGCCTCCCGGCGTCGCCCGTCCTGACACCGGCTCCGGGGGCGGGAGTACCCTTGCCGCGTGCTCGAGCGCTGGACCCGTGGGGTGCTCCGCCGCCGGCTCCTCGTGCTCGCCGCCTGGCTCGCCGTCGCGGTGTCCGGCATCGTGGCTGCCGCGCACCTGAGCCCGCTGTTGTCGAACTCCCTGGCCGTCCCGGGCAGCGAGTCGGATCGGGCGCGGAGGCTGCTCGAGGAGCGCTACGGCGAGCGTCCCGATGGCACATTCACGGTGGTCTTCCCGACGCGGGTGCCCGGGAGCAAGCGCCTTCAGGACGATGTCCGCGAGCGCTTGCGCCGGGCCGCCCGCGTCGTTCCCGACGGCGTTGCCTCCGAGCCCCGCCGCGGCGGCGGTGTGCTCTATGGCGACGTCGTCACGCCGCTCGCCCTCGAGGACGCGAAGTCCTACACGGCAGACGTCAGGAGCGCGCTCGCCGCGCCGAACGAGCCCGAGGCGCTCGTGACGGGCGCGCCGGCGATCCAGCACGATCTGGATCCGGCCGTCCACGACGACCTGCGCCGCGCCGAGCTCGTCGCCCTGCCGGTAGCGCTTCTCGTCCTGGCGCTCGTCCTCGGCGTGTCGAGCGCGCTGCTCATCCCGTTCGTGTTCGCGGCCTGCACGATCGGCGGCACGCTCGCGCTGCTCTACCCGCTCGCGCACGCGCTGCACATGGCCTCCTACGTCGAGAACCTCGTGGTCCTGATCGGGCTCGCCCTTGCGATCGACTACGCGCTTCTCTGCGTCGATCGCTTCCGGTCCGAGCTGGAGCAGGGTGGGTCACGGGCGGACGTCGTGGTCCGGACGATGGCCACCACCGGGCGCGCTGTCGCGTTCTCGGCCGTCGCCGTGGCGGTCGGTCTCGGCGTGCTCGTGCTGGTCCCCGTGCCGTTCGTCCGCTCGCTGGGCCTGGGCGGCGCCCTCGTGCCGCTCGTCTCGGTGGCCGCGCTCCTGACGCTCCAGCCGGTGCTGCTGTCGCTGCTCGCCTCCCGTGTCCTCGTGCGCGGGCTGTACGACCGAGGGACTCGGTCACCCGCGAACGGGGTGTGGGCGTCCCTCGCCGCGCTCGTGCTCCGCAGGAGGTGGCTCACGGTCGGGGCCGGTCTCGGCGTGCTGCTCGTCCTCGCGTCACCCGTGGTCGCCCTTCGAACCACGCCGGGGTCGATCCTCGCGCTCCCCCCTTCCGAGGCGGTGCGCGGCGCGGAGGTGCTGAGCGACGGTGTCGGGGCAGGGGCGGTCACCCCCGCCCAGGTCGTCGTCGACACGGGGAGGCCGGGCGGAGGCATCCGCGGACCCGACCGCGACGCCGTCGCGCGGCTGGTGGACATCGTGAGCCGCGATCCCGAGGTGATGGTCGTCGCGAACGGCGTTCGACGCCCCTACGTGGCGGGGGGCGGGCGATACGCACGCGTGCTCGTCGCGGGCCGACACGAGTTCGGCCACCCGGACGCCCTGGCGTTCGTGCGGCGCCTGCGTGAGAGCCTGATCCCCCGGGCCGGATTCCCGGCAAGCTCCCTCGTCGCCACAGGCGGCGTGCCCGCGCAGGGGACGGACTTCCTCGACCGGCTGTACGACTGGTTTCCGTTCCTCGTCGCGGCCGTGCTCGCCCTGACGGCCGTCGTGCTCCTTCGGGCGTTCCGCTCGGTCGTCCTTCCCGTCAAGGCCGTCGTGCTCAACCTGCTCTCCGTCGCCGCCGCGTGCGGCGTGGTCGTCGCGGTCGTCCAGTGGGGGATCGGCGCCGACCTGCTCGGCGTCGCCGAGTCACCCGCGATCGAGGGATGGATCCCCGTGTTCGCGTTCGCTCTCCTGTTCGGCCTGTCGATGGACTACGAGGTGTTCCTCGTGATGCCGATGCGGGAGGCGATCGACGCAGGGGAGACCTGCGACGGCGCCGTGACGGCGGGGCTCGTCAGGACAGGGAGAGTCGTGACGGCTGCGGCCGTGATCATGGTCGCCGTGTTCTCCGGCTTCGTCCTGGGCGACGTGCCGGGGCTCCAGCAGCTCGGCATCGTGCTCGCGGCCGGCGTTCTCGTCGACGCGACGGTCGTGCGACTCGCGCTCGTGCCGGGGATCGTCGCGATCCTCGGGCGGTGGAGCTGGTGGCTCCCCAAGCGGCTGGCCGGCCGCGCTCGTCCGTGACCGGCGTGGGGACGAACGGGGCCGGACGGACGAGCGTCCGGCCCCGTGGATCTCCCCTCACACGACCGTGATGGCGAGGCGGATCGCGGGCAGGTCGTAGCCTGCGCCGAGCCCCGGAGCGTCCATCGCGTACCCGAGCAGCGGCACCATCCCCAGCTGCGGGTACGGGTACGCCGGCTGCTGCGTGTAGAGCAGCGGATAGAGGTCGATCAGGTGCGTGCCCTTCGTGCCGGTCGCGAAGAGCTGGATGCGCACGTACCCGTTGCTGTTGAAGCCGCACGCGTACCCGATGTAGGAGTTGTCGTACGTCACGGCCACGGTGTTGTCGAGCTGCGTCCACCCGACGCCCTTCAGCTCGACGACGAACGGCTGACCGGCCTTCACCCTCTTCGGGACCGAGACGAACGTCCGCTTGACGAAGTAGCTCGTCTGGGCCTTCACCTGGCCGGCCTGGACGATCTGGACGGCGTGCCAGCCGCCGAGGCCGTCGGGCACCGTGATGTTCGTCTTTGCCGTGCCGTCCCCGCCGGCGACGCCGTTGCCGAGGACCTGATTGACGAAGTTCCAGCACTGCCCGGTGCAGTTGACCCGGTTGCCGACGACGCTGGCCCACTGCACGACGTACGGCTGGCCGGCGGTCAGCCCGGTGGCGCTGATGGTCGTCTTCGACAGGATCGGCCCGCTCGTCGAGCTGAGCTGCGCTGCCGCGGCCGAGCCGGCCGCCAGGTTCGCGTTCTGCAGCGTGGTCCGCTCCGCGATCGTCGCCTGCACGGCGGCGGGTGATTCGACCGACGGCTTCGGGGCGCCCTTGTCGGCCGTGATCTGGAACCTCATCCGGTGGCCGTCCGTCCACGGGACCGGGGACTGCTGCATGTTGAGGTAGGGCACGGTGTGGCTCGATCCGGCGAGCTCGATCCAGTGCGCGCCGACGCCGCCGGACGCGCGGATCTTGAAGATGGACACACCGCGGGTCGTGTTGGCCGAGATCGCCCCGGCGAAGTGGTTGTCGTAGAGGACTGCGCCGACGCTCTCGTAGGTCGGCGAGCCCATCCCGACGACGGTGACCGTGATCGGCGTGCCGACCGGGCCGCGCGTCGGGCTGATCTTCACCGTCCGCTCGAGCAGGAACCCGCCCTTCGCGACCTGCTTCCCGTCGACGACGGCGAAGATGTCGTGCAGCCCGCCGAAGTCCTTCGGGACGCGGAAGGACGCCTTGAACGCCCCCGTGGCGTCGGTCTGGGTGTTCGCCAGCGCGACTGCGATCTTGTCGACCTTCCGGCCGATGTAGTCGACGCTGTCAGCCTTCGGGTCGAGGATCCACCGCACGTTGGCGGTCATCCAGACGAGCCGCACGTCCTTCGCCTTGGCCAGGCCGGCGCCGGTCACGGTCACCTTCTTGCCCGGCACGGCGACGTCCGGGGCGGTCTTGAGCGTCGAGACCGTGTCGGCCGCGGCACCGGCGTCCACCACCGGCCCGAACAGGGCTGCGGCGCCCGGGATCTTCGGGGACGTGATGGTCATCGGCCCGGCGGCTGTCGCAGGCAAGACCGCCGCGAGCGCGGCCGCCGTCACGACGCTCGACGCGACGATCGCCCGCCATGGCCTCGATCGTGTGGTTCTCATCGTTCCGTCCTCCCGGTCTCTCATGTCTTCGCGGCCTTGCCCGCAGGCTTGACCTTCGCCTTGGAGGCCGCCTTGGCGGTGGCCTTGAGGGCAGGCACGATCGTGAACTGGTAGTCGTAGGTGCCGGTCTTTCCCTCGTCCGTCTTGAACACGACACGGGCAGTGCCCGCGCCCAGTGGGTAGTCGGCCGGGAGGTTGACGGCAGCCGTCCAGAACCAGACCCGGTTCGACGTCGCGCCGTGCGCCCCCCAGTTGAGCTTCTGGTTGGCCATTCCCGGGAACGTCACGTATGCGTCGTCGACGTTCTCGGTCGAGAGGATGTCGCCGGTCGCCGCGACCGTTCCCCAGGTCCGGAACACCATCTGCTCGCCCCGGGTGAAGGTGTTCGACTGCGTGCACCCGATCGGACGCGGCGGCGCACCCGCCGGCCGGGTGCCGTTCACCGTGTCGACGTAGATGAAGGCGTCGAGCTTCGTCGGCCCCGTGGCTCCCTGTGCGATGGTCGGCACGACCAGCGCGATCAGGGCGGCGACGAAGCCGACCAGCAGGTGTGGGCGTCTCATCGAGTTCCTCCAGTGATGTGCGTTCGTCACGGTCATCGCCCCCTACGCCGCCGTCACCGTGAGTTGCGAGGTCGAGACGGGGATCTGGACGAAGTTGCCGTACTGCTTGTCCTTCGTCTGGAACCGGACGACGAAGTCGACGACCTTCGGCGCGTAGTTGGCCGGGATCGTCCACGTCCCCGACCACGCCGGGTCGGTCGTGTTCGCCGGCTCCTTGTACGTCAGCTTGATCTTCGTCCCGTCGGGGAGCTTGACGTACGCGTACTTGACGTCGTTTGCCGTGAGGATCTTGCCGGTCTTCGTCGCGCCGGCGAACACCTGGAACACGACGGTCGAGCCGCGCGCGTAGTAGTTCGTCAGGACGCCCGGGCCGGCCGGACTCGAGGCCGCAGTCACGGTGCGGCTCGACACGAACACGTTCTCGATCGTCGGCGACGGGAACGGCGTCTCGCCCGGGATCGCAGCCCATCCGGCGACCGCCGTCAGGGCGAGCGCGAGCGTCCCGATAAGCACAGCGCTGCCTCGTCTCATCGAACTCCTCCTTGTTCGTGACCCGGTCATCGCGGTCACTGGGTCAACTTGCCCTTGAACTTGACGGTGAACGTGCCTGCCTTTTGGTCATAGACGCCCGAGAACTTGAGGGTGCCCTTGGCCTTCGCGAGCGTGCCGTAGCCCTTCACGACCGCCGCCTTGCCGGAGACGCTGAACACCTCACCGGCCTCGTCGCCGCAGGCCGTGGAGCCCGCGATGACCTTGAACGTGAGCTTGTTCTTCCCGGTGCCGACCATCGTCCCGGGCCCGGTGAACGGGACGCAGGGCTGCACGGAGGTGTCTCCCTTGCCGATGCCGGTGATCTTTCCGGCGCCGAGGCTCGTTGCCTTGCCCGGGCCGGTGGCCGCGATGTCCGCGACCGTGTCGGTCACCTTGACGGTGGCCGTGCCCGAGTACGACGCCGCGAACACCACGACCTTCGCGCTCGATGCGAGCGCTGCGCCGGTGCCGAGCGCCAGGACCGCGGCGACCGCCGCGAGCGCGCATGCCAGTCGGTGGATCTTCACCGTGTCTCTCCTTCCTGTGAGCGAGCACCGACAGCCGGCGGGACGTCCGCCCACCGCGCCAGGCCGAAGCCGTGGGGGCTCCGGCCTTCGGCGTGTCCTGCGAAGCTCGTGAACATGCCCCGGATCGTGCGTGTCCCACATCCGGGTTACGTCAGTGCAGGTCGTGAACCGGTGTTCGGCTTTCTACTGAACCGGCCTCACGGGTTATCCAGGGCGGTCCTCGTGGCGCACGTCACGAGCAGGTGTGTGGCGAGGTGACCTACGGGCTCCGCGGTTCTGTCCGGGGCGGCCCTCCGGCCGGGGCTACGCTCCCGCGATGCCGGTGCGCGACGACATCCGCAACGTCGCGATCGTCGCGCACGTCGACCACGGCAAGACGACGCTGGTCGACGCGATGCTCTGGCAGTCCGGCTCCTTCCGCGAGAACCAGGACGTGGCCGAGCGGGTCATGGACTCGATGGACCTGGAGCGCGAGAAGGGCATCACGATCCTCGCGAAGAACACTGCCGTCCGCCACGGCGACGTCAAGATCAACATCGTCGACACGCCGGGGCATGCCGACTTCGGCGGCGAGGTCGAGCGGGCCCTGCGGATGGTCGACGGCGTCCTCCTGCTCGTCGACGCCAGCGAGGGCCCGCTCCCGCAGACCCGCTTCGTCCTGCGCAAGGCGCTCGAGGCGCGGCTCCCCGTGGTGCTCGTGGTCAACAAGATCGACCGGCCGGATGCACGCGCGACCGAGGTCGTGAACGAGGTCTATGAGCTCTTCCTCGACCTCGACGCGGACGAGAGCCAGATCGAGTTCCCGATCGTGTACTGCAACGCACGGGCTGGACGGGCCGGCCTGACGGCCGGCCCGTCCAGCCTAGGAGACGACCTTCGTCTCCTGTTCGACGCGCTGCTCGCCACGATTCCGGCGCCCTCGTTCGAGGAGGGCCACCCGCTGCAGGCGCTCGTCACGAACCTGGACGCGTCCCCGTACGTCGGCCGGCTCGCCATCTGCCGGGTGCACAACGGGACGATCCACAAAGGGCAGCAGATCGCCTGGTGCCGCGCCGACGGATCGGTCGAGCGGGCCCGGGTGACGGAGCTCTACGTCACGGAGGCGCTCGACCGGGTCGATGCGGCGGAGGCCGGCCCGGGCGAGATCGTCGCGGTGGCCGGCCTGCCCGAGGTGACGATCGGCGAGACGCTCGCCGACCCGGACGACGCGCGCGCCCTTCCGGTGGTGGAGGTCGACGAGCCGAGCCTGGCGATGACGATCGGGATCAACTCCTCCCCGCTCGCCGGGCAGCAAGGCTCGAAGCTGACCGCGCCGATGGTGAAGCAGCGGCTCGACCAGGAGCTGGTCGGTAACGTCTCGCTCCGCGTTGCGCCCACCGAGCGGCCGGACGCCTGGGAGGTGCAGGGGCGCGGCGAGCTCCAGCTCGCCGTCCTCGTCGAGCTGATGCGCCGCGAGGGCTTCGAGCTCACCGTCGGCAAGCCGCAGGTGGTCGTCCGTGAGGTGGACGGAAAGGTGCACGAGCCGGTCGAGCGCGTGTCGGTCGACGTCCCCGAGGAGTACGTGGGCGTGCTCACCCAGCTCTTCGCGCTGCGGAAGGGGCGGATGGAGAACATGGTCAACCACGGCACCGGCTGGGTGCGGATGGATGTCCTGGTGCCGGCCCGTGGGCTGATCGGGTTCCGCACGGAGTTCCTCACCGAGACGCGCGGCACCGGGATCCTCCACCACGTCTTCGAGCGTTACGAGCCGTGGCACGGCGACCTTCGCACCCGTCCCAGCGGCAGCCTGGTCGCCGACCGCCGCGGGGCGACGACGACGTTCGCCCTGCTCAACCTCCAGGAGCGCGGGTCGCTGTTCGTGGGGCCCGGGGTCGAGGTCTACGAGGGAATGGTCGTGGGGGAGAACGCCCGGGCCGAGGATCTCGACGTCAACGCGACCAAAGAGAAGAAGCTGACGAACATCCGCTCGTCGACCGCGGACGAGCTCGTCCGCCTGATCCCTCCGCGCCCGCTGTCGCTCGAGCAGGCACTCGAGTTCATCCGCGACGACGAGTGCGTCGAGGTCACGCCGGCCTCGATCCGCCTGCGCAAGGTCGAGCTCTCGGCCTCGAGGCGCCAGCAGGCCTCGAGCCGCAAGGCGCGCGGGCTGGCCTAGATGCCAGCGCCGGTCACTCGTCTCGGACCGTGGCCGAGACGCGACAGGTCTCGCCGCCCGGTCCGGTCGCGCGAACGCTGAGCGCGTCCTCTCCGAACCAGTCCGCGATCGTGCGGCGCACGGCGAGGGTGCCGGAGCCCTGGCTCGTGCTCAGGTTCCCGCGGAACACCAGCTGCCGCTCGTGCACGATCACGACCGTCCACGGTGCCCCGCGACGCGCCGTTCGCAGCTCGAGGTCGACCCGCAGCTGGTCGTGGTCCCGCGCGCGGACGCGTAGCTCGGCACGGCTCTTCGCCGTACAGCTCCCTGCCACCCGAACGTCGCCGCGGGAGCCGCCGTCGTCCGCCACGGCCGACGAGGGAACCGCGACGGCCGCCAGCGACGCGACGACGACGTGTCGGCAGAAGTGCGATGAGGCCGCCGCGCTGCATGCGTCGATGCTGCCTGCGGATCCTGCGCCTCTGCAATCGGACTTCGGTCCTACGACCCCGACGCGGGTGAGCCCGTTTCGCTCGGCCCACAGCGCGGCCTGCGTCCGATCGCTCACGCCGATCGCGCGGAAGATGCGCGTGAGGTGCGCCTTGACCGTCTTCTCGCTGATCCCGAGCTCGCGTGCGATGAGCTTGTTGGGGAGGCCGCGGGCAACCATCGCGAGGACCTGGCGCTCCCGGTCGGAGAGCGCCTCCAGAGGGGACGGCTGGCTCCGGGCACTCAGGAGCGCCCGACCCGCGCGTGGGTCGAGCGGCGCCTCGCCCCGCGCCGCGGCTCGCACCGCCTTCGCGAGCTCGTCGGGCTCCGCGTCCTTGAGCAGGTAGCCGACGGCACCGGCATCGAGCGCCCGCAGGATCTGCTCGCGGTCGGAGAACGACGTGAGAACCACGACCGCGACGTCGGGCTGGGCCTCCATGATCCGCCGTGTCGCAGCGATCCCGTCCAGCTCCGGCATCTCGATGTCCATCAGCACGACGTCGGGGTGCCGCTCGGCGCAGAGAGCGACGGCCTCCTCGCCGTTCGCTGCCGCGCCGACGAGGTCGATGTCGTCGAACGTCCGCGCCAGTTGCGTGAGACCGCTCCGCACCACGGCGTGGTCGTCGGCGATGAGAAGTCGGATCATCGTCGAGGCAGCTCCAGCGCGAAGGTCGTACCGGCGCCGGGGGTCGAGCGTACATGCAGCTCGCCTCCCGCACTGGCCGCCTGCTCCTCGAGCAGCGAGAGCCCGACGTGGCCCTCCGCGCGACGCCGCTCGCGCTGCTCCGGCGTGAAGCCGGCTCCGTCGTCCACGACCTCGAGGAGAATCCGGTCGCCGTCCGTGTGCACAGGCGCACGCTGACGGACGTCGCGTCCGCGTGCCGCTGGACGTTGCGCAGCGCCTCCGCCGCCGCGCGATGGACGAGCCGCTCGTCCTCGTCGTTCAGGTCGACGCCGGGCTCGATTGTGAGGCGTGCGTCGAGGCCGCGCGCCCTGAGCGGCGCGAGCAGATCGGTGAGCGCGGCCTCGAGCCCGCTCGCGCGGAGGTTGGGGGGATGGATCTCGACCAGGAGCGACCGCAGCTCCCGCATGGCGTCGCGCGTCCCGGCGGCAGCGTCCTGCAAGGTGGTCCGAAGCGCGGGCGCTGTCTCGACCTTCGCCGCGGCGCTCAGCGAGTACGAGATGCCGGCCAGGTCCTGGACGACGCCGTCGTGGAGATCGGCGGCGATCCGGCGGCGCTCGTCGGCCGACGCCTCGACCGCTCGCACGAGCAGCATCTCCCGCTCCTCCTGCGTCCGGCGCAGCTTCGGCGATCCAGGCGCCAGGCGAGAGGCACCTGGACGAGCCACAGAAGCACGAGGCTCCCGAGCAGGAGCGCCGCGAACGGCAGCCAGATCCGGCGTCCGGTCGCCGCGACGGCGCTCCTGCGCTGATACGTCTCGAAGAGCAGCGGCGTCCCGTCCGGCGCGCGGATCGGCAGGTACACCTCGTACAGGTCGCCCTGGCCGCGCTCGAAGCGATTCTCGGGCCCGGAGAGGTCGCTCAGCTCGGCGCGTGTCACCCCGGTGCGGAGGACGTCGAGCTTCGGCGGACCGAGCGGGAAGGTCGTGCCGATCAGCCGCGGCTCGTCTGAGTACAGGACACGGCCCTCCCGTGACCAGATCTTGACCCGGACGACCCGTTCGCCGAGGACGCGCTCCTGGACGACCCGGTCGACGGCATCGATCGCCTCGGCGCCGCCTCCCAGGAGCGAGAGCTGGATCGTCGGCTCGACGATGCCCTGGCCCGCGAGCGACGCGAACTGACGCGCGTCGCGAAGCGCCTCGTCGTGTCCCAGGCGCTGGAGGACGAGCAGCGAGCCCGCTCCGAACACGGCGAGCACCGCGAGCCCTGCGAGCGCGAACTGCGCGACGGGCTTTCTCACCGTGCTCGCTCCGGGCGTACGACCAAGGTCCCATTGTCGCCCCGACCGTCCGCCCGGCAGCCTGCGGTGCGTCTGGTGGACAACTTCGGAAGGAGCGTCGAGATGAGGTACGTGTCGGGAGTGATCGTGGGCACCGTAGTCGCGGCAGCGCTGCTGCTGGCGCCTGTCGCCGGTGCGAAGGACGGAGTCCGCGTCGCGGGCACGTGCTCGAAGGCGAGCACGTCGAAGCTGAAGCTGAGCGGCGAGGACGCGGGCGATCGAGGTCGAGTTCGAGGTCGACCAGAACAGGAACGGCGTGCGGTGGAACGTCGTCCTGCTCCGGAACGGCACCCAGGTTGCGAAGCGCGTGCGAGTGACGCGCGCCCCGAGCGGCTCGTTCGAGGCGCGCTTCGTGACCGCGAACAGCGCCGGGATCGATCGCTTCGTGGCGAGGGCGACGAGCCCCTCGGGCGAGGTGTGTGTCGCCCGGGCCTCCCTCTGACGTCGATCGGGTGTTCGACCGGCTCCGTGGAGCGCGAGCACGAGACGGATGGGCCGGAGTCGGGCGTGCGACGCCCGGCTCGCAGTCCATGCTCCGGCGAGCTGCTCCGGCCGAGTCGGCCGCCTACCATTCGAGGGGTCACGCGCCTCGAGCCGCGCTCGCTGGAGTTCAAGTTCTACGCCCGCGGCGTCGGGCCCGTCCTTGCGATCGCCGTCTCCGGTGGGAGCGACCGCGAGGAGCTCGTGACCTTCACGCGGGACAGGAGGGCGCGAGCGAGCCCGCGCGCCGGCGCCGTGGCAGGATCGCACGGTGGCCGCCGCAGACATCGTTGCGACCCTCGACGACGGAGCCGGCCTCGATCGCCCGCCGCTTCTCGTGCTCGACCGCCTCGAGCGGTTTCTCGACGCGAACGGCCTCGGTGCGGGACCGATCCACGCGACCCGGATCGGGGAGGGAGGCGGCTCGAACTTCTCGTTCCTGCTCGAGCGCGGCGGCGAGCGGTACGTGCTGCGGAGGCCGCCCCGTCCGCCGCTGCCGCCGTCGGCGCACGACGTCGTCCGCGAAGCGCGGCTCCAGCTCGCGCTCGCGCCGCACGGCATCCGGCTGCCGCCGATCCTCACCGTGTGCGAGGACACGGCCCTGCTCGGCGTCCCGTTCTACGTGATGGCGTACCTCGACGGCCACGTGGTCACGACCGGGCTGCCGCCCGGGCTCGACGACCCCGCGGCGCGTCGCCGGCTCGGCGAGGAGCTCGTCGACGCGCTGGTCGAGATCCATGCCGCCGACGTGTCCGACCCTCTTCTCGCGGGCTTCGCCCGGTCGGGCAGCTACCTCGAGCGTCAGGTGCGTCGCTTCACGCAGCTCTGGGAGATCAACGCGACGCGGGAGATCCCCGACGTCGTCGAGGTCGGGCGCCGGCTGGCAGAGGGGCTACCCGAGCCGTTGCGTGACACCGTCGTGCACGGCGACTACCGGCTCGGCAACCTGATGGTCGAGCGCGAGCGGCCCGACCGCGTGCAGGCCGTGCTCGACTGGGAGATGGGTGCGATCGGCGACCCCCGGGCCGACGTCGGGTACCTGCTCGCGACGTACACCGAGCCGGGAGGCGGGCCGAGCCCGCTCGGCGTCTCGCCCGTCACGGCGCTCGAGGGGTTTCCGACGAGGGCGGAGATCGTCGAGCGCTACGTCGAGCGGAGCGGGCGCGACATCGGGCCGCTCGGCTGGTTCGAGGCACTCGCGCTCTGGAAGGCCGCGATCTTCTGCGAGGCGATCTACGGGCGCTTCACGCGCGGCGAGCTCGGTGCCGAGGACACCGGCGCCGCGGCCTTCGAGCAGGCCGTGCCGCTGATGGCCGCGACGGCGTTGGCGCGACTCGCCTGACAACGGCTCGGGCGGTCGGGCGAGCTCGTGGTCTCCGACGAGAGGTGTCCGACTGAAGTCGGACACCGGTTCACCTCCGGTTCACCTCGCGACGTGTCCGACTTCAGTCGGACACATGCCTTTCGACGCCCTTCCGGCTCGGCTACGGTCTGCGCCGTGACCGAGCACCGGCGCCCCGTGACGTCCGTCCGGCCCGGGTTCGCCCGCGAGGACTGGAACGCGCGCTACGCGCAGAAGGAGCTGGTCTGGTCGGCCGAGCCGAACCGGCTCTTCGCAGCGGAGGTGGGCGGCCTCGCGCCCGGACGAGCGCTCGACCTCGCCTGCGGCGAGGGGCGGAACGCCGTGTGGCTCGCCGGCCGCGCCTGGCGGGTGACGGCCGTCGACTTCTCGGACGTCGCGCTGGAGAAGGCGGAGCGGCTGGCCGAGAGCCGCGGCGTCGAGGTCGAGTGGGTGCTCGCCGACGTCCTCGCGTACGACCCCGAGCCACGCGGGTTCGACCTGGTGGCCGTGCTCTACCTGCAGCTGCCTCGCCCGGAGCTCACCCGGGTCGTGCGCTCGGCCGCGGACGCCGTCGCGCCCGGCGGAACGTTGTTCGTGCTGGGTCACGACACGACGAACCTCACGGAGGGATACGGCGGGCCGAAGGACGCCGCCGTCCTCTACACGGCCGAGGACGTGGTCCCGGCGCTCGGCGACCTCGTCGTCGAGCGGGCGGAGGCGGTCGAGCGCACCGTTGCGCTGGACACGGGCGAAGCGGTCGCCATCGACGCCCTCGTCCGAGCGCGCCGCCCCGCGTGAGCGAGTCGAGCCATGTCACCGTCGTCACCGGCGGCGGCCGCGGGATCGGCGCGGCGACGGCCGAGCTGCTCGCCGGGGAAGGCCACGCCGTCTGCGTCGACTACGCCCACGACGTCGGCGCAGCCGAGGAGGTCGTCGATTGCATCCGGCGGGCAGGCGGCCGGGCGATCGCGGTCCGAGCCGACGTCGCGAGCGAGGACGACGTGCAGCGCCTGTTCGAGCAGGTCGACCGCGAGCTCGGTCCCGTCACGTGCCTCGTGAACAACGCAGCCATCGTCGACGTCCGCGAGCGCCTCGAGTCGATGAGCGCAGAGCGCATCACGCGGATGCTCGCGGTCAACGTGCTCGGCGCGTTCCTGTGCGCGCGCGAGGCCGTGAAGCGGATGAAGGGGCGCGGCGGTGCGATCGTCAACGTCTCGTCGGCCGCCGCACGGCTTGGCGGACCGGGCCATTACGTCGACTACGCGGCGAGCAAGGGCGCGATCGACACGTTCACGGTCGGCCTGGCGCGCGAGGTGGCGCCGGAGGGAATCCGTGTCAACGCGGTTCGGCCCGGGATCATCGAGACCGAGATCCACGCCTCGGGCGGCGACCCGGGCCGCGCAGCGCGTCTCGCGCCGGAGGTGCCGATGGGGCGGCCCGGGAGCGCCCTCGAGGTCGCGGAGGCGATCGCCTGGCTGCTCTCGGACGAGGCGAGCTACTGCACGGGCGCGATCCTCGACGTGTCGGGCGGGCGCTGAGTCCCACCTCAGGCACGTAAGGACCGGCGCTCGCCCGACACCAACGAGTCGACCCTTCCGTCGGCGGCGGGGATCGCCCAGGAGGCGGAGATGGCGCACATCGAGCACGAGAGCGGTACGACGACGTGGCAGGCGCGGGACGCCGGATCGGCCGGCTGGCGTCATCGGCAGCTGATCGAGGCGGGCGTTCCCCACGGCCTCGCACTGCAGCTCGCCCGCGACCCGCGCTACGACCTGCACCGGCTGATCGAGCTCGTGGAGCGCGGATGCCCGCCCGCGCTCGCCGCGCGGATCCTCGCTCCCCTCGACGAGGGCGAGGTCGCGTGAGCGCGGGGACGGCGCCTATCGTGGGCCGCGTGGAGCGACCGGCTCACTCCTCTGGCCGTCCACCACTCGACCCGGAGTCGCGCGAGTGGCTGAGCAGCCTCCGCGACGACGGCGCGGCCCGTGACGAGGCCGTCGCGCGGCTCCATGCGCTCCTCCTCCGCGCCGCCCGCTTCGAGACGGCGCGCCGCCGGGCTGCGCTTCCCCACTTGCGCGACGACCTCGACGACATCGCGCAGGAGGCCGCCGCCGACGCGCTGCTCGGCGTCCTCGCACGGCTCGACGACTTTCGCGGGCTGAGCCGGTTCACGACCTGGGCGTACAAGTTCGCCCTCTACGAGGCCGCCGTTAAGGTGCGGCGCCGCGCCTGGCAGGGACGCGAGCTGCCCGTCGCCGACGAGACGTGGAGCACGTTCTCGGCGGCGGGCCTCGGGCCGGACGCACGGGCGGAGCAGAGCGAGCTCCTGCAGCTCGTCCGCCGCGCGATCGACGAGGAGCTGACGCCGCACCAGCGACGCGTCCTCGTGGCGCTCGCGATCGACGACGTGCCCATCGACGTGCTCGCGGAGCGCCTCGGGACGACCCGCGGGGCCCTCTACAAGACGCTCCACGACGCTCGGCGGAAACTGCGCCGACACCTCGAGGAGTCGGGTCACGGCGAGTCGACGGAACAGGAGGTGCCGTGACGAGATCGATCGAGAGCAAGGGCGTCGTCGCCCGTCTCCTGGGGCCGGCAGAGCCCGAGGTGAGCTGCGAGACCTGCTTCGAGGAGCTCGACCGCTACGTCGAGCTGGAGCTCGCCGGAGTCGACGCGGACGCGGCGATCCCCGGCCTGCGGGCGCATCTCGAGGGATGTCCGGCGTGTCGTGAGGAGCACGAGAGCCTCCAGGCCCTGGTCGTGTCCGACGCGTTGTACCCTCGCGTGATGAAGACGCTCGAGATCGACGACGAGGAGCTCGCGCTCCTCCTGGCGGCCGTACGCTCCTACCTCGACGACTTCGGTCACGAGGAGGCAGACCTCCTCCGCCGCGTCAAGCAGCTGCTGGCGAAGCTGCAGGCAGCCGGCGGCGACTGACGGGCAAGGCAAGCCACGCCACGCCCGGGGCTCAGGGCCCTGCCAGCGCGAACACCTCGACCGGCTCGACCCGCCCCTTGACCTCGACCGTGCCGAGCGCCTCGAGTGGCACGCCCGAGACGTGTCGGGCGGTGGAGGCAGCGAGCACTGCCTGGCCGGGCCGGGCGAGCGCCTGGAGGCGCGACGCGAGATTGGTCGTGTCTCCGATCGCCGCGAAGCTCCGCTGCTCGGCCGTCCCGACGTGCCCGACGGCGGCCGGCCCGGTCGCGAGCCCGGCACGGAAGCGCGGCCAGCCCGGGCGCGTCTCCGCGAGACGCGTGGAAGCCGTCAGCAAGCGACCGGCGGCGCGGGTCGCGCGCTCGGCGTGATCGGGCTGGTCCCCCACCGCGTTGAACACCGCCATCACCGCGTCCCCGGCAAAGCGCTCGATCGTGGCCCCCTCGGCGAGCAGCTCGGGAACGGCCGCCGCCCAGTAGGCGTTCAGCATCGCGAGAGCCTCCGCCGGCGGGCGGCTCTCCGCGAACGTCGTGAACCCCTCGAGGTCTGCGAAGAGCACGGTCACCTCGCGCTCCGTCCCACCGAGCTCCGCGAGCTCCGGCTGGCGCTCGAGGTCGTCGGCGAAGGCCGGCGAGACGTATGGGCGGAAGAGGTCGTCGACGCGACGCAGCTCCCGCGCCGACGACTCGAGCACGGCCGTCTCGTCGGCCGTGAACCCGTGGTCGCGCAGCTCCTCCAGGACGGGCTCCACCGGGCGGTCCTCGGCGAGCGCTGCGAGGATCGCGCGCAGCGCGTCCGCGGTGCGCTCGTCGACGCGCTCGAGCGTGGCGTCGAGGTACACGCCGCCGAAGGCCGCGGCGACCGAGGCGCTCCGCCGGTAGCCGGTGTAGGCGGCCCAGAGGACGAGCACGAACGCGCCGGTCATCATCAGGTGCCACTCCCACCAGGACAGGTGCCAGCTGCGCGCGAGTGCGATCGCGACCAGTGCCTCCGCGAGCAGCACCCACGCCGCCGCGATCGCGGCCGGCAACAGGTCGCGCCGGCGCCGGTAGAGCTCGAGGTAGCGGATCGTGGCGAAGCCGTAGAGCGCGCAACCGGCGACGGCGACGATCAGGAGCGCCGACCGGTGGTCCTCGGGCGCGACGGGGCGGTCGAGAGGCGGGACCTCGGCGAGCGACACGACCGCCCACGCCGCGAGCAGCGCGAACAGCCCGCCGCGCAGCAGCCGCTCCCGACGGAGGACCGCCGCAGCCTGCACGGGTGAGAGCTCGACCGCCGACGCCGCCGCGAAGAGAGCGCCGATCACGAGCCCGACAGGCGTCGCGATGTCGAAGCCCGTGTTCTTCCCGTGGACGAGCTGGCCCGGGGTCGCGAGGGCGTGGAGGGCGAGGAAGCCCGCGCTCGAGAGGAACGCCAGCGAGACGAGCGATGCCCGGGCGTCTCCGCGGCGTCTCGCTGCCTCGCTCGCGGCGAGCCCCAGCACGACGTTGACCAGCGCGGTCCCGAGGATCAGCCAGAAGTGCGTCGGCCGGTGCTGCCAGTGCGCGTCCGCGTCCGGCTCGACGAGCAGGAGCACGAGGCCCGCGATGGGCAGGGCGAGCAGGACGGCGCCGGCGGCCACGGCCTCCCGAGCGTACTCGGCGAGCGTCTCGCGGCGCCGCCTGCGCCGGCTCCGGCTGACGGTGCGGCCCGCCGTACGCGCGAGACGCCTGTCCACCGCCATGCCCGGGGGAGGTCCCCGAGGCATCCTCGAGACCGTGATGGAGACACCGGCAGGGAGAGGAGGAGCGGCCATGACCAAGGCTCGCACGACGTCGATCGAGGAGCACGTGATGCGCGCAGCGCGGTCGTACCTGTACGGCCACCCGCTCGCGTGGGACGTGCGCGAGGGCCGGATCGGCTCGCAGGCGACCGCCCGCATCCGCTCGCGCGCCCGTCGCGCAGCCGCCACGCTGGCAGTCCGCGTCCCCGGTCTGCGGCGGCCGAGCGTGGCCGTCCAGCCCGGCTCCTGCAGCTGACCGCGCCGTCGTCCGATAGACAACCGGAGTGGCGAGCGCGCAGCCCCGCGGACACGTCGATCCGGCCTTTGCGGCCGTGGCGGACGCGTTCGCCGCGGGATTCGCCGACCGCGGCGAGGTCGGTGCAGCCCTCGGGGTGATCGTCGACGGGCGAGCCGTCGTCGATCTCGTCGGGGGGACGTCCGACGCGTCCGGGGCTCTCTGGTCGAGCGACACGATCGTCAACGCCTACTCGGTGGTGAAGCCGATCGCCGCCGCGTGCCTGCTCCTCCTCGTCGAGCGGGGGCACGTCGGCCTCGACGACCGCGTCACCCGCTGGTGGCCCGAGTTCGGCGCATCCGGGAAGGACGTCGTCACCGTCCGGCACGTGCTCGCGCACCAGGCGGGCCTCGACCTGTTCGAGCGGCCGCCGTCGCTCGAGACGCTGCTCGACTGGGAAGCGATGACCGACCTTCTCGCGTCGTCACCGCCCGCGTGGCCGCCCGGCACCGCGCATGCGGAGCACGTCGTGACCTACGGGCATCTCGTGGGCGAGCTCGTCCGCCGGGTCGACGGACGCTCGCTCGGGACCTTTCTCCGCGACGAGCTCTCGGCGCCGTGGGAGATCGACTTCCACGTCGGGCTCGACGAGCGGCTCCGACGGCGCGCCGCCGACGTCGTCGACCCGGACGGGACGTTCGTCGCGCCGCTCGCCCGGCCTCCGGAGATCGCGGATCCCGCCGTCGTGAACGGCGTCGCCTGGCGGGCCGCGGAGATCCCTGCCGTCAACGGTCACGGCACGGCTCTGGCTCTGGCGCGCTTCTACGCGGCTCTGGGCGCCGGCGGCACGCTCGACGGCACCCGGCTCTTGTCCGCGGAGCTCGTGGCGGAGGCCGTACGACCGCAGCTCGTAGCGCGCGATCGCGTTCTCGACCGGGACGGCCGCGTGGGGCCTCGGCTTTCAGGCCGATCTCGAGGAGGGCGGCTTCGGCATGGGTGGCATGGGCGGCAACCTCGGCTGGTGGGGCGAGGAGGGCTACGCGATCGGCTACGTCACCCGGCGGCTCGGCGACCACGAGCGGGTCGATGCGATCGATACGGCCGTCCGCGACGTGCTGGGCCGGCCGTAGGGCTACAGCCTCAGTGCCGCCGCTTGCGCGCGACGGCGTGACAACCTCGCAGCGCTGGCTGAGTGGATGCGGTAGGCAGGCGACCAGTTCCGGCGGCGCCCTGGGGCAGGTAGCGGCGTATACTGGCGCTGCGCAACAGAGAGACGGCTTGTTCGCGGCCGAGGGGATCCTTTACGGCGCCCTCAGCTAGAGCGCTGACCCCCGACCAAGGAGAGATCATGGCAGTTGGCCCCGTCGACGTGTACATCATCGGGTTTCCGGGCAACAAGTTCAGCGGGCGGATCGCGCCGGCGATCATGGAGCTCACGGAGAACGGCACGATCCGAGTGCTCGACCTCCTGTTCGTGATGAAGGATGCAGACGGCGTCGTGACGACCGTCGAGGCGGCGGACATCGACGAGGACGGCGCGGGCCTCCTCTCGATCGACATCACGCAGCCGGGTGCGTTGGGGCCTGAGGACGCCGAGGAGGTCGGCGACGACCTCCCGTCCAACAGCGCTGCTCTCCTGATCGCGTACGAGAACCTCTGGGTCGGGAAAGTGGTCGACGCTCTCCGGGCCGCGGACGCTGTGTTGATCGACTCGATCCGGATCCCGGCCGACGTCGTGGAAGCGTTCGAGGCAAGCTAAGACCCCTTCGAGATCGAGAGGAAACGAGATGGGACTTGTACGTATGGCAGCCCGCACCGCGGTCGTCGCCGGAACCGCCACCGCCGTGTCCGGGCGCGTGCAGCGCCGTCAGGCCGCGAGGTACGACCAGCAGGACGCCCAGCAGGAGGCGCAGTATCAGCAGGCGCCGCCGCCGGCCGCGCCGGAGGATGACGCGACCGCGCAGCTCCAGAATCTGGCGCAGCTTCACGCCCAGGGCGTGCTCACCGATGAGGAGTTCGCGGCCGCCAAGGCCAAGATCCTCGGAATCTGACGGGACTGCACCCGCGCCCTGTGGGGCACGTCGAGGCGTACTCGCGGCTGGCAGGGGTCTACGACGAGATCGTGGTCGACCCCTGCCACGGCCGCTGGGCCTCGTTCCTCCATGAGCTCTGGAGTGCCGACGCGGAGGGCGTTCGGTCTGTCCTCGATCTCTGCTGCGGCACCGGCCTCCTCGCGGGCGAGCTGATCGCACGGGGCTACCGGGTCGTCGGTGTCGACGCCTCCGAGGCGATGCTCGCCGTGGCTCGCAAGCGGCTCGGCCGCGAGGCAGCGTTGAGCCGAATGACGTTGCCCGACCTGACGCTCGAAGGTGTCTTCGACGCGGCCGTCTGCACGTTCGACGGCTTCAACTACCTCACGCCGAAGGAATTGGGTCTGACGATGGCTGCGGTGGCCGACCGGCTTCGGCCCGCCGGGTGGCTCGTGTTCGACCTCCACACCGACGCGATGATGGAATTCACGCTCTCCCACGGCGTCGTCGCGGGTCGAGCGGCGGAAAACGACTTCGTGATCAGCAGCGTCGTCGACCCGAGCGCTCGCACGTGCGACACCAAGATCGTGCTCACGCGGCCCCGTGCCGGTGACCCCTTCTGCGAGCAGCACCGGCAATACTTTCACACGGACACGGACGTCCGTGCGTCCCTCCGCGACGCGGGCTTCGCGGTGACCGCGATAGGCGAGGAGTACACACACCAACCGGCGGACGCCGCAACCCTGTGCGCGACATGGACAGCACGGCGTCTTCCGGCGACGACTGCCCGTAGTAGGTTCGCTTGAAGCGCCGTTGGTTTCCCTGCTCACCCTTGCGGCTGCGCAGCTCGTGATGGTGCTCGATTCGAGCGTGGAGGCGGTCTGCCACCACGCTCGGCGCGGCTGAGTCGCGTCAGCCGCCCGCGCGGCCGACGCGGAGCTCGACGACCCCCCGGTTCCGCACGCCGGCCGCATCCACGACGGCGGCAGCGAGCTCGAACGTGCCGCTCGTGCGCGGTCGCCCCCAGATCGCCCCGTCCGAGCGGAGGTGGAGCGGCTGGGGGAGCCCGACGACCGACCAGCGGTACGGCGGCGTGCCGCCGCTCGCCTCGAGACGGCCGACGTACCTTGCCCCCACATGCGCCTTCCGCAAGCCGTCCGTCCTGACTGCGAGCACCCCGTCGCCCGGGGCGCACGCGGCGGTGCAGGCGTCGAGGACGAGCGCCCGCAGGAAGCGGGCGAAGCCGGTGCCGCCGTTCCAGTTCATGTGGATCCCGTCGGCGAACCACTCGTCGTGGCCGACGCTCTCGCGGTCCCACTCGCCGACCGAGATCTGCGGCCACCGCCGCGCCCCGGCCCGGATCGCGTCGTTGATCTCCGCCCAGCTCGGCCGTCGCTCGCGCAGCGTCACCCAGACCACGCGCTCGACTCCCGTGTCGAGGAGCGCACGCATGACGCGGTCGAGCGCGGCGCCGTACCCGGCCGGCGCGTCGTTGTAGCCGACGTCGACGACCACCAGCGATCCGAGCGCGGGCCCGAGCGCCCGGATCGTCTCGAGCGCGCTCGGCGGACGCTCGCCGTCGTACACGCACCCCTCCGTGACCAGCCGCCGGCAGGTCCGGATGTCGATGCGCAGGTCGATCCCCCGAGCGAGCTCGTCCCGAGCCTCCTGCTGCCAGAAGAGCACGCCTCCGACGGAGTCGGCCACGAGCGTGACGCGCGGCGCAGCGGACGTCGCCGCGCCGGACGAGCCCGCGCCGAGGAGCAGAACGGCGACGACGATGGCGAGCAGGGTGGTCCGCGGCGTGACCATGTGGAGCCTCGACACAGTCTCGCCCGATCCTCCGGGTGTGCCAACCCCCCTTTCCGGCCCACCGGGATCTCCGAGCGCTCCCCTACGGGGCGATGTCGGGGCTACGGCGTGCGGCCGACCCTGGACCAGCCGCCGTCGACGGCCAGGGTGTGGCCGGTGACCATCGCCGCCTCGTCCGAGGCGAGGAAGAGGAGGGCATCGGCGACGTCCTCCGGATAGCCGACGCGCCCGGTGGGGATGACGCCCGCCCAGTGCTCTGCGTAGTCGGGGTCGTCGGCGAGGTTCCGCTGGTTGACCGTGGCGCCGATCGCGAGCGCATTGACGGTGATGCCGTGTGGCCCGAGCTCGAGCGCCAGCACGGTGGCCATGTGCTTGAGCGCGGCCTTCGTCACCGCATAGACGGAGAGATTCGCGATCGCGAGATCACCCGTGACGGACGACGAGAACACGATGCGGCCGCCGGAGCCCTGTGCCGCCATCCGGCGCGCCGCCGCCTGCGCACCGAAGAACGACCCCTTGAGATTGAGGTCGACGACCGCGTCCCAGGTCCTCTCGTCGACCTCGAGGAACGGCGCCCAGCGCGTCAGCCCGGCGTTCGCCGCGAAGATGTCCACCCGCCCGAGCTCGTCGACCGCGTGCTCCACCAGCCGCTCGTTGTCCTCGACCCTCGAGAGGTCGCCGCTGTGAGGCACCACGCGGCCGCCCGCCGCCCGGATCCGCTCGACGAGCGGCTCGACCTTCTCGGGCTCGTCGTTGTGCGCGACGACGACGGCGGCGCCCCGTCCCGACAGGGCCTCGGCCATCGCAGCCCCGATCTCGCTGCTCGCGCCCGTGACGACCGCGACCCTGCCCTCGAGCGACGTCGTCCGCGCGCCTCCGAGGCTCATCGGCGCAGCTTACGGCGGTGGGGTCGAGCTCGGTGCCCGAGCCCGTCCGCGACGGCGAGAATCGCAGGTGCATGCGTCCCGGGCTGCTGACCCGACGAGCGCTGGGCCGGGCGACGCTGGCTCGCCAGCTCCTGCTGCGCCGCTCCGAGATCGACGTGACCGGGGCGGTGGAGCACGTCGTCGGCCTGCAGGCGCAGGTGCCGCTCGACCCGTACACGGGCCTCTGGTCCCGGCTCGAGCGGTTCCGTCCCGAGACGTTGTCCGACCACCTGACGGAGCGCCGGGTCGTCCGGATCGTCGTGATGCGGGGGACGATCCATCTCGTCACCGCCGACGACGCCCTCGCCCTGCGGCCGCTGATGCAGCCGGTGCTCGACGCCGAGCTCGCCCGGCACCGTGACTACGCGCCGCTCCTGCGCGGTGTCGACCTCGAGCCGATCCTCGAGACCGCGAGCCGGCTCCTGGTCGAGAAGCCCCTGACCGGGCCGGAGCTGCGCGCCGCGCTCGCGGACCGGTTCCCGGCGCACGACGCCGCCGCGCTGGCGTACGCGTGCCGCTGCAGGCTCGCCCTCGTCCAGGTTCCGCCACGCGGGATCTGGGGGCGCTCGTCGCAGGTGCGCGTGACGACCCTGGCGTCCTGGCTCGGCCGCCCGCTCGCGGCGGAGCCGTCGCTCGACGAGGTGGTGCTCCGCTACCTCGCCGCCTTCGGCCCGGCGAGCGTCGCCGACGTGACGACCTGGTGTCGGCTGACCGGGATGCGCGAGGTCGTGGAGCGGCTCCGGCCGCGCCTCGAGACGCTCCGTGACGAGGACGGACGCGAGCTGTTCGATCTTCCCGGGGCGCCCCGCCCGGGCGCAGACGTCCCCGCGCCGCCACGGTTCCTGCCCGAGTACGACAACCTGCTGCTCTCGCATGCCGACCGGAGTCGGTTCGTCGACGAGCGCGGTCCGGCGATCAGGCGTCTCGGGGGAGTCGGCTACGGGGCCGTTCTGCACGACGGGCTCCTCGCCGGCGTGTGGCGGCTCGAGCGCGACCGATCGACGAGCGCCGCGATGCTGGCCGTCCGGCTCGCGCGCCGGCCGTCGAAGCGGAGCGCCGCTGCGATCGAGGCGGAGGGACGCCGGTACCTGCGCCTCGCGGCCGCCGACGCCGGGCGGGCAGACGTTCGCGTCGTTGTCGGATAGCTACTCGACGAGACGCAACACCGCCCGGGAGTAGCGGTCCGCGTCGCGGATGTCGAGGGGGCCGGAAGGCAGTTCGACGGTGAACTCGCGCGCCCTGGGGAAGGTCACACGCTGCCACGCGGTAGACGAGCCCGGCGGCCGCGGCAGCCTCCGGAAGCGCATCCCGGCGAGCTTCGCGAAGCGTCGCGCGATGCCCACGCTCGGGCCCGTCGCTCGAACGAGACTCTGCGGCTGGTGGAACCAGATCGTCACGTCGGGCTGGATCCGCCCGATCAGACGCATGGCGATGCGCGTCTCGACCTCGGACGCCGGCTCCGGGCCCGACACCGCCAGCGAGCGCCAGGTGCCGGGGAAGTTCCGGTTCAGGTCGACGCCGCGAGCGTTCCACCGTCGTCTCGACGCGTGGCCGTCCGGGTTCAGGTCGGGCACGATCCAGATCGACCCGCTCACGGGTGGCGGAGCGTGCAGCAGGCGGGTCGCGATCACGCTTCCGGCACATTCGTCGCCGTGGATGCACCCGATCACGAGTGCGCGTGCGTGACCGCGTCCCGAGCCGGAAGGCGCGTATCGACCGCCCGCTCGTGCTCGTCCCGATCTCCGCGGACTCGACGCCGTCGCCGGGGAGCCGGACGTGCATGTGGTTGTCGTGGTGCGAGGGCAGCACTTCGACGATCGCCGGCGGCCCTGTCAGCCCGGTGTTCGGTCCCACGAACACGTTCGACGCGCCGGCGGCGACGAACCGGTCGACCAGGTCCTGCGCGAGCCTCCGGTCGATCTGCCGCGGGCGGACGGGCGGGCGCTCGCGGCGGTCGAGGCGAGGGTAGTAGACGTCTGCGTCGAGGCCGTTCTGGTGCGAGGCGTGGCCCGGCGGGCCGAACTCCGAGCCGAACGGGCCGCCGGAAGGGCGCGAGAGGTCGCCGATGCCGACGCGGGGCGCCGCCGGATGGGCGGCCTCGTAGTCGCGGATCACCGTGATGAGCGTGCGTACGAGTCGGTCGGTGGCGTTCCGCCGCCCCGCACGGTTCGGCGAGTGCTTCAGGACGAAGTCCCAGGTGAAGAAGCGCGGGCCCTCGGCGGGGAGCCGAGTGCCCTCCACCAGGCGCCCCTGCCACGGGAGCCCCACCGCGTGCGACCCGGCAGGCTGCGGAGCCGCCGACACCGACCCCGCGAGCGCGGCTGCGAGGCAGACCGTGGCTAGGGCGAGGCGGCGCACGTCCCTCACAATGCCGCAACGACGTGCACGCGGCCGTGGGGGCCCCTTGTCCGCCGGGCTCCCCGGCGGGAGCCTCCACAGCGGCGGTGTGCCGCGGTCGGTGGTCGACAGGCTGCCGACGTCCGACGAGCCGTCTGTCCCGTGGAATGCGTGTGGGCGGGACGCGCGCCGATGAGTTCCGGCGGGGGCGACAGTCCAACCGACGACACGCGCAACCGACCGAAGGTGTGGCTGACCGTACCCCCGGGAGGGCTGGCGACCGTACTGTAGGCGGTCGGCAGCACCGGGATCCTGGGGGTTCACGGGCACGCGCAGCGAAAGGGACGCATGACCGACGACACAATGGGACCGGGAGAGAACGGAACGACCGACCGGCTGGCCGCCCACGAGCGCATGTCGACGGGCGCGCTTGCGCGTTGGGCCCGGCGCTGCGCCACGCACCCGTGGCGCGTCCTCGGGACGTGGCTCGGGATCATCGTCGTCCTGATCGCGCTCGTCTCCACGGTCGGCGGCAGCCTGCGCGACGAGTTCGAGATCCCGGGCTCCGACACGCAGAGGGCGACCGACCTGATCGAGAAGAGCTTCACGTCCGAGCAGGGCGCCGTCCTCAACATCGTGTTCGCCGCGCCCGAGGGAGCAGCGGCTCGACACCCCGGAGCGCAAGGCGGCGATCCAGCAGGCCATGGCGAAGCTCCGGTCCCCCGAGTTCAAGCCGAAGGATGGCAATGCCGGCCTCACGAGCGTCGGCAACCCGTTCAGCGCCGACACGTTCTCGAAGAACGGACGTATCGCCTACGCCGAGGCGCAGTTCGACCAGACGATCGAGGACGCCGACCGGGACCAGGTCGTCGCCGTGGAGGACGTCGTCCGCCAGGCCGTCGAGCCGACCGGGGTGACGGTCGAGTACAACGGCGAGGCAGAGTTCCCGCCGATCAAGCAGGGAACCTCCGAGTTGCTCGGCCTGCTCGCGGCGATCATCGTCCTGCTCGTCGTCTTCCGCACGTTCGTCGCTGCGCTCATCCCCATCATGCTCGCGATCGTCGCCCTGATGACCGCGTTCCTCCTGCTGTTCATCCTCGCCGGCCTGACCGACATCAACACGGTCACCCCGATCCTCGTCTCGATGATCGGCCTCGGCGTCGGCATCGACTACTCGCTGTTCATCGTCACGCGGTTTCGGCAGTACCTCCACGAGGGGCTCTCCTCCGGCGGACGCCGCGGCCGAGGCCGGCGCGTCCGCGGGCCGTGCCGTGCTCTTCGCCGGCCTGACCGTCGCCATCTCGGTCACGGGACTCGCGTTCTTCGGCCTCGACTTCGTCACCAAGCTCGGCATCGGCAGCGCGCTCGGCGTGCTGACGACCGTGCTGCTCGCGAACTCGTTCCTGCTCGCCGTCCTGGCGCTGCTCGGTCACAAGGTCGACCGTCTCAAGGTGCCGTTCCTGCGTCAGGTGGACGACTCGGAGGAGGGACGGGAGAAGACGCTCGTCGCCCGCTGGGGCCGGTTCGTCACCGCCAACGCCAAGATCATCTTCCCGGTGCTGCTCGTGGCGGGCGTCGTGCTCGCCGGCCACGTCCGGCATCGTCCGCCTCGGCGCCGCCGACCAGGGCACGCAGCCGACCGCGCAGACGAGCCGCCGTGCGTACGACCTCCTGGCGGAGGGCTTCGGGCCGGGCTTCAACGGGCCGATCCCGATCGTCGTCGACGTCAACGGCGACACGCAGCGCCCCGCAGACGATTCACGACCGCGTGCAGGGGCTCGACGGCGTCGCGTCGGTGCGCAAGCCGCAGCTCAACGACGAGGGCACCGTCGCGATCGTCTTCGTCACGCCGACGTCCGCGCCGCAGGACGAGGCGACCGACAACCTCGTCGACAAGCTGCGAGGCCAGGTCATCCCGAGCGCGATCGGCGACGGGAGCGCCGTCGCGTACGTCTCGGGCCAGACGGCCGCGTTCAAGGACATCGGCGATCGCATCTTCAACCGGATGCCCCTGTTCCTGCTCTACATCATCGGCGTGACGTTGATCGTCCTGGCGATGGCGTTCCGCTCGATCGTGATCTCGGCCACCGCGGCCGTCACGACCATCCTTTCCGCCTTCATCGGCTTCGGCGTGCTCGGGCTCGTGGTCCAGGAGGGCCACCTGCTCGGCCTCACCGGCCTCGACAGGACCGGGCCGATCGAGACGTTCGTGCCGCCGATCGCCTTCGCGATCCTGTTCGGCCTCTCGATGGACTACATGGTCTTCATCATGAGCCGCATCCGCGAGGAGCACGTCCACGGGCTGCCCACGCGCGAGGCGGTCGAGCACGGAGTGGCGGCGATCGGACGGGTGGTGGTGGCCGCGGCCCTGATCATGGGCACCGTCTTCGCCGCGTTCATCCTGAGCGCCGACCGCATCCCGAAGGAGTTCGGCCTCCTGCTGGCGGTGGCGATCCTCACCGACGCGCTCGTCGTGCGGATGACGCTCGTGCCCGCGTTCCTGACCCTCATGGGCGAGCGCTCCTGGTACATCCCACGGTGGCTCGACCGGCTGCTCCCGAACGTCACGATCGAGCCGCCGCACGAGGGAGAGTCGCGCGGAGGCTTCGAGCCCGAGGCGCCGGTGGAGCCGGTTCGCCAGAGCTGAGTGCCGGGAGAGGGCGGAGCCGAGGCTCCGCCCTCGCCCGGAGACTCTTGCCGTGGACGAGTCCCGGAGCTACATCGTCCGTCCGATCGGGGTCGTCCGCTCGACGCTCCGCGATCGCGAGTCGGCACCCCGGCAGGGCAGCGAAGGGGCGCCCACGGCCGTGCTCCAGCTGACGCCGTCCGTCGTGGAAGGACTGGACGGGATCGAGGCCGGCCTGGAGCTCGTCGTGCTCACGTGGCTCCACGAGGCGCACCGGGACGTCCTCCGTGTGCATCCGCGCGGAGACGAGTCCAACCCGCTCACCGGGGTGTTCGCGACGCGATCGCCCGACCGCCCGAACCCCATCGGCCTCCACCGGGTCACCGTGCTCGGCGTCGCGGGGAGCGCGCTCACCGTCGCGCCCCTCGAGGCGATCGACGGCACGCCCGTGCTCGACCTCAAGCCGGTCCTGCGCACCATCGACGCGTAGGGCGAGACGAGCTCCGACACCGGGGCGCCGCGGAGCATGCGTTAGGCTCGGCCGAATGGGGACCTCCGTGACCCCGGGGACGGGCGCGCCCACCGCGAGCCCCGGCCCGCCGCCGTTCCCCCTCATGCGCTGGATCCCGGGCGCGACGTTCGCGATGGGATCCGAGGACTTCTACCCCGAGGAACGGCCGGTGCACCGCGTGTCGGTGGACGGGTTCTGGATGGACGAGCACCCCGTCACCGCGGCGGAGTTCCGCCGCTTCGTGCGCGAGACGAAGTACGTCACCGTCGCGGAACGGCCGCTCGACCCCGCGCAGTATCCCGACGCCCTCCCCGACCTCCTCGTACCCGGCTCCCTGGTCTTCCGGGGGACGGACGGCCCGGTCGACCTCGACGACTACCCGCAACTGGTGGGAGTACGTCCCCGGTGCCCAGTGGAGGCGACCCGGAGGCAAGGGCACCACGATCAACGGCCGCGACCGCCACCCGGTCGTGCACGTCGCCTACGAGGACGCCGAGGCGTACGCGTCCTGGGCGGGCAAGGAGCTGCCGACCGAGGCCGAGTGGGAGCTCGCCGCCCGCGGCGGCCTGGAGGGCGCGGTCTTCGCCTGGGGCGACGAGCACTTCCCGGACGGGAAGGCGATGGCGAACACCTGGCAGGGCGAGTTCCCCTGGCAGAACCTGAAGCTCGACGGCTTCGAGCGCACCTCGCCGGTCGGCAGCTTCCCGCCGAACGGCTACGGGCTCCACGACATCACCGGGAACGTGTGGGAGTGGACGTCGGACTGGTACGTGCCGCGTCACCCCGACGAGGTCGCGAGCCCGTGCTGCGTCCCGTCCAACCCCCGCGTGGCCTCACCCGACGAGAGCTACCTGCCCGGCCAACCCGGCGAGCACATCCCGCGCCGCGTGATCAAGGGCGGCTCGCACCTCTGCGCGCCGAACTACTGTCTCCGCTACCGCCCGTCCGCGCGGCAGCCGCAGATGATCGACACGTCGATGTCGCATCTCGGCTTCCGCTGCATCGTCCGCCAGCCCGATCCAGCCATGGAAGGAGCGACCGCCTGATGGCCGACAAGCCGAACATCCTCGTCATCTGGGGTGACGACATCGGCATCACCAACCTCAGCTGCTACAGCGACGGGCTGATGGGGTACCGCACGCCGAACATCGACCGCATCGCGAACGAGGGCATGCGCTTCACCGATGCCTACGGCGAGCAGAGCTGCACGGCGGGCCGCGCGTCGTTCATCACCGGGCAGAGCTGCTTCCGCACCGGGCTCAGCAAGGTCGGGCTCCCCGCGGCGCCGGTCGGGCTCCAGGCCGAGGATCCCACGATCGCCGAGCTCCTCAAGAACCACGGCTACTCGACGGGACAGTTCGGCAAGAACCATCTGGGGGACAAGAACGAGTTCCTTCCGACGGTGCACGGCTTCGACGAGTTCTTCGGGAACCTCTACCACCTGAACGCCGAGGAGGAGCCGGAGGATCCCGACTACCCGGAGAAGCACGGCTTCGAGCGGTTCCGGGAGCGCTTCGGCCCGCGCGGGGTGCTCCACTGCCACGCGACGGGCAAGGACGACCCGAGGGAGCAGCCGCGCTGGGGCCGCATCGGCAAGCAGCGGATCAAGGACACGGGCCCGCTGACGCGGAAGCGGATGGAGACCTGCGACGACGAGTTCGTCGCGGCCGCCACCGACTTCATCCAGCGCCAGCACAACAGGCGTAAGCCGTTCTTCTGCTGGGTGAACACCACGCACATGCACTTCCGCACGCACACCAAGCGGAGGAGCCTCGGGAAGGCCGGTCGCTGGCAGTCGCCCTATCACGACACGATGCTCGACCACGACAGGAACGTCGGCCAGCTCCTGGATCTGCTGGACACGCTTGGAATCGCCGAGGACACCATCGTGCTGTACGGCACCGACAACGGGCCGCACATGAACACCTGGCCCGACGGGGCGATGACCCCCTTCCGCAGCGAGAAGAACACGAACTGGGAAGGCGCGTTCCGTGTGCCGCTGATGGTCCGCTGGCCCGGGAAGATCCCTGCGGGGGTCGTCTCCAACGAGATCGTGCAGCACCACGACTGGCTGCCCACCTTCCTCGCTGCGGCCGGCGAGCCCGACGTCGTCGAGAAGCTGAAGCAGGGGCACGAGGCGGCGGGGAAGACGTTCAGGGTGCACATCGACGGCTACAACCTGCTGCCGTACCTCACGGGGGAGGAGGAGACGAGCCCGCGCCCGGGGTTCATCTACTTCTCGGACGACGGCGACCTCGTCGCGCTGCGCTTCGACAACTGGAAGCTCGTCTTCATGGAGCAGCGGGC
>CAWAXS010000034.1:0-61568 GCA_963786055.1 uncultured Actinomycetes bacterium | reverse complement strand
TAACCGACGAGCGGCAGCATCGTCGCGTACAGCCCAACGACGACGGGAAGCCCAGCCAGCTCGGCCATCCCAAGGCTCGCAGGAATGGCAACCGCCGCGACCGTGACTGCCGCTATGAGGTCGGTCGCCAGTGCCTTCCGGCGGTAGTGACGAAGGTCGCGAAGCCCCGGCACGAGCGACCACGCGGACGTCGGAAGGTGACCTCGAACGCCGGCCAGGGCGCTCGACCATGCGTGTCGGTCGCCCATTCGCGTCAGCTCGCGTGAATCGACGTCTTGGTCACCGCTTTACAAGTGTCCGAAAGCCGCTGACGAAATGCTCTGTTGTCAATGCATCTCACCCCGGGTGACCCGCACGCCAGGACCGCCACATCGAGCAGACTCGTGTCAGGCTTCAGTCATGGCGGAAGCGACCGACGTCATGGGAGGCGAGCCGGAGGTGGAGGCGGAAGGGCTCGCCTCGGCGACGCCAGAGCAACAGCGCGAGTTCGGGTGGGCTGCGGACATCGCAAGCGCGGCGATGCCCGAGTTCGGCTCGATGACCGCCCACGGCCGGCACTATCCGACGATGTCCCAGCGAAAGCCGGGATCGACGGTCGCGATGCTGCGACGGGCGAAGGACCTCCGGGCGATCTACCTCGGCCGCCGTCTCGATCCCGGCTTCCGTGAGGAGATCATGCTCTCGGTGGCGGGTGCCAACTCGTGCCGCCAGTGCAGCTTCGCCCATCGCCAGTGGGCGCTGGCCGAGGGTGTCTCAGCGGCCGAGCTCGCGTCCCTGGAGGGACTGGACACCGAGTCGTTCGACGCGAGGACGTGGGCCGCCTTGGCGTGGGCCCAGGCGTACGCCCGCGGCGACTTCGGCGAGGTTCCCGACGCGATCGACGCCAACTTCCGGCAGCACTTCAGCCCCGAGGAGCAGGCGGACATCGAGCTGGTCGTCCGGACGATGTACTGGATGAACGAGACGAGCAACGGCGTACGCGCAGGCCTGAAGCGCGCAAAGCACAGTCCGGTGCCGGGAAGCACGGTGACGCGCGAGCTCCAGGCGGCCTTGCTGTACGCCGTCGGTGCCCCCGTCGTCCTCGGACTGCTGTGCGTCAAGCAGCGACGGAACCCGATCTCGATGCTTCGTGAAATTCGGCCATTCTTCCGCGAGTTCGAGCGACGCGGTCCGAACACGATCTCCGGGCCCGGCGAGGAGTTCGGCGGCTAGCGCCGGGGATCGAGCCCTACCGGCCGCCGGGCGGGAGCCACATCGGCCGTGGGCCGTCTCTACTGGATCCTCGTTCTGGTCGGGTTGAAGCTCGCCCGGTGGCTGTGGCGACGCCGTCGGATGCGCGCGTAGGCGATCTGCACGGACTCCCTCTCCGGGTGCGCCGTCACGAGCCGCCGAGCGAAGGCCCCGCGGACGACCGACATTCACCCAGGGTGAAGCCCTCTCGATCGGTCGGTTGGGCGCATCCGGCGTCGTACCGTGACCTCGAAGAGAGACAACCAGTTACCACGCAAGAAAGGGGAAGTGAGATGGCTTCCAGCATCGCGATGCCCGCGCTGTCGGACGAGGGGCTCGGAGAGCTGCTCGAGACGATCAGCGCAGCGGACAGCGTCGAGCTCAAGCTCACCATTCCGGTCGTGGACCGGGTGCGGACGGGGGAGCTGCTCGGTGTCGACCCCGTCGACGGCCAGATCCGCCAGGTCTTCTTCTTCGACACGCCCGACCTCGCGCTCAATGCGAGGGGGATTGTCGTTCGCGGCCGCCGCGTGCAGGGGCGCGGTGACGACTCCGTCGTGAAGCTGCGGCCCGTGGTCCCGGAGGAGCTCCCCGCGAAGGTGCGCCGCTCCGAGCACTTCGGTATCGAGGTGGACGCGATGCCGGGAGGCAGCTACGTGTGCTCCGGCTCGATGAAGCGGGAGATGGATCCGACGATCGTCAAGGACGCGGTGGCGGGGAGACTGCCGTTGCACAAGGTCTTTTCCAAGGAGCAGCGGGCCCTGTACGCAGCGCACGCGCCCGACGGGCTCGAGCTCGACGATCTGACTGTCCTCGGCCCGATCCTCGTGCTCAAGGTGAAGTTTGCGGCCAAGGGCTACGACCGCAAGCTCGTCGCCGAGATGTGGCTCTATCCGGACAACTCGATCCTCGTCGAGCTGTCGACGAAGTGCGCACCATCCGAGGCGCTCCAGGTCGGGCTGGAGACGAGAGCATTCCTGACGAATCTCGGCATCGACCTCTCGGGCGAGCAGGAGACGAAGACGAAGAAGGCTCTCGAGTTCTTCTCGGAGCGGCTGCAGGCTGCGGACGAATAGGCCTCCGGTCGCTCACGAGCACGGCCCGGCCGGAGTGGCGCCTCCCTCGCTTTGGCGGGACGAAGTACATCGGCGTTCACCGCGACTACCCATCATCGGACTACAGCTCCCCACGTCGATCCGAACCTCGAGGGGAGGGCCCTCCTCCGGCCGCGACGTTGCCCCCACCGCAACGCCGACGTTGAGGTGCCCCTTCTGTTGTGAGCTCCGACTCGCGCAGTCGGGCGTCGCCTCCGAACGTCGATGGATAGACGGCTCCGCACTCTGTGTCAGACCGATGTCAGATCGTGCCGAGCTTCAGCCGACCTCGGCGACGGCGCGCGCGAGCGTCGCACGAGTGTCCGGCCCTCAGCTCCCGAGCTCCGAGCGTCGTCTCCATTGTCGACCACGGCGCGGATCTCTGTTGGATGTTCTAGCGCGAGCACGAGGTTGAGGTCGTCCGTCCCCGCCGAGGTCTTCACCTCGTCGGCGGTGTCGGCATCCGCGGCTCGACGACCTCCGCCTCTTTCCCGCACGACCGGCTACACAGCCTCGTCCTTTTTAGAATGTGCGTCGCCGTGACCCCCGCAGTTAATGAATCCCTCCCCGAGGTTTCGGCCGCGAGAAGGTGTGATTCATCGTGATGAAGAGCTGCAAACGCTGTTCTCGGGCGTTCTACCCATCTCACGGAAACCAGACCTTGTGCGGTGGGTGCAAGACCGGTCGTCGGACGACATACCGACGAGGAAGTCACGCCCACCTACGGCATCCGCCGCTGCGACCGCTGCTGGCGTGAGTACGTGGCCGTCGCGGAGAATCAGCGGTACTGCTCGGCGCGCTGCAAGTCGCTGATGCGGCAACCCGACGCCAGGAGGAAGTACGCGAATCCGGCCCACCGCGGCATGAGGAGCCGGTGGGTGCCGATTGTGGCCACAGGCCTGGTGCGTTGTGCACGAGGCGCCGCCTGCCGGCGGGCGGAGGTGGTCGACGGCGAGCTCGTGGGCGGCTTCATCCTCCCCACGGAGTTCTGGCATCTCGGGCACCCAGACGGCGAGTCGGTCGGCGGCCCGGAACATGTCGCTTGCAACACAGGGGCGCCGTCTCGGTTGCGCGCCAGGCTGAGGCGGTGAGTGACAGCGTGAGGCACGAGAGGACGGTGGCGCTCGTGTGGGGCACCGAGCCGCCGGCGTTCTCGATCGGCTACGAGAAGCCCCTGGGACCGGGCGACTCCGGGTTCACGGTGTTGTTCGACGATGCGCCCGACCCGGCGGACGTCGGCGAGGCCGGGCACCCCGCGATCACGACGGTTTGCCTTCGCTGCTTGATCGACGATCACCCCGAGATCGCCCGTGGCCTCGACATCGCGCGGGAGTACGGCGTGGCGGATCTTGACGACGACGGCGAGTGGGTCGTAGGTCACCTCAGCCGGCTCGATCCCGTCCAGTGATGGGCGAGCCCTCACGGCCCCGCTGAACGGGGGTCAATGCGAAGTAGCGGCATCGGCCTGTTGCCAAACCTCGCCCAGTGGTCGTCGGTAGAACAGTGCGAGCGGAATGGCAACGATGAGCACGGGCTCGCTCCCTCGGCGATCATCGACCCAAAACAGGCCGGCGGTCACGACCTGCGAACGACGTCCCGCTCGACGCCCCCATGGACGCCGCCCGCCGGTGCCGAAGGAGCAGCCGGATACGAAGTAGGAAACCCGCGTCGGTCGGTTATCGTGATCGGCGCATGAAGTGAGGCGAGGGGCGACTCGGAAGGCCGCCCCTCGTGCTTTCCCGAGTCTGGAATGATCGGGGCACCTTCATGCGCTGCCTTCCGAATCGTCCTGCGCGGTGGCCGACGACCTGACCCCCGATCAGGCCCGGCTCCTCGACGCCTGGGTCGAGAAGAACAAGCCGACCCCGGAACAGCTCCGCGGGATTCGTGCCCTGGAGCAGGTCGTTGCTCGCCAGTCGACCGTCCACCCTCGGACTCGCGCCCGTCTCGCGGAGAGGCAGGCTGAGGGGTTCGCGTACTGGGACAACCTCGCGGCCGCGTTTGCACGAGAACCGGCCGCGCCGGGTGCGCCCGGCGCCGTGGGCGCCGCTGTGCCGACACCGCCGCTACCGAATCCCAAGCAGCTCAACAGCTACACGCATGGCACGCTTGAGAAGGCCGTCAAGCAGTTCGCGCGCGATGGGACCGTCGGCGATGTTGTCCGGGGCGCGAAGCGTGCGCAGATGCCGCGCCCGGACGCTCGCCGTGTCCGCGCTCTCTGGGTCGGGAAGCTCTTTCGTCTGAACGCCAGCGGCAGGCTTCTCGTTGACGGGCGCGTCGCTCGGAAGGTCGTCGGCACGACCTCGCGATACGTCCTCCGCTACCTCAGCGCGGCCGGCACGAGCTGGCTCGACCCAAACCGGGAACCCCCGAAGCCGTAGCAGCCCGTCAGGGGTAGACGGGCTTACCCCTGACAACTCCCGCGGTCGACCGTCGCGATCCGGCATGGCTACAGGGAACGGGGGGACCTGGGTTGTTAGGGCAGGGCGTCGTTTGACGGCGCAACTCGGCGTCTTCTTCCATCGGTGACTCCATAACGCCGATCCCCCGCGGCTTCGGTTATTCCGCACCCGCGGCGGGTACGGCATCCGCTGGCCCGAAGATGGCCGACGGCCGCAACGAACCGGATTCCGCACGAGGACGGAGGCCCGCCAATGGTTCGCCGGCAACGTCGCATCCCGGCTGCGCAACGGCGGCCCGTCCAATCGCATCACGCTCGACGCGTTCTGCGACCTGTTCCTAGAGCGGCACGGCGCGACTGTGTCACCCCGCACGAAAGCAACGCTGGCCGAGCGATTGGTGGCGGCCCGCGAGCGGTTCGGCAGTTGGACGCTCGCCGAGTTGGAGGGTGCGGCGGACGATGTGGCCGCTTGGCGTGCGGGGCTTTCGGATACGTCGCGCTATCGCAAGACACTCGCGTTTCGACAGGCGCTCAACGCCGCCGTTCGCTGGCGCTACGTGACCGCCAACCCGGTTGCCCAGGCGGGCACGAACCCACAACCACGTACCGAGGAATTCCTGCCGTTCACGCGCGAGCAAGTCGACCTACTCGACACCGAGCTTGGTGCGGTTTGCGGCCCGCTCGTCGTGTTCGCCGCCGAAACGGGGTTGAGGACGAACGAGTGGGCAGCGCTGGAACGCCGCGACGTTGACCAAGCCGGGCGGGCGGTCGCCGTACAACGCCGCGTCTCGGACGGAGTCGTGACGCCATACCCGAAAACGGAACACTCGCGGCGCAGGGTGCCGCTCACGGCGAGGGCGCTCGACGCATACCGCCGGCTCCCCGCGAGGCTTGACACGCCACTGGTGTTTCCCGCGCCGCGGGGCGGCTACCTGTCGCTCGACAACTGGCGCACCCGCGAGTGGTACGACGCACTCGACGCCGCCGGGATCGAGCGACGTGGCCCGTATCACCTACGCCACACGTTCGCGAGCGAGGCGCTCGCCGCCGGAATCTCGATCTTCGAGCTTTCCCGCCTGATGGGCGCGTCCGTACGCGAGATTGATCGCACCTACGGCCATCTCGTCCGAGACTCCGAGGACGCGATTCGGGCACGGCTCGACGCGAGGGCCGGACGTTCTGGCGTTGTTCTGGCGTCGGAGAGTGGCGGCGGGACCGACGGCTAGGCCGCGATCCCGCATCGCCAAACGCATCTGAGGACGGGAGCGACGGGACTCGAACCCGCGACCTCCGGCGTGACAGGCCGGCGTTCTAACCAACTGAACTACGCCCCCGAGCGCCGGAGGATTGTAGCGGCGCCGTGATTCCGGGGGTGACCGCTGACGGCGTCGGCAGACTTGGAGGGTGAACGCTGCCGACTGGATCGCGGTCGTGGTCATCGTCCTCGCCGTGGTCAGCGGCTTCCGGCGGGGACTGGTCATCGGCGTCCTCTCACTCGTCGGGCTCCTGATCGGGGCGATCGCCGGAGCGCGGTTCGCCCCGGGCCTCGTCGGCGACGGCAGCCCCTACGTCCCCCTCGTCGCCCTCGCGGGTGCGGCGATCGGGGGCATGCTCGGCCAGACGTTCGGCGGGCTCGTCGGTCGGTCTGCGAGGAGGTCCCTTGCGATCGTGCCGCCGCTCCGCATGCTGGACTCCGCCGGAGGCCTCGCCCTCGGAGCAGCGACGGGCCTCGCGATCTGCTGGACGGTCGGCGCCGTGCTGCTCTACCTGCCGGGCCAGACCGAGCTCCGCCGGCTCGCGCAGGAGTCGGTCGTGGTCTCGACGCTGACCGAGGCGCTGCCGCCGCAGCGGGTGATGGACGTGGTGGAGGGAATCGACCCGTTCGCGACGATCGTCGGTCCCGCCGCAGGGGTCGACCCGCCCGATCCGGCGATCGCACTGGATCCGGACGTCCGTGCGGCACGCCGCTCCGTCGTGCGGGTCAGGGGGTTTGCGTGCGGGCTCGGGATCGAGGGCTCCGGATGGATCGTCCGTCCGGGCATCGTGGTCACGAACGCCCACGTCGTCGCCGGAGTCGACTCACCTGTCGTCGACCGCAGGGACGGGAACACGCATCGAGGCCCGGGTGGTCTCGTTCGACGCCCGCAACGACATCGCCGTGCTCAGCGTCTCGGGCCTGCGCGGCCGCGCGCTCGGCCTCGCCGATCCCGAGCGCGGGCAGCCCGGTGCCCTGCTCGGCTTCCCGGGGAACGGGCCGATGCGCGTCACGGCGGTGCGGATGGGGCGCACCGCGAAGGTCGGTGCCCGCGACGCGTACGGGCGGATCGAGCTCGGACGGCCGGTCGTCGCCCTTCGCGGCGACGTGCGCAGCGGGAACTCGGGCGGGCCGATCGTGAACGCGGACGGGCGCGTCGTCGGCACCGTCTTCGCGCGACGCCGCGGCTCGGACGACGGGTTCGCCGTTCCCAACGACCGGGTCGGCGCGGCGGTCGCGAACACCGGGCCTGCGCTCCGGACGGCCTGCGTCGAGCGGTAGACGGGTGTCCGACTGAAGTCGGACACAGGATGAGCGGCGGAGAACACGCGGGGTGTCCGACTGAAGTCGGACACCTTCTCCGAGCCAGCCGCCGCGCGCGGCCCTCGTCAGTCGCCGGGCACGATGCGCGCGACGGGCTCCGGGCGGGGCGAGCCGCGGTCGACGCCTGCCTCCGCCTCCTCCGAGCGCTCGCCCGCCTCGGCGAGCAGCCCGGTCAGCGCCAGAGCGAGGGCGCGCTGCGCGTCCGACGCGAAGCGGTAGCCGGACGGGCCGACGTCGTCGCCCCGGTCGACGAGCTCGCGATACGACCGCTCACCGTCCGCCTCGGCGCGCCACGCCCGACCGAGCGCCTCGAGCTGCTCCGTGAGGGCGGTGAGCGTGCTCCGGTACCGCACCCAGCGGTGGTTGTCCCACGAGAGCCCGGGCTCCGTCCCCGGTGTCTCGGCGAACCGCTCCACGAGCGCGCGCCCCGCCGCCTGGCCGCGGAGCGTCAGCGCCGTGATGATCTCCGGCGGCATGGTCAGGTTCATGCCGCCCTCGTCGGGCGCCGTGTGGACGTGGACGATGCGGTCGCGGTAGCCCGGCTGGTGGGTGAGAGTGGCGTCCACGTGGTTCTGCATCGTGCGAAAGATGCCGCTCAGGAAGCCGGAGAGGCTGCCGAGCCCCGGGGTCGGGTCCAGCCGGTGCCAGCTGTCGAGCAGGCCGCCGACGTTGGAGGACGGGAGGTAGACGTTCGCCGCCTCGTCGGGCCGGCGCGGGTGGTCCGGGTGGAAGCCGTCGAGGTCGATCGCGAACGTGGGTCGGGTGGGGAGCGGGGTGTCGAAGAAGTGGACCGGGAAGTTGCTCGCGATGCCGCCGTCCGAGAACCAGCAGACCTCGGCCACGAGCGGATGGGCCGGTGCGTGGCCTTCCTCGACCGCCTCCACCGCCTCGCGCGTGTGGGTGCGGGTCATGTCCAGCGCGCGCAGCGGCACGGCGCTGATCAGGAGCGGGAAGCTCAGGCTCATCCGCGCGGCGACGACCACCGGGAGGTCGTCCGGCGCCGGGAAGGGCCGTAGCGGCAGGAGCGCCTCGAGGCGCCGCCGCGTGCGCTCGGCTTCGCGGCCGGTGCCGACGGGCGGCGGGTGGTCCTCCATCCAGGCGACGATCCGCTCGGGGAACAGTCGCCGGAGCTCCTCCGGGTCGAAGAGGAGCTCGCGGTTCGACCACGGCATCCGGTGCGGCCGTCGATGGGTGACGTTCGTGGTCATCATCTGGAGGTCGATGCCCTTCGCCCGCAGGTCGCCGAAGGTGAGCGGGCCGGCGTCGTCCTTTGCCGCGAGGTCGTCGATCAGGTCCGCGAGCCACGGCGTCAGCGCGGGGGTCGCGCTTCCTTCCGGCGAGAGGCCCGAGCAGAGGCCGAAGTCGTTGCGACCGACGGCGCGGGGGAGCCCGACGACGAGGCGGAGGCCGAGCGCGATGCCGAGGCCGAGCAGCGCGAGCACGATCCCTCCCACGACCGCGCAGACGGCGAGCGCGCCCGACCCCGTCCAGGCCGCCAGCACGGCGAGGGCGACACCGGGGGCGAGCCCCAGCACGGCTGCCAGCGGGAAGCTGCGCAATGCGGCCGCTCCGATCCGGAGCCACTTTCCCGTGCCCTTCCGGCCGAGACCGGCGGTGAAGAGCCGGAAGAACGGGCGTGTCCCGGGCTGCGGCTGGAAGAGCCGGAAGAGGTTCTCCCCGGCGCCGATCCACGCGGGCAGTGCGGCGAGCTTCTCGAACCCGCCGCGATCCCGGCCGTGCTCGGCGGCCGCTGCACCGGCCGCCGCGATGGCGCCGGCGGAGGTGCCGCCGACGTTCGCGAACCGGTACGTGCGGGCGAGCTCGCAGAGCGCATGCGGGTAGACGACCCCGCTCGTGATCCCGCCCTTCATCACCACGTCGCACGTCCGCGTCGGACGCGAGTAGTCGTACGTGCTCGGGTCGCCGTTCACGACGTCAGCTCCTCCAGCACGGGGTCGATCAGCGCTCGAGCGGTCGCGCTGTACTCGTGCTCCGGGTCGACGAATCGGGCAAGCGCCTGGAGCTCCTGCAGGAGCAGGGCCTCGAGGCGCGGATTCGGGCCGCTCGTCTCCAGCTCGAGCGCCAGCCCGCGCGCGATCGCGATGTGCGTCAGGACCTCGACCTGGAAGGCCTTGCGGGCCTGGACGAGGCCTCGGCGAAGGAGCGCGTACACCCTGATCGACTCCCTGCCCTTGCGCGTCTTCCAGCTGACGATCCCGTCGGGCTCGAAGACGAGGTGCTTCGCGGGGTCGTCGAGGCAGGGGTGCACGAGCAGCCGCGCCTCCTGCTTCTCCTCGCCCTCCTTCGCCGCGCGCCGGAGCTCGGACGAGATCGGGAACTGGTTCGCCTTGCCGAGCGTCTGCTCGGTGCCGTCGGGTAGGGGCTGCCTGCGGGGCCGGTTGCAGTCCGTGCACGAGGGCAGCAGGTTCCCCCAGCTCGCGGCGAGCCAGTAGTAGACGCCCCACACGAGGCCCGAGCCGACGAGCACGCCGCTCTTCGGCCGGAAGTGCTCGACGTCGAGCGGTTGCGTCGCGCCGAAGTAGCTCTCGCAGTACGCGCACTTGAAGTGGAACGTGACGTTGAGCGCATCCTTGACGGCGGTGAGCTTGTAGACGCCGAACGGGAAGGGCTTGCCCTTCATGGCTGTGTCGCCGAAGTGCGCGCGGGCCTTGCCGAGCTCGACCGCGCCCTTGTCGATCAGCTCCTGCGGCGGGCCCGGCAGCGAGACGTGGATCACCGGAGCGCCTTCCCCTCGCTCGCCTTCTCCCAGATCGACGCGATCCGCTTCTTGGTCGACGCCTTCAGCTCGAGCCGTTCCGCGGGGTCGGCGATCGCGCCGGCCTTCGCGAGGTAGTCGTCGGCGGCCTCGAGCACGATCCGCTCGCGCCGTGTGGAGCCGAGCACCTCGAGGCCGTCGAGCCGGACCTGGAGCTCCTTCAGGCGGCTCGTGTCGGCGGCGGTCGGGTGCGGCTTCGCCTTGAGGAGGTAGTACTCGGCGAACAGCGCGTCGAGCTCGGGGTCGATCGTGCTGTTCAGCCCGAAGTGCTCGGACGTCAGGAGCTGGTCGACGCGAAGCCCCGCCACGGACGGCAGGTCGGTGACGGCGATGACCTGGCCGTCGGGGTCGCGCTTGACGACGACGACCTCCCCGTCGCCGAGGCCGCGCAGGCAGAGCGGGTCGTGGGTCGAGGTGAGGAACTGGACGCGCGGGAACACCTGCCGGAGGCTCGGCACGATCCGCATCCGCCAGCGCGGATGGAGGTGCGCGCCGAGCTCGTCGATCAGCACCGTGCCCTCGGCGGCCTCCACCGTCGGCCACTGCCGCAGGAGCGTGATCATCAGGTCGGTGGCGAGCGCGACGACCGACTGGTAGCCGTCGCTCAGGTGCTCGAGGGGGACGCGGAGGCCGAACGCCTCGACGTCGACGCGGCCCGCACGGCGGTTCCGGACGAGGCGGTCGTCGCTCTCGAGCGCGAGGAGGCCCTTGAGCGCCCGTGCGACCGTGTCGAAGGTGTCGTCGTCCAGCGACAGCAACCAGTCGGTCGAGTTCCCGATGGGGGAGAACGGGTCGAACAGGTTCTGCACCCGCGCGAGCGACGACGTCTGCGGAGGAGCCTGCTCGCCGCGGCGCGGGAGAAGCCGTGTTGCGCCGTAGCCCAGGAGGATCACTCTCGTCTCCGCGCCTCCCTCGAACCGCTCGCTGCTCCGCGAGAACCGGAGCTCGATCGGCTCCGGGCTTCCCGCGAGGTGGACGCGGACATGGCCGCTTCGCGTGCCATTGCGCACGTACGTCCTCGCGTCGAGGCCGAGGGCGTCCCGCTCCGGCGCTCCCATCAGCGTGAGCGCCACCGCCTGGAGGAGCGAGCTCTTCCCGCAGCCGTTCTCGCCCAGGAGCATCAGCCACGGCGCCGTGGCGGTCGACGAAGCGAGGCTCGGAGGGGTGAGGTCGAGGTCGCCGATCACCTTGAAGTTGCGTACCTCGATCCGCTCGATCCGGCGGGTGCGCCTGAAGTAGTCCTCGCTCGCGTTGGCCTCGCCGGCGAGCGAATAGGTGTCCTGCTCGATCTGGGTCTTGTCGAACGCGCCCTTCACCCGCGTCCGCTCCGCCTTCGTGACGACGCGCAGGTCGCCGGCGACCTCTGCGACGGACGAGGGGCCCTCGGGCGACGCCTGGAGTGCCTGGTCGATCTCCGTTCGCTGGCCCTGGGCCCAGGCGTTGAGGAACTGGCGCCGGAGCGCCGAGAACGGCAGCCCCCGGTCGAAGAGGCGGTCGAAGGCCACCGGGTCGAGGCCGCTCTTGGTGGCCATCCCGGCCGCCGTCGCGTTCCACTCCACCCTCACCTGGGCGAGCGCCTCGACGCGTGACGCGACGAGCTGGGCGCGGTTGAGCCCGAGGATCTCGATCGTCGCGCGCCCTTCGTCGGTCGTCGACACCACGGAGCCGTCCTCCGTGTAGACGAGGTGCTGCTCCGGATCGTCGTGGCGCGGCTCGAGCAGGAGCGGACGCTCGTCTCGCAGGGCCACCCCGGTCGTCCCGGGAGCGGCTCGGGCCTCCCGGACGGGAAACCGGGAGCCCTTGAGGCTCTGGCACTCGGCGCAGCTCGGATAGAGGTTCTCCCAGGTGTAGGCGAGCCACCAGTAGTGATCGGGGCTGAGGGAGCCGTCGGGCGCGAGTGCCCCGCTCGCCGGTCGGAAGCGGTCGACGAGCATCGCCTGCTCGGTGAGCGGCGTCTCGCAGTAGGCGCACTTGCCGGTGCAGGTGCCCCACAGCGCCGACCTGACGGCAGGGTCGGAAAGCGGCGTGTCGTCGAACACGAAGCTCTCCTGGGAGCGTTCCTTCGCCGGCCGCTCGAAGAAGGCCCGTGCGCGCTCGTAGGCGGCGCGGGCGTCGGCGGAGTCGAGCGACCGGGGTGCCTGCGTGTCGGCGTGCGCGGCGATCACCCGGGGGCCTCCCCCCGCCGGAACTGCGCCGCAGCGTCTTCGGGTCGGCTCATCTGCTCCCTCCGAGCGCCTGGCCGGAGGGTAGAGCACCGCAGGCTGTCGCGCCACGCCGAGTCCTCCGCGGACCGGCGGCGCGACCCGGGCGGCTGGTCAGTCGAAGAGGTCGAGCGCGGCGATGGGCTGCTTGAACGGTGGGATCACGTAGATCCCGGCCGCGCGCTCTCGCGTTGCCTCGACGAGCTCCCGGGCAAGCCGGAGGCCGACCAGGGGCGCGTCCGCTCCCGCGTCCTGCAACGCCGCGAGCACGGCGTCGGGAACCGTGATGCCCGGGACCTCGTTGTGGAGTCGGAGCGCCATCGCGTGGCTGCGGAGCGGCCAGACGCCGACCAGCACCGGTATCGGCCATTCGCCCCCGAGGCGCTCGGCGAACCGGTCGAGCAGCTCGACGTCGAACAGCGCCTGGGTCATCGCGAAGTGGGCGCCTGCATCGACCTTGCGTCGGAAGCGGTCGAGCTCGAGGTCGAGGTCGGCGGCCGACGGGTTCACGGCGACCCCGACGAAGAACGACGTCGGCGCGTCGATCCCCTTGCCGAGGTAGTCCTCGCCGCGATTCAGCCCCGAGACGAGCTGGACGAGGCCGATCGAGTCGACCTCGTAGACACCGCGCGACCCGGGGTAGTCGCCGACGTGCGGCGGGTCTCCCGTCACGGCCAGGACGTTTCGGACGCCCTCGGCGTGGGCGCCGAGCAGGACGGCCTCGAGCCCCATCACGGTCGTGTCACGCGGGGTGACGTGGGGGATGGTCTCGATCCCGACCTCCCGCTGCAGCGTCGCCGAGGTCATGAGGGCGTTCATCCGCGCGCGCGCCATCGGGTTGTCGTTGACGTCGACGAAGCCGGCGTGGCCCGACGCGCGGATCGTGCGGGCGACGTCGAGCAGCCCCTCCAGGGAACCGCCCTTCGGCGGGTCGAGCTCGATGGACACGACCCACTCGCGCTCGCGGAGGGCACGGGCGAGGCCGCTCTCCTCCGGCCGGTCGGGCGGTGCGAGGGTCAGCTCGGGCTCTTCGACCTCGATCGGGCCTCTCGGCAGGCGGCCGGCGTCGAACGCCTCGCGCACCGCCTCGATCTGCGCCGGCGTCGTGCCGCAGCAGCCGCCGACGATCCGGGCGCCGAGCCCGACCGCCTGGACGGCGAACTCGGCGAAGTAGTCCGGCGTCGAGTGCGGGTAGACGATCCGGCCGCCGGCGAGGCTCGCCAGGCCGATGTTGGGAAGCGCCGCCAGCGGGATCCCTGCGTCCTGCATCCCGCGGAGCGCGCGAAGCGCGACCGTCGGGCCCGCACCGTGGTTGGTGCCGATCGCCGCGACGTCGAGCTCGGCGAGGCGGCGGGCGGCGGCCGCGGCACCGACGCCGCCCGTGATCTCGGCGTCGTCGTCGAACGTCAGGAGGGCGACGATCGGGAGCGACGAGACGCCGCGGACGGCCTCGACGGCGACGACCAGCTCCTCGAGGTCGAAGAACGTCTCGACCATGAACAGATCGACGCCACGTCCCTCGAGGACGCGTGCCTGCGCCGCGTACAGGGGGCCGTGCTCGGACGGGTCGAACACCTCGAGCTCGCCGAGCGGGCCGATCGAGCCCGCGACGAAGACGTCGCGCCCGGCGACCTCACGGGCCTCCCGGGCGAGTCGCACGCCCGCCGAGTTGATCTCCTCGAACCGGTCGTCGAGGAGGACGCGGGCGAGCTTGCGGCGGTTCGCCCCGAAGGTGTTCGTCTCGATCAGCTCGGCGCCGGCCGCGATGTAGCTCGTGTGTACCGCGACGACGCTCTCGGGAGCGCGGAGGTTCGCCTCCTCGGGACAGCGCAGGCCGGCCACGGCCCCCGAGACGAGCGCACCCATGCCGCCGTCGGCGACGATCGGCCGGCCGGTGCGCAGTCGATCCAGGAAGCGGCTCACGGATCGGCCACTGTAACGACCCGCCGACGTGACCCCGTCCGTCCTGCCGGGCCGGGGTCCCGGACGAAGCGGGGCTGCCGCCAGGCCCCGCTCCGACACGGTGTGGCTCCCTTCGTGGAGGAGCCCGCCCCCCTCCGCGCCGAAGCGGCGTCCGGTGAGCGAAGCGGTCATCGGCGGCGCCCGCCCGCGGCCGTATCACCCTGCCGGGGTATGTCTTCCGGGCTTCGCCCGGGTGAGGAAACGGAGAGGGGGCGGCCATCGCCGCCCCGTTCTCCACTCCGCGGCCGTGGAAATGATTGCCGTCAGTTCCCAGACCAGGAGCTGGTCCCTCCATCGGCACGCGGCTGCAGGAGCTTGAGTCCGCGCGGCCGGGGTTGCGGCTGGGTCGGGAGCGCGCCGGGTCGGGTGGGGCCGGGTGTCTGGCTGAAGCCAGACACCTTTTCTGCTCAGCGCCCCTGGCTATCGGTGTCTGGCTTGAGCCAGACACCTGCTCTTCCACCCAGCCGCGCCTCCGTGGCGCGCGGCCTCAGTCCGCGTGGAGGACGCGGCCCTCCATGCCGCCTGCGACGGTGACGAGCTCGCCCGTCACGTGGCCCGAGAGGCGCTCCGAGGCGAGAACGACGACCTGGGCGGCGACGTCCTCGGGCGTCGCGACCTTGCGCAGCGGCATCGTCCGCGTGATCCTGCGGACGTCGTCCTCCTCGAGCATGCCCCGGGTCATCGGCGACACGGTCCAGCCGGGTGCGACCGCGTTGACGCGGACGCGAGGGCCGAGCCGCGCCACCTCGTTCTTGAGCGAGAGGAGCAGGCCGCCCTGGATCGCCGCCTTCGCCGCCGCGTAGTCGGCGTGGCCGGCCTCGCCGAAGCGGCCGGCGGTCGACCCGACGAGCACGAGCGCTCCGCTGCCGCCCGGCGGAAGCGCGCGAAGAAAGGCCCGGGCGGTGAGGAACGTCGCGGTGAGGTTGAGCGCGACCGTCCGCTCGAACCGCCCGAGGTCCATGTCGCGGACGGCCGCGTCCTCCGCGGGATAGACACCTGCGACCGCAGCGCAGACCTCGATCGGCCCGATCGCCTCGTGCGCCTTCTCGAACAGTCGGTCGACCTCGGCCTCGACCGTCAGGTCGGCGCGCGCGATCGGTGCGTCGCCGAGCTCCTCCGCGAGCGCCCGTGCCCGCTCCTCCCCGGTGTGGTAATGGACGAGCACGCGGGCGCCCTCGGCTGCGAACGCACGGGCACAGGCCGCCCCGATTCCGCCGGACGCCCCGGTGACGACCACGCCTTTCCCGACCAGGCCCGGTGTCCACGGCGGGAGCCTACTTGCGCCCGACGCGCAGCCGGCACCGTTCGGCACCTCGTGGAACGACGTCGGGGTGCGCCGATCGTCCCCGTCGGCGCGACGCGGACAGATGTCTTCGACACGCCTCGGTTCGGCGCGTCTGTGTCGCTGGTTCCAAGGCATGACCGTCCGCCGTTCTGACGATCGTCACCATCTCCGTCGTCACGACCGGATGGTCTGGACGTTCAGCGTCACCCCCTGGGCACGGATTGCCCCGCGTGCCGGCCGATCCGACCCGCGAGGCTCGAATGAGACGCGGTACGCTGCGTTCCGCGCCACTCGTCCCACCTGCGGCGAGCGCCCCCATGACCTCGAGGACGACGATGGACACGAAGGCGGGGGGCGACGCAGAGAAGCGAATCGAGCGGGCCGGCGCGATCGTCGCCCGTGTCGCGCAGAACGTCGCGACCGTCGTCGAGGGGAAGGACGAGCAGGTCAAGCTGCTGCTCGCCGCATTCGCATGCAGGGGGCACGTCCTGCTGGAGGACGTACCCGGCACGGCCAAGACCGTGCTCGCCCGGTCGCTCGCCGGCTCGATCGAGGGCGCGACGGTGTCGCGGATCCAGTGCACGCCGGATCTCCAGCCGACCGACGTCACCGGGCTCTCCGTCTGGAACCCGAGCACGCGCGCGTTCGAGTTCCAGCCGGGGCCCGTCTTCGCCAACGTCCTCCTCGTCGACGAGATCAACCGGGCGCTGCCCAAGGCGCAGTCCGCGCTCCTCGAGGGGATGGCCGAGGACCAGGTCACGGTCGACGGCATCACGCACGCGCTGCCGGACCCGTTTCTCGTCATCGCGACCGAGAACACGATCGAGCAGGAAGGGACGTTCCCCTTGCCCGAGGCGCAGCTGGACCGGTTCATGGTCAGCACCTCGCTCGGCTATCCGTCCCTGGACGAGGAGCTCTCGATCGTGGACGCGCAGCTGCACGGGCATCCGCTCGAGCGCCTGCGGCCAGTCGTGGCGACCGAGGAGCTCGCGGACGTGTTCCGCGCCGTCGAGGACGTCTACGTCGACCCGCTCTTGAAGCGATGGGCGCTGGAGCTCGTCCGCGCCACACGCGAGATGCCGAGCGTCGAGGTGGGCGCCTCGGTCCGCGGGAGCCTGGCGCTCGAGCGGATGGCGCGTGCGTGGGCCCTCGCGAGCGGCAGGAGCTATGTCGTCGTCGAGGACGTGGAGCGGCTGTTGCGTCCCGTCGTGGGCCACCGGCTCGTCCTTTCGCCGGACGCGCTCCTGAGCGTCGACCGAGACGAGCGGGAGATCGTCGGCGACGTCCTGGCGGCGTGCCTCGAGCAGATGCCCCCGCCGGAGCCGGGATGGGAGGCGGGGGCGGGGCCGCCGGATCGGTGAGCGGGGCACGGGCCGCCACCTTTCGCCTCGTGCCGCAACGGCGGTTCGTCGGCGCCGGGGTCGGCGAGCACCGGAGCCCCCGTCGCGGTGCCGGCGACGAGGTCGCCGGTGCGCGCCCGTATCGTCCGGGCGACCGGCGGACCTGGATCGACTGGCGTGCGTCCGCCCGGCTGTCCGCGGCGCGCGGGACCGACGAGTTCGTGGTGCGCGAGTTCTTCGCCGACACCGCCCCCCGTGCGGTGCTCGTCGTCGACCGCAGGCCGCGGATGGAGCTCTACGACAGCGCGTTCCCGTGGCTCGACAAGGGTGCCGCGAGCGACGCGGCCGTGCGCCTGATCGGCCTCTCCGTCGCAGCCGAGCGCGGCGACCTCGCCTTCGTCGCCGACCGCGCCGGGAGCCCCCGGTGGGTCGCGCCTCGCGCGCCGCGGAAGGTCCTCGAGCAGGTCGAGCGCGCGGGCGCCGAGCGGGAGTTCACGGCGGGACCGCGATCTCTCGACCGCTGCCTGCGCCTCCTCGTCGAGCACGCTCCCTCCTTCCCGGCCGGAACCTTCGTCTTCGTCCTGTCCGACTTCGTCGAGGCGGTCGTGCCGCGCATGTGGCGCCGGCTGCGGACCCTCCACTGGGACGTGACGCCGGTCGTGATCCAGGACCCGACGTGGGAGCAGTCGTTCCCGGACGTCGGCGGTGTGCTCCTTCCCGTCGGTGACGTCGAGACGGGCGACGTCCGCGACGTGTGGATCCGCCGAAGAGACGCGCGTGCGCGCGCGGCGGCGAACGAGCGCCGACTGGACGACCTCGTCGCCGGCTTCCGTCATCTCGGGTTCGATCCCGTCCTGCTCGGCTCGAGCGACCCGGGCGAGATCGCGCGCTGCTTCGGGCATTGGTCGGAGCGCAGGGCGCGGCTGCGCCGGAGAAGCGCGTGAGGCGCCTGGCCGCCGCTCGGTGCGATCCTCGCGCTCGCGGTCGTTCCGGCCGCCCAGGGCGCGCCGCCGGTCGTTCGCGTGTCCGTCGCACCGGATGCACCGCGGTTCGGCGACACGCTGACCTACACCGTCGACGTCGCCGTCCCCGGCGGTCGGGCGGGATCCACGAGCGTCACCACCGACGTCGGCGTGCTCACCCGGGTGGCAGCGCCCGAGACGACACGCTCGGTCGAGGGCGACGTCGCACACGTCGTGGTGACCGAGCGGCTCGCGTGCCTCGTGGCGCGGTGCGTCGCGCGGGCCGGAGAGCGAGTGGTCGACATCCCGCCCGCTCGGGTGAGCGTCGGCGGTGTCGAGCTGCGGGGAGCGAAGGTCTCGCTGCGCGTCAGGCCACGCGTTCCCCTCGCCGCGGTACGAGCGACCGAGCCTTCCTTTCGCCGGCCACCCGGGCCTGCCGCCGTGACCCCGCGGGTCGACCCGGCCGCGCTCCAGGCTGTGCTGGTCGCGGCCGGCTGCGTTCTCCTGGTCGTCGGTGTGATCGTCCTTGCTCTGCCCCTTCTACGGAGACGCGAGCGGCGCACGCCGTTCGGCCGGGTCGATCCGCTGCTCCGCGCCGTTCGCCTGCTGAAGGAGTCCACCACGCGTGACGGCCCCGACCGTCGCCGCGCGGCGAGCCACGCCGGCCGGCTCGTCGGCGAGACCGCTGTCGCGATCGACGCCGCACGGGTCGCGTGGTCCCGGCGCGATCCGGGCCCCGAAGACGTGACCGCGCTCGCCGATCGCGTGGAGCAGGCGGCCGGAAGGCGCGAATGAGCGAGCAGGTGTCGATCCCCCTCGGCGACGCGGCCGCCCTCCGGAGGAGCGCACGGGGCGTCCGCCTCGCGCGCTGGGCCGCGGCCACGATCCTCGTCGCCGCTGCGCTCCTCGCCCTTCTCGCGGCGCTCCGCCTGCGACCCGGGACCGAGTCGCCGATTCCCGCCTCGTCGAACGGCATCGTCGTCCTCGACCTCTCGGCCAGCATCTCCTCGGATACCTACGCCCGGATCGCCGCCACGCTCGACCGGCTCGTGCGATCGAACCGATCGTACGGCCTGATCCTGTTCTCGGACATCGCATACCAGGCGCTTCCCCCCAGGTCTCCGTCGCGGGAGCTGCGACCCTTCGAGCGATTCTTCCGGAGCCCTCGGGCATCCTCGCCGGGCGCGTTGCCCGAGACGCCCAGGAGCCCGTGGACTGACACGTTCAGCGCCGGGACGCGCATCTCGACGGGCCTGGAGCTTGCGCTGGACGTCATCCGCGCCGACCGGCTCGCCCGACCGGCGGTGCTGCTGGTCAGCGACCTCGACGACGACTCGGGTGACCTCGAGCGCGTCGGCCGGCTGGCGACCGCGTACCGCCGGGAAGGGATCGGCCTGCATGTCGTGGGTCTCGACCCGGCGCCGGAGGACATCGCGTTCATCCGAAGCCTTCTGCCCGAGGGAGGCTCCTTCGCGCAGGCTGCGCTCCCGGGCGAGCGCGCTTCATCTCTCTCCGGCCGGAGCGATGCGCTGCTCGTCGTCGCAGCGGTCCTCGCCGCGCTCGCGCTCACCGCGTTCGCGCTCACGACCGAGCCGTTGCGCTGGAGCGCCGCGTGAGCCCCCTCCGGATCGCCGTTGCGATCGCCGCGGTGGTGCTCGGGCTCGCCTCGCTCGCGGCCGCGCACGACGTCGGAGCGTGGAAGGACGCAGCCGGTGGCGGACGCGTCGGCTCGACATGGCTGCCCGGCGATCCCGCCGGCCGAGTGCTCGCGCTGGAGGACGACCTGACGCTTCGCCGCGGTGAGCGTGCGTTCGCCGTGGCGATGCGCCCTCCGAAGGGCTTCGAGACCGGGCTGGAGCGCGCCCGGAGGCGGGCGGAGGCGGAGGCGGCCCTGTCGAGGGCGATCGACGTCGGCTCCCCACGACAGGCATCCAGAGCGGGCAACTTGCTCGGGATCCTCGCCGCGACCGCGAATGACGTGGCCGACCCCGGACTGGTGGAACGACGGGCGGCCGGGACGTTCGACGCCGCGATCCGCGCCGACGGCGACAACGTCGACCCGAAGTACAACCTCGAGCTGCTGTTCCGGAGGATCGTCGTCGTCGGCACCCGTGAGGGCGCAGGATTCGGATCGGGCACCCTCGGGGGCTCGCTCGCCGGCGCGGGGGCGGGCGCGCCCGGAACGGGCTACTGAGATGCTGCTCGCTGGCCTTTCCCTTCTCACGCCCGGCGGGCTCCTCGTCTGCCTCACCGCGCTGCTCCCGCCGGCAGCGCTCCTCCTCGTGGTGCGGCGGCAGGCGCAGGCGGCGACGGTGATCGGCCTCCGTCCGGCTTCGGCGCGAGCGGTGGCACCGGTGGCAGCCGTGTCGGCGGCGGCATGCGTCGCGCTCGGGCTCGCCGCCGCCCAGCCGGTGCTGACTGCCACCGAGTCGCGCTCGGCGCGAACCGAGTCCGAGATCGTCTTCCTGGTCGACGTCTCGCGTTCGATGCTGGCCTCGGCGGGGCCGGGTGAGCCGACGCGACTCGAGCGCGCCCGATCGGCTGTCGAGCAGCTCCGGCTCGCTGCCCCCGACGTGCCCGCTGGCCTTTCCGGCCTCACCGACCGCGCCCTCCCGTACCTGTTCCCGACGCTCGACGCCGACGTGTTCTCGGAGACGCTGGCGAAGAGCGTGCAGGTCGACGCCCCGCCGCCCTTGTTGGCCGGCATCACCCCGGTCGCCACGAGCTTCGTGCCGTTGGGGACGATCACGCGCGACGGCTTCTTCGGGCCCGGAGCCAGGTACCGCACCTGCGTGCTGGTCACCGACGGCGAGACACGGTCGACGCTCGGCGAACCGGACCCGGCGGGGAAACGGCGTTGTCGGCTCGTCGTGCTCCGGGTGGGCGACCGCGGCGACCGGATCTTCACCCCGGCGGGCGAGCCCGTGGCGTCGTATCGCCCGGAGGCGTCCGCTCCTGCGGAGGTCGCGCGCCTGGCGCGGGTCATGGGCGGCGTCGCGTTCGGCGAGGACGACGTCGGCGGCACCGCGGCGGCGGTTCGGGCGGCCGCGGAGCAGGGGCCACGAGTCTCCGTCGGAGTGGCGCAAACGTCCCGGTCGCTCGCGCCGTGGCTCGCAGGTCTCGCGCTGCTGCTCGTCGTCGGCATCGTCGCCCTCCGCTCGCGCCGCACCGCCGCGCGCCGCTTGCAGCCGACGGGAGCGCGGCACTACCATTTCCGGCCCGAGGCTCGGGCGAGGAGGGCTGGCTGATGCGGTTGCTCAGGAGTCGACGCGTGGCTCTCGCCGGCATGACCGCGGCAATCACGCTCGGCGCAACCGTCGGCGTCTCGACGTCGGCGACCGCGCCCCCGATCGCGAACGGAGACTGGCCGGCGTTCGGTCGCACGGCCGACAACACGCGCTACTCGCCGCTCACCGAGATCACGCCACGGAACGTCGACGAGCTGGGCCGCGTCTACACGCTCGACTTCCTGCGGATCGACCCCGACACGCGCAGAGGTCAGCAGTCGTACCCGCTCGCGATCGGCGGCACGCTCTACGTGACGACGAACGACGCGAACGTGTTCGCGATCGACGGTGCGACCGGCAAGATCCTCTGGCAGCACAAGCCGCGCAACAGCGCGCTCTTCAAGAACTTCGGCGTGGCGGCGAACCGGGGTCTCGCCTTCTGCGGCGGCAAGCTGTTCATCCTCCAGCTCGACATGAAGGTGATCGCGCTGCGGCCGAGCGACGGGGAGGTCGTCGGCGAGCTCGCCATCAGCCAGGACGTGCAGAACGCGTCGGTCGCCTACGGGTATTCGGAGACGAGTGCCCCGATATGCGCGAACGGGAAGCTGATCTTCGGCGCGGCCGGCTCGGAGCGCGGCAACCGCGGGTTCGTGATGGCGTACACGACCGACCTGAAGCCCGCCTGGCCGACGCCGTTCTGGACGATCCCGCCGGACCTGCAGTCGTGGCGCCGGGCGTCGCGGATCGTGGGCGGCGGCCCCGTCTGGACGCCCGTGACGATCGACACCACCACCAACACGGTCTTCTTCGGCACCGGCTCCGGCACGCCCGTCTACTTCCCGGCGCTGCGGCCGGGCAACAACCCGAGGACCGCGTCGCTGATCGCCGTCGACCTCGGCACCGGGAGGCTGAAGTGGTGGCAGCAGCTGATCGAGCGCGACCAGTGGGAGTACGACGTCGCGCAGCCGCCGCTCGTCTACAACGCGCGCGTCGGCGGCAAGACGCAGCGCATCGTCTCCGTCGGGACGAAGGAAGGCCTCTGGTACGCGTTCGACGCGCGAACCGGGAAGCCGTTCCACGAGCGCGTCAAGGTGCTCGACCGGGTCGAGCATCCGCCGCTTCGCCCCGGGCAGCCGGTCGTCGTGTTCCCCGGCTCGATCGGCGGGCTCAACTACTCGCCGGCGGCCTACGACCCGGGCACGAACTACGTGTTCAACGCCGCGGCCGAGACGGCCGGCGTGCTCATCCAGGACAAGCTGACGCCGACCCAGAAGAAGCGGAAGTTCCTGCTCGGCGACATCTACCTCGGGCTCCAGAACGGGAACTTCGGCGAGTATCTGCCGAGCTGGAAGGACCACGGCTCGATCAGTGCCATCGACGTCGCGACCGGCAGGCGCGTGTGGAAGTTCGACACGCCCGAGCCGGAGCGCGGCGGGGTGTCCGTCACTGCAAGCGGGCTCGGCTTCGCGGGCGGCGGCGACGGCGTCCTGCGGGTCTTCGAGCTGAAGACGGGGAAGGTCCTGAAGACGTTTCAGACGGGCCGCCAGATCGCCGCGGGGCCGACGATCTTCTCCGCCGGCGGCAAGGAGTACGTGGCGATCACCGTCGGCGGCACCCCGACGTCGTCGAGCGGCGGCCTCGCCTCACAGCTCCAGGTGTTCGCCCTCGGCGGTGCCCAGGCCCAGTCGCCGAAGCCGCCAGGGCTGACGGCGGTCGGTCAGGCGGGCGAGCGCGACCGGTCGCTCGCGGCGGTCGACGGCCGCGCGGCCCGCACACGCACGGCGACGGGCGCAGCACGGATCGCGGTCACGGGTGGAGCGATCGCGCTCACGCCGTGGAACCCGAACTCCTCGAACCTGCGCGACGTGACCGGACGGCTGACGCTCCGCGGGGCGCCGGTCGCCGGGGCACGCATCGCAGTCGATCGCTACGTCCTGCCCCGGGCGACGGCCGCGGACGGCACGTTCGTCGCGGCGGTCGACTCGACCCTCGCCCGCCGCCACGTCGTCGGCGTCGCCGACGCGAGCAGGGCGACGGTCCGAGGACGGCGGCTGTCGAGCGGCGAGCAGGCGACGCTACGCGCGGCGTCGGGCGGGGTCAACGTCGGCTACCGGATCGTCGGGGCGCGGGCGACGAGCACGTCGGACGGGACCGTCCGCGTCACCGGCAGGGTGCTCCGCGCGGACGGTGCGCCCGCTCCTCCGGTGGTGCTGCTCTCGTACCGGCTCGACGGGACGATCACGGACGCCTCGGGCAAGCCGGTCGCCGGGGCGTACGTCGTGACGCGGACGAACGACCGCGACTACTGGACGTTCTCGGAGCCGACCAACGCGTCCGGCCACTACACGTCGTTCTTCCCCGCGTCGGACCTGACCAACAGCGACCCGGTGGAGTTCAGCGTGCAGGTCGCCTTCGGTCGGACGAGCTACACGACGGGCACGGCGAACCCCACGTTCAAGCGGCGCCGCAGCGCGACGCTCGACCTCAAGCTCCCCGCCGGCGGCACGGTGATGGCGGTGCCCACGTCGACCCCGAGGCCGGGCGCGACCTATCGCGGCCTGATCGTGGGCGTCTCGACCGGTTCGGGCGTCGTCAAGCCGCTCTCCGCGACGTGGCCCGACGCGAGCGGCCGCTTCGTGCTCGTCCTCCCGGGGTCCGTGCGGGGGAAGTCGCTGCGGTTCTGGGAGAGCGACTTCCAGGCGTACCAGACGAGCCAGGCGACGCCCGGAGGCCGCGTCGATCTCGAGGCGTGGCCGAAGTCGCTCTCGCCCCGTGTGGCGCGGACCTCGGGTTCGTCCGGGCAGTCCTAGTAGGTCTCGAGCGACGCGCGCCGGCGGCCCTCGGCCTCGAACACCCGGAACAGCACGTAGGCCGCCGTCGCGTATCCGAGCCCGATGAGCGCCTCCGTCCGGAGCAGCCCCGACACGTCGCCCAGTGAGGTGCCGGCGGCGATCTCGCGAGCGGCCGCGATCCCGTGGGTGAGGGGGAGGCACCGGCCGATCGCGGCGAGCCAGCCGGGGAGCTCGTCGACGGCCACGTTGACGCCGCAGACGAGCAGCATCAGGAAATAGACGAGGTTCGCGCCGAAGAACACGTCCCGCGCGCGCAGGCCGATCGAGCCGATCAGCATCCCCAGCGCGACGCACGAGCACGTGGTGACGAGGACGGCGACGCCCAGCGCGGGCACGCTCCCGTCGGCGGGGCGGAAGTCGAGCAGGACCCACGACGCCACGAACCCGAACGCCGAGACGACGAGCCCGTTGACGACGAACGGCAGGGCGCGGCCCGAGAAGATCGCCAGCCTGTTCGCGGGGGTCGCGAGGAGCGGCTGCAGCGTCCCGAACTGCCGTTCGTTGGCGATCCCCATCGTCATCCCGTAGATCCCGGACATCGCGGCGATCTGGATCGCGTTCCCGACGATGAAGAACGCGTCGTCCTGCGAGCCCGCGTAGCGGCCGAGGTACGTGAAGAAGAGGATCTGGAACAACGGGCTCCCGAGCATGGTCGCCACGTACATGCCGGGGCTGATCCAGTTGAAGAGGGCGCGGTACGAGATCCCTCCGCCCACGAAGAACACGCGCAGCGCCGTGCTCACGTCAGCGACAGGGTCGCGCGGCTCCGGGCGAGCCGCTCGAAGTTCCGGAGCGCCAGGGCGCCGAGGGCGAGATAGACGAGGCCGAGCCCGACGCAGAGCGCGATCTCGGGCCACGCGTTGCCGCCGAACGCCGCGTCGCGGATCGCGCGCATGCCCCACGTCGGGGAGAGCACCCATGAGATCGGCGCGACCCAGCCGGGAAGCAGCGTGAGCGGCACGAGTAGCCCGGTCGCGAGCCAGACGGGGTACTCGAGCAGGTTCGAGAAGGCGTTTGCGTGCCGGTACAGGACGAACGTCGACGCGAGCAGGAGGCCGAGCATCCCGAGGCTCAGGATCGTGGCCGGCAGCGCAACGGCGAGCTGGACGGGGTGCGCGAAGTCGAGCGGCACGCCGAAGAAGAGCCGCCCCCAGGCGAGCGTCGCCACGACCGAGTAGAGGCCGAGGGTGGACGTCGCCACCGTGAGCGGCAGGAGAACCGCGACGAACGGCGGCGGCGCACCGACCATCAGCTCGAGCGTCCCCTGCCACCGCTGCCACTGGATCGCACCTCCTGAGCCGAACAGCGTGGCCGACCAGATGCCCATCAGGCCCGCCCCGAGCGCGACGTAGAGCAGCGTTCCCGACTGGTTGCCCGACTCGAACATGAAGAACGCGATCGAGGCGAAGATGATCGGCTGGAGCACGGAGACGAGCACGAAGAACAGCGAGTTCGTGAGCCCCTTCAGGTGGAAGAGCCAGCCGATCCAGAAGAGCCGCGCGCTCACGGCGCCCACCGTAGCCTGCCGCCCCGCCCGGGGGAGTGCGGCGCGCCGAACCCCTGGGCTCTGGCTCGAGCCAGAGCCCTGTCAAGCCGTGAAGCCTCACGTCGTTGCCATGGCTCTGGCTTGAGCCAGAGCCCTGCTCTTCCGGCCACCGCCATTTGTTGACGTCCGCAAGACACAGCTTGTCAACTGTTCTGACAACAGCAACGCTTGGCGGATGCGCCACACCGCGGACGAGGACGCCGGAGCGGTCCACCACGTCGTTGCGCAGGGGAATGGACGTCTCCCGATCGTCGTCGACGACCGCGATCGAGGCGAGCTGTGGAGAAGGCTCGAGGGGATCGCCGACGCATGCGGTTGGGTCGTTCACACGAGCGGCCTGATGGACACGCACCACCATGCGATCCTCGAGACGTCCGTGCCGAACCTCGGCCGGGGGATGCAGCGCGTGCTCGGCGGATACGCCTACGTCTTCAACAAGCGCCACGACCGTGAGGGCCATCTCTTCCACGGTCCGTACTGGTCGCGCCGCGTCCACGGTGACGGCCACTTCCTGGCGGCATGTCTCTACGCCGTGCTCAACCCCGTCGCCCCGGTTGTGAGCCCATCCGGGCGAATGGCCCTGGTCCAGCTACCACCGGATCCTCACCGGTCTCCGGAGCGACGGCTGATGGGGCTGCTCGGCAGGAGCCCTGCGGAGGCGATCGGGAGATACCGCGAGGTCGTCGACGGCGCGACCGCGCTCCTCCTCGAGCAGCGCAGAATAGATGCGCGCGGGCTTCTCCAGATCGCCCGTGGCCGTGCCGACCGAACTGCAGGGCTCTGGCTGGAGCCAGAGCCCTTGGGTTTCTGATGTCGGGCTCCGGCTTCAGCCGGAGCCGTGGGTCCAGGTCCAGGGCTCTGGCTTCAGCCAGAGCCCTGGTGTACCTGCCCGCCGCGTGGCAATGCCCCGCGGCGGCGCGGTCGAGGATCGCCGTCGTCCGGCCCGAGGTCGCGCGGACGAGGGAGGCCGGCGTCTCGGGGGACGCAGGCTCGGCGAACGCGCGCCGCGCTGCCTCGGCCTTGTCCGGCCCGACCGCGAGGAAGACGACCTCGCGCGCCGCGGAGAGTGCGGGGATCGTCAGGGTCACCCGCTCGACCCAGGGTTCGAGCGCGGCCGGTGCGGCCACCGCGAGCGCGTGCCGCTCGTCGAGCGACGGGGCACGGGGGAACAGCGAGGCCGTGTGGCCGTCCGTGCCGAGCCCGAGCAGCACCAGCTCGAGCGTCGTCCCACGCAGCCCTTCCGCGTAGGCGGCCGCGGCGTCCTGCGGTGCGAGCTCTGTCGGGACGGGGTGGACGACGGGCAGGCGCTCGAGGCGGTCGAGAAGCGATTCCCGTACGAGCCTCAGGTTGGAGCGGGCGTCGTCCGGCGGCACGCACCGCTCGTCGCCGAGCCAGACCTCCGCCCGGCTCCAGTCCGGCTCGAGCGACGCGGCGAGCTCGTACGCGCGGCGAGGTGTCGAGCCGCCCGCCAGCGCGACGGCGCCGCCTCGTCGCGCCACCTCCGCCAGCCGACGCGCCGCCTCGAGGGCTGCCCCCTCCGCGTCCTCTGCCACGACGAAGTCCACCTTCCCATTCTCTCCGCCCGCGTCACGGGCTGCTCCGCCGGCTACGCCGAAGGCCGTGGCGGCCTAGAGGCCTGTGGTCGTCCGGTCGACGGACGTGTCCCGTGCCGCCCGGGCGACCCCCGTGTCGCCGGGCCCCGGAAGCGTGATCGAGAAGGTCGAGCCGACGCCCGGCTCGCTCTGCACCGACGCAGACCCACCCATGGCGGTCGCCAGCTCGTGCACGATCGCGAGGCCGAGCCCGGTGCCCACCCGCCGCTCGCTCCCGAGCCGGTCGTAGAGGTAGAACCGCTCGAACGCGTGCGGTATGTCGCCCGCGGCGATCCCGGGCCCGTCGTCCACCACGTCGAGCCGCCCCGGGCCGGCGAGGATGCGCACCACGCCGCCGCGGGGCGTGGACCGCAGAGCGTTCTCCACGAGGTTCGAGAGCGCCTGGAGGGCGCGATCCGGGTCGCCGACCGCGACGGCGCCCGGCTCCGCCATCACCTGGAGCCCGACGGCGAACGAGGCGGCCGTCGCCTGATGGCGCTCGAACGCGGCGACCGCCACGTCGCCGAGGTCGAGCGGCTGGCTCCTGACGGCGAACGCGCGTCGCCGCAGGCGGGCGAGGTCGAGGAGGTCGCCGACGAGCCGCTCGAGCCGGCGCGCCTCGCGCCCGATCACCGCGCCGACGCCGGCCGGCTCGAGGACGCCGTCCTCGAGGGCCTCGGCGTGGCCGCGGATCGCCGTGAGCGGCGTCTTGAGCTCGTGGCTGACCGACAGCAGGAACGACCGCTCCGCCTCCTGCGTGCGCTCGAGCTCGTCCGAGAGATGGTTGAAGGACGCCGCAAGCGTGGCGACCTCCCGAGGCCCGGTGACCGGAAGCCGCTCGGGCCGCTCGCCGTTCGCCAGCGCCCGGCTCGCCTCGGAGACGCGGGCGATCGGACGCGCGACCGCACGGGAGAGGAGCAGCGCGACGAGGGCCGCAAGTGCTGCACCGACGAGGCCGGCGAGCCCGAGCCCGAGCGCGAACGGTGTCCAGTCGGCAGCCTGGCGCGAGGCGGGGCGGAGGAGGACGATCGCCTCGTTGCCGTTCCGGCGTGCCGCATAGAGGAAGCGCGTGCCGCGCACCTCGAGGGTGCCGCTCGCGGCGGCGCCCGATCGGATGCGCTCGGCGCCTGCGTCGGGGAGCAGGAGCGCCGCCTGCGAGGGAGTCAGGATCGCGAGTCGCTGCTCGTCCGTGGCGAGGAACTGCCCGAGCTCGTCCTGCGTCCGCCGGCCGGGATCGGCGCGTCTCTGCGCCGCGATCAGCTCGACCTGGCGCTCGAGCGCGTGAACACCCGCCTCCTCCAGCGACCGTCGCGTGAGAAGGGCTCCGGCGACGACGGTGACGAGAAGGGAGACGAGCACCGTGCCGGCGATGCCGAGAAAGAGTCGCGACCGCAGGCTCACTGCGGCACCAGCTTGTAACCGGAGCCGCGCACGGTGCGGATCAACGCCGGCCGGTCGAGCTTGCGGCGGAGCTGGCCCACGTGGACGTCGACGGTCCTCGTGCCTCCCGGGAACGAGAGCCCCCAGACGCGCTCGAGGATCCGCTCGCGGCTGACGACCACGCCGGGGCGCTCGGCGAGGTGCCACAGCAGGTCGAACTCGCGCGCGGTGAGCTCGACGTCGGCACCCGCGACGGTGGCCGAGCGCGAGCGGCGGTCGAGGACGACGTCGCCCGCGGCGAGCACGTCCTCCTCGGTCTCCGGCTCGGCGCGCCGTAGCACCGCGTGGACGCGTGCGACGAGCTCCCGGGGGGAGAACGGCTTCGTGACGTAGTCGTCCGCTCCGAGCTCGAGCCCGGTCACGCGGTCGATCTCCTCGTCGCGCGCCGTGAGCATGACCACCGGAAGCCGCGAGGACGACCGGATCGCGCGGCACAGGTCGAGCCCGTCCGTGTCGGGCAGCTGCAGGTCGAGGATCGCGAGCCGGACGTCGTTCTGCTCGAGCGCCTGGAGGCCCTCCGTCCCGCGAGCCGCCCACACGACGCGGAAGCCATCCCGCTCGAGGTATGCCCGGATTACGGAGGCGATGTCCTCCTCGTCCTCGACCACGAGGATCGTGCCACCCCGGATCACGTCAGGCGGCCCCCTGCACGAGCACGACGCGTGCCGAGCCGTTCGCGGCGAGGACGATCTGCACTTGCATTCCTGGGCGGAGCGCGCGCAACCGGATGCGGCTACCCGCACGCCACGCCTTCGTCCTCGCGGTGACCGGGATCCGGACGGTTCCTCCCGCGTCATGCCGCACCACGAGCGCGCGCGGCCGGATCGCGACGAGCCGGCCGACTTCGGCGCTTCCCGCGACGCGGCCGAACGCGCGCACGACCGCGGCAGGGCCGCCGGGGACGAGGGTCACCGCCTCGGCGACGAAGCCGCTTCGGATGTCGGCCAGGGACGCGGGGCGGCCGTTCAGCCGGAACCGGGTGCGGGGGGCAACGGCGACCGTGACCTCGGTCCCGTCGAGCGCCCGCAGCACGAGGCCGGCCCGGTCTGCCGACTGAACGATCCCGCGCTCGACGAGACGGTCGGCCGCGGTCGCGGCGGGCGCAACGCCGAGCGCCGCGCACGCCGCCACGACCACGAGGAGGGCCTTCACGCGCAGATCCTCACAGGGCCTCGTTAGCGAACGACCGCGCGAACGTAAGCCCTGTGTAAACGGTGACGAGCCGAGGCACGCCGCGCCGCCTACGCGCGGTCGAGCGTCGCGTGCGGAAGGCTCATCCGCTCGGCGTTCCGGATGAAGAGGTATCCGAGGGCGCCGTACACGCACGCCGTCATATGGGTTTTGGCCTGCTCGCGCTACTCTCGGGCGTATGTCCCTCAGAGGTGCGGAGGCAAGCCCGGGTGAGCGTATGGTTCCGTCCGGCTGGAGCGGCGGTTCAGTCGTCGCTGCCCGTCCCGACGGGGCCGAACCGTGCTCGCGCGGGGATCGCAACCGTGTTCGCAGGGCGGCCTTCCTCGTCGCCGTCTTCGGGCTGGTCTGTGCGTCGGTGGTCGCCGGTGCCGGCGCGACCGGTAACCGGGTGGTGACCGTTTACAGCGTCGCCACCGGGCTGCAGTACATCAACACCGCTGACGATCGGGCGCGTGGGAAGCTCAACAATCCTCTCGACGGCGCGGCCAACAAGCTGTGGCCAAGGAGCTCCGGAAGCAAGAGCGGCCCTTTCGCTGGTGACGTCGCCGTCTATGCCGTGAAGCTGTACAGCAACCCGACCCTGAAGCGACCTGCGGGTTCGGGCGTGTACACGTGCTACTTCAACTATGACCGGCACGCCCTCTGTCGGGCGTATTACAAGTTCACGGCCGGGGGCACGCTCGTGGCCTCCGGGCCTGTCGACTTCAAGCGCTCGGGGTTCACGATCGTCGTAACCGGCGGCACGACGAAGTATCTCGGTGTCCGAGGCGAGGCCAACGCCGCCGCCGCCCCGCGCAACGCTCAGAGGATCGACTTCAGGTTGATCGGATGAGTCGCACGATGCGCATAGGGTTTCTGTTCGCGGCCGTCGTGCTTCTCGCGACGGCGCTCCCGGTGGCAGCTGCGTCGGGGGCCTCGCGCGCATCGCAGAAGCTCACGGTCTACGCCGTTCCGGCGACGGTGCAGTTCATGAACCACGCTGACGACCGGCTCCGCGGGATGAGCACCAACCCCTTCAACCTCAAGGCAGAGGCGGTGATCATCGGCGCCAACGGGAAGGAGAAGGGGAATGGCCCGTTCCCCGGTGACGACATCCTCTACGCCTTCAAGCTCTTCGCCGATGCAAATCGCACCAAGCCGATCGGGACGGCGATGTTCACCTGTTACTACGGGTTCGCAAAGCGCGCGACCTGCGAGTCGTACTTCGACCTCGCCAGGGGCCTCGTGCTCGCATCCGGGCAAGTGCCGTTCGGCGCGAGCCACTTCACACTCGGGGTCACCGGTGGCACGCGGGCGTACTTCGGCGCGCTGGGGCAACTGGACTCCGTCCCGGCTGCCGGGAACGCACAGCGGTTCGACTTCAAAGTGACCGGGCTGCCGAAATGAGCAGGAGATTCCCGGCGGCACTGGTGGCGCTCGCTCTTGCTGCGACGATGGCGGTTCCGCTCGCGCCGGCCTCGACGCAGGGACGTTCGCTCGTCGTCTACGCCAAGCCGACGCGAGCGCAGTTCATCAACCACAACGACGACCGGGCGCGCGGGGACATCACGAACCCGTTCAACCCGGACTCGCCTCCGACACCTCCGAACGCAAACTCTGCGAAGAAGGGAGCCCGCGCTGGAGACACCGCGCTCTTCAGCTTCAAGCTGTATTCCGACCCCGGCCTGAAGCGACACGTCGGCAACGCCATCTACTCCTGCACGTTCAACTTCGCCCAGGAAGCGATCTGCGAGGCCATCTTCACCCTCAACGGCGGAACGATGATCGCGCTCGGCCCGGCAAAACTGGACAGCAGCAACATCGTCCTTCCGGTGATCGGCGGTACAGGCCGGTACGCGGGCGCCCACGGGCAGCTGACGTCGAGGTCTTCGGGCACCAAGAACACTCAGATCGTCCGCTTCCGGCTCCTCTAGACAACGCGAGCTGCGTGCCGGTGCGATATTGCCTCCAAGGCGCTCTGCTAGCCTGGCGGCGCTTGAGGTCGTTGCCGCTCCTGCTAGCCGCCTCTCTGGCGTTCTTGGGCCTGGTGTCAAGCGGATCTGCTCGTCCGCAGACCACACAGCCCGGGGGGCTACATGACGGTCCGGGTCGTCGTCACGGACAAGGGCATCACGGTGAGCCCGACGCACGCGGCGCGCGGCTCGACCGCGATCTTCCTTCTGTCCAATCAAGCGAAGACCTCGCGCGTACTCGCCGTCGGAGATGCCTCACTGACTCATCGAAGGGGTACCGGTTTCGCCGTCAAGCTCGGAAAGAACGAGCGGAGGCGGGTTCTGCTGTACCTCACCTACCGCGGACTGCTACCGGTCTCGGTCGGTGACGCCGGCAAGGCCAAGGTCCAGAGCGTCTTCCGCGTCACTTGAGGACGGCTCGCGCTCAGCGTGGCTGCCACACCGGCGGACTGCTCAGCGTCGGGGTGAGCTTCCCCGTCTTCACCGACCTCGAACTGCCCTTCGCGAGACCCCGGAGAACGATCTGATGGCGCCCGGTCGCGAACGCGACGCTCTTCCCGTCGGGTGAGAACGAGGCCGGCCCGGCATCCTTGACCAGCATGCGCGGCTCCGTGTGCTTTCGAAGATCCTGGAGGTAGAGCCCGAACCGCGGGCACGCGAGGTTGTCGCCGCACTCCTTGTCGCCGCGATCCGGTTGACGGGCACCCACGAACGTCACGGTGGAGAGATCAGGGGAGACGGCGGTCGCGTCCACGCCCACGGCCGCGTCGATGAGCGCGCCGTAGAGCTGCTGGACGCGCCCCGTCCGCGGATCGATCCTCGCGAGGTCGCCCTCGGTCGCAACCACGAGACCGCCGGCCGTCCAGGACGGGCGGCCGGCGGGAGGCGAGAAGCGGAGCAGCCGCTCGCCCGTGCCGGAGGCCGACATGATGAAGACGCGCCAGCCGCTCGCGAGGGCCCGCACGAATGCGATCCGCTTGCCGTCCGGCGACCAGGTGGGGAAGCGATCGCGGCCGTCGTCCGTCAGGCGGCGAACGCCCGTCCCGTCGAGGTTCATGCTGAAGATCCCGCCTCCGAGCTGCGCGAAGGCGATCCGCTGACCGTCGGGCGAGAACGCGGGCGCCGACGAGCCATACTCGCTGCGCGTCAGCTGCTTGAGACCGGTGCCGGACTGCCTGATGCGGAAGATTTGCTCGACCCCGTGCCCGGGCGCCCGGGCGGTGAACACGATCCACGGCGGCTGCGCGGCCGACCGTTGCGGTTGTCCCGGAGCGGCGGAGACGACCGCCAGTGCCAGCCCGACCACGGCGACGAGCACGGTCAGCACGCGACCGGTCGAGGTCTTCATGCCGTCGCGCATCGCCACCGACTGTAACAGCGGCATGCAGGTCTCCCCCATCGGGGCTGCGGAGAGCCGGATCCGCGGGCCTTGGGTCCCGGTCGGCCTTGTTATGATCGGCTGCGATGAGACGACCGCGCGGGCGCGCCATGCTCGCAAGTGCCCTGGTGGCGTGCGTAGTGGCGGTCGGCGGGGTGATCGCCGTGCTCGTCGTCGGGCGCGAGAGCGCGGCACGTGCGCCGACGACAGGGCCGTGGGCGCCGATCTCCGTCACGAGACCCAAGCTCCCGGTCATCGGCGGCGGGATCCCCGTGGACATCGACCCGATGGTGCACCGGAACGACCTCGCCACGACGCTGGCCGCCATGCCCGGCACGCGCCGCTATCGGATCACGATCTCGAACAGCTCGAACCTCGGTGCCATCAACTCGTTCCAGTGGTACCCGCCGACCGGGGTGCACATCGTCAAGCTGCTCGGCAGCTCCAAGGGCAACTGCACCCTCACGGGCCTCACGGGCTTCGGTGGCAACCAGTTTCCGGCGCTCGTGCTGTACCCGGACGTCCTCTGCGAGAAGGTCGATCTCAAGCCCCCGAGCTGCACCTGCCAGGGGGACGGCGGCGCCGTGACGATCTCGTTCATCACCGACGAGGACTACGGCGGAGGCGCAGGCGAGCTCAGGGTGCGCGCGGTGACGCTCGCCTTCGATCGCATCCCCGCCTACCTCGAGCCTGCGACCACGCCGCCGAGCACGCCCCCGAGCTCGGGGTGAGGCACGGAGGATGAGCGCCGCATGACATCGCGCATGCTGGGCAGGCAGGCACGACTCCTGGTCGTCACCGCGGCGGGCGTGCTCGCGCTCGCGGGGTGCGCGAGTGACGGCGTGGACTCGGGCGGGCTCAGCTCCGGCGACCGCAAGGCCGCCCAGAGCACCGTCGACGCTCTGCAGGACTCGAACATCTCGCTCCAGCTCGTGTCGATCACCCAATGGGTCCAGAGCGTCCCGGCGGCGTGCCGGATCCGCCTCGTGTCCCGGGACCCGAGCAGGTTCAAGGTCTACGTCTTCTGGATCCCGTGGCTCGCCGCCGCGCCGTACGTCTGGGTCAACATGAATCTCACGGATGACCCGCGGACGAGCACGTTCCACCTCGGCACCGCCCAACCGGTCCTTCCGGGTGGCAGGCTGAACCGGGACGGTCGGACCGTCAATCGAGCGTCGGTCGACACCACCCTGCTCTCTCGGTACGGGCCGGAGCAGGCCAGGAAGAGCCGGCAGATCCTGATTGCCCACGGAGGCGACGTCTTCGCGAAGCCAGGTGCAAGGTGCCAGGTGCTCAAGAACGGGAGCATCAGACTCCTCCCGAATAGGTAGGCCCGCCGCCAGTGGCCGTCGCGATGACGGTGTCAGCCATGCTCCTGGCCGCCTGCGTAAAGGGAGCGGGAACGATCGCGGCCGGGCCGGCCAACGGGTTCGGTGGGAATGCCCGGCCTCAGCGGTTCGGTGACGACCCGAGTCGGCGACAGAGCTCTGCTTGGCGCGTGCTTCACCATGATGGCTTCACAAATTCTTTGCGCAGTCTTCATCGAAGTGGCATAGTCCCTGCCGACCCGGCGACGCTGCCGGGGGAATCGTTTCCCGCAGGCCCAACCGTCGTAGGTTGCCAACGAGGAGGCAAGACGAGATGCACTGGTCCCGAGTTCGGCCAGGAACGACCCTGGTAGTGGCACTGACGTTGGTGGCATCGGTCGCCACAGGCGTCGTGGCATCGACTGCCTCTTCGTCGGGCCAGCTGACGCGGGCGATAACGCCGTCACCCGTCTGGCCGGCCAAGACGCTCTCGGCACCGGCCGGCAACAACTGGCACTCGTACTACGGCGCTCTGACGGGTCAGCGCTACTCGTCGCTGAAGCAGATCACAACGGCGAACGTCGGTCAGCTCAAGGAGCTCTGGCACATCAGCCTCGGCAGCTGCACCGCCGGCATCATCGCCGGTGATCCGGTGATCCCGGGCGCGCCCCGAGGGGCGACGAACAACCCGACGAACTGCGGCTCGATGGAGTCGAACCCGGTCGCGATCGACGGTGTGCTCTACACCACGAACGCCCCGCTCGGGGCGGTCTGGGCGATCGACGCGAAGACGGGCGCCACGATCTGGAAGTACACGCCGTCGTACGCCGGCGAGTTCCTGAACAGCGGTACGCAGTTCACGCCCGGCAACGGCGGCCGCAGGGCCGGTGTCGCGGTCGGCGAGGGCAAGGTCTTTAACGGCCTTCCCGACGGCCGCCTCGTCGCGCTCGACCAGGTGACCGGCAAGCAGATGTGGGAAGCGTTCGTCGGCTCGTACAAGGTGAACGCGAAGATCTCCACCGCTCCGATCTACGTCAACGGCATGGTCATCGTGGGCGACGGCTCGGGTGACGGCGGCGGCGCAAGTGCCACGATCTCCGCCTTCAGAGCTGCCAACGGCGGCAAGATCTGGACCTGGAGCGCGATCCCGTCCCCCGGTCAGCCGGGTTACAAGACCTGGACGAACGACGGCAAGGGCGGTAACGGCAGCAGCCTGTACGGCGGCGGCTCGTTCTGGGAGTCCCCGATCATCGATACGAAGCGCAACATGCTCTACATCGGCACCGGCAACCCGGAGCCGTGGAACTCGCGCGGCCCCGGCCAGAACCTGTACAGCGACTCGATCGTCGCGCTCGACCTCTACACGGGTCAGCTCAAGTGGCACTTCCAGCAGGTCCATCACGACCTGTGGGACTCGGACCTGCCGAACAACGGCGTCCTGTTCTCCGGCAAGTTCAAGGTCAACGGCAAGACGGTGCAGAAGGATGCCGTCGCGTATGTCAACAAGGTCGGCATGACGTTCGTGCTCGACCGTGCGACCGGCAAGCCGCTGATCCCCGTCGACGAGGTCAAGGTTCCGCAGTCCAAGGCCGACGGCGTCAACACCTGGCCGACGCAGCCCGTCCCGCGGACGGACAACGTCCTCTTCAACCCGGGCGGCTATGGGCGTAAGGACGCCAAGAAGCTCCCGGCCGTGAACGCCGGGATCCCGTGCACCACCCCCGACGCCGTCACGAACCTGGGCGTCCCCTATGCGACGGCAACCGCACCTGACGGCAAGCCGTACAAGATGGGTTGCGCGTACGACCCGTACGACACGACGCAGTACGTCGTCACTCCGTTCGAGATGATGGACTGGCCGGCGAGCTCGTACAGCCCGGAGAACCACACGATGATCACCTGTGGCGTCACCGGCCGTGCGACGTCGTTCGAGCAGATCCCGGCTGCCGCGCAGGTCGCGAGCCAGTTCGGCGGTCTCGGGGCCAACCGGCTCAGCGTCGGCGACGGTTCCACGCCGATCAGCAACTCGGGCAACTACTCCGCGCTCGACGTCACGACGGGCCGGCTGAAGGTGCACGAGCACTGGCGTGAGATCTGCTACTCCGGCACGGCGAACACCGCTGGCGGCGTCACCTTCGTCGGCCACTTCGGCACCGGCGACGGGTCGGCGGGCGACGGCTACCTGGAGGCGAAGGACACGAAGACGGGCAAGTCCCTCTGGAAGTCGCCCCCGATGCCGTATCCGGCCTCCGCGGCTCCGATCACCTACTCGGTGGACGGCAAGCAGTACGTGACGGTCGAGGTCGGTGGCTCGGGCCACAACGACGTCACTCGCCCATTCGGACTGCTCGACCCGCGCCGCGTTCGCGGCGACTACGTCTACACGTTCGTGCTTCCGTAGCACGACGAAGGATGGAAGGCAACAGCGGTGGGGCGCATCGACAGCGGCCCACCGCGTTACCTTCTGGCTACGTGGTAGCGTGGCGGAACACTTCCAGACGAGGAGAACGCCGGTGCGTCGTAGATTGAGCCTGTTGACGCTGGGAGCTTTCGTGGTAGGCGGACTCGCAGCAGGGGTCCTGGTGTCCGGTGGAGGAGCCAGCACAGCTGCGGTGGCACCGAAGAAGGTCACCGTTACCGCCTCCGAATTCAAGTTCGTGCTTTCGAAGAAGACGGTTCCGGCCGGGTCGACCGTCATCTTCACGGTCGTCAACAAGGGGAAGATCCCGCACGACTTCAAGATCGCCGGCAAGAAGACGAAGACGCTGGCGCCGGGAGAGAGGACGACGCTCAAGGTCACGTTCCCGAAGAAGGGGGCGATCTCCTTCCTCTGCACGCTCCCCGGTCATGCGCAGGGAGGGATGAAGGGCAAATTCGGTGTTGGCGTCGCGGCGCCTGCGCCGACGCCCACCCCGACGCCGACGCCCACCCCGACGCCGACGCCCACCCCGACGCCGACGCCCGGTACCCCCGAACCGCTCCAGGGTGACCCGGTTGCCGGCAAGGCCGTCTTCGCCGCGAGCGGCTGTGCTTCGTGCCACACGCTGGCGGCCGCCGGTGCAACCGGGACCATCGGCCCGAACCTCGACGTGAGGAAGCCGGGCCAGGCCACGGTGCGCCAGTTCGTCCAGAACGGCTCCACGACCGGTGGTATCTCCATGCCGGCGTTCTCCAACATGAGCCAGACGGACTTGAACAACGTCGCTGCGTTCGTTTACGCGTCGACACACTAGGCGAGGTATTCGTCGTGGGGGGCAAGGCGCAAGCGTCTCGCCCCCCACACGCCTCTAGCTCACGCCCTTGAGCCAACGATCCCGGCGTACGGCGGTCCTCCTCCTCGCGGGAGTGGCTCTCGTTGCGGCTCTCTTCGTGGTGCACTGGCGGTCGGACACGACCGGCGAGTCGACGTCGTGGGTCTGGCCGAACGGCGACCTGTCGAGCACCCGCTCGGCCGCGGAGTCGACCATCACGGCACAGTCCGTGCGGCGGCTTCGCGTCGCCTGGCGCTACCGCGTCGGCGGGAAGGGCGGGGTGTTTGGGCTCCTCACGTCGACCGCGCTCATGCGGGACGGCATCGCATACGTGCAAGACACCACATCGAGCGTCTACGCGATCGACCTCGCCACAGGCCGCAAACGGTGGGCCCGGCTCGAGCGGGAACCGAACGACGGTCCCAACGGACTCTCACTCGTCGGCGACACGCTCTACGGCGCCACGGACGCGTCCGTCTTCGCGCTTGCGGCCTCCGACGGCCGCGAGTTGTGGAGCACGTGGCTCGTGAGCAGGACGGAGCAATTCGTCAACATCGCTCCTGTCGTCGATCGCGGCCGGGTCTACGTCAGCACTGTCGGCTTCCCTCCCGGAGGTCGAGGCGCGATCTACGCGCTCGACGCTGCGACGGGAAAGCAGCGCTGGAGGTTCGACACGATCAGGGACCCCTGGCAGCATCGGGAGGCAGGCGGCGGCGGTGCGTGGCAGGCGCTGAGCGTCGATCGAGAAGGCCGTGTCTACGCGGGCATCGCGAACCCCGGCCCGTGGGGCGGGTCGTTGCGATTCCCGAACGGCGGCTGGTACCGGGGCCAGACGCTCTACACCGACTCGCTCGTCGTCTTGGACGGTGCCACGGGGCATCTCCAATGGTACGACCAGGTGCTAGCGCATGACGTCAGGGATTTCGATCTCCAGCTCTCGCCGATGCTCACCACCGTCGGAGGGCGCGACCTCGTGATCGGAGGGGGCAAGGGGGGCCGCATCTTCGCCTGGGATCGGGACACGCACGAGCGGATCTGGGCGAAGGCCGTGGGCACACACCGCAACGACCTCGGCCCTCTGCCGAGGCGGGCGATCGAGGTGTGCCCCGGCCTGTTCGGGGGAGCCCTCACCCCGATGGCATTGGCGGATGACCGGGTGTTCGTCCCGGTCGTCGAGTTGTGCATGCAGGAGAGTGCCGTGAAGACGTTCTCGGTGTTGCAGCGGCCGCCCGAGGAGGGCACCGGCGTCGTCGCCGCCCTCGATGCCTCCACGGGGCGACCGCTGTGGACGCGGAAGCTGCCGTCAGCGCCGTTCGCGTGCGCGACGGTGGCCTCCGACGTGGTCTTCACGCCGACCTACGACGGGTGGATCTACGCGCTGTCGGCACGGACGGGTGAGATCCTCTGGAGCGATCGAACGGAGGCCGGGATCAACGGTTGTCCGTCGGTCGCCGGCGACACACTCCTCGTGCCGGCGGGCGCTCCCCATCGTGGGATCGCGCATCCGGTTCCGCAGCTGGTCGCGTACCGCCTCTCCGGGGCAGGTGCCTGATCCGTTGGCGCCTCGGTGCGAACCCGACCGCGAGACGCGCGCGAGCCGGGTCGGCGTGTGTGCGAGAGCGGGGCGCGCGTCGGGCGCGACGTCAGGCATCCACCGCGACGGGCTGCTCGGTGACGAGCGCGACGTAGGCGTCCTCGAGCGTCGGCTCGCGGGTCGTCACGCGCCCGAGCGACACGCCGTCGAGCCGCGCGAGGACGTCGTGCGTCGGCTCGTGGCCGGAGCCGGCCTGGACCACGACGACCTGTGCCTGGTCGCGATCCTCGACCGCCACCGACGTGACGCCTTCGATCGAGCGCAGCGTCTCGACCCTGCCGTCCTCGATCCCGTACACCTCGATCTCCACGACGACGCCCTCGGAGACACGGTCCTTGAGATCGCGGGGCGTCCCCTCGGCGACGATCTGGCCCTTCGCGACGACCGCGATCCGGTCGCAGAGCGAATCGGCCTCGAACATGTAGTGGGTCGTGAGGAGCACCGTCTTCCCCGCCGCCTTGAGGCCGGCGATCGTCTGGCGGAGCTCGCGCGCCCCAACGGGGTCGACGCCGATCGTCGGCTCGTCCAGGAAGATCACCGGCGGGTCGTGCAGCAGCCCCCGTGCGATGTGCAGGCGCTGGCGCATGCCGCGTGAGTACCCCTCGACACGCTCTTTCTCCCGGCCGGCCAGCCCGACGAGCTCGAGCAGCTCGCCGATCCGCTCGCGCTGCCGCCGGGGCTGGACCCCGTACAGCTCCGCGAAGTAGCGCAGGTTGTCCAGGCCCGACAGGCGCTCGTAGAGGCCCCGGTCGCCGCCGAAGACGTAGCCGATCCGCTCGCGCACCCAGTGCGCGTCCTCGACGACGTCGCGCCCGAGGACGCGCGCCTGGCCCGACGTCGGGATGAGGAGCGTGATCAGCATCTTGATCGTGGTCGTCTTGCCCGCCCCGTTCGGGCCGAGCAGGCCATAGAGCTCGCCCTCCTCGATCTCGAAGCTGACGCCCCGCACGGCCTCGACCTCGAGCGAGCGGCGGCGGAACGTGCCGGTCGTCGTACGGTACGTCCGGTGGAGATCGATCGCTTCGACCACGGCCGGCACCGCTGCCACGCTAGCGGCGGCACGGGCGCGGCGATGGGCGGAAACCCGAACCTGCCCGCGGCATTGACATGTCACGCGTCGCGCTGCGACAGTATCCGCCCTGCGGACTGCGGAGGTGGACGGCAACATCGCGCGTCGACCGGCGTCTCACACCGTAGGAATCACACCAAGGAGGGACGGAATGAAACGACGCGGAGGAGTTGTGCTGGCGCTTGCGACGATCGTCGCTGCTGCGCTGGCATCGACCGCCGGCGCCGGGTCGTCGAGCGTCGCCAAGACGCAGGCGATCAACTGCAAGAACACCGTCAAGCTCGCGCTGATCACCCCGCTCACGGGTGGCGGCGGCTTCATCGGTCAGGAACAGCTCGCGTGGGCCAAGTACGGGGTGAAGACCCTGGCGAAGAAGTACGGCCTCAAGGTGCAGCTCCTGCAGGGGGACACACCGGTCGAGAAGGGCAACGGCGAGGCGATCATCGTCGCCCAGAAGTTCATCTCCGACCCGAGCGTCCTCGTCACGATCGGACCTGCGACCTCGGGCGGCGTCGCCGCGGCGAGCGGGGCGCTCACCGCGGCGGGCATCGCCCAGATCTCGCCGTCGGCGACCCGGACGTCGCTGACGAAGGGGGCGAACAAGGAGGCGACGAACGCCTTCTTCCGCGTCGTGCCGGGTGACTACATCCAGGGCCCGACCGATGCGAACTACATGGTGGACAAGCTCAAGGCCAAGAAGGTCGCGATCGTCGACTTCCAGGAGCCGTACTCGGTCGGTCTCGCGGATGCCGCCGAGACCGTGCTCAAGAAGAAGAACGTCAGCGTCACGCGGCTGTCGACCTCCGTCAACACGACCGACTTCTCGTCGCTCGTCACCAAGGTGCCGAACGACGCCGAGGTCGTCTTCTTCCCGTCGCAGCAGGCGGCGGACGCCCAGACGTTCGCCCAGCAGCTGCTCGAGCAGGGCAAGAAGGCGAAGGTGTTCGGCGGGGATGGCACGAACAGCCCCGACCAGTTCAAGGTCGCCGGCTCGTACGTCTCCAACTTCGCTCCGGACATCAGCGGCATCGCGGCCAACAAGGCGCTGATCGACGGATGGAAGAAGGACAATCCGAACGCCACGCTCGGCTCGTTCGGGCCGCCCACGTATGTGGCCGTCGAGGTCGCGCTGAACGCGATCAAGAAGGCGTGTGACGGCGGCAAGGGCACGATCGCGAACCGGAAGCTCGTGATCCGGAACGTCAAGAAGATCAACCTCAAGACGACGCTCCTCGGAGGGCCGTTCCGCTTCTCGACGAAGTCGAACGACCCGCTGAACGCGAAGTTCTACGTCTTCCAGATCCAGTCGAACGGCAGCTACAAGCTCGTCGGCTAGCTCTGGTCACCAACCGTGGCGGTCCGGCGCGCGCCGGGCCGCCACGCATCGGGCGCCGCTGTAGACTCGCGCTCCGCGTGGATACGTTCATCCAGCTGACGCTCAACGGGCTGACCCTTGGGAGCGTCTACGCGCTGATCGCACTGGGGTACTCGCTCGTCTACGGGATCCTCAAGCTCCTCAACTTCGCGCACGGCGACGTCTTCATGGTCGGGTCGTTCATCGGCTTCGGCGTGCTGCAGCTCCTCGGCGGCTCCGCGGATCCCGTCGTCCCGGTGTGGCTCCTCCTCATCGTGATCACGCTCGCCGCGATGGCCGGCTGTGCGGTGCTCGGCGTCGCGATCGAGCGGTTCGCGTACCGTCCCCTGCGCGACGCGCCGCGCATCGCGCCGCTCATCAGCGCGCTCGGCGTCTCCTTCTTCCTCGCGTACTCGATGCAGCTCCTCTTCGGGGCCGACCAGCGCGACTACGACGCGTTCGCGATGGACAACGGGGCGCTGTTCTTCAAGGGGTTCGATGTCGGCAACGTGCGGGTGCCACTCCTGCGGATCATCATCATCGTCGCCGCATTCGTCCTGATGGCGCTCCTCTGGGTGCTCGCGACACGGACGAGGACCGGCAAGGCGATGCAGGCGACGTCCTACGACCGCGAAGCGGCGGCGATGATGGGCATCGACATCGACCGCGTGATCGTGTTCGCGTTCGTCCTCGGGTCGGCGCTCGCCGGTGCGGCCGGGGTCCTCTTCGCCCTGCGCGCGCCGACCTTCGCCTCGATCGGCTTCCTCGCCGGGCTCAAGGGCTTCACCGCCGCGGTGATCGGCGGGATCGGCTCGATCCCGGGGGCGATGGCGGGCGGGCTCATCCTCGGGTTCGCCGAGGCGTACACCCAGGGCTACGTCTCGACGAAGTGGTCCGACCTGCTCGTGTTCGTGATCCTCATCCTGTTCATGCTGTTCCGCCCGCAGGGCCTACTGGGCAAGGCCGACATCAGGAAGGTGTAGCCCGTGTCGAACCCGACCGACTGGGACGACCTCTCGCAGCCGCTCGAGGGCGCCGCCGAGGCGAGCGCGGCCGAGGGCCCGACGAGCCCTGCGGTCGGTCGCGACGAGTGGGTCGCGCGCCACGGCGAGCGCCGCGCCGACCAGGGCGGATGGCTCGGCACGATCGAGCAGCGCCTCCAGGTCGTGCCGTGGTGGGCATGGCTTGTGCTCTTCGTCGGGATCATCTGCCTGCTCCCGGTCGGGTTCGAGAGCGGCTACGTCCGGCTGGTGGCCTTCAACACGGTCGTCTTCATGCTGCTCGCCCTCGGCCTCAACATCGTCGTCGGCTGGGGTGGGCTGCTCGACCTCGGCTACGTCGCCTTCTTCGGGATCGGCGCGTACACGTACGCGCTCCTCAGCTCCGACAAGTACGACATCCACCTGCCGACGCTCGTCGTGATCCCGCTCGTGGCGATCGTCGGCGGGATCGTCGGGTTCCTCGTCGGCCTGCCGTCGAGACGGCTCTCGGGCGACTACCTCGCGATCGTGACGCTCTTCTTCTTCCAGGTCTTCCTCACGTTCACGAACAACGGCGACGACGTCTTCGGCCACAGCATCACGAACGGCCCGAACGGAATCCTGAAGGTCGACCAGTTCGACATCTTCGGCTGGACGCTGCCGCGGGCGACGGAGGACGGCCTCTTCGACATCGTCTACCTCTACGTCGCGCTCGTCTTCTTCACCCTGGTCTACGTCGCGCTCCACCTCTTGAACGACTCGCGCACCGGGCGCGCCTGGCGCTCACTGCGGGAGGACCCGCTCGCGGCCGAGCTGATGGGCATGCCGGTCAACCGGCTCAAGCTGATGGCGTTCGCGTTCGGCGCGTCGGTCGCGGCGCTGACCGGGACGTTCGCGACGGCGCTCGCGGGGAGCGTGTTCCCCTCGAACTTCGAGTTTCCGCTCCTGATCACCGTCTACACGATGGTGATCCTCGGCGGCGCCGGGAGCCAGGCCGGCGTGGTGATCGGAGCGGTTCTGGTCAGCGTCCTCCTCGAGATGCTCCGCGACGCCGGCGACGACGTGCGCGCCCTGTTCTACGTCGTGATCATCCTCGGTCTTGCTGCCTTCTTCCGCGCGTCGACGAAGCTCGCCGTCGTGCTCGGCGGCACGATCGTGTTTGGTCTGCTGGCGCGTGTCGTGGCGGGCCAGATCGACTCGTCGTGGACCGCCGGACCGGTCGACGGAACCGGACGGGTCGCGGGCTGGGCCTCGGACTGGGTGATCGTCCCGTCCCACATGGCCGGGTGGGTCGCGCCGGTCACGTACATCGGGCTCGTTGCCCTGGCGCTCGTCCTGACTCTTCTCCACGGCTGGACACGCATCGTCCTCCTGGTGCCGACGCTCTACCTCGCCGCGTTCGTCTGGGAGAACGTGCTGCTGCCCCACCCGGAGTCGGCGCGCTACATCGTGCTCGGCGCGATCCTGGTGGCGACGATGATCGCCCGACCCGCAGGGCCTGCTCGGTGAGAAGCGCGTGGAGATCGTGTAGTGGCCGCCGAGAAGCTCCTCGAGCTTCGGAAGGTGTCGATGTCGTTCGGCGGGCTCATGGTCGTGGCCGGGCTCGACCTCCACGTCGACGAGGGAGAGATCGTCTCCGTGATCGGCCCGAACGGCGCGGGCAAGACGACGCTCTTCAACCTGATCACCGGGGTCTACGAGCCGACCGAGGGCGACATCCTGTTCGCCGGCGAGAGCATCACGGGGCTCGAGCCGCACGCGATCACCCGCCGGGGGATCGCGCGGACGTTCCAGACGCTGCGCCTCTTCCTCAACATGAGCGTGCGCGAGAACGTCATGGCGGCGGCCTACGGCCACACGCACGCCGGCCCGTTCCGGTCGATGCTGCGCACCCCCGGCCAGCGGCGCGAGGAGCGCGAGATCCGGGCGCTCGCCGAGGAGCGGCTCGCGTTCTTCGGCGAGCGGCTGATGGGCTACCGCTGGGACCAGCCCGCCTACTCGCTCTCGTACGCGAACCGGCGGCGCCTGGAGATCGCACGGGCCACGGCCACGAGGCCGCGCCTGCTGCTCCTCGACGAGCCGGCAGCGGGAATGAACCCCAAGGAGACGCAGGAGATCACCGAGCTGATCGGGAAGCTCCGCACGGACGGCGGCTACACGATCCTCGTGATCGAGCACGACATGCACGTCGTCGAGGGGATCTCCGACCGGGTCGTTGCGCTCGACCACGGCGTCAAGATCGCGGAGGGCTACGTTCGAGGCCGTTGCGACCGATCCGCGCGTCGTCGAGGCATATCTCGGGACGGGCGGGATGGCGCGGAAATGAGCGCCGCCGCGGAGTCCGCCCCGCTCCTCCGCCTGGAGGGGATCAACACCTACTACGGGCCGATCCACATCCTCCAGGACTCGAACCTCGTCGTCCGGGAAGGCGAGCTCGTCTGCCTGCTCGGCGGTAACGCGTCGGGAAAGTCGACCACGCTCAAGACGATCCTCGGGCTCGTGCGGCCGCGGACGGGAAGGGTGCTGCTCGGCGGAAGAGGACGTGACCCGGATGGCCACCGCTCACCGCATCCGCCGTGGGCTTGCGATCGTGCCCGAGAACCGCCGCCTCTTCGGCCCGATGACCGTGCTCCAGAACCTCGAGATGGGCGCCTACCTCCGTCCACGCGCCGACCTCAAGGAGGAGTTCGAGCGCGTCTACTCGCTGTTCCCGCTGCTCTACGAGCGCCGCTCCCAGCTCGCGGGCACGCTCTCCGGCGGGGAGCAGCAGATGGTCGCGATGGGGCGCGCGCTGATGTCGAAGCCGAAGCTGCTGCTGATGGACGAGCCCTCGATGGGGCTCGCGCCGATCCTCGTCGAGCGGAGCTTCGAGATCATCCAGCAGGTCAACCAGGCAGGCGTCGCGATGCTCGTCGTGGAGCAGAACGCGAACGTGTCGCTCTCGATCGCCGACCGCGGGTACGTCCTCTCGACCGGCCGCATCGTGCTCGAGGGCAAGGCGGCCGACCTGCTCGAGAACGAGGACCTGCGGAAGGCGTACCTGGGGCGGTGAGCGGCCGTGTCTCTCCGACCCCGTAGGGCTACGATCGCCGAATGAGCGCGACGACCTCGTCCAGCCGCGTCGGCGCCGGCATCCGGGCCGAGTTCCCGATCTTCGAGACGGCGACGTACCTCAACTCGTGCTCGCAGGGCGCCCTGTCGCACAGGGTCAGGGACGCCGTCGAGGAGTGGCTCTCGGGGTGGGACGCGAACGGGGCCGAGTGGGACTTCTGGGTCGAGCGCAACGAGACCTTCCGCTCGGCGATCGCGCGTCTGCTCCACGCCGACGCCGACGACGTCGCGGTCACGACGTCCGTCTCCCAGGGGGTCAGCGCACTCATGTCCGCGCTCCGGCTCGACGGTGAGCGGAACCGGATCGTGATCAGCGAGTACGAGTTCCCGACCGTCGGCCAGATCGCGCACGCGCAGGAGCTGCGCGGGGCCGAGGTGGTCCACGTCCAGCCGGACGCGGACGGCACGATCCCCGCCGAGCGCTTCGCGGAGGCGATCGACGAGCGAACGGCGCTCGTCTGCTGCACGACGCTCTCCTACCGCTCGGGCCATCGCCACGACGTCGCAGCGATCGCGGAGGCCGCCCACGCCGCCGGAGCCATCGTCCTGGCCGACAGCTACCAGGCGTGCGGCGCGGTCGAGCTCGACGTCCGCGCGCTGGGCGCCGACGCGGTGACGGGCGGGACCGTGAAGTACCTGCTCGGGACGGCGGGGCTCGGGTTCATGTGGGTCCGGCCCGAGGTGCGGGAGACACTCGTGCCGACGCAGACCGGCTGGTTCGCGGACGAGGACATCTTCGCCATGTCGATCGCGGACTACTCCCCGCACCGGAGCGCCAGGCGGTTCGACTCCGGCACGCCGCCCGTGCCGGCGCTCTATGCGGGCGTCGCGGGCATCTCGCTCGTCGAGGAGACGGGCGTGCCGGCGATCGAGGCCCACGTGCGCGGCCTCTCCGACCGGCTGCTCGACGGGCTCGAGGCGCTCGGGGCGACGGTCGCGACGCCACGCGATCCCGCCCGCCGCGGCCCTCTCGTGTGCGTGCGCTCGACCGACGCGGCGGCGCTGGTCTCCACGCTCGCGACCGAGCGGATCGTCGTCTCGTCGCGGGACGACAGCGTTCGGATCGCACTCCACCTCTACAACGTCGAGGCCGACGTCGACCGGCTCCTCGACGCGCTCGCGCGCCATCGGTCGCTGCTCGCCTGAGCTCGTGCGCTCTCCCCGGTGAGTCGCCGCAGACTTCCGCCGGCCCCCTGCATCGCGTACGGGAACCATCCCGACCAGGTCGCCAACCTCCACCTCCCCGCCCGGGACGGTGGGCCGTGGCCGTGCGTCGCCCTGTTCCACGGCGGGTTCTGGCGGACGGGCTGGGACCGGACGCTGATGACCGCGCTGGCCGCCGACCTGGCGCGCCGTGGGATCGCCGCCTGGAACGTCGAGTACCGCAGGGTCGGCGAGGAGGGAGGAGGCTGGCCGGGGACGTTCGCGGACGTCGCGGCGGCGATCGACCGGCTGGCGGAGGTCGAGGAGGTCGACGTGGGCCGCGTGGCGACGTGCGGGCACTCCGCCGGAGGGCACCTGGCGCTCTGGCTCGCGGGACGTCATCGGCTTCCCGCCGGCGCGATCGGGGCGGGCCCGCGCGTCCGGCCGGTAGCGGCGATCGCGCAGGCCGGCGTGTGCGACCTCGAGCGCGCGTGGCGGGACGACCTCGGGCGCTCCGCAGTCGAAGGGCTGCTGGGCGCGTTTCGCGGCGACGGCGACCGGTACGCGACCACCTCGCCGGCGGCGCTTGCCCCGCTAGGCGTGCCGCAGCTCCTCGTCCACGGCACGGACGACGACATCGTCCCGATCTCGCAGAGCCGCGACCACGCGGCGCGCGACCCCCTCGCAGAGCTCGTCGAGCTCGACGGCGCCGACCATTTCGACGTGATCGACGTCGACCACGCGGCCTGGGGCGCGGTGACCGACAGGCTGCAGAGCCTGCTGCCCTCCTGACATACTCGCGCCGTGAGCGGGCCGGACGCAGCAGCCGAGCTCGAGCGGACGATCGAGCGCTACAACGACGCGTGGAACGCGCAGGACCTCGACGCGATCGTCTCGTTCCACGCGCCCGGGATGGTGTTCGAGAACCACACGGCCGGCGAGCGCGCGGAGGGTCCCGACGTGCGCGACCACATCGGGGCGATCTTCGCCAACTGGCCCGACCTCCGGTTCCGTGGCCGGCGCCTCTACGCCCGCGACGGCCTCGTCGTCAGCGAGTGGACGGCGACCGCCACGCACCCGGACGGGCGCAAGCTCGAATGGGACGGGATCGACGTCTTCCCGTTCGAGAACGGCCTGATCGTCCGCAAGGACGTGTACTCGGCCGGCCACCGGCCGCGCGTGCTGTCGGAATAGCCCGACCGGTGTCGCGGCCCCGCGTCCACGTGACGGCCCCCGTCCCCGCCGAGGTGGAGGCCGCGCTCCGCCGTGACTTCGACCTCGTCCCCGAGCCGGGCGGAGCAGAGGGAATCGTGTCGATGCTCACCGTCCGCGTGAACGGGGACTACCTCGACCGGGCAGGTCCGCAGCTCCGCGTGGTCGCCAACTATGCGGTCGGGGTGAACAACGTCGACCTCGCCGAGGCCGGGAGACGCGGGATCGTGGTCGCCAACACGCCGGACGTCCTCACGCGCGCGACGGCCGAGCTCGCACTCGGGCTGATGCTCGCGCTCCTCCGGCGGATAGCCGAGGGGGACCGCTTCGTCCGCAGACGGGACGAGTGGCAGTTCTCGCTCGAGTTCATGCTCGGGGCGAGCCTCGACGGGAAGCATGTCCTCGTCGTGGGGCCCGGCAGGATTGGGCGCGAGACGGCGCGACTCGCCGAGGCCTTCGGTGCCCGCCCCGTGCTCGCAGGGCGGGAGGACGACCTCGACCGCCTGCTCGCCGAGGCCGACGTCGTCACCCTCCACGTCCCGCTGACCGATGAGACGCGCCATCTGATCGACGCCGAGCGTCTCGCGTCGTTGAAGCCGTCGGCGGTGCTCGTCAACACGGCGCGCGGCCCGATCGTCGACGAGCGGGCACTCGTCGACGCGCTCCGAGGAGGGATGATCGCCGGGGCGGCGCTCGACGTCTTCGAGCACGAGCCCGACGTGGAGGAAGGGCTGCTCTCGCTCGAGAACGTCGTGCTCACACCGCACCTCGGGAGCGCGACGCGGGACACGCGGATCGCGATGGGGATGTTGTGCGTGGACGCGCTCCGCGCCGTGCTGCTCGAGGGCAGGAGACCGGCGAACGCGGTCGGGTAGGTTGCGCGGCCGTGGACGGCTACGGCAGCGCATCGATGTGGGGCGAGCTCCGGCGCGTGCTCGTGCGGCGGCCCCTTCCGGAGGACGCCGCTGCGTGGGAGGCGTACGGCTGGCGTGCGGCGCCGCAGGTCGCCGGGGCCCAGGCCGAGCACGAGGCGTTCTGCAGCCTCCTGGAGGAGGCCGGGGCCGAGGTCGTCGTCTCCGAGCACGATCCCGGCAACCCGGACGCGATCTACACGTATGACCCGACACTCGTGGGGCGGGACGGGGCCGTGCTGCTCCACCCCGGGAAGGACGGCCGCCGTCGCGAGCCGGAGGCCACGCGCCCGGTGCTCGAGCGTGCGGGGGTCCCGGTCGTCGGCCACGTGGAGCTGCCGGTCACCGTCGAGGGGGGCGACACCGTGTGGCTCGACGAGCGGACGCTGCTCGTCGGGATCGGCTACCGCACGAGCCCAGAAGCCCCCGACGCCCTTCGCGTTCTGTTCCCGGGCGTCGAGGTGATCGCATTCGATCTGCCGCACTGGAACGGGGCCGCCGAGGTGATGCACCTGATGACGTTCATCTCGCCGCTCGACCGCGACCTCGCGCTCGTCTACCCGCGCATCGCGCCGACGCGGCTGATGTGGCTGCTGGCCGAGCGCGGGATCGAGGTCGTGGAGGTGCCGGACGAGGAGTTCGAGTCGATGGGCCCGAACGTGCTCGCGCTCGGCCCGAGACGCGCGCTCGCGCTGGAGGGGAACGACGAGACACGCAGGCGCATGGAGCGCGCGGGCGTCGACGTCCTCACCTATCGGGGCGACGAGATCTCGCGCAAGGGCGACGGCGGGCCGACGTGCCTCACGCGCCCCCTGCTGCGCCTCTAGTCAGAGCTCGTCGAGGGTCAGCTGCCGGTCCCCGGTGAGGCCGGAGACGCCGACCCCGACGAGGCGCAGCGCTCCCGGGCGGTCGCGGAGCCCCCGGTCGAGGAGGCGGCAGGCGAGCTCGCCGATCCGCTCGGGCTCGTCGATCGGCGTGGGAAGCGTCGTCGAGCGAGATCGGATCGAGAAGTCGGTGTACCGCAGCTTCGTCGTCACCGTGCGGGCCGAGATCCCGTCGCGGCGGAGGTGCGCCGCGACGTCGGCGGCCATCCGCCGGAGCTCCGCGTGCAGCGCCGCGCGGTCGCTGAGGTCGCGCTCGAACGTCTCCTCGGTCGAGATCGAGACCCGCTCGGCGTCCAGCTCGAGGTCGCGCGGGTCGATGCCGCGCGCCCGGTCGCGGAGCAGGCGGCCGACCTGGCCGGGCAGCACCGCCCGGAGCTCGACGTCGGAGAGCGCCGCAATCCCGCCGATCGTCGCGATACCCGCCGCGGCGAGCCGCTCCTCCGCGCGAGGCCCCACCCCCGGCAGGATGCGTGTCGCGAACGGAGCGAGGAAGCGGGCCTCGCGGCCCGGTGGCACCACGGTGATCCCGCCGGGCTTGCGCCGGTCCGAGGCGACCTTGCAGACGACCTTCGACGTCGAGACGCCGAGCGAGCAGGAGAGGGACGTCGAGCCCCGCACGGCGACCTGCACGGCCTCGGCGAGCCGCCGGGCGCCGGCGAACGAGTCCAGCACCGAGCCGAGATCGAGGTATCCCTCGTCGATCCCGGTCCGCTCGACCCGGGGGACGACCTCCTCGACGCACGCCCAGACCGCCTGCGAGTACTGCCGGTAGAGCGCGTGCCTCGGCCGCAGGAACACGACGTCGGGGCAGCGGCGGAGCGCTTCGGCCGAGCTCATCGCCGAGTGGATGCCGAAGCGCCGCGCGACGTAGTTCGCCGTCGCCACGACGCCGCGGCCGCGCGGATCGCCCCCGACGACGAGCGGCCGCGAGCGCAACGACGGGTCCTCGAGCTCCTCGACCGCGGCGAAGAACGCGTCGAGATCCAGATGGGCGAGTATCCGCACGACCCGCCCAAGGCTACGGTTCGCCCGTGATCGACACGCCGCTCCCGCCCGCGCCACCCGCGATCGAGCGGCCCGCTGCCTACCAGGTCTCCTACGGCATGATCGAAGGCCGCGCCGCTCCGGGAGCGGAGCGCGTGGTCGTCCGGGTCGACGGCCGCATCGTCCGCAAGCTACGGCTCCGCGGACGGCCGTTCGTGGTCGACGTCGACCTCCCCCCGCGCGAGGTCAGCGTCAGGGTCGAGACGGTCGACGGGCGCGGCCGTCGCGCCGGGCGGACGATCCGCCACGTCTACGGGCTTCCGCGTGCGGCCCGGCCGCACCTCCGCGTCCCGCGGCTCGACACCCGGCTCCAGGAGGACGTCCGCCGTCTCGCGACGCGATTCCCGGGCACGGCAGCCGTCTACGTCGAGAACCTGACGTCCGGCGCTGCGGCCGCCTGGAACGCGAGGGCCACCTTCCCCGCCGCCTCCACGCTCAAGCTCGCGATCGCCGTGACGCTGCTGACGCGCGTCGACGGCCCGCCGGGGCCCGGGACCGCGTTGGACGGGCTCGTCCGCCGGATGCTCGACGCATCCGACAACGAGTCGGCCAACCGCCTGCTCGTCCTGCTCGGAGGCTCGACGAGCGGGGGTGGCCATCTCGTGGACGCCGTCATGCGCTCGATCGGCCTCGAGCGGACGGTGATGTACGGCGGCTACATCCTGGAGACGTCGCTCGAGCCGCCGCGCGAGATCGCCGCGCACGGCGTGCCGCTCGGTGTCGTCGAACCAGCCCTACTGGGGGATCGGCAAGGCGACGACGGCCGCCGACCTGGCGCAGCTCCATCGGGCGCTGTGGCTCGGAAGCGCCGGGCTCGGCCCGCTCGGCCGGGGCCGCTCGGGGGTCAGCCCCGACGAGGCGCGCTACCTCCTCTACGTGCTGGCGCACGTCGGCGACCGGGCGAAGCTCGGCCGCTTCGTCGGCGAGCGGCAGGGCGTGGTCGTCCTCCACAAGGCCGGCTGGATCGACCCCGCGCGCCACGACGCGGGGCTGATCGCGTGGCGCGGCGGGATCTTCGTCGCCGCGGTGATGACGCACCGCGGAGGCGGCGCCGGCACGCGCTCGGACGTCCTCGCAGGGCGCGTCGCGGAGACTGCGCTGCGGCGCTTCAGCGGGTAGCGGAAGACCGGAGGCAGGGCCGCGTGCGGGAGGCGCGAGGGCGCCACGCCGGGCGCCCTCGCTGCGGGTCGGCGTGCGCCCTCGGAGTGCGCTGCCGTCCCGTCCGTTTGCCGATCCCTGGGAGGCGGTTCGGGATCGCGGACTTGCCTCCCTCGTATTCGAGCGGGCGCCTGCGAAGGCTTTGTGAGGGATCGGTTTGCGTGCGGTCAGGATCCGCGGGGCAGGAGACGTACCAGGTATAGTTTTTGTATCTACTACGCCTGAGGAGCGTGAATTCGATCGTGACCAAGTTGCTGCTCGTGCCGCTCGACGACATCGTCGTCTTCCCCAACATGAACGTGACGCTGACGGTCGATGTCGGCGACGAGGACCGTGTTCTCCTCGTGCCCAAGCACGAGGGGGAGTTCGCCGCCGTCGGGACGGTGGCGCGCGTGACCGACCGCGTCCGGCTGCCGGGAGGCGCCGTCGCGGTCGCGATCGAGGGCCTGCACCGCGGCATCGCCGGCGCGGCCGAGACCGACACGCAGGGCCGGCTGCTCGTCGAGATCGAGGAGCGCAAGGATGGCGTGCCGACCGACGAGCGCACCCGTCATCTCGAGAGCGAGTACCGGGCCGTCGTCGAGGAGATCCTGGAGCTGCGCGGCGACGACGGGCGCATCCAGTCCTTCGTCCGCTCGATCGCGGACCCCGGCCCGCTCGCGGACACGTCGGGCTACTCGCCCGACCTGACCTTCGAGCAGAAGGTCAAGCTGCTCGAGGCGGTGGACGTCACCGAGCGCCTCGAGCTGGCTCTCTCGTTCCAGCGCGAGCGCCTCTCGTTGATGCAGATCCGGCAGCGGATCCGCGAGGACGTCAACGCCGGCATGGAGAAGCAGCAGCGCGAGTTCCTGCTCCGCAAGCAGATGGACTCCATCCGCAAGGAGCTCGGCGAGGACGACGGGTCGGTCGTCGACGAGTACCGCAAGAAGATCGACGAGGCGGGGATGCCGGAGGCCGTGCGCGAGCAGGCCGAGAAGGAGCTCGCCCGGTTCGAGCGGATGGGCGAGAGCTCGCCCGAGTCGCAGATGATCCGCAGCTACCTCGACTGGCTGCTCGCCGTCCCGTGGGGCGTGCGCTCCGACGAGGTACTCGACCCAGAGGGCACCCGCGAGATCCTCGACGCGGACCACGCAGGCCTCGAGGACGTCAAGGACCGGATCGTCGAGTACATCGCCGTCGCGAAGCTTCGCAAGGAGCGCGGCATCGAGCCCGACAAGCGGGCCGGCGCGATCCTCACGCTGATCGGGCCTCCGGGCACCGGCAAGACGTCGATCGGCGAGTCGGTGGCCAAGGCGCTCAACAGGGAGTTCGTGCGGATGTCGCTCGGCGGCGTCCGCGACGAGGCCGAGATCCGCGGCCACCGCCGGACGTACATCGGCGCGCTCCCGGGCCGGCTCGTGCGGGCGCTCCGCGACGCCAAGACCATGAACCCCGTGATCCTGCTCGACGAGGTCGACAAGGTCGGGGCCGACTGGCGCGGCGACCCGTCCGCGGCGCTGCTCGAGGTGCTCGACCCGGCGCAGAACTCGACCTTCCGCGACCACTACCTCGACGTCGAGGTCGACCTCTCCCAGGTCTTCTTCATCGCGACCGCGAACATCGCCGAGACGATCCCCGGGCCGCTGCTCGACCGCATGGAGGTGATCCGCTTCGACGGGTACACCACCGACGAGAAGGTGGCGATCGCCCGTGGCTACCTGTGGCCGCGCCAGCGCGAGCGCGCGGGGCTCGAGGAGAGCGAGGTCTCCGTCTCCGACGACGTCCTCGAGACCGTGATCTCGGAGTACACGCGCGAGGCGGGGGTCCGCCAGCTCGAGCGGGAGCTCGGCTCGATCCTGCGCAAGACTGCGACGAAGATCGTCACGCACGAGGCGACCCCGCCCGTCGCGGTCGACCTCGACGCCGTCCGCGACGCGCTCGGCCGCCAGAAGTTCTTCCGCGAGGCCGCCGAGCGGACAGCCGTCCCGGGCGTCGCGACGGGGCTCGCGGTCAACATCACGGGTGGCGACGTGCTGTTCGTCGAGGCCACGGCCGTGCCCGGCGAGGGTCTCGTGCTGACGGGCCAGCTCGGCGACGTGATGAAGGAGTCGGCGCAGATCGCGCTCTCCGCGGTGCGCTCCCAGTCCGACCGGTTCGGGATCGACCAGGAGGTGTTCGAGCGGAAGTTCCACGTGCACGTGCCCGCAGGGGCGATCCCGAAGGACGGCCCGAGCGCCGGCATCACGATGGCCACCGCGCTCGCATCGCTGCTGAGCGGCCGTCCCGTGAAGCACACGGTCGGCATGACCGGCGAGCTGACGCTCCAGGGCCGTGTGCTCCCGATCGGAGGGCTGAAGCAGAAGGTGCTCGCCGCGCACGCCGCGGGCCTGACCGACGTCGTGATCCCGGAGCGGAACCGCGCCGACCTCGACGACGTGCCCGAGCGCGTCCGCGAGGAGCTGACGTTCCACCCGGTGATGTCGCTCGGCGAGGTGCTCGACGTCGCGCTCGAGCCGGCGACGTCGTCGCAACCGCACGTCACGGCATGACACGCTGCCGGAAGTGCAGTCCCGTACCCGAGGAGGTCCGCCGTGCGGCGGGCCTCCTCGAGGGGCGCTGGACGGTCTCGATCCTCTGGGCCTCGTCCGAGGGCGCGAGCCGTTTCAACGAGCTGAAGCAGGCCGTGGGCGAGATCCCGCCGCGCACCCTCGCGCTGCGCCTCGTCGAGCTCGAGTCCGCCGGGCTGCTCGAACGGCGCGTGATCGACGCCCGGCCACCCCGCGTGGAGTACCGCCTGACGGACGAGGGCCGCCGCCTCCAGGCGGTGCTCGACGCGCTCGCCGCCTACGCGAGGCCCGCGCTGCGCTCCGGCGCCTAGAGCGCCCGGGCGAGCGCATCGCGGCCATCCTCGAGCACGGGCGGCCCATGTGAGGTCAGAACGCGCTCGACGGGAAGATCGAGCAGCGGCGCGAGGTCGCGGGCCAGCTGCGCGAGGCCTCCGCGTGACTCCAGCCACGACTCGGGGCAGAGCGTGAGACCCCCGTCGGTGCCGAGCAGGACATCCCCCGGGACGACGGCGCGGGCGGCCGGGAGCCAGTAGACGACCTCGTCCGCGGAGGGTGCCCGCACGGCGACGGCGCCGCCCGGCAGTGTCGCGTCCGCGAAAGGCTCGACGACGCGCCCCTCGCAGCGCTCCGCGAGCTCGTCGGCGCTGCGTCGGTGCCACGCGCACGTGAGCAGCACGACGACGGAGAGGCCGTGCCGCCGACGTCGCGGTCGAGCGCCTCGAGGAAGCGGTCGCGCTCCGGCTCCTCCGTCGGCACGAGCGGATCGACGAGCACGACCGCGTCGTCCGCCTCCCAGTAGACGCAGCCCACGTCGCGGTCCCAGTCGTCGCCCGGCTTCCACTCCGGATGGCCGGTCACCCAGCGCCACAGGCCCTCGTCGATCTGCGTCACGTCCATCACGCGCGACGGTACACGTCGTCCGACGAGAGAGACAAAGCCCGGATCGTCCTCGAGGACGATGCCGGGGCTTCGGGTGTTGGGCTACCGTCCGCGGGATGGCATCGGATCGTCCGCTCATGCCCTTCGACCAGCTGCAGGCACGGCTCGAGGCCGACCGTGCGGCCGCGGCGAAGCGCGCTGTCGCCGAGGAGCGCCAGCGGATCGCCCGTGAGCTGCACGACGTCGTGGCCCACTCGGTCTCGGTGATGACCGTCCAGGCCGGCGCGGTCAGACGGCTCCTGCACCCGGAGCAGGAGCGCGAGCGGCTGGCGCTCGAGACGATCGAGGCGACGGGGCGGGAGGCGTTGACCGAGATGCGCCGGCTCGTCGGCCTCCTCCGCGATCAGGGGGCGACGCCGGATTTCTCGCCGCAGCCCTCGATGCGCGCGGTCGACGTGCTCGTCGGGACGGTTCGCGAGGCAGGCCTCCCGGTCGATCTGGCCGTCGAGGGAGAGCCCGCGGAGCTTCCGCCGGGCGTCGACCTGGCGGCCTACCGCGTGATCCAGGAGGCGCTGACCAACGCGCTCAAGTACGCCGGGCCTGCGCAGGCCTGGGTGACCGTCCGCTGGAGGGACGGCGAGCTGGAGCTCGAGATCGCCAACGACGGCCGCTCCGAAGCGGGAGGCGACGGCGGGGGGCACGGCCTCGTCGGCCTGCGCGAGCGGGTCTCGCTCGTCGGCGGCTCGATCGAGTCAGGCCCGCGAGAGGGCGGGGGCTTCGTCGTGAAGGCGCACCTACCGCTCGGTGGGCGCTCGTGACGACGAGGGTCCTGATCGTCGACGACCAGTCGCTCGTGCGCGCCGGCTTCCGCATGATCCTGGAGTCGGAGCCCGAGATCGAGGTGGTGGGCGAAGCCGCCGACGGGCTCACGGCGGTGCTCGCCGCACGCGAGACCCATCCCGACGTGATCCTCATGGACGTCCGCATGCCGAACGTCGACGGCCTCGAGGCGACCCGGCGGCTGCTCGAGGGGAAGGAGTCCGGCCCGCGGATCCTGATCCTGACCACGTTCGACGTCGACGAGTACGTCTACGAGGCGCTCCGGGCCGGAGCAAGCGGGTTCCTGCTCAAGGACACGCCGCCGGAGCAGCTCGTCGAGGCGATCCGCATCGTCGCAGGCGGCGACGCGCTGCTCTCACCGGTGGTCACCCGGCGGGTGATCGCGGAGTTCGTGCGCCGCCCTCCCGCGGCTGCGCTGCAGCCCGCTCCGGGGCTCGACGATCTGACGGCCCGCGAGCTCGAGATCCTGCGGCTCATGGCCCGTGGGCTGTCGAACGCGGAGATCGCCGCGGAGGCCTTCGTCAGCGAGACGACGGTGAAGACGCACGTCGCGCGGATCCTGATGAAGCTGCGGCTGCGCGACCGCGTCCAGGCGGTGGTCTTCGCCTACGAGCACGGGATCGTGCAGGCGGGCGAAGCGCCCAGCTGACCCCGGGCGCCTCGAGGCGCGCTCTCGTTCGCATCGTCCGGCGCACCGTTGTACGATCGCGCTCCCGTGACGACGACGGCCTGGATCATCACGATCTCGTACGGGGTCGTGGTCGTGATCGGCTCGACGATCGCCGTGATCGTGTGGGGCTCGACCCGTCGCCGCGCGGCGACGGGCGAGGACGTCGCCGGCTACTCGCATCGCGAGGGCATCTGGCTGGTCATCGTCCTCGTGGCGCTGTTCGCGCTGCTGATGAGCACGATCTTCTTCATCCCGTACGGCACGAGCGCGGGGCCGAACGCGCAGGTGGTGCGCGTCACGGGAGTCCAGTTCGCCTGGGCCGTCGACCCGGGCACCGTACGCGTCGGCGTCCCGGTCGAGTTCGTCGCGCAGAGCCGTGACGTCAACCACGGCTTCGGCGTCTACAACGAGAGGGGCGTGCTCCAGTTCCAGGCCCAGGTGATCCCGGAGCGGACGCAGAAGATCGTCCACACGTTCCAGAAGCCGGGCACGTACGAGGTGCTCTGCATCGAGTTCTGCGGGCTCGACCATCACAAGATGCGGACGACGTTCCGGGTGCTCCCGTGATCGACGAGCACGAGCGGGAGGTCGCGCGGCGCCTCGCCGTGCGGTACATCGTCTGGGCGACGATCATCCTCGCCGCCTCCGGGCTTCTCGGCGTGGTGCTCCGCTGGAGCCAGGCGGTCCCGGACGCACGCGTCGCCGACAACTTCTGGTACGCGATGATGACCGCGCACGGTCTCGGCGCGTTCGTCGGCTGGGCCGGCTTCGCGGTCATGGGCATCTCCTGGTGGGTGCTCGCGGGAGTCGGCTTCCCCGTCCGCGGCTTCGGGCTCGCGATGGCGCGCCTCGCGTGGTGGCTGATGGTGCTCGGGGTCGCCGGCGTCGTGGTGACGACGCTGATCATGGGCTTCGCGGCGTCGTGGGTCTTCCTCTATCCGCTGCCGTTCGAGGGCGCCGGCCAGTGGGGTGACTGGGCGACCGGCCTCTTCTCGTTCTCGGTCCTCCTCGCGGGACTCGCGATCGTCACGTGGTGCCTCGGGATCCTGCACACGGTGGTGGGGCCAGGACTGCATGCGGTCTCGCGCAACGTCGCGAACCGTCTCGGGGTGGCGATGGGGTGGGGATACCTGTGGCCGCAGCGGTTCGCCACCAACCCCCGCAGCGTGCCGTACCCGGTCATCCCGCTCGCCGTGATCGGGATCGACATGATCATCGCGACGCTCCCGCTCGCCGGCCTGCTCGTCTGGCAGATCCTGCAGTCGATGGGCGCCGTGGGGGAGGCCGACCCACTCTTCGCCAAGAACATCCTCTGGTGGTTCGGCCACCCGGTCGTCTATCTCCTGCTCTTCCCCGCGGCGGCGGCCTACTACTGGCTCATCCCCCGCTACGCCGGGCGGGAGCTCGTCGCGGGCAACGTGATCGCGATCGCGTGGACGATCGCCGTGATCGCGAACGTCACCGTGTGGGCGCACCACATCTACCTCGACTACCCCGTGGACTCGGTCCAGGCCGGGATCAACACTGCGATGCAGCCGATCACCTTCGCGCTCGTGCTGCCCTCGGCACTCTCCCTCTACTCCCTCGGCTTCACCATCTACCGGTCGTCCTTCCGATGGACGCCTGCGTCCACGGCGTTGTTCTTCGGGCTCGTCGGCTGGCTGCTCGCGGGCCTGTCGGGGATCGTCAACGCCACGATCGCGTTCGACGTCATCGTCCACAACACCCTCTGGGTGGTCGGGCACTTCCACCACATGGCGATGCTCAACATCGGCCTGCTCGTGTTCGGTGCCACGTACGCCTTGCTCCCGGAGCTGACCGGCAAGGCGCTCGCCAGCGAGCGGGTCGCCTGGATCCACGTCTGGACGACGTTCGTCGTCGGGATGATCGTGTTCGGCATCTGGCTCGTACAGGGCCTCGACGGCGCCCCGCGGCGGTTCTCCGTGCTGCCGGAGCGCTACGACACGCTCACACGGGTGTCGCTGCCGTTCGTCTTCGTGCTCGCCGCCGCCCAGCTGCTCTTCTTCTGGAACGTCTACGCGACGCTGCGCGGGAAGGCCGGGGCCGCGGCCTTCGACGAGCGAGGGATCCCGATCGCGGCGACGCGCCCCCGGTTCAAGTGGGGAACGGCGTCCGCCGAGGCGGGAGCCGTGCTCGCCGCGCTCTTCCTCGTCGGCGTCGGTGTCGCGACGGGTTACCTCATCGGGCGGGAGACCGCCGAGGGCCCCACTGCCTCCGTCACGGCGACGGCCCCGATCGGGACCGTCACGACGGGCGGAGAGGCGGACGCAGCCGCCGGCGAGCAGGTCTTCGCCGACGCCGGGTGCGGAAGCTGCCACACCCTCGCCGAGTCCGGGAGCACCGGGACTGTCGGCCCGAGCCTCGACGCGCGGCCCGTCTCGGCCGCCCTCGTCGTGAACCGTGTCACGAACGGAAGAGGAGCGATGCCCTCGTTCGAGGATCGCCTCTCGGACGAGCAGATCCGGGACGTCGCGGCCTACGTCGCCGACGCATCGGGCCCCGGATAGCCGGCAAGAGGGTTGGCGCGCTCGGCCTCGAATTCGGGCCTATAGCTCGTTCGAGGGACTGCCGATAGAGGTCACATGCCTGTTCCGCAGCCGCTTCAGTCGCGTCTGATCGGCGCGCTCTTCGTCGAGCGGGGGCTTGTCTCGGAGAGTCAGATCCGGGTCGCCCTCGAGCTCCAGCTCGAGACCGGGCAGCAGCTCGGGCAGATCCTCGTGGAGCGCTTCGGCGTGTCGCGCAAGGAGCTCGCGAGCGTCGTCGCCGAGCAGTGGGCGAAGCTCGGCGGCTCTGCCGGGCCGGAGGACAATGCAAGCTGGCGCCGGCTCGGGGAGATCTTCGTCGAGCGCGGGTTCGTCTCCCAGGAGGAGCTCGACCAGGCGCTCGAACGGCAGCGCGAGACCGGTGAGCGCCTCGGGGAGGCGCTCGTGGCACAGGGCGTGATCAGCAAGTTCGAGCTCGCGGGGGCGCTCGCCGAGCAGATGTCCACCCTCGGGGAGAAGGAGCCGGCCGAGAAGCCCGCGAGCGAGCAGCCGGAGGCGACCGTGCATCACCTGCCGCGGATCCCGGATGACGCCGAGATCCTGTACGGCACGAAGATCGACGCGGCCGACTCCGACGAGCCGGCCACCGAGGTGGTCCCGCTCAACCTCGCGACGAGGCTCGGGCTGGTCGACGCACGCGACCGAGGCCGCGACGGAGCCGGACCAGGCAGAGTCCCCCGGCGACGAGGCCCCGGCTCCGGAGGCCGAGCTCGCCGAGGCAGCGGCGGAGGACACGCCGGAAGTGCACGACGACGTGGCCGTCGAGGAGGTCGGGGAGCCCGCGCTCGACGAGGTCGCCGTGGACGATGTCGGGGAGCCGGTTCCCGCCGAGGTCGCGGTGGAGGACGCGGCCGAGGTGCACGACGACGTGGCCGTCGAGGAGGTTGTCGAGCCTGAAGTCACCGATGCGGTCGTGGAGGATGTCGGGGAGCCCGCGCTCGCCGAGGTCGCGGTGGAGGACGCGCCGGAGGCGCACGACGACGTGGCCGTCGAGGAGGTTGTCGAGCCGGTGCTCGCCGAGGTCGCCGTGGACGATGTCGGGGAGCCGGAGCTGGCCGAGGTGGCGGTGGAGGACGCGCCGGAGGCGCACGACGAGGTGACCGTCGAGGAGGTTGTCGAGCCGGTGCTCGCCGAGGCGGTCGTCGACGACGTCGGGGAGCCCGCGCTCGACGAGGTCGTCGTCGAAGAGGTGCTCGAGGAGCAGGACGACGTGGGGGAGGCCGACATCACCGAGCCCGTCTCCGCCGAGGTCGCGCCGGGGGACGAGCCGAAGCCGGTGGTCGCGGAGACGCCTACCGAGGCTCCCGCCCGACGGCCGCGTCCCCTGCCCACGCTCGTCTTCGAGGACGTGCGCGAGCCCGAGACGTCCTTCGCCTGCGTCGCCTACGCACCGACCACGAGGGGATACCGCCTCGTGCCGCTCGTGGGTGTCCCGTCCCCGGGCGAGACGATCGACGTCCCGGACGTCGGGGAGCGGCTCGTCCTGCGCGTCGGCCCGTCACCGCTTCCGGAGGACGATCGCGCGTGCGCGTTCGTCGAGGAACCGGTCGTGTGGGCGCTCACGGCCGACGCGGTCCACTAGCGCAGTCCTTCTCAGCCCGACGGCCACGAGAGCACCTCGGCGACGGGTGCCCGCCACTGGCGGTGGAATGCCGGGCCTCGAGGCCCGCCGCCGCCCGAGTCGGCCGGTGCACCGCCGGGGACGTGGAGGTACTCGCTCTCGCCGAAGCGGCCGGCGAACGTCATCCACGACGGCGAGGTCGCCGTCACACGGACGACACGCGGCCGGATCACGGGCCCCTTCCCCGTGTGATCCACCGCGCGGCCACCGTTCTGCTCGATCACCGAGATGAGCAGCGCATCGACGACGCGCGGGTCGAAGCGCTGCACACCGGCGGTGAAGTAGTTCGCGTGCGACCCGAGCGCGACGTACGCGACGGGGTGTAGACCCTGCCTCGGGGCTCGCACCCAATCGCGGCGCTTCCCCTTGCTGTGCTGCGAATAGCCGACGAGCAGAGGCTTCCCGCGCAGGTCGAGGATCACC
>CAWAXS010000033.1:0-183352 GCA_963786055.1 uncultured Actinomycetes bacterium | reverse complement strand
TCGGTCTGGAACGATCCTTCCGATCGTGTCAGCGACGAGAGGAGACCCGTGACCGGCTTCGGCGCGACCCACTACCGCTGGGAGGACATGCCCAAGGTCGAGCTGAAGCCCGACCTGCACCGGCGGCTCGTGAGCACGGAGCGGATGATGCTCGCCCACGTGTACATGGACGCGGGCTGCATCGTCCCGGAGCACTCCCATGAGAACGAGCAGCTCACGTACATCCTGGAGGGCGTGCTGCGGTTCTGGCTCGGCGAGGACGGATCCGAGGTGGTCGACGTCCGCGCCGGTGAGGTGCTGCACATTCCGTCCTGGTTGCCCCACCGGGCCGAGGCGCTCGAGCGGACGCTCGACGTCGACATCTTCTGCCCGCCGCGCCAGGACTGGCTCGACGGGACGGACGACTACCTCAGGGGCAGGTGACGCCCTCGGGTGCAGGCCCGGAGGTGGCGGCCAGGCGCGGGCGGCTGCCTCCGGGCACACCCAGGAGGGCACCAGGCGCCTCTCCCCAACGGTCGCTTGCGCCTGGCAGCGAGGCTGACGCGACCTCGCCCGGCACGCTACGTCGTCCTGCCGAAGCGGTGGGGGGCGACGTGGTGACGAAGCGGTGTCGAACGTGTCACCGCGCCGCGAGCCCGCCTCGCTCGACCACGCGAAGCGTCGATGGGATGTCGAAGCGCAGCGCGACGGGCGCCCGCCGAGTGACATGATCCCGGCTGAGGAGCACGTCGAGTCGCCACACCCCGGCCCAGGAGGAACGTCGATGACACGCACACTCGCACCCGCAGCAGCCGTCGTCGCCGCCCTCGCACTCGTCGTGGCCGGCTGCGGTGGCGACAGCGAGCCGGAGGTCTCCGCCTCCACCCAGTGGGCCGGCGACCTGTGCACCGCCGTCGCCACCTGGAAGAGCTCGATCTCGACGATCGCGTCGACGCTCGCCGGCAACCCGACGAAGGACGGGCTCGAGAGCGCGGCGAGCGACGCCCAGGACTCGACGGAGACGCTGATCGACACCGTGAAGGGGCTCGGCAGCCCCGGAACCGAGTCCGGCGACCAGGCGAAGAGCACGGTGGAGTCCCTCGCGAGCTCCCTGGAATCGGACGTCAACACGATTCAGAACGCGGTCGAGGACGTGTCGGGCGTCCAGGGGCTGCTCACCGCGGTCTCGACCGTCAGTGGCGCAGTCGCGAACATGACGTCGGAGCTCTCGTCCTCGCTGACCGAGCTCCAGAGCGTCGAGAACGTCGACAACGAGCTGAAGCAGTCCTTCTCCGAGGCCGAGTCGTGCAACGGGGTGATTCCGTCCGGCTCATGAGGTCCACCGCACCTCCGGCCCTCGCGGGCCGAACCGCGTCTCGCTGAGCTCCTGCTCGACTGCCCGCCGCCGACGTCACGGCGGTCGTCGGGTCTGCTCTGCCGCGCGACGGGTACCATGGGAGACAGAGGCCGTCGACCGTCGGCGACCTTCCTACGGTCATCGGTGACCTCGGGCGGAGCGCCTGGGGTCTTTTTTGTTGCTCGAACGCAGGAGGAGAAATCGATCGTGACAGGACAATCGGCAACAGCAACCATCCTCACCGTCGAGGACGACGCGATCGTCCGCGCGGACCTTCGCGTCGTCCTCGAGGAGGCGGGTTTCGAGGTGTGCGCGGACGCACGCGACGGCGAGGAGGCCGTCGAGCTCGCGCGCAGGCATCGCCCTGACCTCGTCCTCATGGATCTCGGCATGCCGCGGGTCGACGGCGTCGAGACGATCCGACTGATCCGTGATGATCGCGACGTGCCCGTCGTGGCGCTGGCGGGTCACCCCTCGGGCGGGGTGGTGGAGCGCGCGCTCGAGGCGGGTGCGAGCGCCCACGTCCTCAAGCCGTTCCGGAGAGCGACCCTGGTCGGCGCGGTGACGCGTGCGCTCGCCGACCATCGCGCCCGGCGGGCGGGAACCGAGCGGGAGCGCCGCCACCATCTGGTGATGATCGACGCCATGCATCGCGACGGGCTCTCGCAGCAGGAGATCGAGCGGGCGCTTCGGCGTGCGAACGCATGGGACGAAGAGGTCGTGGGCGAAGGGCCGATCCGGCGGCTTCGGCGGATCCTCGGACGGCGACGATTCGCCGGGGAGCGAGGCGCGTGACGGCTCCGGCTCGGTGAGAGGCCGGCCTACGTAGGATTCCCCGCCTGGGGACCCGGAGCGACACCCTGCAACCGACTGTGCCGCGAGGGTGAAGGCCCTCGTCAAGAGCCGGGCCGAGCCCGGGCTCTGGCTCGAGGACGTGCCGGAGCCGGAGATCGGGATCAACGACGTCCTCATCCGCGTCAACCGGACCGGGATCTGCGGGACGGATGTCCACATCCACCGTTGGGACGCGTGGGCGCAACGGACGATCCCGGTACCGCTCGTGATCGGGCACGAGTTCGTCGGCGAGATCGTCGAGGTGGGGTCGAACGTGAGCGACTTCCGCGCGGGCGACCGGGTCAGCGGCGAGGGGCATGTCGTCTGCGGACGGTGCCGGAACTGCATGGCCGGGAGGCGCCACCTCTGCGCGCACTCGATCGGGCTCGGGGTGCAGCGCCCCGGCGCGTTCGCGGAGTACGTCTCGCTGCCGATGACGAACGTCTGGCACCACTGGCCCGGCGTCGGCGACGACGTCGCGGCGATCTTCGACCCGCTCGGCAACGCCGTTCACACCGCCTTGACCTTCCCGGTCCTGGGAGAGGACGTGCTCGTCACGGGTGCCGGGCCGATCGGCTGCATGGCGGTCGCCGTCGCCCGGCACGCCGGGGCGCGTCACATCGTCGTCACCGACCTCAACCCGCATCGTCTCGAGCTCGCAGGACTTCTCGGCGCGTCGCTCGCGGTCGACCCGCGAGCGCGCGATCTGCGTGAGCTCCAGCGGGAGCTCGGCATGACGGAGGGGTTCGACGTCATGTTCGAGATGTCGGGGAACCCCGACGCTCTCCGCTCCGGCATCGCGCAGATGGCACACGGCGGCCGGATCGCGATCCTCGGGATCCCCACGGCCCCGGTCGAGCTCGACCTCGACCCGGTGATCTTCAACATGCTCACGCTGAAGGGGATCTACGGCCGTGAGATGTACGAGACCTGGTACCAGATGAGCGTCATGATCGACTCGGGCCTCGACGTCGCGCCCGTGATCACGCACCGCTTCCCGTTCACCGGGTTCGACGAGGCGTTCGCCGTCGCAGCCTCGGGTGACGCCGGGAAGGTGCTCCTCGACTGGAGGGAGGCATAGTGTCCCTTCCGGCGATGCCCTCCTGGTCCCTGGTGTGCGATGAGCGGCGCCATGCGTCGTCCTCGGTCGCCCCGATACCTCCAGGTATCGGGGCTCCCTGCGTCCTAGCCTGGCTTGCTCCTCGCACCCCAGGAACGAGGCCGCGTCACCGGAAGGGACACCGCTAGATGTACGGCGCGCTGCGCGAAGACCTGACCGCGAGGCTCACCGAGCTCACCGACGAGGGACTGCTCAAGCGGGAGCTCGTGATGACGACGCCGCAGGGCGCGCACGTCGCGGTCGAGGAGCGCGGCGAGCTGCTCAACCTCTGCGCGAACAACTACCTCGGCCTCGCGAACCACCCCGAGATGGTCGCCGCCGCGCACGAGGCGCTCGACCGCTGGGGGTACGGGATGGCCTCGGTGAGGTTCATCTGCGGCACGCAGGCGCTCCACCGCGAGCTGGAAGAGCGCCTCTCGGCCTTCCTCGGCACGGAGGACACGATCCTGTTCGGCTCGTGCTTCGACGCCAACGGCGGCGTCTTCGAGGCGCTGCTCGACGAGCGCGACGCCGTGATCTCCGACCAGCTGAACCACGCCTCGATCATCGACGGCATCCGCCTCTGCAAGGCGCGTCGGCTCCGGTATGCGAATGGCGACATGGACGAGCTCGAGGCGCGGCTGACCGAGGCCTCCGACGCACGCTTCCGGCTGGTGGCGACCGACGGCGTCTTCTCGATGGACGGCTACGCGGCCAAGCTCGACGCGATCTGCGACCTCGCCGAGCGGCACGACGCACTCGTCCTGGTCGACGACTCGCACGCCGTCGGGTTCGTCGGCCCGCGCGGTCGCGGCACCCACGCGCGCTTCGACGTGGTCGACCGGGTCGACGTCCTCACGGGGACGCTCGGGAAGGCGGTCGGAGGGGCCAGCGGCGGGTATGTCGCCGGGCGGAGGGAGATCGTCGAGCTGCTCCGCCAGCGCGCGCGCCCCTACCTGTTCTCGAACAGCGTCGCCCCCGTCGTCGCCGGCGCGAGCCTCAAGGCGCTCGACCTGATCGAGCGGTCGGACGACCTCCGCGACCGGCTGTGGGAGAACACCCGCCGCTTCCGCGCCCGCATGACCGAGCTAGCGTTCGACGTGCTGCCCGGCGACCACCCGATCGTGCCGGTGATGATCGGCGACGCCCCGGCGGCCGCGCGCCTCTCGCAGGCACTGGTCGAGCACGGGGTGTTCGCGGTCGCGTTCTCGTACCCGGTCGTCCCGCTCGGCACCGCTCGCATCCGGACCCAGATGTCGGCCGCGCACACGGACGACGACGTCGACCTCGCCGTCCGGGCGTTCGTCGCGGCGCGGGACGAGACGAGCGCGTAGAGCCCGTTCTGTGCGATGCGCCGCGGCGCGCGACGAGACGGGCTTGCCTCACGGTATTACCTGCCGCCCGCCGCGGCACGTGGCCCGCTGCCGGATGGAGCGACGTAGCGGCGTGTGTGCACGGCCTCGTCGCCGAACAACGCCTCGCCGTGCCGCCGCTCCCAGACGACGACCTCGAGCCAGCCGACCAGCCCGACGATCCCCATGCCGGCCAGGATCCCGGCGAGCAGGGCGGCGAGGATGGGCTCGAACGCGAGGGACGCCGCGGCCAGGACCGCGACGCCAACGGTGCTCGGCAACAGCCCACTCATGACTGCCCGGTGGAGCGGCGCCCGCCGCGCGCCCTCGGGCAAGGGCTCCGCCGTCGGGGTGCGCAGCAGCAGCCAGCGGCGGTCGGTGAGGAGGGCGAGGCAGCTGATCCCGGCCCCCAGCGCGAGCCCGACGCCCGCCGCGCCGCTCTGCGCGCCGGCGACGAGCGACGCCGTGAAGGCCAGCGCGGCGAGGAAGAGGCGGATGCACGACAGGATGAGCCGCTGGGGGCCGACGCGATAGACGGCCGGTTGCACGGCCACATGTCTAACAGGCGGTGTCGCGCACCGGGACGGGGCTGAAGCCCGTCCCGGTCTGGCGTCAGCGCGCCGCGGAGGTCCGGCGGGCAGCCTCCCGCGCCTGCCGCTCGTACGGGCTGCGGTCGTAGCCCGTACGGAGGTAGCTGAGCGGCATGGCGATCGGCCGGTGCTGCATCTGCCAGACGTGGCAGAGCTCGTGGGTGATCAGGTCGTCGGAGACGTCGGGGCGCCGCAGGAAGATGACGAGGTGCGTCGCGAACCCGTCGTAGCGGCGCCACGGCCGCAGGCGGAAGAGCCACGGCGTGACGACGATCCGCACGCGGCCGATCCGGACCGGCCGCGGCCACCAGTCCAGGCGGTCGAGCCGCGCCTTCGCGCGGACGAGCCGTGGGTCGGGGCTCGCGCGCAGAGGAGGAGGGTCGTCGCCGCTCGCGGGCGCAGGCGCATGAGCGGCCGGCTTCGGGGATCTGCTCCGAGGACGCGGAGCCGCGCGGCCGGGATCCGCTCCCGCGGATGCCGGCCCGGCGGAGGGCATCAGGCGACGATGGGATCCAGCACGAGCACGGCGGAGAGATCCTGCGCCTGCGTGTACTGGTAGCGGTAGAGCCTCGGGCCGGTGATGCGGCTGAGAGCCTGGAGCTCGCTCGTCTTGATCTGCCCGATGCCCGGAGCGCCCGGGGCAAGCGTCTTCGTGAGAGGCTTCGACAGCTCCGGCTTCACGTCGCCCCGCTTGAGGAACACGGCGCTCGCCTGCGCGTCCGTGCCCGGCGGCGGAGGCAGGAAGACCGTGACCGAGTCGACACCGTCCACGTACTTGAACGTGTAGAGGGCGAGCTCGAGCGCCTCGCGGCGGAGCAGCAGGTGACGCGCCTCGGACGCCTTCCCGTGCGCGACCGCGCACGCGTCGCCGAGCCCGCAGAGCTGGAACTGCATGCTCTTGGAGGCGTCGACGATCTCGATGTCGTCCTCCTCGGCCTTGCCCGTCGACGTGTCCGGGCGCACGGCGATCGCCCGCACCGGGATCGGGTTGCTCGCGTCACTGCTCGCCGTGACCGTGGGCGGGCCGGCGATCGCGACGACGAGCTGGTCGCCCTCCGGGAACCGGTAGTGCGTCGAGACGTGGTCGGCGATCTGACGGACACGCGCCGTCTCGCTCCCCGACGGCTTCCACACCGACCAGGAGGGCGCGGGGGCTGCGTCCGGGCGCGAGAGGATGACGATCAGCGCGCCGATCCCGATGCCCGCGATGAGCGCCAGCGCCACGTAGATCACGGCGAAGCGCCGCCTGTAGCTCGACTTGCGCGCCCGATCCTCCCGGTTGGCGGTCGGAGTGCCGACGACGCGGGCGGGCTCGGCCTCGACGACTCGTTCCTGCGACGCGACGTCGCTCATGCGGGGTCACCGTTCGAGGTGGTGGGCACGGTCGGCGGCGCAGGTGCAGCCGGTGCCGTCCCTGGGCCACCGCGTCCGATCGCCGCCGAGAACTCGATCGGAGGCCAGGCGGCTTCGTCGCCGTAGTCGATCTCGGGGATCCTGATCCCCTGCGAGTCGAGCAGGTCGAGCAGCTCGTCACCCATGATCTCGCGCTTCTCCTCGAGCGCATCCGCCACCCGCTCGATCGCTTCGCGATTGAGGGTCGCGAGGTTGTGGGCCGTGACGTACGCCTGGCCGATGACCTGTGCGGCGACCATGCGCTTCGCCGGATCCCCGAGCACACCGGCGATCGGATCGGCGTCGAACGGCCCTCCGCCACCGGAGCGGCTCATGATCTGGAGCCCGATCCTCTCGAATCGGTCGAGGACGCGCTTGCGCGCCTCCTCCTCCGTCTCGCCGTCGCGGGGAGTCACGTGGAACGGCTGCGGGCCCATCGCCGCCCGGCCCACCATGAGAGCCGAGCGCGCGGTGACGCTCGCGACGTCGCCGCCGACCCCGTTCGAGTTCTCGCCGTAGACGACGCGCTCCGCCGCCATTGCGCCGAGCCCCCAGATGAGGTCCTGGAACATCTCGTGCTGGAACGAGAAGAGACGCTCCTCCTTCTCGATCATCCAGTGATGGCCGCCGACCCCCTGGTCGCCGCGCTTCTTGATCGTCAGCCGGGTCGACTCGCGGCTCGTCATGTAGACGTGGCCCGCGATCGCATGCCCGGCTTCGTGGATCGCGACGGCCCGTCGCTCGTGCGGGACGTACTCGGACCCGATCGCGGTTCCGGCGTCGAGGGTCGTGACGGCCTCGACGAGATCGTCCCACGCGAACGCCGTCCTGCCGGTGTGGTGCGCGATGGTCAACGCCATCGACGTCGCCTGCTCGATCATCGCGGGGGAGTACCCGCTCATGATCCGCGCGATCTCGTCGCGTCGGTTCGGCAGGTCGAGCTCCGGGTCGTGCGAGACCTTCCCGATGTACAGCTCGAGAATGTCGAGCCGATCGTCCTTGGTCGGTGTCCGGAACCAGACGTGGCGGCCCATGCGGCCCGGCCGGATGAGCGCGGGATCGAGGCGGTCGATGGGGACGTTCGTCGCGCCGATGAAGTAGATCTGGTCATTCCGCGGCCGTGCGGCCGGCAGGCGCAGTCTCACGTTGCCGACCCGGCGCGGGACGATGAAGCTCGCGTCGAGCATCGTGTTCAGCTTGCTCGTGAACGTGCGTCGCATCCACGGCGGGTTGTCGATCCCGTCCATGACGACGAGGAGCTGGTTGAGGGCGAGCCCGCCGCCCATTCCTCCCATGGCGCCGGGGAACATGAAGTTGTAGAACTGGCCGAGCCGCGCGTACAGGCCGCTCGGCATGCCGTACGAGACCGGGGCGCGCTGCTCGAACAGGCGGTCGCGCCACGCCCGTGTCTCGACGATCAGGTCGCCGGAGGCGTCCCGAGAGCCCCACGGGCCGTAGAAGAGAACGTCCTCGACGCTCGCCCCGTTCGTCAGCGGCATGAACCCCTGTCCGCCCGTGCCGAGCGACTGCCGCCGCATCCCGACGGCGTCGATCTCGTCGATGAAGACGATGCACTGGCCGCCCCACTTGCGGGCGAGCTTCTTGGCCCGACGTGCGAGGAGCCGGACGATGATCGCGTCGATCCCGATGAAGGTGGCAGCGAAGCCCGATCCCGGCATCGAGATGAACGGCGAGTTGAACCCCGTCGCGATCGCCTTGGCGAGCATGGTCTTGCCCGTGCCCGGCGCGCCGAAGAGGAGCAGTCCCCGCTCGCGCTTGCCGCCGGCGCGCTCGAACTGCTCGCCCGACTGCCAGATGTCGACCACGCGCCGAACCTCTTCCTTCGCCTCGACCTGTCCGCGGACGTCGTCGAGCTTGGACTCCCCACTCCGCGTCGCCCGGCTCGAACGACTGCATCTGCGACATGTTCATGAGGAGGAGGGGGCCGAACATGATCGCGAAGTTGGCGAAGAACAGGAAGAAGACGAAGACGGCCTGGATCCAGAGCGTGGGCGAGCTCAGGATGGTGCCGATCCCGTCGAAGATGAAGCCGACGGTGCCGAGCCACGTGCCGCCGCGGAAGATCCAGACGATCGTGACGATCGTGATGAAGAGGATCGCGACCTTGAACCAGAACCGCCAGAACCAGGCCCGGCGGCGCCCGACCACGTCCTCCTCGCGGAGGGTCTGGCTCTCCAGCCCGAAGAGGCTGGGCCACGGGATCAGCCGACGGAAGAGAAGGTCGGCGAAGCCGCGGAAGACGATCACGATCGCCAGCGTGGCGAGCAGGGCCACCCACCAGTCCCAGTTGTTCTGTTGGGTGAACCAGACGAACAGCGCGGGCGCGGTCAGGACGGCCACGACGGTGGCGGCGCGCGTCAGCTTCCGCCAGCTCTTCGCGAGTTCCAGAGAGGCCTCTCCCTGCGCAAGGGTGCCCGGAAGAGGCGCATCGATCGTCGCCATCGTTTTAGTGTACGCAGGTGCCCAAAGGGGCAGATGTTGGCGGGGCGTTAAGCGCCCTTCCAGGCCCCTTCGCCTGCGGTCGCCTCGCCGCCGGACGCTGCTAGCGTCACCCGTCATGACACAGGCGACGCTCCACACCAGCGAGGGGCCGATCGAGCTCGAGCTCTATCCCGAAGAGGCCCCCAAGACGGTCGAGAACTTCACGAAGCTCGCGTCCGACGGCTTCTACGACGGCCTCGCGTTCCACCGCGTGATCCCCGACTTCATGATCCAGGGCGGCTGCCCGACCGGCGACGGCACCGGCGGGCCCGGCTACACGTTCGAGGACGAGTTCAACGAGCACCGGGTGGCGCGCGGCGCGCTCGCGATGGCGAACGCCGGCCCGAACACCAACGGCTCGCAGTTCTTCATCGTGACCGCGGACGCGTGCCCGTGGCTCGACGGCAAGCACACCGTCTTCGGCCGGGTCACCGCAGGCCAGGACGTCGTCGACCGGATCTCGCTCGTCGAGCGCGACCCGCGCGACCGCCCAGCGACGCCGGTCACGATCGACAGGGTCGACCTGGGCGAGTGAGACAGGTGTCCGACTGAAGTCGGACACCGGCGGTGCCCTGAACAGGTGTCCGACTGAAGTCGGACACCGGCGTGCCCGAACGGTGTCCGACTGAAGTCGGACACCGTGGCGTGCCCGGAACCTGGTGTCCGACTTCAGTCGGACACCATCCTCTGCCGCGATAGGCTCGCCCGATGGAGCTCGCAGGTAAGACGGCGGTCGTCACCGGGGCCTCGTCGGGCATCGGCGCGGCGACCGTGCGGCAGCTCCGCGAGGCCGGCGTGCGGGTGGCGGGCGGCGCACGACGTATAGAGCGCGTGGACGCCGACGTCGCGCTCCCGCTCGACGTCACGGACGAGGCGTCCAGCCGTGCGTTCGTCGAGGCGGCGGTGGAGGCCCTCGGCGGCATCGACATCCTCTTCAACAACGCCGGTCTCGCTCTCGGCCGGGTGCCCTTCGAGGAGTCGACGGAGGAGGTGGAGGCGACGGTCCTCCACACGAACGTCGACGGGGTGCTGCGCATCACGCGGCTCTGCCTCCCGCACGTGCGCGACGGCGGGCACATCGTCTTCATGGGCTCGATCGCCGGGAGGCAGGCGTACCCGCACGGCGCCTCGTACATCGCGTCGAAGTTCGCGGTCCGCGGGTTCTCGTACGCGTTGCGCGAGGACCTGCTCGGCCGGCCGATCCGGGTGACGACGGTCGACGCCGGGCTCGTCGAGACCGAGTTCTCGCTCGTGCGGTTCGGCGGCGACCGGTCGAAGGCCGACGCCGTGTACGAGGGGCTCGATCCCGTCACGCCGGAGGAGGTCGCCGAGTGCGTCCTCTTCGCGCTCACCCGGCCGCTGCACGTCAACCTCGACGAGATCGTCATCAAGGCGCTCGCCCAGTCGAGCGGCGCGCGCGTGGTGCGCAGGGAGGCGTAGCCGCCGCGTGTCGCTGACCATCCTCGAGGGCTCGACGTTCTGCATCTGCGACGAGCTCGGCGACGTCCGGGGCGGCCTGGGCGGCTTCTACGCGCACGACACGCGCTTTCTCTCGACGCTCACCCTCACCATCAACGGCGCACCGCCACTCCTGCTCTCGTCGGGCAGGGTCGAGTACTTCTCGGCCGCTTTCTACTCCCGCAACCCCCTCGCGGGTGGGCTGGAGCAGGATGCCCTCTCGATCGCACGTCACCGCTTCGTCGGCGACGGCCTCCAGGATCACGTGGTCATCCGCAACGAGACCCGCGCCCCGCTCTCGTTCGCGGTCGAGCTCGACTTCGGAACCGACTTCGCGGACATCATCAGCGTCAAGCAGCACGACTTCGCCCTCGGCGACCCGCTGCACGCACCCGAGCTCCCGCCGCCGGCCGAAGCGCACTTCGACGAGCGCGCGGGCCGGGTCGTCCTCGAGGAGGGGGACGGACGCGGCGGCCGGACGCAGGTCGTCCTCTCACGCACCGGGAGCGGACGAGCGGGAGTCGTTCGCTTTCCGGTCGCGCTGGCCCCTCACGCCTCCTGGGACGTGCGCATCGACGTCGCCGTCTCGCTCGACGGCGAGGTGGAGCATCCCGAGCACGTCGAGCGCAGGTTCGGCACGGAGCGGGCGCGCGTCCGCGAGTCGTTCGACATGTGGTCGCTCCGGCTGCCGCGTCTCTCGACCACGTCGGACGAGCTCCGTCACTCGTTCGACCAGTCCGTCGCCGACCTCGCGGCGCTCCGGTTGCGGGCCGGCGAGGGCCCCGGGCACCTGCCCGCCGCGGGCATGCCCTGGTTCATGACCGTCTTCGGCCGCGACACGATCATCACGAGCCTCCAGACCATGCTCCTCGGCCCCGAGCTCGCGATCAGCGCGCTCGAGACGCTGGCGGCGCTGCAGGCGCGGATCGACGACCCCACGATCGACGCCGAGCCGGGGAAGATCCTCCACGAGCTGCGCTCCGGCCGTGCCGCGGAGAAGTGGTTCGCGCGCTACTACGGGACCGTCGACGCGACACCGCTGTATCTCGTGCTCCTGTCCGAGGTCTGGCGCTGGACGGGCGACAGGGAGCTCGCGCAACGGCTCCGCGGGCCTGCTCTGGCCGCCCTCGAGTGGATCGACGCGTACGGCGACCGCGACGGCGACGGCTTCGTCGAGTACGAGCGGCGCTCCGCCGGCCTCGAGAACCAGTCGTGGAAGGACTCGGGGGACTCCCAGCGCTTCCGCGACGGCCGTTTCGCGGAGCCTCCGATCGCGCCGGCGGAGGTTCAGGGCTACGTCTTCGACGCGAAGCGCCGGCTGGCCGAGGTCGCCCGCCACGCGTGGGACGACGAGGCGCTGGCGGCCCGGCTCGAGGCGGAGGCCGACGAGCTCGCCGCTCGCTTCGACGCCGCCTACTGGATCCCCGACCGTGGTGGGTACTACGCGCTCGCGCTCGATCGGGACAAGCGGCAGGTGGATGCGCTCTGCTCGAACATCGGGCACCTCCTCTGGAGCGGCATCGTGCCCGAGACGCGGGTCGAGCCGATCGTCGACGCGCTGGCGCGAAACGAGCTCTGGTCGGGATGGGGGGTGCGCACCATGTCCAAGTCCGACGCGGCGTACAGCCCGCTCAGCTACCACAACGGCACGGTCTGGCCGCACGACACCGCGCTTGCCGCGTGGGGCCTCGCCCGGTACGGGCGCTGGGCCCACGTGCGCCAGATCTCGCTCGCGCTGCTGGAGGCCGCCCGCCATTTCGGGTGGTCGCTCCCGGAGGTCTTCGCCGGCTTCGATCGCTCGGAGACCCCGTTCCCGATCGCCTACCCGACGGCGGCGCGGCCGCAGGCGTGGGCCGCCGGCACCCCCATCCTCCTTCTGCGGCTCCTGCTCGGGCTGGAGCCGGACGTCGCGCGGGGGACGCTCGGAACGCTGGCGGGGGCCGAGCCCGTTCCCGGACATGGGCATTATCCTCGAGGGCGTGCGGGCATTCGGACGGTCATGGGACGTGTCGTGTGGCGCCGGCGCGTCGAGCATCGAGCCCGCGGCATGAGGGTCGCAGTCCTCAGCCCGGTCTGGTTCCCCGTCCCTCCCGCCGGCTACGGGGGGATCGAGTGGATCGTCGCGCTGCTCGCCGACGGCCTCGTCGACGCCGGCCACGAGGTCACCCTCTTCGCCTCGGGGGACTCGCACACCAAGGCGCGACTCGAGTCCGTCTATCCCGTCGCGCCGAGCGAATGGATCGGCCACACGTTCTGGGAGCTCCGTCACACGGTCTCGTGCCTCGTTCGGGCCGGAGACTTCGACGTGATCTCCGACCACACCGGGCTGCTCGGGCTCGCCCTCGGGTCGATGGGCCCGACCCCGCTCGCGCACACCGTGCACGGGCCGCTCTCCGGCGAGCCGGGGGCGCTGTACGAGCAGGTCGTCGAGATGGTGCCCCACGCTGCGCTCATCTCGGTCTCCGACGAGCAACGCCGCCCGAAGCCCGACTTGCCCTGGGTCGCGACGTGCGCCAATGCGCTGGATCTGTCCGTCTATCCGTTCCGCCCGGAACGTGGTGACTACCTGCTCTTCCTGGGGAGGATGACGGCGGACAAGGGCGCGCACCGCGCGATCGCCGTCGCGATCGAGTGCGGCCTGCCGCTCAAGCTCGCGGGCAAGTGCCGGGAGCCCCTCGAGCAGCAGTACTTCGACGAGCTCGTGCGACCGCACCTCTCGGACCGGATCGAGTACGTCGGCGAAGTGACGCACGGCGAGAAGGTCGAGCTGCTCCAGCATGCCCGCGCGACGCTCTTCCCCATCGAATGGGACGAGCCGTTCGGGCTCGTGATGATCGAGTCCATGGCGTGCGGGACGCCGGTGATCGCGACCCGCTTCGGAGCGGTGGCCGAGGTGATCGACGACGGCCTCACCGGCGTGATCGTCCCGTCGTGGCGCGACATGGGCGACGCGCTCGAGCGGGCGGATGCGATCGACCCGCAGGTACAGCGACGGGTCGTCGAGGAGCGCTTCTCGCCGCCGCGCATGGTCGCGGACTACGTGGCGGCGTACGAGACGACCATCGAGCGGTGGGCGGCCGGCCCGTCCGGCTGACCCGTGTACCTCCGCTCCGCGTACGACCGGCAGATCCTGCGGCTGGCGCTGCCCGCCCTCGGAGCGCTCGCGGCCGAGCCGCTGTACATCCTCGTCGACACGGCGATCGTCGGTCATCTCGGCCGCTCCCAGCTCGCGGCGCTCGGAGCGGCCGCGACGGCGCTCTCGGTGCTCGCGACCTTCAACTTCCTCCAGTACGGGACGACGGCCCAGGTGGCCCGCGCGATCGGAGCGGGGGAGGACCGGGTCGCGCGCCGGCTCGGCGCGCAGGCGCTCTGGCTGTCGCTCGGGGTGGGCGTCGTGCTCGCCGCGACGATCGCGCTGCTCGCCGCGCCGATCGTCGCGCTCGTCGGGGTCGAGGGGCAGACCGCCGAGTACGCGACGACCTACCTGCGCATCGTCTCCATCGGCGTGCCGTCCTTCTTCCTCGCCCTCGGCGGCCAGGGCTTCCTCCGCGGCGTGTCGGACCTCACCTCTCCGCTCGTCGTCATCGTCCTCGGCAACGTGCTGAACCTCGTCCTCGAGGTGCTGTTCGTCTACGGCTTCGACTGGGGGATCGAGGGCTCGGCGTGGGGCACCGCGCTCGCCCAGTCGTGCATGGGGCTCGGCTTCGTCTGGCTGATCGTGCGCCGGGTGGGCCGTTCCGACCTCGCGCCGGTGGTCCACCTGGCGCGCCGCCTGCTCTCGGTCGGCAAGTTCATCTTCGCGCGCACGACCGCGCTGATCTGCGCGTTCCTGCTCGCAGGCGCGGTCGTCGCGCGCTTCGGGGACGCCGAGCTGGGCGCGTACCAGATCTCGTTCCAGCTCTGGCTGTTCCTCGCCCTCGTGCTCGACGCAATCGCGATCGCGGGCCAGATCATCGTCGGACAGGAGCTCGGCGCCGGGAGGCCAGCGCGGGCGTTCGACGCCAGCGCGCGGATGATCACCCTCTCCGTGGCGCTCGGCACGGTGTTCGCCGTCGTCCTCCTGCTCCTCTCCGACGTCCTGCCGCGCATGTTCACGAGCGATACAGCGGTGCTCGAACAGTGCGCGCTGCTGTGGCCGATCTTCTCGTTGATGCAGCCCCTGAACGGAGCCGTCTTCGCGCTGGACGGGATCCTGATCGGGGCGAGCGACGGCCCCTACATCGCAGGCTCGATGGTCGTGGCGTTCCTCGCCTGTGCCGCGATGCTGGCAGCGGCGGTGGCCGGCGACTGGGGTGTCCGCGGCGTCTGGGCGGCGCTCGCGGTGCTCGTCGCGGTGCGCGCTGCGACGATGGGCGCCCGTTTCGCGCGGCGACGCTGGCTCGTCACCGGTTGGGCATGATCCGCCGGTGACCACGGAGGGCCTCAACGTCCTCGGCGATGCGCTCGAGCCGTGCGGCTTCGATCCCGTGACCGGGTTCTGGCGCGACGGGACCTGCCGGACCGGCGGGCAGGATGTCGGCGTCCACGCGGTGTGTGCCGTGATGACCGAGGAGTTCCTCGCCTTCAGCGCGTCCGTCGGGAACGACCTCTCGACGCCTCGTCCGGAGCTCGGCTTCGGCGGGCTCCGGCCCGGCGACCGATGGTGCCTCTGCGCGGGCCGCTGGCAGGAGGCGCTCGACGCCGGCGTCGCGCCGCCCGTCGTGCTCGAGGCGACCCACGCGCTCGCGCTCGAGTTCTCCTCGCTCGACGACCTCCGCGCGCACGCGGTCGTCGAGGACTAGATGGTTGATCGCTGCCGCAGGCGGTGTGCGACGACGAACCGCTCCTCGAACCCGTAGCGCAGGATGTTCCGGTACGAGGCGCTCGGACGATCGTCGCGGAGCTCTCCGGTCTCGGTGACGAGCGTCCGGCATCCCGCCTCGAGCGCCCGCTCGATCCGCTTCGCGAACAGCGCGCCCTGCCCGCCCTTCCCCCGGTGCTGGGGGAGCGTGGCCGCGAACCCGAAGTACGCCGCCGGAGCCCGTGTCCAGACCGCAGCGGCCGCGGCGGGCTCGTCGCCGTCGAGCGCGAGGAAGGCGTCCCAGCCCGGGAGCGACGGCACGGCGGTGATGACCGGGAGATAGGCCTCGGGCAATCCGTAGCCGGTCGCCACGATCTGCGCCCAGGGCTCCGAGCGTGCGGCGTCGACGTCGACGATCGTGAGCGAGGTCTCGACCCGCGGCGCGGGCTCGCCGCTGCGCTCGAAGAGCATCCACCCCCAGCCCTGCTCGAGGCCGCGTGCCTCGAGCAGCAGGTCCAGGCGAGGGTCGGCCGACGGGGAGATCGCCACGTAGAACGTCGTGTCGCCCATGGCGGCCAGCGCCTCGTCGAGCTCGTCCTCGTCGATCGCCGACCCGTCGCCGAGACCGACGATCCGGTTGAGCATCGGCGAGTCGGGCGCCAACGGTGCCCGCATGCACGTGGCGCCGCCCACCGCGATCGCGTCCTCCCCGTAGACCTCCAGGTACGCGTCGATGGCGATCCGCTCGAGCTCGTGCACGACCGGGTTCTCCTATCCCCTGCTCAGGTGTGCGTCGCCTCGAGCCGCTTGCGCCAGTACCGCTCGAGGCCGAGAAAGCAGTGCCAGTACGGGGCTGCGCGGTCGTAGGCATCGGCGTCGTCGGGGTCGGAGGCGGCGACCTCGGCACGCGCCGCGGCGACGAAGGTGGGCTCGTCCATCCCGTGCCCGACCCGGTCGGCCCAGCTGCGCATGGTGGCGCGAAGCGCCGTGAGGTGGCGCTCGACGTCGTCGAAGACGCCGAAGTGGATCAGCGCGAGGCGCCGCGGCGACCGACGCTCGATCTCGTCGAGTGTTCGCTCCCACGCCGGGAGGTCGATCTCCGGCGGTGGCGTCGGTGCGAAGACGAACCGTCCGGGCGCGATCCGGACACCTGCCGCGTCGCCGTTGTAGAGCGTCCCGTCCTCGTGCTGGTACGAGACCTGATGCGCGGCATGGCCCGGGCGCAGGGAAGCAGGCGAGCCCGACCACGGTGTCCCCGACGATCCGGACGTTCTCCCGTGGCACGGGCGCCAGCTCGCCCCACAGCTCGTCGAACGAGTCCCCGTACAGCCGCCGCGCGCTCGCCTCGAGCCGGCTCGGGTCGACGATGTGCGGCGCTCCGACCTCCGAGACGTGCACCGTGAGCTCCGGATGCTCGCGCACGAGCGCCCCGGCGGCGCCGGCGTGGTCGAGGTGGATGTGGGAGAGGAGGAGGTGTCGGAGGTCGCCGATCTCCACTCCGCGGGCGCCCAGCGCGCCGCGCAGCGCGGGCAGGCAGCTCGTCGGGCCGCAGTCGAAGAGCGCCAGGCCGTCGTCGGTCTCCACGAGATATGCGGCGATGCGACGCAGATCGCCGCAGTGGAGGAGGTCGAGCGGCTCGGGAGGCACGTTCCGGACGCTATCTCGGGTTAGCCGTACCGTGGCGGCGGAACGGCGGGTCTAGCCTCGAAGGCGTGGGCGATGACTTTCGCGCGGCGAGGCAGTCATTGCTGAAACCGCACACGGACAGGAGGTTCCCATGCCCGCACCAACGCTGGTCGTCGGCGCTCCGTGCTGGATCGACCTGTACAGCTCGGACACCGCGAAGGCGACCGAGTTCTACGCCGCGCTGTCTCGGCTGGACGGCAGAGGCGCCGCAGGAGGGCTTCGGCGGCTACTTCACGTTCACGAAGGACGGCAAGGCACGTCGCCGGCTGCATGGCGAACGACGGCGAGGCCGGGTACCCCGACGCCTGGGGCGTGCATCTCATGACCGGCGACGTCGAAGCGACCGCCGACGCGGCTGCCGGCGCACGGCGGCACGGTCGAGATGGCCCCGATGACCGTCGGCGAGAACGGCCGCTCGACGATCGTCAGGGATCCCGGCGGGGCGATGATCGGTGCCTGGCAGCCCGGGACGCAGAAGGGGTTCGAGGTGACCGGTGAGCCGGGGACGCCGGCGTGGTTCGAGCTCCACACGCGGGCCTACGACGACTCCGTCGACTTCTACCGCGGCGTGTTCGAGTGGGACGCGCACACGATGAGCGACACCCCCGAGTTCCGCTACACGACCCTCGGCGAGGGCGAGAGCCAGCTCGCGGGGATCATGGACGACTCCGTGTTCGGAGGCGACGAGCCGGCGCACTGGGCCGTCTACTTCGCCGTGACCGACGCGGACGCGGCGCTCGAGCAGGTCGTGGAGCTCGGCGGGACGATCGTCCAGCCGGCGGAGGACACCCCGTACGGCCGGCTCGCACAGGCGGCCGACCCGACGGGGACGCGGTTCAGGCTCGTCGCGAGCAACGGCTGACGGTCTGGAGAGGAGAGGGGTGCCCGACCTCGGTCGGGCACCCCTCTGCGAGCGGAGGACGAGGTGTCCGACTGAAGTCGGACACCGAGATGGGCCCGGGCGCCGCGGCGCTACCGCGCCCGCGCGGGTGTCGCGGCGAGCGCCGTCGCGAGGTCGGCGACGAGGTCGTCGACCGACTCGATCCCGACCGAGAGGCGCACGAGGTTGGTCGGTGCCGCGAACGGCCCGGTCGCGGTCGATGCGTGCGTCATGCGGGCGGGGTGCTCGATGAGGCTCTCGACCCCGCCGAGGCTCTCGGCGAGCGTCCAGACCGACGTCCGCGCGACCAGCTCGACCGCCTCCTCCTCCGTCTCGACGAGGAACGAGACCATGCCGCCGAAGTCCCGCATCTGGCGCGCCGCGATCTCGTGACCGGGGTGGTCGGGGAGGCCTGGCCAGAGGACGTCGGTCACGCGGGGATGACCGGCGAGGAACTCGACGACGGAGCGCGCATTGGCGCAGTGGCGCTCCATCCGCACGGCGAGCGTCTTCAGCCCGCGCAGCACGAGCCACGAGTCGAACGGCCCGGGAACCGCCCCGAGCGACTTCTGCAGGAACCGCAGGCGGTCGGCGATGGTGGGGTCGTTGGTCCCCGCGAAGCCGCCGACCACGTCCGAATGGCCGCCGAGGTACTTCGTCGTCGAGTGGAGGACGATGTCGGCCCCCAGGTCGAGCGGCGTCTGGAGGTACGGCGTCGCGAACGTGTTGTCGACGACGAGCAGCGCCCCGGCCGCACGCGCCGCCGCCGCGACGGCCGCGATGTCGACGATGTTCAGCAGCGGGTTCGTGGGCGACTCGATCCAGACGAGCCGTGCATCCGCGACCTGCGCCGCGGGATCGGTCGAGAGCTGCTCCGGCGTCGCGTACGTGAAGCGGTAGCCCTTCGGCTCGTACACCTGCGAGAACATCCGGTAGGTGCCGCCGTAGACGTCGTTGACGCAGACCACCCGGTCGCCCGGGTCGATCAGGTGCATGATCGTCGACGTCGCGCCGACGCCCGACGAGAACGCGTGCCCGTGCGCCGCGTTCTCGAGGGACGCGAGGCACTCCTCGAGAGCGGTCCGGGTCGGGTTCGCGACGCGCGCGTAGTCGTAGCCCTTGTGGACGCCGACCGCGTCCTGGGCGAACGTCGACGTCTGGTAGATCGGCGTGATCACGGCGCCGGTCGCGGGGTCGGGCTCCTGGCCGGCGTGGATCGCGCGCGTCTCGAAGTGCATGGAGGGGATGGTAGTCGGGCGGACGTTCGTCGCCGCGACCTCGCCCGTCAGTCGCGGAGGGTCGCCGACCAGGCGCGCGGCACCTTCCGGCCGACCTCGACTTTCTCCGCCCCGAGCCAGGCGGCGAGCGCGTCCAGCGCCGCGCGGACCGCGGCCCCGGAGTCGGCAGGCGCCGCGCGCTCCGCCCAGACGCCGTTCACCGTCAGCGTCCGGGTCCGACGGTCGAGCACGGGCTCGATCCGCCCGATCAACCGGTCGCCGCGGAGGATCGGCAGGACGTAGTAGCCGTACTCCCGCTTCGCCTTCGGCACGAACATCTCGAGCCGGTAGCGGAAGCCGAACAGCGCCTCGGCGCGGTCGCGGTCGTGGATCAGGCGGTCGAACGGGGAGAGGAACGTGACGCGGTCGGGAACCACGTCGTCGGACGCGTCCGGGTGCGCCTCCCAGCCGCCGGTCGTCGCGCGGATGCCCTGTGCGCGAAAGCGCCGCTCCTGGAACCGCCGCTCGGCTTCTCGCAGCGGCAGCGCGTCGGTGGCGGGAAGGACGCGCCCGGCGAGGTCCCAGAGACGCTGACCGCCGACACGCCCCGCGATCGCGATCTCCCCGCGCAGGTGGAGCGACGTGAGCATGAGGCCGACGTTCCGCGAGCCGTACCAGCGGCGCTCCTCCTTCTCGCCGAGGGAGCGGTCCTCGAGCTCCCGCGACAACAGCGGCCCGCGTCGGTCGAGCTCGCGCAGCACGTAGCGGCGGAAGGCGCCGTTCTCGGCGAGGAAGTCGCGAACCCAGCGCTCGGCCTTGTAGTGCGTCGATGTCCGCCAGCGTCGCATCAGGCCGCGCACGAGGGGAAGCTCCTCGATCGGCCAGACGAAGGCGTCCCACTCGAACAGCACCCGTTCGTCCCAGAGCAGGCGGTCGAGCTCGCCGACGTCATAGGCGCCGAGTCGGCTCCAGAGGACGAGGTGCTGCGCGGGCGCCACGGTGGCGATCGGGTCGAGCTGCAGGAAGCCGAGCCCTCGCACGGTCTCGAGGACGCCGGTCGCCGAGCCGTCGAGGAACTGCGACCGGACGGCGATCCGCCGGGCGCCGTCCTCGTCGACCACCCTCCCTCCTCCGGGCACGCGCCGAGCCCCGAAGCCCTGCGGACTCAGGCACCGAGCGCCTCCGCCCTGGCCCGCGGCCTACGCCCGCCCGTGCGCACGTCGGCCGCGAGGCGCCGCACGTGCTCGCGCGCGAGCGTGGTCAACGGCGCACGGACTCCAGGCCGGCCAGGCGACGCAGGCGGTCGAGCGCGCGGTCGAAGGCATCCTCGAGCGCGGTGGACGCCCGGACACCGGTCTCGCGGTGAAAGGCCCTGACCACGAGCTCCCCCGCCGCCCTGTCCGACTTCAGGTCGGCCCGCCCGGCGATGCGGTCGCCCCAGAGGAGCGGAAGCACGTAGTAGCCGAAGCGTCGCTGCGGCGCGGGCTTGTAGACCTCGATCAGGTGGTCGAAGCCGAGCACGCGGCGCGCGAACTGCCTGTCCCACAGGAGGTTGTCGAACGGCGAGAGGAGCACGGCCGTGGTCGGCGCGGGAAGGTCGAGCTCGGCGTCGGCGGGGACCAGCACCGGCGGGCCGCCGTCCTCGACGGCGAGTCGCCGGATCTCCCCGTCGGAGACGAGCGAGTCGACGGCCCCGCGCATCCGGGCGGTTCCTCCCTTGAGGCGCCAGTGCTCGACGATCCCGGCCTCCGTGAGTGCGCCGCGGGCCCGAACGGCGCGCACGGCGAGCTCGCGCAGGCGCTCGGGCTCGGGAGGCGTCGGCGCATCGAGGACCTCGCGAGGCAGAACGCGCGCCGGGAGGTCGTAGAGCCGCTGGAACCCCTGTCGCCCCGCGACCACCAGGTCGCCGTGGTTCCAGAGCAGCTCCAGCATCTGCTTCGCAGGCTTCCATCCCCACATCTCCCCCTTCCGCGCGGCGCCGTCGAAATGCCGCGAGCCCAGCGGGCCGCGGGCGGTGATCTCCTCGAGGATGTGCTCGCGCAGGTGCGGGTGCGTCCGGTCGACGGGCCCGTACCACCTGCGGCCCCCCACCTGCATCGCCGGCCGGAAGAGCCGCCAGTCCTCCGCGGGCAAGAGGCACGCTTCGTGGGCCCAGTACTCGATCAGCCGGCCCCGCCCGAGCAGCCGCGAGACGGCGGTGGCCGGATAGGCGCCGACGCGCCCGCCGAGGGCGATCCGGTGGCTCCGCTCGACGGTCGAGATGGAGTCGAGCTGCACGCACGAGAGCCGCCGCACGGCGGCGTCCACCTCGGCGGTCGTGCCTCGCCGGCCGCGAGAGGCGTAGCCCTGCGCGGCGATCGCGAGTCGGCGAACCGTGGCCGGCGGGATGCTCACGCTCCGCACGTCTGTGTTCTACACGCGACGACGACCGACGCACCTGTCACCGTTCCTGGATGCGACGCTTCGTGGTGATCTGTCTGGCCGCGTTGGCGCTGGCGTACATCGTCGGCATACCGCTGTTCCTCGGGCAGGACGACGATCCGCTGCCGAGGGAGGTCGACGCCGTGGTCGCGCTCTCAGGGTCGGAGAACACGCTCCCCGAGGCCCAGGCGCTCGTCGCCGACGGTCTCGCGCCGACACTGGTCGTCTCCGCCGAGCAGAGCGGTCGCGACGAGCAGCGCGCCCGCCTCTGCAGGGCGAAGCCGAAGAACGTGATCTGCGTCTACGCCGGGCCGTACACGTCCGTCGGTGAGGCGCAGGCGATCTCGGCGGTCATCCGGCGACGCAACTGGGGCTCGATCGTCCTCGTCACCTCGGACTACGAGCGGCTCCGCGCCGGGCGCGCCTTCGATCGCTGTGGCGATTTCCGGGTCGCGACGGTGGGGGTCGACGAGCCCTTGTGGCGTACGGCGGTCGCCCTCCCGCTCGAATGGGTCAAGCTCGCGGTCTCGGAGACCGTCCGCCGGAGCTGTTGAGCCGCGCTCCCGGCGGTATCGTCGTCGGAGTGGACGAGAAGCAGCTCCGCAAGAAGCGCGACCAGGAGCTCATCGAGATCCTCAACGAGGTGAGGGTTGCCCTCGCGGGCGCGAGCGTGCTCTTCGGCTTCCTGCTCATCGTTCCGTTCAGCGCCGGCTGGGTCGCGGCCGCCGACTCGCAGCACGCGGCCTACGTCGTGGCCTTCCTGGCCACGCTCCTGTCCGTCATCGGCTTCATGACGCCGACGGCCTACCACCGGCTTCGTTGGCGCCAGCGCAACAAGGAGCGGATGCTCCGCATCTCGCACATGGGAACGATCGCCGGGATTGCATGCCTCGCGGTCGCGATGACGGCGGCCACCTACCTCGTCATCGACGAGATGACCAGCACGGCCCTGGCCGTCGTCGTCACCGCGCTCGTCGGTGCGGTCTTCGTCCTGGTCTGGTTCGCGCTGCCGCTCTCGCAGCCGCACGAGCGATGGGACGAGGAGATGGACGAGGACGAGCTCGACGATCTCGGCAGCCACTCGACCGTCGGGTCGCGCGCCGACTGAGCCCGAGGCGCTCGTGACCGGATGTCCGGTCGGCGCCGAGCGCGCTACGCCGGGACGCCGCCGGCCAGGATCGTCGCGAGGCGGTCGGGGTCGATGTTCCCACCCGAGACGATGCAGACGACCCTGCCCTCGCCTCCGTGGCCTGCGAGGGCGGCGGCGACCGAGAGCGCACCCGCCCCCTCGGCGACCACGTGCGCGCGGGTCGCGAGCAGCCGCACTGCCTCGGCCGTGTCGGCGAGCGGCACCGCCACTGCCTTCGAGACGAGCGGTCGCGCGCGCTCCCACATGGCCGGGAGCAGCGCCTTCGAGCCGGCGCCGTCGACGAAGGACGGCCGGTAGTCGACCTGAACCGGCTCGCCGGCCGCCAGCGATGCGGCGAGTGGCGCGCCTGTCTCGGGCTCGCATGCGATCACCCGTGTCCGCGGCGAGAGCGCTGCGAGCGCGCTCGCGATCCCCGTGGTCAGCCCGCCGCCGCCCCATGGAACGAGGACGGCGTCGATCCCGTCGAGCCGTTCCACGAGCTCCAGCCCGATCACCCCGTTCCCGGCCATCACGCGCTCGTCGAGCACCGGATGGACGAACAGCCCGTCGAGGCCGGGATAGGAGCTCTCCTCCATCGCCTGCCACCACGCGTCGAACGGCACCGCGATCACGCGGCCGCCCAGCCGCTCGATCGCGTCGAGCTTCGCGCGCGGTGCGTGATCGGGAGCCACCACGGTGGCCGGGACGCCGAGGTCGCGCGCGACCCGGCACACACCCTGCGCCATGTTCCCCGCGCTCGTCGTCCAGACACCCGCCCGCCACGCGTCGAGGCCTGCCTGGCGGATCGCGCTCGCCGCGCCGCGCAGCTTGAACGAGCCGATGGGCTGCAGGCACTCGAGCTTCAGCCAGAGCTCGCACGGCGCATCGACGTCGAGCCGCACGAGCGGGCTCTCGACGACGGTGTCGGCCGTGATCGCTCGCGCGCGCTCGATCGCGTCGAGCTGGATCAGAACGGGACCTCGACGCCGACGCCCCGCTCGCGCGCACGGTCGACGCAGAGGGCGGCGGCCGCGAGGTCCTCGACGGCGATGCCGAGCGACTTGAAGAGCGTCACCTCGTCGTCGCTGCGACGCCCCGGGTGGGCGCCGACGAGGAGCTCCCCGAGCTCGGCGAGGATGTGGTCCGGCCCGATGCCCTTCTCCTCGACCGCGCGGAGATAGTCGCCGGACTCGTTGAGGGTCGACTCCCGCCGGTCGACGAAGAGGGATGCGGACGCGACGAGGTCGGCGTCGAGCTCCCGGGAGGACGGTACGGACGACCCCACGGCGTTGACGTGCGTTCCCGGCGCCAGCCAGGCGCGACGCACGATGGGCTCGCGGGACGCGGTGCAGGTGCACACGATGTCGGCGCCGTCGAGGGCCTCCTCGACCGTCGCGCACACGCTTGCGTGGGACTCGAGCGCGAGCGCCTCGGCGTGCGCCGGCGTGCGGCTCCAGACCCTCAGCTCGGGGTCGCGAAGCACGGCCCGCATCGCCCGCGCGTGCGACCCGGCCTGGACACCCGACCCGAGGATCGCCACCTGGCGGGCGTCCGGCCGCGCGAGGAGCTTCGTGGCGACCGCCGAGACGGCCGCCGTGCGGATCTCGGTGATCGCGGATGCGTTGAGGATCGCCCGAAGCACCCCCGTCTCGCCGTCGTGCAGCAGCACCGCCCCCTGATGCGGGTCGAGGCCGCGCGCGGCGTTGGCCGGCGCGACCACGATCTCCTTGAGGGAGAAGACCGGCGTGCCCGCCGCCGCGGTGGGCCGGCATCAGGCCCATCAGCTGGTCGGTCGGCGGACGGAACACCGAGCGGAGCGGCATGGACAGCTCGTCGCGCGCCAGGGCGGCGAGGGCGTCCTCCATCGCCGCGACGCACGACTCCATGTCGAGGAGCTCGCGGACGTCGGCGTCCGAGAGGACGAGCACGGCGCTCACGTTCGGGTGCTCACGCCGCGACGACCGTGGTGCCGACCGTTTCCGCGAAGGCGCGCCACGGTCTCAGAAGTCGTTGACGAGCTCCGGCCTCGCCACGGTGCGGAAGGCGTCCATGAAGCGCCCGTATGCGGCCTGAGCCTCGAGGTCAAGGTCGCCCCTGATGTCGAGTTCGAGCGCGGCCCGGGCCACGTCGTCGATCCCGGAGCGGGCGCTCGCGGGCTCGACGCCGGTGTCGAGCCCGAGATGGGTGAGTAGCTCGACGAGGAACGTCGTACCGCACCGACCGATGCCGGTGATCACGAGGTGCCTCCTCGCCTGCTGCGGGTCGGGAACCGCGACCAGGCTCTTCGCCTCCGCGAACGGGCTCGTCTCCGCGATCGGGCTCGTCTCCGAAGATCGGGCTCGGCGTCTCCGCGAGGCTCACGAGAACACCTGCCGGAGACGATCGTGCTCGTGCGCGGAGAGCCGCACGTCGAGAGCCTCGCCGACCGGGGCGAGTTGATCGGCAGTGTTGGGCCCCAGGACGACGGCGGTGATCTCCGGAGTATGGAGGAGCCAGCTGACGGCGAGCCCGGCCATGGAGACGCCGCGCTCTGCGGCTTCTCGCTCGAGCTCCTCGAGCGCGTCGAATGTCGCGTCGGCCCAGTACCCCTCGCTGCCCTCGGGTCGAACGGTCATGCGTGACCCGGGAGGCGGCGGCTCGCCGCGACGGTACTTGCCGGTCAGCCACCCGCCTGCGAGTGGGCTGTACGGCGTGTATCCGAGGCCGTGCTCGTGGCAGACGGGGAAGACGGTCTCCGCATCGCCCTGCTCGAGGAGCGAGAAGCCGTTCTGCACCCACTCGTAGCGCGTCAGCCCCTCGAGCGTGGAGATCTCGAGGGCCTCGGCGAGCTGCTCGGCGGTGAAGTTCGAGGCCCCGACGGCTCCGACCGTGCCGTGCCGGACGAGCTCGTCGAACACGGTGAGCGTCTCCTCCTGCGGCACATCGGGGTCGAAGTCGTGCGCCAGGTAGAGGGGCACGCGCTCGATCCCCAGCCGGCGCAGGCTCGTCTCGAGCTGACGCCTGATGCGGGCTGCGCCGAGCCCGTGGTCGGAGCCCTCGGCCATCGGGTTGAAGGTCTTCGTCGCGATCACGACGCGGTCGCGCACCTCAGGCCCCTTCGTCCGGAGCCAGGCGCCGATGTAGTCCTCGCTGCGCCCGCCTCCGTACGCGTCCGCCGTGTCGAGCGTCGTGATCCCCATGTCCCACGCGGCGTCGAGCAGCCGAAACGCGTCCTCGCGCGTCGTCCCCTTGCCGAAGAGCCACGGTGCCGAGCCGACCCCGCCGAAGTTGCCGCAGCCGAGGACGATTCGCGAGACGGCGACGCCGCTCCGCCCGAGTGCCCGCTGCTCCACGCGCCGATCGTACGCAGCCGGCGAGGCCGAAGGATCCACGTAGGGTTGAAGGAGAGGGCGCCGAACACGGGTCGGATGGGCGGTCCCAGGCTGGACGCGGCACAACGCGCGGCGCGCGAGGCCTCGTTCTTCGCCGCCGGGATCCTCGGTGCCAACGTCGCCCTCGCGCTCGCGAGCATCTTCGCCGGGTGGGAGCTCTTCGGTCGGAGCGACTGGTGGATCTGGCTGGTCGTCGCCGCCCCGTCCGCCTTTCTCATCGGGATCTTCTGGATCGGTCCGGGACGCATCGGGCTGGGCGAGCGCCGACGCGAACTGGCGATCGTGCTGCTGGGCCTTCTAGGTCTCGGGACGGCCATGGGGATCGTGTGCGTCGTGGTCTCGCTTGCGCACTGGACGCCCGGAGGTCTCCAGCTCCTAGCCAGCGCGGGCGTCGTGCTCTTCACCAACGTGGTCACGTTCGGGCTCGTCTTCTGGGAGCTCGACGGCGGCGGCCCGGTGGAGCGTGCTCTCGCGACCCGACGCTGGCATCCCGACTTCCAGTTCCCGCAGGACGAGAACCCGCAGCTTGCGGCGCCCGACTGGGCGCCTGCGCTCGTCGACTACGTGTATCTCTCGGTGACGAACTCGATCGCGTTCAGCCCGACCGACGCGATGCCGCTCACTCACCGGGCGAAGCTGCTGATGGGCCTCGAGGCTTCCGTCTCGGCGCTGACCGTGCTGGTCGTCGCCGCCCGCGCGATCAACGTGATGGGCTGAAGTCGATGGACGGCGAGCGTCGCTCCCGGCGCCATACGAGCCGAAGGCCCGACCACGTTGCGTCGACCGCCGCGACCTTCGTGTCGACGAGCCCGAGCGGGAGCGCGACCTCGCGGACGACATCCTCGGTCACGTCGGTCGGCACCTTCGACGCACGCTTCGGCCACGCGATCCAGAGCATGCAGTCGGGGAAGATCGCGGCCCCGAGCTCCTCGATCCGCGCCTCGAGATCGAGACGCTCCGTCGTGAAGCAGACGACGACGTCCGCCCGAGCCGGGTCGGCGACGCGTTGCGCGCCGGCAGGCAACGGTGCGACGAGATCGTCGGCGTGACCGGGGTCGGAGACGACCGCGAACGTGCCACCCTCCGCGATCCCGAGCTTCCGCGCGAGGGGGGTGCCCGAATACCCCTCGCTCAGAGCTGCACCGACCCGTCCTCGCCGAGCGTCCACCAGGGGTTGTGCGCGACCTCCCACGGGTGGCCGTCGGGGTCGACGAAGACGCCGGAATAGCCGCCCCAGAACGTCTCTCCCGGCTCGCGGGCGATCGTCGCCCCCGCACGGCGTGCCTCGTCGATCACCCCGTCGACCTCCTCGGCGGAGCGAACGTTGTGCGCGAGCGTCACACCGCCCCAGCCGCCCCCGTCGGTCACGCCGCTGTCGGAGGCGAGCTCGTCGCGCGCCCACAGCGCGACGACCATGCAGCCCGCCTGGAAGAAGACGATCCCCTCGCCGCGCGGCGTCGGCGTCCAGCCGAGCGCCTCGTAGAACGTGCGCGCCGTCTCGAGATCCGCGACGCCGAGCGTCACGAGGCTGAGTCGCTGCTCCACGTCTCGATGATGACAGGCCGCGGCTCCGAGCCACGCCTCGCGGTCGCCGCGAACGCACGGTACGCCGGCTCGAGCACATCGGCGAGGTCGCGCCCGCCGACGCGGATGCCGCTCCGCCCGAGGCGCTTGACGACGATGCCGGGAGGCAGCGCCCGCGGGGACCGCGGCGCCGGGAGCGGGCCTGCGAGCCAGGGATCCCCGCTGCGCGACGCGGGCGGCTCGACGGGTGCGCAGCCCCTCCAGCGCAGGAGCAGCGCAGGGTCGCGGTCGATCGCGTCCGCCACCGTGAACGCCACGGCGGCGACGTGCTTGCACACGCTCGATCGCTCGCGGTCGGGGCACGTGCAGCTCGAACGGATGCTCCTCGTCGGGGGCACGAGCGGCTCTCGCTGCTCCGTGTCGAGCAGGTGGGCGAGATGGACGGACTGCGTGGTCCCCTCGACCCCCGGCTCCAGGATGGACCGGCCGCGGGCCGCCCTGACCGCCTCCGTCCAGATCCGGCCCGGGATGGGCGCCGCCTCGAGCGACACGACGTAGCTGCCGCCGCTCGAGCCCGCCACTCGGGCCGAGATCGACCCGGGACAGACCGCAACGTCGCTCACCGCTCCCGCACGCGCGAGCACGCGCCCGCGCTCGGCGCGAGCCGAGCTCTCGTCCGGCACGACCGCGCTCGCGAGCCAGCGCGCCCACGGCCCCTCGCCGATCCGCGCGCCCTCCGTGACGACCGTCAGCGGCAGGCCGTCGTTCAGCTGCACCGGTGTCAAGCCGCCTCCTCGATCGCCTCGGGGGCGAGGGCGACCGCCGAGCGGATCGCATCGAGGTCGAGGTCGGCGAGCCAGTCGTCGGCGCGGCCGGACATGACCTGCTCCGCGAGTTCGCGCTTCGAGTCCAGCAGCGCGTCGATCCGCTCCTCGAGGGTCGCGGTGCAGACGAGGCTCGACACGAACACCGGCTTGCGCTGGCCCAGTCGGTGGACACGGTCCGTCGCCTGTTGCTCGACTGCCGGGTTCCACCACCGATCGAAATGGACGACGTGGTTCGCGGCCGGGAGGTTGAGCCCGCGGCCTCCGGCGCGGAGCGAGACGACGAGCACGGTGGGGTCGCCCTCCGACTCGAACCGGGCGACGAGCTCGTCCCGTGCGCGAGCCGAGAGCCCGCCGTGGAAGAAGCCCGACGTCGCGGTCGAGCCTCGCGGCGAGGTGCGGTGCGAGCCGGTCGAAGCCGGGGTACTGCGTGAACACGAGCGCCTTGTCCGCCGGCGGCAGGCCCGCGAGGATCTCGACGAGCCGCTCGAGCTTCCCCGAGCGCCCGTCGAGCGGGCGGCCCGTGGGAAGGATCAGCTCCGGGTGGTTGCAGACCTGCTTCAGCTGCCCGAGCATCGCGAGCACGGCGCCGCGCCGGTCGAATGTCCGCTCGTGGCGCTCGATGCGGGGCATCCAGCGATCGACCGTCGCGCGGTACAGGCTCGCCTGCTCGACCGTGAGCCGGCACTCGACCTTGGTGATCGTGATCGGCGGGAGCTCGAGATCGACCTCGGGCGCGTCCTTCGCACGGCGCAGGACGAACGGGCCGACGAGCGAGCGGAGGCGCTCGAGCGCCCTCGCGTCCCCGCGCGCCTCGATCGGGCGCGCGAGCGAGCGCTCGAACGCCTCGCGCGAGCCGAGGAGCCCGGGGTTGACGAGGTCCATGATCGCCCAGAGCTCCCCGAGCCGGTTCTCGATGGGTGTGCCGGTGAGCGCGAGCGTCCGCCTGCGCGGGATCCTGCGCAGCGCGCGATGCCGCTTGGTCCGCGGATTCTTCGCGTCCTGTGCCTCGTCCAGCAGCAGCCGGTCCCAGGCCACGTGGGCGAGCAGCTCGACGTCGCGCGTCGCCACGTCGTACGACGTGACGACCACGTCGCTCGAACGGGCGGCGTCGACGAACGCCTGGTCTGCGAGGCGCGAGGGACCGTGGTGGAGGTGAACCACGAGCCCCGGTGCGAAGCGGGCGATCTCGCGTACCCACTGCTGGGCGACGCTCATCGGGCAGACGACGAGCGTCGGGCCGACCTCGGCGCCGGCCTCCTCGCGCTCGGACACGAGGGTCGCGATCGCCTGCACCGTCTTCCCGAGGCCCATGTCGTCCGCCAGGATCCCCCCGACCCGTAGGTCGCCGAGCAGCCGGAGCCAGCCGTGGCCGCGCTCCTGGAACGGAAAGAGGTCGTGACGCATACCTGCGGGCGTCGGGAGGGGCCGGAAGCGCCGCTCGCCCGCCCCGGCGAGGAGCTCGTCGAGGCTCTCGTCGAGGCGGATCTCGCCCAGCTCGACCCCGGCCTCGTCCGTCTCCAGGCCGGCGACGGCGCGGACGAGCTCGACGACCCCGGCGGAGCGGCTGCGGCCGTCCAGGAACCGGAGCGCACGCTCGACCTCCGACGCGCGGAGCGCGTGCCACTTGCCGCGCAGGCGGATCAGCGGCTCTTTCGCGGCCGCGAGCTCGCGCAGCTCCTCCTCCGTGAGCTCGACGTCCCCGATCGCGAGACGCCAGTCGAAGGACGCGATCGCGTCCCGCGTCAGGAGCCCGCTGGAGGTCGCCGGCGACCCGGTCGCGACGAGGTTGACGCGGACGCGGCTCGACGATGCGACCCACTCCCGGGGGAGCCGCACCGGCACGCCGAGCTCCTCGAGACGAGGCATGGCCTGCCGGAGGAACGCCCGCACCTGCTCGGCGTCGAGCTCCACCTGCGACGGGGGGTCGCCGTCGAGGACGATGCCCGCGTCTGCGAGGACGGGCCCGATCGTCGCGAGCCGGAGGTCGAGGGCGCGCCGCGGGTCGCTCTCGCGCAGGAACGCGAACACCTCGTCGGCGCCGCCCGTCAGCAGCGACGCGGGCAGGGCGAGAGTCGGGTCGTCGGCCGCCTCGAGCCACAGCTCGAGCACGACCGGCGGCGCGTCCGCGCCTCCGTCGACCGGCCCGCCGTCGCTCTCGTCGAGGTGCAGCCCGAGGTTCCACGGCGCGCGCGACCGACGTGCGAGGCCGCCGTCCACCCAGGCGGCGACGCGCCGCTCGAGCGCCGGGTAACCGGCGCCGGCGGGCAGCTCCGGCCCCGGAGCGGCGAGCCCCGAGAGGAAGTGCTCGGCCGCGCCGGCGACTCGCGGCGAGGAGACCGACAGCCCGACGCCCGCGTCGCGCAGGGCGCGCCGCGCGAGCTCGTCGACAGCACATCCGTAGAGGTCGTCGACGAATGCCTGCGTGTCGCCGTCGAACGCCTCGGCCGACGCGGCGGGCGCGGCGTGGGCGATCGCATCCAGCTCCGCGCGGACGTGATCGTCGAGGGTGGCGCCCCACAGCGCATGCCAGCGCCCGTCTGCCGCCTGGAGGTGCGGATGCACGAGGCCGTCGGCGACCGACCGGCGGGCGACGTCGAGCACCGCGAACGCGACCCGCGCCGTCCCGCCCTGCTCGACCCCGGGCGGTGGATCCGCTTCGAGCGCGAGCAGCTCGTCCAGCTCGAGCCTGCGCGCGCTGATGCCGTGCCCTGCGTGTGCGACGTCCGCCACGGCGGGCATGCCCATGTGAAGGCCGCCGGCCGAGATGCTGCCGTCCGCCATGCGCGCGAACGCATACGCGCTCGCGTCGTCCTGCCAGAGGAGCTCGAGCGTGGGCGTGACGGGTTCGGAGCTGGGGGCGACGGTGTCGGACACGAACCTGTCAGCATAGGTGCGGCGCACGACGCCGCGCCGGCCCTTCGAACCGTCCCGCGAGCGTCCTGCCTGGAGTCGAAGCCGCGCGCTACGAGCCGGAGACGAATGCGGCCACGTCGCGGATCTCCTGCGCGCTCAGGTCGTCCTTGAAGGACGGCATTGCGCCGCCGCCGTTCGTCACCTGCGTCACCACGGCGTCGAACGACGGAGCGAGGTCGTCGAGGTTCGGCCCGACGCTGCCGGTCGACCCGGCGGCCTCGAAGGTGTGGCAGCCGCCGCAGCCGGCGGAGGCGAACACGTCCTTGCCCTTCGCCGCGTCGCCTGTCCCGCCGGCAGTGGTGGCCGTGGTCGCGGGCGCCGGCTCGGCGCTGCCGCCGCCGTCGTCCCCACCGCACCCTGCGGCGAGGAGCGCGAAGGCCGTGACGAGGAGGACGAGAGCCGACCGAAGACGCATCGCGGCGATTCTTACCCGTCACCGAAGGAGACGCAAACCCGGGCGGACGCCCGCGGTCAGGCTCCGAGCCGGACGACGGTCGCGCCGTCCGCCGAGTCCGGCTCGTGCGAGGAGACCAGCGGATGGCGGGACAGCTCGTCCCGGACCGCCTTGCGGATCGCGCCGGTGCCGCGGCCGTGGATCACGCGGACCTCGTCGCGTCCCGCCAGGGCGGCCGTGTCGACGAAGGCTCGGAGCGCCTCGCGCGCCTCCTGCGCCGTCCGGCCACGGAGATCGAGCTCCGACGGGGCGTCGGTCGGCGTCGGGGTGCGGATCGTCACCGCCTGGTCCTGCGGGTCGTCCGCCGGGGCGTCGCGGTCGGGCCGGAGCCTTGCGACCGGCACGCGCACCCGAAGTCCTCCCCGGCCCACGACGACCGCGTCCTCCTTCGTGATCTCTGCGATCGTCCCCCGCACCCCGAGGTCCGGGGCGACGACCGGGTCGCCCGGCGCGAGTGGGGCCGTGAGCGGCAGGGGCTCCTCGGCCTCGCGCAGCGCCCGACCGACCTGTGCCGCGCGGTCGGACGCGGCACCGAGCCTCCGGTCTCGCTCGCGCTCCTTCGCAAGCGCCCCCGGTGTCGTCGCGCGGTGGCGCTCGCGCTCCAGCCGGCGGGCCGCGCGGATCTCCGCTCGAAGCGCGTCGAGCTCCGCCCTGGTCCCTGCGAGCTCGTTCTCCGCCTCGGCCAGCGCACGCTCGCGCTCGGCGCGCGCGGACGCGCGAACCCGCTCGATCTCCTGCTCGAGCTCGGCCACGCGGGCCTCTGCGGCGTCGCGCGACGACTCGGCGGCCGCACGGGCCGAGGCTGCGCTCTCGCGGTCCTCGGCCGCCTGCCCCTCGGCCGCCTCGGCCTCCGCGAGCAGCTCCGCGACCCGAAGGCGCTCGGGGGCGACGTTCCGTCGGGCCTCGGCGACGAGGTCGGGAGCGAGGCCGAGGCGCTCGGCGATGCGGAGCGCGTGCGACGTGCCGGGTCGTCCGAGCGTGATCCGGTAGAGCGGCTCCTCCGTCTCCGGATCGAACCCGGTGGCCGCGTTCGTCACGCCCTCCGTGGCGCTCGCCCATTCCTTGAGCTCGGGGTAGTGGCTCGTCGCGACCGTGAGCCGTGCCTGGCGGGTGAGGCGCGCGAGGAGCGCTCGAGCGAGCGCGGCGCCCTCGACCGGGTCGGTCCCGCCGGCGACCTCGTCGAGGAGGACGAGCGAGCGGTCGGTGGCCGCCTCGAGGATCGCGACGAGGTTCCGGACATGGCCCGAGAACGTCGAGAGGCTCATGGCGATCGACTGCTCGTCGCCGATGTCGCCCAGCACCTGGTCGAACACGGGCAATGCGGCTTCCTCGGCCGGCGGGCGCAGCCCGCACTGGTGCAGCACGGCCGCGAGCCCGAGCGTCTTCAGTGCGACCGTCTTGCCGCCCGTGTTCGGGCCGCTGATCACGACCGCACGGAGGGCGCCCGGCTCGAGGTCGATGGGGACGGCGGTTGCGGGGTCGAGCAGCGGGTGCCGCGCAGCGCGCAGGACGACGTCGGGGCCCGGTGTCACCAGCGCTCCCCTCCACTGCCGCGAGAGCGTTCCCCGCGCGAGCGCGAGGTCGATCTCCCCGACGGCGTCCACGAGGGCCTTCAGCTCGTCGGCGTGCTCGCCGACCCGACGCGAGAGCTCCGCCAGGATGCGCGCGACCTCCTCGCGCTCCGCGCTCTCCGCCTCGCGGAGCCGATTCGAGTGCTCGACGACGGCGAACGGCTCGACGAACAGCGTCTGCCCCGACCCGGAGCTGTCGTGGACGATGCCCGGGACCGCGCCGCGAGCGGACGCCCGAAGGGCGAGAACGGGCCGGCCCGCGCGCTCGGTCACGAAGTCGTCCTGCAGGTGCTCGCGCAGCGACGGGTCGTGGGCGAGCGCGCGCAGGCGCTCGGCGATCCGGGCCCTCCCTTCCCGGAGCTCACGCCGGAGCCGGCGGAGGGCGGGCGACGCGCCGTCGCGGAGATCCGAGCCGTCGTCCTCGACCGCCTTCGCGATCGTGTCGGAGACGCCCGACAGCCCGGGCTCGATGCGGCTCGCGAGCCGTGCGAGACCCGGCACGTCGTCCACGCTCTCGAGCGCGATGCGGGCCGTCACCCCGGTGTCGATCGACACGGCGATCGTGTGAAGCGCGCCGGTGTCGAGCACGCTGCCGCGCGCGGCGACCTCCACTGCCGGCCTGACGTCGCCGGCACCGGACAGGTCGGGCTCGGCGGACTGCTCGAGGATCGCGACGGCTTCGGTGGTCAGCGCCTGACGCGCGGCGACCTCGTCGGGATCGGCCGACGGACGGAGGGCGAGGGCCTGCAGCCGTCCCGGCTCGCTCCCGGCGACGCCCGCGAGGCGATCGAGGATCTCGGGCAGCTCCAGCAGCTCGAAGGCCCGCGGATCCATCGCGCCAGTGTAGGACGGGCTCGGCGCGACGCCGCCCCCGCGTTCGGCGCGATCGTGAGGGCACGACCGGCCGGACGCCCGGCGCGCGGATCGCGTGCTACCCGGAGATGAACTCGGTGAGGAACCTGATCTGGACGCTCTGTTCCCTGGACTGGAACTTGACCAGATCGCCGATCGAGATGATCCCCGCGACCTCGCGCTCGTCCGTCAGCACGGGCAGGTGCCGGATCCGCCGGTCGGTCATGACGGCCATGCACTCGTCGACCGACGTCTCGGGGCCGACGTAGACGAGCTCGGACGTCATGATCTCCCGCACGGGCGTGGTGCGCTCGTCACGTCCCTGGAGCGTCACGCGCCGCAGGTAATCCCGCTCGGTCACGATGCCCGCCAGCCTGCCGTGCTCGTACACGAGCAGGGCGCCGACGTTCGCGTCGACCATCTTCGCGATGGCCTCGTACACGGTCGCGGAGCCCTCGATGCCGAGGACTTCGCGGCTCTTCCCGCCGAGGATGTCGGAAACCTGGCCCATGTGGTCGACTCGTGCCTCTCGGCACAAGCATCTAACACGAGCGCGCTCCGTGCAACCCCCGTGGCCGCCGGTGCGTCGTTCGGCCATTTGCGCCGAATCGCATGTGTGGGGGGCCGGTCACCCGCCGCCCACACGGCGTCCGCGGGCCGTCCGGCTACGGCGCCTGGATCATCCGGATCTGTCCCGCGGCCGCCGTTGCGAGTCGGACGCGTGCAGCGGCCCTCGCCTGCCACCCCCGACGGAAGAACGCGGTGACGTCGAGCGTCATGGGGGCGTAGGCCGTCTGCCAGCCCTGCTTGGCGTCACCATCCAGACGTGATAAACTTGCTCTAGCAACAATCGATCGAGAAAGGCTCCACATGAGCTCCGGCACCGCAGCTGACTCCATTCCGACGACCACCGAGGATCGCGAGACGATCATGTACGGCGCGGTCCATCTCGACGTCGTGGACGCAGAGCGGTCGCTCGCCTTCTGGCGCGACCTGCTCGGGCTCGCCGAGCTGTCGCGGTCCGACGAGGACGTCCGGCTGGGCGTCGACGGCCGCGCGCTGGTCGTGCTGCGTCCCGGTGCGACGCGCGGGCCGCTCCGCGGGCACGCGGGCCTGTACCACCTCGCGATCCACCTCCCGAACGAGGAGGAGTTCGCGCGCGTCCTCGCCCGCCTCGCCGCAGCGCACGTGCCACAGGCACCCACCGATCACGTCTTCTCCAAGGCCACCTACCTGAGCGACCCCGACGGGATCCAGCTCGAGCTGACGCTGGAGACGCCCGAGCGCATGTCCGAGATCGAGATCGGGCCGGCGTCGCTCGTGATCCGCGACAGCGACGGCCGCGTCCGCGGCATGACCGAGCCGCTCGACGTCGACGAGGTGCTCTCGCACCTGTCGGACGGCGAGCTCGACCGGCCGCTCCCGTCCGGCACGAAGATCGGCCACGTGCACCTGCACGTCTCCGACCTCGATGCCGCACGCCGCTTCTACCGCGACGTGATCGGCTTCCACGAGCACACGTTCGTGCCCGGGATCGGGTTCGCCGACCTGGGTGCGGGAGGGCGGTTCCCTCACCGTCTCGCGATCAACGTCTGGCAGGGAGAGGGCGCGCAGCAGCCGCCCCCCGGCACTGCCGGGCTTCGTCACTTCGAGCTCGTCGTCGAGGACGACGCGGCGCTCGGGCTCGTCGCCGCGCGGCTCGACGGGGAAGACGCCGAGCACGACCTCCTGGACGGAGTGCTCTCGACCCGCGATCCCGCAGGCAACGCACTTCGCCTCGCCGCGCCGCGCGCGCCGGAGCGTCGGTGACCGCGAAGCGTCACACCCCTGTCCCGGACGCTGCCTCCGCGGCGGACGACGGCATGGCCGCGGTCACGGCCCGCGCGGGCTACATGATGGGCGAGAACGTCGATCGCGCGTGGTCACGAGACCATGCCGCGGCATGGGAGGGCTTCCTGGACGTCGCGCGGCATCTCCGGCGCGCAGCCGACGGGGTGCTGGAGCCGATCGACGGACTGAGCGTGAGCATGCTCGGGATCATGGGCCGGCTCGCGCGCACGGAGAGCATGACGCTCCGGCAGACGGACCTCGCCGAGGCGATGGGCCTCAGCTTCAGCCGCGTCTCGCGGCTGATCGACACGCTCGAGTCGCGCGAGCTCGTCGGTCGGCGGCCCTGTCCCTCCGACGCGCGCGCCACGAACGTGACGCTGACGCCTGCAGGGCTCGCGTTGACGCGTCGTGCCCAGGATGCGGTCTTCGCCTTCGTCGAGGAGCAGTTCTTCGAGGGGCTCGACGAGGACGAGATCGCGACGCTCGCGGACGTCTTCACGCGGCTCGTCGGCCGGCGCGGCGGGACCGTGGACGGCTCCTGCGAGTAGACGACCGGCGAGCGACGTCAGGCGGTCGCGGTGCGCTGTGCCCCTTGCGCAGGGGAGCCGAGCGCGCCGGCGAGCGCGCCTGCGGCCTGGCTGACCGCTCGTCGTCCGTCGTCGAGGAGGTCGGCGAACGAGCAGAAGCCGTGGAACATGCCCTCGTACCGCGTCACGTCGACCGGGACGCCGAGCGACCGGAGGCGCTCCGCGTAGGCCTCGCCCTCATCGCGTAGCGGGTCGAGCTCGGCGGTGATCACCAGCGTCGGCGGTGAGTTGGCGAGCGCCTCGTCGGTGGCGAGGAGCGGCGACACGCGAAGGTCGTCGAGCGCCCCCGTGCTGCCGGAGAGGTAGTGCCCGACGAACCAGTGCATTCCCGCCTCCGTCAGCCACGGCCCGTCCTTCTGCGCCTCGTACGAGGGGGAGCCGCCGCGGGCGTCGGTGACCGGGTAGACGAGAAGCTGGAAGCGGAAGGGCAACGTGCCCGCCTGCGTCACGACCGCCGCGAGGTTCGCCCCGGCCGAGTCCCCGCCGATCGCGAGCCGCTCGGGGTTGCAGCCGAGCGCGTCGGCGTTCGCGCACGCCCACGCGGCCGCCGTGAAGGCGTCCTCGAGGCCGGCCGGGAACGGATGCTCGGGCGCCAGCCGGTAGTCGACCGCGAGTACGGCGTTGCCACTCTCGTCGGCGAGCGCCCGCGCGAGGTTGTCGTGCGTGTCCAGGTTTCCGAGCACCCAGCCGCCGCCGTGCAGGAAGACGAGCAGCCCGAGGCCCGGCTCGGCGCTCGGCCGGTAGAGGCGCGCGGGGACGCCTCCGGCGTCGACGTCGCGAATCTCCGCGAGCGTGACGGTGGGAGGCCGCAGGCGAGAGGCGCGCAGGGCGCGAACGGCCTCGGGCGTGCTCTGCTCGATCGGCGGGTCGCCGAAGGACTGGACCGCCTCGAGCAATGCCTGGGCCTGGGGGTGGAGCGGCACGCTTGCGAGTGTCGCACTCGCCGTGACGGCGCGTGAGGGCGACCCGCGGCTAGTCCTCTTCCAGGCGCAGGTCGAAGCCCGCCGGTGCATGGACGTTGAGGAACCGCGCGACCGCGTCCGAGCGGTTCGCGAAATCGTGCCGGCGGCCTGGGGGCACGAGCACGAACGTCCCGGGGCCGGCGACGATCTCCTCGTCCTCGACGGTGAAGACCAGCTCGCCCTCCAGCATGTAGAACGCGTCGTCCTCGGTGGCGTGGGCGTGTTCGCCCGGTCCTTCCCGGCGAGGCTGGATCGTGACGATGGAGAGGTTGAACCGCGGCGTGTCGACGGTCCGCGCGAGGAACTCGACGTTCCCGACGCGATGTCCCTCGCCCGGCCGGACGACGACCGCGCGGTCAGCGCCCATGCGCCGATCCCGCCCCGGAGACGCTGACGCCGAGGTCGCGCAGGAGACCGTCCTCGAGCCCGTACACCACGCCGTGCACCGTGAGCGGCTGACCGCGCGCCCAGGCCTCCTCGACGATCGTCGTCTGGCAGACGTTTCCCACCTGCTCGACGACGTTCAGCTCGCACAACCGGTCGATCCGCCGATCGCGGGGCAAGGCGGCGAGCTCGTCGGCGTGCTTCTCGCCGACGTCGGCCACGTGGCGGAGCCAGTTGTCGATCAGCCCGTGCCGGGCGCCGGCGAGGGTGGCGGCGACGCCGCCGCAGCCGTAGTGCCCGCAGACGATCACGTGCTTCACGCCGAGGATGTCCACGGCGTACTGCAGCACGGAGAGGCAGTTCAGGTCGGTGTGCACGACGACGTTGGCGACGTTGCGGTGCACGAACACGTCCCCGGGTGCAAGGCCGACGATCTGGTTGGCGGGGACGCGGCTGTCGGAGCAGCCGATCCAGAGGTACTCCGGCTTCTGCCGCACGGCGAGGTCGCTGAAGAAGCCCGGGTCGGTGGCAACCATCGCGGACGCCCACGCGCGGTTTCGCTCGAACAGCTCCTCGAGGGCGGCCACGGGCGGGAGGCTAGACGAGACGAGGCTCGCGTCGTGGGCGAGTCTTGTCCGGGCTCGGACGGAGGCGCATGATGGCCTGCGTGCCGGCCGGGACGATCCGAGCGGACGTCGCAGTCATGGGCGGTGGGCTCGCGGGCCTTTCCGCGGCGATCGGCTTCGCGCGGCGGGGTCGCCGCGTCTGCGTGGTCGAGCGTGACTCGCGCGAACGTGGCCGCGGCGGCCCGGACCTCGTGTTCGACGGATGGGATCGACCCGGGGTCGTGCACTTCCGCCAGCCGCACAACTTCCTGGGCCTCGGCCGCCGGACGCTGCTCGACGAGGCCCCGGACGTGCTCGACCGCGTCGTCGAGACCGGCGCTTTCGAGAACCGGCAGTACGAGCTCCTCCCCGGTGACCCGGAGCCGGACGACGAGGCGCTCGTCTCGGTGTGCACGCGGCGGCCCGTCTTCGAGAGCGCGCTGCGCACCGTCGCCGAGGCCGAGCCGAACGTGACCTTCGAATGCGGAGCGCGGATCGCCGGCCTCACGGGGACGCGCGAGCCGGGGAACGGCACCGTTCACGTCAGCGGCGCACGCACGACGGACGGGCGGACGGTGGAGGCCGACCTCGTCGTCGACGCCCTCGGTCGGACGTCGCAGCTCGGCTCGTGGCTCGCAGAGCTGGGGGCTCGTCCCGCGGCGGAGCGTCGCAGCGAGTGCGGCCTCCTGTACTACAGCCGGCACTTTCGCCTTCGCCCTGGGGTAGAGATGCCGGCGCTCCCGTCGCTCCTCCGCGGGCCGCGAGGCGAGATCGGGTACCTCGTCTTCGTCGTGTTCGTCGGGGACAACAGGACGTTCGCGCTGGTGTTGATGATCCCGCCCTGGGAGCGCGAGCTGCGTGTCCTGAAGACGGAGACGGCGTACATGACGACGGCGCTCGCGATTCCCTCGCTCGTCCCGTGGGTCGACCCCGACTGCTCAGAGCCGATCACGCCGGTCCTGCCGATGGGGAGCCTGCAGAATCTCCATCGCTCGCTAGTCGTCGACGGCGAGCCCGTGGCGGTCGGCATCCAGCCGATCGGCGACGCCCTCTGCCACACGAATCCCACCTTCGCCCTCGGAGCATCGCTCTCGATCAAGCACGGCTTCACGCTCGCCGGCGTTGCCGAGCGCGGCGACGACGGTCGCACCCTGTCGCTCACCTTCGACGACGTCGTCGGCACGGACGCTGCAGGCCGGTTCGACGCCGTCTCCGAGGAGGACCGCGACCGGATCCGAATGTGGAAAGGCGAGCCGATCGACGTTCGCGACCCGGGCGACAGCATGGCCCTGTTCCTGCGCCTGACCGCCTACCCGGCCGCCATGCGCGACCCCGAGCTCTTCCGCGCCGTCGCCCGCCGGGTGAACGCGCTCGATCCCCCGGATGCGCTGGCGAAGAACGACGCCCTCGTCGCCCGCGCGCTGGAGCTCGCCGGTGACGTCACCGCGCGTCCACAGCTGGGCCCCACGCGCGAGGAGCTGCTCGGCCTCATCGCCGGGGCATCCGACTAGGGACGTCGAGTGCCCCGGAGCAACCCGGCGCCGGCTACCCGGCTGCGTCCTTCCCTACCGTCGCGCTCGCTGTGCGATCTGGCTGTCGGCCGGGCGCAGAAGGGTGTAGATGAGCAGGCCCAGGAAGGGGAGGATCAGCATGATGATCGCCCAGGCCGCCTTCGCGCCGCCGCTCAGGTCGCGGCGACGGAACACGTCGATCACCGCTCGCACCCAGAGGACGAGGAAGAGGACGACGACCGCGAGGATGAGGATGCGGATCACGTCGCCGACCCTACACGCGCGTCCCGCCGAGGGAGAGGCTCTGAGTGACGTCCCGCAACGCGGTCGCGATCGCGTCGACGATCGTCGCGAGCTCCTGCTCGGTCACCACCAACGGCGGAGAGTCCGGAGCTCCACCCCGCGCAGCAGCCTCGTGAGCACGTCGTTTCGCCGCGCGGCAAACACGACTGGCGCACTCGTGGTCGGGTGCTTGCGAGCAGCTCTGCGTCGAGCTCGACGCGCCGGCGGGGCCGATGCTGCGGACTTCCGGTCGACCCGAAGGCTCGCGCCCTGGTGAGAGCACGCTCGCACATGCAAGCGTCGCTCACGGGTCAGGTCACGACCTGGTAGTCGAGCAAGAGGTAGCCCGTTCGGGAGGTGACGCTCTGCGACAGCGTCAGTCGAGCCTGCGCCGCCTTTTCGAAGAGCCGCCTGCCGCGCATCTGCAACGCGGGAGCGATGACGAGCCGAAGCTCGTCGATCAGTCTCTCTTCGAGAAGCGTCTGCGTCAGGGAGATGCTGCCGTGGACGCCGATGTCGCCGCCGGGTTGGCGCTTGAGGTCGTCGACGAACGCTGTGAGGTCGCCATCGACGAGGGCCGTGTTCCCCCATTCCGTCGTGGGTGGAGTGGAGGTCACCACGAACTTCTGGACGCTGTTGATGAAAGTCGCGAAGGGCTCGATGTCACTCGTGGGCCAGAACGCGGCCCAGTCATCCCACGTCCGACGTCCCAGCAGTACGGCGTCCTGATGGGCGATGACGCGGGCGACGTTCGCGTCCATCTCTTCGTCCCAGTCGGTGATGTAGTCCGTGGGTTCCTCCGCTACTCCGTCGAGCGACAACAGCTCATAGGCAACGATCTTGCGCACCGCACGACCTCCTTGCCCTGGTTTGACGATCGTCCCTAAGACGACGCGCGCGCCCGCTACTCATCGTCGGCGTGGTGCAGACTGCCCGCCGCAGTACGTCAGGGTCAAAGGGTCACCGAGATGCACAGTTCCAACTGACTTCCCGCTCAGGACATTCCGGAACGCTCGCCCACCCGAGCGGCTCTTCTCAAGGTCTGCGGGGATCCGTGTTAGCCAATCCCCTCGAACGCATTACGCCTCCGATTTACCATGTGCTTCTATGCATGGTACTTCGAGCTATGGAGGCGGTATGCACATCGACAAGGACCTCGTCGCGGCCTCGGCGACCCCGCTCGTGCTCGCAATCCTCGCGGAGGGTGAGAGCTACGGCTACGCGATCCTGAAGCGGGTACGTGCGCTGTCGGGGGGCGATCTCGAGTGGACCGACGGGATGCTCTACCCGCTGCTCCATCGCCTCCGTCGACTCGGGTACGTGAGGACGGAGTGGCGAACGCCGCCGGAAGGGCGTCGCCGCAAGTACTACGAGATCACCGACGAGGGACGAGCAGCGCTCGCAGACCACCAGCAGCAGTGGGTGGCCGTCACGCGCGCACTGAATGGCGTCTGGCCGGGCTCGGGCGCAGTGCTGGCGGCTCTCGGCGAGGCGTGAGCCATGGAGAGCGTCGAAACACAGATCGCGGAGTGGCGGGCCTACGTCGCGAACGCCCCGGGCGTCAACGGCCATGACGTCGATGAGCTGGAGGATCACCTTCGTCACCAGATCGCCGAACTGACCGCGGCCGGCCTCACACCCGATGAGGGGTTTCTGATTGCCGTGAAACGGCTCGGGGCCGTGGACGGCCTGTCCCGAGAGTTCGCACGCGAGCACAGCGGCCGACTCTGGAAACAGCTTCTCCTGAGCGGTGACGACGAGCCGGCTCGCCCGTTCAGCGGCTTGCTCGAGCCGCTCGTCTTCGCCGTCGCTGCGGCCGTCGCGATCCAGGTCGCACGCCTCACTGCGGGCTTCCCGGACGAGGAGCCGACCTGGCTGGCGCGGAACGCCACTCTGTTCGTGCTGCCGTGTCTCGCGGCGTACTTCGCTCGCCGGGGGCAACTCGACCCTCGGCACTGGGTGCTGATGGCGGCGCCGTTCGCACTCGCGGCGCTCGTGGTCAACCTCTATCCGTGGGGTGCGGAGTCGGACACCGAGGTCCTCGTCGTTCTCTCTCTGCCCGTCGCGCTGTGGTTCGTCGTCGCCTACCCGTACATGGGCGGCACGATCCGATCGCACGAGCGGCGCATGGACTTCGTGCGCTTCACGGGCGAATGGTTCATCTACTACGTCCTGATCGCGCTCGGGGGTGGCGTGCTCATGGGCTTGATCGCGGGGATCTTCGAACCCACCGGGGTCGACGTCGAGCGGATCGCTGCGTGGGTGCTACCTTCGGGTGCCGCAGGTGCCGTCATCGTGGCTGCGTGGCTCGTCGAGTCGAAGCAGCGGGTCGTCGAGAACATGGCGCCGGTGCTCACGATGCTCTTCACGCCGCTGTTCGCGGTGATGCTGCCCTGCGCTGCTGTCGTGTACGCCGTCACCGGGTTCGGTGACGCATTCGATCGCGAGCTCCTCAGCGTCTTCGACGCGCTGCTGGTGGTCGTTCTTGCGCTCGTCCTGTACGGGATGTCGGCGCGTGACCCGTTCACGTCGTCGCCCGAATGGATGGACGGCATCCAGCTGGTCGCCGTCGTCAGCGCCCTCGTCCTCGACCTGATGGTGCTCGGCACGATGATCGCTCGGATCGGCGACCTCGGGTTCACGCCGAACCGAACAGCAGCGCTCGGCCTCAACCTCGTCCTACTCGTGAACCTTGCCTGGGCGGCCTGGCTCGCCGCGCGCTTCGTCGCACGACGCAGCAGGTTCCACCAGCTCGAGCGCTGGCAGACGACCTACCTTCCCGTCTTCGCCCTGTGGGCCGCCACGGTCGTGGTCATCCTCCCACCACTGTTCTCGTTCGACTGATCAAGCGACATTCACGCGCACTCGCGCACGCGAGCATGCTGTCGCCCGAGGACGAGTTCCGAGGGTGACTTCGAGAGGAGAGCCGCGTCTCCGCGGCTCTCCTCTCAGGGACTTGCCTGGGAGTCGCTCAGCTGCAGCCGGTGTTCGTGCCGCAGTCGCGGCACGTGTAGCACGAGCCCGTGCGCACCATGCGGCCGCCGCAGCGGGCGCACTCGACGGCGTCCTCCCACTGGTTGAAGAGCGCCGTCTGGCCCGGGGGCGCGGACTCGACCACCGCCGCGGCCGCACCGGCCGCCGGGTCGTCCGAGTACGCCGCGGCGAGGCGCGCCTTCACCTCTGCGGTGAGGATGCCCGCCTCCTCCTGCTGGTCGGAGGTCAGGAACTTCTTCCCCATCCAGCGGAAGATGTAGTCGACGATGGACTTGGCGACGCGGATGTCCGCGTCGTTCGTCAGCCCGCTCGGCTCGAAGCGCATGTGGCTGAACTTCGAGACGTACACCTCGAGCGGCACGCCGTACTGGAGCCCGAGCGACACGGAGATCATGAACGAGTTCATGAGGCCGGCGAGCGTGGTGCCCTCCTTCGCGATGTCCACGAAGATGTCGCCCGGCGTCCCGTCCTCGAACAGGCCGACGTGGATGTAGCCCTCGTACTCGCCGACCTTGAACTTGCGGCCGACCTCGGTGCGGTCGTCGGGCAGCCGACGGCGCTGCGGATGCGGGACGACGCCCGTCGCGCCGACCGGCAGCACGACCGCGGGGCCGTCCTTCGAAGAGGAGAGCGGCTGCGCGACCTTGCAGTTGTCGCGATAGATCGCGATCGCCTTCACGCCGAGCTGCCAGGACTCGACGAGGAGCTGCGCGATCTCGTCGATCGACGTCGACTCGGGCAGGTTCACCGTCTTCGAGATCGCGCCCGAGATGAACGGCTGCACCGCGCCCATCATCTTCACGTGCCCCATGTAGTGGATCGCGCGCTCGCCGATCGCGCAGTCGAACACGGGGTAGTGCTCGGTCTTCAGGTGCGGCGCGCCGACGACGCCGCCGCGCTCGTCGATGTAGGCGACGATCTCCTCGACCTCGCGCGGCGCGTAGCCGAGCTCGCCGAGCGCCATCGGCACCGTCTTGTTGACGATCGTGATCTCGCCGCCGCCGACGAGCTTCTTGGACTTGACGAGCGAGAAGTCGGGCTCCACGCCGGTCGTGTCGCAATCCATCATGAAGCTGATCGTCCCGGTCGGAGCGAGCACCGTGGCCTGCGCGTTCCGGAAGCCGTGCACCTCGCCGATCTCGAGCGCCTCGTCCCAGGCGCGGCGTGCACCGATGAGCAGGTCGTCCGGCACCGACTCCGCGTGGTTGATGTTCCCCACCGCGGCGCGGTGCTTGGCGATCACGCCGATCATCGCCGCCCGGTTCTCCTGGTATCCCGCGTGCGCGCCCATCCGCTGCGCGGCCTCGGCCGACTTGCGGTACGCGCGTCCGGTCATCAGCGCGGTGATCGCGGCCGCGTACGCCCGGCCCTCGTCCGAGTCGTACGGGAGGCCTCGCGCCATCAGGAGGGCGCCGAGGTTCGCGTAGCCGAGGCCGAGCTGGCGGAACTTCTTCGCGTTGCGCCCGATCTCGGGCGTCGGATACGAGGAATAGCCGACGAGGATCTCCTGCGCGAGGAAGACGACGTCGACCGCGTGCTCGAACATCTCGACGTCGAACTCGCCGTCCTCGCGGCGGAACTTCATCAGGTTGAGCGAGGCGAGGTTGCACGCCGAGTCGTCGATGTGCATGTACTCGGAGCACGGGTTCGACGCGTTGATGCGGCCCGTGTTGGGCGACGTGTGCCACGCATTGATCGTCGTGTCGTACTGAACGCCGGGGTCGGCGCACTCCCAGGCCGCCGCGGCGATGTCCTGCAGCAGCTTCCGCGCGTCGATCGTCTCGACGACCGTGCCGTCCGTGCGTGCGGTGAGCGACCACTCCTTGCCCTCCGTGACGGCCTCCATGAAGGCGTCCGTCACGCGCACCGAGTTGTTCGCGTTCTGGTACTGGATCGAGGCCCAGTCGGGCGAGTCGAGCGACATGTCGTAGCCCGCCTGCTCGAGGACGCGCGCCTTGCGCTCCTCGCGCGCCTTGCACCAGATGAACTCCTCGACGTCCGGGTGGTCGACGTCCAGCACGACCATCTTCGCGGCGCGCCGCGTCTTGCCGCCCGACTTGATCGTCCCCGCCGACGCGTCCGCGCCGCGCATGAACGACACCGGCCCCGACGCGTAGCCGCCCTTCGAGAGCTGCTCCTTCGAGGAGCGCAGGCGGGAGAGGTTGAGGCCCGAGCCCGAGCCGCCGCGGAAGATGATCCCCTCGCGGCGGATCCAGTCGAGGATCGACTCCATCGAGTCGTCGATCGAGAGGATGAAGCACGCCGAGCACTGCGGCGTCTCCTCGAAGCCGACGTTGAACCAGACGGGCGAGTTGAAGGACGCGTACTGGTTGACGAGGATCGCCTTCAGCTCGGCGTGGAACGTCTCCGCCTCGTCGTCGGTCGCGAAGTACCCGCCCTGCCTGCCCCAGCCGGTGACGGTGTCGACGACACGGCCGATCATCTGCTTGACGCTCCGCTCGCGCTCCGGGGAGGCCATGCGGCCGCGGAAGTACTTCTGCGCGACGATGTTCGTCGCGGTCTGCGACCAGAACTTCGGGAACTCGACGTCGCGCTGCTCGAACGCGGGCCCGCTCTTGCCCGGGATCAGCGCCGTCACGGGTCTCCCACTCGATCTCGTCGAACGGGTCGCGCCCCGGGATCGTGAAATACCGCCGCGGCGCGACGCCCGCCTTGTCGTCCAGGACGCTGTTGACGAACTCCTCGTGCTCCACTTCCTGCGTCTGCGGTGCCTGCGTCGCCTGCTTGGCGGCCATGCTGTCCTCCCGGGCCGAGATGTCGAGTTACTCCTCGCGCCGGGCGCGTGTGGGCGCGTCCTGCGAGCGGACCGGGCATGCTAGGCCGCGAGTCGGACGGCACCGAAATTCCTGCAAATTGCTGAAATCCTGGTGCGATCTCACCCATGGATTCTAGCTGTCGGAGCTCGTCGGGTCAGCGCCGGCGGGCCGTCAGCCAGCCCATGCAGCCGGTGAGGAGCAGCACGCCCGCCAGGACCGCGAGCCCGATCACCGGATAGGGCAGCGAGGCGCTCGCCGTCTCGCGCTGGGGGCCACTCGCGAGCCCGACGGGCAGGTCGGGGCGTGGCACGCCACGGGCGGGACGCTCGGGTCGGGACGGTCGCAGACCCCTCCGTCGGCGCAGGCCTCTCGGTCGGTGCCTGCGCCGACGCCGACGGACGGCGCGCAGGCTCCTCGCTCGCCGCCCGTGCGTCGTTCGGCTCGCTGCGGCCCTGGCGGGCATAGGCGAGAGCGCGGGCGATGTCGCGATCGGCGTTCGAGTACTGCCGGACGTCTTCCGGCAGGGAGCGAATCGCCGCCCGGTAGCACGGCAGCGGGTAGACACGGTCGACGCGACCGCCCGAGTACCAGTCCCGGATCACGCGCTGCGCGCACGCCTCGAGCGACTCTGCTCCGGCCGGTCGAGCCGGGCGCGAGGAGCCAGGTCGCGAGGAGGACCAGGCAGGCGGCTCGGACGAAGGCCATCCGTGATGCCTACCCGGGCGAGACGAAGCGCAAACCGGGCCTGTCGGCTCATCGGCGCCGGTCGTCAGAGGACGGAGCTCAGGCGGGGCCGGGCGGCCCGCCGTTCCGGCGAGCCTGTGCGCGGCGGCTGAGGTATCCGGCGCCGCCGGCGGCGAGGAGCAGCAGCGCGAGCCCGCCGAGGATCAGCAACGGGATCGGCACGGAGGACGGCCCCGAGGTGTCGACGTCGCCCGCCGCGGACGTCTCGTCCCCGGGGGTGCCGCTGCCGTCGTCCGGGCCTGTCCCGGTCGGGCCGCCCGGATCCTCGGACGTTGTCGTCGCGTTGGGTCGCGATCCGCCGGACGGCCCGGGGTCGGGCTTGCCCTGCCGTGCATAGGCGAGCGCGCGGAGGATGTCGTCCTTCGCGTTCGAGTAGTCGAGCACGTCCACCGGCAGCGACTGGATCGCCTCCTGGTAGCAGTGCTTCGGGAAGATCTTGTCGACGCGCCCGTCGCCGTACCAGTCCGCGACGACCTCGTCCGCGCACGTCTTCGTCTTCGCCGCGGCCATGGGGGCGACCGCGAGGGAGGTCAGCGTGGCGATCGCAAGGAGCGACGCAAGGAGGAGGAATCGGCGGGAGAAGACGTCGGGCACGAGTTCTGGACGGACGAGGCGGGATGGAGTCTCCCCGTCCTCCGTGGGTCGGCGATCAGGGAAGGGTAAACGATGTGTAAGACGCCGTTCGGGGCAACCCTCAGCGCTCCTGCGGCTGTGGAACGGCTCATGGTAGCCTCGCGCGCGTCATGGACGCGGCCCCGCGACCCGCGCTCCCGCCCGGACGCGTCGCGGAGGCCGGTCTCCTGGTGGCGTCGGGCGCGCTCCTGGCAGGAGCGGTCCTGGCAGGCGGCGGCTCCCGCAACGCGTCGCTCGACACGGTCGGCATCGCAGCGATCGTCTGCGCAGCGGTGGCGCTCGCGGCGGCGCTGCGCGGCGTGCTCCCCCTGCCGAGGCTGGATCGTCCGGGCTCCGCGGCGGTCGCCGCCCTGGCCGCGCTGACGGCGTGGGCGGGGCTCTCGATGGCGTGGTCGATCGCGGGCGACCTCTCGTGGGAATGGCTCGCGCGCGGGCTCGTCTACCTCGCCTTCCTCGCGCTCGGGCTTCTCGCTGGAGCGCTCGGCGGCGGTGCACGGCGCATCGCCGCCCTCACGGCGCTCGTGATCGCGGCTGCGCTCGGCTGGGCGCTGCTCGGCGTCGCCGTCCCCTCGCTCTTCCCGGACGGCGACCGGATCGCCCGGCTGCGCGAGCCCGTCGGCTACTGGAACGCCCTCGCGCTCCTCGCCGACGCCGGCATCGCGCTCGGTCTCTGGGTGGCCCGGGATCGCCGGGCCGGTGTCCGGATCGCCGGGCTCTTGCTCGTCTACGGCGCCGTCCTCGCGCTGCTCCTGACCCAGTCGCGGGCGGGGGTGGTCGGAGCGGTCGTCGTGCTCGCGCTGTGGCTCGTGCTCTCCGACGAGCGGCTGGACGACGCACTCCGAGCCGGTGTGGCGGGCGTCCCGGCTCTCGCCGTCGCGGGCTGGGCGTTCACGCGGCCGGCGCTCGTCGAGGACGGCGCGTTGCGCGCGGACCGCGTCTCGGACGGGCGGGTCTTCGCGGCGCTGGCGGTCGCCGGGGCCCTCGTCGTCGCCGTCGGCGCATGGCGCCTCCCGGTCCGGCGCCTCGTCTCCGAGCGCGGGCAGACGGTTCGCACGGCGCTCGTCGCCGTCTGCATCGTGGCGGTGATCGGCGGCTCGGTGGGTCTCGTCGCGACGGTCGGGAACCCGTTCTCCTGGGCCTCGTCGCAGTTCTCCGGCGGCGAATGCGTGAACGACCCCGGGCGCCTCACGGAGCTGTGCGCCAACAACCGGCTGTCCTGGTGGGGGGAGGCCCTGGACGTCGCAGCCGACCGGCCGGTCGGCGGATCGGGCGCCGGCACGTTCGCGCTGGCGCGGAGGCGCTACCGGGAGGACGCGACGCCGGTCAGCGAGCCGCACAGCGTCCCGCTCCAGCTGCTCGCCGACCTGGGCGTCGTCGGCCTCGCGCTCGGGCTGATCGCGGCCGCCGCTGCAGCTGCGGGCGCCGCCCGCGGGATCCGCCGCGCACCGGCCGGGGAACGGCCGGCTGCCGTCGCGCTCGCCTGTCTCCTCGGCGCGTACGCGGTGCACGCGCTCGTCGACTACGACCTGGACTTTCTCGCGGTGAGCGCGCCCGCGCTGGTGGCGCTGGGCGCGCTGCTCGCGGTGTCGAGGCCGTGGTCGCCGCGTCGCGTCGGCGTCCCCGGCCTGGTGGCGATAGCCGCCGTCGCCGGAGGTGCCGTCCTCGCGGTCGCGCTGCCGGCGCTGGCCCAGCGCGAGGTCGACCGGGCGCTCGAGGCGGCCGACGCCGGCCGGGTCACGGAGGCGGTCGACGCCGCCGATCGCGCCAGGCGGCTCAATCCGCTCTCGCTCGGCCCGCTCCAGGCACGCGCCCTCGCGGCCGACGCCGCAGGTGACCGACAGGCGGCGGTCGCCTGGTACGAGAAGGCGACCGAGCTCCAGCCCGAGAACCCTGACGCCTGGTACGACCTCGGCCTCTACCACGCGATCGCGACGGGGGATCAGTGCGCCGCGTACCAGGCGCTCAACCACTCGTACACGCTCGACCCCAGCTCGAGCCGCTGGGTCGCCGGGGGCCCGCTCGACGTCGCGAGGGACGCGGTCAACGACGGTGCCTGCGAGAACTGACGGGGCTCCGTCGCTCCCCGCCTCGTCGGGATCATGTCGACGATCGTTGCGACTCGCGGACGTGAGAGCCGCATCCGAGAAGAGGTGATAGTCCCGGCGCGGCAGCGCCGCGACTAGCCGCCGAGGATCAGAACGGCGTGCGCGCCGTGAAGCTGGTTCGGCCGGACGCCGTCCAGCGGGCTCACGACCTTCACGCCGAGGTCGTGCGCGAGACGCTGCGCCTCGCCCTCGAACCCGCGCCGGTACATGACGAGCGACGTCGCGTAGTCGTGGCTCGGCGCATTGGCGACGAGGCCGATGCGGTAGCCCTTGCGCGTCACCCGCGACGCGGCTGCGGCTGCGGCGCCCTGGCGGCCGTTCCCGTTCAGGACGACGACCGTCACCTTGCGCCGCGGGAGCTCCGCCGCTGACGGCTTCGAGACAGCCGGAGCAGCCGGCTTGGGCGCCTTCTTCACGACCGCGGGCGCAGCCTCGTGTGGTGCCGCCTTGCGCGCCGCCGGCTCCGGCTTCGCGAGGAGCGCACCGCCGATCATCACGAGGAGGACGAGCTCGACGGCCGCGAACGCGGCGACGACGAGGGTCGCGGTCCGCCACGGGCGGACGGCGAGCTCGACGCGATCGAGGCGAATCGGATGGTCCACGACGCGAACGGGGTTCGCCCGCCGCCCCCGCATTCCTTCCCGCCGGCCGGGGATGGGTCAGTCGCCGGACGCGAGCGTGGCGGCGATCCCGTCGGCGAGCGTGACCGAGGCGGTGAAGCCCAGGTCACGTGTCGCACGCGACGGGTCGAGCACGCTGCGCTGGGCGTCGCCGGCGCGGGGTGGCTCGAGGTCCGGAGGCGCCTTCACGCCGACTGCCCGCTGGCAGACGGCGTGCAGCTCGGAGATGCTCGTCTCGATCCCGGTTCCGACGTTGAAGACGCCGCCCCGGTGGCCTGCCGCCAGCAGCAGCGCGTGGACGACGTCGTCGACGTGGACGAAGTCGCGCGTGATGGTGCCGTCCCCGAAGATCGCCGTCGGACGGCCGGTGGCCAGCCGCTCGAGGAAGATCGCAATCACCCCGCCCTCGAGGGCCGCCGACTGGCGTGGCCCGTAGACGTTTGCGAAGCGCAGCACCACGTGCCCCGAGCCGAAGACCCTGTTCCAGCCGTCGACGTAGACCTCGGCCGAGCGCTTCGCGAGCCCGTAGGCGGAGACGGGCAGGAGCGGCGACTCCTCCCGTGCCGGCTTGTCGACGTCCCCGTAGATCGCCCCGCCGGTCGAGGAGAAGACGAGGTGCGCGCCGGCGGCGCGGGCGGCCTCGAGCGCGTTCACCGTGCCGACCACGTTCACCTCGGCGTCGAATGCCGGCCGCTCCATCGACGTGCCGACATCGGCCTGCGCGGCGAGGTGGAAGACGACGTCGGCGTCCGTCTCGAACGGCGTGCGGACGTCGTGCTCCAGCAGCGTGGCGGCGGGGTCGACGTGCTCGCGGCGACCCGTGCTGAGGTCGTCCAGCACGACCACCTCGTCCCCGCGCGCGACCAGGGCGTCGACGAGGTGGGAGCCGATGAAGCCGGCCCCGCCGGTGACGAGCGCGCGCATCGGTGCAGCGTAGAGAGTCGCCCGGGGTCGATGGTCTAACGTCCCGGCGATGTTCGTCTCCTTCGAGGGCCTCGACGGCTGCGGCAAGACGACCCAGGCGCGGCTGCTCGCCGACGCGCTCGCCGCGGAAGGAGTCGAGGTGGTCCTCACGCGCGAGCCGGGCGGGACACCGCTCGGGGAGGAGATCCGCAGGCTCGTGCTCCACGGCGACCACGTCGCGCCGTGGGCCGAGGCAGCGCTCTACACCGCGGCGCGCGCTCAGCACGTCGAGGAGGTCATCCGACCCGCCCTCGCGCGCGGGGCGACCGTCGTCTGCGACCGCTACCTCGACTCCTCGGTCGCCTACCAGGGCGGCGGCCGGGAGCTCGGGATCGACGCGGTGCTCGACCTGAACCTCGTCGCCGTCGGCGGGCTGCTCCCCGACCGCACGTTCCTCGTCGAGATCGACCTCGCGACGGCGGTGGAGCGCGTCGGCGAGCGGCGCGACCGGATCGAGCAGGACCTGGCCGGGCTCTGGGATCGCGTCGACGGGGCCTACCGGGCGCTCGCGGAGCGGTTCCCCGAGCGGTACGTCGTCGTCGACGGGCGCCGGCCCGCCGCAGCGGTCGCCGAGGAGATCCGTGACCACCTTCGCTGACGTCCCCGAGCAGCCCGAGGCGAAGCGGCTGCTCGAGGCGGCTCTCGCCGAGCACCCGTCGCATGCGTACCTCTTCCACGGCCCGGCCGGGGTCGGGAAGCACACGGCGGCGCGCGCCCTCGCCGGCGCGCTGCTCGGCGACCCGCGCCGCGTGGACGCCGGGACGCATCCCGACCTCAGGGTGATCGAGCCGCTCGGCGAGATGATCCGGATCGACGAGATCCGTGCTCTCCACCACGACCTCCACATGCGGCCGTTCGAGGGCGACCGGCGCGTCTACCTCCTCTTCCACGCGCACCGGATGAACGACGAGGCGGCAGCCGCGCTCCTCAAGGACCTGGAGGAGCCGCCCTCCTACGCGACGCTCGTGCTCGTCGCCGACGAGCTCGAGCAGCTCCCGGAGACGATCCGCTCACGCTGCCAGCTCGTCCCGTTCCGACGGCTCTCGCGCGCGGCCGTCGAGGGCTGGATCGAACGGCGCGCGCCGGAGCTCGACGCCGCAGGAGGTCGGCGTGCTCGGCCGGGTCGCGGGCGGGCGGCTCGACCGCGCGACACGGCTGCTCGACGAGAAGGCACGCGCGCGCCGGGCGGCGCTCCTGGACGCCGCGCGCAGCGCCTACCGGGACGAGAGCTTCGACGCCTCGACGGCCGCGCACGTGATCCTCGACGGAGCTGCGCTGCTGGGGACCGCGGCGCGCGAGCGCGAGCAAGGGCTCGTGGACGACCTGGACCTCCCGCCGCGCGAGGCGGAGCAGCGGGTGCGACGCGCCGAGTTCGGCGCCGAGCGGGCCGAGCTCCTCGCCTCGCTCGACGACCTCGGCGGGTGGTACCGCGACCTCCTCGTGGTCGCCGAGGGAGCGGAGGGTGCAGTGGTGCACGCCGACCGGCTCGCAGAGCTCCGCGAGGACGCCGCCGCCGGTGCCGGCGAAGGCGCGGAGGAGGCGGCCGAGGTCGTCCGTCAGGCGTGGCGCGAGGCCGAGGAGTTCAACCTCAACCCGTCGCTCTTCCTCGAGGCGCTGTTCGTCCAGGTGCGCCGGGCGTTCGCCTGAGCCGCCGTCCAAGCGGCGCTACACTGGGCCGTCCGCCGACGTAGCTCAGTTGGTAGAGCACTTCACTCGTAATGAAGGGGTCCGCGGTTCGAGTCCGCGCGTCGGCTTCGAGCATTGATGCACCGTCGAGCGATTCCGCGTCGGGCTTGACCTCTGGCTCCGCGCACTCCGCGAACATCGAACTCGGCTCGTGCCGCTTCGATCGCGTCGCCCGCGCCGACACGGGCGGTCGGCTCGAACTCCTCGAAGACGTGTGCGTACGTCGTGAGAGTGACGTCGGGCGAGTTGCCCACCTGCCGCGCCACTTCGAGCACCGAGACGCCTTCGTGGATCACGAGCGAGGCGAACGAATGGCGCAGGTCGTATGGGCGGCTGGCGTCAAGCCCGACCGCCTGGGTCGCCGGCCGATAGACATCCTTCCGCCAGTTGCGCCAGTCGCAGTCCGTCCAGAGCGTTCACGCGACGTCGGGAAGACCAGCGTGGCGTCCGAGGGACGTCCGCACTCCTCTCGCGAGCGACGGATATCAGCGGCGAGCGGCTTAGGAGCCGAACCGTTCGGATGTGATTCGTCTTCGTCGTCTTCACGGACGACCCCGCCGCGGCGCGCTCGAGCAGGATCGCTCGCGCCCCAATGTCCTCCCACCGCAGCGCCCGCGCCTCCTCTGGCCGTAGACCCGCGTACGCGAGGTCAACTCTTGCGGAAGCGGAACGAAGAGGCGGTGGCCGCGCACACTCTGGCAGGGTCACGTTCCCCTGCGCGAGCGTGCGGGAAAGTCCCCTGACGGATGGTGCCGGAAAGCGATCGTGCCGGGAACGACTCTCTGGACGCCGGCCGTCCGGGGCCGCGCCGGCGTGTCGAGCGAAGCCAGAGCTCCGGTGCGCCAGTGTTGAGGAGTGTTCCCCGAGAGGAGCGGTAGCCTCGCGGGTGGAGGAGGGAGTCCTCCTCCACCCCACGCGTCCTGTGCCTAGCCGATCGAGTCGCGGAACGCGACTGCCTCTCCAGCGATCGCGGACGACTCCTCGATCGGCAGGATCGGGGTCGTCGTGAAACGCAGCCACGGCGCCCAGGGCGCAGTGGTGCGGGAGAGAGTCGCGGCACTATCGGCCTCGATCAGCGCCACACCTCCGCCACCATCCGCGAAGCCGTAAAAGCCCTTGAACTCCGCGCCAGCCGGCGGCTGCCACTTCGAGAAGACTTCGAGCGACCGGCGAATACCGTCCTCGCTCGTGTCGGTGAATTCCCAGGTGACGTGAAAGAGCATCGGCGCATCCTTTCCTGAGGCAATGCGGACGACACGAACCGCCCGAAGAGAGAGCCTACGCCGTAGCTCCACAGGGGGCCGCACACAGGAAGCGTGCGTCGGGCGAGCGTGCGGGAATGTACCTCGGCATTCTCGGACATCCGAGGGGCGCTACCCGTCGCGGGTGGGAATGCTGGCGGCGGGAGTTCGAGGCTGGGAAGGAGGGTAGGCCCGCCCGGAGGCGGGTCTACCTGCTTGGCGTTCGATCCGGGGGCCTGTGAGTCACCTAACCGTCCAGCTGGCCGGCGAACTCCGCAACCTGTGGCCTCGTTGCGTGCCCGGCTTCTTGAAGGATCGCCGGGACCTCGGGGTCGGAGACGAAGCTCTGCCAGCCTTCCGCGTCCCAGTCGAAGAGCACCCAGACCCGGCCCTCCTCATTGGGATCGCGAAAGGTGTGCGAACCCTTGCACCCGTGCTGCTTTCGCTTCTCAAGGCTTGTGGTCGAGAAGACGCTCCACCAGCGGTCGAAATCCTCGACCTTCGTCGTGCCCAGAAACACTCTCTCCTCCTTTTGTGGGAAGCGTCGTCGCTCCACCGCGACAGTCCACGCCGAGCAGACGACTGTACGCCCCCGCCTCGAGGAGATCAACAGCGGCAAGCGCACGTTCAAGGCGCCCTACGGAGGCGGCGGCGCGACACGTCTCCCGCGTTCGTGTTCTGCCGGGAGTGCCGGCAGGGAGGTCGGGTTGGCTCCGGGGAGGCGGATCAGGGATGCGGAGATCGCACCCCAGCCGCCAGAGGCCAGCAGCCTGACATTGAGTTCGGGAATGTCCCCTGACGCAGCCTAGGCAGAGACCGATGAGTTACGGGTCGCCAAGCGGTCTATCCAGAACAACATCTACCGGCAATCCGGGAGGCAGCATGAGGCTTCTTCTCACGTCCGCTGGCATCAAGAACACGAGCATCCACGCCGCGCTGGTCGACCTGCTCGGCAAACCGATCGCCGACTCCAACGCCCTCTGTATCCCCACTGCGGGGTACGGGCACCCCCAGGCCACTCCTGGTGGGGCATGGCGTTTCATCAGCGGTCAGTCCTCCACACCCATGTGCGAGCTGGGTTGGAAGTCCTTGGGAGTGCTGGAGCTCACCGCACTGCCCAGCATCGCCGAAGAACGCTGGGTCCCCTGGGTCCGAGAGACAGACGTCCTGCTGGTGAATGGCGGCGACGCCCTGTACCTGTGCCACTGGATGCGGCAGTCTAGGCTGGCGGATCTCTTGCCGTCGCTGCGCGAGACGGTCTGGGTGGGGCTGAGCGCTGGGAGCATGGTGATGACCCCTCGTATCAGGGAGGACTTCGTCGGGTGGAAGCCACCCACCGGGAGCGACAGCACGCTGGGTATCGTCGACTTCTCGATCTTCCCGCACCTGGATCACGAGCTCCTGCCGGAGAACACCATGGCCGACGCAGAGAGATGGGCGGCCGGTATCCCGGGTCCGGCGTACGCGATCGACGACGAGACCGCCATCAGAGTGGTCGACGGCACCGTCGAAGTCGTCTCCGAGGGGCACTGGAAACTGTTCACCCCCTGATGCTCGCCTGGGCCAGAGTCCTGTCTCTCGACGGGCCGATCCTGCAAGTTGGGTTGGCAGGTCAAGAGAAGAAGCCGGGCGCTATAGCGCCCGGCTCACCACGAGAGCCGCATCGCCCGACCTGCCCCGAACGCGCCTGACTCTGCCCGACGTGCTCGGCCTGTCGACCCCGCTTCGCGGGGTCGGGCTACGCCCTTGACAAGCCTCCGCGCGCCACGCAGGAGGCACGATCGGGGCAGGTCGATTGTGTGTTGCACTCGATCGAGCGGCGGCCGTTCCGCCCTAGACTTCCCGCGTGCTTCGGGGGTGGACGATCCCGTTCACGGTGTTCGCCTTCGTGCGACTCTTGTCGCAACACTTGTCATGCTCATCCCCGCGTGAGTGGTGCTGCTGCTGATCGTCTACGTGCTGCTCGCGCCAGTGTCCTGATCGGCCGCTCGCGGTCTCGCCGTCAAGCGCCATTCCTGCACGCTGGAGCACCCGAGGCTCATTCGGCTGCCGCGCGCGGCTCGAGGACGACGACCGCCGTCTCCTGCGGGCGTCGTGCTGCGTAGCTGTCGAGGTTCTTGTCCAGTTCGCGCCAGCGCTGCCACAGCCGTTCACGCTCCCCGCCGACTGCGGGCCTGCCGAGCACCTCGCGCTGGATCCCGCCTGCCAGGTCGACGACCGCCTGCGGGTCGGCCTGCAGGTTCAGCCACCAGGCTGGCTCGGCCGCACCCCAGCCATTCATGGCCATCGAGACCAGGTTGGGACCATCCTCGTAGTAGCCGAGGATCACGCTCCGCGGCTCGCCGCTGCGTCGGCCTGTCGTGGTGAGCCGCAAGGCGCCCCACTTGCCCGGGCGCGGAGGCCACAGCCCTTTGCGGCCCCGGCTCGCTCGCACGATCCGTCGGTGCACGTGCCAGAACGTCTTGATGAACCATCGCGGTGGTAGCCGCGCCTTGCCTCCGGCCATGCCCACCTCCTCTCACCGCGGTACTCCACAGGCTTGCACCGACGAGCCCGACGAGCATCGGGGGAACCACCTAGCCGGGCGTGACCGCGCTTGTGTGTGTGGAGGCACTCGAGCGACCTTCCTCTCGACACCGTTGTGATGCCCTGCAAGCGTCCGGCGTAGAATCCGCGAGTCGTGACGGCCGAAGAGGACATCGCGAGCGTCGCTGGGCAACTGGCCGATCTCACCCGCACGGTTGCTGGGATGGAAGCTCAGCTCAAGGCGATCAGTGAGCGGGCTGACAGCCAACAGCGGGCCGCTGACAACCAGCAGGCCCGCGCGGAAGCACAGCAGGAGCGCATCGACCTGGCGGCGCGCGAGCTGGCCGACGTCAGTGAACGCCTGCAAGCCGCGGCGAACGCACTCAGAGAATCAATCTGATCGTTCGTGCGGGAATCGCTCCGGCGCGCCCCAGCGGAAGCCTTTCGCCAGGACCTCATGGCGCCGCGCCGCGCGCTCGTCTTCCCAGACCTGCAGCGCGGCCGACCCTGCGGGGCCACCGCCCTCCGCGTTGATCCGGGCGGGCTCTTCGGCTGTCCGCTTGCCGACCGCGTGCGAGCGCCTGTACGCGCCGTAGGCGGTCAGTGCCTCGAGGTCGTGCCGGCGTCGTCCGGGAAAATACGTGGCGGAGAACCTCTGCCAGTCAAGGCCATCCGGTAGGTGCGCGCTGCGCGCGGCGGCCGGAGCGACATGGTCCGTCATCGGGCGCTTCTCCTTCGGCGCCCATGGAGCGCCGCGGTTCGGCCTCAACTCGCATCGCGCCGGGGCTCCGTGGCCCAGAAGGTCCGATGGAGGTTGGCTGTCCACCGCTGACCCGGACCGGGTCTGGCGAACAGGCCCCGGAGTCCGCGTCCCTGTCGGGACCGTGACCGAGTGACGAGCCAGAGCAGGTCGAAGACGATCATGCCCGCGAGCCACCACAGGGCGACGATCCCCGGGCCGGAGCCCGAGACCACCATCCATGTCGCGATGTACCCGCTCCAGAGCACGAGGACCCAGGTCATCTTGTGCCAGTGGAGGAAGTTCGTCATCCGCAATCACCTCTTCCCGACCCGGGCGGCCGAGCTGCCGTCAGCGGTCGAATTGATCGACCGCCGGGGAGGGCCTGCGAGCAGGCCCTCCCCGGCATCGTCTGGCCGATGGATCAGGCGTCGGAGACGCCGTTCCCCTGCGCGATCACCTTGCCGCTCGTGATTCTCGGCGGATTGGGGAGCGCGGACTCGAGCTTCTCGTCCTTCACCCAGGCGGCCGCGATCTTGGTCGCCTCATCCGTCTGTGCGGGGCTCTTGAACAGCCCGACGGAGCTGAAGACGCCGTTTCCGGCCTCGATCAGGTAGTAGCCGCTGAAGCCCTCGAGCTTCTCCAGCTGCGGAACGAGAGTCTCGCTCGCCTTGCGGCTGAGCTCGTCGGTCCGGTTGGTGTCGACGCCCTCGTATCGGCGGATGGTGGCATGCATCGTGTGCTCCTCGCTCTTCGTTCGGGACAGAGAGCCTCGAACGAGCTCCCTGCTGCGCTCGGGCCAGAAAAAGGGAAGAGCTGAAGAGGGGTGCTAGTGCCTCGGCGGCTACGACGCTCGACCAGACGCCTTCACAGCATAGCCGGAATTTGTGCGATCTGCCACATTTTCGGCCGGGCAATACCCCGCCAGGCGTCACTGGCGCAGCCGGGCGACTGGGCGGTCGGCGCGCATGACGCAGTGTGGGCCGAGACGCCGACCTGCGCGCGACTCAGGCCGACACGGTCGGCGCGCCGACCCCGAATTCGCGACGATCTCGGCAATCCGTCCACACCACGAGGAGAGAGGCATGCAGATCACCAGGAACAGCCTCGAGACCGGCCGCGGGCCGAGCGACTGGTTCACCGGCACCGTCCATCTCGACACCGTCGCGGCGCCGTCGAGCGGGTCGCGCCTGAGCGCGACCAGCGTCCACTTCACGCCGGGAGCGCGTACGGCGTGGCACACGCACCCGAACGGCCAGACGATCTGGGTCACCGAGGGCGTCGGCCTCGCGCAGCGCCGCGGCGGCCCGATCGAGGTCATCCGTCCCGGTGACCGCGTCTTCTTCGAGCCGGGGGAGGAGCACTGGCACGGCGCAGCAGCGACGCGGTTCATGACTCACATCTCGATGATCCAGGTGGACGACGAAGGCAACAACGCGACGTGGGGCGACCACGTCACCGACGAGGAGTACGGGGCCGCGCCCGCGATCGACGGTTAGGGGCCCACCGGGACGTAGCGGGCACCGAGCGTCGTCGCCAGCGTTCGATGGGCCGAGCCCGTACCGACGAGGATCGAGCGGGACGGATCGACGCCGTGCGCACGCGCGAAGGCGAGGGGGAGCCCCGGGAGCGGCGGGCGGCACCAGCAGACCGGCGGGCCGGCGCCGTGCGGGCAGAGCGCGGTCTCGACCGGCCCGGACACCTCGGCGGTGAGGCGGGCGGCCACCTCGGCGAGCTCGTCCGGAGAGCCTTCGGGGCGCCAGTCGAAGACGAGGTGCGGCGCCCGGTGTTCGTTTCCGTCGAGCGGGCGACGCCAACCCGGATGCCGTAACGCCGGGGCCGCGACGAAGACGCCCTCCTGCGACCGCCGGGATGGCGGCGTGCGCACGAACGGAACACGATCGACCTGCGTGAGCCCCTCGTCGGTCGACGGCGGCTCCAGCTCGCGGAGCGCCCGCATCTGGGACGTCGGCGCCAGCACGCCCGGCTCGCGCCGCGCCAGCCTGCGGAGCTCCTCCGGGGCGGGCAGCGAGCCGAGCCGATCGAGCAGCCGCTCGACCAGGTTGACCTGCGCCTGGGCGAGGGGGGTGTCGAGCCAGATGCACCGCGTTCGGATTCCGTGGCGGCTCGCGGCCCGGATCGCGTCGCTCCGTGCGCTGCGCGAGAGGTATGTGTTGTCGAGGACGACCCGCCGGGCGCCCGCCGACAGCTCCCGGTCGAGGGCGTCGGCGAGCGCGCGCAGGGTTCCACCACGCACGTCGCGGTTGAGCCGGAGGTACCCGCGGGCGACGTAGCCCTCGGCGACCCGGCTCTTCCCCGCTCCCGGGATCCCCATCACGAGCACGACCTCCGCGTCGGCGCGCAGGCGTCGACGGACACGGCTCGCCGGGCGAGCCCTCCCGAACGCGCATTCGATCGACTCGCGGTCTGCAGCGCCGAGGCGGAGCGCGGCGGCGCGGGCGGCGGAGCGCGCGGTGTCCGGGTGACGGGCGCCCGGGATCGCGATCACGTTCGGCGAGAGGCCGAGCAGCCAGGCGAGCGCGACCTCGGCCGGCGTGGCGCCTCGCTCCTCCGCGACGGCCGCGAGCGCGTCGTGACGGGCAAGGCCCGCCGCCCGCCGAGGCCCGCCGAGCGGGGAGTGGGCGATCACGGCGATCCCGGCCTCCTCGCAGCGCTCGACGACCCCGCCGCGGACGGCGCGATCGTCGAACACGTTGAGGGCGACCTGGACGGCCGTTACGGGCGCGAGCGAGAGGGCCTCGTCGAGGCGGCGCCGGTCGACGTTCGAGACGCCGACGTGCCTCACGAGCCCCTCGTCCACCAGTCGGGCGAGCGCGCGCACGGTCGTGCGCCACGGCGTGCGCGGATCCGGTGCGTGGATGAGGTAGAGGTCGATCGGCAGGCCGTCGAGCGCCGCGAGGCTCGCCTCGCAATCGGCGCGGATCGCCTTCGCGCGCCCGTCGGGGATCCACGCGCCGCCGGCCCGCGTCATCCCTCCCTTCGTCACGACCCGTGCGCCCGCCGCCGTCCCCTCGCGGCGCAGCCCGCGGGCGAGCAGGCGCTCGTTGTGGCCGAGCTCCGATGCGTCGCGGGCGTACGCGCGCGCCGTATCGAACAGGGTGACGCCTGCACGCGCGGCCGCCGCGATCACCTGGAGCCCGAGCTCTTCGTCGCGGCCCTCGTCCGTCGACAGGCGCATGCAGCCGAGGCCGATGCGGAGCTCCGACGCGGTAAGCCAGCCAGCGCGACTCAGGGCACGGAGGGTACGCGACGCGGAGCCCGAGTTGTCCCAAATACCCTAATGGGGTATAGTGGAGTGGGACACCACACGGAGGACATGCGATGGAGACCCGCCTGTACGTCGTTCCCGGCATGCACTGCGGCCACTGCGTGGCGGCGGTGGAGGAAGAGGTGTCGGCGGTGCCCGGCGTCGAGTCCGTAACCGTCGACCTCGAGACGAAGCGCGTCGAGGTGACCGGGCCCGCGCCCGACGACGCGGCGATCCGCGCTGCGATCGAGGAAGCGGGGTACGAGGCCGCCTGATGGCCGTGGCGACACCCGAGAAGCAGCGCCTCAGCCTCGACGTGGAGGGCATGACCTGCGCCTCCTGCGCTGCGCGCATCGAGCGGAAGCTCAACAAGCTCGACGGTGTCGAGGCGTCCGTGAACTACGCGATGGAGCAGGCCGCCGTCTCGTTCGATCCCGGCGCCGTCTCGGTCGACGAGCTGATCGCAACCGTGGAGTCCGCCGGCTACCACGCCGCGCTGCCGCAGCAGGCCGCGGCGGCCGGGCCGGACGCCGTCCGGGCGGTTCGCACCAGGCTTGCCGTCGCCGTGCTCCTGACGGCGCCCCTCGTCGTCGTCGCGATGGTCCCGCCGCTCCAGTTCGACGGCTGGGAGTGGCTGGCGCTCGTCCTCGCGACCCCGGTCGTGTTCTGGTGCGGCCTCCCGTTCCACCGCGCGACGCTCATGAACGCGCAGCACCTCGCTGCCACGATGGACACGCTGATCTCGGTCGGCACGCTCTCGGCCTGGACGTGGTCCGTCGTCGTGCTGGTCGGGGGCATCGACGCGCACACGTACTTCGAGGTCGCGGCCGTGATCACGACGCTGATCCTCCTCGGCCGCTGGCTCGAGCTCCGCGCGCGCAGCCGCTCGGGCGAGGCGATCCGCGCGCTCCTCGAGCTCGGGGCAAAGGAAGCGCGCGTGCTCCGTGACGGCGAGGAGGTGCTCGTACCGGTGGACGAGCTCGCCGTAGGGGACCTGTTCGTCGTCCGTCCCGGCGACAAGGTCGCGACCGACGGCGTCGTCGTCGAGGGGCTCTCGGCCATCGACCAGTCGATGCTGACGGGCGAGCCGGTTCCCGTCGAGGTCGGGCCCGGTGCAGAGGTCGCCGGGGCGACGATCAACGTGTCGGGCCGCCTCGTCGTCCGGGTGACGAAGGTCGGTGCCGACACGGCGCTCGCGCAGATCGCGCGGCTCGTCGCCGAGGCGCAGGCCGGGAAGGCGCCGATCCAACGGCTCGTCGACCGGGTGTCGGCCGTGTTCGTCCCGATCGTGATCGGGGTCGCCTTGGCCACGCTGGCTGGATGGCTCGTCGCGACCGGCGACGTGTCGGCCGCATTCACTGCAGCGGTGGCCGTGCTGATCATCGCCTGCCCGTGCGCGCTCGGCCTCGCCACCCCGACCGCGCTGATGGTCGGCACGGGCCGCGGCGCGCAGCTCGGGATCCTGATCAAGGGCCCCGAGGTGCTGGAGCAGACGCGGCGCATCACGACGATCGTGCTCGACAAGACCGGAACGGTCACCGAGGGGCGCATGTGGGTCGCCGACGACGCTCCGGCCGCCGGTGTCGAGCGAGAGACGCTGCTGCGTCTCGCCGGGGCAGCCGAGGCGGCAAGCGAGCACCCGATCGCGCAGGCGATCGCGGCGCACGCACGCGGGGCGGTCGGACGCCTCCCCGACGTCGCCGGCTTCACGAGCCGTGCGGGCCTCGGTGTCGAGGCCGTGGTGGACGGACGCGCGGTGCTGGTCGGGCGCCCGGCGATGCTCGCGGACGAGGGCGTTCGGCTGGACGACGGCCTGTCGCGGCGATTCGCCGAGGAGGAGGCGCGGGGCCGGACCGTCGTCGCCGCGGCGATCGACGGACGCGCAGCGGGCCTGTTCGTCGTCGCCGACCGGGTCAAGGCCACGTCGGCTGCGGCGATCGCCGAGCTCCGCAAGCTGGGGCTCGAGCCCGTCCTGCTCACGGGAGACAACGAACGCACTGCTCGTGCGGTCGCCGCCGAGGTCGGGATCGACCGCGTGCGAGCGGACGTGCTCCCCGGCGAGAAGAGCGCCGAGGTGCAGAAACTGCAGCGCGCAGGCGAGGTCGTCGCGATGGTCGGCGACGGCGTCAACGACGCCCCGGCGCTCGCCCAGTCCGACCTCGGCCTCGCGATCGGGACGGGGACGGACGTGGCGATCGAGGCGAGCGACCTGACCCTCGTCTCGGGTGACCTGCGAGCCGCCGCCGACGCCATCCGCCTCTCCCGGCGGACGCTCCGCACGATCAAGGGAAATCTCTTCTGGGCGTTCGCCTACAACGTCGCGGCGATCCCGCTCGCCGTCGCCGGGCTGCTCGACCCGATCGTCGCCGCCGCCGCGATGGCGTTCTCGAGCGTCTTCGTCGTCACCAACAGCCTGCGCCTGCGGCGCTTCTCATCCATCCGGGAGGTCACGTGATGCACGGCTACGCCAAGGACAAGGCGGCGCTCACCAAGCGCCTGCACCGCATCGAGGGGCAGGTGCGCGGCGTCGAGCGGATGATCGAGGAGGATCGCTACTGCATCGACATCCTCACGCAGATCGCCGCGGTGAAGACCGCGCTCGAGCAGGTCGCCGCCAAGCTCCTCGAGGACCACGTCACGCACTGCGTGGCCGAGGCGCTCGCCTCCGGTGACGCGGCCGTGGCGGGTCAGAAGAGCGAGGAGCTGCTCGCCGCCGTGCAGCGATTCTCGCGGACGCGGTAGACGCCGGTGCGCCCTCCGGCTGGTGTCTGGCTTCAGCCAGACACCCGGCCTCGGGGTCGCTTCGAACGCGGAGGTGTCTGGCTGAAGCCAGACACCGGATCGGCATGTCCGACCTCGTCGAGCTCAGGTGGCGAGAGCCAGGGCGACGAGCGCCGGGAGGACGATCCAGACGCTCGCCATCAGGACGATCGAGATGACCGCGAACTTCTGCGAGCCGTCCCTCGGCGGATGGCCGCAGTTGCCGACCGAGTCCCACACGGCGTTCAGCGGCTCGCGCACCGAGAGCCGGATCCGCCTGCTCGCCATCGCGCTTCCCCGGAGGACGATCCACGAGAGGGCGACGCCCACCGCGACTCCGATCAGCCCGACGAGGAGCGCCACCCACCAGCGGTCGAACGTGAAGCCGGTCGTCAGCCGCCAGACGGTCGCGCCGAGGGGGATCAGGAGGCCCGCGATCACGAACGACGGGACGCCGATCTCGCGCGAGCGCATGATCTCGACGAGAGCGCTCGCGTCGAAGCGCGCGGGGCGCAGGAGCTTCAGCTCGGTCGAGTCCGAGGGCGCCTCCATCTCTCGCACCCAGTAGAGGTTCCGCATCGTCGTCACGACGTCCTTGACGTACGAGACGACCAGATAGCGCGCAACGAGCTCGATCAACCAGCGGACGACGTACCGGAACGGGCCCAGCGACGAGGCCGCCCGGGAGCCGTGGAAGCCGTGCCGCCGCAAGCTCTCGAGCGCCTCGATCGCGCGCCGGTGATCGTTGTCGAAGCGCTCGGGCCGGGCGAGCGCCGACGGCCGCGCGAGCTCCGCCAGCATCTCGCGCTCCCGTGGTGACCGGACGTCGAGCTCGTCGAGGAACGACGCGATCGCGTCGTCGTCGCCCGACAGGAGGCGCAGGCGCTCGAGCGGGTTGTCGAGCGCCTCGTCGACCCGGGCGTCACCCGGGTTCCCCGCGTGCGAGATCCCCGTCACGGTGAGCGCGATCGTACGTCCTTGTTACCCTTCGCGCAGATGGGCAGCTGGGGCCTCTACTTCGTCTTCCTGATCCCGCCGTTGGTCATCGGCTTCGCCGTGCAGGCGTGGCTGAAGAAGACCGTTGCCCGGAACATGCAGGTCGAGGTCATGAACGGCCTGACGGGCGCCGACATCGCGCGGCAGATCCTCGACCGGAACGGGTTGCACGACGTCCCGGTCGACACGTCGCCGGGCGGGCCGCTCTCCGACCACTACGACCCACGGAAGAAGTCGGTCCATCTGTCCGAGCCGGTCTACTCGGGTCGCTCGGTCGCTTCGTCCGCGATCGCCGCGCACGAGGTCGGCCACGCGATCCAGCACGAGAAGGCATACGCGCCGTTCCGGCTCCGCTCGGCGCTCTGGCCGGCCGTCGCGTTCGCCTCGCAGGCCTGGCTCTTCCTCCTGATGATCGGGCTCTTCGCCCAGATCGCCGGGCTGATGACCTTCGCGATCATCCTCTACGCGGTCGTCGTCCTCTTCCAGCTCGTCACGCTGCCGGTCGAGTTCGACGCGTCGCGCCGCGCGATGGCCCAGCTGAACGACCTCGGGCTCGTCACCGCCGGGGAGTCGCAGGGAGCGCGCAAGGTGCTCACCGCCGCGGCGATGACGTACGTGGCAGGTGCGCTCGCGGCCCTCTCGCAGCTGGCCTACTGGCTGCTCGTCCTCAACAACCGCGGCTAGCTCCCTCTCGTGCGCGTGATCGCGCTGATCGTGCGTGCCGGCGCCGTCGTGGCCGTCAGCGCGTTCGTGTTCTCGCTGCTCGTCGACGGCGGGCCGAAGCCGGCGACCGCCGCGCGCCCCGACCTCCAGTCGATCGAGCAGCAGGCACCGAAGCCGAAGCCGGCGGCGACGCCGAAGCCCGCCGCGCCCAAGGTGCCGGAGGGAGTCGTCGCGATCGTCGCGACGGGCGACATCGTGATGGGCTCGACGCCCAACCTGCCGCCCGACGGGGGCCGCTCGTTCTTCTCCGACGTCCAGACCGACCTCGCCGGCGACGTCGTGCTCGGGAACCTCGAGGGAACGCTCTCCACCGGCGGCGGCTCGAAGTGCGGCAAGGGCTCGACGAACTGCTACGCGTTCCAGACGCCTCCGGCCTACGCGCGCTGGCTCGCACAGGCCGGGTTCACGGTCATGAACCTGGCGAACAACCACGCGTACGACTTCGGCGCGAGCGGGTTGCAGCAGACAACGGATGCGCTCACGGGGGCCGGCCTCCGGTATACGGGCCGCCCCGGACAGGTCACCGTGCAGAAGGTCGGCCAGATCCAGGTGGCAGTCGTCGGCTTTGCTCCCTACCCCTGGGCTGCCTCGCTCAACGACATCGCGGCAGCGAAGCGGCTCGTCCGGAAGGCGGCCCGGCTCGCCGACGTCGTCGTCGTCACGATGCACGCGGGCGCCGAGGGCACCGAGCGGCAGCACCTGACGCGCAGGAACGAGCTCTTCCTCGGAGAGAACCGCGGCAATCCCGTGCGGTTCGCCCACGCCGTCGTGGACGCGGGCGCCGACCTCGTCGTCGGTCACGGGCCGCACGTGCTGCGCGGGATGGAGTGGTACAGGAACCGGCTCATCGCCTATTCGCTCGGCAACTTCGCGGGCTACAAGGTCTTCTCGCTCGGGGGGCCGCTCTCGACGAGCGGGATCCTGCGCGTCACCCTCCGCGGCGACGGGAAGTTCGAGACCGGGCGGCTCGTTCCGACGCACCTCGTCGGCGCCGGCCTGCCGGCGCTCGACCCGGCCGAGGAGGCGCACGGGGTCGTGCGCAGCCTCTCGCGCGACGACTTCGGCGCGCGGGCGGTGAAGATCTCGCCGGACGGGATCCTCTCCCGCTAGAGCCCTCAGGTGACCCTGGTGTCGGACTTCAGTCCGACACCTCGGTTCGACACCTCGGTTCGACACCTCGCGACCACACCACCCCCAGGGCGAGGTGTCCGACTGAAGTCGGACACCCAGGACAGCCAGGGCTCCTGGTCAGCGCTTCGTGAACACCCAGTCGTTCGCGCGCGCCTGCATGTGGCACGAGGTGCAGAGCGCGCCCTTCGCGAGCACGCCGTAGCGCCCGCCGTCGAGCGAGTACTCGACCCACCGCCACCGCCCGCGTGCCTTGCGCATCACCGCCACCTGCCCCGCGAGCCCCTTCGCTCCGGGCTCGGCGACCGACTTGACGATCACGGTGCCGTCGGGGAATCGCCGGTTCGAGCCGCGGGCCTTGCTCGCATAGACGTTCTTGACGCCGTTGTGGGCCCCCGGGGTCGTCACGGGGCGCCGATTGAGCTTCGGCCACGACCCGTAGCCGTCGGTATAGGAGGGAAGGCCGTTACCGGCCGGCGCAGCGAAGGCGACGACGGCGAGGCCGCACGCGACGGCGGCGGCGACCGAGAGGAGGGCGACGTGAGCTCGCACACGGACATCATCGCCGGTGCCTGCGGCCGCTTTCGCAACATTTTCTCAACCCGCTCCCGTTTGCGCTGGGGCCGTCCGCCTGTGCAGACTGACGTGAGGCAACAGCGACTCCTCGTGAACGAGCTCGTCACCCACCGTTCCAAGACCTCGGACGCGCCGCGTACAGCGCGCAAGACGGCGCGCGTGCTCGCGATCGAGGCGATCGGGCCTCTGACGGCGCTCGGCGGAATCGTATGGGCCTTCGCACAGCCGTATCGCGTCACGTTCTTCTATCCGGACGGCAAGGGGTTCTGGGACTGGGCCGTGCAGCCGCCTCTCCTCGTCGTGGTGGTCGGCCTCCTCTTCTCGCTCCTCGTCGCCCCCGGGCTCGTCGACGACCTCGAGCAGTCGAGCGCTGAGCGCGGAGATGCTGCCACGGGCTGAGACCGCGCACTGGCTGTTTGCCGGCGGCTTCCTGTTCTTCGGTCTCGTGCTTCTCGCCGAGGCGATCGTCGGGCCCCACGTCTTCCGCCGTCGCGCATGGCGGGCGTGCCTCTGGCCGTCCCTGGCTCTGCTCGCGGGGATGTGGCTGTGGGTGATCGCCATCTTCTCGACCTTCTCGACGCTCCACCTGGTGGCCCACTCCGTCTGGGCGCAGGCCGCGACCGCCGCAGGGGCCGTCGAGCTCGCGCGCGTTCGCGGCAGGCTGCACTCGTCGTACTGGTCGCTCGTCACCGCCGGAGCGCTGTTCGTGTCCGGCGCGTCGTTCCTCGTGCACGAGCAGAACGGGTGGCTGTTCGCGCGGTCGGCGTTCCTCCACCACCTGATCGGGTGGACGCTCGTCCTCGCGTCCGTGTTCCCGATCGGCGCCGCCTTCCGCCCGCGGCGCGCGGTGTGGGCGTACGGGTTCGCGGCGACCTGGGTGGCGATGGCGGTGATGCTCTTCGCCGATCGTGACGTCGCACCGATCTTCGGGCACCTCTCCGATCTCGCCGGCGGTCGGCCATGAGACGGGCGGTGGCCGCGGTCTTCGCGGTGGCGCTGATCGTCCCGGGCGTCGCGTCGGCCCACGCGACGATGAAGCAGTCCACGCCCGCGGAGCAGGGTCGGGTCGAGACGCCGCCGACCGAGGTCACGCTGCGCTTCGACCAGTCGGTCGTCGCGCCCCCCGACGGCATCGTCGTGCTCGCGGCCGACGGACGAAAGGTCTCGGGCGCAGTCACGCAGTCGAACGGCGGCACGGTGGTGCGCGCTCGGGTCGCCGGGCTCGTCGCGGGGGAGGCGTACACGGTCCGCTGGCGTGAGGTCTCCGCCGACGGACACGTGGGCACCGGCGTCTTCACGTTCGGCGTGGCGGTCGATCCGCCGCCGCCGACGGAGGCGGTCGGGTCGTCGGGGATGACGTGGCGCGACGACGTCGCCCGCTGGGCGCTCTTCGCATCGCTCGCGCTGTTGATCGGCGTGGTCGGGATCCGGCTGCTCGTGCTGCCGCGCGTCGTCGACCAGCGGGTCGAGCGACGCGTCTATCTCCTGGGCACGCTGGGCGCCGTCCTGGCGGTCAACGCGGGGATCGTCGGGTTCGTGATCCGTTCGGCGAACGCCCTGCAGGTGTCCGAGGTCGACCTCCTCTACGCGGACCTCTCGCCGTTCGCCGAGTCGACCCGCTTCGGGACGGCGTTCCTCGTCACGACGCTCGGCTTCGGGATCTGCCTGACGATCCTCGTCGTGGCCTGGGCGCTCGACCGGCCGGTGCTCCGATGGCCGGCCTTCCTCCTCGCGCTCGCCCTCGTCTGGGGCTACCCGCTCTCCGGGCATCAGGCGACCGAGCCGAACTCCTCGCTGCTCGGCGAGGTCGCGGACTGGGTCCATCTCGTCACCGCGATGCTGTGGGTCGGAGGCGTGCTCACGCTCGCCGTCGTCGTCTGGCCGCTCGCCCCCGAGCTTCGCCGCGCGGCGTTCCTCCGCTTCTCGCGCATCGCGGTGTTCCTGATCGGGGTGCTCGTGATCGCCGGGACGGTGGTCGCGATCGAGCGGCTGCCCGAGCTGTCGGACCTCTGGACGACGTCCTACGGCCGGACGCTGCTCGTGAAGATCGGGCTCGTGCTCGTGGCGCTGGCCTGGGGCGGGTTCCACCACACGTTCGTCCGTCCGCGCCTCGAGCGAGGCGAGTCGCCGCCGGGGGTGGGGTGGAGCCTGCTGGGCGAGAGCGTCGTCGCGATGGCGGTGCTCCTCGCCGCAGCGGTGCTCGTCAACGGCGCGCCGCCTCCCGTCCCGACGGGCGAGTCGAGCGCGGTGCCACGCGCAGCCCCGTAGAGCGTCACCGGCATCCCTCGGAAGCCGCTCGCCGTCGCCGGTTGTCGACGCGCTGACGGTCGCGGAGCGCGGTCGCCGATCGATGCGCGCGCTAGCTTTCCGGGCCTCGTGCTCGTCGCGATCTCCGGCGGCGCAGGCTTTCTCGGCCTGCATCTCTCCCGGCGCCTCGTCGCCGACGGTCACGACGTGCGGATCCTCGACCTCGCACCGCTCGACGACCCCGGGCTCGAGGGCCGCGTCGACGAGCTCCGGGGTGACGTCCGGCTCGAGGCGGATGCGCGCCGGCTCGCGGGCGGCGCCGACGTGCTCGTCCACGCGGCGGCAGCGCTCCCGATCCAGGAGAGCCGCGCCGCGATCCGGTCGGTGAACGTCGAGGGCGCGGCGGTGACCTTCGCGGCGGCTGCCGAAGCGGGCGTCCGCAGGGTCGTGCTCGTCTCCTCGACGGCGGTGTACGGCGTGCCCGAGCGACACCCGATCCACGAGGACGACCCGCTCGTCGGGGTCGGGCACTACGGCGAGTCGAAGATCGAGGCGGAGCGCCTCTGCGGGGCATTCGCGCGCCGCGGCCTCGAGACGGTGATCGTGCGGCCCAAGACGTTCGTCGGCCCCGAGCGGCTCGGCGTGTTCGAGATCCTGTTCGACTGGATCCGCGAGGGGCGCCGGATCCCGATCCTCGGCGACGGCGAGAACCGCTACCAGCTCCTCGCCGTGGAGGATCTCGTCGACGCCGTCGTCCGGTGCCTCGACGCCCCCGTGGCGGGCGAGGCGCTGAACGTCGGTGCCGCTCGCTTCGGGACCGTGCGCGAGGATCTCGAGGCGCTCATCGACCACGCGGGGTCGGGCTCCCGCCTGCGTCCCGTGCCGGCCAGGCCGGCCGAGGTGGCCCTCCGGGCGCTCGAGCTCGCACGGCTCTCACCCCTCGCCGAGTGGCACTACCGGACGGCGCACAAGGACTCGTTCGTCTCGATCACGAAGGCGCAGACGCTGCTCGGCTGGGAGCCGCGCCTTTCGGACGCCGAGACGCTCTGTGCGACGTACGACTGGTACCTGGGGCATCGCAGCGAGCTGCGTGCGGCCGGGCTGACGCATCGCGTTCCGTGGGACCAGCGGGCGCTCGGCGTTCTCAAGCGCCTGTCGTAGCCGAGCTCCTACGGCACCAGCACGAGCGCGCCGCGCACGTCGCCCTCGCGGAGCCTGGCGAGCGCCTCGTTCGCCTGCTCGAGCGGGACGGCCTCGGCCTCGGTCCGCACCGGCACCGAGGGAGCAAGCGCGAGAAACTCCTCTCCGTCGGCCCTCGTCAGGTTCGCGACCGAGCGCACGATGCGCTCGCCCCAGAGGAGCTCGTAGGGGAACGACGGGATGTCGCTCATGTGGATCCCGGCGCAGACGACGCCGCCGCCCTTCCGGACGTGGCGGAGCGCGGTCGGGACGAGCTCTCCGGCAGGGGCGAAGAGGATCGCAGCGTCCAGCTCCTCCGGTGGGCCTGTCGCCGTGTCTCCGGCCCAGGTCGCGCCGAGCGACCGCGCGAAGGTCTGTGCCGGAGTGTCCCCGGGGCGCGTGAGGGCGTATACCTCGCGTCCCTGGTGCAGGGCGACCTGGCAGACGATGTGGGCGGCTGCACCGAACCCGTAGAGCCCGATCCTCGCTCCGTCGCCCGCGAGCCTGAGCGACCGGTAGCCGATCAGCCCGGCGCAGAGGAGCGGCGCAGCCTGGAGATCGGGGAAGCCGTCGGGGACGGGGAAGCAGAAGCGCTCGTCGGCGACGCAGAGCTCGGCGTAGCCGCCGTCGAGGTCGTAGCCCGTGAACCGCGCCCGGTCGCACAGGTTCTCCCGGCCCGCGAGGCAGTGCGGGCACTCGCCGCAGGTCCAGCCGAGCCACGGGACCCCCACGCGGTCGCCGGGCGCGAAGCGGCCTGCGCTCGAGACGACCTCCGCCACGATCTCGTGCCCGAGGACGAGCGGGAGCTTCGGCCGCATGAGCTCGCCGTCGAGCACGTGCAGGTCGGTGCGGCAGACGCCGCAGGCGAGCACGCGGAGCAGCGCCTGGCCTGGGCCGGGCTGCGGGCCCGGGAGCTCGGCCTCCTCGAGCGGGTGCCCGGCCTCGCGGAGCACCATCGCCCTCATCGCCGGTCTACGCTGCCCGTCATGCGCGATCTCCTCGACTACCGCTCCGAGTTCCCCATCCTGGAGCAGACCACCTACCTCATCAACCACTCGCTCGCCGCGATGCCGCGGAAGGCGGAGGAGCGTCTCTCCGACTACGCGCGCGAGTGGCGCGAGCGTGGGATCCGCGCGTGGGGCGAGGGCTGGTGGACGACGCCGATGACGGTGGGCGACCAGGTCGGGCGGATCGTCGGCGCGCCGTCGGGCTCGACCGTGATGCACCAGAACGTGGCGGTCGCCGAGGCGGTCGTGCTCTCGTGCTTCTTCCCGATCGACCCCGCGCGGAACCGCGTCGTCTACGAGCGGGGCAACTTCCCGTCGGTCCGCTACCTCTACCAGGCGCAGCCGGGTCTCGAGGTCGTCGTCTGCGAGGACGACGAGGCAATCGTCGAGGCGATCGACGAGCGCACGCTGCTCGTCCCGATCAGCCACGTCCTCTTCAAGACGGCCGAGATCCAGGACGTCGAGCCGATCGTGCGGCGCGCCCACGAGGTCGGCGCGCACGTGATCCTCGACTGCTACCAGTCGGCGGGGATCGTCCCCCTCGACGTGACCGCCCTCGGAGTCGACTTTGCCGTGGGCGGCTCCGTGAAGTGGCTCTGCGGCGGGCCCGGGAACGGCTGGCTCTACGTCCGGCCGGATCTCAGCGAGCGCCTGACGCCGACCTTCACGGGCTGGCAGGCGCACGAGCTGCCGTTCGGCTTCGAGGAGGAGATGCGCTACGCGTCCGGCGCGGCGCGGTTCCTCACGGGGACGCCGAACGTGCCGGCGCACTACGCGGCGACTGCCGGCTACGACCTGATCGAGGAGATCGGCGTCGACCGCATCCGGGCCAACTCTCTCCGTCAGACGCAGCTGCTCATCGACCTCGCCGACGAGGCGGGGTTCGGCGTGCGCAGCCCCCGCGCGCCGGAGCGCCGGGGCGGGACGGTGACGGTCCACGTTCCCGGCTTCCCGGCCGTGCACCGCGAGCTGACCGAGCGCGAGATCCTCTGCGACTTCCGCCCGGACGCCGGGATCCGCCTCGGGCCCCACTACTTCACGTCCGACGACGAGCTGCGCTTCGTCGTCTCCCAGATCGGCGAGATCCTCGAGACCGGCGCCCACGAGCGCCACCTCGGCGTCGTCGCCCAGCACTGAGCGCCGACCACGCACGTCGCGAGCTACACCGTCCCCGGCCCGGCGCCGCGGACGACGCGCGTCCCGGGCGGCAGCACGCCATTCCAGTGTCGCGGCGCCACGCTCAGGGTGCGCCTCCCGCGCTTCGCGAGCCTCGACTGGATCACGCTCCGGCGCGGCTGAGCCAGGCGATCCGCAAGAGCAGGCCCTGCGCGCAGCCCGCGCAACCCTGCCGGGCGCCGCTTCGGCGACACGACGCGCGGGCGCCAGATATATCTCGCCCCTACACCGGCATCCACGTAGGGAGGAATTGATCGATGCGCTCGAGCCTCGAGATCGCTCAGGAAGCAACGCTCCGCCCGATTGCGGACGTCGCGGAGGAGGCCGGCATCGAGCCGGACGAGCTCGAGCTCTACGGGCGGTACAAGGCGAAGGTCGATCTCTCCATCCTCGAGCGGCTCGCAGACCGCCCGGACGGGAAGATCGTCAACGTCACCGCGATCACGCCGACACCGGCGGGCGAGGGCAAGACGACGACGGCCGTCGCGCTGACGCAGGGGCTCGGCCAGCTCGGCCGCCGGCCGGTGCTCGCGCTCCGCGAGGCCTCGCTCGGGCCGGTGTTCGGGATCAAGGGCGGCGCTGCCGGCGGCGGCTACACGCAGGTCGTCCCGATGGAGGACCTGAACCTCCACTTCACCGGCGACCTGCACGCGATCACGGCCGCCAACAACCTGCTCGCGGCGTTGATCGATGCCCACCTGCTGCACGGCAACGAGCTTCGCATCGACCCGCTCACCATCTCGTGGCGCCGTTGCATGGACATGAACGACCGCGCGCTGCGCGACATCGTCACCTCGCTCGGCGGCCGCGTGAACGGGTACCCGCGCCAGACGGGCTTCGACATCACCGCGGCGAGCGAGATCATGGGCCTCGTCGCCGTGGCACGCGACCTCGGCGACCTCCGGGCGCGGCTCGGCCGCATCACCATCGGGCAGACGTTCGAGGGCGAGCCGGTGACGGCCGAGGCCCTCAAGGCCGCCGGCTCCATGGCCGTCCTCCTCAAGGACGCGATCAAGCCGAACCTCGTCCAGACGCTCGAGGGACAGCCGGCGTTCATCCACTGCGGCCCGTTCGCGAACATCGCGCACGGCAACAACTCCCTCGTCGCCGACCGCGTCGCGTTGAAGCTCGGCGAGTACCTGATCACCGAGTCGGGCTTCGGCTCGGACATGGGCATGGAGAAGTTCTTCGACATCACGTGCCGGATCGGCGGCCTGCGGTCGAACGCGGTGGTGCTCGTGGCGACGGTGCGCGCCCTCAAGCACCACGGAGGCGACATCAACGGCGGCATGGCCGTGATCGAGGGGGGCGCCGCCAACCTCGCCCGGCACGTCGGGATCGTGAAGCACTTCGGGCTGAACGCGGTCGTGGCCGTGAACAAGTTCCCGACGGACACCTCCGAGGAGCTCGAGCTCATCCGGAGGCTCGCCGTCGAGCACGGCGCGTACGCGGCCGAGGTCAACACCGGTTTCGAGCAGGGCGGCAAGGGAGCGACCGCGCTCGCAGAGGCGGTCGTCGCGGCAGCAGACGAGCCGAACGACTTCCGCTTTGCCTACGCGTACGACGCGCCGATCGAGGAGAAGATCCGCGCGATCGCCAAGAACGTCTACGGCGCGGACGACGTCTTCATGCTCAAGACGGCGCGGGACAAGGCCGTGGCGTTCGAGAAGTCCGGTCTCGGCAACCTGCCGATCTGCATGGCAAAGACGCATCTCTCCCTCTCGCACGACGCGGCGCTCCGGAACGCGCCGACGGGGTTCACGGTGACCGTCCGCGACCTGTGGCCGTACACCGGCGCCGGCTGGATCGTCGCCCTCTGCGGCGACATGCAGACGATGCCCGGCCTCGGCAAGGCTCCGGCCGCGTTCTCGATCGACGTCGACGAGCACGGGAACACCGTCGGACTCTTCTGAGCCAGCGATGGACCTTAGGTGATGAGGTAGTTGCGGCGGCGAAGCCGACGCCTTCAGGGGTGTGCCCCGCCGTAGGCGGGGATCCAGCGGCGGGAATCCGCTTGGCGGATTCCCGCTTCGCGGGCTGGGTGGGCGCCGAGGCCGGTGGTACCGTCGGTCGCGTGCAGCAGTACCTCGATCTCCTCCGGCGGGCGCTCGACGAGGGCACGCGCAAGGACGACCGCACGGGCACCGGCACGCTGAGCGTCTTCGGGCACCAGATGCGCTTCGACCTCGCGGCCGGGTTCCCGCTCGTCACGACGAAGAAGGTGCACGTCGATTCGGTCGTGGGCGAGCTGCTCTGGTTCGTCCGCGGCGACTCCAACGTCCGCTGGCTCCAGGAGCGAGGCATCTCGATCTGGGACGAGTGGGCGGACGAGAACGGCGACCTCGGGCCGGTCTACGGTCGGCAGTGGCGGTCGTGGCCGGCGCCGGACGGCCGGTCGATCGACCAGCTCGCGGCCGTGATCGACCGGATCCGCGAGGACCCGGACTCGCGCCGCCTCGTCGTCAGCGCCTGGAACGTCGCCGACATTCCCCGGATGGCGCTGGCGCCGTGCCACGCGCTGTTCCAGTTCTACGTCGCGGACGGCCGGCTCTCGTGCCAGCTCTACCAGCGCTCGGGCGACCTGTTCCTGGGCGTGCCGTTCAACATCGCCTCGTACGCCCTCCTGACCCACATGGTGGCGCAGGTGACGGGGCTCGAGGTGGGCGATTTCGTCCACACGCTCGGTGACGCGCACCTGTACCTCAATCACGTGGAGCAGGCGCGCGAGCAGCTCACCCGCGAGCCGCGGGCACTACCCGAGCTCCGGCTCGACCCGGCCTGCCGTGACATCGACGCCTTCGAGATCGACTCCGTGCAGGTCGTCGGCTACGACCCGCACCCGGCGATCAAGGCGCCGATCGCCGTCTGAGGAAGCGATCGTGACCGTCACGATCGTGGCCGCCGTCGGGCGGAACGGCGTGATCGGCGTCGACGGCGGGCTCCCCTGGCACCTGCCCGACGAGCTCCGCCGGTTCAAGGAGCTCACGATGGGTCACGTCCTCGTGATGGGACGGAAGACGTACGAGTCGATCGGACGACCGCTCCCCGGCCGCACGACCGTCGTCGTCACGCGCCGGCCCGACTGGCGGCCGGGTGCGGACGGCGTGCTCATCGCCCACAGCGTCGCCGGGGCGATCGAGGCAGGGGAGGCGGTGGACGACCAGGTGTTCGTCGTCGGAGGGGCCGAGGTGTACGCGGCCGCACTCGCGCTCACCGACCGGCTCGCGCTGACGTTCGTCGACGCGGAGCCGGACGGAGACACGTTCTTCCCCGCCGTCGACTGGGAGGAGTGGCGCGAGACTGAACGGCAGCCCGGCGACGGCTGGACGCAGGTCGAGTACGAGCGGATCGCTTCCGGCCGGTAGCCTCATCTCGATGAGCGACGGGGGCGAGGTTCTCACCGGCGAGCAGATGGCGGCGCTCCAGGCCGAGCTCGCCGAGCTCGAAGGGCCGCGCAGAGCGGCCGCGATCGAGGCGATCGCGACCGCGCGCGCCTTCGGTGACCTCTCGGAGAACTTCGAGTACCACGCGGCGAAGAACGACCAGGGCCTGCTCGAGGCGCGCATCGCGAAGCTGCGCCAGCGGGTCGCGGGCGCGGTCGTCGTCGACCACGACACCGACGACCACGTCGGCCCCGGCTCCATCGTCGAGATCGCCGACGAGCAGGGTGAGGTGATGGAGGTCACGATCTCGTCCGTCGGCGGGGTCTCGCCCGACTCGCCGCTCGGTTCCGCGCTGATGGGCGCCGGCGTCGGCGACGTCGTGGCCGTCCAGGCGCCACGCGGCTCATGGCAGGCGACGGTTCGCTCGATCCGCCGCGCGTGAGGTGTCGGACTTCAGTCCGACACCCGTCGCACGGGGACCGGCTGCGCAGGGTGAGGTGTCCGACTGACGTCGGACACCGGCATGACCCTGCACGACCGGCTGCCGGTGCTGATGCGCCGCGAGGATGAGCGCTTCGCACGCGATCACCCTCGTTCCCGCGAGCTCGCCGAGCGCGCCCGAGCCAATCTGCTCGCGGGCGTTCCCATGCACTGGATGGCGAAGTGGCCCGGTGGATTCCCGCTGTTCGTGGCGGAGGCGCGAGGGAGCCGCTTCACGGACGTCGACGGTCACGAGTACGTCGACCTCTGCCTCGGGGACACCGGCGCGATGAGCGGGCACGCGCCGCAGGCGACGCTGCGAGCCGTCCAGGAGCAGTCCGCGCGTGGAATCACGACGATGCTCCCGACGGAGGACGCTCTCTGGGTGGCGGACGAGCTCACGCGGCGCTTCGGCGTCACGCGCTGGCAGTTCGCGCTCACGGCGACGGACGCGAACCGCTTCTCGATCCGGCTCGCGCGGCACGTGACCGGGCGCCCCAAGGTGCTCGTCTTCAACTGGTGCTACCACGGCACGGTCGACGAGGCGTTCGCGACGCTCGAATCCGGTCGCGTCGTCGCGCGGAGGGGGAACCTCGGGCCGCCGGTGCCGCCGGGCGAGACGACGAAGGTCGTCGAGTGGAACGACCCCGCGGCGCTCGAGGCGGCGCTGGCTCCGCGGGACGTCGCGCTGGTGCTCACCGAGCCCGCCCTCACGAACGTTGGGATCGTCCACCCCCGGCCGGGCTTCCACGAGGCGCTCCGTGCGCTGACGCGCGACACCGGGACGCTGCTCGCGATCGACGAGACGCACACGATCTGCTGCGGCCCCGGAGGCTTCACCGCCGCGCACGCGCTCGAGCCCGACGTCGTCACGGTCGGCAAGCCCATCGCCGGCGGCGTCCCGGCGTCGGCGTACGGGTTCACCGACGAGCTGGCCGACAGGATCGCGACGTCGATCGAGCTCGAGGACGTCGACGTCGGCGGCGTCGGTGGGACGCTCGCCGCAAACGCCCTGTCGCTCGCCGCGATGCGGGCCACGCTCGGGGAGGTGCTGACGGAGGAGGCGTTCGCGCGGATGATCCCGCTCGCGGAGCGGTGGACCGGCGGCGTGGCCGACGCGATCGCCGAATCGGGGCTTCCCTGGCACGTCACAAGGCTCGGGTGCCGCGCGGAGTACCTGTTCGGGCCCGAGCCACCGCGGAACGGCACGGACGCGCACGCCGCGGGAGACTTCGCGCTCGAGCGGTACATGCACCTCCACGCGCTCAACCGCGGCATCCTCCTCACCCCGTTCCACAACATGGCGCTCATGTCCCCGGCGACGACCGAGGACGACGTCGACCGACACACCGAGGTGTTCCGCGACGCGGTCAGCGCGCTCCTGACCTGACCCGCTCGGCGGAAAAGGACGCAAATTGCGGCAATCGCGCACGACGGTCCTTGCGCCCGCCGCGACCCGTCCCTAGATTCTCCCCATCTGAGCCGGCGGGCCTTCGGGTTTGCCGGCTCAGTGTCTTTCTGCCCTCCTCTCGAGTCATTCTCCGGCGCCGCGCCTGCGGTTCGTGCCCGTGACCGAGCGCGTGCTCACCGCAGCCGCGGAGGGCGGCATCGCCGGCCTGCCACCACCACTCGTTCGCCCTACGCCGTCGTCAGCACGGGCTCGTGCCCGCCGGCGGGGACGACCACCCAGCCGTCGAACTCCCGCAGGCGGTAGGGCGCGTTCAGCGGCACGGACGTCTCGCCGGCCCCGACCGCAAAGGCCCCGCACGGCTCGACGAGCTTTCCGCCGCGGGTCAGCCAGAGCTCGTAGCGCCCCGAGGCGAGCCCGCGGACGTCGAGCCGCATCGGCCAGTTGCCGGCGGTGTCCTTCTCGAACACCGCGAGCTCGGCGCTCGCCTGGGTCGGCCCGGACATCGCCACGGTGCGGATCGGATCCTGCGACGAGCCGCCCCCGACGAGATAGCCGAGGCCGAACAACGCGCACGCGGCGACCGCCGCAGCGGCGACCGCCGTGTAGCGGTAGCGGAGCGGGAACGGGACCACGCGCGCGGACGGCGGGTTCGGCGCGTGCTCCATTGCAGGGGAGAGCTCGGGGGGCGGCCCCGCCTGCTGGAGCAGCACGTGGACTCGTTCGAGCCGCTCGAGCTCGCCCGGCTCGACGTCGTCGCCGATGATGTCCCGGATGTCCGTCATTGGAGCTCGTCTCCCAACTCGTCGGCGAGGCGCCGCAGAGCCGCTCGCGTCCGCGTCTTGACCGTACCGAGTGGCAGCCCGACGTACTCGGCGATCTCGCTCTGCGAGAGGCCGCTCCAGTAAGCGAGCTCCACGAGCGTGCGCTCGTGCTCCGGGAGCGTCTCGAGCGCCCGGTGGACGCGCCACGACACCCATTCGCTCTCGGCAACGTCGGCCGGGCCCGGGTCGCGCGCGACGATCTCGGGTGGGTCGGCCACCGTCGGTGCGGGCGTCCGGCGAAGGCCGTCCACGATCGCGTTGCGGGCGACGGTGTACAGCCACGACGCAGCCTGGCCGCGGGCCGGGTCGTAGCGGGCCGCGGATCGCCAGACGCTCGCGAACGTGTCCTGGGTCGCGTCCTCCGCCCGTCCACGGTCTCCGATCCGCCGCAGCGCGATCCCGAGCACGGAGCGGGCGTAGCGCCGGTGCAGCTCCTCGAACGCGAGAGAGTCGCCGCCGGCGATCAGGCCGATCAGCTCGGCGTCGGTGTAGGAGTCAGCGGCCATCGCAACGATGCTCGCGGCCCGTCCGCGAGAGGGCAAGTCGACTCGAAACGCAACCGCCGCGTCCATGTCATGGAATACGGGCGGCCATGCGGGTCGGATTGGTGGGCGGGCCTCGCTGGAGGGGGACGGCGCCCCCTCCAGCAGACGTCGGCCATCGCTTCCCTAGCTCGCCCTGGCCGCGTCCAGCCTCGCGGCGACGGCGCTCCAGTCGACGACGTTCCACCACGCGGCGAGATAGTCGGGGCGGCGGTTCTGGTAGTTGAGGTAGTAGGCGTGCTCCCAGACGTCGATCCCGAGGAGCGGCGTCTTCCCTTCCATCACCGGTGAGTCCTGGTTCGGGGTCGAGAGCACCGCGAGCCCGGTCCCGTCCCACACGAGCCAGCTCCAGCCGGAGCCGAAGCGCTTGACGCCCGCGTCGTTGACCTGCGCCTTGAGGTCGTCGACCGAGCCGAAGGTCTCAGCGATCGCGTCGGCGAGGCCGCCCGACGGCTCCCCGCCTCCGTTCGGCCCCATGATCTCCCAGAAGAGCGTGTGGTTCGCGTGGCCACCGCCGTTGTTCCGCACGGCCGTGCGCTTGTCCTCGGGGATGATCTCGAGGTTTGCGAGGACCGACTCGATCGGCCGGTCCATCCACTCCGTGCCCTCGAGGGCCGCGTTGAGGTTCGCGACGTACGCGCCATGGTGCTTGTCGTGGTGGATCTCCATCGTCCGCGCGTCGATGTGCGGCTCGAGCGCGTCGAACGGATAGGCGAGGTCGGGAACGGAATACGCCATGGTTTCTCCTTCGGTCGTCGTCTATTCGACTCAAGGATATGCTCCGGCCGGTCCCGTCCCGTCGCACCGAGGAGCGTCATGGCGTCGTCCCACGAGATCTCCCCCCGCCCGCTCGAGCCGCGCCTCCTGCAGCTCTCCGGCATCTCGCGGGCCTCGGTCGAGGCGCACTACCGCCTCTACCAGGGGTATGTCGCGAAGCGCAACGAGATCCTCGGAGCGCTCGGCGGCGTCGATCTCGGCACGGCGAACCAGGTGTACTCCGACCTCCGCGCCCTGAAGGTCGACCTCACGTTCGCGATCGGCGGGATCAAGAACCACGAGCTCTACTTCGCGCACCTCGGCGGCGAGGGCGGCGATCCCGACGGCGCGTTCCGCGCTCTCGTCGAGCGCGATTTCGGGGCGGTGGACGCATGGCGCGCCGACCTGCGCGCGACGGCCATCGCGGCGAGGGGCTGGGCCTGGACGGCCTACGACTGGGACGAGCGGCGCGTATTCAACTACCTCGGCGACGCCCAGAACACGTTTCCGGTCTGGAACGCGACGCCGCTCGTTGCCCTGGACGTCTACGAGCACGCGTACTTCCTCGACTACCAGACCGACCGGGCCTCGTACGTCGACGCGTTCTTCGAGAACCTCGACTGGAACGTGGTGAACGGGTGGATCGCGTCGTACTCCATCCCGTCCTGACGGGGGCCCATGGGTCAGTCCCCTTGCGGGGACACCTCTCGACACCGTGACGACGGACGTCCTCATCGTCCTCGGCGGCTACCTCCTCGGCTCCATCCCGTTCGGCTACGTGATCCCGCGCCTCGTGCGCGGCGACGACGTGCGCAGGCAGGGCAGCGGCAACGTCGGCGCCTCGAACGTCTGGCGTGCGTACGGGCCGTCGCTGGGGGTCCCGGTCGCGCTCCTCGACGTGGCGAAGGGGTTCGTGCCTGCGCTCGTCGGTCTCGAGATCGGCGGCGACTGGGTGGGCGTGCTCGCGGGCGCGGCGGCGATGGTCGGGCACGCACGCCCCGTGTACCTGGGCTTCTCCAAGGGCGGGAAGATGGTCGCCACCGCCGGTGGGGTCGCCTTCGCGCTCGCTCCGCTCGCGGCCCTCGTCTGCCTCGCCGTGTGGCTCGTGACGTTCGCGCTGCTCCGTTACGCCTCGCTTGCCTCGATGGTCACCGCGTTCGCGCTGCCGCTCGTGTGCCTCGCCTTCGGCGCGTCGTGGCCGATCGTCGGCTTCACGGCCGTCGCCGCCCTCGGGGTGCTCGCGCTCCACCGTCACAACATCCGCCGCCTGCTTGCCGGCACCGAGCCGCGCTTCTCTCGCGGAGCGATTCGGGGACTTCATTGACCGGCCGGTGGCGCCGTACGGCGGCCGGGCTCGCGGCGCTCGTCGCCGTGGCGGTCGCAGCCGGCACGGTTGCCGAGAGCGCCGTTGCCGCTCCCTGGTGCGGGACCACGACGACCGAGGACCGACCGCCGGCCGTCGCGGGCAGGTCGATCCGCGTCGTGTACGCCTATCCGTCCGATGGCCTCGACCGGAGCGCGCAGCTCGCGCCGCGGATCTCCTCCGACATCGACGAGATCGACGCGTGGTGGCTTGGACAGGACACCCTGCGCGAGCCTCGCTTCGACCGCGCCGCGTTCTCGTGCGGTCCGCAGGCGGACATCCTCGTCGTCAAGCTGACCGACGGAGCGGCGCGGCTCCGTGCGAGCGACCGGTACGACCGCATCACCGACACCGTTCTGCTCGCGACGGGCCGTTCGCAGTACGAGAAGGAGCTCGTCTACTACGACGGCCCGGTCGACGACGTCGACGCGTGCGGCGAGGGAGCCGGGCGTGCGGACGGGGAGGGGGCGGGGATCGTGTACCTCGGTGCGTGCTCCGACGTCCCGTCGGCCGCCGTCGCCGCGCACGAGCTCCTGCACGCCTTCGGCGCGCTGGCCGGCTCCGGGCCGCCGCATGCGTGCCCCGACACGCGAGGGCATCCGTGCGACAGCACGCTCGATCTGCTCTACCCCTACGCGTCCGCCGTCCCGCTGGGCTCGCTCGCGCTCGACGTCGGTCACGACGACTACTACGGCCACTCGGGCTCGTGGCCGGACGTCCAGGACTCCCTCTGGCTGCGGCTCGTGACCCAGCAGCTCTCCCTCGCGCTCGCGATCACCGGGAAGGGATCGGTGGAGAGCGACATCCCCGGAATCGACTGCGCCGCCTCGTGCCTGTCCGAGTGGGACGCCGGGAGCACGGTCTCCCTGGAGGCCCTGCCGGCCGACGGGCAGCGGTTCGTGCGCTGGTCGGGATCGTGCACCGGGTCGGTCCGCTGCGCGGTGAGCCTTCGGGCGGCAGCGTCGGTCGGCGCGCTCTTCGCTCCGGCACGGTTCGGGCTCGTGCTCTCCGTCTCGGGCCGCGGCGCGGTCTCCGGCGCGGGCACTCCGTGTCGCGTGAGCCGGTGTCTCCGCACCGCGACGTCCTACACCCCTCTGCGTCTCCGGGCGATGCCTGCGGCGGGGTGGCGGCTCGCCGGCTGGAGCGGCATGTGCGCCGGACGCGCGTCGACGTGCACGGTGCCGATGACGAAGGCGACGGCCGTCCGCGCGCGCTTCGTCAGGCGCTGAGCCAGGCCTCGAGCGTCGTCTGCCGGCCAGGCGGGGCATCGCCCGCCAGCTCGCCGCGAATCTCGCCCACCGTCCCCCAGCGCTCTGCGACCACGTCGTGGTCGTGGATCGTCTCCAGGTTGACCTGGCGGGAGAGAACGAAGTCGTCGTCGTCGAGCGCGGGATTGGAGTCGAGCAGCTCCTTGAGCGCGATGCGCACCGAGTCCTCGACGAAGCGGGGATGCCGGTGCGCGTGCTCGACGACGTGCAGCTCGTCCGGGCGCTTCAGCAGCTCGTAGACAGGAGCGCTCATCGACCGCTCGACGATGCCGGCGAGATCCTCGGCGTCCAGCTCGCGGGTGGTGCCGACCAGCAACGTTCCCCGGCCTCGCTGGTTGTGCGTCGCGATGGGGACGAGCTCGAGGATCCGTTCCACGTCGTCTCCGTACCCCGCCTCGGCGAGCCGCTCGGCCGCGTGGCCGCGCACGAGGTCCTGCGCGCACGGACAGGCGTTGATCCCGGTCGCCTCGACCCCGACCACGCGGCGCGAGCCCCGGCCCGTCGCGGCGGCGATGCCGATCAGCGAGACCATCTCCTGCGTCACGAGGCCGGTCACCGGAGTGCGGCGGCGCTGCGGCCACCGCGCCACGATTCGCACCTCGGCCCGTAGGGCGTTCTGGCGCTCGACGATCTGCGACGCGATCCGGTCGGCGAGCACCTCGACCAGGAGGCCCTCGCCGAGCACGACCTCGTCGATCGCCTCGTCGAACAGCTCGGGGAAGCGCGACATGTGGACGCCCTTCTGGTCGCGGGCGAGATCGACCGTGCAGTCGATGTCGGCAGCCATGAGGATCTCGTGATCCCCGCGGCGGATCCGGATCGCCTTGTGCACGCCGGTCACTCCCGCCCGGGAGAGGGCGAGCCCCACCGGCGGGGCAGAGGCCTGCATGTCCCGGATCAGCTCGCTCATGCGGCTCACGCTACACGTCGTGCGGTCGGCGCCGGCCGTCCTCCGGGGCGACGCGAGGCTCGGCCCCTACGGCTCGTCCAGGAAGGCGAGCACGGTGCGGGCGAACGCCTCGGGGCGCTCCATCGGAGGGAGGTGCGCGACCCCGGGCAGCTCCTCGAACCGGGCGCCGGGTATCCGTTCCGCGAGGAACCGGGCGATCCGACGGAAGTCGCGCTGGTCGAGGGCGCCGACGAGCACGAGCGTGCGAGCGGTCACGTCGCCGAGTCGCTCCCGGCGGCTCGGCGTGAGCCAGCCGCCTGCGGCGGCCGGGTTCTCGTGGTCGAGCGCGGCTCGCTGCATCTCGAAGACGCGGCGGCGGAGTGGCTTCGGCACGTCGTCCTCGTTGCGGGTCGGGCCGTCGAGCCATGTCCGGACGTTCATCCACGCGACCTCGTCGAGGTCGCCGCGCTCGAACGCCTGCTCCTCCTCCGCCCACGCGTCCAGAAGGCTCGGCTCGTGCTCCCAGCCGTCGATCCCCGCACCGACGAGAACGAGCCGGTCGACCAGCTCCGGGTGGGCGAGCGCCACGTCGAGCGCGACGTGGCCGCCCATCGAGACGCCGACGATGCTCGCGCGCTCGATGCCGAGCGCTGCGAGCAGCTCGACCACGTCCGCCGCGTAGACGAACGGGCCGTCCGGGAGCGGCGTCCCGCCGTACCCGCGAAGATCGCATCGGATGACCCGGAAGCGCTCCGCGAGCATCGGCATCGCGTCGTCCCACATGGTCCGGTCCGCGATGCCGGCGTGGAGGAGCAGGAGCGGCGGCCCGTTGCCCTCCGCGTCGTAGGCCACGTCGACGCCGTTGACGTGCTGCTTCGCCACTCCGGCGAGCTTACTGGCCCGACGCGCTCGTTCAGCGCAGCAGCCGGGAGAGCCGACGGTCCTTCAGGACGCGTCCACCCGTCTGGCACGCGGGGCAGTAGGTGATCGTGTGCTCCTCGAAGTCGACACGGCGCAGCGTCTCTCCGCAGCGCGGGCAGGGCTCGCCGAAGCGCGCGTGCACGCGGTAGACGTCGGCGTCGCCCTTCCCGGCCACTCGGAGCTCGAGCGCGCGCGAGAGATCCTCACGGATGGAGGCCGCCAGCGTCTCGACCTCGGCGTCGTCGAGGTCGGTCGAGAGCCGGAACGGCGAGAGACGCGCCGTCCAGAGGATCTCGTTCGCATGCGCCCGCCCGATGCCCGCGAGCGCGCGCTGATCGCGCAGGAGAGGGTGGAGCTGACGCCGCTCGCGGCGGAGGACGTCTGCGAGCCCGCCAGCGTCCACGTCGAGCGCGTCAGGCCCGAGGTGGGCGAGCTCGGCGTCGAGCTGCGCCGGTGACAGCAGCCATACACCGGCCCGCTTCTTCTTCCCGGCCTCCGTCAGGACGAGCTCGCCGCCGTCGGCGAAGGCCACGCGGAACATCGGCTTCGCCGGGCCCTTCTTCCCCGCCGGGACGTAGCGGAGCCGCCCGGCGCTCATCAGGTGCACGCGAAGGACGAGCTCGCCGTCGGCGGTGGGGAAGAGGAGGTTCTTCCCGCGGCGGCGGGCCCCGGCGAACGAGCGGCCCTCGAGAGCGCTCGGGGGCGGGTCGAACGTCTTGAGGGTGGCGACGTGGCCCGGACGGGCGTCCTCGATCGGCGCGCGTGTGACGAGAGGATCGAGCTCGCGCACCCACGCCTCGACCTCGGGCAGCTCGGGCATGTCTCCAGCCTACGGCGCGGGGCCCCGCACCGCATGGGCGTGACACCCGGCCTTCATCTAGGCTCCCGCGCCGTGCAGCCGATCGTCGTCGAGGTGACGCGAGGCGAGGTGGTCGAGGCCCTGCACGCGGTGCACGCGGTCGCGGTCCGTGACGGCCGGATCGAGCTCGCCGCCGGCGACCCGGGCCTGGTCACGTTCCTCCGGTCGTCCGCGAAGCCGCTGCAGGCGCTTCCCGTGGTGCGGGCGCGGCCCGACCTCGACGACGAGCAGGTCGTGCTCCTCTGCGCGTCGCATCTCGCGTCGCCGGAGCAGCTCGCCGTCGTACGCCGCATCCTCGCCGACGCGCCGGCGTCGGAGGACGAGCTCGAGTGCGGGCCGGCTCCGACCGCGCTCGAGCACAACTGCTCGGGAAAACACGCCGGGTTCCTCGCGCTGTGCCGCGCGGAAGGCTGGGCCACGCCCGGCTACCGGCAGCCCTCGCATCCCTGCCAGCAGGCGATGCTCCGCGAGGTCGCCGAGGCGGCGGAGGTCGCGCCGTCGTCGCTCGTCACGGGGGTGGACGGGTGCGGCGTGCCGACGTACGCCCTGCCGCTCGAGCGGGCCGCCCACGCCTTCACCCGGCTCGCGTCGCTCGGAGGAGGCGCGCGCGTGGTGCGGGCGATGCGCGCCCACACCGAGCTGCTCCGTGGCCCGGTCGCCGCCGATGCGCTCCTCATCCGGACGCTCGACGGGTGGGTCGCCAAGGGTGGGGCCGAGGGGCTGTTCTGCGGCGCCTCGGCCGACGGCCTCGGCATCGCCCTGAAGGTGACCGACGGAGCCTTTCGCGCGATCCAGCCGGCGCTGGCGCACGTGCTGAGCCTGCTCGGGCTCGACACACCGGCGCTTGCCACGGTGGACGTCGAGAACAGTCACGGCGAGCGTGTCGGCGTCGTGCGCGTGGCTTCGTGACATCGCGTCAGATGATCGAGAATCGAGGATCCGTGCCCTTCCCAAAGACGGAGGGCATGTATACGATGCGGCGCCTGAAGGGTCAGAGCCGGAGCGGAGAGGCCCGGCTCGCAGCGTTCGAGGGTCTGTCTCCGTCAACCGCCAGGGAGAAAGAGAGGTCCATGCTCTCCGTCGATACCGCCCCCGCCCTTCCGGACGTCGACGAGCTGCACAAGCTCGTAGAGCACGGGCAGGAGAAGGGGTTCCTGACGTACGACGAGATCGTCAAGTCGCTCGAGGACGTCGATCTCACGAAAGAGCAGCTGGAGGACTTCACGACCTACCTCATCGACCACTCGATCGAGCTGGTCGAGGGGGAGCAGCACAAGGCGCTACCGCACGAGCAGCCGATCGTCCCACCCGAGGAGGTGGTCGCGGCTCCCAAGCTCGACCTCACCGTCGAGCCGTCGCTCGACTCGCTGCGTCTGTACCTCCGTGAGATCGGCAAGGTGCCGCTCCTCACGGCCGACCAGGAGGTCGCGCTCGCCAAGCGGATCGAGCGTGGAGACGAGCGGGCGAAGCAGCACATGATCGAGGCGAACCTGCGACTCGTCGTCTCGATCGCGAAGGGATACCTGGGGCGAGGGCTCTCGTTCCTCGACCTCATCCAGGAGGGGTCGCTGGGCCTGATCCGCGCGGTCGAGAAGTTCGACTACCGCAAGGGGTTCAAGTTCTCGACGTACGCGACCTGGTGGATCCGCCAGGCGGTGACCCGGGCGATCGCCGACAAGGCGCGCACGATCCGGATCCCCGTGCACATGGTCGAGAAGCTGAACAAGGTCGTCCACATCGAGCGCCAGCTCGTGCAGCGCCTCGGCCGCGAGCCGCGCCCCGAGGAGGTCGCGGAGGAGCTCGAGATGTCCACCGAGGAGGTGCGGGAGATCCTGCGGATGGCGCAGCTCCCCGTCTCGCTCGAGAAGCCGATCGGCGAGGAGGAGGACTCGTCGCTCGGGGACTTCGTGCCCGACGACCAGGCCGAGTCGCCGTTCGACACCGCCTCGCTGTCGCTCCGCCGCGAGGACATCGAGCTCGCCCTCGGCTCGCTGCCCGAGCGGGACCGGAAGGTGATCGAGCTGCGCTTCGGGCTCCTCGGAGAGGCGCCCTGCACGCTCGAGGAGGTCGGTCGCGCCTTCGGGGTCACGCGAGAGCGGATCCGCCAGATCGAGAACAACACGCTGAAGCGGCTCGAGACGCTGCCGGAGGCGCAGGCGCTCCGCGACTGCGTGTAGTGCCCGGCTTCGCCGGGCACTACTAGGAGCTCGCGATCGCTGGATGGAGGAGCTTGGCCGCTGGGTCAGGCTCCTCCCGCGAGGTGGCCGGCGTCGCCCAGCGCGCCGAGCGCCGCCTCCCGGATGTCGGAGCCGAGCTGGATGACGTCGGCATCGAGCGGCGCGGACGCCATGGCCGTCAGCCACACGGCGTTGCCGCTGACGTCCCCGACGAGCACCTTGGCCTGCCCGTGGTGCAGGCCCTCGACGGCCCCGATCGCGTCGAGCACGGTCACGCGTGCCTCGTCGAGCGGTGCCCCGAGCCGCACGGGAAGGGATGCGGACACCACGCGGCGCGGGTCACGGATCGTCCGGTTGACGATCATCGTCGCCGTGAGCTGGCTGTTCGGGATGAACACGCGCCGCGCGTCGTCGGTGACGAGCGTCGTATAGAGGAGGTCCATCTCCTCGACGAACCCCGTCTGGTCCGCGACCGTCACCCGGTCGCCGATCCGCAGCGGCTGCGCGAACGCGACCAGCATCCCCGAGCCGAGGTTCGAGAGCGGCGTGTTGAACGCGAGCCCGACGAAGATCGCGAGGACCGCGCTCGACGCGAGGAGCGCGTGCACGATCTGGTCGGTCTCCGGATAGAGGGACAGGACGTTCCACAGCACGATCCCGGCGACGATCGCCACGATCACGCGACGGAGGAACCCGAGGCTCGTCCGCCGGCGTGCGGCGTCGGCCGGGTCGATCTGGGCGAGCCGCCGCTCGTAGCGCGCGAAGGCAACGCCGAGCCCCCACCGGACGACGATCACCAGCGCCAGCCCGATGCCCGCGGTGACGAGAGCCTCGATCGTGCGGCTGCTCATACGCCGATCGTTCGGCGTCTCGAGGCGGGCGCCTGCATCGTTCGCCGCGGCGAGCACGGAGCCCTCTAACCGACCCTCGGGCTCGGCGAGGCAGTTGCGGCCCGCGAAGCGCGGACGCCGTAGGCGGCGGCCTTCAGGGATGTGCCCCGCCGAAGGCGGGGATCCGAGCCGCAGGAATCCGCTCCTGCGGATTCCTGCTGGCGAACAAGGTCAGATCGTGGGCTCGACCTCCGGCTCACGCTCGAGCGCGAACGCGTCGTGCAACGCCCGCACCGCCTCGGGGATCCGCTCGCGCGCGATCATGCAGGAGATCTTGATCGGCGACGTCGAGATCATCTCGAGGTTGATCCCCCGATCGGCCAGCGTGCGGAACATCGTCGCGGCGACACCCGGGTGCGACCGCATTCCGGCCCCGATCAGCGACACCTTGCCGAGGCCCTCGTTCATCTCCACGGCGAAGGCACCGAGCTCGTCCTGCGTCGACTCGATCGCCCCGCGGGTCGCCGGAACGTCCTCGGCGGGCACCGAGAACGACATCTCGGCCTTTCCGTGGACGACGTTCTGGATGATCGTGTCGACGTTGACGTGCGCCGACGCGACCCGGTCGAAGATCATCGCCGCGACACCGGGGCGGTCGGGGATCCCCGTGAGGGTGAAGACGACGTCCGTCTCCGAGTACGTGACGGCCGAGATGATCGCCTGCTCCATCGATTCCTGCACCCAGGTTCCCTCCTCGTCGGAGAACGTCGATCTTGCATGGATCCGGACACCGTGGCTCCTGGCCAGCTCGACCGAGCGGAGCATCAGCACCTTCGCACCGGACGCGGCCATCTCGAGCATCTCGTCGTACGAGACGACGGCCAGCTTCCGGGCGTTGGGGACGATGCGCGGATCCGCCGTGAACACGCCGGGAACGTCCGAGTAGATCTCGCACGCGCCGCCGAGCGCGGCGGCGAGCGCGACGGCGGTCGCGTCCGTGCCGCCGCGACCGAGCGTGGTGATCTCCATCGTGTCCCGGGAGAACCCCTGGAAGCCCGCCACGAGGACGATCTTCCCGTCGTCGAGCGACGCGCGGATGCGATCGCCGCGGATCTCGCGGATCTTGGCCTTCGTGTGCGCCGAGTCGGTGAGGATGCCCGCCTGCGAGCCGGTGTACGAGACCGCCTCCTCGCCGAGGTCGTCGATCGCCATGGCGACGAGCGCGCACGCGATGCGCTCTCCGGTGGAGAGGAGCATGTCGAGCTCGCGGGGGTTGGGCGCCGGGGAGACGTCGTTGGCGAGGGCGATGAGCTGATCGGTCGTCTTGCCCATCGCCGAGACGGTCCCGACCACGTTCAGGCCCGTGCGCTTGGCCTCGACGAACCGGCGCGCGACGTGTCGGATCTTGTCCGGATCGGCGACCGACGAGCCGCCGAACTTCATCACCACCGTGTCGAACGAGGCCTGCGCCATCGAAGCGGAGTGTAGGGCGAGGGTCGCCTGACAACGCTTGTGTTGATTCAACACAAGCCGGTTCGCGCGCTCCCCTAGGGGACGAGGCCCTCGCGCCGGTACGGGCGGAGCCCCGGAGGGAGCGGGATCCCGTCCCGGAGCGCCGGATCGGGCACCGGCTCGAGCGCGGTGACGACGAGGGGCAGGTGCCCCGCCCAGACGTCGAGCTCCGCGTCCGGGGTGTCGCCGTCCTCCGGGCCGCCGTCCCTGATCTTCGCGGAGGCCTCGTCGAGAGGCATGCGAAGCACCGAGGTCGCCTTCAGCTCCTTCCGGGTCGGAGGCCGCGCCTCGGCCCACCGTCCGGGGAGGAGCTTCTCGGTGAACGCCTCGAGCGCGGTGAGCTTCTCGTCCGGCTCGACGACGGGGGTCGCCCGGCCGAGGACGACGACGGAGCGGTAGTTCATCGAGTGCTCGAACACCGACCGGGCGAGGACGATCCCGTCCAGGAGGGTGACCGTGAGGCACGCCGGGATCCCGCCCGCGAGCTCGCGGAGCGTCCGGCTCGCAGCCGAGCCGTGGACGTAGACATCGTCGCCGACGCGGGCGTGGAGCGTCGGGATCACGAACGGCTGGCCGTCGGAGACGATGCCGAGGTGGGCGACGAGCCCGGCGTCGAGCACGGCGTCGATCGCCTCGCGGTCGTACCGGCCCCGCTCGGGGAGCCTGCGCACGCGCGTGCGTCCGGAAGGGGCGGTGCGTGGCCGGGTGCGCACGTCGCAAGCCTACGTACCGGCCCCGCCGGAGCCTCTCACCAGGCATAGTGCGCGGCGTTGGAACCACGACGATCCGAGGAGGGGCATGACGAGCAAGTGGCTGATCGCGATGGTGGCCGGTGCCGCGGCCGCGCTGGCGATCGCGCTGCCGGCGTCCGCCGGGCAGACGGCGTCGACCGTCAACGTCACCGCCGGCAAGCCGTCCGAGCTGAAGTTCACGGTCTTGCCGAAGACCGTTACGAAGGGCATCGTCACGTTCAAGGTCACGAACAAGGGCGCGCTCTCGCACGACTTCAAGATCGGGGGCAAGGTCACCGCGCTGCTGAAGCCGGGCAAGACGGCGACCCTCAAGGTGGCCCTCAAGGCGGGGAAGGCCGCGTACCTGTGCACGGTTCCCGGTCATGCGGCCGCCGGCATGAGGGGCGTCATCACCGTCAAGTAGAGCGTCATCGAGCCTCTGGCCCCGGAGCGCGGGCGGTCGGCCGCCTCCGGGGTGCCTGGCGGATCACGGCGGCTCCCGCTACAACCCTCCCGTGAGCGAGGTCGCCTCATGGCTCGACACGATCGGGCGGGTCTTCTACGTCATCCCCGACCTGGCGACGCCGGAGCAGGTCCAGTCGGCGCTGCGGGAGATCCTCGAGGACCCCGCGCTGGCGCTCTACTGGTGGGACTGGGAGCACGATCGGTACGTCGACGTGGACGGGCTGGTCGCCGAGCCCGTCGCCGGGCCCGGAGCCGCCGTCACCCGGATCGAGTACGAGACCCGCAGGATCGGCGCGATGGTCCACGACCCGCGGCACCTCGACGTGCCCGAGTTCACCGAGACCTTCCTGCCGCTCATGCGGATCGCGATGGAGCGCGACCGCCTCCATCGCGACCTGGTCTCCAAGCTGGAGCAGCTCAGGGCCTCCCGGCTCCGGATCCTCGAGGCGGCGGACGCCGAGCGGCGCCGGCTGGAGCGGAACCTGCACGACGGCGCGCAGCAGCGCCTGACCGCCGCGTTGCTCGGCGTCCGCTCGCTCGCGTCGAGCCTCGACGGCGACGGCGACGGCGACCGGCGGGCGCTCGCCGAGTCCGCGCTCGAGGACCTCCAGGGGGCGATCGACGACCTCCGAGAGCTCGCCCGGGGCCTCGACCCGCCCCTCCTCGCGCGCCAGGGGCTCGAGGCTGCGCTTCGGTCGGGCGCCGCCCGCTCGTCGCTCCCCGTCGAGCTCGAGCTCGACCTCCCGCAACGGCTCCCGGCCGCGGTCGAGGCGGCCGCGTACTACGTGTGCGCCGAGGCGTGCACGAACGCCGTCAAGCACGCCCGGGCGTCGGGCGTGTGGCTCAGCGCGGTCTACGACGGCGCCACGCTCACGGTCGTCGTCCGTGACGACGGGATCGGCGGCGCGTGCGTCGAGTGCCAGGACGAGGCAACCGGGCTCGGCGGCCTCGTCGATCGCGTCGAGGCGATCGGCGGGACGCTGGTGGTGGTGAGCCCGGAAGGGGCGGGAACGACCCTCACCGCGACGTTCCCCGTGTCGGCCGACGTGTAGCGTCGGGTCGTTGACCCGAGACGCGCCGACCGTGTGGACGATCCCGACGCTCGCCGACGTGCTCGAGGCGCGGCGCTCGATCGCGCCGCATCTCCCGCGGACGCCGCTGCACGCGTATGCGGGCCTCGACGAGCTCGTCGGCACGGAGGTGCTCGTCAAGCACGAGAACCACTTGCCGACCGGCGCGTTCAAGGTGCGCGGCGGCCTGAACCTCGTCGCGCATCTCACGCTCGACGAGCGTGCTCGTGGCCTGATCACGGCGTCGACGGGGAACCACGGCCAGTCGATCGGGTTCGCGGGCCGCCGGTTCGACGTCCGGGTCATCGTCTGCGTCCCCGAGCGCGCCAACCCGGCCAAGCTCCATGCGATGCGCGCGCTCGGCGCCGAGCTCGTCGAGCACGGCGACGACTTCGACGACGCCCGTGAGCACTGCGAGCGCCTCGCGGAGGAGCACGGGTATCGCTACGTCCATTCCGGCAACGAGCCGCATCTGATCGCAGGGGTGGGGACCCACACGCTCGAGGCGCTCGAGCAAGAGCCGCGCCTCGACGCGATCATCGTCCCGGTCGGGGGCGGCAGCGGCGCAGCGGGGGCGTGCATCGTCGCGAAGGCGGTCGCCCCGGGTTGCGAGGTGATCGGCGTCCAGGCCGAGCAGGCGCCCGCCGCGTTCCGCTCGTGGCAGAGCGGCTCGATCGTCGAGGACCGGATGGGCACCGCCGCGGAGGGGCTCGCGACCCGCGTCGGCTTCGAGCTGCCGCAGATGATCCTCCGCGAGCACCTCGACGACTTCGTCCTCGTCGGAGAGGAGGAGCTCCGCGACGCGACGCGGCTCATGATCCAGCACACCCGGAACCTCGTCGAGGCGGCGGGCGCCGCGCCGCTCGCTGCGGCGCTGCGCCTGCGCGGGCGCCTCGAGGGGAAGCGGGTCGCCCTCGTCTGCACGGGCGGCAACTGCACGCTCGACCAGCTCCGCGAGGTGCTCCGCGACGGGGTGCCGGATCCGGCGGCCCGACCGGCGGGTCCTCACAGCTCCATCACAGCCCTCGCGTAGCCTCCCGCGATGCGCCCGTCGTCCCGCCGGCTCGTCCTCGTGCTCGCGTGCGCGATCGCAGGGCTCGTCCTCGCGCAGAGCGCCCCGGCGGCGGTCTCGCCGCAGGCGGCGCCGGTGCCGTCGCTCGAGCCGCAGGCGACGCAGGAGCTGTGGCAGCAGCTCGTTCGGCACAGGACCTTCCGGCCGTACGCCGTCGGGGCCGACTGCCGGCCGCTCCGTGCAGTGTTCTACGCGGCGACCGACTGGCTCCGCCTCGCGACCAAGCTGGCCGCTGCGGCCTCACCGTGCGCCCAGTACTACGTCTCGGTCCCACCCGTCGTCGCCGACAAGACGAAGCCGCGACCGGATCAGGCGTGGCGGATCCGCGCGCTCGGCCCCAACGTCCACGCGTTGGCCGAGATCCATTTCACCGCCTGGCAGAAGTGGGTCACCAGCACCGGCTCCGGCTGGTACCAGGCCGGTGTCGAGGCGAGGCGCCGGATGGCGTCCGCCGGGTACGACGTGGCCGCGGGGGACACGTGGGCGCTGAACGAGCTCTCGTCGGCCGTGCGGCGGGGGGACGGGACGCGACGCTCGGACGTCCGCGACTTCCTGCGCGGCCTCTACGACGCCGCGGGCGAGGGGCCTCCGACCCGGGGAGTCGTCTGGATCGTGGGGGTCGGTCAGCGCGTGCCCGAGATCGCGACGTACAAGGCACGCATGCAGGAGTGGCTGCAGGACTCGGCCTTCTGGGTCGACATGAACGCGTACGTCAGCGACTGGTCGCAGGAGGTGTACGCCGACGTGCGCGGCTACGCGGCGCCCGGGGCCGCGGCCACGAACCGGCGAGACGCGCTCGTCGACTACCTCCGGCACTCGGATCTGCTCGCCCTCGCCGGCGGAGGCAGCGTCCGGCACGGCCAACGCGTTCTTCGCAAACGCGGGAAGCGCGCTCGCCAACGCGGCGTGGCAATGGGGCTCGGCGTTCGGATGGACGCTCGTCCCCGTCGACCTGATGCAGCAGTTCGTGTCGGCCGAGGTCTACGCGCTCCGCAACCACGGGGCGCGCTCCGGCAGGCCGAGCGACCGCTTCGGCTTCGCCTGGGCCCCGCGGAACTCGGAGGCGCTCCTCGCGAACGACTTCACGCGCCAGACGGGTGCGGTGCTCGACCGGCTCGCCGCGGCGATCCGCGACTCGGCGGCCACGACGGCCGACCCGGGCGTCGGCGCGTGCGGAGCCAACGGGCAGAACACCTGGTGTGCAGGCGACCTGGACGGCGCGACGCTCACCGACAACTGGCGGGCGTTCAGGGCCTGGTCACCGACCACCCTCGCATTCGTCTCCGCGCCGCAGGCCGTGGGGGCAGGCGTCGTGTCGGCCCCCGTCTCCTTCCAGGTGCAGGTCGCCGGCGTCGCCGGGCGGCCGATGACGCCGGTGGCCGCGACGCTGACCTCGTCGTCGCCCACGGGGACCTTCGCGACGAGCGCCACGGGACCGTTCACCCCGACCGTCACGATTCAACTTCCGGCCGGCGCCTTCGCGACCGCGCAGGTCTTCTACCAGGACGCGACAGCCGGCACGGTGACCCTCACGGCCTCGGCCGCCGGAGTCGTCGCCGGCACGCAGTCGCTCACCGTCACCGGCGGCGCGCCCGTCTCGCTGCGAGTCGATCCACCGTCGGCAACGCTCCTCCCGGGAGCCGTGGTGAAGCTCACGGCCATGGGCGTCGACCAGTTCGGCAACGCAACGCCCACGACGGCGATCTGGACGGTCACGCCGGCGACGCTCGGCAGCCTCACGCCGGCCTCAGGCCCGACGACGACGTTCACCGCGGGCACCGCTCCGGGCTCCGGCCAGCTCACCGCGACGGTCTCGACCCCCGCAGGGCCGCTCTCCGCATCCACTGCGCTGACCGTCGCGGCTCCTCCGCCCGTCCGCGTGGCCGCGATCCGGTACGGCGTCGCGAGGCGAATGCTGCACGTGTACGCCACGGTCGTCGACACTCGAGGCCGACGAGTACGTGACGCGTCGGTGACGGTCGCCCTCTACCGCAACGGGAAGGTCTACGCGCGGGCGGCCGGACGGACCGCGACCGGGAGGATGACGTTCTCGCGGCCGGCGTCGTGGGGGACGTATCGCACGAAGGTGACACGGGTCGCGGCGTCCGGCCGCACGTGGGACGGCGTCACGCCGGCCAACGGCTTCACGAAGCCGCAGCGCCCGTCGCCCTAGTCGGACGGTTCGGCGAGGCGGGCGCTCTGCCGCACTCGGCACGCGCCGAGGCGTCCGCTCCGCGTGCTCGCGCGTCGCTGCAGGGCTGAGCCGCGGGCGCACGCGACCGGGTGACCGCGTGCCCGTGCGGAACCAAACGCCGCAGCTCCCGGCGTCTGGAAGAATCACGGCACCTGCTGCGTTCGAAGGAGAGCGGCCGTCGCGAGGGCACGTGCCTCGGGGGCTCCGGCGGTGATGCAGTGACAGACATCGGAGGAGGACGGATGGCATCACTCAAGATCGGCGACACCGCACCAGACTTCGAGGCCGAGACCACGGAAGGGCGAATCTCCTTCCACGACTGGATCGGCGACTCGTGGGCCGTGCTGTTCTCGCACCCGAAGGACTTCACGCCGGTGTGCACGACGGAGCTCGGCTACATGGCGAAGATCAAGCCGGAGTTCGACCGCCGGAACGTGAAGATCATCGGACTTTCCGTCGACTCGACCGGCGACCACGAGGGATGGGCGCGCGACATCGAGGAGACGCAGGGTACAGCGCCCAACTACCCGATCATCGCGGATGCGGACTACGCCCTTTCGAAGGCCTACGGGATGCTCGGCGCTGACGTCTCCGGCGATCCCCGCGACCGGACGGCAGCCGACAACCAGACGGTCCGCAACGTGTTCGTGATCGGACCCGACAAGAAGGTGAAGCTGATCCTCGTCTACCCGATGACGACCGGGCGCAACTTCGACGAGGTGCTGCGGGTGATCGACTCGCTGCAGCTCACCGCGAAGCATCGGGTGTCGACGCCGGTCAACTGGAAGCAGGGCGACGACGTCATCATCGCCGGCTCGGTCTCCAACGACGAAGCCCACGAGATCTGGCCGGACGGCTGGGAGGAGCCCAAGCCGTACATCCGGATCGTCGCGCAGCCGCGGTGAATTTGTTCGCAGGGCGGGATCCGCAGGAGCGGATCCCGCCCGCTCGGATCCCCGCCTGCGGCGGGGCAGATCCCTGAAGGCCGCCGCCTTCGGCGGCAGCCTTCGGGGCCGCAACTGCAGCGCTCGACTCCCGTCCCCTTCGGGGCGCGCTCCAGTTCAGCCCGTGATCTCTTCGCACGGCAACCCCTGCCAGAGGCGCTGCGGCACTTGCGGGTCGGGCGCTGGACGGACCGGCCGGGGTACGGTCACCCGTACCTCCTTGTGCTGCCGGCTCCGTAACCATGGACCTGGATGCAGGGTGCGCCGTCCACCGTCAAGCTGGCTGCCGGGCAGCTCGAGGGCCAGTTCGAGCTCCATCGCCGTGAGCTGACCGCGCACTGCTACCGGATGCTCGCGTCGCCGTTCGAGGCGGAGGACGCCGTCCAGGAGACGTTCATCCGCGCCTGGCGCGGCTTCGAGCGGTTCGAGGGGCGCTCGTCGCTGCGGTCGTGGCTCTACCGCATCGCGACGAACGTCTGCCTCGACATGCTCGGCGGCAGGGAGCGGCGCGCCCGGCCGATGGACCTGGGGCCGGCAGGGGAGCCGGTCGTGTCCAACCTGCACATGCGTCCCGAGGTCACGTGGATCGAGCCGATGCCCGACGCCCTCGTCGTGGCCGAGGAGGGCGATCCCGCGGACGTGACGGTCGCGCGCGAGACGATGCGGCTCGCCTTCGTCGCTGCACTTCAGCACCTGCCGCCGCGGCAGCGGGCCGTCCTGATCCTCTGCGAGGTGCTCAGGTGGCAGGCGAGCGAGGCGGCAGAGCTGCTCGAGACGACGGTCGCGTCCGTGAACAGCGCGCTCCAGCGTGCGCGCGCGACGCTGGAGTCGAGTGCCCTCAGGCCGGGCGACCCGGCGCCCGAGCTGGACGGGCCGACGCGTGAGCTCCTCGGGCGGTACGTCGAGGCATTCGAGCGCTACGACATCGACGCGCTCACGTCGCTGATCCACGAGGATGCGACCCAGTCGATGCCGCCGTACGACCTCTGGCTCCGCGGCCGCGACGACATCTTCACGTGGTGGTTCGGGCCCGGCATCGGCTGCAGCGGCTCGCGCGTGATCCCGACCGTCTCCGCGAACGGCTCGCCCGCCTTCGGGCAGTACAAGCCGAGCGAGTCGGGGCGCGGCTTCGACCCGTGGGCGCTCCAGGTGCTCGAGATCGAGGGAGGGCGCATCGTGGAGCTGACCTTCTTCCTCGACACGGAGCGGGTGTTCCCGCTCTTCGGACTACCCGCCAGGCTCGATTAGCCCGACCTCTACGAGCGTCTCGCTCGCGATGTCCAGCGCCCGGCCCTCGACGAGCGCGTCGGCGAACGCCTGCGGGCCCAGGGTCGCAGCGACCGCGCTGCTCACCCGCCCGTGCAGCCCACGCTCGTAGGGCTTGAACGAGGCTCCCATCGCACCGAGCAGGCCGTCCGCCGCACCGAGCAGGCGCGCCGCCCTGACGGCTTCGCCCTGCCTCTCGGCCAGCGCCGCGAGACCGACGAGACACCAGGCCTGGTCCTCGCGATCGCCGACCTCGACACACAGCGCGAGGCCCTCGTGGAGCCGCTCGCGGGCTTGCTCGTGGTTCCCTCCTTCGAGGGCGGAAGCGCCCAGGTTGAAGAGCGACCGCGCGACGTTGACCGTGTCGCCTGCCTCGCGCAAGAGCGCGAGGCTCTCGCCGAACAGCCCGGCCGCCCGCCGCCACTCGCCGGCCGTCAGGGCCGCGTCGCCATGGTTGTTGAGGGCGAGCGCCAGGATGCGAGGGTCGTCGAGCTCGCGTGCGCGCGCGACGGCCTCGTCGAGCACCTTCCCTGCGGCAGCGAGCTCGCCCTCGGCGACGAGGATGGCTCCGAGGTTGCTGAGGGAGCGGGCCTCGCCGACGTGGTCTCCGCACGTCCGGTACAGCGACAAACCCTCTTCTGCAAGCGGACGTGCGCCCGCGTAGTCGCCCTGGAGAACGGCCAGGGCGGACGCGACGCGGCAGGCCTTCGCGCGTAGCTCGGAGGGCGCGCCGTCCCCGTGCAGCAGCGCCGTCTCGAGTGAGCGCCGTCCCTCCGCCAGGAGACCGCGGACGTACCGGAAGCGGCCGAGCGCCGCTGCGAGCCGCAGCTCGAGAGCCGTCTCGCCGCTGTCGGCGAGGCACGCGAGAGCTGCACGCGCGTTGTCGTGCTCCCGCTCCAGCCGTCCGAGCCAGTCCACCTGGCCGGCGCCCCCGAGCTCCTGCTCGGCACGCTCTGCCAGCTCGGTGAAGAACGTCGCATGCGAGCGTGCGATCGCTGCGGCCTCCGCGGCCGGAAGGAGCTCCCGGGCATGCTCGCGCACGGTCTCGAGCATCGAGAAGCGCGGCTCGGGAGCCGGAGCCGTCTTGTCCCGCTGGACGAGGCTCTGATCGACCAGCGCGCTCATCCGTTCGACCGTCACGCCGCAGAGCGTCTCGGCGGCCTCGAGCGTGCAGCCGCCCGCGAAGACCGCGAGTGCCCCGAGGTCGCGCCGCTCGCCGGCCCGGAGCAGGTCGGTGCTCCACTCGAGCGCCGCTCGAAGGGTCTGGTGTCGTGCCGGCAGGTCTCTCGGCCCGGCGCCCAGCACGGGCAGGCGCCGGTCGAGCCGTTCGAGCAGGAGCGCGGGAGGCAGGGTCCGCGCGTGGCCCGCGGCGAGCTCGATCGCCAGCGGCAGCCCGTCGAGCCGTCGACACACCGCGCGCAGCGAGTCCTCGTCTCCGTCGCCGGTCCCGAACCCGGCGTCGAGCGCTTGCGCACGCGCGACCATCAGTGCCAGGGCGTCGTCCTCCGGGAGCGGCTGGACCGGATACACGTGCTCGCCCGACAGGTGGAGGACGGATCGGCTCGTGACGACAAGCCGTAGCCTCGGCGCCGCGGACAGCAGCCGCACGAGCGTCGGCCCGGCCGCGAGCAGGTGCTCGAAGCTGTCCAGCACGAGGAGGATCTCGCGTGACTGCAGCCAGTCCGCGAGCGTCTCCACCAGGGGCTGCCCGGGCCGTTCGGCGACGGCGAGGCCGTGCAGCAGGGAGGGGACGACCAGCGCGTGGTCGCGAAGCGGGGACAGGTCGAGGAGCACCGTCCCGTTCGCGAACGAGTCCGACGCGGCGTGCGCGAGCGCCAGCGCGAGCCGCGACTTCCCGCTCCCTCCGGCGCCCGTCAGGGTGACGAGGCGGACGGCGTCGCGGTGGACGAGCGCGGTGAGCTCCTCGAGCTCACGCTCTCGTCCGATCAGGGGGTTCGGCGGGGCGGGCAACGACGCCGCACGCGGCAGCTCGGGTGGGAGCAGCGCCGGGTCGTGGCGAAGGATCGCCCGCTCCACTTCGCGAAGCTCGCTGCCGGGCTCGAGCCCGAGCTCGTCGTGGAGCGCTTGTCGCCCTTCCCGGTAGACCTCGAGCGCATCCGCCTGCCGCCCGTCCCGGTAGAGGGCCAGCATCAGCTGCGCGCGCGGGCGCTCGCGGAGCGGGTGCTGCGCGACCAGGGACTGCAACCCGGCGAGGGCTGCGCCATGGCGGCCGGTCGCCACCTCGGCTGCCAGCTGCTCCTCCTGCGCGACGACGCGGAGCTCGTCGAGCCGCGCCGCCTCCTCGCGCGCGAAGTCCTCGTAGGCGACGTCGGCGAGCGCCGCGCCTCGCCACAGCGCCAGCGCCCGTCCGAGCAGCGAGGACGCGAGCGGAGCGTTCCCGCCCCCGAGCGCCACACGGCCCTGCTCGAGCAGGGACTCGAACCGTTGCGCGTCCAGCTCGCCGTCCCCGACGCGGAGGACGTAGCCGGGCGCGACCGTCGCGATGCGCGGCTCGGTCAGCGCCTTGCGGAGCTGGGAGACGTAGACGTGGAGCAGCCTGCCCGCGGTCGCCGGTGCTCGCTCGGGCCAGAGGGCGTCGACGAGCAGATCGCTCGAGACGACCTCGTTCGCGCGGACGAGCAGCGCAGCGAGGAGCGTCCGGTGCTTGGCGGCGCTCAGCGGTACCGGAGCGCCCGATGCCACGAGCCCGATCGGGCCGAGAATGCGGAACTCGATGCCCATGCGGCTCGACTAAACAGATCCTAAAGCGCCGTCGCCGACCGTGTGGCCGTCACCGAACGAGGAGGAACGTGATGAAGCTCGTCGCTCTGGGAGTCGCCGCGGCCGTTGCCTTCGTGCTGGCCGGGAGCGCCGGTGCCGCGAAGCCGGTCGCCGGTACGGAATACGTCGGCCTGATCAATTCGTCCCCGTTCGAGATGAAGGTCCTGCTCGGAGTAGACAAGACCGGTGCCAAAGCGCGTTTCACGTACCTGTGCGGGACCGGACGCCCGCCGACGGTCGTGTTCGGCGTTCCGATCGACGCGACCGGGCACTTCAAGTTCACGAAGGCGACGGGATCGATGGTGGTGTGGAAGATGGCGGGGCAGTTCGTCTCGCCGACCAAGGCCAAGATCTCGCTGAACTCGATTGCCTGCGGCGGCTCGAAGGGCTCTACGAGCTTGGTGCCCAAGTGATGGGGCGTGTCGCCCTGCCATACGCGCACGTCACGGACATACCGGCGAGCTGGGAGACCTACAGGCAGGTGTCCGCCGTCGCCGACCGGCCGACGCAGGGCCTGATCCTCCACGCGGCAGGCCGGACGCAAGAGGGCTTCCGCATCATCGAGGTCTGGGAGTCCGAGGAGGCGTGGCAGCGGTTCCGGGACGGGCCGCTGGCCGACGCCCGTCGGGAGCAGGCCGCACACGGCGTCGAGGTCGTGCCGACGGTTCGCGAGCTCGGCGTCGAGCATCTGCTGCGGGCGTAGGGGAGCCGCGGGGCGGTCGGGGGGTACCGCCCCGCACGGCTTTCGCCAGCGTCGTGTCGTCATTCCGCCAGCACGTCGCGGAGCCCCATGAACCCGACGAGCTCGAGCAGCTCGTCCGAGGCGTTTCGCAGCCTGACCTCGCAGCCGTGACGACGGGCGCCGAGCTGGAGCCGCGCCAGGGCCTCGACGGTCACGGCGTCGGGCTCGACCCCGCGCACGTCGCAGAGAGCGACGTCGGCGCCGCTCGACCCGAGCAACGCGCACATGCGGTCACAGAGGCCCGGAAGGTCGGACCGCGCGATCGGACCGCAGACGGCGAGCTCGAGCACGCGCGGCGTCACCGGGGCCATCGGTGTTTGGACCCGCGCGGATTGCGGAACTCATCGGTCCGACCGACCGATGAGATCGACCCCTCTGGGTCGTCCACCTTCCGAGACGACCGCCACGGAAGGAGCAGGAGATGACGATCACCGACACGCGCGCCCGCTGGCTGGCCTTGATGGTCCTCTGCCTCGGGGACCTGATGATCGTGCTCGACACGACGATCGTGAACGTCGCGCTCCCGTCGATCAGGGAGGACCTCGGGTTCACGGAGACGTCGCTCGCCTGGGTCGTGAACGCCTACCTGCTGACCTTCGGCGGCTTCCTGCTCCTCGGCGGGCGGCTCGGCGACCTCCTCGGCCAGCGCCGCGTGTTCCTGGCGGGCATCGCGCTCTTCACGCTCGCCTCGATCGCCTGTGGGCTCTCCACCACACAGGGGCTCCTGGTCGGGGCGCGCGCGGTGCAGGGGCTCGGCGGCGCGATCGTCTCGGCGGTGGCGCTCTCGCTGATCATGGCGCTGTTCACGGAACCGGCCGAACGCGCGAAGGCGATGGGCGTCTTCGGCTTCGTGATGGCCGGAGGCGGCTCGATCGGTGTGCTCCTCGGCGGTGTCCTCACCGACGCGCTCGACTGGCACTGGATCTTCCTCGTCAACGTCCCGATCGGCGTCGCCGTGTACATCCTCTCGCTGCGGCTCGTGCCGTCGTCGCGCGGCCTCGCCGCGCGCGGCCGCCTCGACGTCGCCGGTGCGGTCACGGTCACCACCGCGTTGATGCTGGCGGTCTACGCGATCGTGAACGGCAACGAGGCGGGTTGGGCGTCCGCCCAGACGCTCGGCCTGCTCGCGGCGTCGGCCGTCCTCTTCGGCGTCTTCCTCGCGATCGAGACGCGCGTCGCCGCGCCGCTCGTGCCGCTCGGGCTCTTCCGCCTGCGGAACGTCGCCACGGCGAACGTGGTCGGCGTGCTCTGGGCGGCGGCGATGTTCGCATGGTTCTTCATCTCCGCGCTCTACCTCCAGCTCGTCCTCGGCTACAGCCCGCTCCAGGTCGGTCTCGCGTTCCTGCCGGCGAACCTCATCATGGGCGCGTTCTCCCTGGGGCTCTCGGCGAAGCTCGTGCTCCGCTTCGGCATCAGGACACCGCTGGCGGTAGGGCTGCTGCTCGCGTCCGTCGGGCTCGTCCTCTTCGCCCGTGCTCCGGTCGACGGGAGCTTCGCCGTCGACGTGCTCCCGAGCATGATCCTCCTCGGGTGCGGCGCAGGCATGGCGTTCAACCCGGTGCTGCTCGCGGCGATGAGCGACGTCGCGCCCGAGGAGTCGGGGCTGGCGTCGGGTGTCGTGAACACCTCGTTCATGATGGGCGGCGCGCTCGGCCTCGCGGTGCTGGCCAGCCTGGCAGCGTCGCGGAGCGACACCCTGCGCGCGTCGGGTGAGGGATCGCTCGAGGCGCTCAACGGCGGCTATCACGCCGCACTCCTCGTGGGCGCGTTGTTCGCCCTGGGAGCGGCAGCCGTAGGAGCCGTGTTCCTGCGGCCGGGGCACGCGGCCGCGCACGGGGGCGTCGAGCAGCACGGCGGCGCACGGGCGATAGCGGAGGCGGAGTGACCGGTCAGAGCGTGAGGGTGGCCGCCAGCCACGAGCTGACGGCTGCGGCGATTGCGCCTGTGTCCGTCCTCAGGCTGTGATCGCCGCGCACCCCCACGACCGTGCGCCCCTCGGCGGGAGGCGGCATCCCGAACCGGTCGTGCTCGCCCTGCACGACGAGCACCGGGACTCCGACGGCGTCGAGCTCCGGCACGCGGCTCGGTGCGGGCGGCTTGCCCTGGCGGGCGGGTGGCTGGAGCGGGAACGCGAGGCAGATCACCCCGGCCGCTCCGGTCTCCGCGGCGGTCCGGCAGGCGACCCGGGCGCCCGAGGAGCGCCCGCCGACCACGACGGGCAAGCCGCGGAGGCGGCGAGCGCGCAGGTGCGCGATCACGGCGACCCAGGAGGCGTCGAGCTGTCGCGCGGGCGCGGGGGAGCGTCGGCCGGCGACGCGGTACGGCTGCTCGACCAGCACGGTGGTCAAGTCGAGCTCGTGCGCGGCCTCCGCGGCGGCCACGAGATCACGCGACCCGACGCCGCCACCCGCTCCGTGTCCGAGGATCAGGGCACCGCGAGCGTCACGGACACGACGCACGTGGACGCGTGCCGGTCCGTGGGGCGTCGCGATCTCCACCGGAGTCCTCGTCGCGGCCATGGCGACAGGTTTCCGGAACATGTGCTTCGGTTGCAACCGCCGCGTCCGGGCCTTGTCGATCCGAGGCGGTCGCGTTCGTCGTACGACAGAGGGAGCAAGGCGCTCCCGACAACCAATCGAGACGAGAGGAGAGGACATGGCCGGGAAGCCCGTTCACGTCGAGATCCCCGCCGGTGACACCGGGAAGGCCCGCGAGTTCTGGGGCTCGCTCTTCGGATGGCAGTTCGAGGAGTACGCCGGGTCGGGGTACCACATGGCGCGGATCAGCGACGACGCCGGTGGAGCGGTGTACGCGCCCGAGGGCGAGACCCAGGGCCTGCGCGTGTACTTCGACGTCGACGACATCGAGGCGGGAGCGAACCGCGTCCGCGAGCTGGGCGGCGAGGCCGACGACGCGATGCCCGTGCCGGCGATGGGCTGGTTCGCGGTCTGCAAGGACACCTCCGGCAACGAGTTCGGCCTCTGGCAGACGGACCAGTCCGCTCCGGCACCGGCCGGGTAGCCGGGAGCTTCGAGGCGACCGGGGAGCCCTGACGGGCTTCCCGGTCGTGGAGGACGAGCTACAGCGCCAGCGACGTGCCGCCCCAGTCCTCGGGAGCGACGTCGGCGATCGTCTGCGAGAACGTCCACCGGTGCCCACCGGGATCCCCGGCCGTGTACTGGCGCTCGCCGTACGGGTAGTCGGTGGGCGGGCCGAGGACCCGGGCGCCGCGCTCGCTCGCCCGTCTGTGGTGGGCATCGACGTCGTCGACGCGCACCATGACCGAATCGGGGGAGTCGGCCCCGCCCGCCCCGGCGCCTCCCGTGACGGTGACGGCACCGTCGCCGATCCGCAGCTGGGCCCGATGGCTCCCGATCCGCACCCGCTCGACGAAGCCGAACGCGTCGCACAGCCATTCGACCGCTTGCCCGACGTCCTCGTATGCGAGGACGGGAATCACCGTGCTCGCCGGCATCGAGCGATTTGCCCGCATGGCAGCCTCCTTCGTGGGGCGTCGCGGCCGGGCCTCGGCCGGCCGCCGTCGAGACGCCATCCATTCTCGCAAGGCCCACCGTGAGCTGCGGCCGTCGGGTCGGCCGCCGACGCGGGGCCGTCGGCTCACCCGTGCCATCGGCGCGGCGATTCCGGTGAACGACGATCCGGCACGGGATGCAGATACAGGGGCTTCATGGCTCCGCTTCGTCGGGGACGTGCACGTGGGCGAGCGCCGGAGGGCGGGCGCTCGCCCACGTCGACCGCTCGAGGGCTAGCGGCGGCTGTAGCCGAAGCCGCCCGTGACGAGCAGCACGAGCAAGATGATCAGCAGTACCCAGGCCCATACCGGCATCGAAGTTCACCTCTCACGTCGGGGTCGAGAAGGTCGTACCCACGCGGGGCCGACCTGACACCTCGTCCGGTCGGACGGATGCCGGCCGCTCGGCGTCCCGGGCACGGCATCGCCGTGCGCGTGCTATCACCCCGTGCGTGAGGACTCGCGTCGCCGCGCCCACGCTCGTCGGCGGGTCGCTCGTCGTGCTGGTCGCGATCGCGACCGTCGCGGTGGCGTGGCTCCTGTGGACGCGGGCGGAAGACAGGAAGCACGTCGAGGACGATCGCGCGGCGCAGACCGCGAACGAGGCGTTGCAGAACAGCCTCGGTCGCGTCGTGACGAGCCTCCGGGCCTCGGCGGGCCTCGTGGACGCGCAGGGTGCGGTGGACGATGCGAGCTTCGGCGCATACGCGCGGGCGGTGGGGTCGATCGGGGCGACCGACGCCCTCGCGCTGGCCGAGATCGTGACGTCCGCCCAGCGGGAGCGGTTCGAGGCGACGCGAGGCAGGCGCATCTCCGAGCTGGTGCGGCCCGGTGTGTTCCGATCCGCCGGCGAGCGGGCCACGTACGTCCCGATCGTCGCGATCTGGCCGGAAGGAGGTGCGCGGAGCGCCCTCGTCGGGTTCGACCTGACGAGCGAGCCGGCCCGCCGATCGACGCTCGCCCGGGCCCGCTCGACTCGCGGGACGGCCTTCACCGGCCTGATCGCGTTCGTCACCGGCGGCCGCGGCTTCCAGGCGCTTCGACCGATGTACGCGCCGACCGGGAGCCGCGAGGCTCCCGTCGGCTACGTCAGCGCCTGGTTCAGCACGCGCGTCATCTCCAACGTGCTCGAGCGCCTGCCGCCCGAGCTCCGGGTTCGCCTGAGCGTCGACGGTGCGGAGGCCTACTCGACGGACACACCACCGTCGGGTGGGAGCACTCGGTCGCTCACGCTCGGAGGCCGCCGCTGGGTCGTCACTGCGAGCGGCAAGGGCGCCTCGCATTCCTCGTCGCTCGCGATCCTCGTGGGAGGGGCGATCCTCGCCGTCCTGCTCGGTGCGTTCACACTGTCGCGCGCCTCGTCCGAGCGGCGCCTGAGGCAGGCGCACGATGCCGAGCGCGCAGCTCGCGAGCGTTCGGAGCTGCTGGAGCGCAACGCCTCGCACCTCGCGGCCGCCGCCGGCCCGCAGGAGGTCGCTGCGTCGACCGTCGCCGATCTCGCGGGGGCGGGAATCGAGGTGGCCGCCGTGCGCATGCGGCGGGGCGACGCGGTCGAGACGCTGGCCGCGGTCGGTCCCGCGGAGGACGTCGACGCGGCGCACGCAGTTGCGGAAGAGGCGATGCGAGCCGGCCGCGTCGTTGAGACGTCGGAGACGGATGCGCACGGCTCCCATCTCGCGTCGGTGCTCGCCGTGCCGCTCGCCGGCGCCCGCGGAGCGGTCGTCGGCGCACTCATCGCGGGCTCGCGGCGACCTGGCTGGCTCGTTCCCGACATGCGAGCCGTCGTCGTCGGTGTCGCAGAGCAGTGTGGCGTCGCGCTCGAGCGCGCCCGGCTCAGCGCGATCGACGACGAAGGGCGTCGCCGGGCGGACATCTTGCGGCGGCTCGTCGCGAGCCTCTCGGCGGCGGCACTTCCGACCGAGGTCGCGGAGGCGAGCATCCCGTTCCTGTTCGAGGCCTTCGATGCGGCGCTGTGCACCGTCGGGCTCGCCTCGGGCGACGACGTGCGCACGCTCAAGGTTCCCGCAAACCTGAGCCCCGAGCACTGGCACTGGCGGCCCGTGCCGCTCTCGACCTCGACGCCGACCGCCGACGTCATGCGTGCGCGGCAGGCGATGGAGCTCCACGGCCGAGAGCGTGTGCGGAAGCTGTACCCGCCCGACATGGAGCAGCTGCTGGCCGGCGTCGAGTCGATGGTCGTCGTCCCGCTCTCGCGCGCGATCGGTGCGGTCGGCGTCGCGTTCGGGGAGGACCGCGAGCTCACCGAAGCGGAGCGGAGGATGCTGGACGCCATCGGCGAGGAGCTCGGCCGCGCGCTCGAGCGCGCGGCTCTCCTCGAGAGCGAGCGCGACGCCCGCCGGCAGGCGGAGTTCATGGAGCGGAACGCCGCGCGGCTCGCGGCCGCGACGACGGTCGAGGAGGTCGCGGCCTCGACCGTCGCGGAGTTCGAGGAGTTCGGGGCGGACGTCGTCTTCGTGTGGAGAGTCGGCGACTCGGCGAGCCTCGAGACCCTCGCATCGTCCGACGTGCCGCAGGAGACACGGGATCGCTTCGCCATGTACCCGCTCGAGCTCGGCGGGGTGGTGTCGGACGCGATGCGGACGAGGAGCCTCGTCGCGATCGGGTCGGGAGACGAGTACGACGCGCGCTACCCGACCCTGGAGGAGGAGCGGCGCCGCCTGGGTGTCGAGTCGCTCGCGGCACTCCCGCTGCGCACGTCGAGCGGGGCGGTGGTCGGCGCGATCTTCGCGGCTTCGGCCGAGCGCCGCTGGGTCAACGAGGACCGAAGGCCGTTGCTGCTGGGCGTCGCAGAGCAGATCGGCGTCGCGTTGGAGCGCGCAGAGCTGCAGGCGGAGGCCGAGCGGACGGCCGCCGCCAGCTCGTTCCTGGCGCTCGTGGGCGAGTCGCTCGAGCGGGTCACCACCGTGAGCGTCCGCGCGCGGCGGCTGGTCGAGGTCCTGACCGAGGAGCGGGCGACCTTCGCGGCGGTTCACCTGATCGACGAGGACGGCGTGGTCGACGAGATCGCGAGTGGCGGCTCGAGGCCACCGGAGCTCGAGGACGACGACCGCTGGGCCGACTGGATCGCGCGGACGATCTCCACCGGCAGGGAGGCGAGCCCGACCGACGCGACGGGCGACGCCGGCACCGGTCTTCCGTCGCTGCTCGTGCTCCCGCTCCGAGCCCGGGGGCACAGCCTCGGCGCGCTGACGATCCGGAGCGCCGCCGGCGCCGACTGGCGGCCCGTCATCCCGCCGGCGCTCGCCCGCGAGATCGCAGGGCGCGCCGCGATCGCTCTCGACAACGCGCTGCTCTACGAGCGCGAGCGGGACGTCTCGCACACGCTGCAGCTCGGCCTGCTCGGCGGTGAGGTGCCCTCGTTCGAGGGGGTTGTCGTCGCCGCCGCATACCGGCCGGGAACGGCCGCTCTCGAGGTCGGCGGCGACTGGTACGACGCGTTCCCTCTCGAGTCCGGAGCGATCGCGCTCGTCGTCGGGCGACGTGGTCGGGCACGGGCTCGAGGCTGCGGTGGCGATGGGCCAGCTCCGGGGAGCCGTGAGCGCCCTCGCGCAGACAGCCGGCCCGGCGCTGCTTCTCGACCGGCTCGACGCGTTCGTGGAGACCGTCCCGTCCGCGGCGACCGCAACCCTCGCCTACGTCGAGCTCGACCCGGAGACGGGCCACATCCGGTATGCCTGCGCCGGCCATCCGCCGCCCCTCGTCGTCTCGCCCGACGGGCGCACGCGGTTCCTGTGGGACGGGCGCTCCGCTCCACTCGGCTCCATGCTCGGCGACGCGCGCGGCGAGGCCGTCGCGCAGCTCGACGACGGCGAGACACTCGTGCTGTACACGGACGGTCTCGTCGAGCGGCGCTCGGCGAGCATCGACGCGGGTCTGGAGCGGCTCGCGGCAGCCGCGAGGCTCCACGCGCTCGGCGCGCCGGCGCTCGCGGACGACCTCTGCGACCAGCTCGTCGAAGGGCCGGCCCAGGACGACGACGTTTGCGTTTTGACGATTCATCGCATCCCGACGGTGAGCATGTTCAGTCATTCCTTCCCCGCAGCGCCGCGCGAGCTCGCCGAGCTCCGCGAGCGCCTGCGCTCCTGGCTCGACGAGCACGGGGTCGGCGAGGAGGTCGAGCGCGCGGTCGTGCTCGCCGCCTCGGAGGCGGCGGCGAACGCGGTGGAGCACGGCTACGGGTGCGACGGCGTCGGGATCGTGACCGTCATGGCGCGGTTCGACGACGAGCGGCTCGAGCTGACCGTCCGCGACGAGGGCATCTGGCGCGAGGCGCGGAGCGACACCGACCGCGGTCGCGGCCTGTCGATCATGCAGGCGATCGTCGACGAGCTCTCGATCGAGCGGGAGGACGGAGCTACCGTGCTTCGCATGAGCCAGAGTGCCAGGGAGCCGACGTCCGCATGAGCGACAGCGCCATCGTGGACATCTCCAGCGACGCCCGGGACGGGGTCGACGTCGTCCATGTCCAGGGCGAGGTCGACCTCACCAACGCGGACGCCGTCCAGGAGGCCGTCGTGGCGACACGCACCTCGGCCGTCGTGCTCGACCTCACCCGGGTCGCGTACCTCGACAGCTCGGGGATCCGCGCGATCGACCGCGGCCACCGGCAGCTCGTCTCCGAGCAGCGCTCGCTGTTCATCGTCTCCCCGCCGGACACGGCCGCCGACTGGACGTTCCGCGTCGCGGGCTTCAGGCGCGAGATGCTGCTCGCGAGCCTCGACGCGGCCCTGGCCTCGGCGGTGGAGCGGGCGAAGGGCAGCTAGCGCCGTAGCGCATGAAGCGCGCCGGGAACGGGTAGACCGTCGATGCATGGTCGGTGCGTCGAGGAGCAACGCGTCCGCAACGAGGGATCCGGGAGCCGGGGGCGATCGATCGACGCTCGCGCCTGACGACGGGCAGCCGAGCGTTCTCCTGTTCGACGGTGATCGAGCCGAGCGGCTCGCGGGCGTCGACGACCTGCCGCCCCGCCTGGGCGGCTCGAAGCTCCTGTGGATCGACATTCCCGAGCCGTCGGAGGACGCCGCGCGGTCCGTGGCGGCGAAGCTCGACCTGGACGAGATCGCATCGCGCAGCCTGGCCTCCACGTCGCAGACGCCGAGCTTCCGCGACGCCGGCCGATTCGTGCACCTGACGATCCACGCGCCGGGCGGAAACGGGTCGGACGAGCTGACGGAGATCGAATGCCTGATCGCGGACAACTGGGTCGTCACCGCCCACGACCGGCCGGTCGCCGTGCTGGACGAGTTCGCCGAGCTCGCGTCCGGCTCTGGCCCCACCGGGGAGATGGACGGTCCGGCGTTCGTCGCCGCCCTGCTCGAGTGGGTCCTCAACGAGTACTCCACGGCCTTCGACCGCCTCGAGGAGGAGCTCGAGGAGGTCGACGAGCGCGCGATGCAGGGTATGGGGCGACCCGAGGAGGAGATCGAGCGCCTCGTCGGCGTGCGCCGGCGCGCAGCCCGTCTGCGGCGCTCGCTCGCGGCGCACCGCCCGCTGCTCCTCGCGCTGACCCAGCCGGAGCTCGAGGCGCTCGGCGACGCGTCCTCCGCGCAGCGCTTCCAGGCGCTCCTGGCCGCGCTACGAGGCGACCCTGCAGAGCGCCCGCGACGTGCGCGAGAGCATCTTCGGGTCGTTCGACGTCCTGATCGCACGGACCGGCCACCGCACGAACGAGATCATGAAGATCCTCACCCTCGCCTCGGTCGTCCTTCTGCCCGGCGCCCTGGTCGCCGGCGTCATGGGGATGAACTTCAAGGTCGGGCTGTTCGACCATCCCGTCGTGTTCTGGTTCGTGGTCGCCGGGATCGCCGCGGTGGGCGTCGGAACCCTCGCGATCGCGAGGCTGCGCGGCTGGCTGTAGCTGCGCTCGGCCGTTTCGGCACGGGCCACGCCGCGTACCCGCTGTCCCATGAGCGACACGCGTACCAGCCGGCCCGAGAGGGTGGAGACCGAGTCGCGGGAGATCTCCGGATCTGCCGGGCCGACCGAGAGAGCCGTCACCCAGGGGCGCACGGCGGGAGCTCCGTTCGCGCTCCTCGGTGGAGTCGCGCTGGCCATCTGGGCCTTCGTGGCCGTGGTGGCTGCGGTGCTGCTGCTCGTGTGGTGGCTCGGCTGAGAAAGGAGAACACCATGTACATCGGTGCCGGAACCCTGCTCGTCATCCTGATCATCGTCCTGCTGATCATCCTGCTCTGAACGGCTGAAGGGACTCGAGGCGTCGGTGAGCGGGCGGCCCAGGCCGCCCGCTCACGCGTTCTCGCCGGTCAGGCCCGTGATGCGAGGTGCGGCCGGATCAGGCGCGTGATGTCGTTCCCGGTCGCACGTCCGTCGAGACGTCCCAGGATCTTCCGGCCGCGCAGCAGGACGAGCGTGGGCACCATCGAGACCTCGAGAGCGTCCGCCAGGTCCGCGTGGTCGTCCGCGTCGACCTCGACCACCCGAAGTCGCTTCTTCTCGGTCACGCGGACCCACGCAACGAGGCTGGACATGCGCCGCGCGGGGCCTGACCTGCGGGTCGAGAAGAAGAGCAGAACGGGCCGTTCGTCACCCTGGCGCGTTGCCTCCATCCCCAGGGGTTACCACCCCGGTCTCGGCGCAAAACGCAGGTTTCCCGGTCGGGCCGGGGCGGTACGACCGCTCATGTGGGGAGACAAGGCCTGACCGAGCCGCCTCCGGCTCACAGGCCGAGGTCGTGTGGAGGGCCGGCGAGGCCGGCCCTCCGCACACCGTGCCAGCAGGCCCGAGACCACTTCACGGCAGGTTTGCCGTTCGACGAGCTGTTTCGGCGCCGCGCGCTCCGGGTATCCCGGGTCTACGAAGCACGACCTGTAAACGAACCCTGAGAGGTCGAACAATGGGCATCAGCGTCAGTCTCATCTTCATCGCGATCGGCGCGATTCTCACGTGGGCGGTCACGGCGGACGTGTCCGGCGTCGACCTGCAGACGGTCGGTGTGATCCTCATGGTGGTCGGCGCCGTCGGCGGGCTCATCTCGCTCGCCTTCTGGTCCAGCTGGGGTGGATTCGGCGATCGCGGGACGGTCGTGCGCGACCGTGTCGTGGAGCGTTGAGCACCGCATCACCGACGTGCCCGGAGGCGCCGTGAGGCGCCTCCGGGCATGATGGACGACATGCACGCGCTCTACGAGATCGAGTCGGGCAACGAGGCGGCCGTGGTGACCCTCCGCGGCGAGCTCGACGCGCACGATGCCCCGAGGCTGCGCGAGGTCTTCACGGGGGCGCTCGAGGAGCTCGACGGCCGCGAGCACCTGCGCCTCGTGCTCGACCTGACCGGTGTGGCGTTCCTCGACTCGACAGCCCTCGGCGTCCTCGTGGGCGGACTCCGTCGCGTGCGCGAGGCCGGGGGGGAGATGCCCGTCGTGCTGCCGGAGACGACGGCGCGGCGCATCTTCGAGATCACCGGTCTCGACCAGGTCCTGAGCGTCTACCCGACGCGCGCGGCCGCGCTCGCCGCCTGAGACGACCTCGCCGACAGGGAGCTGCGGGGGGCCTCAGGCCGGGACGAGCTGCTTGAGCATGCGGACGACGGTGCCGGGACCGCCCTTCCGCCCGTCGATCTGGAGCTCGTCCACGACGGCGCGGATGATCGCGAGCCCCATGCCTCCCTCGGAGAGGTCGTCGACGTCCGCCGCGGCCGGGACGACCGCGGGGAGCCCGGGACCCTCGTCCTCGACGGCGATCTCGATCGTCTCGTCCGTCATCTCGAAGCGCACGCGAACGACGCCCTGCATGCCCCCGTGCGCGTGCCGCACAGCGTTGCCGCAGGCCTCGGTCACGGCCAGCTTCAGGTCGGCGAGCACGGCCTCGTCCATCGGCACCTGGCGCGCGATCCCGGCGAGGGCGAGCCGGGCGAGGACGAGGTACTCGGTCTTCGCCGGCATCGTGAGGGTGACGACGTTCGTGCTCACGACAGCACGTCCTCGCCGATCGACTCCTCGAGCCGCCCGCGCATCAGGTGCAGGGCGCGCCGAAGGAGGCGGGACACGTGCATCTGCGAGATCCCGACGTGCGCGGCGATCTCCGACTGGGTCAGGCCTTCGAAGAACCGCAGCTCGACGATCCGGCGTTCGCGCTCGTCGAGCGCGGACAGCCCCGCCTCGACGAGATAGCTGTCCTCGACCTCGGAGAAGCCCTGGTCGTCGATGCCGAGGACGTCCTGCATCGTCTCGTCGTCCGTCTCACGGCCGAGCGGCTGGGAGAGCGACCGAGTGGAGTAGGCCTCCGAGGTCTGCAAGGCCTCGACGACCTCGTCCTCCGCGGCACCGGTCGCCTCGGCGAGCTCCGCGATCGTCGGCGCGCGTCCGAGCTCGGCTGTCTTGGCCTCGATCGTTCGCGTGAGCCGGACGCTGAGCTCCTTGAGCCGGCGCGGCACGTGGAGCGCCCACGCCCGGTCGCGGAAATGGCGCTGGATCTCGCCGACGATGGTCGGCACCGCGTACGTCGTGAACTGGACCTGGCGCTCGGTGTCGAAGCGCTGGATGGCGAGGAGCAGTCCGATCGACCCGACCTGGACGAGGTCCTCCTGCGGCTCGCCGCGGCCTGCGTACCGTGACGCGAGACTCCGCACGAGGGGCATGTAGCGCTCCACGAGCGCCTCACGGGCCTTCTCGTCGCCCGCGCGGTACGCCTCGATCAGAGCGACGAAGTCGACGTCCTGGGCCACGGCGGTCATGCTCCGTCGCCGCGGTACGCGGCGGAGACGACGAGCTCGATCGACGCGGCACTGCCGTCGGCGCGCTCCTCGGCCGTGTCCACGAGGCGCGACAGGACGCGCCGCAGCGCGGGATCGTCCAGTTGCCCCGGCCGGAACGAGCCGAGGCGGACCAGCAGGCCCGACGGTGTCGCCTCGGCCTCCAGCCGGACGCTGTCGCCGATCGGCTCCTGGAGGAGGAGGCTGTCGACGGCGAGCAGGAGATCGTCGACGCGGTCGATGGGAAGCTCGAAGCGCGCGGCGACGCCGCCGAGGACGAGCCTGCCGACACTCCGGTACCCGGCCGTCGACGGGAACTCGACGGTCGCGCGGTCGGGGGGTTGCAGCGAGCTCGGGACGCTCACGCGCCCCCGCCCGCGGCGGCGCGCGCTTCGGCGCGATCTGCGTGCAGGGAGAAGACGCGATCGAGCAGCGTGATCTCGAAGATGCGCCTGATGTGCGGGTCGGCGGTGACGATGCTGACCCTGCCGCCCGACGGGCGAAGCCGCTTGACGGCGCCGAGGAGCACCCCGAGCGTCATCGAGTCGACGAACGTGGCCTCGGACAGGTCGACCACGAGGCCGGTCGCGCCTCCGTCGAGCGCGGCCGTGATCGCCTCCCGCAGCTCGGGGGCCGTGTGGAGATCTGCCTGACCGCGGACGCAGATCAGCGAGACGGAGCCTTCCGTCTCGATCGTCTCCACCGCGAACTCGGTCGACTCGATCTCGCTCACCGATGCCTCATCGCCGCTCGTCTCGATAGCTTCATCGCCACTCGCCGACGTCCTACCCGCTGTGACGCGGCTCCAAACCTACCCGCTCTCATGCGGTTCGAGAAGTGTTCGCCTCGGGCTTCGTGCGATCCGGCGGGCGCCCCGTGTGGCATAGAACGCTGTCATCGCCGAGGGCATGAACGCGAACGAGCCGGCCGAGACGATCCCGTCCCGGACGCACGCGGCGGCGAGCGGGACGAACTTCGTGCCGCCGTTCCACGACATCGCCACCTCGACGCCGAGCGCGGTGTGGGTCGCGTCGACCCACACCGCGTCGACGGTGCCGAGTCGGACGCCGCCGGCGCACACGGGTGCGCCGAGCAGCGCCCGCCCGTCGTCGTCCGTCAACTGCGGGACCCCACAGCGCGCGCGAGCTCGGCCTTGTTCATCTTCGAGCGACCCTCGATGCCCTTCTCCTTGGCCTCCTCGTAGAGCTGGTCGCGCGTGCGGCCGCGCGGTCCCTTGCGGTGCGAGCGGATGCCGCCGCGCCTCCCGGAGGAGATGTCCTCGCGTGAGAGCCGCGACGACTCGCGCGCCTCGCCGTGACGCGCCCGCTCCTTGTTCACGGTCCGGGCGGCGATCTCCTCGGCGGTCTCCTCCGAGCGGCCGCGCTCCTTCAGCGAATCCTTGATGTGCTCGTACTGGCGGGCGCGCTTGCTGCCCTTCTTCACTCCGCGTGGTGGCATGACGGCCTCCTTCCCTGTTGTGCTGCCCCGCGCTCGTACCCGGGGAGGCGGCGGAGGAAACGGGTTCAGGCGGGGGCCGGCCGGTGCCGACCCCCGCGGGTGCTCCCTAGGAGCGCGCGCGCTCCTCCATCTCCGCCTTGTCCTCGTCCTTGTCGTCGTCGCGGTCGAGCGCGTCCTCGACGTCGTCCATCACGTCGCGCGCCTTGTCCTTCAGCTGGCCCCACTTCTCCTGGAGCTCGCCCTCGGCCTGCTTCTCCTTGCCCTCGATGCGGTCGCTGTCCACCGCGATCCTCCTTCGTCGGATTTGGTCGTGCGTGGTCATCGCCTACCCGCGCACGGCCGCCCGCACACCTCGCGGGCCTCGCGCGCCGGGCTGCGGAGACGACCCGACCCCTGAGGTCGATGGCGCATTCGCGCTCGGCCAGGCGTCTTTGCGGCAACGACCTACATACCGGGTAGGGGTACACTAGGTACGTGAGAGCGCATGAGCACGACACCCGTCACACGAGTCATCGGGGGTCCCGAAACCGCGTCGCCGCGCTCGCGACCCTGCACTGCCTGACGGGGTGCGCCATCGGCGAGGTGCTCGGGATGGTGATCGGCACCGCCCTCGGGCTCTCCAACCCGGCGACGATCGCGCTCGCCGTCGCGCTCGCGTTCGTGTTCGGCTACTCGCTCACGATGGTGCCGCTCCTCCGTGCCGGCCTCGCTCTGTCGACGGCGCTGCCGCTCGCCTTCGCGTCCGACTCCTTCTCGATCGCCGTGATGGAGCTCGTCGACAACGGTGTGGTGCTCAGGGTCCCCGGGGCGATGGACGCCGGGCTCGCCGACGCACTGTTCTGGGGCGCGCTCGCGTTCTCGCTCGCCGTTGCGTTCGTCTTCGCGTTTCCACTCAACCGCTACCTGATCGACCGGGGCCAGGGTCACGCCGTCGTCCACGCGTATCACGGCCACGACGGGCACGGGGCGGACGCCCCGGCGCTCGGCTCACCGCGAAGGCTCGTCGCCCTCGGAGTGGTCTCGATGGCCGTGACGATCGGGGTCGCGACCGGGGGCGCGCTCCTCGTCGAGTCCCGTCGCACGGACGAGCCCGCTCAGGGGCTGCAAGCCCCGAATGCCCGTGACGCGACTCGGTAGGACGTGCGCGCTCAGTGCACGTGCCGGTGGAACCCGCCGAACAGTCGCACGGCGCCGAAGCCGACGACCGCGAGCACCGCGATCACGTACACATAGACGACGATCGCCCAGAATGCCGACTCCATCGTGACCTCCTTCCGTTCCGCGGAGCGTGACTCTCCGGAGGTTCGATCACATCCGCACAAAGAAGCCGCGGGGTTGCGGGAAAGTGCGGATCGTCTCGTGCGCCCCGAGCTCAGGGCGTGCGCCGGCGCAGCGTCGCGGCTCCGAGCACGAGCGCGAGCGCGGTCGCCCCGACGATCACGGCGACGTCGAAGGCCAGTCGCCAGTCGTAGGACGCCTCGAGCGCGGCCCGCTCGAGCGCGTCGTACGCGTACGTCAGCGGCAGCGCGTACGACACGACCTCGAGCAGTCTCGCCATCTCGTCACGGGGGACGAGCAGGCCGCAGAGGAGCAGTTGCGGGAAGACGAACGCCGGCATGAACTGGACGGCCTGGAACTCCGTCCGCGCGAAGGCGCTGAGGAACAGCCCGAGGGCGCTGCCGAGGACGGCGTTCCCGACGGCGAGTACGGCGATGAGCCACGGCGGGCCGGCCACGTCGAGGCCGAGCAGGAGGAACGCGACGAGGGAGACGAGGGTCGCCTGAACCGCGGCGGTGAGCGCGAACGCCGCCCCGTAGCCGCCGAGCAGGTCGAGCTTCGAGAGTGGCAGCGTCATCAGCCGCTCGAGCGTCCCGGTGGTGCGCTCGCGCAGCATCGTGATCGACGTGACGAGAAACATCGCGATGAACGGGAAGAGGCCGAGCAGCGGCGCCCCGATCCGGTCGAACACGGCGGGATCGTCGATGAAGAGGTACTTGAGCAGCGCGACGAGCACGCACGGCACGACGAGGAGGAGGGCAACGGTGCGGGGGTCGCGCCGCAGCTGCCGGAGCACGCGCGCGGTAGTGGCGGCCGCCGCGCTCACGTCCCGCCCTCCGAGGAGACCAGTCGCAGGAACGCCTCGTCCATGCCCTCGGCCCCGGTACGGGCCCGGATCTCCGGTGCCGTTCCCGCTGCCAGCAGGCGGCCGTCGCGCAGGAGCAGGAGCTCGTCGCACCGCTCGGCCTCGTCCATCACGTGGCTCGAGACGAGCAGCGTCGCGCCCTCGCCCGCGAGCCTCGCGAACGCCTGCCACAGGTCACGGCGGAGCAGCGGGTCGAGGCCGACGGTGGGCTCGTCGAGGACGAGCAGCTCGGGCCGGCCGACGAGGGCGGTCGCGAGGGACACGCGCGAGCGCTGGCCGCCGGACAGCCGGTCGACCACGCGATCCGTCTCGTCGCCCAGTCCGACCAGCTCGATCGCGTCGTCGACGTGTCCGCGCGGCGCGCCGACCAGCCGCGCGAAATAGCCGAGGTTCTCGCGCACGGTGAGGTCGCCGTAGACGGCCGGCTCCTGGGTGGTGTAGGCGACCCGGCGCCGGAGGGCCGGCGTGCCGGCGGGCTCGCCGAGCACCCGCACCGCGCCGGACTCGACGAGCTGGGTCCCGACGATCGAGCGCATCAGGGTCGACTTGCCGCTGCCGCTCGGGCCGAGGAGGCCCGTCACCGTCCCGCGGCGAACGTCGAGCGTGATCCTGTCGAGTGCGTCGCGCCCGCCCCGCACGACATGGAGGCGATCGACCTCGACGGCGGCCTCGAAGCGCACCGCGCAGTTCTACCGCATGCGGCTTCCGCGCTCGACGAGCGGGGATCGGTAGTACGCCGAAAGGGAGAAGCGGGGCGACCCCGATGCTTCCGTGGCCCTGCGGACGAAGGATTGGGACATGTCGACGATCGTGGCCGAGGAGGGCGACATCCCTGTCGCTCTGTTCGCCGAGGCGGCCCGGCCGCGGGGACATCGCACTCGTCGACGGCACGGACCGGTCGACCGAGTGATCGATGGAGGTGCACGATGAACGAGTCTCCCGCGACCGAGCCGCTGGAGTTGACGCAGCCCACGCTCGAGCTGAGGCTGGTGTCCTCGGCAATGCATCCCGGTGTCATCACCTGCCACCCCGGGGCGACGCTCCGCGACGTCGCGCGCATGATGGCCAACGTCGGCATCCATGCCGTCGTGGTCTGGGGCGACGAGGAGGACGACTCCCAGGGATTCTGGGGCATCGTCTCCGATCTCGACCTCGTCACCGCCGCAGCTCGGGGCGAGCTCCTCGCAGGGCCCGCCGTCGGAGCCGCCAAGACGGAGGTCGTGACCGTGCGGGCGGGCGAGAGCCTCATGCGCGCGGCGAAGCTGATGGAGGGTCATCGCGCGACGCACCTCGTCGTGGTCGCCGACGACCGCGACCGCCCGATCGGCGTCCTCTCGACCCTCGACCTCGCGCGCGCCCTCGCCCGACCGGCCTAGGGCCCCGGCGCACCGGGCAGGTGTCCGACTTCAGTCGGACACCTCATCCTGTGCCACTGGAGAAAAGGCTCAGTCGTGCCCGATGAGGAGCTCGGCGAGCACGAACACGACGACCATCACGAGCGGGACGACTGCGGCGTACACGCTGAGCGCCCGGCCCGCGGTCGGCGCGATGCGAGCGCCGGCGGGCGGACATCCGTAGCGGGCCGCACGTCGTCCCGGTCATTCCCCGATGCGGGCGGGCCCGAGCGCGTGGACGCTGAGAGGGCCCGGGCGGAAGGAGGGCGACATGTCGCTGATCGTGGTGGGTGTCGACGGGTCCGAGGAATCGCGGGAAGCGCTCCGCTGGGCGCTCGGCGAGGCCGAGCTGCGGGGCTCGACCGTGCGGGCGGTCCACGCCTGGTCGCTTCCGATCGCCTTCGGCGGCCCGACCATGCCGCCGCAGACGCTCGACCCGAGCGCGCTTCGCGCCCGCGCGCAGGAGTCGCTCGACGCGGCAGTCGACGAGGTCGCCGGCGAGAGCCCCTCGGTCGCCGTCGAACGGGTCGTCGAGCAGGGCGCGGCCGCCGACGTGCTCGTCCGTGCGGCCGAGCGACGCCGACCTCCTCGTCGTCGGGTCACGCGGCCACGGTGGATTCGCCGGGCTCCTCCTCGGGTCGGTCAGCCAGCAGTGCGCGCAGCACGCCCCGTGCGCCGTGGTGATCGTGCGCAGGCCGCGCGCGGCAGACCTGAGCCGCCTCGGCGTCGTCTGCAGCAGGGCGACGAGGTGGACGAGGTTGCCGAGGAGCAGCGCTAGCCGCCGAGGCCGACGACGAACTCGCGCTCGCGCCCCTGCCAGCTGACGTGCAGCGAGCCCGCGACCCTGTTCAGGAGGGAGACCACGGCCGGATTGTCGCCGCACACCGTCGCCACGAGCTCGGTGATCCCGGCCGCACGCGCGTCCGCCGCGAGCTGCTCCGCCAGGATCGAGCCGATCCCGCGTCCCTGGTGGGCGTCGGCGACCTCGAACGCGATCTCGGCCGTCGTGCCGTCACGGGCCAGGCGGGCCATGCCGGCGGGAGACGGATCGCCGTCGGCGTACGCCACCAGGACGTGATGGTCGGCGTCCACGCGTGCGAGCGCGGCGAGCTCTGCCTCGGGCAGCCGGGGCTTGGCGCCGCAGAAGCGCCGCTCCCGCGAGCGGTGCCCGAGGCGCGCGAACAGCGCGGCCACCGTGGCCGTGTCCCCGTGGCGGAGCTGCCTGACCGTGACGCCGTCGACGTAGCGTGCGTGCATCGCTCCATGGTGGCGTTCCGGGTGCGGGCTGCGCGTCGCCGCTGCGGGCCATCTTCTTGACATGGCCCGATCGGGCCATGATCATCACGGGTCATGGAGCAGGAGATCCGGTTCTGCGAGCTGGACGGGCGGCGGATCGCGTACGCGACGGTCGGCGACGGCCCGCTCCTCCTCTTCGGGGGCCGGTGGGTGACCCACCTCGAGGACGAGTGGGACGACCCCGCCGCACGGCGCTTCTTCGAGGAGCTCGCGCGCACGCATCGCGTCGTCCGCTACGACCGGCTCGGGGCCGGGCTCTCCGACCGTGACCTTCCCGGTCCGCCGACGCCGGAGACCGAGACGGAGCAGCTCGCGGCCGTGGCCACCTCCTGCGGCGACGAGCCGGCCACCCTGTTCGCCTGCTCCTGCGCGGCCCTCGCGACCGCCCGCTTCGCGAGCGAGTCACCGGACCGGGTGCGCAAGATCGTCTTCTTCGGCGGCTATGTCTCGCGTGACGACATCCCCGACGCGACGCGGCGCTCGCTCGTCGACTTCGTGCAGGCGAACTGGCAGCTGGCCGCGCAGATGCTGTCGGGCCTGTTCGCCCCGCGTGGGAGCGGGGAGGAGATCGACGCGCTCAGCCGCTACCAGCGGCATGCGGCCTCGGCGGAGGTCGCCTCGGCCTTCCTCGAGCTCGACCTCGTCTCCGATGCCCGCCCCTTCCTGCCCCGCGTCACGGCCCCCGCCCTCGTCCTCCATCGCCGCGGCGACCGGACCGTGCCGATCGGCCGGGGCCGCGAGCTCGCGTCGCTCCTGCCGAACGCCCGCTTCGTCGCCCTGCAGGGCGACTCCCACCTGCCCTGGATGGACGACCAGCGCGACCTCCAGCGTGCGCTCGCGGGGTTCCTCGACGACGCCGCGCCGACGGAGCCGAACGGTGCCTCTCCGCTCAGCCGCCGCGAGACGGAGGTCCTGCGGCTCGTCGCCGCGGGGCTCTCCAACCGCGAGATCGCGTCGTCGCTCGTCCTCAGCGAGCACACCGTGCATCGCCACGTTGCGAACATCCTCGGCAAGCTCACGCAGTCCTCCCGCGCCGCAGCGGCGGCCCAGGCGACGCGCGCGGGGTACATCTAGAGGCATGACCGTCATCCGGCTCGAGGACCTCCCCTGGAGCGACGTGGCCCATGAGCTCGTGGGCGCGGAGCACGGCCTCGACATCACCATCCTCTTCGTCGACGCGGAACCGGGGCGGGGCCCTGCGCTCCACCGCCACCCCTACGCCGAGGTGTTCATCGTCCAGGAGGGGGAGGCGACGTTCACGCTCGGCGGCGCGACCGTGGAGGCGCGGGCAGGAGACATCCTGGTGGCGCGGCCGAACGAGCCGCACGCGTTCGTCAACTCGGGCACCGGCCCGCTTCGCCAGGTGGACATCCATCTGAGCCCCTCGTTCAGCACGGAGTGGCTCGACGCACCGGACGTGTGACGTCGCGCGGGTGCGCGGGAGCCTCCGATGAGCACGGCGGTCGTCCTCTTCACCCGGGACCTCCGGCTGCACGACCATCCCGCCCTCGACGCCGCCGTCGAGCACGCGACGCATGTCGTCCCGGTCTTCGTCCTCGACGACGAGCTGCTCGCCGGCTTCGGCGCCCCGAACCGCGTCGCCTTCCTCCTCGAGGCGCTGGCCGACCTCCGGAGCTCGCTCGCGTCCCGCGGCAGTGGTCTCGTCGTCCGCCGTGGGGACACGGTCGCGCAGGTGCTCCGCGTCGCGGTGGAGACCGGCGCGCGAAGCATCAACCTCAGCGAGGACGTGAGCAGCTTTGCGCAGGCACGGCAGAGACGCCTGAGCGGCGCGGCCCGGGAGCGGGGCATCCTCGTCCAGTCGTTTCCAGGCGTGACGGTCGTTCCCCCGGGCGACGTCTCGCCCGGAGGCTCCGGCGGCCCGTACCGCGTGTTCACCCCGTACTGGAACCGGTGGCGCGCCGCGCCACGGCGAACGGTCCTCGCCGCACCAGCGTCGATCCCTGCCGCCCGGCCGGTCGACGACGGGGCGCTCCCCGGGATCCGGGACCTGACGGGCGGGGTCATCGCCTCGAACCTTCCTCGGGGCGGTGAGACCGAGGGAAGGTCCCGCCTCGCGCGCTGGGTGCGCGACGGCCTCGCCGACTACGACGCACGCCGCGACGACCTCGCCGTCGAGGGGACGTCGGGCCTCTCCCCGTACCTCCATTTCGGATGCCTGTCGCCGCTCGAGGTCGCGCATCGTACGACCCCCGAGCCCGGCGGCGAGGCGTTCGTGCGCCAGCTCTGCTGGCGCGACTTCCACCATCAGCTGCTCGATGCCGACCCCGGGATCGCACGACGCGACCTCCGTCCCCGCCACGATCGCTGGCGCGACGACGCCGACGCGCTCGCGGCGTGGAAGGAGGGGCGGACCGGCTACCCGATCGTGGACGCCGGGATGCGCCAGCTCCGCGCCGAGGGGACGATGCACAATCGAGCACGGCTCGTCACCGCCTCGTTCCTCGCGAAGCACCTCTACCTGGACTGGCGGCTCGGCGCGGCCCACTTCGCCGAGCACCTCGTCGACGGCGACGTGGCGAGCAACACCGGGAACTGGCAGTGGGTCGCGGGGACGGGGGCGGACACGCGGCCCAACCGCGTCTTCAACCCGACGCGGCAGGCGCGTCGGTTCGATCCCGACGGCGCGTACGTCCGGCGCTGGGTGCGCGAGCTCGAGGGGGTCGACGGGCCGGACGTGCACGAGCCCTGGCGACTGGGCCACCTGCGCCCGGCGGCCTACGCGAGCCCGATCGTCGACCACGAGGAAGCCGTGCGGCGCTTCCTCGAGGCGCGTCGCCTCTAGCGCCCGGCCCGGAGGGCGTCCCGGACGGCGTCGTCGAACGGTGTGAGGTCGATCGGGACGAGCTCGCGAATGCGGCCGTCGTCGCGGACGATCGTCGGCGTCCGCAGCCCGTCGATGAGCGGGCGCGCGACGGACGCGTTGACCGGCGTCACGAGGTGGAGCCACCAGGAGGACAGGCGCGGCGTGAGCACCGGCACCTCGACGATCGGCAGCCGCTTGCCGCGGATGCGGGCGATCCGCTCGATCATCTCGCGGTACGTCATGACCTCGGGGCCGCCCACGTCGAACGACTCGCCGTAGGCCGCCTCCAGCCCGCAGACGGCCGCGAGGTAGAGCACCACGTCCCGAAGCGCGATCGGCTGGGTGGGAGTCGAGACCCAGCGAGGGCAGATCATCGCCGGCAGCCGGTCGACGAGTGCCCGGATCGTCTCGAAGGCCGCGCTTCCCGGGCCGACCACCATTCCGGCACGCAGCGTCGTGACCGGCACCGGGCCGTCCGCCAGCCGCCGGCCCGTCTCCGCGCGGCTGCGCAGATGCGCCGACTCGGTTTCCGCCCCGTCGCCCAGGCCTCCGAGGTAGACGATCTGTCGTGCCCTCGCCTGCCCGGCGGCCGCGGCCACGTTGTCCGCCGCCAGCCGGTCGACGTCCTCGAAGTCGGCCGTGCCGAGCGAATGGACGAGGTACACGAGGACGTCGTCTTCCCGGAGGAGCCGGGCGACCGAATCGGCGTCGGTGACGTCGGCACTCGCCCACACCAGGCCTTCTGCGGACGCCCGAGGCCGGCGGGAGACCGCCACCACGTCGTGTCGGCGGGCGAGCTCCGGCAGGAGCGCTCGACCGATCACTCCCGACGCTCCGAAGACGACCGCTCTCACGAGGGCGCCTCTCCGGCCGCGCGTTCGAGGAACCGACGGCCGACGGCTCGGTGGGCGCGCGCCTGGATCGCGGTGTAGAGGGCTCGGCGGAGCGACCGTCTCCGCATGCTCCCGCCGAGCCGGGGGAAGTAGCCCGCGACGACCAGCTCGAGCTCGACCCCCGGGCGCTGCGCGACCACGAGCGATCCTCCCGGGCGGGCGACGAGGGCTCCTCCGCGAATCGCATACCGGCACTCGACCCGGCCGTCCTCGACGCGGGCCGCGGGAGGGTCGAAGCGAAGCAGGGGCACGATCCCCGCGAGGACGAGGGCGACGCCGTCCGCCTGCCGTCTCGGACGCACGAGGCCGTGCGAGAACCGGGCCACCTCGGCGAGATACCGGCGCCCGAGCTCGCGCGCGCCGTCGTCGTCGGCGGGGACCAAGGCTCTCGGCAGGGTGATCCACTGGCGGGACTCGACCGCGCCCGCGTCGGTCTCGCGCTCGCTCGTCGACCAGCGGGGCGCGGCCCGTTCCACTCCGCCTCCGCCCGGCTCAGCGGCGCTCGGCCGCGAGCGTCTCGGCTGCGAGGACGACGTCACCTGACAGGTGGGTCGCGTGCGCCCGGCGTGCGACCTGCGGGTCGGCCGCCGCTCCGGCGACGTACAGGGGGGCGTGGAGCGCGATCTCGCGGAGCCTGGTCGCGATCGCGTCGAAGGCGCCGGACGTGGTGCCCGAGATCACGACCGCGTCGGGAGTGAGCGCCCGGGTGGTGTCGACGACGGAGGCGACGGGCGTGTCGGCCCCGAGGTAGCTGATCCGCCAGCCGTGCTCGCGGAGTGCGAGCCCGAAGCCGACGAGCGGGAGGTCGTGGAGCTCGCCCTCCGCACACGCCAGGAGGCCCCGTGGTCCCCCGCCGCGGTCCCACGACCGGGCGAGCGCCATCAGCCGTCCGCGCACGAGGTTGCTGGCGAAATGCTCCTGCGCCACCGACGCCTCTCCCCGCTCCCAGCGCATGCCGAGCTCGTGCAAGTACGGCATGAGCACGTCACGCAGGACGATGTCCAGCGTCACCGTGGTGAGCAGCCGGTCGAGCGCCTGCTGGGCGCCGGCCTCGTCGAAACGGTCGAGTGCGGCGCCGAGCTCCCGTGCGTCCGCCACGGGCGCAGGGAACTCCGTCGCCAGGGCCATCTCCTCGGCGAGCGCGAGACGCGCGGCCTCCGCCGCCGACATCCCGCGGTCGAGGTTCGCGCGCATGGCGAGGACGCGCGCGACATCGGCCTCGCCGTAGAGCCGGAAGCCTCCCTGCGTGCGGCTGGGCGCGAGCAGACCGTACCGGCGCTCCCAGGCGCGCAGCGACTCCACCGGCACGCCGACGCGGCGCGAGAGCTCGCCGATGCGGAGGAGCTTGTCTCCCTCGGCGACCGTCATCCCGTCCACCACGGAAGGGTACGGGCCGGTCGCCGTGAGCCAGACGAGGGCCGGACGACGTGCGACCCCGTCATCGTCGCGTCACCCCGAGGGGCGGGGGAGCCGCAGTCGCCTCGGCCGGAAGGTGCGTCGGTGCCGGCGGCTTGCGCCGCGAGAGCGCAGACGGCCACCAGGTGCGCTCGCCGAGCTCGAACGTGAGCGCGGGCACGAGGATCGATCGCACGACGAGCGTGTCGAGGAGCACGCCGAACGCGACCGTGATCCCGAGCTGCGTGAGCGCCACCAGGGGCAGCACGGCGAGCACCGAGAACGTCCCTGCGAGGACGATCCCGGCCGAGGTGATCACGCCTCCGGTGACGGCGAGCCCCCTGAGCATCGCGTCGCGTGTCGTGAGCGTGAGCGCCTCCTCGCGGACACGCGCCATGAGGAAGATGTTGTAGTCCACCCCGAGCGCCACGAGGAAGATGAAGGCGTAGAGCGGGAAGCTCGGATCCTCACCGGGGAAGTCGGCGAACAGCTCGAACAGCAGCAGGCTCCCGCCGAGCGCCGCGGCGAACGAGAGCACCACCGTGGCGATGAGCATCACGGGTGCGACGAGCGAGCGCAGCAGCAGCACGAGGATCGCCAGGACGACGAGGAGGACGAGCGGCACCAGCAGCTTGGTGTCCCGCTCGACGGCGGAGCGCAGGTCGGCCTCCTCCGCGCTCGCGCCTCCGACGAGCGCGACATCGCCGACGGCGTCGTCGAGCGCGCGCCGGAGCGGCGCGATCGTCGCGAACCCCTCCTGGCCGAACGGGTCGGCCTCGAGGACGACCTCGAAGCGGTCGCCGGGCTCTCCGCTCTCCGGCTCGCCGACGCGCGCCACCCCGGGCGCGGTGCGGGCGGCCTCGAGGGCGGCCTCCGTGCGCGCGGGATCCGTGACGAGGACGACGGCGGGGGCGCTGGCACCGGCGGGGAAGGACTCCTCGAGCAGCCGCTGCCCCTGCACCGACTCGACTGTCCCTCTGAACGCGTTGGCCGTGGTCAGGTCGTCGTCGAGCGTGAGCGTCCCCAGCGCGAGCACCGCGAGCGAGAGCGCCGTGACGACCCAGGCGGCCCGGTGGCGGCGCTCGATCCGGCTCCCGAGACGGCTCCAGAACGTGCTGCCGGTCGCCGGCTCCGTGCCGAACTGCGGCACGAAGGGCCAGAACGCGCGCCGGCCACCCAGCAGCAGGAGCGCCGGGAGGAGCGTCAGCATCGCGATCGCGGCGACTGCGATTCCCATGGCGCCGATCGGCCCCAGGCCTGCCGTGGAGTTGACCTGCGCGAAGGAGAGGCAGAGGAGGGCCGCGACCACGGTCGCCGCCGACGCCGCGATCGCGGGGCCTGCGCGGCGGAGCGCAACCTGCATCGCCTCGTGCTTGTCCTCTACGCGAAGGAGCTCCTCGCGGTACCGGGCGGTCAGGAACAACGCGTAGTCCGTTCCCGCTCCGAAGACGAGCACCAGGAGGATGCCGCCTGTTTGCCCGTTGACGACGAGCCCGGCGTCCGTCAGGAGCGTGCCGATACCGCGTACGACTCCCTCGGCGAACAGCACGGCGAGAAGCGGCAGCGCCCAGAAGATCGGGCTCCGATAGATGAGCACGAGGAGGACGAACACCAGTCCCGCGGTCGCGAAGAGGAGCGTGGAGTTGATGCCCTCGAACGCCTTGGTTGCGTCCGCGGAGAAGCCGGCCGGCCCCGTGACCTGTGCCTCGAGCCCGGGTGGGAGATCCTGGCGCACGAGCTCCCGCGCCTTCTCGACGGCATCGACGAGGACCTTCTCGTCCCCCTCTGCCCGGATGGGAATCGTGACCACCGCGGCTTTGCCGTCCTTCGACAGGACGTACGGCGGCAACGTCCCGACTCCCGCAATGTCCGCGTTCTGGAGCCGCTGCCGCGCCTCCGCCACCGCCGCGCGGCCCTGCGCATCGAGACCGCCGCCGTCGCGGAAGACGGCGATCGCCGGGGTCTCCTGGCCCGAGGGGAACCGCTTCGACGCCTCGAGCACCGTGACGGACTCCGACCCTCCGGGCAGGAAGCTCGACGGCTCGTTCCGCTGGGAGCCCTCGAACCGCCCGGCGAGCGGCCCGAGCGCGAGTGCGAGCGCGACCCAGAGCCCGAGCACCACGAACTTCGAGCGGCGTCCCGCGACGAGGCGGGCGGCGCGGGTGAGGTCGAGACGTCTCATATCTGTGCAAATTCTATACATAGAAACAACGGCTGGTCATCGATCTATTCAGAGCACTCAACGCACGTGACCCAAGTCCGACTTGCGTTCGCGTGGACATAATCTGTACGATCTCTGTACAACCTACAAGGAGGTACGGAGTTGCGCACTGCCCTCGTCACCATCGGAGCCACCGTCCTCGCCGCCGCGGCGATGGTCGCCCCCGTCTCCGCTGCGCCCACGAAGCCGGCGCAGAACGACATCACGCAGGTCGCGGCGTCGTCGCCGCAGTTCTCCACGCTCGTCTCCCTGCTCAAGAAGGCCGGTCTCGTCGGCGCTCTGAAGCAGGGGACCTACACGGTCTTCGCACCGACGAACGCCGCGTTCGCGAAGCTGCCCAAGGCGACGCTCGACGCCGTCGGCAACGATCCGGCGCTCCTCAAGAAGGTGCTCACCTACCACGTCGTGAAGGGCAAGGCCCCGGCGGCGAAGGTCGTGACGCTCAACGGCAAGTCCGTGAAGACGCTCGAGGGCCAGGGCGTCAAGGTCTCGGTCCGCGGCGGGAAGGTCTACCTCAACGGCTCGACCCAGGTCACGAAGACCGACGTGATGGCCTCGAACGGCGTCATCCACGTGATCAACCGCGTGCTCGTCCCCAAGGGCTGAGGCGCGGGAGCGGCAACAAGCGCGTGCCCGGCAGGGGAGGGGAGAGCTGCGGTGGGGCAGCTCTCCCCGCTTCCCCGGACGCCGGCGCGCGCGAGGCGACTCGCCTGCGCGAGGCGCCTCGGGTACGTTCGGGCGCATGTCCGAGATGAAGCGGCGGATGCTCCGGGGCGAGCTCTACCTCGCCGACGACCCGGAGCTGGACGCAGACCAGGCACGCGCGCAGGAGCTCCTCGAGCGCTACAACGCCACGCGCCACGTCGAGCAGGACGTCCGCGACCGGCTGCTGCGGGAGCTGCTCGGCGAGGTGGGGGAGGGAGTCGTCGTCAAGCCGCCGTTCCGCTGCGACTACGGCGTGCACATCGCGATCGGAGCGCGGACGTTCGTCAACTACGAGTGCGTGATGCTCGACGTCGCGCCCATCCGCATCGGGGCCGCGTGCCAGCTCGCGACGCGGGTGCAGCTCCTCACCGCGACCCACCCGATCGACCCGGAGCCTCGGCGCCTCGGCTGGGAGTCCGCGGAGCCGATCGCGCTCGGCGACAACGTGTGGCTCGGCGGCGGCGCGATCGTCTGCCCCGGCGTCACGATCGGCGAGGACACGGTCGTGGGCGCGGGTGCGGTGGTGACGCGCGACCTTCCGGCGGGAGTCGTCGCGGCGGGCGTGCCTGCGAGGGTGCTCCGCGAGATCGGCGAGCAGGACAGGGTCCGCATCCCGAGCGCCTAGTTGCCGCCGGTCACGGCCTCCGGGTCTCGGGTTGGCCTTGCCCGCGCCTATGCGGTCGTCGGCCGAGCCCTCGGGTACACGATCCTGCGAGCGCGTGTGCGGCTGCGCTGCGCAGGCAACTCGACGTGTGCCCGAGGGCAGGTGACCGCAGGCCCCTCACCCTCGAGCGCGAGGGAGATCTCGGAACCGAGGTCCACGAGCACGGCGGCTCGGGTGCCGATCTCGTGGATCTGTCCGCCGGCTCGTACCTCGACGAGCAGGTAGACGATCTCGCCGCGCTGGAAGCTTCGTTCGTCGGGCCTCACAAGAGCGAAGACGTTCTCGGCGTCCCATCGGTTCTCCTTCCGAACGGTTTCCTTACGAGACCGGCCTCGGACCGACCGCTGGCACCCGCGGTCTGGGTCTTTCGGCCGCTGTTCGGCCCGGAGCGGACGGGGGCCGGCTAGGTCGCGGCCCAGCCGCGCAGCTCGTGCTCGGAGGTCGACGACGGCTCGGCCGGGTCGGCGGCCTTGATGGCTACGCCGCCCATTCGGGCGGTCACGTCGACACGCAGCTCCGGCGCGTCGTCGGGAAGCTCGTCGGGCGTGGCGACGCGCGCGTCGACGCCGCCGAGGGACGAACGGTCCTCGACGAGCACGCGCCAGCCGGGAGGCACGACGACGTTGACGCCGCCCCAGGTCGCCGACAGCTCCAGCGTCGCGCCGGCGGGGTCGAGCGCGGCTTCGCGGAGGTCGAGGTCGACGCCACCGCAGCAGACGCGGACCACGCCGCGCCGAAGGGACGTCGCGCTGCTCTTCCGCTGGGCGCCGCCGAAGTAGGCCGCGAGCTCGAACTCGTCCGACGCCTCGTCGCCCACGGTCCGGCGGCGGGCGAGCACCTGTCCGAGCGCCCAGAGCCCAACGAGCACGGCGCCGACCTTCAACCCGAGCCTCGCGAGTCGCATCATCCCAGCCTCCTCCGTGCCGACACGGTCCGGTCGATTCGAGTCTAGAGTCGCGCAGGATGGGTGAGCCGCTCCAGGGGGGCAGGCTGGCGGCGCAGGCGGTCGCCGCTGCGGGTGTCGACGTCCTGTTCACGCTGTCCGGCGGCCACGTGATGCCGATCTACGAGGGCTGCCGCCACGAGGGCGTCCGGGTCGTCGATCTGCGGCACGAGCAGTCCGCCGCGCACGCGGCCGAGGCGTGGGGCCGGGTCAGACGAGCGTGCGGCGTGGCGCTCGTCACCGCGGGGCCGGGCGTCACGGGGACCGTGACGGCCGTCGCGAACTGCCTGGCGGCCCAGACCCCGCTCGTCGTGCTCGGCGGCGCCCGCCCGCTCGCCCAGGCCGAGTGGGGGGCGCTGCAGGAGTTCGACCAGCTCTCGCTGATGAAGCCGATCACGAAGTGGGCGGCGATCTGCCCGTCCACGAGCCGCATCGCGGAGTACGTGGGGATCGCCTTCCGGCAGGCGCTGGCACCGCCGCGCGGCCCCGTGTACCTCGAGCTGCCGGCCGACATCCTGTTCGCCGAGGGCGAGCCGGATCACGCCGGTGGCGACGGCCCGGGCGGCACCGCGCGCCTTCGGCGACCCGCACGAGCTCGTGACGGCCGTCGAGCTGCTCAGCTCCGCCGAGAGGCCCGCCGTCGTCGCCGGGAGCGGTGTCTGGTGGGACGGGGCCGCGCCCGAGTTGGCCGCGTTCGCGGAGCACGGCCGCCTGCCCGTCTTCCTGAACGGATCCGGCCGCGGCTCGCTGCCCCCGGGGCACGAGCTGTTCTTCCAGCACTCGCGCGGCACGGCGCTCGACGAGGCCGACGTCGTCTGCGTGATCGGGACGCCGCTCGACTTCCGGCTCCGCTACGGGCGGTTCGGGGCGGGCAAGCTGATCCACGTCCACGGCGACCCGCGCGAGCTCGGCCGGAACCGCATCCCGGACGCCGCGATCGCCGGTGACTGCGCCGCCGTGCTCGGTGCGCTCGCCGGAGCGGTCGAGAGCCCGGGCGACGGCCGCGCGTCGTGGCTCGAGCGCCTCCGCGCCGCGGAGTCGTCCTGGTGGGAGGGGCATCGCGCCGAGATCGAGTCCGATGCCTCGCCCATCCACCACTACCGCCTCGGCGCCGAGCTCGACCGGGTGCTCGACGAGGAGACCGTCGTGATCGGCGACGGCGGCGACGTCGTGGCCGCGGTGTCACGCGTCCTCCGCGTCCACCGGCCGGGGCACTGGCTGGACCCCGGCCCCTTCGGGTGCCTCGGCGTCGGCCCCGGCTACGCCGTCGGCGTCGGTGCCGCCGGCTTCGGCAAGCAGATCGTGTGCGTGATGGGCGACGGCGCCTTCGGCCTCAACGGGCTGGACTTCGACACGCTCGTGCGCTTCGCGATCCCTGCGGTGCTCGTCGTGGGCAACGACGGTGCGTGGGGCGAGATCCGCGTACCGCAGGTCGGCATGTACGGCCCCGATGCCGAGGTCGCGACGCGTCTGGCGCCCAGCCGGTACGACCGTCTGTGCGAGGTGTTCGGGGGTCATGCGGAGCACGTCGAGCGGCCGGAGGAGCTCGCCCCGGCGCTCGAGCGCGCCCTCGGCTCCGGGGAGCCCGCGATCGTGAACGTCATGCTCGACCCGGACGCCATGGCCGGGCACGCCTACCGCGGCTTCTAGCCGTTCCGGGCGCGTGGCCGCGCGGCTCTGCGGCCTTTTCCTCACGGGCGTACGTGGCGACCCCGATGCGGCCGGGCCGGACGACGGCGAGGCTGGCCATGCTGCGCGCATTCCGTGCGCGCCCAAGCCCCTCTCGGGAAGGAGATGGCATGGCAACCATCGAGAAGGTGGCAACGTACGAGGCGCCCGGACACACAGGGAGCCCCGTCGATCTGAAGCCCCGCTACGACAACTTCGTCGGCGGGCACTGGGTTCCGCCGGTGAAGGGCGAGTACGTCGAGAACCTCACGCCGGCGACCGGCGAGGCGTTCACCGAGGTGCCGAAGTCGACACCCGAGGACATCGAGCTCGCGCTCGACGCCGCCCACGTCGCCAAGGAGGCGTGGGGTGAGGCGTCGACGACCGAGCGCTCCAGGGTCCTGAACAAGGTCGCCGATGCGATCGAGGAGCACGTCGAGATGCTCGCGGTCGCCGAGAGCTGGGAGAACGGCAAGCCGGTGCGCGAGACGCTCGCGGCCGACATCCCCCTCGCGGCCGACCACTTCCGCTACTTCGCCTCGGTGATCCGTGGTGAGGAGGGCGGGATCTCGGAGATCGACAAGAACACGGTCGCCTACCACTTCAAGGAGCCCCTCGGAGTGGTCGGGCAGATCATCCCGTTCAACTTCCCGCTGCTGATGGCGGCGTGGAAGCTCGCCCCGGCCCTCGCCGCGGGCAACTGCTCGGTGATCAAGCCGGCGAGCCCGACCCCGTGGTCGCTCCTCAAGCTGATGGAGCTGCTCGAGGAGATCCTGCCGCCGGGCGTGATCAACGTGGTCAACGGGCCGGGTGGCGAGATCGGCAAGGCGCTCGCGCAGAACAAGCGGATCGCCAAGATCGCGTTCACCGGTGAGACCGTGACCGGGCGGCTGATCATGCAGTACGCCGCCCAGAACATCATCCCCTCGACCACCGAGCTCGGGGGCAAGTCGCCGAACATCTTCTTCGCCGACGTCATGGCGGAGGACGACGACTTCCTCGACAAGGCGGTCGAAGGGCTCGTCCTCTACGCGTTCAACAAGGGCGAGGTCTGCACCTGCCCCTCGCGGGCGCTGATCGAGGAGTCGATCTACGAGCCGTTCATGGAGCGGGCGCTCGAGCGGATCGCGAAGATCCAGCAGGGCCATCCTCTCCACCTCGACACGCAGGTCGGCGCCCAGGTCTCGACGGCGCAGCTCGAGAAGATCGAGAGCTACGTGGAGATCGGCCGCGAGGAGGGGGCGGAGCTCCTGATCGGCGGCGAGCGTGCGCACCTCGGCGGCGAGCTGGAGGGTGGCTACTACTTCCAGCCGACCGTCTTCAAGGGCCGGAACGACATGCGGATCTTCCAGGAGGAGATCTTCGGCCCGGTGCTCGCGGTCACGACGTTCAAGGGCGAGCGCCAGGCGCTCGACATCGCGAACGACACGCTCTACGGCCTCGGTGCCGGCGTCTGGACGCGGGACACGAGCAAGGCGTTCCGCATGGGCCGCGCGATCAAGGCGGGGCGCGTGTGGACGAACTGCTACCACCTCTACCCGGCCCACGCGGCCTTCGGCGGCTACAAGGTCTCCGGTGTCGGGCGTGAGAACCACAAGATGATGCTCGACCACTACACGCAGACCAAGTGCCTGCTCGTCAGCTACGACCCGAAGCCGCTCGGGCTCTTCTGACGATGGAAGCGAGCGGGACCGGGCGGGTCAGGGCCACCGATGCGGCGCTCGCCGCGATCGGACGGCTCCGGGCCCGCCACGGCCCGCTCGTGTTCGTGCAGTCGGGGGGCTGCTGTGACGGCAGCTCCCCGATCTGCCTCTGCGAGGGGGAGATCCTCCTCGGCCCCGACGACGTCCTGATCGGCGAGCTGGCCGGCTGCCCGTTCTACGTCGACCGCGAGCAGTACGAGCGGTGGAGGAGGCCGTCCTTCGTGATCGACGTCGCGGCCGGTGGCGGCGACTCGTTCTCGCTCGAGGGGCCGGATGGGCTCCACTTCGTCGCGCGCAGCCCGAGCGAGGCCGTCGCAGAGGACGGGTCTCGCGACGATCCGCGGGACGCACCGCTCCCGATCCCCGACACATAGGCCGTCCGTGCCAAGTCGCCGGAGCTCCCGGTCGGGGCGGACTACGATCACGCGCGGAGGCCGAGGCATCGTGGAGCCCGCAGAAGAGACGCATCCGCAGGACGACGAGCCGGCCGACCCCGGGCGGCGCGCCGTCCCGGCGAGAGGCGATCCGGGCGCGCGCACGCGAGCTCGCCGCGCGCGCCGAGGCAGAGCGACGGCGCCACGAGTCCGTCGACGTCGTGTTCGAGGTGGTCGACCGTGACGTCGAGACCGGCGGCGGGATCATCGCCGGCGCGCTCGCGTACCGGCTGTTCATCTGGCTCCTACCGGCGATGCTCGTCGCCGTCGCCGGGCTCGGTTTCGCGGCCGACGCGGGGTCCGAGAGCCCCCAGGAGGCGGCGGGATCGGTGGGGCTGGCCGGTCTCGTGACGAGCTCGGTCGCGAGTGCGGCCAGCGGCTCGGGGCGCTGGTACGCGCTTCTCGTGGGCATTCCGCTTCTCGTGTACGCGACGAGGAGCCTTCTCCGCGCGCTGATCGGCGCGCATCGCCTCCTCTGGGGCGACGCCCGTGCCGCGGCGCCGAGGCCGACGCTCGTGGCGACCCTCAGGCTGCTCGCGTTGCTCCTCTCCTTCAGCGTCGTCACCGCGCTCGCCGGTGCGGTGCGAGCCGCGTCGTCGGCGCCGGGGGTGCTCGTGACCCTGATCGCGGTCCTGCCGTACGCGGGCATCTGGCTGCTCATCTCGCTCCGGCTCCCCCATCGCGGCGCGGACTGGAGGGCATTGCTACCCGGCGCGTTGCTGGTCGGCCTGGGGGTCGAGGCCCTCCATGTCTTCGCCGCGTACTTCCTCGCACCGTACGCGATCGCCAAGGAGGGGACGTACGGCGCGCTCGGGGTCGCCGCGGTGCTCCTTCTCGCCCTGTTCCTTCTCAGCCGCGCGGCTGTCGCCGCGGCGGTTCTCAACGTGACGCTCTGGGAGCGACAGGCCGCGGCCGAAAGGCGTCACCCCACGGCCTGAGCCGGCCCGGCGTCAGGTCCCGTCTCTAGCCTCCGGCGGCGTGGCCACCGCGGACCACGAGCTCCCGCTCGGCCGTCTCGAGGCGTTCAGCGACGGCGTCTTCGCGATCGCGATCACGCTGCTCGTCCTCGAGCTCGGCGTGTCGGCGGACGCGGGCGAGCACCTGCTCCGCTCGATCCTGCACGAGTGGCCGTCGTATCTCGCGTACGTCACGAGCTTCCTGACGATCGGGGTGATGTGGCTCGGCCACTCGACCATCACGAACGTGCTCCGCGCCGCCGACGCCACGCTCTATCGCATCAACCTCCTTGTGCTCCTGCTCGTCTCATTCCTGCCCTTCCCGACGAAGCTCGTGGCGGAGTTCGTCGGCGACGACGATCCCGAGAGGGTCGCGGTCGTGTTCTACGGGCTGACGCTGCTCGCGCTCGACCTGGCCTTGACGGCGCTGTTGCGCTACGCCGTGGAGCAGCGGCGGCTGGTGAAGGACCACGTCGACGAGGAAGCCGCCGCGGCCGCGTGGCAGCGAACGCCGAGCTACGCCTTCTATGTGGTCGCCATCGGCGTCGGCTTTCTCCTCCCGACCGTCGCCGTCGGCCTGTACCTCGTGATCGCGCTCTACCTCGGCGTGCCGGCTCGCACGGTCCATCGCTTGCTCCGGCGCCGCTAGGCGCTCGCGTGTGAGACTCGTAACGTCGGGTCGTCCCGGACGAGGAGACGAGGGCATGCCGATCGGCGAGGCACGGGAAGGCGTCAGTCACATCGCGCAGGCGTATCCCGACCGGGTCGAGGTGCGGGGGCGAGACCTCTGCGGCGACCTGATGGGCAGGGTGAGCTTCACGGAGTACTTCCACCTGTTGCTCACCGGGCGCGAGCCGACCGACGACCAGCGCTTCTTCCTCGACCTGCTGCTCGTCGCGATCGCCGAGCACGGGATGATGCCCACCAACGTCGCGGCGCGGATGACGCTGGCGTCGGACCCCGGGTCGCTGCAGGGGGCGGTCGCGGCCGGGATCCTGGGCGCCGGCCCAGTCGTGCTCGGGACCGCAGAGTCGTGTGCACGGGTGCTCGAGGAGGCGCAGGCCCGGGTCACCGCCGGCGGCTCGCCCGCTGCCGTCACGGACGAGATCGCGCGCACCGTGCACGCCTCCGGCGAGAGGGTGCCGGGCTTCGGCCATCCGGTGCACCGCCCGCTCGACCCCCGGGCCGAGCGGATCCTCGAGCTGGCCGACGCGCGCCACGTCAGCGGCCCCCACGTCCTGCTCGCGCGCTCGCTGCGGGACGCCGTCGCGGAGGCGTGGGAAAAGCCGCTCACGATGAACGTCTCCCTGCCGATCGCCGCCGTGATGCTCGACCTGGGCTTTCCGGCTGCCGCGGTCAAGGCGGTCCCGATCCTCGCACGCACGGCGGGCCTGCTCGCCCATCTGGCCGAGGAGCAGGAGCAACCGCTCGGCTTCCTGATGGCGGGGAGGGCCGAGGAGGCGATCCGGTACGAGCGCCGGCCCGCGGAGGACTGATGCTCGCGCCCGAGGTCGAGACCCGTCCGTGGGACGCACAGCTCGCGATCGACGCCGAGAGCTATCGCACCCAGCTGGCGTACCTCTTCGAGCGCTCGGCGTTCTACCGCGAGAGGCTGTCGGCCGCCGGGCTCGGCTCACCGGCGGCGGCGGGCGAGCTCGAGGACATCGGGCACCTCCCGCTCACGGAGAAACGGGAGCTCCGGGAGACGTGTACGGCGGACAACCCGGTCGGCGCCCATCTCAGCGCGGCGCCCTCCGAGATCGTCCGGATCTACTCGACCAGCGGCACCACGGGCACGCCGAGCTACATCCCGCTGACCGCGGGCGATCTCGACAATTGGGTGACCGGATCGGCGCGCAGCTACGCGGCGTCCGGGATCGCGGCGGGCCAGCGCATCGTCTCGACCTACAACGCCGGGCCCTTTGCGGCCGGCGCGGCGCTGGAGGCGTTCGACCGCATCGGGCTCTGTCACGTCCCGTTCGGGACCGGCAACACCGAGCGACTGATGACGGCGATCGACCTCCTGCGTCCCGAGGCCGCCGTGCTGACCCCCTCGTACGCCGCCCACCTCGTCGAATGGGCAGCCGAGCGCGGCTTCGACCTCCGGGGGTCGAGCGTCGAGCGCGTCCTCGTGGCGGGTGAGCCCGGCGGCGGCGAGCCTGCCTTCCGGGCGATGCTCGAGGAGGGCTGGGGCGCGCGGGTCACCGAGGCGATGGGCATCGGCGACATCGGCGTGTCGCTCTGGGGCGAGTGCGAGGAGCAGGACGGGATGCACCTCGGCGCGCGCGGCTTCGTCCACGTCGAGCTGATCGACCCCGAGACGGGCGACGCGCTCGAGCTCGGCGACGGCGCCACGGGCGAGCTCGTCCTGACGCACCTCCGGCATCGCGCGGCGCCGCTCCTGCGGTTCCGCACACACGATCACGTCGAGGTGAGGACGAGCCCGTGCAGGTGTGGCCGCACGGGCCCGCGCGTGCGGTGCATCGGGCGGACCGACGACATGCTCATCGTCCGCGGAGTCAACGTCTTCCCGTCGGCCGTCCGCGAGGTCGTGAGCGCATTCGCGCCCGACGTCAGCGGTCACATCCTCGTGCGGCCCGGGGCTCCGGGCGTGAAGCAGGAGCCGCCGCTCCCCGTCAGCGTCGAGCTCGCACGCGGACGGGAGGCGGATGCCTCGCTTGCCGAGGCGATTCGCGACAGACTACGCAGCGTCCTCGTCGTCCAGGCCCGCGTGGACCTCGTGCCGTGGGGCAGCCTGCGACGCAGCGAGTACAAGTCGAAGCTCGTCGAGCGCTAGGAGCGGAATGCGGAAGATCCAGAGCCAGGGTGTCCACCACATCACGATCGTCGGCGCCGGCCGCCAGACGTCGATCGACTTCTGGGAAGGGGTGCTCGGCATGCCGTTCGTGTTCGAGCAGCCGAACCTCGACAACGAGTCGGAGAGCCACCTCTACTTCGATCCCGGCGACGGCCGCCTGATCACGGTCTTCACCAACGAGGAGCGGGTCCCGGATCCGAGCCGCCTGTCGCGCGACCCCGGCACGGTGCACCACATCGCCTTCTCGGTCTCGCAGGCCACGTTCCACCTCGTGGTCGAAAGGCTCGACGAGCGGGGGATCCGGCACTCGGGCGTCAAGGACCGGGGCTTCATGGACTCGATCTACTTCGACGACCCGCTCGGCCTACTGATCGAGCTCGCGTCCTACCGCTTCGAGCCGCCGTTCGGCTTCACGCACGCCGACGTGCTGCTCGAGGCGCACAGGCTCCGCGTCGAGCGCAACGACTACAACATCGCGCAGGAGCACCTCGCGGACGCCATCGAGCTGCTCGTCGCACGATCGCGAGGGTCGCTCTCGGACGACCGGTCCCCCAGGAACCCCTACTAGCCGAGGAGGGCACCACATGGCCACGAACACGCTGAGCATCCTCAAGCCGAGCGTCAACAACCTGAGCGCTCGCATCTTCGTTCGAGCCGCGGGGCTCGACTTCGACGAGCTGGACGTGTGGGGCAAGAAGTCGACGCCGGAGTTCCTCTCCAAGGACCCTGCAGACCTGACGCCGCTGCTCGAGGAGGCAGGGCTGCCGAAGGGCGCGCTCTGGGAGAGCTGCGCGATCATGCAGTACCTCTGCAACAAGCACGGCCTCGACCGCTTCTATCCGACCGACCCGGGCGAGCGGGCGATGGTGGACAGCGCGATGTTCTACCTCGTCGGCACGCTCTATCCGCTCGTCACGCGCGCCACGTACCCAACGCTCGGCTTCCCGCAGTACGCGGGCGAGGTCGGCACGTCCGATGCGGACGACGACATGAAGACGAAGGCGCAGCAGGACGCCGTCGCAGCGCTCGCCGGGCCACTCGACGTCTATCGCGCGTTCTTCCTCGACGGGAGGCAGTTCATCGGCGGCGACACTCCCTCGATCGCCGACATTCGCTTCGCCGCGACGCTCGAGTTCCTCCGCGCGATCGACTACGACTTCCCGGCATGGGCCGAGCAGTACATGACCGCGATGGAGACGACGCTGGGCGACGCCTACTCGGAGCCGGCCGCCGACGTGCGCGGCTACATCGACCACGTGAAGTCGCAGCAGGCATAGGTCGAACGCAACGGCCCGGTCCTGCGCGCGAAGGGCCCCGGTTCGCCCGGGGCCCTTCGGTTACCGGTGTCGGAGCTCAGGCGGTGGCGCCGGCCTTCGTGCTCACGCCGAGCGTCGTCGAGAACAGGATCTCGCCGATCCCCGCTTCCTCGAGCGCGATCTGACCGGCGAGGTTCTCCGCGATCCACGACGCGGCCGCTTTGCTCGCCGCCTCGGCGTCCTCGGCGCTCTCCCAGGCGCTGAACGAGATGATCTCGTTGCCGCTCTCCATGAGCGAATAGGCCTTGAAGCCCGGCTGCGACTTGAAGATCGGGAGCATCCCGTCCTCCGCGGTGCGGGCGAGCTCGTGGACGTCGCCCGACACCGTGTACTTGGCCATCCGACCGTGCATAGGGCCTCCTGTCCGGCCGCCCGATGCCTCGTGGCTCTTCCGCGGGGCCCGGCGGCCACACGCACGAGGCGTTGCACATCTCGTACCCGGCGTCACTTGAACCGGACCGTTGGACGGCCGATGCGCCATGCTGACCGGATGCAGCCTCGACCTGGGCATGACCGCCGGCCGCCCTGGAGGGCGCGAGATGATCCGCGTCTGCGTCGCCGGCGTCACCGGTTGGACGGGCCGTGCGGTCGCCGTGGCCGTCGAGGAGGCCGAGGATCTCGAGCTCGTCTCCGGCGTCTCCCGCTCCGACCCCGCGAGCTACTCGTCGGTCGCCGAGGCGCTCGACGCCGTCGAGGCGGACGTGCTCGTCGACTACACGCACGCATCGGCGGTCAAGGACAACGTCCTCGCCGCGCTCGAGCGCGGCGTCTGCGCCGTCATCGGGTCGAGCGGCCTGACGTCGACCGACTACGACGAGATCGAGGCTCTGGCTCGGGAACGACAGGTCGGCGTGATCGCCGCGGGCAACTTCTCGCTGACGGCGGCGCTGCTGCTCCGCCTGGCGACCGAGGCCGCGCACCACGTCGACGCCTGGGAGGTGATCGACTACGCGAGCGCGGGCAAGCCGGACGCGCCGAGCGGCACGTCGCGCGAGCTTGCGGAGAGGCTCGAGGCAGTCCGCCGGCCGGCGGTCGGCGTGCCGATCGACGAGGTCCTCGGGGCCACCGAGGCCCGCGGTGCGACGGTCGCCGGGACACAGGTGCACTCGCTGCGTCTCCCCAGCTTCGTCGTCTCGACGGAGGTCGTCTTCGCCACCGAGGGCGAGCGGCTGTCGCTGCGGCACGACGCAGGGGAGACCCCGGCGCCGTACGTCGCGGGGACGCTGCTCGCGATCCGCGCGGTGCCGGGTCGCGTCGGCGTGACCCGCGGCCTCGACCAGCTCCTTGGCTAGCGTCGACCGCAGACGCCGCGCTTTCGTGGGCGGAGGCATCGAGGATGCCCCGCTTCCCGGCTGCGGAAAAGCCGCGAGCGCTTTCGGGCGACCCACCGATGCCGACGGCCGACGGGATCTCGAAAGTACGAGGTGAGATGTACGCGAGAGCAGTCGACGAAGCAGGTGACCGCCTCCGCGAGCTGCGCCGCGAGGAGTGGGAGAACCTCGGCGTCGGCGCACTCGCCCTCGGGCTTGCGCTCGTGGCGACGCAGGTTCGCCCCGCGCTCGCCGTGCCGTTCTTCCTCGGCGGCCTCGCGGTCGGCGCGTCCGGCCTCCGGGCCTTGTGGCGGCACTGGGACCTCCTCGACGGGCTCGCCGACGAGCGCGACGCCTACGTGATCCCCGAGGTGCTGGCCCACGCGTCGCGCGAGGCGACGATGGACCGGCGCCGGAGCTTCGCGACTGTGATCCGCGCGCTGCTGCCGCGGCGCGTGCTCGACGCGCGCTTCGCCTCCGTGACGGAGGAGCTCGACGGGCTCGCATCGGAGCTCGACGACGGCGGGCTCGAGCTGGACCCCGCCTGCGCGGTGGCCTGCATGCGGCTGCTGAGCGATCCCGAGAGCCCGCTCTTCGATCCGGGAGTCTCTCCGATCGAGGTGCGCGCGTGTATCCGCCGGATCCGGTCGGGATTCGCGCCTCGCATGCCTGACTGACCGCTCCCTGCCCGCCCGCCGATGAGTTCTCGCCGAGGCGTCCGTCTACGTGGGAGACAGCCGCGCGCCGCGCGGTCACGACCAGGAGGATGACGACCATGCCGAAGATCACTCCGTGCCTCTGGTTCGACACCGAGGGCGAGCAGGCCGCTCGGTTCTACACGTCCGTGTTCCCGAACTCGAGGATCGTGCACGTCGCCCACTACGGGTCGGCCGGGCCGCGGCCCGAGGGGATGGTGATGACCGTCGAGTTCGAGCTCGACGGGCATCCGTTCCTCGCGCTGAACGGTGGGCCGGACTTCACGTTCGACGAGGCCGTTTCCTTCGTGGTGGACTGCGCGACCCAGGAAGAGGTCGACACGCACTGGAGCACGCTCTCGGAGGGCGGGGAGGAGGGCCCGTGCGGCTGGCTGAAGGATCGCTTCGGCGTGTCGTGGCAGATCGTTCCGGCCGTCCTGCCGCAGCTGCTGGCCGACCCGGACCGGGAGAAGGCCCAGCGGGTGATGCAGGCGATGCTGGGCATGCGGAAGATCGAGATCGCCGAGCTCGAGCGAGCAGCGGCCGAGGTCTAGTCCCGCGCCGGGCCCGGCGCGGCCCTACCTGGCCGCGGCCGGGCGCGTGAGCCAGATCGGCGCCGCGATCGCCAGGCCGAGGCCGTCGAGCGCGCTCGCCGGGTTCCCGCGGACGATCGTGAGCCAGCCGCGCGGGTCGAACAGCACGCCGTACTCGCCGGCGGCGAAGTCCGCGTAGGTGCTGCCGCGCTTCGCCGTTGCGGCGCCGGACACGGCCTCGATCGTGAGCATGGCCTCGCCGTCGAGGCCCGCGGCGGCGAGGTCGGCCGGCCGCACGTTCAGGTGGACGTTGCCGAACCGGTTGAAGTCGATCACCTCGCAGGTGATCCTTCCCGGCTCGATCTCCGGCTCGGCCACCCTCACGACCGACAACGTGGCCGCGTCGAGCGCCTCCCCGAGCTGGTCGATCGGCATGCCCGCCGCGAGCTGCGCGGTCGCGGGACAGAGCGTGTCGGGCGCGCGGAACGACTGCGCGTGCGGCCGACGGACCACCTCCGGGGACGTGAGCTCCACCGCAGCGCGAACGCCCCCGGCTGCCTCCCAGGCCAGCGACAGGAGGCCGTTGTCGGGGCCGACGAGGTGACGGCCGCTCCCGGTCTCGATCGCCACTTCCCGGTCCTTGCCCACGTTCGGGTCGACGACGGCGAGGATGACGGCGTTCTCCGGGATGTAGGGCATCGAGTCCGCGAGGAGGAGCGCCCCCGACGCGATCTCCAACGGCCGAACCAGGTGCGAGAGGTCGACGATCGGGCACTGCGGCGCGATGCCGCTCATGACCGAGTGGCACAGCCCCACCCACTCGTTGCCGAGCCCGAAGTCGCTGAGGAAGACGATCGGTCGCGCGGATGGCATCGGCGTCAAGCATGCGTGGCTCCGCCCATCGATGCAAGGCCATCCGTGCCGGATCACCCGGTCCGCGATGAGTTCCGGGTGCGGGGATGGTCGTATACGCACAACGACCTCCGGAGGGACGCATGCCCAAGCTCAGGCTCAACCTCACGATGTCACTCGACGGATACGTCGCCGGCCCGGACCAGAGCCTCGAGAGCCCGCTCGGAAGCGGCGGCGGCGACCTGCACGAGTGGGCCGTCGCGACCAGGAGCTTCCGGCGGACGCACGGGATGGAGGGCGGTGACACGGGCCTGGACGACGAGATTGCTGCGATGTGGAACGAGAACGTCGGCGCGACCGTCATGGGACGCAACATGTTCGGGCCGGTGCGTGGGCCCTGGGGCGACGATCCATGGAACGGCTGGTGGGGCGACGACCCGCCGTTCCACACGCCGGTCTTCGTCCTGACCCACCACCCGCGCGCGCCGCAGGAGATGCGCGGCGGCACGACCTTCCACTTCGTCACCGACGGCGCCGAAGCGGCCCTCGAGCGTGCCCTCGACGCCGCCGGCGGCAAGGACGTGTCGGTCGGGGGTGGTGCCGAGACGGCGCAGCAGTACCTTCGCGCGGGACTGGTGGACGAGATGGAGATCCACGTCGTCCCGCTGCTGCTGGGCGGCGGCTCCCGGCTGTTCGAGAACCTGGACGGCGGTCCGTCCGGGTACGAGTGCGTCGGCCTGGTCAGCTCACCGGCCGTCGCCCACTACACGTACGTCCGCGCGGGCGCGGCGTAGCCGGGCCGGTCGACGCACGCGATCCTGGGCCGGACGGCGATGGTGACGGTCGACGACGTCAGAGCATTCGTGACCACCCTGCCCCGGACGACCGAGGCGTTCGTGCAAGGTCGCGTCAAGTTCCGCGTGGGCCGGATCGTCTTCGTCTCGTTCTCGCGCGACGAGACGGTGATGGGCTTCGGGTTCCCGAAGGAATGGCGTGACGCGCTGGTGAGCACGGAGCCCGACAAGTTCCTCCTACCGCGCCCGTCCGACCTCCGTTACAACTGGGTGCTCGTCCGGCTGGCTGCGATCGACGAGGGCGAGATGCGCGAGCTCGTGCTGGACGCCTGGCAGATGGTCGTGCCGCGGCGCGTGGCGGCCGAGTACGAGCGATCCCTCTAGGTCGATCGCCTCCGCCTGGGCCGCGTCGGCTCGGTCAGCAGCTGCGCACAGGCGATATCGCCGAACCACTGCTCGAACTCCTCCGGCGTCCACCCGCGCTCCCGGACGAGCAGCTGCCAGACGTCTGGGTGGTTGAGCGTCCAGAGGACGTCGGACGCGCGATCGACGCCGAGCCCGGGCTGCAGCGCACCCTTCTCGTCCAGGCTCTGCACGATCGAGCGCTGGTTGTCGTAGAAGTCGCTCTCGATGCGGCTCCAGAGCGCCTCGATCTCCGGATCGGCGAGGGCGGCGCTGCGGATCACGCCGAACAGCCCACCCACCCGTTCCTTGACGGCGCGTGAGTTCCGCGCCGTCAGGCGTAGCTGACGGACGGGGTCGGCCTCCTCGATCACCTCCTGGTACCAGCGGCGGTCCTGGACGGCGACGTCGTCCTCGTCACCGCGCAGGAGGAGGTGCCAGACGGCGCGCAGAACGCCGCTCTTCGTCTCGAAGGCGACGTAGACCGTCTTGAGCGCGACGCCGGCGTCGGCGGCGATTGCGGCCATCGTGGTCGCGGCGTACCCCTGCTCCTCGAAGAGGCGCCGCGCCGACTCGAGGATCTGCGTGCGGGTCGCCGCCGCCTGCTGGCGCCGCCGCGGTGACTCGTAGCGGCGTGTGCTCTTGACCGGCTCGGACATTTTGCTACTCTAGCCAAGAATTCATTACTCATTACGAGCAATGAAATGATCTCGAGGAGGAGAGACATGGAGGCGAAGAGCACGGTCGAGCGGCGGGAGCTCCGGAACGGCTCGGACGCGGCATCCGACGGCTTGCGGGCGCAGCTGCACGGGATGTGGTCGAGCGTCGCCGGGGCCTGGGGGGCGAACGTGGACTACGTCGATGCCCGTGGCGCCCGCGTCACGGCGCGGATGCTCGAGCTCGCACAGCCCGCGCAGGGTGAGCGGGTGCTCGAGCTCGCGTGCGGGCCTGGAGGGCCGGGACTGGCAGCGGCACCGCTCGTCGCTCCCGGCGGTGAGGTGGTGCAGTCCGACGTCTCGGCCGAGATGACGGCCATCGCCACGGCCCGGGCTGCAGAGCGGGGGCTCGGCAACGTGACCGGCCGTGTGCTCGACCTCGAGGAGATCGACGAGCCGGACGACGCGTACGACGTCGTGCTCTGCCGTGAGGGGCTGATGCTCGTCCCGGACCCGGCCCGGGCGGCACGAGAGATCGGCCGTGTCCTCCGTCCGGGTGGACGGGCCGTTCTCACCGTCTGGGGGCCGCGCGCCCGGAACCCGTGGCTCGCCGTCGTGTTCGACGTCGTCGGTGCCCAGCTCGGTGCGCCGATGCCGCCCCCGGGGATCCCGCACCCGTTCTCGCTCGACGATCCCGACCGGCTCGGCCGCCTGCTCACGGAGGCCGGCCTGTTCGACGTCGAGGTGGGCGAGCTGCCGACGCCGTACGTCGCCGCCTCGGCGGACGAATGGTGGGAGCGGACGTGCGCGCTCGCGGGGCCGCTCGCCAGGAGGCTCGCTGCGCTCCCCGACGGCGCAGCCCGGGCGCTCCGCGCCCGGGCCCGAGAGGCCGTTGCCGAGTACGAGACACCGGCCGGGCTCGAGATCCCTGGCGTCTCGCTGGTCGCATCGGCTCGCGCCTGAGCGGTCGCCGTCCGGAGAGCGCGGCGGGCAGCGTCGCTCCGACCGCGGGATTCCGTTCGCTGATCGAGTCGGTCACTCATCCTCGATGGCGCAGGTCGACGCAGTTCACCTAGCGTTGAGGGATGCGGGGCTCGATGACGACGCGGGGTTGGCTCCTCTTCTCGGCGATGTGCGTGATCTGGGGTGTCCCGTACCTGCTGATCAAGGTCGCCGTCGAGGACGTCAGCCCCGCGATGCTCGTGCTCGCACGCACGACGATCGCGGCGCTGCTCCTGCTCCCCGTCGCGGCGATGCGGAACGAGCTGCGTCCCGTCCTGCGGCACTGGCGCACCGTTGTGGTGTTCGCCGCGATCGAGATCGCCTTGCCCTGGGTCCTCCTGGGCTCGGCGGAGACCCGGATCTCGAGCTCGCTCACGGCGCTCCTGATCGCGGCGACGCCCTTGATCGGCACTGCCATCGCGCTCGGCCCCGGCGGTCGCGAGCGCCTCACGGTCGATCGCGCGGTCGGACTGGTGCTCGGCCTCGCAGGCGTCGCGTCGATCGTCGGCCTCGGGCTCGAAGGGGTGAGCGTCTTCCCGCTCGTCGCGGTCGGCCTGGTCGCCGTCTGTTACGCCGTCGGTCCGGCTCTCCTGCAGCGGTGGCTCTCGGAGCTGCCGGCGCTCGGCGTCATCGCCGTGTCCCTGGGCGTGACGGCGCTCGCCTACGTGCCGATCACGGCCGTGAGCGGGGCGGGCGAGACGCCGTCGATCACCGCGCTCGGGGCGATCGTCACGCTCGCCGTGGTCTGTACCGCGATCGCGTTCCTCGTCTTCTTCGCGCTGATCGCGGAGATCGGCCCGGTGCGGGCGACGGTGATCACGTACGTCAACCCGGCCGTCGCAGCGGTCCTCGGTGTCGCGGTGCTCGGCGAGAAGCTCACCCTCGGGATGGGTGTCGGCTTCGTCCTCGTGCTCGCCGGATCGGTGCTCGCCACCCGGCCCGGACGTGCGCGAGAGGTCCCACAGCGGCCCGTCCTCGAGCCGGCGCCGACCGACGGCTGACCCTGGCCCGCTAGATGTCGATGCCGAGCTTGCGGAGCTCGACGGTCGCGGACCTGCGCCAGCGGGTGGTGTCGGGCGAGAACGGGAGCATGAAGGGCATGCCGTTGGCCTTGCGGAGCGGCTTGCCGTCGCGGAGGACGCGGTAGTGCCCGGGCGTCGGCTCGACGGTGAGGCCGGCGGCTTCGAGCTTGCGGATGAACTCCCGGACGTCCTTCCTCATCGGGCGGGGAGTCCCGGGGTCGCTGCTCGGTGGCTCACAGCGTCTTGTAGAAGAGCGTCGTCGCGCGAAGCCCGCCGCGCGGCTGCACGGAGTAGCCCGGGATCGTGCCGACGCGGATCCAGCCCATGCGCGCGTAGAGGCGCTCGGCGTCGCTGCCGGTGTTCGTGTCCAGCACGAGCAACGTCTTGCCGCAGTCGCGCGCCGTCTCCTCGGCGGCTTCGAGCAGCGCGGCGCCGAGACCTCGGCGGCGGGCGCGTCGATGGACGAGCATCTTCGACAGGTCGGCACGGTGCGGCTGGTTCTCGGGCTGGCGGAGCACGAGCTGGACCGTGCCGACGATGCCGCTGTCGTCCTCGGCCACGAGCAGCGCACGGGCGCCCTCCGCGACGTCGGCGGCGACGCCGCGCCAGAACGCCCGCGCCCGGTCGGGTGCCAGCGGATGGAGGAAGCTCACTCCTGCGTCGCCGTCGATGCAGTCGATGAGCACGTCGGCGAGCGCGTCGACCTGGGCGTCGTCGACCGAATGGAGTCGTCGGATCGATGTGCCCGCCGAGGTGGTCACGTCATCGCCTCGAGGACGGCTCGACGACCACGATCACCGCGTACCGCGCCGCCCTCGTCGTCGGATTGTGGAACATCGTCGGACGATCGAGTCGCGCGGCGAGGCAGTCGCCGGCTCGAAGTCGATGCGTGTCGCCGCCGATCGTGAACTCGATCGTGCCTTCGAGCACCCAGATCTGCTGGTGGGTGACGTCTCGCTGCCCGGCCTCGAAGGCGACCCGGGCACCGGCAGGGAATCGGACCTCCGCGATCCGGATGGGGGATGCGTTGCCGTTCGGCGAGACGCTTCGTCGCACGTACCCCGAGCCGGGGTCGCGCCACACCGGCTGCTCGGCACGGCGTGCGAGCCACCGCGGCGGCTCCTCCGCCACGTCGCCGAACAACGAGGCCAGCGGGACCCCGAGCCCGACGGCGATCCGGTCGAGCACGGCGGCGGTCGGGCTGCTCTCGGCGCGCTCGATCAGCGACAGCGCGGAGCGGCTCACGCCGCAGGCGGCGGAGAGCGAGTCGAGCGACAGGCCGCGCCCGGATCGCAGCGCGCGCACGTTGGCCGCGATGCGCTCGTTGACGGGATCCACCGTTGCCTGCTCCATTCTTCTGGAGGGAATCCTCCGTCAAACTGGATTCCGGCGCAAGCCGACAGCACCTCGAACCCCTCTGGCGACACTCGAGCTTGAAATATTCCTATATAGGTATATAATCTCGCCATGGCACGCGCGGCGACGACGACGGATGCGTTCAACGCGGTCGCGGAGCCCAGGCGGCGTCAGATCCTGGATGTCCTGGCGGGCGGCGAGCGTCCCGTGAACGACCTGGTGCGGGTGCTCGGGCTGGCCCAGCCGCAGGTGTCGAAGCACCTGCGGGTGCTCCGGGAAGTGGGGGCGGTCGACGTGCGCGACGAGGGACGGCAGCGGCTGTACCGGTTGAACGGACGGGCGCTCAAGCCCATCCACGACTGGGTGAAGGCCTACGAGCAGTCATGGGAAGAGCGGTTCGAGCTGCTGGACGACGTCCTGAAGGAACTCGAGCAGAAGGAGGAAGGAGATGGCGGTGACGAGTAGCGGGACGGCGACGGTGACGCTCCCGACGGACGAGCAGATCCTCATCACGCGGGAGTTCGACGCGCCCAGGCATCTGGTCTACAGGGCGTGGACGACGCCCGAGCTGGTCAAGCGCTGGTGGCACGCGAAGCGCGGCACGATGACGGTCGCCGAGATCGACCTGCGGGTCGGGGGCCGGTGGCGGTACGCGATGGTCACGGACGGCGGCTTCGAGGTCGGCTTCCACGGCGAGTTCCGCGAGATCGTCCCGAACGAGCGGATCGTCTCGACCGAGGTCTACGAGGGCATCCCCGACGCCGAGGAGCATGCGGCGCTGAACACCCTGACGCTCACCGAGGTGGACGGCCGGACGATCCTCACGGTCCTCGTCGAGCATCCGACCAAGGAGGGTCGAGACGCGCACATCGACTCCGGGATGGAGCCGGGCATGCAGGACGCCATGGACCTCCTGGAGGAGGTCGCGGTCTCGCTTCGCTGAGAGGCGCCGGGAGGGGTGGCTCCCGCCGGGAGCCACCCCACCGGCGGCGAAGCACCAGCAGGGGCGGACGCGCCGTCAGCGCTCGCAGTCGAGATCGTTCGACCGTCGGCTCACTGCCGTGCGAACGCCGCGCGCGCCTCGGCGGCGAGGTCGGTGAACGACTCGCCGCTCACGTCGATCAGCACCCGCTTGATCGTCCCGCCGACGAACGGCCACGGAGCCTCGCCCACGTAGTCGTCGGTGACCTGCTCGGCTCCCGAGCGCCCGACGATCAGGCCGCCGCCGCCGAGCCCGAACTTGCCGGGCTGGGTCATGATCGTCGCCTCGCCGACCGCCTGGTCGCGGATGTGGAGCGTGAGGGTGCCCTGCGTGGGCATCCCCTTGCCCTCCCGCTCGAAGGTCGCGGACAGAACGACGTGGCCCGTCGGAACCTTCTCGTCGGACACGACCGTCTGGACGCGCTCGCCGAGCCAGTTGTAGACGTACACCAGCTTGCCGTCCTTCACGTAGAGAGCGTGACCGCCGAAACGCGAGCCCTGGGAGAAGATCACGCCGCCCGCCTCGTCGGTGTCGATCTCCATCTCGGCCGCGATCGTGTAGCTGCGGTTGCGGATGTCCGGTGCGACCGACTCGGGCACCTCTGCGCCGCCGGGGTAGTACGTGTAGCGGGTGCGCGGCCTCGACAGCTGCGGCCGTGCCGTGCCGAGGATCTCGATGGCACCACGCGACTCGAGCGGCAGCGCCTGATACGTGCCCGCCTCCACCCACCACAGCGCGATCAGCTCCTGGAGCTTGTCGGGGTGCTCCGCGGCGAGGTCGTGGCACTCGCTCGGGTCGGCGGTGGTGTCGAACAGCTCCCAGCGCTGCTGGTGGAAGTCGCCCCACGACTCCGGCGCAGCCGGAACCGCCGTGGCGGCCTTCCAGCCCTGGTGCCAGATGGCGCGGGTGCCGAGCATCGAGTAGAACTGCGTCTGCTTCGACGCTGCGTCAGGGTCGGCGAAGCTGCTCTCGAAGCTGATGCCCTCGAGCGGCTTCTGCGTGTAGCCGTTGACGACGTCCGGCAGCTCGACCCCCAGGCAATCGAACACCGTCGGCACGATGTCGACCGCGTGCGTGTACTGACGGCGCACCTCGCCGTTCGCGGTGATGCCCTTCGGCCAGGAGACGATCAGCGGGTCGGCCGTGCCGCCCTCGTAGTTCGCGTAGCGCTTCCACATCTTGAAGGGGGTGTTGAACGCCCAGGCCCAGCCCGTCGGATAGTGGTTGTACGTCCGCGTGCTCCCGAGCTCGTCGAGGTACTGGAGGTTCTCCTCGATCGTGTCCGGGACACCGTTGAAGAACTTGTTCTCGTTGACCGAGCCGTTCGGCCCGCCCTCTCCGGAGGCGCCGTTGTCGGACACCAGCACGATGATCGTGTTGTCGAGCTGGCCGCTGTCCTCGAGATAGTCGAGCAGGCGCCCGAGCTCGTGGTCGGCGTGGCTGAGGAAGCCCGCGTAGACCTCCGCCATGCGGCAGAAGAGGCGCTTCTCGTCGTCCGAGAGCGAGTCCCAGGGCCGAACGCGGTCGGTCTGCGACCAGGGCTTGCCGTCGTGGCTCGTGGTGTCCGCGTACGGGTCGATCGGCGACAGCTCGGCGCCCTCCGCGACGATCCCGAGCTTCTTCTGCCGCTCGAAGACGAGCTCGCGGTAGGCCTCGTAGCCCATGTCGAAGGTGCCCTTGTACCTGTCCGCCCACTCCTTCGAGACGTGGTGCGGTGCATGCGCCGCACCCGGGCAGTAGTAGAGGAAGAACGGCTTGTCCGGCGCGATCGCCTTCGCGTCCTGGACGAACTCGATCGCCTTGTCGGTCAGGTCGACTGTGAGGTGATACCCCTCCTCGGGTGACTTCGGCGGCGCCACTGGATGGTTGTCGTACACGAGGTCCGGATACCACTGGTTCGTCTCGCCGCCGAGGAAGCCGTAGTAGCGCTCGAACCCGCGGCCGAGAGGCCATTGGCGCTTCGACGAGGCGAGGTTCATCTCGTCCTCGGCGCAGAGATGCCACTTCCCGACGATGTAGGTGTTCCAGCCGCGCTCGCCGAGCACCTCGGCGATGTTCGCGCACTCGAACGGGATGTGGCCGTTCGCGTTCGGGAAGCCGGACGTCGCCTCGGTGATGCAGCCCATCCCGTTGGTCGTGTGGTTGCGCCCGGTCATCAGACACGAGCGGGTCGGCGAGCACAGGGCCGTCGTGTGGAAGTTCGTGTACTTCAACCCCCGGTCGGCGATGCGCTGGATGTTCGGTGTCTCGATCAGGCCGCCGTACGGCTCCATCGCCGAGAAGCCGACGTCGTCGAGAACGACGTACAGCACGTTGGGGGCGCCATCCGGCGCGATCGGCTGCGTGTAGGGCTCCCAGTCGGGGACGGAGTCCTTGATGTCGATGTTGACCTGGCCCTTGAACGGTGCGGCCATCTCGTGTCCTCCGATCTCGACGGTGGAGAGACCATCCTCTGGCCGCTCGGGCGGGGGCCCGCCATCGATAGGTTCGCACATGCGCAAGCGGCGTCGGCGGTCGGCCGCACGCGGCCCGAGGCAGATCCTCGCCCGATGCGTCAGACATGGGCGATCAGGCGGTCGAGCGGGCGGGGCACGCGGGCCAGATCGAGCGCGTCGACGAGCAACGCCGCGGACTCGATCTTCCGGCCGCTCGAGGTGCCGATGAAGCGCCGGAGCTGGTCGGAGTGTGGTCGACCTCTCCACGCGGGCTGCTTCTGGAACGTCCGAAACGACTCGAGGTCACCCTGGGCGTCGATGACCCGCTCCACGGCCGCGACGCCCAGGGAGCGGATCAGCTCGTCCTCCAGGTCGGCGACACACACGAAGAACCCGAGTGACTCCATGCCGGTGCGCGTGAGGTCGGAACCGAGGCCGGCCTGCTCGAGCGCGCGCTGGAAATGGCCCGCTTCCCCTGCGTCGCAAAGGCCCGCGAGCCTGAGGCCGAGCCCCGCAGGGCCGAACCGGTCGAGGAAGCTCCGGATGGCCTGCGCACCCCCGATCGGGACGACGGAGACGCCCTCGGCGTCGAGATCCCGACCGCGGCGTCGGGCAAGCGCCTCGAGCGCGCGCTGGTCGCTGACCCCCTCGACGAGCACGACCGACCGTGCGGAGGAAATGTCTACGTGTGGGATCGAGTTGGACACGTGCCGGCTCCGCGATGATGCTTCGGCGACCGCGCCTCGCCGGGGTTCACGATCGACCAGAGCAGCGCCCGACTGGGACGGGTGCCCGTGCGGAGCGGCAGAATACCTTCGCGCTCCCGCCGGTTCCGGTCCGAGCCCGAGACCGCGAGAGAGGGGAGCCGCTGGCCGAGCCAAGAGGGCCGAGCGTCCAGTCCTGTCGATGGCCCGCGCGCGGTAACGTTCGGCGCTGTGGAGGACGAGTCGGAGTCCAGGTTCCAGGGAGAGGGCCGGGACGAGCCGATGACGACCCGGACGACCGCCGAGTTCCTCGAGCGGGAGCGGTTCTCGATCCTCGAGGCCGCGGACGCGGCCCTGCGGCGCGCGCACGCTCGCCACTACGAGCGCGCCGGCGAAGGCGAGGTCCAGCGCCGGCTTGAGGCGCTCTTCGACCACCTCCTGCGGGCGCTGAACGAGCGGGACGTGACGGGCATGCTCACCTACGCGGAGCAGGTCGCCGAGGAGCGGTTCAACGCCGGATACGACCTGTCGGAGGTGCAGACAGCGTTCAACGCCCTCGAGGAGGCGACGTGGGCGCGGGCGATGGGCGAGCTCGAGCCGACCGAGCTGGCGGAGGCGCTCGGCCTCGTCAGCACGATCCTCGGCACGGGAAAGGATGCCCTCGCGCGCCGCTACGTCTCGCTCGCGACCCGCGCGCACGTCCCCTCGCTCGATCTCCGCGCTCTCTTCACGGGCACGGGCGGCACGTAGACCCCTTCGCCCGGGGGTTCGAGCGTTCCGGGCTCAGCTACGGGCGACCGACCGCACGGCCGCGACGATCTCCGCCGGCCCCGGGAGCGTCGCCAGCTCGAGATCTTTCTGATACGGCATCGGATGGGACGGTGCCCCGACCCGGACGACCGGGGCGTCGAGATCCCAGAAGCAGTGCTCGGCGACGTGCGCGGCGATCTCGGCGCCGAAGCCGCAGAAGCGGACCGCCTCGTGTGCCACGACGAGCCGGCTCGTCTTGGCGACGGACTCTGCGATCAGCGACGTGTCGAGCGGGACGAGCGTGCGCGGATCCACGACCTCGACGTCGATGCCCTCGGCGCTGAGCTGCTGCGCTGCGCGGAGCGCGTGCGGCACCTGGGCCCCGAGCGCGACCACCGTGACGTCCGTCCCTTCGCGGACGACGCGGCCGACCCCGAGCTCGATCCCGTAGCGCTGCTCCGGCACGGGCGCGGGCTCGGCGAAGAAGAGAAGCTTCTGCTCGAGGAAGATCACCGGGTTGTCGCCGCGGATCGCGGCCGAGAGGAGGCCTTTCGCGTCGAACGGGGTCGAGGGCATCGCGACGACGAGACCCGGGATGTGCGCGAAGAGCGCCTCGAGGCTCTGCGAGTGCTGTGCGCCGAGCCTGACGCCGCCTCCGGAGACCATCCGGATCACGAGGGGAATGCTTGGCGTCCCGCCCATCATGAACCGGAGCTTCGCCGCCTGGTTGACGATCTGGTCGAAGGCGACGGCCGCGAAGTCCGAGAACTGGAGCTCGACGACCGGTCGCAGCCCGGTCAACGCCGCACCGATCCCGCACCCGACGAAGCCGCTCTCGGTGAGAGGCGTGTCGCGTATCCGCTCCGGGCCGAAGCGCTCGTAGAGCCCCTCGGTCGCGCGAAACAGCCCGCCGACCCTGCCGATGTCCTCGCCCATCACGATCACGCGATCGTCGGCTTCGAGCTCGAGCTCGAGCGCCTCGCGCACGGCAGCGACGAATCCGAGCGTGCGACCGGTGTCGACGTCGGGCTCGACGTAGCTTCGCATCGGGCCCCGTGTGGCCGGCACGAGGTCGTCGGCACTCGCGTCCGGGTCGGCCAGAGCCGTCTCGATCGCATGCTCGACATCGCGTGCGACCTCCGCCAGGACGGCCTCCACGCGCGTGTCGTCGAGCTCGCCCCGCTCGCGCAGCAGCCGCTCGAGGCGTGGCAGCGGATCCTTCGCCTCCCATTCCGCGACGAGTGTCGGCGTCCCGGACGTCGGGGAGGTTCGCGCGCATCGAGTGCTGCATCCGCCTGAAGGTCTTCATCTCGAGGAACGACGGGCCGTCGCCCCGCCGCGCACGCTCGAGCGCTGCCGCGACACCGTCCTCGACGGCGAGCACGTCGTTCCCGTCGATGACCTCCCCGTGCATGCCGTACCCGGCGGCACGGTCGGCCAGGTCCTCGACCGCCCGCTGCGTCCTCCAGTCGGCGGAGAGCGCGAACTGGTTGTTCTCGCAGACGAACACCACGGGAAGGCCCCACGTCGCCGCGAGGTTCATCCCTTCGTGGGCGGCTCCCTGCCCGGCGGCGCCGTCGCCGAAGAACGCGACTGCGACCTGCCCGGTGCCGCGGAGCTTCGCGGTCAGCGCGGCGCCGCACGCGTGCGGGATCCCTGCACCGACGATCCCGTTGCAGCCGAGGATGTCCAGGGAGAGATCCGCGATGTGCATCGAGCCCCCGAGCCCCGCGCAGTAGCCGGTCCGCTTCCCGAACATCTCCGCCATCATCCGGCGGAGGTCCGCGCCCGCGGCGATGAGATGACCGTGCGAGCGATGGTGGCCGACGAGGTAGTCCGTCTCCCGCATCACGCCTGCGGCGCCGACGGCGATCGCCTCCTGGCCGACGCAGCTGTGCGCCGTTCCGAAGATGATCCCCTGCTGGAACAGCTCCGCGGCGCGATCCTCGAAGCGGCGGATGAGCGCCATGCGCCGGTACTGCTCGAGCAGCGGTGGCCGGTCCGCCGGCCGTGCGTCGACGCTCATTGCGGCGGCCGCTCGTGGAGCTCGAACACGTATCCGTCGGGGTCGAGCGCGTACAGGCTCTTTCCACCCGCGTTGGCACCGGCCGTCATCTCCACGGGCCCATCCGAGCGGAACGAGACGCCGCGGCTCCGGAGGTCGTCGTAGAGCGCGTCGATACCGGTGACGAACACGCAGAAGTGGCCGGCGCCGTAGTCGCACGGCCGCGAGCTCGCAGAGTGCCGCTCGCAGCCCCGGTACTCGATCAGCTCGACGTCGACGTCGCTTCCGGGAACACGAAGCATCGCGATCTCGAGGCCCGTCGCCTCGGGCACGCCGACGATGCGGGTGATCTCGGGTTCCTCGTAGAGCCGTCGCCACAGGAGCTCGAGGCCGAGCAGGTCACGGTAGAACCCGAGCGAGCGGTCGAGGTCGGAGACCGTGATCCCCGCATGACGCGGCCCGGTGATCGCCCACGTGCTCATGCGGTTAACGTACTTCGGGAGGAGGGAGCGTTGCTCGGGGATCGAGTGGTACTGGTGACAGGGGCTGCGAGCGGCATCGGCCGCGAGATCGCCGAGCGCTTTGCGGCGGAGGGCGCGCGCGTGACCGGCTTCGACCGCACGGGCGACGTCGCGGTCCACGGCGACGTGCGCACACCCGCGGACGTCGAGCGTGCGGTCGAGCACGTCGTCGCGGCGGAGGGACGGATCGACGTCCTCGTCAACAGTGCCGGCGTCCGGGAGATCGGCGACGTGTACACGATGGCGAGCGAGGAATGGGAGAACGTGATCGCCGTCAACCTGAGCGGCACGTTCTACTGCTGCCAGGCCGCCGCCCGGCGGATGCGCGATGGGGGCGGCGGCGTGATCGTGAACATCTCGTCGGTCGGGGGCCTGATCGGTCTTGCCAGGCGCCCGGCCTACACGGCGTCGAAGCACGGAGTCGTGGGCCTGACGAAGAGCCTCGCCCGTGACCTCGGTCCGGCCGGCATCCGCGTCAACGCGATCTGCCCCGGCGTGATCCGGACACCGCTGACCGAGCAGTACTTCACGGACGACGCATTCGAGGAGGGGTTGCGCACCGTGGTGCCGCAGGGCCGCGTGGGGATCGCCGCCGACGTGGCGGACGCGGCGCTCTACCTCGCAAGCGACCAGTCCGCCTACGTGAGCGGGATCGCCCTCACGGTGGACGGCGGCTGGCTCGCGGAGAAGAGCTTCGCCGCGGGGGACGCTGCAGCGTCCACGTTCCTCGCACCGCACGAGCCCGGCGACTGAGCCTCCCGGCACCTGCGCGGGTCTTCCTGCCCGCCGGCAGTTGACAGCCGCCGATAGGGGTGGGATCGTGAGTTGAAGCGCAACGAAGGGAGCACCTGGGTGGTACGGGCTCGTCGTTGCTGCGGCTTGGACGTCTCGTCGTGACCGCCGGAGCGCGGGCGGACCGGGCTCTCGTCTACGTACGGTCGTCGCACGCACCGATTCTCCCGACCGCGCGCGGCTCGAGGCGCGACTCGAGCGGGCGGCGAAGGCCTGCGGTTGCGGGACGGGGAGCGTGGCGCTGCTCGCCGCCGGCGCCGGTGTCGTCGCCTGGTGGTTGATCGCCCTCGACGCTCGACTCGCTCTCTGGCCGGATGCCGCGCTGGCAGGGTTGCTGACCCTCGGCGCGGCCCTCGTCGGCAAGCTCGCCGGGCTCGCAACTGCCGATCTGTGGCTCTGGTGGGTCGGGCGGAGGTTCCGGCACGGATGAGGACCGCTCGCTCGCCGCCTCTCGCTGCTTCTGCGGCATGCGCTCTTGCATCCACGCCGCATGAAAGGAAGCTTCGATGGCAGAGCAAAAGGGACGAGAGATCGAGCTGATCTCCGACGAGGAAGCACGTGCGCACCTCCAGGAGACGTACACCGACCCCGAGGCGGCTGGTCGGTTCTTCGACCAGCTGATCGAAACCCGTCGGAAGGCGCTGGACCGGTTCATCGAGGAGGTCGGTGGCGACGAGCAGATGGCGCACGCGTTCGCGCGCGATCCACTCGGAGTGCTGAACGAGCGCCGACTCCTCGGGCCGCTCGACGAGATCACGGTGGAGGGGCTGAGGAATCCCTTCCTCGACTGGCCCTGGCCGTGGCCCATCTGCCGGCTCGTGTGCTGGCCGCAGTTCGAGACCCATATCCACTGGGTCTGCGTCGGCATCTGGCCGCTGCGTGTGTGCTGGCCGGTGGTCCACATCCACATCCGCTGGGTCTGCCGCATCGTCTGCGACTGATCCCGACGCTGGCGGAGAGGCCTTCGGGTCTCTCCGCCCTCGACTGGAGGAGCCGATGGCGCTCGTCTGCACACAGATGACCGAGTGGGTCGAGGAGGAGGTCTCGAAGCCGATCGAGGAGTGGGAGGAGCGCCAGGAGAAGAAATGCAAGGACTACCCCTGGTACGACCCGCGTGGCTGGGTCTGCTGGTTCGTGACCTACTTCGTGAAGGTGATCCGCTGGGTGATCGTCAAGGTCGGGAAGTGGGTCGTCCGGGAGGTCTGCAAGATCGTCGCGACGGTGATCGACATCGTCTCCGACGTCCTGACCGGGCTCTGGGACGTGCTCGTCGGCATCTTCACGCTCGACTGGCGCCGCATCCTGGATGGACTGATCAAGATCGGCCTCGGCATCGTTCTCGGCGTCGTCCGGCTCCTGCGCATCCTCTTCCTCGGCGACACGATCGACTACATCACCGAGGAGATCGACGACTACCGGCTGCGGAACTACGTTCGCGACCTGCTCGAGGACAAGTACGACGGTGACGCGCTCCAGCAGATCAAGGACGCCATCCGCCTCGACCACGGGAACTTCGGGCTGCGGCTCACGGCCACGAGCTTCCGGACGATGCTCGACTCCGAGACCGACTCGCCGGACGAGCCCGGCGTGCCGAACCTCGTCGTCCTGCACGAGGGCGGCGCGATCAACCTGCGGGAGCTGTGTGGGTTCGAGTTCGCGGAGGGCTTCTGGAACCGGAAGCGCTACAAGACGCTGAAGAAGGAGACGGTCGTGGGTGGTGGCGGCGGCGGTGAGTTCGACAACCCGATCTCCGAGGACGAGCTCGACGAGTACCTCTCGACACGGGGTGCAGGTGGCCCGGAGTTCCTAGTACTCGCGATGCGGGACGGGGTCCTGGACGACAAGCTCAGGACCGCCGAGGAGAAGGGGAGAGAGCTCGGGCTGATCCTCAGCTGGACGAAGCAGAACATCGAGGTGACCCGAGCCGGCCATATCCGCCACAACGGCTTCGACACGAACCAGGCGAGCGCCTCGCTGGAGTCCTTCCTCATCGAGGTCATCGGACGCACCGACAAGACGGTCGACGACGCTACGGCGACCGCCGAGCTCTGCAATCCGGTCGCGGTCGGGATCTTCCGCTACACGGACACGCTCCGCGGCCTGGCTTCGAACCTGCGCACGAGCAACTGCGGCCTCAGCGGCAGGGATGCATCGGGGGTGACGTACATCGACAACAAGCCCGACCACTTCTGGAAGTACGTCCCCATCCACGAGCTCGGCCACTACTTCGGCCTCTGCCACGTCGACGGCGTCGACCGGATCATGGTCTCCACGCGCGAGAAGAGCTGGTGGGACTGGACCGTGATCCCGAACTGGCTCTATCTCCAGGGTGAGCCGATCTTCACTCTCGGGGAGGCCAAGGCGGCCTGGGACTACATCGTTGCCAACTTCATCCCACAGTGCCTCGGCGCGAGGCCGATCGTCATCGAGCGAGCGGGGTCGGATCGGTAGTTGTCCGCGAGCGGGGTTCAGCGCGCTCCCCGATGAGCCGTGCGTCACGCCGGGGGATGATGGAGGTGCTCCGAAGGAGGTAGATCGTCGTGCCCGCCGACGTGCTGACGAAGGAGGCGCGTCCGACGTTGCAGCCGCTCCCGACGCCCCCCGGCGTCGCGGGCGCTCACTCCCGGTCCGCGGGGCTCGCCTCGCGGATGCCCGACCCGGACGGGCTCGGTCTTCGCGGGATGAGCAAGCGCTACGGGTCGGTGCAGGCGCTCGACGAATGCTCGTTCACGGTCGCGCGCGGGCGGATGCTCGGATTCCTCGGGCCGAACGGCGCCGGGAAGACGACCGCGATGCGCGCGGTCTTCGGGCTCGTCCAGCTCGACGCCGGCAGGGTGCTCTGGGACGGCCGTCCTGTCGGGCTGCCGGAGCGGCTGCGCTTCGGGTACATGCCCGAGGAGCGGGGCCTCTATCCCCGAATGCCCGTCGGCGACCAGCTCGAGTACTTCGCGCGCCTGCACGGGCTGACCGCCCCGGTGGCACGTGCCGCGGTCTCCGACTGGCTCGACCGGCTCGGGCTCGGCGACCGCGCCGGCTCGAAGGTGGAGGAGCTGTCGCACGGCAACCAGCAGCGCGCGCAGCTCGCGGTTGCGCTGCTGCACGAGCCGGAGCTGCTCGTGCTGGACGAGCCGTTCGCCGGGCTCGACCCGGTCGCGGTGCGGACGCTCGCCGAGGTGCTCCGCGGCGAGGCCGCGCGAGGCGCTGCGGTCCTCTTCTCCAGCCATCAGCTCGACCTCGTCGAACACATCTGCGAGGAGGTTGCGATCGTCGACCACGGCCGGATCGTCGCGACCGGAGACGTCGACGACCTGAGACGCGCCTCGCGGCAGCGCCGGATCCAGCTCAAGCTGGAGGGGGCGCCGCCGGACTGGCTTCCGGACGTCGACGGCGTCGAGCTCGTCGAGCGCCGCGACGGCGACCTGCGCCTGCTGACGGGTCGCGAAGTCGACCCGTCAGATGTGCTCGCCGCCGCCGAGCGGTCGGCGCGGGTGGTCGCGTTCGACTACGGGCCGCCGTCGCTCGCGGAGCTCTTCCTGGAGCTGGTGGCGCCATGAGCGGCCGGCGCGTCATCGCGCTCGTCGCGCGGCGCGAGATCCGCGAGCGCCTGCGCAGCAAGGTGTTCATCGCCTCGACCATCGTCATGCTCCTGCTCGTGGGCGGATCGACCGCCCTCGAGGGCGCGCTGTCGAAGACGCCGACCTACCGCGTCGCCGTGACGGCTCCGGCACCGGCGGGCCTCGACGCCGCCCTCCAACGCGCGGCACGCCCGTTCGACGACGCGAAGGTGGAGCTGCACGTTGTCGCGTCGCGGGCAGCGGGGCGGCGGGAGCTCGAGGCGGAGAAGATCGACGCGCTGCTGCTCCTGTCCGCCGACCGGCTCGTCTTCCGCTCGAACGTCGATCCGAAAGCGGCGGCGGTCGCGGACACCGCGGTACGCGCGCTCCGGCAGCACCTGCCGCCGGCCCCGGAGCTGACGACGGCCACGCTCCATCCTCCGGACGCGGGCGCCACCGACGCCGAGGTCCTGGTCGCGTACGTCGGCTCGCTGCTCCTGCTCACGTCCCTTGCGGTCTACGGCCAGTGGGTCGTCAACGGCGTCGTCGAGGAGAAGAACAACCGCGTCGTCGAGCTGATCATGTCGACGGTGCAGCCGCGCGACCTGCTCGCCGGCAAGGTGATCGGGATCGGGCTGCTCGGGCTGGCCCAGCTCGCGCTCGTCGCGGGCCTCACCGCAGTTCTCCTCGCCGCCGGGGCCTTCGACGCACCGGCCGGGCTCGGTGCCAGCGTCGCGCTCGTCATCCCCTGGTTCGCGCTCGGGTTCGCGCTCTACGCGGTGGCCTACGCCGCGGCCGGCGCGCTCGCGTCCAGACAGCAGAACGCCGAGACGGCAGCACAGCCCGTGACGTACACCCTCCTCGCCGCCTACTTCGCCGGCTACATCGTCGTCGCCGGCAACGCGGACAGCGTGCTCGCGAGCCTGTTGACGGTCTTCCCGCTCACCGCGCCGCTCGTGCTGCCCGCCCGCAGCGCGCTCGTCGGCGTGCCGCTCTGGCAGCACGCGCTCGCGATCGTGCTCGTCGTCGGCTCGATCTACGCGCTCGTCCGCTTCGCGGGCCGTGTCTACGCCCAAGGCCTCCTCCACAGCGGCCCCCGCCTCGACCCGCGTGTCGCCTGGCGGCTCAGCCGCCAGCGGTGACGAGCGCCACGAGCCGGTGGCGCCCCGTTACGGCGAGGGCGGCGGTTGCGACGGCGGGCGACGCCGTCAGTCGGTGGGGCTCCCGTCGGCACCGCCCTTTGGCCGCGCGTCCGAGTCGAAGAGCCCCGTCTCGTACGCGAGCACGACGGCCTGGACGCGGTCGCGGAGATCGAGCTTCTGGAGGATGTGCGTGATGTGTGTCTTCACGGTCGTCTCGCTGATGAAGAGCTCCTGCCCGATCTCGGCGTTCGAGAGGCCGCGCGCGATCAGGCGAAAGACGTCCAGCTCGCGCTCGGTCAGGTCCTCGAGCGCCCTCGGCGGCGCGCGATGGGGGATGCGCGTGAACTTCTCGATCACCCGCTTCGTCACGGCGGGGGAGAGGAGCGCCTGCCCGCCGGCGACGGTGCGGATCGCGTCGAGGAGCTGCTCGGGCGGCTCGTCCTTCAGCACGAACCCGCTGGCGCCCGCGCGGAGCGCCTCGTAGACGTACTCGTCGAGGTCGAACGTGGTCAGGATCAGGATCCGGGCCGTACCGTCGGCGGCGAGGATGCGCCGCGTCGCCTCGAGCCCGTCGAGCTCGGGCATGCGGATGTCCATCAGGACGACCGTCGGCTGGTAGCGGGCGGCCTTCTCGACCGCCTCGAGGCCGTTGCTCGCCTCGGCGACGACCTCGATGTCCTCCTCGCCGGCGAGCAGCATCCGAAATCCGGCGCGCACCATCGACTGGTCGTCGGCAACGAGCACGCGAATCGTCACGGCCGATCCCTGCCGATCGGAAGTCGCGTGCTGAGGACGAAGCCCCCGCCGGTCGCCGTTTCCGCCGTCATCTCACCGCCGTAGATCTTGACGCGCTCGCGGATGCCGACGAGGCCGTAGCCGGCGTTGCCTCGCGAGTCGCCCTTGCCATCGTCGCGCACCTCGATCCGCACCTCGTCCGGCTCGTAGCGGAGGGTCACGTCGGCGTGGCTCGCGCGCGCATGCTTGAGGGCGTTCGTCAGCCCCTCCTGGACGATGCGGTACGCGGAGAGGTCGATCGCCCGGGGGAGCCGGACGGGCTCGCCCTCGACGTGGAGCCTGACGGGCAGCCCGGCGCGCTCGACCTCCTTCGCAAGCGACTCGAGGCCGTCGAGGCCGGGCTGGGGCGCGAGCTCGAGGTCGTCGCCGTCGCTTCTCATGGCCCCCAGGAGGCGGCGCATCTCGGCGAGCGCGGCACGGCCCGTCTGCTCGACGCCGCGGAGCGCATCCGCGTCGTCGGCGAGCTCGTCCGGGAGCTTGTGGCGGACGGCGCCGACCTGGAGCACCATGACGCTGACCGCATGCGCGACGATGTCGTGGAGCTCGCGGGCGATTCTCGTCCGCTCCTCGGCGACCGCGAGCCGGGCCGCCGACTCGCGCTCGCGCTCCGCCTGAGCTGCCCGTGCTTCCGCCGCATCGGCCTGCTCGGTCCGCGTGTGCAGCGCGAAGCCGGCGAGCCACGCGATCCCGAACAGGAGCGGGATGAAGAGCAGCTGGCCCGGCTTGTGGTCGGGCAGGTTGTAGATGATCGTCGCCGCGCTCCCGAGCACCACCACGAGGCCGACGCGCGCCAGCACGGGGTCGCGCACGTTCCCGAGCAGGAATGCCGCCCCCATGCCGGCGAGGTAGACGCCGAACATGAACGGGACCAGCTGCCCGTCGACGAACGAGAGCGATGCCCCGAGCAGCCAGAACGCCGCCGGAGCGCCGAAGGGATAGCGCCGGCGTGCGAGCAGCGTGAGCACGGCGATCACGATCGCCGGGATGCAGAACCACAGGGTGGTCTCCGGTGCGCTTCCGGTCGTCCTGCCTGAGCACGAGCTCGAGCACGGCCGCGACCGCCAGGAGCACGATCACGACGTCGAACCCGTACCTGCGCGCGAGGTCTCCGAGCCGCTTCACGGGCTGAACGTACTTCAGGCTCGCGCCCCTCGCCTCCTCCCCGGGTAGGAGGCGGGATCGTCGGAACGTCGGTTTCCTACCGGGCTCGTCGGCTCACGAGCGCGGTCGCGAGCTCGCTCCGAGAGTGGATGTCGAGCTTCCGGTACGTGCTGCTCAGGTGGAGCTCGACGGTCTTGACGGTGACGAACAGGGCCTGGGCGATGTCTCTGTTCGTCAGACCATCGGCTGCGAGCTGGGCGACGCGCCGTTCGCTTGCAGTCAATGCGTCCAGTCCGGTCAGGAGCTGCTTGCGTGGTCTGGAACCGGTGGCGGCGATCTCGTCGTTTCCACGCTGCGCGAGGGCAACAGCGCCCAATGTGTGGGCGAGGTCGACCCCTCGACGGAGCGGCTCACGCGCTTCCTTCCGGCGGTTCGCGCGCCGTATCGTTGCACCGAGGTCGACGAGCGCGTGCGCGTGCTCGAGGCGCGCCCCGGAGTCCGAGAGCACGACGATCGCCTCGCGTAGATGCTGTTCGGCCTTCTCCGGCTCGGCCCTGGCGACGCCCCGGAGCGCAGCTCCGATCGCGTACGCAGCGCCCCAGCCGCGTGCGAGCGCGAGCTCCTCCTCGGCGAGCTCCACGGCCTCGTCGACGCGGCCGAGCCGTTGCAGCGCCTCGACCGCAACCGCCCGCCACGGAACGAATGCGGGGTTGTCCGAAGGAACCGTGGTTACCGTCTCACCGATGTCGATCGCCTCCTGGAGCGCCTGATCGAGGGAACCGGTCGCAAGACGCAGGCGCGCGCGGGAGAGCCGGAAGAACATGAAGTGGGTGTTTCTGGGCAGCGACTCGCCGAGTTCCGCGCCGTCGACGAGCTCAGTCGCGGCGTCGAGTTGGCCCTGCTCGCGCAAGACGTCGCCGAGGAAGCCGACGATGTACGGCCGCGCGAGCTCGACCCGGTGCTGATCGGCGAGATCGAGCGCTTCGCGGAGATCGGTGGCAGCCGAGGCGAGGTCGCCCTGGAACGCGAGGGTCCGTCCATGCCAGAGAAGTGAGAGTGCGGCAAGGTGAATGACGTCTCCACGCCGGCGAGCCGCGCCGGCTGCTCGCGAGAAGTGGGCACGAGCGGCGGCAAACTCGCCCGCGAACAGGAATGTCGTGGCGGCGTACGCGAACGCCGCGGCGCCTGCGTTCTCGAGGGTTCCCGAGGCGAGCGCGTTCCGAGCGAGTTCGACGGCTCTCGGCCGGTCCCGAGCGAGACGGCACTCGTACGTCGAGAGACCGGCGAGCAGCAGGTCGGTGCCCAATCCGCCCTGAAGCGAGCTCGTCTGCACGTTGGCGAGACGCGAGGCCGCGATCGGGTAGGTGTCCGGCTCCCACCAGGCGGCTCCGATCAGCTCGGCCTCGAGTCGTTCCGCCAGGTCCGGAAACTCCTCCCGAGGTACCCGCTCGAGGGCATCCGCGAGAGCTGCGATCGCTTCACGCGTTCGACCCGAGAAGAACAGAGCGCGTGCGTACTCGAGTGCGAGCTCGCCGCGGTGCTTGGGTTCGTCGACCGAGGCAAGCGCTCTACCGAGATGCTCGACCGCCGCTTCTCCTCTCGTGCGCCGTTCCGCTATCCCGAGCTCGACGAGCACGTCCAGGTGCAGGCGAGTCTCCGCCTGCTCCTCGAGCGCGCGCGTGAGGTACGCGATCGCCGAATCCGTCGCACCCTGTCCCAGAGCGCTCGAGGCGGCGTCACGAAGAGCCTCGACGACGAACGGATCCGCGCCACGCGGAACGTGCAGAAGATGCGCTCCGACGAGCTCTGGATGGGCGCCCGTCCCGAACAGGATCTCTGCCGCCTCTCGGTGCAAACGAGCGCGCTCGACCGCCCCGAGACCGTCGAGAACGGCGCTTCGGACGATGGGGTGCGAGAACTCCAAGGACGCTTCGGGCGCAACCAAGCCCGATCCGGCCAGCGCCTCCACCGCCCCGTGGAGTAGGTCCGGCTCGATCTGCGCAAGCTCGGCGGCGCGGGAGATGTCAGCCTCGTCGCCCAGGATGGCGATTGCTCGTCCCAGGCGCGTGGCGTCGGCGGGGAGGCGTGCAAGCCTGAGGCCGACAAGGCGGTTCACGCCCTCGGCAGCAAGGTCGTGGAGCCTGACCGCCTGTTCCGCGGTTGGCGGGATCGCCTCGTGGAGGATCGCATCCAGCAGCGCCCGGACGAAGAGGGGGTTACCGCCGGTCGCCTGGTCGAGCGCGACGCCGAACGACTCGTCGGGCTCCAGGCCGAAGAGCTCGGACGCGAGGGCCAGGGTCGACGCATGGCCGAGTGCCGTGGGGCGGAGCACGTCAGCCTGGGGGTCGGCGATCAGCTCGGCGAGCGGTGGCGACTCAGCCGCTGCGCGTTCGGTGCGGGCCGTCGCGACGATGACGAGCGGCAGGCCGTCGATCCGGCGGGCGAGATATGCGAGCCACCGAAGAGATGGAGCGTCGAACCAGTGGATGTCGTCCAGCCCGAGGACGGTCGGCCGTTCGAACGCGAGGTTTGCCGCCAACCAGTAGAGCCCGTGGAGGACGATGAAGGACGCATCCGTCAGGCCCTCCGTTCGCTCGCCGAGCTGCGGTGCGACGAAGACCGGCTCCGCGAGGGCGGCGGCTCCGGAGAGCAGCTGCTCGCGGGCGACGGGCGATGCCTCAGCGAGAACGGGCTCGAAGAGCTGACGCACGGCTCCGAAGGCGAAGTCGCGCTCGAGCTCGCCTCCGCGCGCGTGCAGGCTCCGCAGACCCATGTCGGCGGCGAGCGTCTGCGCCTCCCTGAGCAGACGTGTCTTGCCGATTCCGATGCCCCCCTCGATGACGACCAGTCGGCCGTCACCCGACGCAGCTGCGGTTAGCGCAGCGTGGAGGACCGCCAGCTCCCCCTCGCGCTCGAACAGCGATCGCGAAGGCGTTCGCCCGGCCGCGCTCACCGGTCGATCGTAGGAGAAGCCGGCCGGTCGGTCTACCCGTCGAAATTGCCGCCGCGACGCATGTCTGGGGTCGTGTCTGGGGTCGCCCCCGATGCGAGTGGGCCCGGGTCGGAGCCAGATTGGGCTTCGTCATTCACGACCCGACCAGATGGCAGCACTCGACAGTCGAGGAGGATCAGGTGAGCGTCGCGTTTCCGCTGACCGAGGGAGCGATCGGGGCACCGCGCCGGCGCGAGGAGGAGCTGGGTCGGGATTCAGCCCCGGAGCCGCGCTCGCTCGTGCCGATGCTCGCGGCATGCGCGGCTCTGGCAGCGATCGAGCTTGGCGCTGTGGCGTGGATCACCCGTCGCGCTTTGCGCGGGCGGGCCGCCTCCTACTCGAGTAGGAGGCCGAATCGTCGTCCGGGACGAGCACGAATGCGGCCTCACGACGAGGTCATCGGGCCGGCACCGCCCTAGCTTCGTGGCATGGAGATTCGGTCACGAACGGCAGGCGATCCGACGGGATTGACGACCGGCCGCCCGCCCATCTCGGAGCAAGAAGGAGGAGCCATGACCCGTGCGTCCACCCACACCCGTGAGCTCGCCGCCCGCTCCAACGACGGCGTCCACGTCCTGTTGCTCTGGCACCCGGACGAGAACGCCGTGACCGTGTCCGTCGAGGACGCCCGTGCCGGCGACCGCTTCCAGCTCGCGGTCGCGCCCGACCGGGCCCTCGATGCCTTCTACCACCCCTTCGCCTACGCGGCCTAGGGGATCACCGACCACGCACGCACGAGACGACTTCGAAGGAGGGACCGACGATGTTCCGCACCAAGCACGACGATCACCACACTGGCCGAGGCAACCTCGCAGCCCGCATGGGTCGCTGGAGCGCGGCGCACTGGAAGACCGCCACGTTCGGCTGGCTCGCCTTCGTCCTCGTCGCCTTCGCCCTCGGCGGGGCGGTCGGCACGAAGAGCATCGACGCGAACGCAGCGGGGCCGGGTGAGTCCGGCCGCATGGACAGGATCCTCGACGCCGGGTTCGAGCAGCCCGCCGGCGAGAGCGTCCTCGTCCAGAGCAGGACGCTCCGCACGACCGATCCCGCCTTCGAGGCGGCGATCACGGACGTCGTGACGAGGCTCTCGAAGCTGAACGACGTCCAGAACGTGCGGTCGCCGCTCGATCCGGGCGACACCGGCCAGATCGCGCCGGGCGGGCACGCGGCCCTCGTCGAGTTCGAGATCCGCGGCGACCCCGACAAGGCGATCGACAAGATCGGCCCGGTCCTCGACACCGTCGACGACCTCCAGGCAGCTCATCCGGCGGTCTTCGTCGGCGAGTTCGGCGACGCGAGCAAGGTCGATGCGCTCGTGACGGCCTACGGCGACGACCTCGAGAAGGCCGGGATGCTCTCCCTGCCGATCACGCTGATCATCCTCGTCGTCGCGTTCGGAGCCCTGGTGGCCGCGGGCATCCCACTGCTCCTGGCCCTGACCGCCGTGTTCGCGACGTTCGGGCTCATCGCGCTGCCCAGCGCGATCTTCCCGGTGGCGATGCAGGCGCCTGCGCTGGTGCTCCTCATCGGCCTCGCCGTCGGCGTCGACTACTCGATGTTCTACTTGAAGCGGGAGCGCGAGGAGCGGGCCGCCGGGCGGAGCGAGCAGGCCGCTCTCGAGGCCGCTGCGGCGACGTCCGGCCGCTCGGTGCTCATCTCCGGCCTGACCGTGATGGTCGCGATGGCAGGGATGTTCCTCACCGGCGACCAGATCTTCGCCTCGCTGGGCGTCGCGGCGATCACGGTCGTCGCGATCGCGATGCTGGGCTCGCTCACCGTGCTGCCGGCGCTTCTGTCGAGGCTCGGTGACCGGGTCGACCGGGCGCGCGTCCCGTTCGTCGGTCGGCTCCGGCAGAGCAACGGCGAAGGCCGGATCTGGGGCGCGATCGTCGACCGCGTGCTGCGGCGGCCGCTCGTGTCGACCCTCGTCGCAGGCGGGTTGCTGCTCGCCCTCGCCGCGCCGGCGCTCCAGCTCCGCATGGCCACGCCGGGGCCCGACACGTTCCCGCAGTCGCTCCCCGTCGTGCAGGCGTACACCAAGATGCAGCAGGCGTTCCCGGGCACGGCGTTGCCCGCGAACGTCGTCGTCCAGGCGCCGAACGTGAACGCGCCGACCGTCCGGGAGGCCATCCGGCAGCTCGAGCAGCGGGCACTCGCCAGCGGCCGCATGCACGAGCCGATCACGGTCGACGTCAACGCGAAGGGGACCGTGGCGAACGTCTCGATCCCGATCGACGGCAAGACGACCGACCGCGAAGCGGTGGCTGCGCTTCAGGTGCTCCGCGACCAGATCGTCCCCGAGACGGTCGGCGGGCTCCCGAACGTCGAGGCCGGCGTCACCGGGCTCGCGGCGCAGTGGCAGGACGGCTCCGACGAGATGAAGTCGAACCTGCCGCCGGTCGTCGTGTTCGTGCTGCTGTTCGCGTTCGCGCTGATGCTCGTCGCGTTCCGCTCGATCGTCGTGGCGGCCAAGGCGATCGTGCTCAACCTGCTCTCCGTCGCCGCGGCGTACGGCGTGCTGGTGATCGTCTTCCAGCACGGCGTCGGCAAGGGGCTGCTCGGCTTCACCTCCACCTCGGGGATCGAGCCGGTGGTCCCGCTCCTGCTGTTCGTGATCCTGTTCGGCCTCTCGATGGACTACCACGTCCTCGTCCTCGGCCGGATCAGGGAGCTGTACGACAAGGGCGAGAGCATGGACGACGCGATCTCGCACGGGATCAAGCGCACCGCAGGCGTCGTGACCAGCGCGGCGATCGTGATGGTCTTCGTGTTCTCCATCTTCGCCACGCTCTCGATGCTGTTCTTCAAGCAGTTCGGCGTCGGGCTCGCGGCGGCGATCCTGATCGACGCGACGATCGTCCGCGCCGTGCTCCTGCCGGCGTCCATGAAGCTGCTGGGCGACTGGAACTGGTACCTGCCGCAGTGGCTCGAGTGGCTGCCGCGGCTCGAGGCCGGCGAGCCGGAGTCCGCGACGGACGCGGCCCCGGCGACCACCTCCGCGTAGACGGAGCTCCCCCAGGCCCCCGGCCCGACCTCGGTCGGGCCGGGGGCTTCTTCCGTGCCGCTCCTACTCGAGGAGGACACGGAATCGTCGGCCGGTGCGAGAGCGAATCGGGCCTGCCGACGACGTCGCGGCGCCGGCCGCCTCGTAGCGTCGGGACATCGACCCGACCAGGAAAGGACCACCATGAAACCCCCCACGACACGAGCCCTGACCCCCGCCCGCATCGTCGCTCTCGTCCTCATCGGGCTGACGATCGCGGGACTCGCGTACCTCCGCTTCGCGCCCGACGACCGGGTCTCCGTCCCGAAGGGGGCGCAGGCCGGCGACCTCGTCCTCGAGCCGTGTACCTACGCCACCGAGGACGGCGGCTACGGCGCCGACTGCGGCACGCTCGTTGTTTCCGAGAACCCGGCCGACCCGCAGTCACGGCTGATCGCGCTGCCCGTGACCCGCATCCGGGCGCTCTCGCAGCATCCGAAGGAGCCGGTGTTCCGCCTCGAGGGCGGCCCCGGCATCACGAACATGCAGTTCTCCAAGGCGAGCCGCTACGCCGCCGATCGCGACGTCGTGCTCGTCGGCTACCGCGGCGTCGACGGCTCCGTCCGGCTCGACTGCCCCGAGGTCGACTCGGCCATGAAGCACTCGACCGACTTCCTCGGCGAGAAGTCCTTCCGCGCGTACGAGGCCGGCTTCCGTGCCTGCGCGGCGAGGCTCACCGAGGAGGGCTTCGACCTCACCCGCTACGGCCTCGCGCAGCAGGTCGACGACATGGAGGCCGCGCGCAAGGCGCTCGGCTACGACCGCATCGACCTCCTGAGCGAGAGCGCGGGGACACGCACGGCGATGATCTATGCCTCGCGGTTCCCCAAGCGCATCCACCGCTCGGTGATGATCGGCGTGAACCCGCCCGGGCATTTCCTCTGGGATCGGAAGACGACCGACGAGCAGCTGGGACGCTACGCGGCTCTCTGCGCGAAGGACGAGAGCTGTGGCACGCGGACCGACGACCTCGCCGCCTCGATGCGGCGGACGGCCGCGAACATGCCCGACCGCTGGCTCTTCCTGCCGATCGAGGCGAGCAGCGTCCGGATCTTCACGTTCTACGGGCTGATGGAGACGACCTCGGAGATGGCGCCGATGAACGGGCCGACCGCGATCGACTCGTGGCTCTCCGTGGCCGAGGGCGACGCGAGCGGGCTCTGGCTCCAGTCGCTCGTCGCAAAGCTCGCTCCGATGCCGTTCGTCTGGGGCCAGTACGCGTCGGCCGCGAGGCCCGACGCCCGGGCGGCGGCGGACTACTTCGCCGACGGCAAGCAGAAGGGCGGCTCGGGCCTCGGCTACGCCGGAACGGCGTTCGCCTGGGGCGGCGGCCGCCTGGCCGACGCCTGGCCGGCCGCGCCGGACGAGAACGCGGTACAGCCGGATGCGGACGTCGAAGGTGGAGACCCTCCTGATCGGCGGGGCGCTCGACTTCTCGACCCCGCCGCAGAACGCGCGCAAGGAGCTCCTGCCGTACCTGCCGAACGGCCACCAGGTCGTGCTTCCGGGTTTCGGGCACTCGGGCTCGTTCTGGAGCGACCAGCCGGAGGCCGGCACGCACCTCGTCAACACGTTCCTCTCGAGCGGTCGGGTCGACGACTCGCTGTACGAGCCCCAGAAGGTCGACTTCACGCCGGACGTGACGCTCCCGACGCTCGCGAAGGGCATCGCGGCCGCAATGGTCGGCCTGGCGCTCCTGACCGTGCTGTCGCTGCTCGGGATGGCGCGGCGGGTGCACCACCGCGGGTGCTTCGGACGGAAGGCGAGCGCGACGCTCCGCACGCTCTACCCGGTCGTGCTCGGCCTGGGCGGGTGGCTCCTCGGCGTGCTGGTCGTCGTCACGACGATGCCGAGCGTCCCGCTCGACGACGAGCTGCTCGCGCTCCTCTCGGTCGGCGTCCCGATCGGGCTCGGGATCTACTGGGCCTGGGTGCGGCGTGACGCGTCGGCGTCGACGAAGACGGCCGGCTTCGTGGCGGCGCTGGCGGGCAGCCTCGCCGGCGCCTTCCTCGGCTTCCACGCGACCGAGGGGCTCATGGCGCTCGTCACGACGATCGCCGGGGCCACGGCCGGCGCGAACCTGCTCCTGATCCTCCTCGACATGACGCTGGAGCGGCCGGCGCGCCGCAGCACGGCGGTCGACACGCGACCGCCGGCGTCGTCGAGCGTCGCGGTCTGAGCGACACGAGGCGATCACGCGGGACGAGGGCCGGCGAGTGCGGCCCTCGTCCCGCTCGGCGCGTGTGAATCCACGAGGAATCAGGCGTCGTCGACTCCGCTCTACAGATGATCCGAGTCGGAACGACGAGAGTCCAGGACGGAGTGGTCAGCCGGCCACCGTCGCGACCTCGGCGGCGACCTCGCGCAGCCGCTCGAGCGTCGGAAGGATGTCGCCCTTCCGCCAGGCGATGGCGATGCCCATCGCGGGCTCGGGCGGCGTGAACCTCCGGTAGACCGCCCCCGGGATCGTGAGGCTCCGCGACCGCTCGAGCATGATGAACGAGATCCCTGCGCCCTCCGCGACGGCGGAGACGATCCGTTCCTCCTCCGGCTCGGTGCGGGCGATCGCCGGCCACGGCGGGTCGCCGCAGACCTCGCGGCGGACCTCGCGCCACGCCCCCGGGCCGTGGCTCTCGGGCCACCAGACGAGCGGTTCCTCGCGGATGTCGTCCGGGCGCACGGTCTTCTGCTTCGTCAACGGGTGCCCGGCGGGGAGGACGCACACCATCGGCTCGCGTCCCAGCACGAGCTCCTCGAGCGCGGGATCCTCGAGCGGCGGGCGCACGAAGCCGACGTCGATGTCGCCCGCGTGGAGCTTCTCGACGTGGAGCATCGTGCTGCCGAGCGTGAGGTCGAGCTCGACCTCGGGGTAGCGGGTGCGAAACGCGTCGACGATCGCGCCGGCGATCCCGCCCGTCAGCGAGCGGGTCAGGCTCAGCCGCAGGCGCCCCTGCTGCCCGAGCCCGACGGCGCGCGCCTTCGCCGCCGCCCGGTCGGCGCGCGCGAGCACCTCGCGCGCCTCGGGCAGGAGCGCGGCGCCGGCCTGCGTCAGCGCCGCGCCGCGGCGGTTGCGCGTGAAGAGCTGGACGCCGAGCTCGGCCTCGAGCGTCCGCACCTGCTGGCTCAGGCTCGGCTGGGCGAGATGGAGCCGCTCGGCGGCACGCCGGAAGTGCAGCTCCTCGGCGAGGACGACGAACGATCGCAGCTGCCGGAGCTCCACGGCATGATGATAGGCGCGGCCTTTCACAGACGCGAGGATTGCGCCTTGACCCCGCTGGCCCGCCGCCCGAAGCTTGCGGCCGGTAGGCGAGGTCCACCAAGAGACGAGGAGGTTCTTCGGATGGCTGCGACGGAGCGCGAGGTCGGGGGCTTCTCGAGCCCGTTCGACGTGCCGGTGCCGGAGGGCTGCGAGGGCTGGGAGTCGATGTTCCCGTACTACGCGCTCTTCAGCGAGGAGCGGCGCGCGTCGGAGGAGGCTCGGGGCTGGTTCCGCGACGGCATGCACTTCCCGGAGCCGATGTTCCCGTTCGACTTCGTCACGGCCGACTCGCCGTACCTGTGCCTCGGACAGGCGAACTCGCGGATCTTCGTCGTTCCGCCCGCCCTCGGGATCGATCATCGCGTGCTCTACGGCTGGGTCTACATGAGCGCCAACTCGGTCACGGACGAGGCGGAGATCGGCCGCCGCGCCGAGCTGTTCATGCCGCGAGCGGGTCACTACTTCCAGAACTGGGACGAGCTCTACGGGCGCTGGCAGGCGAAAGTGGAGGAGGCGATCCGCGATCTCGAGTCGCTCGAGGTGCCCGACCTGCCCGAGCTCGAGGACATGGCCGTCGTGACGGAGGGCCGCGGCGTCGGCTCGAGCCACACCCTGCTCGTCGCGTACAACCGGCTGCTCGAGAGCGTCGACCGCATCTGGCAGTACCACTTCGAGTTCCTGAACCTCGGGTACGCGGCCTACCTCGTCTTCTACCAGCTGTGCAAGCAGCAGTTCCCGGACATCGGCGACCAGGCGATCGCGAAGATGGTCTCCGGGATCGACGTCGTGCTCTTCCGGCCGGACGAGGAGCTGAAGCGCCTGGCCGCGCGCGCGATCGAGCTCGGGGTCGCCGCCGCGGTGCAGTCGGCGGGCGGCGAGCCGCAGCTCGAGCAGGCGCTCGCCGCCGCGGGCGAGGCCGGCGCGACCTGGCTCGCAGAGTGGAGGGCCGCGAAGGAGCCGTGGTTCAACTACTCGAACGGCAACGGCTTCTACCACCACCACCGCTCGTGGATCGACGATCCGACCGTCCCGCTCGCGGCGCTCGCGGCCTACGTCGAGCGCCTCGAGGCCGGCGAGGACATCGAGCGGCCGCTCGAGCAGGTGCGCGCCGAGCGCGACCGGATCACCGAGGAGTACCGGGGGCTGCTCCCCGACGACGAGGCGAGGACGGCGTTCGACCAGAACCTGGGCCTCGCGCGCACCGTCTTCCCGTACGTCGAGAGCCACAACTTCTACGTCGAGCACTGGTACCACACGATCTTCTGGAACAAGGTGCGCGAGTTCGGCGCCCTGCTCGCGCGCAACCGCTTCCTCGACGACGCCGAGGACGTCTTCTACCTCCAGCGGCACGAGGTGCTCGACGCGCTCGTCGACCTGCGGCTCGCGTGGGCCGCCGGCTCGGAGGCGCGCGGCCCGGGCTACTGGCCGCCGATCGTCGCCCGCCGCAAGGAGATCCTCGAGGCCGCGCGCCGCTGGACGCCGCCGCCGGCGCTCGGTGCCGTCCCGGAGGCGATCACGGAGCCGATGACGATCATGCTCTGGGGGATCACGACCGAGCGGGTGCAGGAGTGGGCCTCGCCAGGCCACGACCGGAGCGCGACGCTCACCGGCTTCGCCGGCGCGCCCGGCACCGCCGAGGGAACCGCACGGGTGATCCTCGACGTGCGGCAGCTCGAGCGAGCTCCAGCCGGGGGAGATCCTCGTCGCACCGGTCACCTCGCCGAGCTGGACACCGGTCTTCGGCAAGGTCGCCGCGGCCGTCTCGGACATCGGCGGGATCATGTCCCACGCCGCGATCGTCGCCCGCGAGTACGGGCTGCCGGCGGTCGTGGGCACCGGCGACGCGACGAGCCGGATCCGCACCGGCGATCGCGTGCGCGTCGACGGCGGCCTCGGCACGGTCACGATCCTCGACAAGTGAGCGACGCCCGCTACGACGCCGTCGTGGTGGGCGGCGGCCACCACGGGACGATCATCGCGTGCTACCTCGCGCGCGCCGGCCTGTCGGTGGCCGTGCTCGAGCGCAGCCCGCACCTCGGCGGCGGCGCGTGCACGAGCGAGGGTCCGGCGCCCGGGTTCCTGATGAACCACTGCAGCCACTGGACGCGGTTCTACGCCCACCCCGCCTACCGGGACTTCGACCTCCACGGGGAGGGCCTGCGGTACGTCTTCCCCGAGCAGAACGAGGGGATGATCTTCGACGACGGCACGTCGCTCGTCGGCTTCTCGGCATCGCGGGTCGTCGACCCCGCGACCGGGCGCCAGGAGCGCTCGGACGAGAACGTCCGCCGGACGTGGGAGCAGATCCGGCGCTTCTCGCAGCGCGACGCGGAGACGTACCTCGAGCTGCTGGACGCGTACGAGCGCCACTGGCGTCTGGCGTTCCGGCGGCACCGCTTCGGCGTGCCGCCGCCGTGGGGCACGCCCGATCCGCTCGAGGAGCTGCTCGCCGTGCCGGACAGTCGCATCGAGCCGGTGCACCAGTTCATGACGCTCGGGCAGCTGGCGCGCGACTTCTTCGAGAGCGTCGAGCTGCAGATCCTGTTCATCCGGGCGGCGACGACCTCCACGGGGTGCTTCCCGGACGACGTGCCGGGGCTCCAGGGGCTGATCCACTGCCTCCCGCTCGCGCTGTCGTTCGAGCCGCCCGCGATCGCGATCGGCGGCAGCCAGGCGATCACCGACGCGCTCGTCTCGGCCGGCCGCAAGCTGGGCGTCGAGTACGCGACGTCGTCCGAGGTCGAGCGGATCTCCGTCGCCGACGGGCGCGCGACGGGCGTCGAGCTCGCGGACGGCTCGCGCATCGAGACCGACCTCGTCGTCAGCAACGTCGGCGTGTCGCAGACGGTGCTGCGCCTGCTGCGCGACGTCGAGGTCGACCCGCGCCTGCGGCGGCGGATCGAGAACATCCACTACGACCGCGGCCAGCTCCTCTGGGCGAACCTCGCGATCCACGAGGCCCCGGCCTACGCGGCGGAGCGGGACAACCCCGGCGTCGGCATGCAGCCGCGTCTCTACTGGGGCCCGAAGGACCTCGACTACCTCTCGCTGCGCTACCAGTCGGAGATCTTCCTCGAGGGCTTCGCGCGGCGGCCCTACGTCCTCTGCTCGGTCGACAGCCACTGGGACGAGACGCGCGCGCCCGCCGGCAGCCACATCGTCGGCGTCGAGGAGTTCTCGGCGCCGCGGCGGCTCTTCTCCGCCGCCGAATGGCGCGGGATCAAGGAGCGATTCATGGACAACCTGCTTCGCGAGTGGGAGCGATACGCGCCGAACATGACGCGCGACAACGTCATCGCCGCGCGCGTGTACGGGCCCGACGACATCGAGCGCGAGCGCCCGAACATGGTCCAGGGCGGCTACTCGGCCGCCAGCACGATCGCCTCGCAGACCGGGCGCTTCCGGCCCGTCCCCGAGCTCACCGGCTACCGCGTCATCCTCGAGAACCTCTACGACTGCTCGGCGAACCTCCACTCGGGGCCCGGGATCGGCCGCGGGTCGAGCGTCAACTGCTTCCGCGAGATCGCTCACGATCTGCACCTCGAGAGCGCGCTCGCCGGCGTCGCATGAGCGACGGCCGCCTCGCGGGCAAGCGCGTCGCCGTCACCGGCGCGGCGCGCGGGCTCGGCCGCGCGTTCGTCCTCCACCTCACGGGCCTCGGCGCGCGCGTGCTCGCCGCCGACGTGCTCGCGGACGAGGTCGAGCAGACGTGCGCCGAAGCCCGCCGGGCCGGGGGAGAGGCGCACCCCCTCGCGCTCGACGTCACGTCGCCGGGTGCGCTCGCCGGCCGCGCGCGACGTCCTCGGCGGCCTCGATGCCCTCGTCAACAACGCGGCCGTCGTCGAGGGGCTGGCTCGGCGCCCGTTCGACGAGATCCCCGACGACGAATGGGACCGCGTGCTCGAGGTGAACGTCAAGGGCGTCTGGCTGTGCACGAAGGCGGCCGTGCCGCTTCTCCGCGAGGCGGGCGGTGGCTCGGTCGTCAACATGGCCTCCGAGACCGCCTTCACCGGCTCTCCCGGCCTCGCGCACTACGTCACGTCGAAGGCGGCGGTGCTCGGCCTGACGAGGGTCCTGGCGCGGGAGCTCGGCCCGTCCCGGATCCGCGTGAACGCCCTCGCGCCGGGCTTCATTCCCACCGACGCGACCCACGCGATGACCGACGGCCAGGCATACGACACGTCGGCGACGCCCCTCGGCCGCGTCGGCGAGCCGGCGGACCTGCTCGGCGCGCTGACCTTCCTGATCTCGGACGAGAGCGCCTTCGTCACCGGCCAGAGCCTCCTCGTCAACGGCGGCCGATTCCTCCACTGAGCGGAGAAGGGCGGTGGTGCGCAGCGGGCGCGCGCGGCGCTAGCCGCGGGGCGGAAACGGCACGAGGATGCTCGTCCGCCGCTTGTACTCGCGGTACGCGGGGTCGTCGCCGTACCTGGCATCGGCGCTCCGCTCGAGCAGGGGGATCCCGCTCACGAAGAGCAGGAGCAGCGTGATGAACACGGGGCCGATCACCACGGCGTAGGCCGCTCCGTCGAGGAACGGCACCGCGAAGACGAACAGGCCCCACCAGACCAGCATCTCGCCGAAGTAGTTGGGATGGCGCGAGTACCGCCAGAGGCCGGTCGTGATGAAGCGCCCGCGGTTCTCGTCCTTCGCCTTGAAGGCCGACTTCTGGGCGTCCGCGACGGCTTCGATCACGAGCCCGACGAGCCAGATCGCCGCGCCGGCGATCGCCCAGGGCCCGAAGTCGGGAGCATCGTCCCGGCCGAGGAGGTAGGAGACCGGGAGCATGATCACGGCGACCGAGATCGCCTGCAGGAGCCAGAACCGGGCGAAGCGCAGCGGCCGGTCCCTCATCTCGTCGAAGCGATGGTCGACCTTGATCCGCAGGATGCGGCGGAACAGATAGCCGCCGAGGCGTGCTGCCCAGACGAGAACGAGGAGCGCGGCGACGAGCTGAACCGGCTCGTGCGCGCCCAGGAAGGGGAGCACGATCGCGAGCACCGCGAAGGAGAGGCTGTAGGAGAGGTCGGTGACGACGTCGGTCTTGCGCGTCGCCGCGATGGCGAAGAAGCCGGCGTTGACCGCCAGGGAGACGAGGAAGGAGAGGAGGATCGTCACGGCGCAACGATCGTACGGGCGTCCGAGTCGAACTGACGGACACGTGGCAGCCCCGTTACCGCTCCTGAGCCCGGACGTCAGGCCGGCGGCGGCGGGAAGCGGACGTGCATGTGGTTCCCGTGGTTCGGGTACGGGACGACCACGCCGGCCGGCCCGTGGAGCCCGGTGGAGTAGCCGACGAAGACCATCTGCGCGCCGGCGGCGACGAAGCGGTCGAGGAGATCCTGGGCGAGCGTGCGGTCGATCTGGTCGCTCGCGACGGGCGCTCGCTGGACGCGGTCGAGCCGCGGGTAGTAGAGGTCGACGTCGAGCCCGTTCTGGTGGGAGCGGTGCTCCTCCATCGGCCCGCCGTCGCGGAAGCTGATGTCGCCGACGACCACGCGCGGCGCGTCCGGGTTTGCGGCCCGGTAGGCGGCGAGCACCGAGACGATGGTGCGGATCGTGTGCTCGTTGCCGTACAGACGGCGCGGCTCGTTCGGGACGCTGTCCTCCACCGGGTTCCAGGTCACCCAGTCGGGTCCCTCGACCGGAAGCTGGGTGCCGTCGGTGAGGGAGCCGGCGTAGGGGAGACCGTGCGACGTCGCCTGGTGCCAGTGGATCTCCGGGACGGCGGCGTCGGGCTCGGCCTCCCGCTGGAGGCGCTTCGCCTCCGAAGGGGGCTCGCTCGCCGCGCCCTCGGCCGGGCGTCCCGCGAGCCCCGGCGCCGGCGGCTCGGACACCTCGGGACCGGCCTGCCCCAGCCGGAAGGTCAGGCTCGGCGGGTCGTCCTCGAGAGGTCCGCCGGCGGCGCGGGCGCCGCCGCCGAGCCGTGGAGCGGCCAGCGTGAGCGCCACGGCCGGGCCGAGCACGAGTGCGGCTGCGCGCGTCTTCTTCGCGTTCCGCCGCCGGCGGAGCTCCGCGCGGCGGGCGCGTGAGGCGGCGAGCCCGTTCGGGAACGCTGGCAGCGCGGGGGGCGGGAGACCGAACAGCGCCGGCGCGCGCAACGCCAGCGACCCGCCCTCCCCGCTCGCCTGCTCGCGGAACCAGAGCACGTCGGTGTCGAACCAGATCTCGCCGGGGCGCCAGCCCATGAGCCGATTTCCTTCGCGCGGCGAGGCCCGTGTCCTGCGCGCTCAGCCTTCCCGCGACCCGTTCGACCAGGCGGGTCGCGGGAAGGTGAGACCAGCGCGGGGGAGAGGTGGATCGAACTGGCGCCCGTGCTCCAGCGCAAGCTCGGCGGCGTGGTCTCCGTCGGCCATGGCCGCGGTTGCGACTTCGACCGACTGCTCGGCGGCCGGGGCGAGCACCCCGATGCCGTGTAAGTAAGGAGCAGATGATTGACCGGTGACGTTGTGGTTGGCGGTCTCGTTCGCCCTTGCGTTCGCGCTGACGAACGGCTTCCACGACGCAGCGAACGCGATCGCGACGCTCGTGGCCACGCGCGGCGCTCTGCCTCGGCAGGCCGTCGTCCTGTCGGCGGTCTTCAACATGTTGGGCGCGCTTCTGGTCGGGACCGCCGTCGCCGACACGATCGCCGGGATCGTGACCGTCTCGGGTGCGGAGGCTGTCGTCGTGATCGGCTCGGGTGCGCTCGGGGCGGTGCTCTGGAACCTCCTCACCTGGTGGCGAGGCTTGCCGTCGAGCTCAGCGCACGCGCTCGTGGGTGGTCTCGTCGGCGCGGCGCTCGTCGAAGGTGGAATCGGTGCGGTTCAATGGGGCGGGCTGAACGGCTGGCGACCGGTCGGCGTCTTCGGCGTCCTGATCGCGCTGGCGGTCTCGCCGCTGATCGGTCTCGCTCTGGGGTTCGTGTTCATCGGGCTCAGCCGGCTGGTGCTCCGGCGGGCTACGCGCCGAATCCGAGGCCCAATCCAAGGCGCAGGTTGGGGCATGGCGGCTGCACTCTCGTTCAGTCACGGGGCGAACGACGCACAGAAGTCGATGGGTGTGATCGCGGCGCTCCTCCTCGCTGCGGGCAGGGTGCAGACGTTCGAGGTTCCGGTTTGGGCGAAGGTCGTCTGTGGGGCGGCCATCACGCTCGGAACCGCGCTGGGTGGCTGGCGGATCGTCCGCACCGTCGGCCGCGGGATCTTGCACCTGGCGCCGATCGACAGTTTCGCCAGCCAGACCGGCTCGACCGCAGTCATCCTGCCCGCCTCGTACCTGGGGGCTCCGGTCTCGACGACCCACGTTGTCGTCTCCTCAGTGGTCGGGGTCGGTGGCGGGCGGCGACGCTGGCGGCACGTCCGCTGGGCCGTTGTGCGTTTGATCGCCTTCGCCTGGCTCTTGACGCTCCCCGGGTCTGCCGTGCTCGGCGCGGGTACGTTCCTGGTGTGGAGGGCGATCGGATGACGCGTCATCGCTGGTTCCTGCCCGAGACGCCGGACGTCCTCGCCATGCTGCGCGAGCAGATGGCGATCACGATGGAGGGGATGGAGGCGCTCGTCGCCTGGGCGGTGGGCGAGCCGGGCGCCGCGGATCGCCTGCAGGAGTGCGAACATCAAGCCGACGACCGAAAGCGCAAGCTCCGAGCTGCGCTGACGATCTCGTTCACGACGCCGCTCGACCCCGAGGACATCTTCGAGCTCTCGACGGAACTCGACCGCGTGCTGAACAGCGCGAAGAACACGGTCCGCGAGGCGGAGGTCATGGAGATCGGCCCGGACGAGGCGATTTCGGAGATGGCAGCCGAGCTCGCAGAGGGTGTACGCGATCTCAGCAAGGCGTTCGAGCAGCTCGCAGCCCGGGAACGGGCCGCGGCGACAGAATTCGCTGACCGCGCTGCGAAGAGCCAGAGTCGAATCGAGAAGGTCTACCGGCAGTCGATGTCGGCACTGGTCGCGGTCGACGACCTGCGCGAGGTCGCCGCGAAACGGGAGCTCTACCGGAGGCTCGCACGCACGAGCGACGATCTCCGCGAGGTTGCAGAGCGTGTCTGGTATTCGGTGCTGAAGGAGAGCTGACGCCGCTCGCCCGTGCGCGCTCGGAGGTGGAGCCCATGCAAGTTGCTTCGACCGAAGAGCCGCGATCTGCGCGGCTCCTGCAGAGCCCTCTGAGCTTCCCGACCTGGTCGGGATGCGCTTCGGCAATGTGGCGCCTGACCTGAGCGACCAGCTCGTCCTCGCTCGCCGCGCATCACGAAGCCATCCGGGTGTCACGTGGACTCCTTGACCGTCGCTCGTCCTTCGTACCTTCGCGCGATGGTCACGGCCCCGGCTTTCCCGAACCTTTCGTCGACCTTTCTAAGCTGCTGCGATGGAGCCGAAAGGCGAGACGCGGATCCAGCTCTGTGGCCGGCTCGTGGTCAGGCTCGAGGGGCAGCGGGTTGACGATGCCCTGCCTGGAGCCTTGGGTCAGCTGCTCTTCGCCTACCTCGTGCTCAACCGGCTCCGCCGGATCGACCGTGACGAGCTTCTAATCGCCGTCTACGGCGAGGAGGCGCCGCCCGACCACCAGGCTCGGCTCAGCGTGCTGCTCTCCAAGCTGCGCCGCATCACCGGCCCTGAGCTGCTGGTCGGGCGAGCCCAGCTTGAGCTCGCGCTGCCGCAGGGCGCGTTCGTCGACCTTGAGGTGGCGCTCGAAGCCCTCCACCGGGCCGAGTCGCACGTTGCGAAGGGGGAGTGGGCGGCCGGCTGGGGACCGGCCGGCCTCGCCTACGACGTCGCGAGCCGGCCCCTGCTCCGAGGTCACGACCGGCCCTGGCTTGACGATTGGCGGCGACGCCTCGATGACGTCCGGCTGAGCGGGCTTGAGTGCCTGGCGGCGGCCAGCCTCGGACTCGGCGGGCCGGAGCTGCCTCAGGCAGCGAACTGCGCGCGTCGCCTCATCGAGCTCGCTCCCTTCCGCGAAAGCGGCTACCGGATCCTGATGGAGGCTTTCGAGCGGAACGGGAACGTCGCAGAGGCGCTGCGCGTCTACGACCGGCTGCGCATCACGCTCCGCGACGAGCTCGGAATTCCTCCCAGTTCAGCTGTGCAGGACGTCTACCGGCGCCTGCTCGGCGAGACCAGCACCAACGCCTAAGTTGGACGGCCTCCGAGATGTGCCGACACTTTTGGCTCATCTCGCCTCCATCTTGCGGGCACCGTAGACGATGTCGGCGGGGATACGGCCGCGGGTGAGGCGCCCGTGGTGCACGCGGTCGCGGTTGGAGAACGCGAGGTAACGGTCGAGCTCGCGACGGAGCCCTTGGTAACGCGGGTACAGGTAGCGGGCGAAGGCCGGCCGCCAGCACTCCTCGAGGATCGTCTTGTGCAGCGCTTCGACGTGACCGTTTGTCTGCGGGCGGCCGGCGTGGATGTGGGTCACGCGCGCGCCGAGACGCTCCACGGTCGCGTGGAAGAGCGGGCCCCTGAACTCGTTGCCGTTGTCGCAGATGACGCGCTCGAGCCGCCAGCCCGCCGCCCTGAGCTCGCGCGCCACCCGCTGCGCGAGGCGCGAGGTCTGCTTCGCGCTCGGGTTGCCGGAGCGGCAGACGACGAGCTCGGCCCAGGCATACGACGAATAGCAGTCGATTGCGGTCAGCTGCCAGACGGCACCCTCGGTGCCGCGCAGGCGCCCGACGAAGAAGCAGTCGAAGCCAACGAGCTCGCCGGGACGCTCCACCTCGATGTGCGGCTCGGGCTCGGGCTCGCGCGGCGGCTCGTACGGCGAGCGGTAGCCGGCGACGAGCGAGAGCCGCTTGGAGCGCGTGTTGAGCCCGTGGCGGCGCAGGCAGCGCCAGACGCCGTTTCCCGAGACGACGATCCCGCCCCACTTCTCGCGCCGCAGCTCGGAGGCGACCCGCCTCGGCCCAGGCCAGGGTGAGCGATCGCGAAGGCGACGATCCGCTCCTCGACCATCGCCGGCAGCTGGTTGGGCATCTTGGGTCGCCGTCGCTCCCGCGGGCGCAGCACCTCGAGCCCGTGCCGGTCGACCTGGCGCTTCCAGCGGTAGAAGGTCGAACGGTGGACGCCGAAGGTGCGGCAGGCCTCGCTGACCGTCGTGCGGGCGGCGTAGTCGAGCAACTGCAGCCGGTAGCCGAAGAGGACGTCATCCTCAGACATGCGGCTCACCCCTTTCCTCCGATTTGGTCGTCGAAGGCGAGGGTGAGCCGAAGAACGGACGACGCCCGGCCCACAACGCCGGGCGCCGTCCGCTTCAAGCCTCTATTGAGAGTCCACCTGTCGGGACCACTCGGTGACAGTCCAGCCTAAGTCTCCTCGGCCCGCGCGAGGATGTCCTCACGGGAAACCTTCCCAACCAGGTCGGGATGGTCGGCTGCGACGTGCGCCTGGGCCTTCACCCAGAGCTCGTCGTCGTCCTTGCCCTCGATGACCTTGCCGCACACGCAGGTGATTCGCCTGATTCCGGTCATTCTCTGCACGGTGGCTCCTACGGCCTCGGCAGTTGCTTGGAGGCGGGGAATCCTCGACCGTCGCGCGCGCGGCCTTGCGACCGGTCTGCTGACCCGTTCTCCGTTGGGAGAGGGGCCTCAACACGGATCATGACTGCCGTCACCTCCAGGGGATCCCACCGATCGCGGTGTCAACCGTCCCCCGCGGCCGCCTTATGTACGTGCGCGGTCGTGACTTCGTCGCTCATGCCCGGGACGGCTCCGGCATCAGCTCCAGCTGCGTGAGCAGGGAGACCTGGTCGTAGTAGATCTCGCCGCCGACGACTCGACCGTCGGCGTCGAAGTGCCACATCTCGCAGATAGGCAGCGTCCACTCCTTGCCGGTGGCCGGGAAAGGCCCGAGTGGGCCGTCGTTCGTACCCCGGCCCGTAAACCGCGCCACCACCATGTCGCCGGCGTCCGTGTACCGGGCGTCGGTGACCTGGCAATCCGATGAGGCCCGGATCCATCCCTCCAGGAAGTCGTTCTTGAACTCCTGGGGTGTCCTGAACGTGATGCCCCGAGCCTGGTCGATCCAGCTGATGCTCTCCGCGTACTCCTTTACCATCGCGCCGAAGTCCCGGCGGTTGAAGGCCTCGTGCCCTGCGCGGTGGCTTTGGACGTTCCTAGATTCCATCGCTCCTTCTTTCGTCGTGTTGGAGCGATGGTCGCAGCGCGTGGTTTCCTGAACCTTTCGCCGACCTTTCGGGGCTTGGTGGCGATGACGCGGATGGGCGATACGAGAAGTCCGGCTTTCGGGCCGGTGGCAGCGCGGGCGCGGTCACTCACCGCGCGCCAGTGCTCCCAACCGCTCGTGATCGATGGCATGCACCAACGCGTCCGCATGGCGATGCACGAGCTCCCAGTCCGATTCTGCAGTACGCCGGAAGACCCACGTCACGCGCAGCGACCAGTCCTGCTCCGGGAGATCCCCGATCGCCCCGTGCTGTCGTTCGATGACGACGAGTACCGCCAAGTCGCCGGACGTGTAGGTCTCCACGACCTCGACCTTCGCCTTGCCCCCGCGAAAGAACTGCGCGAGAGCGCTCCAACGCCCCGTCTGAGTCGTCGAATCCTCGCACCGGGTCGCCGCCGTACGGCGACATGAGCGTGTAGTCGTGCGCATGCTTGATCCGGGCGACGTAGCCCTGGATATCGCCCGAAATCAGGGCTTGCGCCGCCTCAGCTGTCCGTTGCACGAGCGCGGCTAGCTCTTCGTCGGTCACTGTGCGAGACAAGGGCCCACACCTCCCTGGTGTCGGATCGTGCGGATGCTACGGACACACGACAGCGAGCCTCAGAGGGCCCGTCGTCGACACGAGTGACGAGGACGGCAACCTGCGCGTTCGCCTTGCCCGTCGGGCTGACCCAGGTCCCCCCGGACATCGAGAGCAGATCCCAGCTCGACGGGCAGCCCCGTGACCGTGGCGACGACCGTGCGTGGTCAGAATGCCGTGGCCGCTTCCGCTCCGACGGGGACCAGCGCGTGTTAGTCGACGTGCGAGACGTGGCGATGGGTGACTCGAGCTGCTGCGGCGGCGATGGTCTCGATCAAAGGGTCGGACGGCGTCGACGTCGTCGCGCCGTTCTCCGTGGGAACGAGCGGGGCGTTCGTCGGCGCGACCAGGCTACCGTCGGCCGGCGACTACACGATCGGAGTCGACCCGCAGGAGCGAGCCACCGGCAGGCTGACGCTTGCGCTCACGAAGGTCCCGCCGGACGTGACGCGCGCGGTCGCTGCCGACAGCCGGGCGACGACCGTCGAGACGACTGCCCCGGGGCAGAACGCGGCGGTCACGTTCCAGGGCCGCGCGGGGACCCGGGTATTCCTGCGAAGATCCGGTCGGTTGCCATGGGAGACTCCAGCTGCTGCGCAGCGCTCCTGTCGATCGTGGCCGCACGGGGAGGACATCGTCGCCCCCTTCAGCGTCGGCACGAGCGGCGGCTTCGTCGATGCCACGAGGCTTCCGACAACCGGCCGATACCGGGTGCGCATCGACCCGCAGCAGCGTGTGGTCGGTGAGGCAACCCTTGCGTCGCGCGCGGTCCCGCCCGACGCGCAGGTCGAGGCGAGAGTCGGCGGACGCCCCGTGAGGCTCGCGACCACGGCCCCGGGCCAGAACGCGGAGGTGCGCTTCCGCGGCCAACGCGGCGAGCGGGTCGTGGTGCGTATCCCATCCGTC
>CAWAXS010000032.1:0-120381 GCA_963786055.1 uncultured Actinomycetes bacterium | reverse complement strand
TGACGTGACTCGGAACGAAGAAGATCGCCATCGGCAGCGCGATTGCGACGAGCGGCAGCGTGACGAGGAAGACCGAGCCCCAGTCGAAGTGCTCGAGCAAGGCCCCGGAGATGAGCGGTCCGAGGAGGGCGATGCCCCCGCCGAGGGCGGACCAGAGCGCGATCGACTTCGTCCGCCCAGGCCCCGACCACAACGCGGTGATCAGCGCCAGCGTGGTCGGGTAGGCCATGCCCGCGGCAAGGCCGCCGAGAACGCGCGCGGCGAAGAGGACGCCGGACGACGGCGCGAAGCCGGCGAGCAGGCACGCCGGGATCGTCAGCGACATCCCCGCGACGATCATCAGCTTGCGCCCGTACCGGTCGCCCAGCGCCCCGAACCAGAGGACGGAAGCAGCAAGTCCGAGCGAGTAGCCGACGGCGATCAGGTCTAGCGCCGTCTGCGACGCGTCGAACGACTTGCCGATGTCCGGCAGTGCGACATTTGCGACCGAGAGGTTCAGGTTCGCGACGCCCGCGACCAGGATCAGCGAGACCAGCACGAGCTTCGCGCCCGCCGGCTCCTCGTGCGCCCCGCGCTCTCGCGCCCGACTGTGGTCGCCACGACCGTCCACCCGTTGATCGTTTCGTAGCCCACCGCCGAGAACAAGGAGCACACGGGGGGTTCACCCGGGTGAACCTCAGATGTCAGCCGGCGTCCGATCCGGCGCGCTCGACGGCTCCAGCCGGCCGGTCGCGAACGTCCTGGACCTAGACAGGGTTCACCCTCTCGATCTCGATGCGGAGATCGCAGAGCTGCTCGAGCACGCCGTGCAGATGCGACCGGTCGATGATCTCGACCAAGAGGATCGTCATGCCCGGTCGGGGCTCGAGCCGACGGGCGCCGAGGCTGTCCGCCAGTCGTGCCCCGACGTCGCCGCGAACGAGGATCTCGTACGTCGTCCGCGCGGGCTCCGTCCCCGTCGTGGTCACGAGGCCAGCATCGCTGAACGGGTTCCGCACTTCAGCTGTACGCGTCCGAATCATCCCGGGTGAACCAGCGATGGCCGTCGTGAGCCCGAAGACCGCGGCCCGACGTGGCGGGGGCGCGCGGCGATTGTTCCGTGTTGCGCTCGTTTAGCCTGTGTCAGCCGAGGCGACGACGTGAGCGCGACGAAGACGACAACCGTGAGGCCGCCGGTCGTGCCGACCAAGCTTCGTGCGCCGCGCGTGCGCGACGAGCTGATCCCGCGACCAGAGCTCGTCGACCGGCTGCGTGCGGGGCGCGACCGGACGCTCACCCTCGTGAGCGCGCCCGCCGGATACGGGAAGACGACCCTTCTCGCGCAGTGGGAGAAGTCCGACCGCGGGGGGACGCCGTTCGTCTGGCTGTCCCTCGATGCGCGTGACTCCGACCCGGTCAGGCTCTGGGGCCACGTCATCGCGGGGCTGCAGGAGGCTCATCCACCTGCAGGCACCGCCTCGCTCGGCGTCCTGGCGCCGGCCCAGCGCGATTCCCGACAGCGTCCTTCCGTCGCTGATCGGCGAGCTCGAGGGGGCGCCGCCGTTGGTCCTGGTACTCGACGACTGGCACGCCCTGAGGAGCCCGGTGTGCGACACGACGATGGCCGAGTTCGTCGAGCGCGCTCCGGACGCCGTCCAGGTCGTGATCTCGAGCCGCACCGACCCGGGGCTCCCCGTCGCGCGGCTTCGGGCACACGGCGACCTCGTGGAGATACGTGAGCGAGACCTGCGCGTGTCACCCGACCAGGCCGCGGCGCTCTTCCGTGGCGAGAGCATCGACCTGGCCGACGTCGAGCTCCTGACGGAGCGCACCGAGGGCTGGCTCGCGGGCCTCTGTCTGGCGCGGATCGTCGTGACAGAGCATGAGGATCCCCGTCGGTTCGTGGCGGACTTCTCGGGCGACAGCCGCCTCGTCCTCGACTACCTGGCGGACGACGTGCTCGATGCCGTGCCACCCGAGCTCCGCGACTTCCTCGTGCGTTCCTCCATCCTCGAACGCCTGTCTGCGCCGCTGTGCGACGCCGTGCTCGAGCGACACGACTCGGCGATCATGCTCCGGGACGCGGAGCACGCGAACCTCTTCCTCGTCTCGCTCGACGAGACCGGGTCGGAGTACCGCTACCACCAGCTCTTCGCGATGGTGCTCAGGCACGAGCTCGATGCGCTCCATCCGGACGTACTGCCCGACCTCCATGCGCGCGCCTCACGCTGGCACGAGGAGCACGGGGACGTCGAGCAGGCGATCGAGCACGCGATCGCGAGCCGGGATGTGGGCCGCGCGGGACCCCTCGTGACGCGTGCGACCGTGCCGCTCCTGTCTGCCGGCCGGATGGTGACCGTGAATCGTTGGTTCGACTCGCTCTCCTGGCCGGAGGCCCTGGCCGACCGGGAGCTCGCCGTGATGCGCGCGCTGGCCGCACCTCTGAGCGGCCACGGGCGTGACGAGGTCGAGCGATGGCTGGCCGTCGCCGAGGACGGGTCGGACTTCGGCCCGCTGGCCAACGGCGTCACGTCGGTTCGCTCCGCGGTCGCGATCGTCAGCTCGATGTACCTGACACGTGGCGTGGCCGACGCCGAGCGGGCGGCCCGCTTCGCGCTCGACACCGAGCCCCACGAGAGCGCGTGGCGATATGCGTGCCTCGTCCCGCTCGGTCAGGCGCTATTCCTCGTGGGCTGCGGCGCGGAGGCGAGGGCGCCGCTCGAGGAGGCGCGCGTGCTCCCCGGTGCGCGACTTCACCTGACGACCTCCATCGGCCTGGCTTACCTTGCGCTCATCGAGCTCGCGGACGGACGTGTCGAGGAGGCCGGGCGTCTCGCACGGGACGCCGTTTCGATCGCCGAGGCGACTGGCCACTCGACGAGCGCCGGCGCCGCCAATGCGCACCTCGCCCTCGGATGTGCGCTCACGCACTCGACGGACCTCCACTCCGCCCTCGAGCACATCGAGCGAGCGGTCGAGCTCTCTGCGGCGACCCCCGGCTACTGGCATGCGCACGCGCTCCTCCGGCTCGCGGCGGTCCGCCGCCTGCTCGGAGACCCGGGCGGAGCCCTCGAGGCACTCGACGCCGCGCGCAGAGAGCTCGAAGAGCTTCCGGACCGGGGCATGCTCGAGACGCTGCTCGAGACGACGAGGGAGGAGCTCTCTTCGCGCCCGCGCCGTGAGGGCTTCCTCGGTGACGACCTCAGCGAGGCAGAGCTCAGGGTGCTCCGCGGCTTCGCCTCGGGAGAGTCCGTCCGTCAGGTCGCGCGCGAGCTCTACCTGTCGGAGAACACGGTCAAGACCCACCGGCGGAGCATCTACCGCAAGCTCGGCGTCACGACGCGCGAGGCGATGCTCGCACGCGCCGCAGAGCTCCAGATCGGGGCCGAGAGCTTGCCCGACGCTCATCCCGAGTGAACGTGTGCCGAGCCGCGGGAGTCGGCGCGGCCACGTGATCGGTGGGTGGACGAGTCCGCACGCCGACGAGGACGTCCGCAGTCGTAGCTCGCGCCCGGAGATAGCGGCCCGCAGGCTCTACACGGTTCCTTACGAGCCCATCTCGGCGACGACGCGCCCGGCCGTCACCGCCTCTCGGAGTGCGGCGTAGTCGCGCTCGTTCTGGTCGGCGTATGCCTCCGCGAAGGTTCCCATCGCCTGGTCGAAGGTGTCGCCGGTGCCGAGGTACGAGGCGATGGCGATCGCGTCGCCCGAGCGGGCGTGGGCGCGGGCGAGCGTCCAGCCGCAGATCTCGGCGTAGATAGCGAGCGTCTTCGGGTTCATCCCTTCGACGTCGGCCGACCCCTTCGCGTCCCAGAGCTGGCGGACGTAGAAGTCCCGTTCGCGTCCGTCGATTCCCTCGATGCGGTCCCAGCCGAGGAGGATGTCGCTCGCCGTCTGCATCATCCGCTGCCCCTCGACGATGCGCTGTCCGTGGTTCGCGTACTCGCTCTTGCCGAGGAACGGCTCCAGCACGGACGTCTGCGCCTCCTTGAACTGCAGGAAGAGCGGGTCGCCCGCGTCGCGGCCGGTGAACAAGGCGATCCAGGCGCGTGTTCCGACCGAGCCGACGCCGACGACCTTGCGGGCGGCGTGCTGGTAGTCGAAGCGCTCGAGCAGCTTGCGGCGGTCGCGCGGCAGCGTGCGTCGGTAGGAGCGGATGATCGACCGGAGTATCTCCTCCAGCCGGTCGGCGGCCTCCTGCGGCAGCAGCTCCTCGACCGGGACCACCAGAGGCGGGTCGCCGACGATCCGCGGGCGACCGTCGACGACCTTGGTCAACTTCCCGAGGGCCTTCATGCTGTCCTTGGTCCGGGCCTTGTCGACCACCCGTCGGGTCTTCTTGACCTGCTTCTTCCCGGCGGCGCGGCCCCAGCGCTCGAGGATCGTGCCCATCTCGAGGCGCGCGTACCAGGTGTCCATCACGCCCTTCACTCCGAACTCCTGGATTGCGCCTCGGTACGAGCGAGCCCCTGCGACGATCGCTGCGCGTCGCGCCGCCTCGTCGAAGCCGAGGGCACGACCCGCCACGGCGAAGCTCGCGGCCAGCCGCTTCACGTCCCACTCGAACGGCCCCGGTAGCGTCTCGTCGAAGTCGTTGAGGCTGAACACGATCCGGCGATCCGGCGCCGCGAAGCCGCCGAAGTTCGAGAGGTGCGCGTCGCCGCACAGCTGCGCGTGCAGCCCGGAGCGCGGTGCCCCGGCGAGATCGGCCGCCATGATGTACGCCGCCCCCCGGAAGAACGCGAACGGGGAGGTCAGCATCCGGCCGTAGCGGAGCGGCACGAGCTCCGGGACGCGTGTCCGCGCCTGATCCTCGAGCAGGACGATCGGGTCGGGGCGCGCAGGCGACGGCTCCCACTCGCCGTGGCTGCGTCGCGACACCTCCGCTCGGGCGGCCTTGCCGCGGGCTGCGCGTTCGGCGGGCGTGAGGTGCTGGACCGTTCGGGCCGGCGCGCGCCGCTGCGATCGCTCCGCCAGCGTCAGCGCCGGGGCCGGCGTCGCCTCCTTCGATCCCTCCTCGCTCGCCGCCGCGCTCGTTTCCTCCGTTGCCTTCTCACCGGTCTCCGTCGGCGCTTCGCCCGCCGCCGCCGCTGTGTCACCCTCGTCCGCGGGAGCCGCGTCGCTGTTCGTCATGTCGAGCTCCATGTGATCTCCCCTCTTGTCAGGCGCGGTGGCGCCGGTAGGCGTCGAGCGCGTCCTCCACCGTCTCGAAGTATCCGTCGGATCCGATCGCCTCGGTGACGCCCAGTCGATCGAGCTCCTCCCGCACGGCGGCCGTCACGTTCGCGAAGACGACGCGGACGCTGGCGTTCGCCGAGCTCGACGTGCAGCTCGCGAAGCGTCTCTGCGGCCGAGTAGTCGACGTCGTCGACGGAGCCTGCGTCCAGGCACAGCCACCGGACCCCGGAGTCGCCGCCCGTGAGGTGTCGCACCTCCTCCGCGAAGCGATTGGCGTTCGCGTAGTAGAGGCTCGCGGCGAAGTGGTAGACGACGAGCCCAGGCGCCGCCTGTCCACCGTCGGCGGCCGGTCGGCTCGCAAGCTTGTCGTCCCGTGTCCGCACGAGCACGGTGTCGTTCGGCTTGTAGCTGCGCCGTAGGTGGTCGATGATCGAGAGGACGATCGCGAGCAGGATCCCCTGCTCCACGCCCACCACCACGACCACGGCTGCGGTGACCGCCGCCACGACGAACTCGTCGCGGCGCACCCGGTAGATGCGCCGCATGTCCGCGACCTTGACGAGCTCGATGCCGATCAGGAAGACGACGGACGAGAGCACCGCCTCGGGCATGTACTGGAGGGGCTTGGTCAGGAACAGCAGGACGATCACCACGATGCCGACCGTGGTCACCGACGCGACCTGGCTGCGTCCGCCGGCGCTGTCGAGCATCTGCGTCTTCGTCGGGCTGCCGTTGACGACGAACGTCCCGGTCAGGCCGGCGCCGACATTCGCGAACCCCAGCCCGACGAGGTCGACGTCCTCGCTGAAGCGGTCGCCGTACTTGGCGGCGTAGGCACGCGACGTGGCTGCGCTCTGCGCCAGGATCACGACGAAGATCGAGAAGGCGGTCGTGAGGAGCGGCTTGACGTCACTCCAGGCGACGTCGGGGAGCCCAAGGCTCGGCAACCCGCCCGGGACGGGCCCGAGCACGGCCACTCCGTCGGCCTCGAGATCGAAGGCCCAGCTGACGGCGATCGCGCCGATCACGGCGATGAGGGCCCCCGGGATGACCGTCGTCACGTACTTGCTCGCCGAGAATCACCGCGATCACCGCGAGCGAGACGAGCAGCGTCGTGCCGCTCGTGTCCGGGAATGTTCTGGATCGTGTTCCAGAACTTCTCGAGCGTGCCGCCCGTCCCGTCGCTGACCCCCAGCATCCCCGCCACCTGGCCCATCGCCACCTGGATGCCGACGCCGGTGAGGAAGCCGATCAACACCGTGCGCGAGAGGAAGTCCGCGAGGAAGCCCAGCCGCACCAGCCGCGCCAGGATGAGGAAGGCAGCGGTGATCAGCGCCACGAGGCCCGCCAGGGCGACGTACTGGTCGGATGCCGTCGCAGCCATGCCCGCCAGGCCCGCAGCGAGGATTGCTGCGCTTGCGGAGTCCGCGCCGACGACGAGGTGGCGCGAGGAGCCGAAGAGCGCATAGAGCGCGAGCGGCAGGACGATGGTGTAGAGGCCGGTGATGACCGGCATCCCGGCGATCGTCGCGTACCCCATCACCTCGGGGATGGCCAGTGCCGCCAGCGTGATCCCGGCGACGACGTCGACCGGGACCTTCGCGCGGTCGAGCGGGAGGATGCCTTCCAGCATCGTGATCGGGAACCGGTTGCGCCCGGCCGTCATCCGCTCGTGCTCCCAGCCGACGGCATCGCGTCGCCGGAGGTACGCCGCCTGCTCCCGTCCTTGTCGAACAGCATCTTCACGTTCACGCGTCCTTGGCGACTCTCCGTCGAACAACGTGCTCGAGCGTCTCGCCCCGTCGGCCACTCTGGCGGACGCCTGCCGGCGAGACAAGTCGGCCGCCTGGCCTTCACCCGGGTGAAGGCCCGCCTTCGGCGCCGGGCCGACAGCGGCCGGCTCCCGACAACGCCCGGGGCTCCGCGCGATCACCCGGGTGGTTCGCCCGGCGGTCGCAAGCGTCGAACAGGGCGCGTTATAGGCTCACGTGGATGTCCGAGGCAGTGGTCCGAGCAGGCCCCGTGGCTTCTGAGCGTCCTTCGAGACGACGTCGGATCGTGAAGATCGTCTCCTGGATCGTCGGGCCTTGTGGCTCTGCTCGTCGTCCTCCACCTCCTGGGCGTCGACGTGTGGGGGTGGCTCACACAGCTCTGGGACACCGTCACGGAGATCTCGTTCGTGTACGTCGTTCTCGGCTGCCTGTTCCAGGGCATCCAGACGACGCTCACCGCGCTCGGCTGGTACGGCATCCTGCGCTACGCCTACCCGGGCGGCGTCACGTACATGGCCGTCCTCGCGTCGTACGCGACGGGCGTGGCGCTCAACAACTTCCTCCCTGCAAACATCGGGACGTTCGTCACGCTGGTCATGTACGTCGCCGTCGTGCGCGGCTCGACCTTCCCCGGGATCCTCGCGGGCTACGTCGTCCAGAAGATCTTCTACCTCGTCATCGGCACGCTGATCTACGTCTATCTCTTCAGCCAGGTCGCCGGCTCGTTCGGCTTCCAGTTCGGGAACGAGCGCGACGCGATCGTGAACCACCCGGTGCTGACGCTCGGGATCATCGGCGGAGCGATCTTCCTCGTCGTGCTCCTGATGCGGATCTTCTGGCACTGGGTGAAGGGCATGTGGGCGAAGGCGAAGAAGGGTGCCGCGATCCTCGGCGACCTCGGTGCGTACGTGAAGTGGGTCCTGCTCCCGCAGATGGGGGGGTACGCAGCGAAGGTGATGGTGATCATCGTCTTCCTCGCCGCCTACTCGATCCCCGTGACCTTCGGCTCGGTGATGAGCGTGCTGGGCTCGAACCAGCTCGCGAACCTGCTTTCCTTCACGCCCGGCGGCGTCGGCGTCAACCAGGCATTCAACACCTTTGCCCTGGACAGCTACACGAGCTCGACGACAGCCACGGCGTACTCCGTGGGACAGCAGCTGATCACGACCGCGTTCAACGTCGTGTTCGCCGTCGTGCTCGTCTGCGTCGTCTTCGGCTGGAGCGGCGGCTCCAAGCTCGTCCGGGACTCCTACGACGGACGCCAAGGTGAAGGCGGGCGAGATGAAGGCGAACCGCTCGAAGGGGCTGGACGCGATCGAAGGCGAGAGCGGCGACGCCTGAGGCGGAAGGACGAGGTGTCTGGCTGAAGCCAGACACCAGGAGCCGTGGCGCAGGGCGCAACGCGGTGTCTGGCTGAAGCCGTACACCAGGAGCCGTGGCGCAGGGCGCAACTCCGTGTCTGGCTTCAGCCAGACACGTCCGGAGTGCCAGGACCCAGGCGTGCATGCCGCCAGCGGACGTCCGTTGCCGGATCACTCTCCGGTCCAGGCGCGCCGCCCTTCGGGTGCGACTCGAACCAGCGTGCGTAGCGCTCGGCGAGCGGGGCCGCGGTGAGGCCGTGGAGCAGTACGGACAGCCCGACCGTGACGAAGGCGGTGACCATGATCGTCTCGGCGTGCGGGACGCCGCCGTCCTCCTCGAGCATCAGCGCGAACACGATCGACGCCAGGCCGCGCGGCCCGAACCAGCCGAGAAAGCCGATGGTCTGCGATCGCATCCCCGTGCCGACGCAGGGCGAGCGCCACGGGAGCCATGCGGATCACGGACAGGCTGAGGAGCGCGTACAGGACGATCGAAACCGTCAGCTCGTCCAGCGCCGGGCCGAGCAGAACGGCGCCGAAGACCACGAAGGTGACCGCCCCGAGCACGGCGCCGGCCTCGTCGACGAGGTGCGCGACGTCGCCCGCCGTGTCGCGGCGCAGAGCCTGGAACGTGACCCCGCCGACGAAGGCGCCGATGAAGCCGGAGCCTCCGATCGGAGTGGCGATGCCCCAGGCGAGGCCCGCTGCGGCGAGAGGGACGATCTGCAGCCAGGCGTGCTCGGTGTGCTTGGCGCGCTCGGCGACCAGGATCGCGGCTGCGGCCGCAGCGCCGGCGATCACCTCCGGCGAGCGCGCCGTATCCGATCTGCTCGGCCACCAGCCGCGCGGCCGTTCCGTCTCCGATCGCGCCGCCCTCGGCGGTCGCGATCGCCAGCACGATCAGGAACACCGGGACGCAGATGCCGTCGTTGAGGCCGCTCTCCACGTTCAGGCTCTGCCGCACCCGCACCGGCAAGCGCGGCAGCGTCACCACCGCCTGCCCGAGCGCCGCGTCGGTGGGCGCGAGGATCACAGCGAGCAGGAGCGCCTCGGGCCAGGCGAGCCCCCCGAGCAACGCGAGCGCGACCACGAATCCCGTTATCAGGGTCAACGGCAGGCCGACGCCGAGCAGCCGTGCGGGTATCGCGAGCTCGCCACGGAGGGCCCGCAGGTCGATGCGGGAGGCGTCGGCGAACAGCACAACCGCCAACGTGGCCTCCGCGAGCTCCTGCACCGAGTCGCTCGAGCGGCGAGAGGTCGATGAACCCGAGGGTCTCGGAGCCCATGAGCAGGCCGAAGGCCGTGAACACCATCGGCGCCGTGAGCGAGGTGCCCGTGATCCGTCCGGAGACCGCCGCGTACGCGAGCAACGCGACGGCGACGCTCGCCAGTGCCCACTCCATCCGGCGAGCCTAGGGAATCGGTAACCGGGCCGCGAAAGCGCGTCTGCCCGTTCACCCGGGTGAATCCGAACGCGTTTGACGCGCGTGCCGCGCGGCGCGACGATGCTCACCCCATGGCAACGACGACGGCAGGCACCAGATGACCGCGCCCGCGGTCGCGACGACCGCTCCCGCCGCGGGCTGGCACCCGGAGCGCCCGAAGTTCCGGCCGCTGCACGTGCTGCGCACCTGGCTGTTCTCGGCGGTTGCGCTGGTCGTGGCCGCCGCTCTCCTCCCCGGCGCGGAGGTCAACGGCCTCTCGGGTGCGATCGCCGCCGCGGCGGTCATCGCGGTGCTGAACGCGATCCTCCCGCCGCTCGTCGCCGCGCTGCGGCTGCCGTTCATGCTCGTGCTCGGCTTCCTGATCGTCCTCGTGCTCGACGCGTTGATGCTGCTCGCGGCCGACAGCCTGACCGACGGCGACCTCAGCGTGGACGGGTTCGGGTGGGCGCTGCTGGTCGCGCTCGTCGCGTCGGCGGTGACGCTCGTCCTCGAGGTCGTGGCCGGGGTCGACGACGACAGCGAGTACTCCTTCCGCGTCATCCAGCGGATCGCCCGGCGCACCGGCGAGCTGACCCGGACGGACGTCCCCGGGATCGTCTTCCTCGAGATCGACGGGCTCGCGCTCCCGGTCCTCCGGCGCGCGATGCGGGACGGCAACGCCCCCAACATGGCGCGCTGGATCGCCGAGGACGGGTACCACCTGACCGGCTGGGAGACCGACCTCTCGTCCCAGACCGGCGCGAGCCAGGCGGGGATCCTGCTCGGCTCGAACGAGAACATCCCGGCCTTCCGCTGGGTCGAGAAGGCCAACGGGAGGGTGATGACCTGCTCGGCACCTGCAGACTGCGCGGAGATCGAGCAGCGCCACGCGACCGACAAGGGCCTCCTGATGAACGGCGGGGCGAGCCGCGGCAACCTCCTCTCCGGCCAGGCCGACGAGGTGATCCTCACCGTGAGCCGGATCGAGGCGGAGAAGCAGGCGAATCCCGGCTACCGGACGTTCTTCGCCAACGGCTTCAACGTGACCCGGGTGCTCGTCCTCGTCGTCTGGGAGGTGATCCTCGAGTGGACGGCCGCCCTGAGGGCCGCCCGGCGCGACGTCCGGCCGCGCGGCCATCGCGGCGGCGCCTACCCGTTCATGCGCGCCGGGATGTGCATCGCCGTCCGCGACCTGATCGTCCAGTCGGTGCTCACCGACATGATGAAGGGACGGCCCGCGGTCTACGCGACCTTCTCGAGCTACGACGAGGTCGCCCACCACTCGGGCCTCGAGCGCGCCGACACGCTCGAGGCGCTCCGCAAGCTCGACCAGCAGTTCGGGCGCATCGAGAAGGCCCGCCGCTTCGCCCCCCGTCCGTACGAGATCGTCGTCCTTTCCGACCACGGTCAGACGCAGGGCGCGACGTTCAAGCAGCGGAACGGCCACGGGCTCGACGAGCTCGTCCGGCGCTCGCTCGAGGCGGCCGACGTCACGTCGCTCACGAGCGGCGACGAGAACGATAGTGCCGTCGGTCACGCCTTCGGCGAGGCGACGGGACGCGACGTGAAGAAGGAGAAGCGCGCGAAGAACGACGTCTCGGGCGAGGACGTCGTCGTGCTCGCGTCGGGCAACCTCGGTCTCGTGTACCTGATGGACGAGCAGCGCCGCATGACGATGGAGGAGATCCAGGAGCGCCATCCGCGGCTCCTGCCCGCGCTGGCAGAGCATCCGCACGTGGGCTGGCTGCTCGTCCGCTCGGCCGAGCACGGCGCGGTGGCGGTCGGCGGGGGTGGCACGCACTATCTGAGCGCAGGGACGCGTGGAAGGCGAGGATCCGCTCATGAACTTCTCTCCGAACGCACCCGCCCACCTGCTCAGAACCGACGGGTTCGCCGACGTCGCCGACATCATGGTCGGCTCGTTCTACGAGCCGGAGACCGACGAGGGCTGCGCGTTCGAGGAGCTGATCTCGTTCCACGGGGGCCTCGGCGGCCCACAGACGGAGCCGTTCATCCTCCATCCGGCGCGGCTGGGCGTCCCGAACGAGCCGATCGTCGGCGCCGCGTCGGTGAACGCCCTCCTGCGCGGGTGGCGGACCGAGCTCGAGGGCTCGAGCGCGGAGCGGTGCGGCGGAGAGCGTCTCGGGATAGAGTCGAGCGCGAGGCGACACGACGACAGGAGGCGACGACGTGACCACCGATCAGACAGGCCCATCGCGGACACGGATCATCGCGGCGCGGATCCTCGTCGTTCTCGGCGTCGTGCTCGTCGTCATCAGCCTGTTCGCCAACTTCGTCAAGCGCGAGGCGCTCGACGAGGAGACCTTCCGCGGGACGTCGCAGGAGCTGATCGCGAACGACGACATCCGCGACCAGGTCGCGGCGACGATGGTCGACCAGCTCTACGCGAACGTCGACGTCGCGGCACGCCTGCAGGAGCGGTTGCCCGAAGAACCTGCAGCCGCTCGCGGCGCCGCTCGCAGGGCTCTCGCGCGAGGCGATCGACAGGGCGGCCCGCGAGCTGCTCGCGCGACCGCGCGTCCAGAACCTCTTCGTGAACGCGTCGTCGCTCGCACAGGCGCAGGTGGTCAAGGTGCTCGAGGGCGAAACCACACGGCTCGAGACCACGGGCGGGAACGTCGTCCTCGACCTCCACCCGCTGGTCGTCCAGCTGGGCGATCGCTTCGGGTTCCTCGGCGACGTCTCCGAACCCTGCCGCCCGATGCCGGCCGGATCACGATCCTCAGGTCGGACCAGCTCGACACGGCCCAGAGCCTGACGCAGGCGCTGAAGATCGTTGCGAACTGGATCTGGATCCCGGCTCTGCTGGCGTGGGCGGCCGCGCTCTGGCTCGTGCCCGGCCGGAGGCGCAGGGAGGTCCGGGCGATCAGCATCGGGTTGATCGTGGCAGGCGTTGCGATCCTGATCATCCGCAGGGTCGCCGGGTCGTACCTCGTGGACAACCTCACCGACTTCCGAGTCGATTCGGCCGGCGGTGGACGCGTTCTGGACCATCCTCTCCGACGGGCTCGCCGAGGCGGCATGGGCTTTGCGTCGTGGTCGGCGTGATCGGCGCCCTCGGCACCTGGCTCACCGGCGAGGGCGAGCGCGCCGTCGCGACGCGCCGCGCCGTGGCCCCGTTGCTCGAGCGCACCGGTGCGGCCTGGGCGGTGTTCGCGGGGCTCCTCCTGCTCGTGATCTGGGCCTTGCCCCTGCAACGGTTCGTGATGACGGCGATCCTGGTCGTCCTCGCGGCGGTCGGCTTCGAGGTGTTCCGGCGTCAGGCCCTGGCCGAGCAGGCCGCCGAAGGCCCCCGATGCCCGCCGGGTCGGCCCGACGATCCCGTGGCCGAGATCGAAGGGGCCGACCGGGCCGACGGACGCGGAGGAGCTCGAGCGCCTCGCGCGCCTTCGCGCCGACGACCTCCTCACCGAGGAGGAGTACGCCGCCGCCAAGGCGCGCCTGCTCCAGGCGTAGCTGTCTCGCCCTCGTGGCCTCGCCCTACGGGAGCTCGAGCGCCTCGCCCGGAGCGAGGACGCGCACCTCGACGCCCGGGGCCCTCTCCGCCGCCGCGCGGACGAACGCCTTGCGGGGGTCGGCGAGGAAGGCGGGCAGCGTCCTGAGGCCGAGGTGGAGCGGGGCGTACGTCCCCCAGTGGATCGGCACGCCGATCCGCGGCCGCAGTAGCGCGAGCGCGTCCGCCGCGGTGGTCGGGGTCGAGGTGCGCGCCGCGGCCGAGTGAGGGCCCCCAGCCCCAGATCGGCAGCAGTGCGACGTCGAGGTCGGGCACGAGCCCGGCCATCTCGCCGAAGAGATCGGTGTCTCCCGCGAAGTACACGCGCCGGGTGCCGTGCACCGCGTAGCCGAGCGCCGGCGCGCGCGCCGGATACGGTGGCCGGGCGCCGTCGTGGGCTGCGAAGGTCGCCTCGATCCGGAGCGCGCCGATCTCGTGCGTCTCGCCGGCACGTCCATCTCGTGCACGTCGGTGAAGCCGCGACGCCGAAGCAGCGCCCCGAGCCCGCGAGGAGCGACGACCGGGGTCGCACGGCCGACCCGGTTGAGCGACGCGAAGTCGAGGTGGTCGTGGTGGGCGTGGGAGAGGAGGACCGCGTCGACCGGCTTCAGGGCATCGGGGTGGACCGGTACGCGCCGCCGCAGGTGCGCGACGAGCATCGCGGAGCAGCGGGTCGGTGAGCAGGCGGACACCGTCGACCGAGATCAGGACGGTCGAGTGCCCGATCCACCGGACCCTCGTCGCTGTCGGCTGCGCCTTCGGCAGGAGTCGGGCCTTCCACACTCGGATCCTAGGAGCGCGGCGGGCATCGTAGGGGGCCTCGTCGACGACGAGAGCTCGCTCGGACCGCGCATCGATGCCTCACACCGACGTCTACGCCGCCTCACAGCGTCCTCTCAGCCCCGAGCGGGATGCTCGAGACAGGCCCGGTTCGGGCAACGATCGACGAGAGGAGTCGAACTTCACATGAGCACAACCAGGAGCGACGGTCGCATGCACAAGGCCGTCATCGTCGGGGCGATCGCGGTCGGGCTGGCCGCCGGCAGCTACGGGATCGCGAGTGCGGCGAGCGGCGGCTCGGGCACCGGATCGTCCTCGAGCGGCACGACGACCCAGCCCGCGCAGCCCTCTCAGCCGCAGGGCTACGGCACGCACGGCGGACGGTCAGCCCTGGGGTGGCCAGCGCAGCGACGAGACGGTCCTCACCGGTGACACCGCCGCGAAGGTGAAGGCCGCCGCCGAGGCGAAGGTTCCCGGCGCCACCGTCGTGCGGGTCGAGACGGACGCAGACGGCCACGCCAAGTACGAGGCGCACATGACGAAGGCCGACGGGACACCGGTCACCGTCTACGTGAACGAGCAGTTCGGCGTCGTCAGCGTCGAGAGTCGCTGAACGCAGCCACTGCCTTCCCCGAAGAGAAGGGCCCGCCCGGGCACTCCGAGCGGGCCCTTCCTCCGTTGTGTGCCCACCGGGCGCGGTGCTCACACGCACCGCTCAGTTGCGTCACAGCGGATTCCAAGCCGTCGCGGTTTCTCTGGGGCATGAGCCCGCGGAGCGCGCGGGGGTACGAGCCGAGGAGTACCGAGGATGGCCAACCGGATCGAGATGAGCGACGCGACCAAGAAGGGGATCGCGCTCGCGATCGGCGCGCTCTGCGTGTGCGTCGTGGGCGCGATGCTGGCCGTCGGCCGCGGCAGTGGCAACACCGGGCTGGAGGCGGCGCGCGGCGGGCTTGGGCTGGGTGCGGCGAGCGCGGCTGGCGCTGGCGGGGACGGCGGTACGAACGACGGCTCTCGCGCGCCCGGAGGAGCCGACGACAGCCGCTTCGACCAGTTCCGGGCGTGCCTCGAGGAGCAGGGCGTGACACCTCCCGAGCGCGGGCAGCAGCGTCGCGCACAGCCGGACGACGATCTGCGCGCTGCGTTCGAGGCCTGCCGGCAGTACCTGCCCGAGCGGCCGTTCGGCCCCGGTGGCGGGAGGGGCTTCGACCCACCCTCCGGCTCTGCGCCGCCGTCGCAACGGTCCGACGACGGCTCGCTCGCCGACGGGACGTTCTGATGGCCACGCGCGCAACGTCGGCGACCCGGCGGCTGCACCAGCGCCGCATCAACCGTGCGACGACCGCGCTCGCCGTCGCCGCTGCCACCGCGACGGCGGTCTTCGGCCTGGCCGCCGCGCACACGACCAGGGTGTCGTCCGACACCTCGTCCGGCGAGGGCTCGTCGGGAAGCGACGACCTCGGCGTGATCCCGTCCGCCGAGGACGACTTCTCGTCGCCCTCGCTCACCCCGTCGCAGTCCGCCCCGACGCAGTCGTTCGGGCCGTCGGTCGCGCGCTCCGGAGGGTCGTAGTGGCGTCGTGCTCCGAGACGTTCGACGCGATCGGGGTCACGAACCGGGTCGTGGTCGACTCCGACGACGCGATCGACCGGCGTTGGAGATCGCTCGGGCCGAGGTGCGGGCGCTCGACGACGCGTGCAGCCGCTTCCGCGACGACTCCGAGCTCGCCGCGGTCAACCGGGCCGCGGGCACCGACGTGACGGTGGGCCCGCTCCTGCTGGCGGTGGTCGAGGCCGCCCTGCGCACCGCGGCGGCAACCGACGGGCTCGTCGACCCGACGGTCGGGCCGGCGCTCGGCGCTCTCGGCTACGACCGAGACTTTCGGCTCGTCCCGGGCGCGACTCCCCGGACGCTGCGGTTGATCCCGGCGGCCGGCTGGCGACGCGTCCGGGTCGACCGGCGCCGGGCGACGATTCGCATCCCGAGGGGTGCCGAGCTCGATCTCGGCGCGATCGCGAAGGCGTTCTCGGCCGACCGGATCGCCGCGCGCATCCACGCGTCGACCGGCGCGAACACGCTCGTCAGCCTCGGGGGCGACATCGCGGTCGCCGGGGCGCCCCCGGGCGGCTGGGCGGTGACGGTGACCGACGACCATCGCCGGGACGACGGGCACGGCCAGGTGGTCGGCATCGCCGACGGCGGCCTCGCCACCTCGAGCACGTCGGTGCGGCGCTGGAGCGCCGGCGGCCGCGAGCTCCACCACATCGTCGACCCGGCGAGCGGACTTCCGGCCGCCGAGCGCTGGCGCACGGTCAGCGTCGCCGCCGCGACGTGCGTCGACGCCAACGGCGCCGCCACGGCCGCGATCGTCATGGGGGAGGCTGCTGCGGCATGGCTCGACGGCATGGGGCTCGCGGCCCGCCTCGTCCGGCCCGACGGCTCCGTGACGTCGACCTCCCGCTGGCCGGCGGAGGCGGCGTGACCGCCGACTGGTACCTGATGCGGGCGACGGGGATCGTCTCGCTCCTGCTCCTGACGATCGTCGTCGCGCTCGGCGTCGCGACGTCCACCCGGTTGCGCCCGCGCGGCACCCCGCTGTACGTGACGACCGCCGTGCACCGGAACGCGTCGCTGCTCGCGGTCGTCTTCCTCGGCATCCACGTCGTCTCGGCGGTGATCGACCCCGAGGCGTCGGTGCAGCTGACGGCCGTCCTCGTCCCGTTCACGTCGCACTGGGCGCCGTTCTGGGTCGGCCTCGGTGCGCTGGCGCTCGACCTCGTCGCCGCCCTCGTCGTCACGAGCCTCGTGCGCCACCGCCTGCCGTACGGTCTCTGGCGCAGAATCCACTGGGCGGCCTACGCCGCCTGGCCGCTCGCTCTCGTCCACGGCCTCGGCGCGGGGAGCGACCGGGCGACGGAGTGGATGCGCGTCGTCGACGCGCTGTGCGTCGCCGCGGTCGGCGCGGCGCTCGCTTGGCGGGTGCTTGCGCTCGGGGAGCCCGAGGCGGCGACCGAGCGCCCGCCCGAGCGTCTCGCCGCCTGAGACTCTCAGGCGATTCACAGCCGCCGAACGGCGTTTCTCAGGCGGCTCACAGGTTCCAGTGGCACTGTTCGGGCTGTGAGCGGCATCCGCGAGAGCACCAACGGCAACGGTGCCCGGATCCTCGTCGTCGACGACGAGGGCTCGATCGTCGACGCCGTCGCGACCGCCCTGCGCTACGAGGGATTCGAGGTCGACGAGGCCGCGACCGGCCGCGAGGCGCTCGCCGCCGTCGCGCGTGATCGATCCCGATCTCATCGTCCTCGACTGGATGCTTCCGGACATCGAGGGCATCGAGGTCGGCCGGCGGCTGCGCGAGCGCGGGCACAAGAACGCGATCCTCTTCCTGACCGCCAAGGACGCGGTCGAGAACAAGGTCGAGGCACTCCGGGCCGGCGGTGACGACTACGTGACGAAGCCGTTCAGCCTCGCCGAGGTCGTGGCGCGCGTGCAGGCGATCCTGCGGCGGACTGCGAGCGAGCTCCCCGGCGACGTGCTGCGCTACGAGGACCTCACGCTCGACGAGGCGCGTCACGAGGTCTTCCGCGGCGACACCCAGCTCCAGCTCACGGCGACCGAGTTCGCCCTTCTCCGCTTCTTCCTGCTGAACCCACGTCGCGTGCTCTCGAAGGCGCAGATCCTGCAGAACGTCTGGCGCTACGACTTCCGCGGCAACTCGAACGTCGTCGAGACCTACGTGAGCTACCTCCGCCGCAAGCTGGACGCCACCGGCCCGCCGCTCATCAAGACCGTCCGCCAGGCCGGCTACATGCTCGAGGTGTAGAGCCATACTGGGCCGGCTGTCGCTGCGCGCGCGGCTCCTGCTGGCGGTTCTCGTCCTGACGGCCGTCGGGCTCGTGGCGGCCGACATCGCGACGTACCGGGCGCTCAGCTCGTTCCTCCTCGACCGCACGGACAGCTCGCTCGAGGACAGCGCCCACTCGCTCCGCCGACCCGGGGGCGACCGCGCGGCCCCGCCGGGCGTGGCGGTGGAGGTGCGCTCGGCCGACGGGAAGACCGTGCTCGCGACCCTGCCGACCATCGTGATCCCCGGTCAGGCGAGCGCCGACCCCCCAGCTTCCCGACACGATCACTCCGCCCACCGAGCGCGACGGTCGCGAGGCGGTGCGCTCCTTCACCGTCTCCGGCGAGAACGGCGGGCGCTACCGCGTCCGCGCGTCGGTCGAGGAGGGGGCGACCGCGATGCTCGTCGTCTCGACGTCCCTCGCCGACGTCGACTCGACGCTGCACCGGCTGCTCCTGATCGAGCTGATCGTGACGGCGTTCGTGATCGGTGGGGTCGCCGGCCTCGGTCTCTGGCTCGTGCGGCTCGGCCTCAAGCCGCTCGACGCGATTGGCGACACCGCGGCGGCGATCGCGGCCGGCGACCTCTCCCGGAGAGTCGAGCGCGCCGAGGACCGAACCGAGGTGGGGCGCCTCGGACTGTCGCTCAACGCGATGCTCGCCCAGATCGAGTCGGCGTTCCGGGCGCGCGAGGCCTCCGAGCGCAAGCTGCGGCGGTTCGTGGCGGACGCCTCCCACGAGCTGCGCACGCCGCTCGCCGCCGTCCGTGCCTACGCGGAGCTGTTCGACCGCGGCGCGGCCGAGCGGCCCGACGACCTGGAGCGCTCGATGAAGGGCATCGGCCGCGAGTCCGAGCGCATGAGCCTGCTCGTCGACGACCTGCTGCTCCTGGCGCGCCTCGACGACGGCCGCCCGCTCGAGCGCGACCGCGTCCAGCTCGACGAGGTGGTCGGCGAGGCGGTCGAGACGGCCCACGCGGTCGAGCCCGAGCGGCCGATCGAGCTCCACGCCGATCCGGCGGTCGTGATCGGCGACCGCGACCGGCTCCGCCAGATCGTCGACAACCTGCTCTCCAACGTCCGTGCCCACACGCCGCCCGGGACGCCCGTCTCGGTCTCCGTCCGCCGGCAGAACGGCACGGCCGAGATCGCGGTCAGCGACTCCGGGCCCGGCCTCGACGAGGAGCACCTCGCCCACGTCTTCGAGCGCTTCTACCGCGCCGACGCGTCCCGCGCACGGGCGAGCGGAGGCGTCGGCCTCGGCCTCTCGATCGTCGCCGCGGTGGCCGAGGCCCACGGCGGCCGCGTCTCGGCGCGCTCGCAGCCGGGCGAGGGCACGACGTTCGAGATCGCGCTGCCGCTCGCCGGGCCGGACGACACCTAGACCCGTCCCGCGGGCGCTCTGCGAGGTTCACGGGGTCGTCCGGGACGAGGCCCCGTGCTCTACGGAGGGCCACAGGCGGGTCACAGGCGATTCCCAAACCGTGAACGCACGCTGGTCAGCTAGGACAGGCGAAACGGCACGAGAGGAGACCCCATGTCGACCACCAGCACCTCCACACGCTTCGACCGGGCCCCGTCGCGTGCTCCTCGTGGCGAACGAGGCGCTCGCCATCGAGACGGTCCACGACGTCGTCGCGCGTCACGCTGCCGGCCCGACGGAGGTGCTCGTGCTCGCACCTCGCGCTCGGCGGCCGCCTCGAGCTCTGGATCGTCGGACGACCGGCCGAGGCGCGCCGCCGAGGAGCGGCTCGACCGCTGCCTCGCAGCGCTCGCCGCCGCCGGGGTCGAGGCAGAGGGCCTCGTGGGCGACGCCGATCCGCTGCTCGCGATGGACGACGCGCTGCGTCTCTTCCCGGCAGACGAGATCGTCGTCGCGACCCGTCCGCCGGCGCGCTCGAGCTGGCTCGCGCGTGGGCTCGTGCGGCGCGCCCGGCTCCGCTTCCGGGTTCCGGTGCACCACGTCGTCGCGGGGTACGCGCCGGAGGAGGCGACGGCGGCATGAGCTCCCCCGGCGGTCGTCGCCGCGAGGCTCACAGCCGACTCTCAGCCTGCTCACAGAGTCGCCCCAGAGCGACGTGGTGCCATGGGATGAGACAGCAGAGGAAAGGACACCGGCCATGAAGCGCACTCTCACCAGGATTTCCGTCGGCGCCGCAGCGCTCGCCCTCGCGGCGGGCACCGGAGCGGCGACGTACGCGACCCTCTCGGACGCCCCACAGAGCACCGTCGTGCGAGAGGTGACCGTGACGGACGGCACCACGGCGGTCAGCAACGGCACGCTCACGATCGGAGAGGTCTACGACCGCGCGCACGCATCGGTGGTCGAGATCACCGTCACGACGGCCGCGTCGTCCGAACCGGTCGCGCCGGGCTCAGGTGCGTCGCAGGCGCAGGGCTCGGGGTTCGTCTACGACACGAGCGGTCACGTGATCACCAACGCCCACGTCGTCGACGGCGCGCAGTCCGTGGAGGTCACGTTCTCGAACGGCAAGACCTACGACGCGACGATCGTCGGGACGGATGCGTCCACCGATCTCGCCGTCCTGAAGGTGGACGCGCCCGCGTCGCTCCTCGTGCCCCTGGCGCTCGGCGACTCCTCCGAGGTCGGGGTCGGGGACACCGTCGTCGCGATCGGCAGCCCGTTCGGGCTGGAGAACTCGGTGACGGCCGGGATCGTCAGCGCGCTCGGTCGCTCGATGGAGGCGCCGAACGGGTTCACGATCAACGGGTCGATCCAGACCGACGCCGCGATCAACCACGGCAACTCGGGCGGGCCGCTGCTCGACCTGGGCGGCCGCGTGATCGGCGTCAACGCCCAGATCGCCAGCGAGTCGGGCGGCAACGACGGCGTCGGCTTCGCGATCCCCTCGAACACCGTGGGGTCGATCGCGAAGCAGTTGATCGCCGACGGCAGCGTCCAGCACGCCTACCTCGGCGTCTCGGTGACCGAGCCGTCGGGGGACACCTCCGGGGTCCAGGTGGCCGAGGTGCGGAGCGGCAGCCCGGCCGAGGACGCCGGTCTCGCGGTCGATGACGTGATCACGTCCGTGGACGGCAAGGCGGTCAGCACGACCCAGGAGCTGCAGGGCGCGGTCGACGCGAAGCAGCCCGGTGACAAGATCATCGTCGACTACCTCCGCAACGGGGCGAGCCGGACGGTGACCGTCACCCTCGGCACCCGGCCTTCCTGACCATCGAGCCGAAGGAGATCGAGCGAGCATGACCGACGACCACGACAGGATCGAGGAGAACGCGCTCACGCGGCGGGACTCGCTGCTACGGCTCGGTGGCTTCGCCGCCCTGGCGCTCGGCGCCGGAGCCGTCGAGGCCCTGGACGGCCAGGATGCGAAGGCGGCCGCGACGGGGCCGGCCGCCGTCGCCTCGGGCCTCGTCACCTGCGTCCTCACGCCGGAGATGACCGAAGGCCCGTACTACCTCGACGGCGACATGGTGCGCCGCGACGTGCGCGAGGGCAGGCCGGGCATGCTGCTCACGCTCGAGACCACCGTCGTCGACGTCTCCACGTGCAAGCCGATCAAGGGCGCCGCCGTCGACATCTGGCACTGCGACGCGGGCGGCGCGTACTCCGGCTTCGCGCAGGAGGGCACCGAGGGCCGCACCTTCATGCGGGGCATCCAGAAGACCGACCGGAACGGCCTCGCGACGTTCAAGACCGTGTACCCCGGCTGGTACTCGGGCCGGACGGTGCACATCCACGTCCGCGTCTCCATGGGCGGGAGCGTCGTCCACACCGGCCAGCTGTTCTTCCCGGAGTCCCTGACCGACGCGGTCTACCGGCGCGCGCCCTACAACCGGCGCCCGAGCCGCGACACGCGCAACGCGACCGACTCCATCTACCGGAACGGCGGCAGCCGCTCGATGCTCAAGCTGACGAAGAGCGGGACGGCGCTACGTCGGCCGCATCACGATGGGAGTCAGCCGCTCGTAGCGGCGATCGAACTGGCGGCGGCGCGACGGAACCCTCCCCGTCGCGGCCGCCGCCGGTCCAGCTCCGCCGGGGGAGCGACGCGAGCCCGCGGTGACGGGTGAGCGGCCCGGTTGGCGCCGTCCGGGCCGCGCGAGCGTGGGTGAGAGACTTCCGGCCACGGACGGCGAGCCCGCGGCGGGGCGGGCTCGCCTTGCAGGGCTCTGGCTGAAGCCAGAGCCCTTGCGCGTTGGCTCAGGCTCTCGCCGGTTCCGACTTCGGTTGGAGATCCCACGCGCCGCGTGAGGAGGAACGGGGTGTCGGACTGAAGTCCGACACCGGGAACTGTGCGCCTCAGGGAGGGGCTCTGGCTTCAGCCAGAGCCCCTGCCGTTCACACGGTCGACGCGCGCCCCCCGACCGGGGCCCGCGAGCCTCCGGGACGCGCGCCTCCCTACACTCCGCGACGATGGCCGAGCCGAGAGCCACCGAGCACCGGCCATGGCCCTCACGCCTCGCGCGCTGGCCGCTCGACATCCTTCGGAACCTCGTGCGGGTGCTCCCCACGGCGATCGAGGGCTACTTCGGCGACCGACTCGGGCAGCATGCGGCCGGCATCGCCTACCGCGTGCTGTTCTCCCTCGCTCCCCTCGCGATCGTCCTCGTCTCGATCGTCGGCGTCGTGCTCCAGGACGACGTCCGGCGACAGGACGTGATCGACGAGATCGTGAGCTGGCTCCCGGTCACCGAGGAGGGCTCGAACACGGTCGAGGAGGCGATCACCCGCCTCGCGAGCCCGACCAGTGCGGTCGGGCTCGTCTCGCTCCTGCTCTTCTTCTGGGCCTCGACCGGGATGATGGGCGCGCTCCGGACCGGGCTGGAGGCGGCGCTCAAGGTCGACCAGCGGCGGCCCGCGGTGCGGGGCAAGCTCGTCGACGTGCTGCTCGTCGCAGGGGCGGGCGCCCTCGTGATCGTCATGATCGCGGTCGCGGTCGCCGCGCAGGTCGTGACGCGCTTCGTCGACAGCGCCGCGAACGTGGTCGGCTTCGAGGGAGGCCTGCTGGCCGAGCTGTTGCGCGCCGGCGTCCCGCTCGCCGTCTCGACGGTCGTCGTGATGCTGCTGTACCGCTTCGTGCCCTCCCGCCGCCTCCGCTTCGGCGACGCCGTCGCCGGCGGGATCGTGACCGGGCTGCTCCTCCTCGCGATCTCGGCCGCGTCGGCCTATGTCTACGACCGGGTGGCCGAGCTGTCGGTCATCTACGGGTCGATCACCGTCGTGCTGGTCTTTCTCTACTCCGTGTACCTGTACGCCTCGGCGCTGCTGTTCGGCGCGGAGGTCGCGGCCGCCTGGTCGGCGCCGCCGCCGACGGGACCGTCCGAGCCGCTCATGACCCAGCTGCGACGCGCCGCCGTCGGGCTCTTCGTGCGCCGCGAGCCGCCTGTCGACGCACCGGAGCCCCCGAGCGCCGCTAGCCCACTCGGGTTTGACAGCCGCGTGCCCGTCCGGAAGGATCGATAATCGATCCATCCTGTCGGGCCGCGGAGACCCGCGCGACAGGCCGCCGTCTCCCATCACCCCCAGGAGCCCGCATGGCCGCACAGGTCGATTCGGCCGCACTCTCCGCGAGGGTCGCGTCGTCCCTGTCGCAGCTGAAGGCGGAGCTCGCCCGACTCGTCGCGATCCCGTCGATCTCCGCTCTCGGCTTCCCGGAGCACACGAGACCTGCGCTGCTCGAGGCGCGCGACGCGGTCGTGGAGCTCCTCCGCGATGCCGGCGTGGAGAAGATCGACATGCTCGAGCTTCCCGATACCGCTCCGGTCGTGATCGGCGAGGTCCCCGGGCCGGCGGGCGCTCCGACCGTCTTGCTCTACGGGCACTACGACGTCGTGCCGGTGGGCGACGAGGCAAAGTGGGAATCGCCGCCGTTCGAGGCGACCGAACGCGACGGTGCGATCTACGGCCGAGGCGCCGCCGACTCGAAGTCGAACATCCTCATGCACGTCGGCGCCCTGCGAGCGTGGGGCGGAACGCCCCCGGTGGGAATCAAGATCGTGATCGAGGGCCAGGAGGAGACCGGGAGCGCCTTCACCACGTTCCCGCCCTCGCGGCCCGAGCTCTTCGCAGCCGACGCGATGGTGATCGGGGACATGGGCAGCCTCCGGCCCGGCATCCCGACGCTCACCGTGGGCCTTCGCGGGATGGCCGTCGTCACCGTCCAGGTGAGAACGCTCGCGGGGCCGAAGCACAGCGGCCAGTTCGGAGGAGCGGCCCCGGATGCACTGATCACGCTCCTCCACGCGCTCGCCGCGCTGCACGACGAGCACGGGGACGTCGTCGTCCCCGGTCTACGCCGTGAGGAGTGGACCGGAGCCTCGTACAGCGACGAGGAGTTCCGAGAGCTGGCGGAGATCGAGCCAGGGGTTCCGTTCTTCGGGACGGGAGGCCTGGGTGAGCGCCTCTGGTCCGGGCCGGCTCTCACCGTGACGGGCATCGACGTCCTGCAGGTCGACCACGCCGTCAACGCGGTCGTCCCCACGGCACGCGCGAAGATCAGCCTGCGCATCCACCCTGCGCAGGACCCGAGCGAGGCGCAGGCCGCGCTCGTGCGGCACCTCGAGTCGATGCGGCCGTTCGGTATCCCGCTCGAGGTCGAGGCTGCGGAGATCGGGAAGGGCTACTCCGCGGCCACGTCGGGCCTGCGTACCGTGCGGCACGTGCCGCCCTGGAGGCCGCCTGGGGCAGCGAGCCCGTCTGGGTCGCGACCGGCGGTTCCATCCCGCTCGTCAGCGCCCTCGGCGAGGCGGTTCCGGACGCCGAGATCCTGCTCTTCGGCACGACGGACGGCTTCGCCAACATCCACGCGCCGAACGAACGCGTGTTGCTCGACGAGTTCGAGAAGGCGGTGCTCGCCGAGGCCGAGTTCCTCGGCCGCTTCGCCGACGCCGCCTCGTCGCAGACGGGAGACGCCACCCCATGAGCGAGCCTGCCCCGGCCCGCGCCGCCCCGGCCGAGCCCTCGAAGGGGATGATGGTCCGGGTGCTCGGCGCGATCGAGCGCGGCGGCAACAAGATGCCGAACCCCGCGATCCTGTTCGTCTGGCTGTGCGTGATCGTGATCATCGTCTCCGCCCTGCTCGCCTGGGCGGACATCAAGGTCACCTACCAGGTGGCGAAGCCGCCTGCCGATCGCCGTCGAAGAGGTCGTCCAGGGCGGTTCCACTCAGCCCTCCGGCGGCCTCCCGGACGCGTCCGTCCAGGAGGGCGACTACACGATCGTCCAGCAGACCGCGGCGGTGCAGAGCCTCCTCTCCGCCGACGGGATTCGCTTTCTCTTCACGTCGTTCGTCGCCAACTTCCGCAACTTCGCGGCGGTGGCGATCATCCTCGTGGTGATGATCGGGGTCGGCCTCGCCGAGGCCGCAGGCTTGATCGGGGCCTTGATCCGGAAGCTCGTCAGCGTCTCGTCGGCGGCCATGCTGACGCCGATCATCATCTTCATCGGCGTCCTCTCGAGCGTCGCGTCCGATGCCGGGTACCTCGTCCTGATACCCCTGGGAGCGGCAGCGTTCAAGAGCGTCGGTCGCAACCCGCTCGCCGGGATGGCGGCGGCGTTCGCGGGCGTCGCCGCCGGTTTCGGAGTCAACTTCCTGATCACCCCGCTCGACGGCGTCCTGACCGAGATCACGAACGACGCGAGCGCGCTCGTCGACCCCGAGCGCTCGATCGACCTGGCGGCGAACCTGTACTTCGGCATCGCCTCGACCATCCTCGTCACGCTCGTCATGACGTTCGTCTCCGTGCGCATCGTCGAGCGAAGCCTCGGCGCGCACGACCCGGCGCTCGAGAGCGACGATGCGTCTCTCGACGCCGACAAAGGCCCGGAGGTGTTACCGGAGGCCGAGGCGAGAGGGCTTCGCTACGCCCTCTTCGCGACCGTGGCCGTGCTCGTCGTGATCGTGCTCCTCACCGCGCTCCCCGACGCGCCTCTGCGCGACCCCGTGACGGGCGACATCATCGGCGACTCGCCGTTCATGGACAGCCTGATCGTGATCATCACGATCATCTTCTTCGCGGCCGGGCTGGCCTACGGTCGCGGAGCCGGGACGATCCGGACGAGCGACGAGGTGCTCGCGTCGATCACGAAGTCGTGGGCCGGCCTGGCGAGCCTGCTGTTCCTGTTCCTCCTGATCGCGCAGTTCATCGCGTACTTCAACTACTCGAACATGGCGCAGGTTGCCGCTGTGAAGCTCGGCGACTGGCTCGAGGAGGCCAACATCGGAGCGCTGTGGCTCCTCATCGGCTTCGTCTTCGTGACGATGCTGGTCGACTTCATCATGCCGGCGGCGATCGCCAAGTGGGCGATCCTCGCCCCGATCTTCATCCCTCTCTTCCTGCGGCTCGATGTCGCCCCGCAGACGGTGCTCGCGGCCTACCGGGTCGGCGACTCGCCGGCCAACGTGATCACGCCGCTGATGGCCTACTTCCCGCTCATCGTCATCTTCACGCAGCGGTATCGCAAGGACGCAGGCATCGGCACCGTCGTCTCGATGATGCTGCCGTACGTCCTCGTCCTGACGGTCGTCTGGACGCTGTTCTTCGTCGTCTGGTACCTCCTCGGGATCCCGCTCGGCCCCGGCGCGCCCGTCCACCTCGACTAGCGGACGGCTCGTGAACACGTTCCTTGCTTGCTCGCCCGGCCTCTCGTGGCTCGTCTCGATGCGCGCGGCCTGGGCCGCCGGCCGTGGCCGGGTCGCGGCCCCGTCGGGCCGCTGACGCAGCTCGCCGCGTCGCGATGAGCGACACCACCATCACCTACCTCGTCCTCGCGGTGACCGTCGGCGTGTTCGTGTGGGACCGGCTGCCGGTCGGGATCGTGGCGATCGGCGTCGCGCTCTCGCTGTGGGCCACCGGCGTCCTCGGCTACGAGCAGTCGCTCGCCGGGTTCGGCGATCCCACGGTGATCTTCATCGCGTCGCTCTTCGTCGTCAGCGAGGGCCTGGAGTCGTCGGGCGTCACGTCCTGGGTCGGGCAGAAGCTGATCGAGCAGGTGGGGACGAGCCGCACGCGCCTCATCGTGGGGACGATGCTGCTCGTCGCGTTCCTCACCGCGCTCATCTCGGTGAACGGCTCGGTCGCGGCGCTCCTGCCCGTCGCCGTGGTGCTGGCCGTCCGGCTCGGCCACCCGCCGTCGCAGCTCCTGATGCCGCTCGCCTTCGGCGCCCACGCCGGGTCGCTTCTCACCCTCACCGGCACGCCCGTCAACGTGATCGTGTCCGAGGCGGCCTACGACGCCGGCGTCGGGCATGTCGGCTTCTTCGAGTTCGCTCTCGTCGGCGTTCCGCTCCTCGTCGGGACGATCGTCGTCGTCGTCCTCTTCGGCGAGCGGCTGCTGCCCGACCGCAGGCCGCGGACGATCCCGGCGGACTTCTCCGACCACGCGCGGACGCTGGTCGAGCACTACGCGCTCGATGTGCCCGCGGACGCGCTCTTCGGCAGGACGTCGGGCGTCGCCGAGGTCGTGATCCCGCCGCGGTCCGGGCTCGTCGGCGAGACGGCCTTCGCCGGCCAGGTCACCGACAGCGGCGACCTCGTCGTCCTCGCCGTTCGGCGTCGCGAGCAGGAGCTGGCGGGCGAGAACGTTCTCGCGGCGGGTGACACGCTGCTCCTGCAAGGCGAGTGGGGTGCCCTCCAGTACCACCTCGACGACCCCGACGTCCTCGTCGTCGACGAGCCCGCGCTGGTCCGCCGGCAGGCGGCGCCGCTCGGGCCCGAGGCGAAGTGGGCCGTCGCGGTGCTCATCGGCATGGTCGTGCTGCTCGCCACCGGCGCGGTGCCGGCGGCAGTGGCGGGGCTCCTCGCCGCGTGCGCGCTCGTCGTCCTCGGCGTGCTCTCACCGGAGCAGGCGTATCGCGGCATCTCGTGGACGACGGTCATCCTCGTCGGCGGCATGATCGCCCTGTCGACCGCCATGGTGGAGAGCGGGGCGGCCGCGCAGCTCGCCGACGCGCTCGTCGACGTCGTGGGCGACCATGGCCCGCACGCGCTACTGCTCGGTGTCGTGCTGCTCACGTTCGCCCTCGGCCAGCTGATCAGCAACATGGCGACAGCGCTGATCGTGATCCCCGTCGCGGTCTCCGCCGCCGGCGACATGGACGTCTCGGCGAAGCCGGTCCTGATGGCGCTCGCGGTCGCCGCTGCCGCGTCGTTCCTCACCCCGGTCGCGACGCCCGCGAACCTGATGGTGATGGGGCCGGGCGGGTACCGGTTCGGCGACTACTGGAAGCTGGGCCTCCCCCTGCTGGCGCTCTTCGGCGTCGTCGCCGTGTTGCTCGTCCCCGTCGTCTGGTCGTTCTGAGCCGGGGCAGCCGGGGAGCGTGAGAGGATCGTGGCGATGGCCCTGCGAGCTCTGAGGCGCCGGCGGCCCGCGGGGGTGCTCGTCGCGCTCGCGCTGGCGTTGACGCTCCCCGCCATCGCCTCGGCCGACGTGCGCGACGAGCAGGCGCTCGCAGAGCGCTACGCCCCGGTCGTCATGCTCGTCGAGCAGCCCGAGGAGTGCGGGCCGGGAGAGCCGTACGAGCCGATGGACGTGAACCTCCTGTTCGGCGAGCCGACCGTGGCGCTGCGCGGCCCCTGGAACTCCACCGACCTCGTGAAGATCGGCCCGTCCGCCGGGGACCTCGCGGGGCTCTACGAGTACCACCTCGACTTCCCCGGGAGCCCGCTCGAGCCCGGCTGTGGGTACGAGCAGTGGGCCCGCCGCATCTCGAAGGGGTCCGAGCCGATCGTCTACGCGCACGTCGCGACCGACCCCGGCTTCCCGGGCAAGCTGGCGCTGCAGTACTGGTTCTTCTACGCGTTCAACGACTTCAACAACACGCACGAGGGCGACTGGGAGATGATCCAGCTCGTCTTCGACGCGGGCGACGCCGCCGCCGCGCTGCAGGAGGATCACCCGGCCGAGGTCGGATACAGCTCGCACGAGGGCGCGGAGCGGGCCTCGTGGGGCGACGACAAGCTCCAGATCGTCGACGGCACGCATCCGGTCGTGTTCCCCGCGGCCGGGTCCCACGCGAACAAGTTCACCGAGGCGCTCTACATCGGCAGCTCGGCGGACGCCGGCGTCGGCTGCGACGACACACAGGGGCCGCACGTCGAGCTCCGGCCGGCGGTGCGGACGATCCCGAGCGATCCGCAGGCGGCGAGCGACGCGTTTCCGTGGATCACGTTCGAGGGCCGGTGGGGCGAGCTGCAGAAGGCGTTCTTCAACGGCCCGACCGGCCCGAACCTCAAGGATCAGTGGACTGCGCCGATCGAGTGGGCTGAGGGGTGGCGCGACCGCAGCTACGGGGTTCCCACGGCCGGCCTGCTGGGCACGGGGGCGACGGACCTCTTCTGCTCCGGGGTCGAGCAGGGCTCCGCGGCCCTTACCCGGCTGATCCGCAACCCTGGCCCCACCCTCCTGTTTCTCATCGCGCTCCTCGGGCTGGCCGCGTGGGGGATCGCGCGGGCGACGTGGACGCCGGTCGCGCCGCTGCGCGTCGCACGCCGCCGGACGTGGGGCCAGATCCTGTCGGCGTCCGCGCGGATGTACTTCGCGCGCCCGCGGCTGTTCGTCGGGCTCGGCCTCCTGCTGATCCCGATCGTGTTCCTGATCACCGCCCTGCAGTGGCTGCTGATCCGGGGGATCGATGCGATCAGCAGCGTCACGGGCGAAGCCGCCGGCTTCTTCGCCTTCTTCGCGGTCGTGATCGGGGCGACGCTGACACTTCTCGGGCTCGGTCTCGTGCAGGCGGCGACGGCGTGCGCGCTCATCGAGATCGACGCGGGCCGACCGATCGGGCCGACACAGGCGTACCGCCTCGCGCTCCGTCGGATCCGGCCCTTGCTCGGCGCGATCGGGATCTTCGTCGCCGTGTGGGTCGTGCTCACGACCAGCGGCGTCCTGATCCCGGTGGCGATCTGGCTCGTCGTCCGCTGGTGCCTGCTCGCACCCGCCGTCGAGTTCGAGACCCCCTCGGCCCTCGGCGCGCTCCGGCGCAGCACGGGGCTCGTCCGCGGCCGCTGGATCCGGGTCGCCTCCCTCGTCGGCCTCGGCTCGCTGATCGCGCTGGCCGCGGGCCCGCTGCTCGGCGCGCTGCTCATCTTCGTCTCGAACTCGTCGCTCGCGCTCCTCAATCTCGTCGCCGGGCTCGTCTACGCGATCGCGCTGCCGTTCGTCGCGCTCGTGACGGCCTACGTGTACTTCGACGCGCGCACGAGGCTCGAGCTCGAGCCGGTCGACACCCGCGACGAGCTGCCGGCCGAGATCACGGTCGACCCCGTCTGATCGGCCCCGTCTGTCCCGCCGTCTTTCCCCAGGCGGACCCGGTGGCTGTGGAACTGTGTGGAAAGCGACCCGGCGTTGGCCGCACGTTGCGGAGAGTTTCTGCGCCGACCTGTGGATAGACCGGTCCGGGCGGCCTCTGGTGTGAGAGGACGTGTGCCTCCCCCCTAAGGCCCGGAGGAGCTCGCAGAGGTCGCGGCCGCCGCAGAGCCGTGGCTTCGGTGGCAGGGCGGCGGATCGCGAATCAGCGCCGCCGCCCTCTCCGGGTTGCTCCCCTGGACTGATCCGTAGAAACCCGGGCGAGAGCACGCCATTCCACCGATGCCCGGTGGAACCGGCTCGCGCAGGATCGGGGCGTGGAGCACGACCAGTACTCGGTGGTGATCGCGGGCGGCGGGGTGGCCGCGCTCGAGGCGGCGTTGACGCTGCGCGAGCTCGGCGAGGGACGGGCCCGCGTCGAGCTGCTCGCCCCCGAGCCGAGCTTCTGGTACCGGCCCGTGGCGGTCGCCGAGCCCTTCGGGCTCGGCGAGGTGCGGCACTTCGACCTCGGCCGGCTCGCCGACGCGGTCGGCGCGCGCCTGACGCTCGGATCGCTCGAGGGGGTCGACGTCGACCGGCGCGAGGCGCGATCGAGCGCCGGCGCGACGATCCCGTACGACGCGCTCCTGATCGCCTGCGGAGCGGTGCCGAAGCAGTCCGTTCCCGGGGCATTGACGTTCCGCGGCCCGGCGGACACCGACGGGATGCGCGAGCTTCTCGACGAGATCGAGAAGGGCGAGGTCACGCATGTGGTGTTTGCCGTGCCCTGGGGCGCAACCTGGGCGCTACCGGCCTACGAGCTCGCCCTGATGACCGCAGCGCGCCGTTTCGCGGTCGACGCGCACGGCGTCGAGATCAGCCTCGTCACACCGGAGCCCGAGCCGCTCCAGCTGTTCGGGCGGCACGCGAGCGAGGCCGTCCGCGGCCTGCTCGACGAGGCAGGCGTCGAGTTCGTCGGCGGCGCCTACCCGGTCGAGCTGAGCGACGGGCAGCTGCTGTTCCTCACCGGGGAGTCGATCCCCGCCGACCGCGTCGTCGCGCTCCCGCGCCTGCGCGGACAGCGCATCGACGGCATCCCCCAGACCGTCGAGGGATTCGTCTCCGTGGACGAGCACTGCGGTGTGCACGGCGCGGACGCGGTGTTCGCCGCCGGCGACGTGACGAGCTTCCCGATCAAGCAGGGCGGCATCGCGGCGCAGCAGGCAGTGGCGGCGGCGGAGGCGATCGCCGTCCTCGCCGGTGCTGCCCTCGTACCACACCCCTTCCGCCCGGTGCTGCGCGGCCTCCTCCTGACGGGAGGGGAGCCGCAGTACCTCCGGCGCGACCTCTCCGGCAACGACGACGCCGCCGAGTGGGCGAGCGCGTCGCCGATCTGGTGGCCGCCGACCAAGATCGTCGGCCGCCGACTCGGCCCCTTCCTCGCATCACTCACCGGCGACGCCACCGCCACCGACATTCCGCCGCCCATCGGCGGCCTCTCCGTCCACGTCCCGCTCGATTCCGCGGCGGTCGACCGTCTGGCGACCGTGATGCCCGACATGCCCGCTTCCGCAGCGCACGGGCCGGGAAGCCGGAAGCTCGTCGGCTCCGTGATGACGGCCGACCTGCTGCTCGTCCCGTCCGTGATGTCCCTCGACGCCGCCGTGCGGAAGATGCGCGAGCACGATCGCGGCTCGGTGCTCGTCGTCGAGAACGAGCGCCTCGTCGGGATCCTCACGGCGCGGGACGTGCTGCGCGCCGTTGCAGGAGACGTCGACCCGTCCGACGCCCCCGTCGGGCAGTGGATGACCGCCAAGCCGATCTCCGTGGGCGCGGCGACGACGCTCGAGGCGGCGGAGGCTCTGATGACGGAGTACGGGGTCCATCACCTGCCCGTCGTCGAGGACGAGCGCCCGGTCGGCATGGTCGGCCTCCGCGACGTGACACGCTCCCAGCGTGACCCGAAGCGTTTCGCGGTCGGGCTCGGCTTCTGAGAGAGGAGGAGGTCATGAAGGCGAAGGCGGTCGAGGTCGGGCACGTGATGACGCGCGACGTCGTGTCCGTGACCCCCGACACCCGCATCAAGGACGTGGCGACGGTGCTCACGCAGCGCGGCATCTCCGGCGTCCCCGTGTGCGATGCGGACGGGACGGTCGTCGGAGTGCTCAGCGAAGCCGACCTGCTGGTGAAGCAGGGTGGCCCACAGCACGTCTCCGGAGGCCTCTTCGCCTGGCTCGTCGACACGGCGAGCGCACCGGACATCGCGAAGCTGCGCGCCCACACGGCGGGTGAGGCGATGACGACTCCTGCGATCACCGTCGAGGCCGGGATGCCCGTGACCGAGGCTGCGCGGACGATGGTCGAGCGCGGCGTGAACCGTCTTCCGGTCGTGGAGGACGGGCGGCTCGTCGGGATCGTCACTCGCGCCGACCTCGTCCGGCTCTTCACGAGGAGCGACGAGGAGATCGCGCGCGAGATTCGTGACGACGTCGCAGGGCGGATGCTCTGGATCCCCTCGGATCGCCTGGTGATCGAGGTCGAGCAGGGCGAGGTGCTCCTGCGCGGGCAGGTCGACACGGAGTTCGAGGCCGAGCTGCTCGAGAAGCGGATCCCGCTCGTCCCCGGCGTCGTCGGCGTCCGCTCCGAGCTCTCGTGGTCGCTCGATCGCAAGGGCCGCCCGGTCGGCGGCCCCGCGGCCGCCTGACGCGTCGGCGGGACGTCAGAGAGCAGCCGTGAGCGTCAGCGGCACGCTGCGCCGCCGCCGCAGCTTCGCCAGCTCGACTCCGGCGGCGGGAACGAGCGCCAGCCCGGCCGCGATGGCCAGCTCGACGGCGCCGAGTTGCACCGTGGCGAACGGCTCGTTGAGAAACGGCACGTAGACGATCGCCGCGACGATCGCTGCCGATGCCAGCACGCCGAGCACCAGGTAGCCGTTCCACGGCTCGCGCCAGGCGGGGTGCGTCTCCGAGCGGCAGGCGAACACGAAGACCAGCTCGGCCAGGGCGACCGTCACGAACGCCATCGTCTGCGCCGAGGACCCGTCGAGCTCCCGGCCCACGAGGAAGGCGGCGAGGCCGACGAGGCCGACGAGCGACCCCGCGACACCGAGCGCGAGCATGACGTCGCCGGGGAGGAACGTCCCCCGGGCGCGCGGGGGCCGCAGCATTGCTCCCGGGGTTGCGGGATCGCGGGCGAGCGCGAGCGCGGGGAGGCCGTCCGTGAGGACGTTGACGGCCAAGACCTGCACGACGGCCATCGGAGCGCCGAGCCCCGCGGTGACCGCGATCGCGAACAGCACCACCTCGCCCAGGTTCGCCGAGAGCAGGAACGCGATCACCTTGCGCACGTTGTCGCCGATCCGGCGCCCCTCGCGGATCGCGGCCACGATCGTCTCGAACGCGTCGTCCACGAGGACGATGTCCGCGGCCTCGCGCGCCGCCTCGGTGCCCCCGCGGCCCATCGCCACGCCGACGTCGGCGCGCTTCAGCGCCGGGGCGTCGTTGACGCCGTCGCCGGTCACGAGCACGACCGCGCCGGCCGCTTGCTCGCGCTCGACGATCGCGAGCTTATCGGCCGGCGTCACCCGCGCGTGGACGTCCTCCGGCCGCATGCCGAGCGCCTGCGCGATCGCATGCGCCGTCGCGGGGTGGTCGCCGGTCAGCATCGCCACCCTGATCCCGGCGCCGGTCGCGGCCCGCACGGCCGCGGCGGCGCCGTCGCGCAGCGGGTCGTGCAGCGCGATGAGCCCGACGGGCACGAGGTCACGCTCGACGGCCGGGTCGACGCCGTCGTCCGGAGAGAGGCGCCGCTCCGCCACGGCGAGCACCCGGAACCCCTCCTCGGCCCACGCCTGCGCAGCGGACTCGAGCTCGCGGGCGGCCTCGATGTGCCCGTCCGCCAGCTCGAGCAGGACCTCGGGCGCTCCCTTCACGAACATCCGGCGCCCGTCGGGCTCGTCGTAGACGACGGTCATCCGCCGGCGCTCCGGCGAGAACGGGAGCTCGGCCACGAGCTCGCGGTTCTCGACGAGCCGACGGCGCGAGAGGCCCTGTTCGAGCGCGGCCAGGAGCACGGCGCCCTCCACGGGGTCGCCCACGACCCGCAGCGTCCCGTCGTCGTCCACGAGCTCGGCGCTCGAGGCGAGCGCCGCCGCGGCGAGCACCTCGGCCGCTTCCCGGCCGGTCGCAGGGCGTACGGCCGCCACGCGCATCCGGTTCTCGGTCAGCGTGCCCGTCTTGTCGACGCAGGCGGTCGTGGTCCCCCCGATCGTCTCGATCGCCGCGAGCCGGCGTACGATCGCCCCGCGCGCCGCCATCTCCCCGGCGCCCAGGGCGAGCGCGATCGTCACCGTCGCCAGCAGTCCCTCCGGGACGGCCGCGACCGCGACGGAGACGCCGGTGAGGAACGCCTCGTGGAGGCTCGAGCCGCGCGCGAGCATCGCGGCACCGAGCGCCAGCGTCAGGCCGACGCCGGCTGCTGCGAGGAGGCGCGCGAGCCGGCCGAGCCGCGCCTGGAGCGGCGTCGGTGGGGGCACGGCGGTTCCCGCGAGCTGTGCGATCAGCCCGAGCTCCGTGCCCATGCCCGTCGACGTCACGACGGCGCGGGCCCGCCCGCGGGTCATGCCCGTCCCCGCGAAGACCATCGAGCGCCTGTCGGCGAGCGGCGTGTCCTCGGGCAGCGGCGCGGTGTCCTTCTCCACCGGGAGCGACTCGCCCGTGAGCGTCGACTCGTCGACCTCGACCCCGCGCGCGTCGAGCAGGCGGGCGTCCGCCGGCACCGCGTCGCCTTCCCGCAGCACCACGACGTCCCCGGTCACGAGCTCCTCGGCCGGGATCTCCTGCTCGCGGCCGTCGCGGACGACGCTCGCGTAGCGGGGGAACCCCTCCCGCAGTGAGGTAATCGCCCGTTCGGCGGCCGCCTCCTGGTAGAAGCCCAGCGCGGCGTTCAGCACGACGATCACCGCGATCACGGCCGCCTCGAGCGTCTCGCCGAGTGCGGCCGAGACGACGGCGGCGACGACCAGGAGCGCGACCAGGGGATCGATAATCTGCCGCGCGGCGATCGCCCCGTAGGGCGGGCGGGACTGCTCGTGGAGCCGGTTCGGGCCCTGGGCGGCGAGCCGGGTGTTCGCCTCACCCGTGCCCAGGCCGCGCGTCGCGTCGGTGGAGAGCGCCGCGACGACCTGCGACGGCTCGCGGGCGTACGCGACGAGTGGGGACGGTGCAACCGGCACCCCTCCGGCGGTCGGGGTCGCGGTGTCGTGCGAGGCCATCGACGTGATCCTCGCGGAGATGCGGTCGGGGTGTCATCGGAGCCTCGACCGAGGCGCATTGCGGAAAACCCGCAGGCCGAGTGGAGACGTTTCCCGATGCGGCCCGCCGTGACGGTCGCGAGACTGGTTCCGAGATGGCGGGGCTGATCACCGTCGGGGTCGACAGCTCGGATCGCGGCCGAGAGGCGTTGCGCTTCGCGCTCGCCGAGGCCGCTCTTCGCGGAGCGTGCCTGCGCATGGTCCAGTCGTGGAGCATTCCGCCCCTGACGGCGAGCGGGATCGGGATGATCCCGGCCTACGGCCTCCTGCGTGACGAGCTCGCGGATGCCGCCGAGCAGGCGCTCGTGAACGAGCTCGAGCACGTCGGCGGAGCGCTCGCCGGCGTCGAGGTCGAGCGCCGCGTCGCCCAGGGCGACGCCGCCGGCGCGCTCGTCGAGGCGGCGGCCGACGCCGACCTGCTCGTGGTCGGGTCGAGAGGGCACAGCGGCGTGACGGGCGCGGTCCTGGGATCCGTTTCCCGGGCGTGCCTCCACCACGCTCCCTGCCCGGTGGCCGTGGTGCACCGCATGATCGAACGGGAGCGGCTGCGAATCGTCGTCGGGCTCGACGGCTCGCCCGGAGCGAAGGCGGCTCTCGCGTGGGCCTGCGACGAGGCGCGCCTGCGGGGCGGAACCGTGCACATGGTCTGCGCCTTCCAGGAGCCCTGGGCGCTCGCGTCGGGCGCGATCTCGACCTCGGAGGCGGTCGTGGAGCTCCGGAGCGCGATGGCCGACGACGCCGAGCGCCTCCTCGAGGAGGCACGCGCGTCGGCGCCCGAGGACGTCGAGGTCACGGGCGAAGGGATCCTCGGCCCGCCGGGCCAGGCACTCGTCGCGTCCGCCGGCGAGGACGACCTGCTCGTCGTGGGCTCCCGCGGCCGGGGTGGCTTCAAGAGCCTGCTCCTCGGCTCCGTGAGCCAGCACTGCGCCTCGCACGCCGGCGGCGTCGTGGTCGTCGTCCGCGGCGCCTGAGCTCCAGCCGGCGAGGCCGCTTCGACAGAAACGAAGAGGGCCGCGGCCCGTGCCGCGGCCCTGCTTCGAGCGTCTCCCGCGGAGCTCCGCGCCCCCTCCGACGCCCTAGCTCACTTCTTCGCGGTGATCGCGATCGTGCGCGGCTGGACCTCGGCTGCCTTCGGAGCATGCACCACGAGCACGCCCTGCTTGAACTCCGCGGCCACCTTGTCGGTGATCGCCTCGGGCGGCAGCTCGAACCGGCGCTCGAACGTCTTCGCGAGCCGCTCGTTGAGGTAGAAGGTCTTCTCCTTCTCCTCCTTCTTCTCCGTCTTCTCCCCCTTGACGGTGAGCGTGTGGTCACGCACCTCGATCGCGAGGTCCTTCTCGTCGTAGCCCGGCACCTCGAGCTCGTAGATGTACTCGCCGTTCGACTCGTACACGTCGGCTGCCGGCCACGCGGGCACGACGCCGACCTGGTCGAACATCCGCCGCACCAGGCGGTCCATCGAGTCGAGCTCCTGGAACGGACTCCAGCGAACGAGTGCCATAGCAACACCTCCCTTCGCTTGGCACCTCCAATTCAGCAGCGTCAGAGGCCCGGGGCATCGGGGAGACGTGCACGGCCGCTGCGGGGAACTACGGTTTCGCGGCCGCCTCCGCCTCGGCCTCCATCCGTGCGAGGCGTGTGTAGTAGTCGGGGAACTCACGGAGGTGGGCGAGCGCGATCTTGCCGGTCACGAGCGCGTCGTCGCCGGTGACGTTCGTGTCGGCGTCCCGTGCGCCGTGCTCCAGCTCGACCTCCATGCCCGCGTGGAACTGCTCGACGTCGAACGGGCTGGTGTCCCAGTCGATCCCCAGCTCGAGGCCGACCGAGCGCGCGTCCTCCGTCGTGAACCCGTTGCGTTTCATCGTGATGCTCCTTCCGTCTCTATCCACGCTTGAAGGGCGGAGCCGCGTGCTGCCGGCCCAGGTCGAGCGCGACCGCGAGGATCAGGGTCGCGGCCCACGCGTTGACCGGGTCGAAGGTGAGCGGCTCCCGGTCACCGACGAGGTCGCAGACCAGCCAGACGACGAACCAGAGAAACGTCATGCGGGAGCCTCCTCCTGTCGGCTTGCTCCGATGGTCGTGCGCGGCTCGCCCGGGTGCATCGGCGGAGAGCCCGATCCCCTGTGTGGGCAACTACCGACACGCGCCCCGATCCAGGCGCGTCACGCCCTCCCGGTTCCGCGCGACGAGCGCGTAGAGGAGCGCCTGCTCGGTCGGCTCCCGGTTCGCCGCCTGCTGCCACACGACGGAGCGGGGCCCGTCGATCACCTCGTCGACGACCTCCTCGCCGCGGTGCGCGGGCAGGCAGTGGAGGAAGATCGCCCCCGGCTTCGCGGAGGCCATCACCTGCGGCGTCACCGCGAAGGGTCTCAGCGAGGCGTGACGCTCGGCGGTTCCCGCCTCGTCGCCCATCGAGACCCAGACGTCGGTGTAGACGGCGTCGGCGCCGGCCACGCCGTCCGCCGCGTCCAGCGCGAGCTCGACCGTGCCCCCCGCGTCGCGCGCGCTTCGGACGACCTCGTCGCTCGGCCGGCATTCGGCCGGGCTGCAGACGACCAGCTCGACCCCGGTGAGCGCCGTCGCGTCGATCAGGGAGTGGACGACGTTGTTGTCGCCGTCCCCGACGAACGCGACGCGCAGGCCGTCGAGCCTCCCGAAGCGCTCACGCAGCGTCAGCAGGTCGGCGAGCGCCTGACATGGATGGTGCTCGTCGGTGAGCGCGTTGACGACGGGGACGGTCGCGAAGCGCGCCATCTCGTCCACGTCGGCCTGGCGGAACGTGCGCATGACGATCGCCGCCGCGTATGCGGACAGCGTGCGCGCCGTGTCGGCGATCGTCTCGCCCCGGCTCAGCTGCAGCTCCGACGGGCCGAGCCCGAGGGGCAGCATCCCGAGCCGGTGGGCGGCCGCCGCGAACGAGACCCGCGTCCGGGTGGACGGCTTCTCGAAGTAGCACGCGACGGTCTCACCGCGAAACGCGTCGAGGAAGCCGTGGGGCTCGTCCTTCATGCGCGCGGCCAGGTCGAGGAGCCCCTGGACGGCGTCGCGATCGAGGTCACCCAGCCGCAGCAGATGCCGCGGGATGGTCGTCGTTGTCGTGCCCGTGCTCATGGCACTCCTCCTTCCGGCCGGGGCCGCCGTCCCCGGTGTGGTCATCTGACCGCGACCCGTGGTCGTGCCGCCTCGACGATGGGAGCCAGCACGTCGGCCAGCGTGGGGGTCCCGATCTCCTGCAGCTCGTAGGTGACGTGCCTGATGGGATGGCGCGTGTGGATCAGCCGGTCGAGGCGGATCGGCGTCCCGGCGATCACGACGTCGCACTCGGCCGCGTCGATCGTCCGCTCGAGCTCCTGCAGCTGCTCCGGTGAGTAGCCCATCGCAGGGAGCACCGCGCCGATGTGCGGATAGCGGTCGAGCGTCTCGGCGATCGACCCGACCGCGTGGGGCCGCGGCGAGACCTGTGTCCGGGCACCGGCCTGCCGTGCTGCCACGGTGCCCGCGCCGAACGGCATCCCGCCGTGGGTGATCGTCGGGCCGTCCTCGACCACGAGGACTGCGGCGCCGGCGACGGGTGGGCCGTCCTCGAGCGTCACCGGCGAGGCGGCCCGGACCACCGTCGCGCGAGGGTTGACCTCGGCGATGTCCTTCAGCACGCGCTCGACCGACCCCGCGTCCGCGCTGTCGATCTTGTTCACCACGACGACGTCGGCCATGCGGAGGTTCGTCTCGCCCGGGTGGTACAGGAGCTCGTCGCCGGCACGGAGGGGGTCGACGACGACGATCAGCAGGTCGGGGCGGTAGAAGGGGAAGTCGTTGTTGCCGCCGTCCCAGACGATCACGTCGGCCTCCTCCTGCGCCCGCGCGAGGATCGCCGCGTAGTCGACCCCGGCGTACATGACCATCCCGAGCGCGATCGGCGGCTCGTACTCCTCACGCTCCTCGATGGTGGGCCGGGAGGCGTCGATGTCCTCGAGGGTCGCGAAGCGCTGGACGCGGATCGCCTCGAGATCGTGGTACGGCATGGGATGCCGGACGAGGGCGACCTTCAGCCCTGCGTCGAGGAGGATCCTCCCGACGCGGCGGCTGGTCTGGCTCTTGCCGCTGCCCGTGCGCACCGCGCAGACGCCGACGACGGGTTTGGACGACCGCAGCATCGTCGAGCGGGGTCCGAGCAGCGTGAAGTCGGCGCCTGCCGCGAGCGCGATCGAGGCGCGATGCATGACCTCCTCGTGCGGAACGTCCGAGTAGGCGAACACGACCTCGTCGACGGCGAGCTCGCGAACGAGGTCGGCGAGCTCCGCCTCGGGCCTCACGGGGATCCCCTGCGGGTACCTCTCGCCCGCGAGCGAGGCCGGATACACACGGTCGTCGATGCCGGGGATCTGGGCTGCCGTGAAGGCGACGACGTTCACGTCCGGGTCGTTGCGGTAGACCGTGGCGAAGTCGTGGAAGTCGCGGCCTCCGGCGCCCATGATCAGCACGTTCCGCATGGCTCCTCCTCGTCGTCGGGGCGGTCTTCGCGGCTCCCCGCCCTCCGTCCTGATCGTGGCAGCAACGCACCCGCCCGATATCCGCGCCGACGCTGATCCCCGCTGCGGACTTCCGCCGAGCGGTCGCCGCTCGGGTCACATCAGCCGGGTCGCGACGAGCGCCGCAATGCACGCTGCGATGAGGACGATCGTGACGAGCTGGAGGCAGGCGTTGACGCGGCCGCTCCGGTGCTCGCCCATCATCTCGGCGTCTCGGGAGATCCCGTAGACGAGCACGAGGAGCGGCAGCAACAGGACGGCGTTGAGCGCCTGCGTGAGGAACAGGATCGAGACGAGCGGCGCTCCGGGGACGAGCACCAGGGCCGCGCCGACGGCCATCACGAGGGCGTAGGCGCCGTAGAAGAGGGGCGCCTCGCGGACCGGGTCGTCGAGCGCGGCCTCACGGCCGAGCGCCTCGCTCACCGAGTAGGCGGTCGAGAGCGGGAGGATCGAGGCCGCGAGGAGCGCCGCGCCGAGGAGCCCCGCGCCGAACAGGAGGGACGCGAGCTTCCCCGCAAGCGGCTCGAGCGCGGCGGCGGCGTCCGCTGCGTCGTCGATCGACCGGCCCTGGGCATGGAGCGTCGCGGCGCTCGCGACGACGACGAAGAACCCGATCACCCCCGTCATCAGCGCTCCCGCCAGGACGTCGACACGCTCGAGGCGCAGGTCGCGCGGCTCGAGCCGCTTGTCGACCGCGTACGACTGGATGAACGCGAGCCCCCATGGCGCGAGCGTCGTACCGACGACGGCGGCCGTGACGAGCACAGCGGCCGAGTCGCCCGGCATCGACGGCACGACGAGGCCCTCGACGGCGGCGCCCCAGTCGGGCTTCGCCAGGAAGCCCGCGACGATGTAGGTGGCGAACAGGGTGCTGAGCGCGAGCAGCACGTGCTCGACGCGGCGGAACGTCCCCCGGATGACGAGCGTCGCGACGAGCACGGCGGCGATCGGGACGCTGACGTACCGGCTGACCCCGGCGAGGTCGAGGCTCGCGGCGACGCCCGCGAACTCCGCGCTCGTCGTGCCGATGTTGGCGATCACCAGCGCGAGCAGCCCGAGCAGCGCCACCCGGACGCCGTATCGCTCGCGGACGAGGCCCGTGAGGCCCTGGCCGGTCACCACCCCGAGACGCAGCCCCAGCTCGTGGAAGACGGCGAGCGCCGCGGTCGAGAGCAGCAGCACCCACAGCAGCGTGTAGCCGTAGTCCGCGCCGAGGATCGAATACGTCGTGATTCCCGCGGGGTCGTCGTCGGAGAGGCCCGCGAGGACACCCGGCCCCGCGACCGCGAGCAGCACGAGGAGGCCGCTACGACGGCGCATGCCTGCGGGCCGAGAGGGGATCGGCGCTGCGGCGCCGGGGCACGGCCCGGTCGAGCAGCTCGCGCACACGTGCCCTCCGGTGCGGGTGGACGTGCTCGAGCACCTCCGCCCCGCGACGCGACGGGGCACGGCGGACGAGCTCCGCGAGCCGCTCCTCGTCGAGGCGATGGACGGCCGCGGCCGGAGCCGCGAGCTGGAGCGCGTGGCCGGGGCCCGAGAGCAGGTGGAGATCGCCCCAGCCGACGAGCGCCGGGTGGAGACGGGCGGCGAGACGACGCAGCCCGAGCCTGCGCAGGATCCCGGCCGCTCCCGTCTCGACGGCCGCGACCCGCAGGGTCGCTCCGTCCAGCTCGAGAATCACGTCGGCGACGCGGCTCAGGCGCTTGCCGCCTCCGTCGAAGATCTGCCGGTCGAGGACGTCGCGGGCGAGAAGGAGCTCACCCGCGCCTGCGTCGAGCGGCCGCGGCGCGAGCGCCCCGGCTTCCTCGACCTCGACGCCGGAGGTGATCGTCCCCGCCGTCCCGTCGCCGCCGACGTGGACGGAGGTCGCCGGCGGCAGCTCCTCGTCGAGCCCGACGCCGACGTCGCGGAGCCGGCCCAGGGGCCTGCCGTCGGCGCCGACGACGTCGCTGCCGATCAGCTCCGACAGCCTGAGGACCGTCGGGGCGCGACCGGTCACGGCGCGGCCTGTCCGCTCAGCGCTTGGCGCGCGTGTGTGTGGTCAGGCGTTCGACGGTCGCGTCGCTCCCCGGGAAATGGAGCGTCTCCTCGCCCGTGTCCGACCAGCGCACCCGAAACGGCGGCCCGCCGTCGGGGCCCTCCGTCTCGAGGATCTCCGCGTCGCGCACGTGCTCGCCGAGGTGATGGGCATGGATCACGAGCCGGTCGCCCGGCCGGGCCTTGAGGTCGGTGCGCATCGTGTCCTCCTTCTCTCGTCACCGAGACGATCGCCGTCCCGCCCGTCCTGCGGCATCCGGTAGCGCGCCGATCCGCGCTACGGCTTTCCCCGCAATCTCGTCGTGCTCAGCGAGCGCGCTTCGGCAGCGAGAGGAGGATCAACGCGGCGGCGAGCAGGGCGAGGAGCACCCCCGCGCCGAGCAGCCCTCCGCCGACCCAGGGCGAGCGCGTCGAGCTCCGCGCCGATGTCGAGGGTGGTGTCGACGAAGCGTGAGCCGTCGGCGTTCATCACGACGACCGCCCACCGGCCCTTCTCGACGTCCCAGTCGAGCGCGACCTCGCCGCTGCCCCGCGCCGACGCGGCCCAGAACGTCTGCGTCTCCGGGCGCCGAGCCGGCGCGCCGCCCGGCTGCCGCTCGTACTCGCCGGGGTCGTCGCGGAGGTCTCCGACGATCTCGTGCGCGACGCCGGTGAGGTAGCGCTGCACGTCCGTCTCCGGGCCGATGCCGAGGAAGACGGGGTGGTCGCTCGGCTCCTGATCCGCACCGTGCCGACGAGGTCGTTCCAGGCCCAGTCGGGGCCGTCGAGATCCGCGGTCTCCGACACGAGCGCGTAGGTGGGGGTCGCGTAGGCGTGGGACGGGCTGGTCACGAAGCCGTCCTCGCGCTGCGTCCGGTCGATCGCGAGCGCGCCGCCGCCCGCCGCGAGGAGGCCGAGCGCGACGAGCCCGGTGACCGCGCCGACGGCGAGCAGCGCGATGCGGCCGCCGCTCCAGCCGCCGCCCGCCTCGGCGGCCGTCGCCGGCGCTGCCGCCCCCTCCTCCTCCCGGGCGCGACCGCCGGGCTCCGAGCCGCCCTGGTCGAGGCGGAACGGCGGGTAGGCGTCCGTCATGAGCGCGGCGTATGCGGCGACGCGGAGCGCCCAGCGGTCGAGGCCGAGCACCAGGTCGAAGATGCCGCGCGGGTAGCGAGTCGTGAACAGGAGCGCGACGCCGGCGATCAGCACGAGCAGGCCGATCAGGCCGCCGCCCCAGCCCCAGCTCCAGTGCTCGCCGCGCCAGGCGAAGCCTCCGCCGCCGGCGAAGACGCCGACGATCAGGTACTGGGGGATCGCGAGCAGCCACCACTTCACGAGCACGAGGCCCCGAGACAGCTGCGCCGGGTACTCGACCTCGAGGGTCGCGGGATAGTCCGGCGCCTCGTCCAGCGTGAAGGGCGGGTAGCGGTCGGTCCCGAGCGCGCCGAAGGTGTAGAAGCCGACACGCCACGTCCAGCGGAGGACGCCGACGTTGAAGTCGAAGATCGCCCGCGGATACCGGCCGCTGAAGAGGATCGCGAAGAACGCGACCACGCTGAGCAGGAAGAACGCGACCCAGAGGAACGCCAGCACGATGTAGTGGGGGATCGCGAGCAGCCACTTGACCAGCCAGAGCCAGCGGCTGAGCTCGGGGTCGAGCGTGCCCTCGACCCGCACGGGATACGACGGAGCGGCTGACATCGGTCACACCTCCCTGGGAACCGCAAGCATGCTCGCCCGGGCGCGGAATTGCCACACCGAGGTGGATGGCTGCGGTGGACGACGACGCATCGCGGAGCGCTGCACGACGAGGCTCAGGGCACCACGAACCGCGGCGGCGCGTAGCGCGCGACACAGCCCGTGTCGAGGCCCGATGCGCTCCCGCGCTCGATGAACTGCTGTGCGATCCGGGGGACGCAGCCGAGCTGCACCGACCCGTGCCCTCCTGCGGGAACGACGACGGTGCGGCTCGCGGGAAGCTCGCGCGTCGCCCGGCTGACGTTCGCGAGCGGGTCCTGGGGGTCGGCTCCGCCGACCACGAACAGCACGGGGGTCTCGGAGTGGACGGGCGCGGTCGTCCACGCCGGCTGCGTGACCTTCGGCACCGCCGAGCATGCGGCTCGGGCGAGAGCGGCGTCGAGGGCGGTTCGCTCGGCGAGGTACGTCCCGCGGCTCGCCGCGGCGGTCCGCGCGGGATCCCAGCGGGCCCAGTGCTCGTTGCAGGCGATCGACCAGAACATCACGACGCGCGTCGCGATCCCCCCGGAGCCCTGCTCGTCCATCGCCAGCTCGAGCGGCGTCCAGTCGCCCGTCCGCGCCTCGTGCGCGATCCAGGGGATCCGGGCCGCGCTCGCGGGTGTGCGGGTCAGCGCCTGCAGCGTCCCGGCCGCGGTCGCGGCGTCGATCACCGTCCCGTTGTCGCGGACGGGTTTCTTGCGCAAGGCGGCGATCGTCTCGAACGCCTCCCGCCGGACGCGGGGATACGCCCTGGCACAGCGCGGCGAGGCCGCACACCGCGCGAGGACCGTTCGGAGCGCGCGCTCGCCGTTTCTCCCCCACAGCTCCAAGATGGGGACGTCGAGCAGCGTCGCTCCGTCAAGGATCGCAGCACGCACCAACTCGGGATGCTGAGCGATGAGGTACTGCGCGGCCGTGGCGCCGTAGGAGAGCCCGTAGACGTTCACCTGGTCGTACCCCAGCGCGGCGAGCACATCGGCGAGGTCGTCCATCGCGGGCACCGTCGTGTACTGGCGCGGGTCGGCCCGGAGCCCCGCGACGCACGTCTTGACGTAGGCGCGGATCGCGGCCGCCGTCGCGACGGGTCGGCGTGGGAGCGGGCACTCGAGCCGGTTCGAGCCGCCTGTCCCGCGCTGGTCGACGAGCACGATGTCGCGACTCGCGTTCGCCGCGGAGAAGATCGAGAGCATCCCCGCGGCACCCGCGATGGCCGAGCCACCGGGACCGCCGGTGATGTACACGAGCGGATCCGGACTCGTCCCGCCGTCCCGGGCAGGTAGCACCGCGACGCGGAGCGCGATCGTCCGGCCGTCCGGCGCCTCGCGGTTCTCGGAGACGGTGAACGAGCCGCAGCGTGCGGCGACATCGCCTGGCAGCGTGCACGGGGTGAGCGGTACGGCCCGTGGAGAAGCGGCGCCGAGCGGGACCAGGACGACGAGGAAGGCGAGAGCCGCCGTCAGCCGGATCACCGGCCGCCTCGGGCTCTCGCCGTCCCGCGCGCAGTTCACCCGTGCGACCGCTCGGCGAGCAGGCGGGCCACGTCCAGCGTCGAGAGCACGCCGACCGGGCGGCCGGAGGTGTCGTCGACGACGAGCAGGTGCGCGGCCGCGTGCTCCGTCATGATCTGCGCGGCCCGTTGCAGCGTCTCTCCGGGGGCGATCGCGAGCGCGGGGGTTGCAGCCGAGCCGCCTGCCGACTGCGCGTCGAGATCGCGCACTCCCGCAGCGGCGACCAGGTCGAGGTCGGAGATCACTCCCCAGACCCCGACGTCGTCGCGGTCGGTGACGACGATGCAGTGCACCCCCTCTGCCGCCATCAGCTCCGCCACGGTCGAGAGCGGCGCGTCGGTGGGGCAGGACAGCACTCCTTCGTGCATCGCCTCGCGCACCGAGATCGCGTCCAGTCCGCTCGATTCGATGGTCGTTCGTGTGGAGCTCATGGCAGCCCCCTTCGTTCTCGGATTTGTCACGAAGCGTGGGGCCGCCCGGTCGACGACGCATCCGCGGTCAGACGGATCGGAGGCGGTGGAAACTACGAATCGTGCCGCCGCCCGTCGCCGGTCCGTACCTTCCCGCGCCGGGATGTGAACGGGCACGGATGCGGCCGGGGGTCGCGAGAGGCACGCTCGGGGCACCGACGAGCGAGGAGGGACGATGACGGACGACGAGATCGCCGACAGGCTTCGGGACGGTGGATGATGACGACGCAGGCGTCGGTCGGCGAGAATGCGCCGGCCATGGACGTCGTCGACGTGATCCTGCGGGACGGAAGCACCCTTCGCCTTCGCCCGCCCGTGCGGGACGACGCCGATGCGATCCTCGACTTCTTCCGCGCTCTGTCCGAGCAGAGCCTCTACATGCGCTTCCACGGGTTCCCCTCGCTCGGGCCGCAGGTCGTCGAGCAGGTGCTCGACTCGGACTGGGCCGAGCGGGGCGCGCTGCTCGGCTCGCTCGTCGAGGACGGCACCGAGCGGGTGGTCGCCCTCGCGAACTACGCGCGTCTGCGCGACCCGAGCGTCGCCGAGGCTGCCTTCGCCGTCGCCGACACGTACCAGCGCCGCGGCGTCGGCACGCGCCTCGTCGAGCAGCTCGCCGAGCGCGCCGCCCGGCACGGGATCGAGCGCTTCGTCGCAGAGGTGCTGCCGGACAACAGGAGGATGCTCGGCGTCTTCGAGGCGCTCGGCTTCGAGCTGACCCGCGAGCTGGCGGGAGGCGAGGTGGAGATCACGTTCCCGATCGCGCGCACCGAGCGCTTCGAGGAGCGCCTCGCCGAGCGCGATCACGTCGCGGTGACGGCGTCCCTGCGGCCGTTCTTCGAGCCGCGCAGCGTCGCCGTGATCGGCGCCTCGCGCCGCCGCGGCACGATCGGCGGAGAGCTGTTCCGCAACATCATCGAGGCGGACTTCGCCGGAGCCGCCTATCCGGTCAACCGCGACGGCGCGTCGGTCGCGGGCGTGCGCGGCTACCGCTCGATCGACGAGATCCCTGACCCCGTCGACGTGGCCGTCGTCTGCGTGCCGGCAGCCGGCGTCGTCGAGGCGGCGGAGCAGGCACTGCGGAACGGGGTGCGAGCGCTCGTCGTCATCTCCGCCGGGTTCGCCGAGACCGGCAGCGAGGGGATCGACCGCCAGGAACGGCTGCTCGCCCTCGTCCGTGCGCACGGGGCGCGCCTGATCGGGCCGAACTGCCTCGGGATCTCCGTCGCCGGCCCGAGCCTGAACGCGACGTTCGCGTCGCGCTCGATCCCCTCCGGCAACATCGGCTTCTCGTCGCAGAGCGGGGCGCTCGGCCTCGCGCTGCTCGAGGCCGCCGTCACGCGCGGCCTCGGCATGTCCGCGTTCGTCTCGATCGGCAACAAGGCCGACGTCTCCTCGAACGACCTGCTCGAGTGGTGGGAGGACGAGGCGGCGACCGAGGCGATCCTCCTCTACGTGGAGTCGTTCGGAAACCCCCGCCGCTTCGGCCGGATCGCGCGCAGGGTGGCGCGCCGCAAGCCGATCCTCGCGCTCAAGAGCGGCACGTCGAAGAGCGGCCAGCGGGCGGCGAGCTCGCACACCGCTGCCCTCGCGGGCTCCGACGCGGCCGCGGACGCGCTGTTCCACCAGGCGGGTGTCATCCGGGCCGAGACGCTCGAGGAGCTGATCGACGTCGCTGCGCTCCTCTCGAGCCAGTCGCGCCTCGGAGGCCGCTCGGTCGGGCTGATGACGAACGCCGGTGGGCTCGGGATCCTGGCCGCCGACGCCTGTGAGGCGGCGGGCCTCGACCTCCCGCCCCTCGGTGAGGACACCGTCTCGGCCCTGCGCGCCGTGCTGCCGGCCGAGGCGAGCGTCGCCAACCCGGTGGACATGCTCGGCGGTGCGACGGCGGGCACGTACGCCACCGTGCTGCCGCACCTGCTCGCCGACCCCCATGTCGCGGCCGTCATCGTCCTCTTCGTGCCCGCCGTCAGCGCGACGGCCGAGGAGGTCGCCGCGGCGGTCGAGGAGGCCGCACGGAACGTCGACGGCGACAAGCCCGTGCTCGCCGTGATCATGAGCGCGGCGGGCATGCCGGCCGCCCTGCGCGGCTCGCAGCACGTCGTCGCGTTCACGTATCCCGAGTCCGCCGCCCGCGCGCTCGGCCGCGTGGCCGACCGCGCCGAGTGGCTGCGCAGGCCCCAGGGCACGGTGCCCACCCTGGACGGGATCGACCGCGCGCGCGCCGAGGCGGTCGTCGCCGCCGCCCTGGCGGGGTCGGACGACACGTGGCTCGACCCGGCCGCCACGCGCGAGCTGCTGCTCGCCTACGGGGTACCGCTCGTCCCGGAGCGCGTGGCCGCCTCTGTCGACGAGGCGGTTGCCGCGGCCCGCGAGCTCGGCTTCCCCACCGTCGTCAAGACCGCCGTGCCCGGGGCGCACAAGACGGAGACGGGCGGGATCGCCCTCGACCTCGCGGACGAGGAGGCGGTCGCGGCGGCCGCCGCGCGCATCGGGCCGCCCGTGATCGTTCAGCCGATGCTGAAGGGCGGTGCAGAGCTTCTCGCGGGCATCGTGCAGGACCCGGTCTTCGGTCCGCTGGTCGCTTTCGGGCCCGGCGGCGTCTTCGCCGAGCTGATCGGCGAGGCGGCCTTCCGGATCGCCCCGCTCACCGACGTCGACGCCGAGGAGCTGGTCGGCGGTGGCAAGGCGGGAAGGCTCGTCGCCGGCTTCCGCGGAGCGCCCGCGGCCGATTCTTCGTCGCTCGTCGAGCTCGTCCTGCGGCTCGCCCGGCTCGGCGAGGACATGCACGAGGTGGCGGAGCTCGACCTGAACCCGGTGCTGGCGTTGCCCGACCGCTGCATCGCCGTCGACGCCCGCATCCGCGTGCGCAAGCCGGAGGCCGTCGTTCGCGCCAAGTCCTGGTAGGACGGTCGTTCGCGCCAAGTCCTGGCAGGACGGTCGTTCGCGCCAAGTCGTGATGACACGTCTGCGATCTCCCGCGCGTCGGTAGTTCCCCACAGTCGACACGGCGGCTTGGTCGCAGACGGCCGGTGACGTATCCCCGATGGCGCCCGTGGGCGAGCGAACAGGCTTCGGTGCATCACAAGCCAGTTCCATCGGGAGGAGGAGCGATGAACACCAGGAGGATTCTCGAGTGGGGTGGTCTCGCGGCCAGCGTGATCCTGATCGTCTTCGGGATCGCCGCGCTGTACATGGGCATCGACGGGCGTAACGTCGTCCGCGACAGCATCAAGCAGGAGCAGATCACCTTCGGCGACGCGTCGGATCCCGCAGTCGCGGCGAACGCCAAGCAGTGGGCGGGACAGCAGGTCACGAACGGTGACCAGGCGCGCGCATTCGCCAAGGTGATGCGCGTGCACACGCTCGAGGCGACCGGTGGCCTGACGTACTCGCAGATGGGCCGCTACCAGTCGACTGCGAAGCCCACCGATCCGGCCGGCACGAACGACGCGACGGCTGCCGCGAAGGACAACAACGGCCAGCCGGTCGCGAACGCGGCCCGTGACATCTGGGTGACGGAGACGGCGCTGACCAGCGCGCTGAACATGAGCTACATGGCCGAGCAGCTCTCGGTCTTCGGGATCGTGGTCGGGGTCGCGCTGCTCCTGACCGGCATCGGTTTGCTGATCCTGGCGCTCGCAGTGCTCGGCGGAAGGTTCCGCGAGGAGGCCGCCGCGCAGGCCGGGGTCGCAACGAAGGTGGCCATCGGCCACTGATCGCTCCGACCTCCCGGAGTGAGGCGAGAGGGCGGTCTTCGGGCCGCCCTCTTCGCCGTGCCGGGGCCGTGCATCCCGCTCAGTACTTCCCCGCAACGCAATCGGGCTGCGGCGCGGACGCGGGCCGGTGCCCCACGCCGTCACGATGCGCGTCATGGCTGCCCAGGCACGCAGGATCGTCGTCGGCTACGACGACTCCGAGCCGGCCCAGCGCGCGCTCGACAGGGCCGCGGACCTGACGGGCTACGGCTCCACGCTGACCGTCGTCAGCGTGACGAGCGGGAATGGGTCGATGTCGGTGGCAGCGCTCGACCACGCGCGCGAGCGGCTGCTTCGCAGGCATGTGACGGCGACGTACCTCCAGCCGGTCGGCGAGCCGGCCACCGAGCTCGTCGGCACGGCACGTGAGCTCGAGGCCGACCTCGTCGTCGTGGGGCGGCGCAGCGACTCGCTCCGCCGGCTGGTGCTCGGCTCGGTCAGCGCGGACGTCGTGCGGAGCGCTCCGTGCGACGTGCTCGTCGTCAGCTGACGACGAGGCTGGAGGCGCTACCCCTCGATCAGGCCGTTCTCGAGCGCATAGCGCACGAGCTCGGCGCGGCTCGAGAGACGCAGCTTCTGCATGATGTGCGCCCGGTGCGTCTCGGCGGTCCGCACCGAGATGTAGAGCATCTTCGCGATCTCCTGGTTCGTGTGGCCGAGCGCCAGGAGGCGGAGCACCTCCCGTTCTCGCTCCGACAGCGGGTCCGCCTCCGCGCGCTTGCGCTCCTCGGCCTCGGCGGCGACCAGGCGCGCACCGAGCGTCGGGTGGACGTAGCGCTCCCCGGCCGCCACGGCGCGCACGGCTCCGACCACCTCCGTGTCGGCCGCCTCCTTGAGCACGTAGCCGGCGGCGCCGACCGCGAACGCCTCGCGCACGTAGTGCGGGTCGTCCTGCATCGAGAGGACGAGCACCTTCGCCTCCGGCACGGCCTGCAGCACCGCGGGCATCCCCTCGATCCCCGACTTGCCCGGCATGACGACGTCCATGACGACGACGTCGGGCTTGGACGAGAGCGCCTCGAAGACCGCGCGGTCGGCCGACTCGGCCTCGCCCACCACCTCGATGTCCGGCTCCGCCTCGAGCACGCGCCGGAGCCCGGCCCGTAGGATCGCGTGGTCGTCGACGAGGATGACCCGGATGCTCACGGCTCGTTGCCCGCCGGCGGGCGGGGCACGGGGACCTCGGCGACGAGCGTCGTCCCGGCCCCGGGGGACGACTCGACGGTCAGCCGGCCGCCGACGAGCTCGACCCGCTCGCGCATGCCGACGACCCCGAGCGCTCCCGCCCGGGTCGACCCCGGCTCGAATCCCCGTCCGTCGTCCTCGACCACGACGACTGCCGATCCCTCCTTGCGCACGAGGGTGATGCTGACACGGGCTGCGGACGCGTGCTTCACGACATTCGTCAGCGCCTCCTGCACGATCCGGTAGAGCGCCGTCTCGGCCTCGGCGGGCAGACGGTGCTCGCCGAGCCGGGCCTCGACGTCGACCGCGAGCTCGGACTGCTCGGCCAGGGTCGCTGCGAGGCGCTCCACGGCGGGCACGAGCCCGAAGTCGTCGAGCGCGCTGGGGCGGAGCTCGACCGCGAGGCGGCGGACGTCCTGGAGCGTCGAGACGACGAGCTCACGGAGGGCCGCGGTGGCCGCGCGGGCCTCGTCGGTCTCGATCACCTCGTCGAGGTGCTTCAGGCCGAGCAGGATCGAGGTGAGCGCCTGGCCGGTCTGGTCATGGAGCTCGCGGGCGAGTCTCGCCCGCTCGAGCTCCTGTGCGTCGACGACGCGGCGCAGCGCGTCGCGGCTGACGCGCTCGGAGAGGTCGACGGCGATCGCCGCCCGGGCGACCAGCGACTCGGCGAGGCGCACGTCACCCTCCTCGAAGCGGGGATCGGCGGCGAGCTTGTCGTGGACCGCGACGACACCGATCGGCTTGCCGCGCACCGTCAGCGGCAGGTAGATCGCGGTGGTGATCCCGAGCTCACGGGCGACGCGCTGGTCGACCTCCGGGTCGTCGACGACCGCGTCGACGCGCTCGATGTGCCCGCGGTCGAGCACGCGGCCGACCTTCGTCGAGCCGATCTCGAGCAGCATCCCGACGAGATCGGCGTCGCCCGCAGCGGCCGCGACTGCGAGCGAGCCCTGTCCGTCGGGCAGGGCGATCAACACGATCCTCGCCTCGACGAGTTCCCGCATCCGTCTCGCGACGAGCGTGAGCAGCGGTTCCAGCTCCACTTCCGAGGCGAGCGCGTTCCCGATCTCGTTGAGCGTCTCGAGCTGACGGAGCCAGCGTGTGGACGACTCGTACAGTCGTGCGTTCTCGATCGCGACCGCGGCCTGTGCGGCGAGCAGCTGCGTGAGCTCCTCGTCCTCCGCGGTGAAGTCGGTGCCGCCGGTCTTCTCGGTCAGGTAGAGGTTTCCGTACGCGATGCCCCGGAGCACGATCGGGACGCCGAGAAACGTCTTCATCGGCGGGTGGTTGCGGGGGAATCCGACCGAGCGGGGGTCCTCGGCGATCTCGTGCAGCCGCAGCGGCTTCGCGTCCCGGATCAGCACGCCGAGGATGCCGCGCCCGCGCGGCAGCTCGCCGATCGCCGAGTGGGTCTCGGGGTCGATCCCCGTGGTGAGGAAGCGCTCCAGCCCGTGGCCCGCACGATCGATGACGCCGAGCGCCGCGTAGCGGGCGTTCGTGAGCTCGGCGGCGGTTTCCACGAGCCGCTGCAGGAGGGCGTCGAGCGAGAGCTCCGACGTGAGCGCGATCCCGGCGTCGACGAGCACACGCAGCCTGCCGAGCTCCTCGGTTGCATCGCCGCGAGCGGTCGTGCGCTCCGTCATACCGGCGTTTCTACCAGCAGCGACCGGTGCCTCCTGGTCGGGACGTGCTCCGGGCGATCATGGGCGTGCGTCGGCCCCGCGGGCGGGAAGGTCGCCGAGCCGTGCGTCGACGCGGCGCTCGGCCTCGGCGTCACGCTCGCGCGTGGCAGCCTGGCGTGCCGCCTCGAGCAGCTCCGCTCCGTGTGCCGGGTTACCGCTCGAGGCCCCGACGATACGTCCACGCGCTACGATACTTAACCGGTCAACCAACAAACCGGCATCGAGGAACGAGCATGGCCGAGCGCGCGAATATGGCACGAAGGGCGACGATCAGCGACATCGCCCGCCTCGCCGGGGTCTCCAAGGGCGCCGTCTCGTATGCGCTGAACGGCAGGCCGGGCGTGTCGGACGACACGAGGGACCGCATCCTCGCGATCGCCGACGAGCTCGGCTGGTACCCCAACCGCGCCGCACGCGCGCTCTCCGCTGCGCGCGCCGACGCGTGCGGGCTGCTCCTCGCGCGTCCGGCGAAGACGCTGGCGCTGGAGCCGTTCTTCATGGAGTTCATCGCCGGCGTCGAGTCCGAGCTGTCCGCCCGGTCCGTCGCGCTGACGATCCAGCTCGTCGGCAGCGTTCAGGACGAGATCGCCGTCTACCGCCGGTGGTGGGGCGAGCACCGCGTCGACGGCGTGCTGATGGTCGACCTGCGCGTGGACGACCCGCGGATCTCCGCCCTCGGGTCGATCGGCCTACCCGCCGTCGTGGTCGGCGGCCCGGTCGTCGAGGGTGCGCTCCCCGCCGCGTGGCACGACGAGGCATCGGCGGTGGTCGAGGCCGTGCGCTACCTCGCCGCGCTCGGCCACGAGCGCGTCGCCCAGGTCGGCGGTGTGGGGGAGTTCGTCCACACCGTCGAGCGGGCGAACGCCTTCCGGGCGGTCGTCGGCGAGCTCGGCATCTCGGGCGAGACGGTGAGCACGGACTACAGCCCCGAGCACGGCGCCCGCGCGACCAGGAAGCTCCTCGCAGCGCCGAGCCCGCCGACCGCGATCATCTTCGACAGCGACCTGCTGGCCGTGACCGGCCTGGGCGTCGCCCGTCACATGGGCTTCACCGTCCCCGACGACGTCTCGATCGTGAGCTGGGACGACTCGCTCATCAGCCAGGTCGTCCACCCGCCGCTGACCGCCGTCACGCGCGACATCCAGGCGTACGGCGTCGCCGCCGCGACGCATCTCCTCGCCGTGATCGAGGGCCGGGCGAGCGGCGACGTGGAGACGCCGCGCGGCGAGCTGACGCCCCGCGGCAGCACCGGCCCCGTCCGCGCTCGCGCCTGAGTCGGCCGAGCGCCCGAGCCCGCCGGCCCGCAGAGATCCGCACCATTGTGCGGAAAATTACGCTTGACACTTAACCGGATAAGTGATGAACTCCGACCGTCCCGTGATGCAACGCCGCAGCGGAGGGTACGGACGAGCGTGAAACCCGGTAACGGAGTCGTCTGGATCGGTGCGAACTTCTGGTCGCGGGTCGGCGGGCCGCGCATGTGGAGCCGCTACAACGCGGCGATCGTCCGCGAAGAGCTCGCCGTCCTGGCCGAGCACGGGTGCAACGTCACGCGCTCGTTCTGTTACTGGCCCGACTTCGTGCCGGAGGTCGAGCGGCTCGACGAGGACGTACTTGCCCGGTTCACCGACTTCCTCGACGCACATGTCGAGGCCGGGCTCGGGACGATCCCCACGTTCATCGTCGGCCACATGTCCGGGGAGAACTGGGATCCGGCATGGCGCCAGGGACGGGACCTCTATCGGGACGCCTGGCTCGTGTCGCAGCAGGCGTGGTTCGCGCGCGAGATCGCACGCCGGGTCGGGGGGCACGAGGCCGTGGTGGGCTGGCTCGTGTCGAACGAGATGCCCCTCTACGGCGGACCGGCGGCCAGCGACGAGGTCGTCGCATGGGCACGCGCGCTGGTCGAGGCGGTGCGGTCGGCGGGCGCGACGCAGCCGATCTCGCTCGGCGACGGCGCCTGGGGCGTCGAGGTGACGGGACGGGACAACGGCTACTCGCTCAGGGCGCTTGCGCCGCTCGTCGACTTCTTCGGCCCCCACGCCTATCCGATGCTGGACGACGAGGTGCGCCAGTCGCTCGCCGCGGCCTTCGCGTGCGAGCTGGCCGGCGGCTTCGGCAAGCCGGTGGTGCTCGAGGAGTTCGGTGTCAGCTCGGACTTCGCCTCCGACGACCACGCAGCCGGCTACTACCGCCAGGTGCTGCACACGTCGCTGCTCGCGGGCGCCCGCGGGTGGATCGCCTGGAACAACTGCGACTACGACGACCTCTTCGAGGAGAACCCGTATCGCCACCACGTCTTCGAGATGCACTTCGGGCTCACCGACCGGACGGGGCGGCCGAAGCCGCAGCTGCACGCGCTGGCCGAGTTCTCGTCGCTCGTGCGCGAGCTGTCGGGGACGGGGTGGGAGCGCGTCGCCGGTGACGCGGCGATCGTCGTCCCCGAGCACTTCGAGCGCGTGCTCCCGTTCACCCACGACACGTACCGGAGTGACCTCGGCGCCGACCTCCTCCAGTCGTACGTGGCCGCCCGCGAGGCGGACCTCCCGATCGGGCTCCTCCGGGAGCGCGACGGCCTGCCCGACACCGCGCGCCTCTATCTGGTCCCCAGCGCCAAGCTGCTGACCGGCCCCGGGCTGCAGCGGCTCCGGGCGCTCGCATCCTCCGGCGCGACGGTCTACGCGTCCTACTTCGCCGGCTCGACACCGAGCCAGCGCGGGCCCTGGCTGACCTGGCTGGACGAGATCTTCGGGATCCGCCACCGTCTGCGGTACGGGCTGGTCGACCCGATCGAGGACGACGAGGTCGTCTTGGAGCTCGTCGAGGCGCTCGGAGAACTCGACGCAGGGACGCAGCTCCGGTTCCGCGTCGCAGGCGAGCCGAGCGCCCGTTCGTATCTCCCGGTCGACCCGGTCGGGGCGCAGGTGATCGCGGTCGACGGGCACGGCCGGCCGGCGCTGCTCCGGCATGCGCTCGGCGCCGGCTCCACGGTGTTCTGCACCTACCCCCTCGAGCACATGGCCGCCCGTACGCCAGGGGTCAACCCCGAGGACACGTGGCGCCTCTACTCCGCGCTTGCCACGCTCGCCGGGGTCGCGAGGACGATTCGGGTCGAGGATCCGCGCGTCCTGGTGGGCCGGCTTCGGGGCCGCGAGACCGAGACTGTCATTTTCGTCAACTCTTCGAGCGACACCGTGCAGGCCGAGCCGGTCGTGGCGGACGGGGATTCCCTGGAACCCGCCGGAACGCTCACCATCGGCCCGTTCGGCGTGGCGGTTGCCCGCCGCTCGATCACCCCGACGATCCGGTCAGCGCCGGGTGGCGTCGCGGCGGTCGCCGCGAGCGAAAGGAGGGATGTGCAGCTCTGACAAAGGCCTGTGCCCGACGTCCCACTCAGGGTGGGGCGCTCGCGTTCCCGACAGCTCGAATCAGGAGAGGAAGGACCGGTCATGACCGGAATCCGAAAGACGAGAACAGGGATCGGCCTGGGACTGGTGCTCGCGCTCGCGTGTGCCGTGGCCGTATCGCTGGGTGCCGGGGGAGCCGGCGCCGCACAGGAGCAGGCGTTCGCGCTGCCGCGGGCGCAGACGCTGTACATGAGCGGGACGCAGTGGTCGCCGTACACGGACCTCAATCCCGCGAAGAACTGGGACTACGCCAACGGGATCGGCGGGCTCGTCTACGAGACGGCGTTCCGCTACAACCCGCTGACGGACAAGTTCATCCCGTGGCTCGCGTCGGGCGGGACGTGGACGTCGAAAAACGTCTACGTGATGACGGTTCGCCCGGGCGTCAAGTGGAGTGACGGCCAGCCGTTCACCGCGGCCGACGTCAAGTTCACCTTCGACACGCTGAAGATCGCGACGCATCCGCAGCACGCTCTCTGGCAGTCGACGGGCCTCCGGAACATCAAGACGGCCGGGAACAAGGTCGTGTTCACGTTCGGCGGAAGCCCGGGTGTCCAGCAGTTCGACAACTACCGGTTCAACGTCCTCATCGTCCCGCAGCACGTCTACAAGAGCTACACGGACGAGGAGATCGCGACCGGCAACCTCGAGGACACGAACAAGATCGTCGGGACAGGGCCGTACGTGTACCAGTCCGGCGCCTCGACCGGCTCGCAGGCGATCGTGTGGAAGAAGCGGAGCGACTGGTGGGCGACGAAGGCCCTCGGCCTGAAGGTCGGGCCGCAGTACGTCGTCGACCTCCACAACACGTCGAACGCGTCGTCGCTCGCGAACCTGCTCAAGGGGAACATCGACCTCTTCAACAACTTCGCGCCGAAGTCGGCGATCAAGGGTGACCTGAAGACCTACTTCTCCGGCACCCCGTATCACCTGGGCGCGAACACGACGTGGCTGATCCCCAACCTGACCAAGAAGCCGCTCAACGACAAGCAGTTCCGGAGCGCGCTCGCGTACTCGATCAACATGAACCAGATCCTCGACAAGGCCTACCAGGGCCTCGTCGCCAAGGCGAGCCCGACGGGGCTGCTCCCGATCTGGAACAAGTGGGTCGACAAGAGCGCAGTCCAGAAGTACGGCTTCACCTACAACGTCAGCAAGGCCAAGTCGATCCTCGCCGCCGCCGGCTACAAGGACACGAACGGCGACGGGTACGTCGAGAACAAGGACGGCTCGAGCATCGACCTCAAGATCATCTGCCCGAACGGCTGGTCGGACTGGATGACGGCGATCCAGGTCATCTCCGAGAGCGCCAAGGCGGCCGGTATCAAGGTCACACCGGCCTATCCGGAGTACGCGACACTGGTCGACGACCGCGGTCATGCCCGCTACGACCTGCTGCTCAACAACGACCGGCAGTGGAGCAACACACCCTGGACGTACTACCAGTACCTGTTCCAGCTGCCGATCCTCGACAACCAGGCGACCGTGAACTACGAGCGGTATCAGAACCAGACCGCCTGGAACCTCACGCAGGCGCTCGACAAGATCCCGTCGAGCAACACCAAGGCCATCAAGGCCACGATGTCGAAGCTCCAGACGGTCTTCCTGCAGGATCTGCCGGCGATTCCGCTCTGGTACAACGGCATGTGGTCGATGATGAGCACCAAGTACTGGACGAACTGGCCCTCGGCCAAGGGGCCCCAGTACACGCCGACCTCGTGGCGCAACTACATGCAGATGACGAGCATCGACATGCTCACGCATCTGAAGCCCGCGACGGCTAAGGCAGCGTCCGAGTAGGAGCGCCGTGACCGAGGCCCGTCCTTCCTCCCTACCCTCCGGGAGGAGGGACGGCCGCCTCGGCCGGCCCAGGTCGAAACGGAGACCCCGTGGGACGCTATCTCGCTAGGAAGCTCCTCATCTACCTGATGACGTTCTTCGTCGCCGTCTCGATCGACTGGGCGATCCCGCGCTTCATGCCCGGCGACCCCGTCGAGGCGCTCGTGTCGCGCATGCACGCGCAGCCGGGGTCGGAGGCGGTGCTGAGCGGCTACTACAACGACGCGTTCGGGCTCGACGTCCCGCTCTGGCAGCAGTACGTCAACTTCTGGGCGGCCCTCCTCCACGGCGACCTCGGGCGGAGCATCCTCAACTTCCCGACACCGGTCTCGGAGCTCATCATGGCCGCCCTGCCCTACACCCTTGCGCTCCTCGTGCCCGCCGTCCTGCTGAGCTTCTGGGCCGGGAACAAGGTCGGCGCCATGGCCGCGCGCAGGAAGGCGCTCGACAACACGGTGCTCCCGGTGGGCTACGTGCTGACGGCGACGCCGCAGATGTGGCTCGGGCTCGTCCTCGCCTGGCTGTTCGCCTCCACGCTGGCGATCTTCCCCGTCTCGGGGGCGTACGGCTTCGACATCCAGCCCGGGTGGACGCTCGAGTTCGCGAAGAGCTTCGCCTACCACTGGTTCCTCCCGTTCACCGCGCTCTTCCTCGTCGCGTTCGGAGGCTGGGCGATCGGGATGCGGAACATGATCATCTACGAGCTCGAATCGGACTACTCGAGCTACCTCGCGGCGCTGGGCGCGCCGACGCGGCTGGTGCGCAAGTACGCGTACAGGAACGCGCTGCTTCCCCAGATCACCGGGCTCGCACTGGCGCTCGGCGCGGTGGTCGCGGGGGCGCTCGTCGTCGAGATCGTGTTCGCCTACCCCGGGCTCGGGTCGCTGACGCTCTCCGCCATCCAGAACCGCGACTACTTCCTCCTGCAGGGCATCTTCCTGCTCCTCATCGTGGGTGTGCTGCTCGCGAACTTCATCATCGACATCGCGTACGTCCTGATCGACCCGAGAACGCGGGTCGGAATGCAGGGTGGCCGGTGAGCACGACCTCGAGCCCCCGGGGCTCGGGCCCCGTCGCCGAGCAGGCGCCGGCGGCGACGCTCGAGCCGCTGACCGCCTCCGGCGCCCCCGGCGGCGCGCTGACGACGCCCACGATCGGTCGCGCGCGGAGCGAGTTCGTCCACTTCGCGCTGCACAACACGAAGTTCGTGATCGGGCTCGGCGTGGTGCTCCTCTTCCTCCTGCTCGCGCTCGTGGGCCCGCTGCTCACCGACCACACGCCCCTCGCGTTCAGCGGCCCCACCGACCAGCCGCCGTCGTCGGAGTACTGGCTGGGCACCACGTCCGCGGGTCAGGACGTCTACTCCCAGTTCGTCTACGGCCTGCGTGCCGCCTTCCTCGTCGGCACCCTCGGCGGCGGCATCGCGGCGCTCCTGGGGATGGCGGTCGGGTTCACCGCCGGCTACCGGGGCGGCTGGATCGACGACGTCCTGAACATGCTGACGAACGTCGTGCTCGTGATCCCCACCCTGGCGATCCTGATCATCGTCGCGGCGTACCTGTCGGTGCAGAGCTACGCGACAGAGGCGATTCTGATCGGCCTCACGTCGTGGCCCTGGGCGGCGCGGGCGATCCGGGCGCAGACCTTCTCGCTGAAGACGCGGGAGTTCGTCGACGTGGCCCGGCTCAGCGGCCGCAGCACACGCCAGATCATCACGAGCGAGATCGCGTCGAACATGAGCTCGTACCTGTTCATGATGTTCATCCTCCTGTTCGGAGGCGCGATCCTGATCGGCGCGTCACTCGACTTCCTCGGGCTGGGGCCCTCGGCGTCCATCTCGCTCGGGCTGATGATGAACAACGCGTTCCTCGCGAGCGCGCTGCTCCTCGGCAGCTGGTGGTGGTTCATCCCTCCGGGGATCGGCATCATCGCCGTCGTCGGCGGGCTCTACGTGATGAACGTGGGCCTCGACGAGATCTTCAACCCTCGGCTCCGGGAGCTGTGACGTGAGCGTCCGGGTCGACGAGCTGACGGTCTACTACCGCACGCTCCGTGGGGACGTGCAGGCGCTCGACGGCGTCACGTTCGAGATCGCGGACGGGGAGATCATGGGCCTCGCCGGCGAGTCGGGCTGCGGCAAGTCGACTCTCGGCAAGAGCCTGATCCGGCTCGACGGCCGGATGCGCCATCTCGGCGGCAGCGTCACGCTCGACGGCCACGATCTCCCGGTCTCGGACGACCGGGGCATGAACGAGTTCCGCTTCAAGCAGGTCTCGATCGTCCCGCAGTACGCGATGAGCGCCCTCAACCCGACCCGCAAGGTCGGGAAGATCGCCGAGGAGCTGCTCGAGTCGCGGGGCATCGACTTCGACGGAGTGCGGCCCGAGTTCGAGCGGAGGCTGGAGCTCGTCGGGCTCTCCGCGGACGTGCTCGGGATGTTCCCCATCGAGCTCTCGGGCGGGATGAAGCAGCGCACGGTGATGGTGCTCTCGACCCTCCTCAACCCCTCGCTCCTGATCGCGGACGAGGTCACGTCGGCGCTCGACGTCTCGAGCCAGCGGGCGGTCGCCGAGATGCTGGTCGAGTTCCGCGAGCGAGGCTTCGTCAAGAGCATCGTCTTCATCACCCACGACCTCGCGATCCTGTACCAGACCGCCGACACGATCCTGGTGATGTACGCCGGGCGGCTCGCGGAGAAGGCGGCCGCCGACGTCGTCATCTCCCGGCCGAAGCATCCGTACACGCAGCTGCTGGTCTCGTCGCTGCCCGAGGTGGGCGTGCGCTACGAGGACCGGCGCCTCCACGGGATCCCCGGGAAGCCGCCGTCGCTCCTCGAGCCGCCGCCCGGCTGCAGGTTCCGCGACCGCTGCCCGCTCGCCTTCGAGAAGTGCGCCGAGCAGCCGCCGTTCGTCGAGATCGAGCCGGGCCACCAGGTCGCCTGCTGGGCGGTGAGCTGAGTCGTGCTCAAGCTCGACTCCGTCTCCAAGGTCTACAAGGTCGGGACGTTCGGCGGGACGAGCCTCCCCGCGGTGCGCGAGGTCAGCTTCGACATCCGGCCCGGGGAGATCGTCTCGCTGATCGGCGAGAGCGGCAGCGGCAAGAGCACGATCGGCCGGATGATCCTGCGCCTCGACCGGGTCTCGGGCGGCGTGATCACGTTCGACGACGCCGACATCGCGCAGTTCGGACGGTCGGCGACGAAGGCCTACTACCGCGAGGTCCAGGGGGTCTTCCAGGACCCGTTCAGCTCCTACAACCCGGTCTTCAAGGCCGACCGCGTCTTCACGATGATCCGCGACGCGTACTTCACCGGGGTGCCCCGCGACGAGTGGCGCGACAAGCTGCACGCGTCCCTTGCGTCCGTAGGCCTGAGCCCGGACGAGGTCATGAACCGCTACCCGCACCAGCTGAGCGGCGGCCAGCTCCAGCGGCTCCTCATCGCACGGGCGCTCCTGCTCGACATCCGGATCCTCGTCGCGGACGAGATCATCAGCATGCTCGACGCGTCCACCAGGATCGACGTCCTCAACCTGCTGGCCGACCTCAAGGCCCGCGGGCTCGGGATCCTGTTCATCACCCACGACCTGTCGCTCGGCAACTACGTCTCCGACCGCACCCTGATCCTCCACCGCGGCGCGGTCGTCGAGATGGGCGCGACCGAGAAGGTGTTCGGCGACCCGCGTCATGCGTACACCAGGATGCTCCTGGCTTCGGTGCCGCAACTCCATGAGAGGTGGCGCGACAGCAAGCGAAACGGCGACCTCGCGTTGCCCGCCCCCGTGGCAGGCGACGACGGCGCGCCGCCGCTCGTCGAGGTCGACGCCGACCATCTCGTCGCGCTCCCCGCCGGCGAAGGAGGTGCGACATGAGCGCAGACCCGCTCGGCATCGGGCTGATCGGCTGCGGAAAGATCAGCGAGACGTACGTGCGGTCCCTGGCCGGGAGCGACGAGGTGCGGATCCTCCGCTGCGCCGATATCGACCCGGATCGCGCGAGGCTCGTCGCCGCGGCAGCCGGCGCCGAGGCGACGACGACCGACGAGCTGCTGGAGGACGACGTCGTCGACATCGTCCTCAACCTCACGCCCCCGGCGCACCATGCGGACGTCGCCCTCGCCGCGCTGGACGCCGGGAAGCACGTCTACGGCGAGAAGCCGCTCGCGGTCGACCGCGAGCAGGGACGGCGGGTGCTCGACGCGGCCGCGGCACGGGAGCTTGCCGTCGGGTGCGCCCCCGATACCTTCCTCGGCCCGTCGTGGCAGCGGGCCCGGGGGCTGTTGGACGCAGGGGCCGTCGGCGAGCCGGTCGCCGTGCGGGCGACGATGCTCGGCGCGGGGCCCGAGAGCTGGCATCCCGACCCGGCGTTCTTCTATCGCCGCGGCGGAGGCCCGCTGCTCGACATGGGCCCCTACTACGTGACCGCGCTCGTCTCCCTGCTCGGGCCGGTCAGGAGGGTGAGCGCGAGCGCCAGGACGACGTTCCGCGTCCGCCCCGTCACCGGCGGCCCCCGGGTCGGAGAGCTCCTGGACGTCGAGGTGCCCACCCACGTCGCGGCGCTGCTCGAGCTCGAGTCCGGCGCGGTCGCCACGCTCGTCACGAGCTTCGACTGCTGGGACGACGTGAGCTCGATCGAGCTCTGGGGAACGGACGGGACGCTGCTCCTGCCGGACCCGAACGGCTACGAGGGAATCGTTCGGCGCCGCGGGCGCGAGCTGAACGGCAACTGGGAGACGACGGGCGTCGCGGAGGAGACCTACCGCCGCGGCATCGGCGTCGTCGAGATGGCGCGGGCCGTTCGACGCGGCGAGTCGCCCCGCGCGAGCGGCGAGCTCGCGTTCCACGTCCTCGACACCCTGCTCGCCGTCCTCGAGTCGGCCGACGCGGGGGTCGTGACCGAGATCGGCAGCCGCTGCGAGCGCCCGGCGCCGCTCACCGACCCCGTCGCCGTGGGCTGATCCCATGCGGTGCGCGCTCCAGCTCTACAGCGTCAGAGGCGAGGCGGCCCGCGACCTCGAGGCGACCGTCGAGTGGGTCGGGCGGCTCGGCCTGGACGGGGTCGAGCTCGCGGGGCTCCACGGTCACGAGCCCGAGCGGGTGCGTGAGTGGCTCGACGCGGCCGGCCTCGCGGTCGCGGGGTCGCACGTCGGCCTCGACGAGCTCGAGGCCGACCCCGCGTCCCTCTACCGCGCGGCAGAGGTGCTCGGCACCGACCTCGTCGTCGTCGGGTGGCTGCCGCCGTCGCTCGACTCCGTCGTGACGCGCTCGTACGTCGAGCGCCTCGACCGGGCGGCCCGCGCGGCGAGCGAGGCGGGCCTCCGGCTCGCCTTTCACACGCACGACGCCGAGCTCGGGACCGCCGACGACGGCTCGGTGATGATCGACCGGCTGCTGGCCGACGCGCCCCTGCTCGAGCTCGAGCTCGACCTCGGCTGGGCCTGGATCGCGGGAGAGGATCCCGCCGAGGTGCTCGCCCGGATCGGCGATCGCGGTCGTGTCGTCCACGTCAAGGACTTCGCCGACCGCGACGACCGGTCGAGCTTCACGAGCGTCGGGGAAGGCGCCGTGCCCTTCGTCGACGCGCTGCGCGGCTCGGCGGCCGTCGAATGGCTCGTCGCCGAGCAGGACGACGGGTTCCGGCCGGACGAGCTCGCCGCGGCCGAGCGGTCCGCGGCGGCCGTGCTCGCGCTGCGCGAGCGCCTGGTGCAGCGCGCCGGGGCCTGAGCGGCCGCGCCGCTCGCATCTCGCCGCGCGTTCTCTAGACTCGGAGCCGAGGAGGTGCGTCGATGGCTCGGATCGCGTACGAGAGCGTCTCGAAGGTCTACGAGGACGGCACGACGGCCGTAGAGGACTTCAACCTGGAGATCGCGGACGGAGAGTTCATGGTCCTCGTCGGCCCGTCGGGGTGCGGTAAGACGACCGCGCTGCGGATGCTCGCGGGCCTCGAGGAGATCAGCGGGGGCGAGATCCTGATCGCCGACCGCGTCGTCAACGACCTGACGCCGCGCGAGCGGGACATCGCCATGGTCTTTCAGAGCTACGCGCTCTACCCGCACCTCTCGGTCTACGACAACATCGCGTTCAGCCTCAAGCTGCACAAGGTGCCGAAGGCCGAGATCGACAAGCGGGTGCGCGACGCGGCGCGCATCCTCGACCTCGACCCGTTCCTCAAGCGCAAGCCGAAGGCGCTCTCGGGCGGCCAGCGGCAGCGCGTCGCGATGGGCCGTGCGATCGTGCGCCAGCCGTCGGCGTTCCTGATGGACGAGCCGCTCTCCAACCTCGACGCCAAGCTGCGCGTCCAGATGCGAGCCGAGATCAGCGAGCTTCAGCGCAACCTCGGCGTGACGACCATCTACGTGACGCACGACCAGGTCGAGGCGATGACCATGGGCGACCGCGTCGCCGTGATGCGCAAGGGCGAGCTGCAGCAGGCGGCAGAGCCGCAGGAGCTCTACGACCATCCGGTCAACCTCTTCGTCGGCGGCTTCATCGGCAGCCCGGCGATGAACATGCTCGAGGCGACGCTGCAGCGCGACAACGGGACCATGAAGGTCGTGGCGGGCTCGCTGGCGATCCCGCTCGGCCAGGAGACGCTGCGCCAGCGGCCGGCGCTGCACGGATACGAGGGCCGGAAGATCGTGCTCGGCATCCGGCCCGAGGATCTCGAGGACTACCAGCTCGCCGGCGAGACGGCACACGGCGGAAGGCTCGAGGGGACGGTGACGCTGCGCGAGGCGCTCGGCGCCGAGATCATGGTGCACTTCGCGGTCGAGGCGCCGCCCGCGATCACTGAGGAAGTGAAGGAGCTCGCGGAGGACGTCGGCGGCGCCGACCGCCTCGAGGCGCACGCCAAGGAGAGCTCGTCGGTCGTCGTCGGCCGCTTCGGCGCCCGTTCCCGCGTGAAGCCGGGTGAGCAGGTCGACGTCGCCGTGGACACGCGCCAGCTGCACTTCTTCGACCTCGAGACCGGCGCGGGGATCTACGGCGACGACGGCTGAGTCGTCGGAAGAAGGATCAACCCTTGACGGCGCCCGCGGTGAGGCCGGCGAGGATGTAGCGCTGGAAGATCAGCACGAGTGCGACGAGCGGCACGGTGACGATGATGGTCGCCGCCATGATCGTGCCCCAGGGTTGCTGGAACGAGCTGCCGGACTCGCCGACGAACGACGTGATTGCCAGTGGAACCGTGTACTTGTCGGGGTCCTGGATGAAGGAGAGGGCGAACAGGTACTCGTTCCAGGCAGAGATGAACGCGAGGAGCCCGGTCGTCACGAGGCCCGGGAGGATCAGCGGTAGCAGCACCTTGTAGAACACCTGGAACGGCGTCGCGCCGTCGACGTACGCCGCCTCTTCGAGATCGCCGGGCAGCGCCTGCATGAAGCTCGTGAGCACCCAGATCGTGAACGGGAGCGTGAAGATCAGGTACGTGAAGAGGAGCGCCCACAGGGTGTCGTAGATCTTCGGGAAGTCGACGAACCCGACGTCGAAGCCGCTGATCATCGTGTAGAGCGCTCCGAGGATCGCGATCGACGGGAACATCGTCATCGAGAGCATCAGGTACATGACGGTCGACCGCCCGCGGAAGTGAAAACGGCCGAGCGCGAACGCCGCCAGCGTGCCGATCGCGAGCGAGAGCAACGTCACGCCGCCCGCGACGATCGCCGAGTTCAGCAGCCCGCGGCGGAAGAACTCGGCCTCGAAGGCCTGCCTGAAGTTGTCGAGCGTCGGATGATCCGGAACGTACTGGAGCGGTGTCGCGAACAGGTCGCTCTCGGGCGTGAACGCGCACCGCAGCGCCCAGAAGAACGGGAAGAGGCAGTAGACGAAGATCAGCGCGACGAGCGCGTAGAAGGGGACCTTCTTCGCCAGGCGCCCGATCGGGCTGCGCCAGAATGCCCGGCTCCGGCTCACGGGACGGACGACGCGCGTCGTGGTCTCGGCGGCGACGCTCACCGCATCGTCACCCGCTGGAAGGTCATGTAGACCACGACGAAGAGCGCGATGATGAGGAAGATCGCCATGCTGATCGCGGCGCCGTAGCCGACGTAGCCGTCGCCGACGATCGTGCTCTGTGCGTAGATCGACATCGACTGGGTGCCGAGCCGGTTCCCGAAGAACACGTAGAACACGTCGAACACGCGCAGCGCGTCGAGCGTCCGGAAGATCAGCGTCACGAAGATGGCGGGCGCGAGGAGCGGCAGGGTGATCTTCCAGAACTGCTGCAGCGGGTTGGCGCCGTCGACGGCGGCGGCCTCGTAGAGATCGTGCGGGATGACCTGGAGCCCGGCGAGCAGGAGCAGCGCGACGAACGGCGCCGTCTTCCAGATGTCGACGGCGCAGATGGCACCGAGCGCGGTTGCCGGGTCGGCGATCCAGGCGTGCGGGTGCGACAGGATGTGCAGGCGAGTGCCGGCGTCGCTGACGATGCCGTTCGACTGGAGCATCGACTTCCACATCTGGGCGGCGACGACGGTCGGGATCGCCCACGGGACGAGCATCACCGCGCGCATCACGCCGCGGCCCCTGAAGTTCGAGTTGACGACGAGGGCGATGGCCAACCCGAGCGCGAACTCGAACGCGACCGTGATCAGCGTGAACTTCATCGTCGTCCAGACGGCGTCGCGGAAGATCGTGTCGTCGAGAAGGTCGCGGTAGTTCTGCAGACCGACCCACTGGGCCGGCTCCAGCGCGAGGAACTCCTGGTCGGTGAAGCTCTGGTAGACCGTCTTGCCGAGCGGGTAGATCGCGACGAACGCGACCACCGCGAGCGCCGGCAGGAGCAGCACCCACGCGAGCCGCGTCTGCCGCCGCTTGAGCTTCGTCGACTTGCGCCGGCGGCGGGTGGCGGGTGCTGGGTCGGCGACGGTCGACATCGAGTGGAGGGGGAGGATGGCAGATGCCATCCTCCCCTGCAACGGGTCGCCTCGCTAGCGGAGGATCCGGTCGAGCTTGGACTGGATCGACGGCAGCACGCTGCTCGCCGGCCGGCCGTTGAGGATCTGGTTGATCCCCTGGTAGATGGCCTTCGAGCCCTCGTTGTAGTGCGTCTTGAGGTCGCGCGCCGGCCGCGTGACACGGATGACGCTGGCGATCTCTGGCTTCAGGTACGGGTTCGCCTTCACGACGGCCGGGTCCTTCGCGACCGCGGGGATCGTCGGCACGTTCGTGTTGGTGATGGCGGCGAACTTCTGCGCCGCCGCGCTCGTCATGTAGCGGACGAACTCGATCGACGCGTCGACGTGCTTCGAGTACTTGTTCACGGCGAGCTGCCACCCGCCCACCGTCCCGACCGACGACCCGGACGCGTGCGGCAGCACGGTCACGCTGAACTTGCCGACGATCTTCGACGACTTCGGATCGGCTCCGATCGAATAGGCGTACGGCCAGTTGCGCATGAACGCCGCATTGCCCTCGACGAACGCCGTGTGGGCCTCGCCCTCCTGGTAGGTCGTCACGTCCCGGGGCGTGGTCTTGCCGATCTGGGAGGCGAACAGGTCGAGGATCGCTGCACCCTTCTTGTTGTTGATGGTCGCCTTGCCGTTGTCCACGAACCCGCCGGCCCCGGCCGACTGGTACCACTCGAGCGCGTCGCAGGTCAGGCCCTCGTACGAGTTGCCCTGGAAGACGAAGCCGTAGAAGCTCGCATTCCCGGCGGCCTGCTCGCCGTCCTGGATCTTCTTCGCCATGGCGAAGAGCTGCGTCCAGGTCTTCGGCGGGGCCGTGTAGCCGTACTTCGTCAGCAGGTCGGTGCGGTAGTACAGGATCCCGAAGTCACCGAACCACGGCATCGCGACGAGCTTCCCGTCGATCGTGTCGTTCTGGATGATCCCTTGTGCGTGCTGCTTCGCCTCCTTGCCGAGCTTCGGCTTCAGGTCGACGAGGTACGGCGCGAAGGCGCCCGGCCACACGACGTCGATCATCGCGACGTCGAACGACGACGACTTCGACGAGAAGACCCGGGCGAGTTGCGAGTACGACGCGTCGGACGCCGCCGGGTGCGGAACGACCTTCACCTTGATTCCGGTGTCCTTCGTGAACTGCTTCGCGAGCGCGACGTCACGCGTGTGACTCCCGCCGACGGAGTCGCCGATGAACGTGATCGACTGGCCGCCGTACTGCTTCTTGATGGCCGCGGCGTTCGGCACCTTCGGCGCCGGGTAGGCCGCCGCGCTCTGAGCCTGGTTGCCCGCGGTCCCCGTCGCCGCGACGACGAGCGACGCGACGAGGGCCAAAGCGCCGCCGATTCCGGCGATGAGGCGCACAGATGCGTGCTTCACGTCTCCACTGTCCTTTCTTGGAGAAGGGTTTAGACCTTCTTGAGGAGGGTTTGTCCTTTTCATAGAGATAGACGCCACTTCCCGCGAGGAGATAGGAGCCGCGCGAGAAGGTCGAAGACCTACCACCCCCGCGTGGAGCCTGCTACTCGTCGCTCGAAGGCGTAACGGCTCGATACACCACATGCGGCAACGTCCAACGTAGAGGGCGCCGGAAGCCCCTGTCAAGAACGGCCGGTCGGAGCGCGCGGATCGGCGCCTGGAACCGCACGCCCCGGGGCAGTATCGTCCGCGGGAGATGGCTCTTCATCCGCCTCGGCGAGGCGAGCCGGTCGCGCGTGGAGGGAACCGTCGCCCACGACCACACGGTCAGAAGGGAGCGGACAGAGTGGCGACGTCGGGTCGCACGATGCTGCCCACGGCCTCGGGCCTCCTGGTGGGCGTCGAGGCGCGGCTGGCGCCGGGTGACCTCCGTGAAGCGCTGTCGCGCGCGCTCCGCGATCCCGCGCTCGAGCTGGGCTTCTGGCTGCCGGACGACGAGGCGTTCGTGGACCCGGACGGACGGCCCATGACGCTGCCTGCCGGTGAAGGGGGTCGGGCCCTCACGACGATCGTCGACGGCGATGGCGCTCGCGTGGCTGCGCTCGTCCACGACCCGGCGCTCGCGGAAGACGCCACGGTCCTGCACGCCGTGTGCACGGCGGCGGGCGCGGCGCTCGCGGGCGCCCGCCGCCACCTCGAGCTCCTGGCCCGGCTGGACGAGGTGACCGGATCCGGGGCGGAGATCCTCGAGGCGGCACACGAGCTGACCGAGATGGATCACGGCGTCCGGCGCGTGACGCTCACCGGCACGGGGCCCGGCCGACACGATCGCCGGGCTGCTGCGCGGAGCGCCTCCGAGCCACGCGCTGCATGCAGCTCAGGCGGGCGGGCTCGCGGAGCGACTCGATGCGCTCCCCTCGGGGGAGGAGCGCCTCAACGCGGTCATCGCCGCCGCACCTGTCGCCGTGCTCGAGGTCGACCTCGACACGCGCGTGATGCGCTGGAACGCGGCAGCGGAGCGGATCTACGGGTGGAGCGCGGACGAGGTGCTCGGCAGGCGCGTGCCGTTCGTGCCGCCCGAGCGGGAGGCGGAGTTCGAGTGGCTCCTCGGCCGCGTTCGGGCGGGCAACGCGTACACCGGGTTCGAGACGGTGCGGCGGCGGAAGGACGGATCGCTGGTCGACGTCGAGATCGCGGCCGCGCCGGTTCGTGACGAGTCGGGCGAGATCGTCAGCCACATGGTCGTCTTCACCGACATCTCGGAGCGCAAGCGCGCCGAGCGCGAGCTCCGCGCCTCGCGTGCCCAGGTGGTCGAGGCGGGCGACGCCGAGCGTCGCCGGCTCGAGCGCAACCTCCACGACGGCGCCCAGCAGCGTCTCGTCGCCCTCTCGCTCGAGCTCGGCCTCCTCGAGCAGCGCTTCCAGGACGACTCCGAGGCGCAGCGCGCGATCGACCAGGCCCGGCGCGAGCTCGGCGAGTCGCTCAGAGAGCTGCGCGACCTCGCACGCGGGATCCATCCGGCGGTCGTGACCGGGTACGGGCTCGCCGTGGCGGCCGAGTCGCTCGTCGACCGCTCACCCGTTCCGGTCGAGCTCGACGTCGACCTCGACGAGCGCGTCCCCGAGACGATCGAGGTCGCCGCGTACTACCTCGTCTCGGAGAGCCTCACCAACGTGGCCAAGTACGCGCATGCCTCCCGCGCGACCGTCGTGATCAGGCGATCGGCCGGGCACCTGGTGGTGGAGATCGCCGACGACGGCGTCGGGGGCGCCGAAGTGGCCGGCGGCTCCGGCCTCGGGGGCTCACCGACCGCATCGAGGCCCTCGGCGGCAGGCTCGAGGTCGAGAGCCCGGTGGGGGGCGGCACGCGCGTCCGCGCGGAGATGCCCTGCACGTAGTCGCGGGACGGGCGTGCCCGTCCTGTCGGCGCACGCGGTTCGACTGCGCCGGGCGGCCGGCTGACCGGTCGGCCGACGCAGTCGTAGAGGCCCGTGTCAGGCGGCGACGAGCTCCTCGTCGCGGGTGACGACGCCGAACTCGAGGCCGCGGTGCGCGGCGTATGCGTACGGGTGGTGGAAGACGTCCATCGCGTTGTCGCGCTCGTCGAGGACGAGCTCGAACGTCTCGCCGATCCTCGCGTCGGCGACGACGACGCTGACGTAGTTGCCGCCGGTGTGCCAGAGCAGCGCCACCTCGACGCCGTCGGCCATCCGGTAGGCGAGCTCCTTGGTGTCGGTGGGGGTGGTGGCGGTGGTCATGGCTGCTCCGTTTCGGTTTCGGTGACCTGCCTCGATGCCTGCAGCCTTCCACGAAGGTGGCCGGCTCGGGGATGCGGCGGGCCGGTGTATCCAGTGGGGGCCTACCGGCGTCTTCGAGGTTCGGGAAGTCGAACCCCGGTAGGGCGGCGTACGCCGGCTCCGCGCACGGTTGAATGTCCCCGTGGGCGGCCGGGCGGCGCGAGACGGGATCGAGTACCTGCTGTGGCGCCACGAGCTCGCCGACGGTCACGTGACCACGCTCTACGCCGTCAGGCACCCACGCCCGGCGACGCGTGTGCGCGTGGTGCACTTCCCCCGCACGGAGCGCCTGGACGTCTGGTGCACCTCGAACCACGTCGACGAGGCGATCATCGGCGGCTTCTTCGTGCGAGACCCCTATCGCCCGCTCGGCGAGCTCTGGGTCGACGGGAGCCCGGTCGACCACGAGCCGATTCCCGCGCCGTACGCCGCGCGCCGGGCGTGCGTGGCGGTCGAGGGCAAGGAGCTCCACCTCGTCGCGCGCGAGGACGCGCCGTCGACGCCGTCGGGAGACCTCGTCCAGGCCGGGCCGCTGCTCGTCGTGGGCGGCGAGGTCGTCTTCGACCGGAAGGACGACCGCGAGGGCTTCTCGGCCGGCTCCGGGCAGTTCGACTCCGACATCACGGAGGGCCGGCATCCCCGTGCGGCGCTCGGGGTCGCGGACGACTTCGTCGTGGCCGTCGCCTGTGACGGCCGCCGCTCGCGCGTCGACGGCGGTCTCTCGCTGCCCGAGCTCGCCGAGGTGATGGTCGCGCTGGGCGCGGAGAGCGCGATCAACCTCGACGGCGGAGGCTCGACCACCCTGGTGCACCGGCGCCACCTCCTGAACCGCCCGTACTCGACGCAGGATCAGTTCGCGCCCGAATCCCGCCCGATCGTGAGCGCCCTGGTCTTCGAGCGGTCCCCGAGCCGGCTCGGCTGACCCGACGAGCTGTCGCGGCCGTGACCCAGCCGCCGCCGGCCATGCCGAGTCTCGGGCGCCGGATACCGCGCTACCGTTCCGCCGGATGGAACGCGACCTCTTTCGACGAGCATGGGTCGGCGTCGCGGCCGGTCTCGGAGCGGTGGGGGTCGTCAGCGCGGCGATCGCGGTCTTCGACGAGTTCGTGCCGGTTCTCAGCCTCGGCGTGCTCTACGTCTTCGCCGTGCTGCCCGTTGCCGTCATGTGGGGCACTGCGTACGCCGTGTTCGTCGCAGTCGCGAGCATGCTCGCGTTCAACTTCTTCTTCCTTTCGCCGCGCTACACCCTCGACCTCGCCGACGGCCGGAACTGGTTCGCCCTCGCCGTCTACCTCGCCACCGCCGTCGTCGTCGGCGACCTCGCGTCCCGTGCCCGTCGCCGTGCCATCGAGGCCGAGCAACGCGAGCGAGAGGCCGCGCTGCTCGCCGACATCGCCGCCGAGCTGCTGCGTGGAAGCCGGCTCGAGGAGGAGCTCGGTCGCATCGAGGAGCGCACGGCCGACGTCCTCGGCGTGTCGTCGGTGCGCATCGTCCTGGGAAAGGAGACCGGCGCGCGCGCGCACGAGGCGCCGCATCCGCTCTCCGTCGACGGCCGTCTCGTCGGCACCGTGTTCACACCGGAGCGCGAGGTAGGTGCGCTGCGGATCCAGCAACAGCTGCTGCCCGCGCTCGGGTCGCTGCTGGCGGTGGCGCGCGATCGCGAGCGGCTCGAGCGGGAGGCGTTCGGGGCCGAGTCGCTCCGCCGAAGCGACGCGATCAAGACCGCGCTGATCCAGGCGGTCTCACACGACCTCCGGACGCCCCTCGCGACGATCGAGCAGGCCCTCGACGGGCTCGAGAGCGGCGTGCTCGCGCTGACGGAGGACGATCGGGAGCAGTTGCTGCAGACGATCCGCGTGGAGCACACCCGCCTCAAGCGGCTCGTCGAGAACCTTCTCGATCTCTCGCGGCTCCAGGCGGGAGCCGCCGACTCGATCCCGGAGCTCTGGACGGCGGACCAGCTCGTGGCGCAGGCATTGGAGGAGCTGCCCGAGTCCGACCGCGTCCAGGTGAGCGCGCGGCCCGATCTGCCGCTCGTCAGCGTCGACGCCGTCCAGATCCAGCGCGTGCTGGTCAACGTCCTCGAGAACGCACTCAGGGTGTCGCCGTCGGACGAGCCCGTGCACGTGCGTGTCGGCGCGACGAGGAAGGAGCTCCTCATCCGCGTCACCGATCGCGGACCGGGGATCCCGGACGATGACCGCGAGCGAATCTTCGAGCCGTTCCAGCGCGTGACCGGCGCGACGGATCAGCGACGACCGGGCCTTGGGCTGGCGATCGCGCGGGGCTTCGCGGAGGCGAACGGCGGCCGGCTGTGGGTCGAGTCGCACCCCGGTCAGGGTGCGTCGTTCGTGCTCGCGCTCCCCGCCGTGGAGCTGCCGGTCGAGGTACCGGCTTGACCGGCCAGCGCGTGCTCGTCGTCGACGACGAGCCGCAGTTCCTGCGTGCGCTGCAGACGAACCTCCGGGGCGCGGGGTACGACGTCGCGACGGCGACGACTGCGGCCGAGGCCGTGAGCTCCGCCGGCCTGCAGCCTCCGGAGGCGATCATCCTCGACCTCCTGCTGCCGGACGGGCGCGGCACCGACGTGTGCCGAGAGCTTCGCCAGTGGACGCAGGCGCCCATCATCGTCGTCTCCGCGGTGGGCGACGAGGCGGAGAAGATCACCGCGCTCGACGCCGGCGCGGACGACTACGTGACCAAGCCATTCGCGATCGGAGAGCTGCTCGCGCGGCTGCGTGCCGTGTTGCGACGGGTCGGTCCCTCGACCGAGCCGGTGCTCGAGCTGGGGCAGCTCGTGATCGACCTGGAGAAACGCACCGTGACGATGGCCGGCCGGCCCGTGCGGCTGACGCCGCACGAGTTCGACCTGCTGCGCCTGCTCGCCGTCAACGAGGGGAAGCTCCTCACGCACAAGACGATCCTGCGCGAGGTCTGGGGGCCTGCGTACCAGCGCGAGTCGAGCTACATCCACGTCTTCGTCTCGCAGCTCCGCCGCAAGCTGGAGTCCGGATCCGGCGCGGCCGCGCTACATCCTGACGGAGCCCGGTGCGGGCTACCGCCTCGTGAACCCCGACGCGCCTTCTTGAGAACTTCCTTAGGGATGCAGCCGAAGCCTTAAGAACGTCCTCAGACGGCCGCCCCTAACCTCGGGGCGTGAGCACGAACGTTCACGCGATGCGCGGTGGGGACGCGCGGCACGCGCCGTTCGGAGGCGTGTGGCACGGGCTGGGGAGGCTGAAGGCGCGTAGGGCTCTGCGGGCCCTGCGGGCGGCCGCCGACGCCGACCTCGCGCGGCGCAATCGCCCTCCTCTGCGGCTCTCGTGGCGTGTCGAGGAGCTCGTGGCGACCAAGAACCGGCTCGACCTGGCGCACTCGCTGCGCTCGCTCGTCCGGGACGCCCGCCCGAGCTATCTGCCGAGCGCGTCGCCCTTCAACCGCCTCGTCGTCCGGGCCGAATCCGACCAGCTGCTCGCCGTGGCGGCGCGGCTCGCCGATCTCGAGCGGCCGATCGCCGCGCGGGGCGTCGTGCTCCTCGACCGCCTGCTGACCGACGGATCGGGCCCGCTCTACGACCGTGAGCGCGTCGACGAGTTCGGATCCACCCTCGACGCGATCCTCGACGCGCTGGAGCCACGCTGATGGTGGAGCTGCTCGGCATCGTCATCGCCGCCCTGTGCTTCGCGGCTGCCTTCGCCCTCATCGTCCTCTTCGAGCGAGTCTGACGTGTTGGCCGGCGACTGTCTTCGGCTTGATCGTGTCCCTCGCCTTCGCGCTCGCGTGCTTCGCCGCCGCGCTCGGGCTGCTCACGCTGCTGGGCAGCGTCTGATGTCCGGCGGCGACCTCTTCGGCCTGATCGTGTCCCTCGCCGTCCTCGCGTACCTCCTGTACGTGCTGTTCCGCGGGGAGAAGCTGTGACCGGCAACGGCATCACGCAGATCGTCCTGTACCTCGTGATCCTGACGGCGCTCGCCTACCCCCTCGGGGCCTACATGGCGCGGGTCTACGCCGGCACGCTGCGCGTCCCGCGCTGGCTCGCAGCGCCCGAGCGCGGCTTCTACCGGCTCGTCGGAACGAGGGCGGATCAGGAGCAGGGTTGGAAGCCCTACGCGGTCACGGCCCTCGTCTTCATGGCCGTGTTCGCCGTCCTGCTCTACGTCCTCCTTCGGCTCCAGGGCCATCTGCCGCTCAACCCGGACGGCCTCGCGTCCGTCAACCCGTGGGTCGCGATGAACACGACCGCCAGCTTCGTCACGAACACGAACTGGCAGTACTACGGCGGCGAGTACACGATGTCGTACCTGAGCCAGATGGCCGGGCTCGCGGTGCAGAACTTCGTCTCGGCGGCGCTCGGCATGGCCGTGCTCGCTGCGGTGATCCGCGGCTTCGCGCGCCGGTCGGCGGGCACCGTGGGGAACTTCTGGGTCGACCTCTACCGGTCGCTCGTCTACATCCTGCTGCCGCTCGCGCTGATCCTCGCGATCCTCCTCGTCTCGCAGGGCGTCGTCCAGACGTTCCACGGAGCCGCGACCGCGACGACGCTCGAGGGCGGGCAGCAGACGATCGCGCGCGGCCCGGCCGCGACCCAGATCGCGATCAAGCAGCTCGGGACGAACGGCGGCGGGTTCTACAACTCGAACTCGGCCGTCCCCTTCGAGAGCTCGAACGCCTTCACGAACCTGCTCGAGATGCTCGCCATCCTGCTCATCCCCGTCGCCCAGGTCTTCATGTTCGGCCGCATGGTCGGCTCACGCCGCCAGGCGTTCCCGGTCTACGCCGCCATGATGACGATGACGGTCATCGGCATCGCCGTAGCGCTTCCCGCGGAGCAGCACGGCTCGCAGGTGCTGCGGGACTCGGGCGTGAACATCACCGCCGGCGACGGCTCGAGCGGCGGCAACATGTCCGACAAGGAGGTCCGTCTCGGGATCGCGCCCACCGTCAACTGGGCGGTGGTGACGACGAACGCCTCCAACGGCTCGGTCAACGGCGGCCACGACGCCCTCACCCCGGCGGGCGGCGCCGTGCCGATCACGAACATGTTCACGGGGGAGGTGATCTGGGGCGGCGTCGGTTCCGGCCTCTACGGGATGTTCTTCTACATCGTCATCGCCGTGTTCGTCGCGGGCCTCATGGTCGGGCGTACTCCCGAGTACCTGGGGAAGAAGATCGAGGCGAGGGAGATCAAGCTCGCGGCCGTCGGAGCGCTCTTCGTGCCGACGATGGTGCTCGTCCTGACCGCGATAGCGATCTCCACCGATCGCGGGCTGGCGTCCATCTTCAACCCCGGAGCGCACGGCTTCTCCGAGACCCTCTACGCCTACGACTCGCAGTCGAACAACAACGGAAGCGCGTTCGCCGGATACGGCGCGACCGAGTTCTCGACGCTCGTCGGCTCGATCGCCCTCTGGCTCGGTCGCTTCGCGCCGCTGGTCGCCGCACTCGCACTGGGCGGCTCGCTGGCGGCGAAGAAGACCGCGCCTCCGTCGGCGGGAACCTTCCGCACCGACGGCCCGACATTCGTCGTGCTGCTCGTCGGCGTGGTGATCCTCACCGCCGGCCTGATGATCTTCCCGGCGCTCACGCTCGGGCCGATCGTGGAGGCGCTCCAGTGATGCAGCTGCTCGGACGCTCGGCGATCGCCGTGGTGGTCCTCACGCTCGTGTTCGGCGTCGCCTACCCGGTGGTCTTCACGGGGTTCTCGCAGCTCGTCTTCTCCGACAAGGCCGACGGGAGCCTGGTCGAGCGCGACGGCAAGGTCGTCGGCTCGAAGCTGGCCGCACAGGCCTTCACGAAGCCCCAGTACTTCCATCCGCGACCGTCGGCCACGTCCCCCGAGTACAACGCCGCGGCGACGACGTTCGCCAATCTCGGTCCGACGAACCCCGACCTCGCCAAGGCGGTGCGCGAGCGTGCGCAGGCGATCCTGAAGCTCGAGCGCCCCTACAACCCCGGCCTCCGGATCGGCGACATCCCCGTCGACGCGGTCACGACCTCGGCTTCCGGGATCGACCCGCACATCTCCCCGGCGAACGCGCACCTCCAGGCCGCCCGCATCGCGAAGGTGCGGGGTCTCTCGCCGGAGCGGGTCGCCCAGCTGATCGACCAGAACACCGACGGCCGCTGGCTCGGCATCTTCGGCGAGCCCGCGGTGAACGTCCTCGAGCTGAACCTCTCCCTCGACGAGGAGACGACGTGACCAGGCCGACCACCGCCATCTTCTCCCGCGAGATCGTCCTCGCGGCGATCGGCGCCTCGTTCGGGAAGCTCGATCCGCGGACGCTCTTCCGCAACCCCGTCATCTTCATCGTCGAGCTTGGCAGTGTGATCACGACGCGATCTTCTTCCGGGACCTGTTCGGCTCCGGTGAGCAGCGAGCCGCTCTGGTTCACGGGCACCGTCGCCCTCTGGCTGTGGCTGACCGTGCTCTTCGCAAACTTCGCCGAGGCGATCGCCGAGGGCCGCGGCAAGGCGCAGGCGAATGCGCTCCGGGCGACGCGCACGACGACCGTCGCCTACCGTCGCTCGGAGACGGGCGGGATCGAGGAGATCCCCGCGGCCGAGCTCCGGCGCGGCGATGTCGTCGTCGTCGAGGCCGGCCAGATCATTCCCGCGGACGGCGAGATCGTCGAGGGCGTCGGCTCGGTGGACGAGTCGGCCATCACGGGCGAGTCCGCACCGGTGATCCGCGAGGCGGGCGGCGATCGCTCGGCCGTCACGGGCGGCACGCGCCTGCTCTCTGACCTGCTGGTGATCGAGGTCACGCAGGAGCCGGGACAGTCGTTCCTCGACCGCATGATCGCGCTCGTCGAGGGCGCGGAGCGGCGCAAGACACCGAACGAGATCGCGCTCAACATCCTGCTCGCCGGATTGACGATCACGTTCCTCGCGGCAACGGTCACGCTCCGGGCCTACGCCCTCTACGCCGGCACCGACCTCTCCCAGACCGTGCTGATCGCGCTCCTCGTCGCCCTCATCCCGACGACCATCGGTGCGCTCCTCTCGGCGATCGGGATCGCGGGGATGGACCGGCTCGTGCAGCGCAACGTGCTCGCCATGTCCGGCCGCGCGGTCGAGGCCTCGGGCGACGTGGACGTCCTGCTCCTGGACAAGACCGGGACGATCACGCTCGGGAACCGCCAGGCGGCCGAGTTCCTGCCCGTGAGCGGCGTCGCGGAGCTCGACCTCGCCCAGGCCGCCCAGCTGGCCTCGCTCGCCGACGAGACGCCCGAGGGCCGCTCGATCGTCGTGCTCGCCAAGGAGCGCTTCGGGCTGCGCGAGCAGGAGCTGGGCGAGCACGTGTTCATTCCCTTCTCGGCCTCGACGCGCATGAGCGGCGTCGACCTCGACGGCCGGAGCCTCCGCAAGGGCGCAGCGGACGCCGTCAAGCGGTTCGTCTCGGAGAACGGCGGCCGCGTGCCCGACGAGCTCGACGTGCTCGTCCACGGAGTCGCCCAGTCGGGCGGGACGCCGCTCGTCGTCGCGGAGGACAACTGGGTCCTCGGCGTCGTGCACCTGAAGGACATCGTCAAGGGCGGCATGACGGAGCGCTTCGACGAGCTCCGCCGGATGGGGATCCGCACCGTCATGATCACCGGCGACAACCCGGTGACGGCCGCCGTGATCGCGCAGGAGTCGGGCGTCGACGACTTCCTCGCCGAGGCCACGCCCGAGCGGAAGCTCGAGCTGATCCGCGAGGAGCAGGCGCGCGGGCGCATGGTCGCGATGACGGGCGACGGCACCAACGACGCCCCTGCGCTCGCGCAGTCCGACGTCGGCGTCGCGATGAACACCGGCACCACCGCGGCGAAGGAAGCCGGGAACATGGTCGACCTCGACTCGAACCCGACGAAGCTGATCGAGATCGTCGAGGTCGGAAAGCAGCTGCTGATCACGCGTGGCGCGCTGACGACGTTCTCGATCGCGAACGACGTCGCGAAGTACTTCGCCATCCTCCCCGCGATCTTCGCCTTCACCTACGCCTCGACACCGGGTGCCCGCGGTCCACTCGACGAACTGAACGTGATGAACCTCGGCACGCCCTACAGCGCGATCATCTCGGCGATCATCTTCAACGCGCTCGTCATCCCCGCTCTCGTCCCGCTCGCGCTGCGCGGCGTCAAGTTCCGGGCGATCGGCGCGACGGCGCTGCTGCGCCGCAACCTGCTGATCTACGGGCTCGGCGGCATGATCCTGCCGTTCATCGGGATCAAGCTGATCGACCTCCTCGTGCACAACGTGTTCGGCGCCTAGGCTCCTTGCCATGCGCGGCAGGTACCGGATCCTGCTGGGAATGGCGGCCGGCGTCGGCAAGACGTACCGCATGCTCCAGGAGGGCCGGCAGGCTCAGAAGGAGGGCCGCGACGTCGTGATCGGCTACCTCGAGCCCCATGATCGGCCCGAGACGGCGGCGCTCGCCGAAGGGCTCGAGGTCGTCCCGCGGTTACGCGTCAGCCACGGGGCGCTCGAGATCGAGGAGATGGACGTGGACGCGGTCGTCAGGCGGGCACCCGAGCTCGCGCTGGTCGACGAGCTCGCCCACACCAACGCCCCCGGATCGCGGAACGCGAAGCGGTATCAGGACATCGACGAGATCCTCGCGGCCGGCATCGACGTCGTCTCGACGGTCAACATCCAGCACCTCGAGAGCCTGAACGACGCGGTCTTCGAGCTGACGGGCGTCCGCGTCCGCGAGACGTTCCCCGACCACGTGCTGAACGATGCCGACGAGGTCGTCCTGGTGGATCTCTCCCCCGAGGCGCTCCAGGACCGCCTGCGGAGCGGCAAGGTCTACCCCGGGGGCCAGGCCGAGCGGGCGCTCCTCAACTTCTTCCGTCAGGACAACCTCTCCACGTTGCGCGAGCTCGCGCTACGCGAGGTCGCGGAGGATGTCGAGGCCCGCCGCGCCGCCACCGAGCTCGATCCGCTCAGCAAGCAGGCGGTCGCCGAGCGCGTCCTCGTGCTCGTCGAGCCGCAGCCGCGCTCGCAGCGCGTCCTACGGCGCGCCTGGCGCTCGGCCCAGCGCCTCGGCGCCGAGATCGACGCGCTGTGGATGCGCCGGCCCGGGCAGGAGCTCTCCGCCGAGGATGCGACGCAGCTCGCCGCCCTCCGTCGGCTCGCCTCGATCCTCGGCGTGCACTTCCTCGAGGAGGAGGGGGACGATCTCGTGCACACGGTGCGGCGTGTCGTCCTCGAGCGCGGCTCGACGTACGTGTTCGTCGGGACGCCGGACGAGCGGCGCTGGGTCGAGATCGTGCGGGGATCGCTCGTGTCGCGCATGATCCGTGAGCTGCCCGGGATCGACATCCGAGTCGTCGCGCACCGTGCGCTGCGCGACGAGCTGCACCAATGAGGCTCTGGCCGTCCCGGCGCCCTGTCGCCCGTCGTGCCGGGCAGCCTCGCCTGCTCGTGCCGTTCACGGCCAAGCAGCTCGATCCGACGGTGCTCGACGCCGCGCTGCGGATCGCGCGGGCGGAGGACGCGCTCCTGGTGCCGGCCTACCTCCTCGTCGTCCCGCTCGAGTTCAGCCTCGAGGCTCCCGTCCAGCACGACGAGCTGACGCGCGCGATGCCGATCCTCGAGGCCGTCGAGCTCGCCGCCCGAAGGGCCGGCGTCCCGGTCGACGCGCGCATCGAGCGCGGCAGGACGCCGATCGACGCCCTGCAGCGCCTCTGGGCCGCCGAGCCGTTCGACCGCACGGTCGTCCCGGCACCGCGCCCGAGGCAGCCCGGCTTCTCGCCCGACGATCTCGCCTGGATGCTGACCTACGCCCCGAACGAGACGCTCATCCTCCGTCCCGGGCCCGACGACGGGGCAACCGAGACCGTCCGGCCTCCCTGGTTCCCGGCGCGAACGCCCGAGACGCGTCCCTCGTAGTACGCCGCCGCGGCGGTGCGACCGGCGCGTGTGGGCGCTCGGATCCGGCAGCATGAATCTGCCATCGAGACCGAGGAGGACGGTCGTGAGCACCCAGACCGCGAGCACGGAGTCGACCGGCAGGTCGGCCATCACCGAGCACGAGATCGAGCAGATCGAGCGCGCGAACGCCGCATCCGGCACGCCGGTCGTGTTCATCCACGGCCTCTGGCTCCTGCCGAGCAGCTGGGACAGATGGGCAACGGTCTTCGAGGAGGAGGGCTACGTGGCGTTGGCGCCGGGCTGGCCCGACGATCCCGACACCGTCGAGCAGGCGAACGAGCACCCCGAGGTGTTCGCCCGCAAGACCGTCGGGCAGGTGGCGGACCATTTCTCGGAGATCATCGGCCGCCTCGACACGAAGCCGGCGGTCATCGGCCACTCGTTCGGCGGGCCTCCTCACGCAGATCGTCGCGGGGCGTGGGCTCGCAGCGGTGTCCGTGGCCATCGACCCGGCGCCGTTCCGCGGCGTGCTGCCTCTCCCGATCTCGGCACTCAAGTCGGCGAGCGCCGTGCTGGGGAACCCGGCCAACCGGAATCGAGCCGTCCCTCTCACCTACGAGCAGTTCCGCTACGGCTTCGCGAACGCCGTCGGCGAGGAGGAGGCGCGGGAGCTCTACGAGACGTACGCCGTGCCTGCCTCGGGAGCGCCGATCTTCCAGGCAGCCGCGGCCAACCTGAACCCCTGGACGGAGGCCAAGGTCGACACGAGGAACCCCGAGCGCGGTCCGCTCCTGATCATCTCGGGCGAGAAGGACCACACCGTCCCGTGGGCGATCGCCAACGCGTCGTACAAGCGCCAGCAGCGGAACGACGGCGTGACCGAGATCGTCGAGATCCCGAACCGGGGGCATGCCCTGACGATCGACAGCGGGTGGCGGGAGGTGGCCGACACGGCGCTCGAGTTCGTCCGTCGGTTCGCCTGACCGCGTCGGGTCGTGGGGCGCAGCCCCGACCGGCGGCGGGCTCTCCTGCGAAGATCGCGGCCATGACCGCGCCCGCCGCGATCGCGAACGACCGCATCCCGGAGCACGCCCGGCGTCTCGTGACGGCCCCGGTCGGCCGCAGCGACCTCGCGATGGCCTTCTCCGAGAGCAGCGCGTCCTCCATCGAGGTCCTGGTCGAGGGGCGTGCCTTCTATCCCCCGATGCTCCGGGACATCGTCTCGGCGTCGTCGTCGGTCCACATCAACCAGTTCGGCTTCCGGCCAGGCCTCGTCGGAGACGAGTTCGCCGAGGCGCTGGTCGCCAAGGCTGCGGAAGGAGTTCGCGTGCGGCTCGTCGTCGACCGCCAGGGATCCGACCCCGAGCGCGGTGCACGGGCCCTCTACGACCGGCTGACGGCCGCGGGCGTGGAGGTCTGTGTCGTGCGCGCGACGCAGCCGCGTGTTCCCGTCGGGCCGCTCGGCGGCGGTGGCGCGAAGCGCTGGAACCTCGCGGGAGTCGGTCACATCGACCACCGCAAGGTCGTCGTGATCGACGGCCGCATCGGCTGGGTCGGAGGCGCCGGGATCGAGGACCACTTCCAGGACGGCCGCTTCCACGACCTCTTCCTCCGGGTGGAGGGACCCGTCGTCGCCCAGCTGCAGCTCGTCTTCCTGGCCGGGTTCCGCTGGCTCGGCGGCGATGTCCCGGCCGCCGAGCTCGACGGGCTGTTCCCCGCCCTCGAGGACGGCGAGACGCCAGCGATCGTGCTGCACAACGCGCCTGGCCGCTACCGGCCGATCACGGATGAGATCGCGCGGCTGCTCGAGGGCGCCCACGAGACGCTCGACGTCGTCAACCCCTATGTCACGGACCGCGGCATGATCCGCCGCATCGAGCAGGCCGCCCGCCGGGGAGCCCGCGTTCGCCTCTTCGTCCCGGCGAACGCCAACAACTGGGCCTGCGCGGCCGCGCAGCAGTTCCACCACGCCGCACTCCTGGACGCCGGGGTCCGCATTCTCGAGTACCCGGCGATGCTGCACGCGAAGGCGTTCGTGCGCGACGGCGAGGAGCTGCTCGCCGGTACGTGCAATCTCGAGGCGTGGAGCCTGAAGCGGTTCTTCGAGATCGACCTCCTGGTGCGGTCATCGGCGGTGGCGGCGCAGTTCGACGAGCGGTTCAGCGTCCCGGCGGAGCAGTCCTCGACGCCCGGGCGGCGCCTCACGGGAACGAAGGAGCGGGCCCGCGCGACGGCATTCGCGCTCCTGTCGCCGTTGCTCTGACCCGCCGGGCAGCCCGGTGTGGGCTGTGCGAGGGTGGGGGGCCGCGCGGGGCAGCCCGCGATGTCCGGCACGCGAGCATGGGCACCGACGAAGAGCGACCGACTCCATCGACCGAGGACGGCGGCGAGGCCGGGTACGGCCAGACGGACGCGTTCCGGCCTGCCAGGCAGGAGCCGCTGCTCGCGCGCGCCGTTCCCATCTCGCGCGAGGTACCCAGCTACCGGGTATCGGCTGCGAGCCGCGACCTCCTCGCCGGCCTGACGGTCGCCGCGCTCGCGCTGCCCTCGGCGATGGCCTACGGTCAGCTCGCCGGTCTCTCGCCCGTCAACGGGCTGTACACGCTCTTGTTGCCGACGATTGCGTACGTGTTCCTCGGCTCGTCGCGCAGGTTGGTGATCGGCCCGGAGGGCGCGACCTCGACACTGGTCGCCGCAGCGGTGCTCCCGCTCGCCGTCGCGGGCAGCGACGACGCGGCCGAACTAGCGTCGATGCTCGCCCTGCTCGTCGCCGCCTGCTTTCTGCTCGCGCGTGCGCTGCGGCTCGGCTGGATGGCCGACTACTTCTCGCGGCCCGTGCTGATCGGCTACCTGCACGGTGTCGCCATCACGCTCGTGATTGCCCAGTTGGGCAAGCTGCTGGGACTCCAGATCGACGCGAGCGAGCCGCTGGGGCGGCTCTGGGAGGTGGTGCAGGAGCTGGGCGACGTGAGTGGCACCACGCTCGTGGTCAGCATCGCCTCGCTCGTCGCGCTGTTCGCCCTACGTCGTTTCCTGCCGATCGTGCCCGGAGCGCTGATCGTGGTCGTCGCGGCGATCGCCCTCTCCTGGTGGCTCGACCTCGCCAGCCATGGCGTCGCGACCGTCGGCCCGGTCGCGAGCGGCCTGCCCCGGCCTACGCTTCCGACGCCGCCCCTGGCCGACGTCCTGCAACTCGTGCCCGCGGCGCTTGGCCTGTTCCTCGTCTCCTTCGCCGATGAGATCCTGACCGCACGCGCGTTCGCCGGCAAGCACCGGGAGAACGTGCGCGCCCCGCAGGAGCTCCTGACGATGGGGGCGGCGAACGCGGCCGCAGGCTTCACCCAGGGCTTCTCGGTCGGTGCGAGTGGTGCGCGCACCGCGGTCAACGAGGCGATGGGTGCCCGCACGCAGGTCGCCGGCCTCTTCGCCGCGGGGGCGATCGTGGTGATCCTGCTCTTCCTGACCGAGCCGGTGCAGTACCTGCCGCAGGCCGTGCTCGGCGCGGTCATCGTGGCCGCGGGGATCAACATCATCGAGCCGGCCGCCTGGCGAGTGCTGGCGGCGATCGACCACGTCGAGGTCGCAATCGCTGCGGTCACCACCGGCTGCGTCGTCGCCTTCGGCGTGCTCCAGGCGCTCGTCGTCGCCGTCGGGCTTTCGATCATCGACACCGTGCGGCGCAGCGCCCGCCCCTACGACGCGGTGCTCGGCTGGGTCCCCCGGCTCGACGGCTACCGCGATGTCGCGCTCCACCCGTCGGCGCGCGTCACGCCGGGCGTCGTCGTCTACCGGCTCGACGACCGGCTCTTCTTTGCCAACGCCCAGTACGTCAAGGGCCGTGTGCACGAAGCGATCATCGCCGCGCCGACCCCGACCTCCTGGTTCGTGTTCGACGCCGAAGCGGTCAACCACATCGACTCGACGGGAATCGAGACGCTCCTCGACCTGACCCGTGACCTGCGCCGCGAGCAGATCACGCTCGTCGTCGCGAGGCTCCGCTCACGCATGAGGCCGGACTTCGACGTCGCCGGTCTCACGGACGTGATCGGGCCGGAGCACTTCTATCCGTCGGTCAAGCTCGCGGTCGAGGCATTCCTCGAGCAGCCGACTGCCCCGTGACGCTGAGGCGGGCAACGAGCGCCGATGGCGTTGCTCGGCCTTACCTCCGACTTCCCACGGGCTCGCCGTACCCGGCAGAGGCGCCCTGTCCGGAGCGGCAACCGCGCGAGATCGATGAGTTAGAGTCGACCCTCCGAATGCCGACCGAGGAGAGATAGTGCTCGCCGCGGACTACCCGTTCCTCGACCTGATGTGGACCATGGTGATCTTCTTCCTGTGGATCCTGTGGTTCTGGCTCCTCTTCACCGTCTTCGCGGACATCTTCCGCCGCCACGACTCTCCGGCTGGGGGAAGACGGCCTGGATCGTCTTCGCGATCCTGCTGCCGTTTCTTGGCGTCTTCATCTACCTGATCACGCAGGACGTCGGGATGACCGAGCGCAACCTGCAGCACGCTCGGGCGCAGCAGGAACGGTTCGACGACTACGTGCGCGAGACGGCGACCGGCGGCGGAGGCGCTGCCGCGGAGATCGACAAGGCCAAGCAGCTCCTCGACTCGGGCGCGATCACGCAGGCCGAGTTCGAGGCGCTCAAGCAGAAGGCGCTTGCGTAGGGACGTCCGGCGACCCGAGGGAGCGGAAGGAAGAGGTGTGACGAGATGGCGGTCGAGACGACAGCCCTGACGGACATGGAGCCGCGTGCGTTCTGGGCGCACTTCGAGACCCTGTCGACGATCCCGCGCCCCTCGCGCCACGAAGAGCCGGTGATCGAGCACGTTCGCGCGTGGGCTGACGGGGCACGGCTTCGAGCTCCGGCAGGACGCGGGTCGCAACCTCGTCATCCGCGTGCCTGCGACGCCCGGCCGCGAGTCGGCGCCCACTCTCGTCCTGCAAGGCCACCTGGACATGGTGTGCGAGCGCGACCCGGCCAGCGCGAACGACCCGACGGAGGGGCGAATCGCGCTCCTGCGCGACGGTGACTGGCTCACAGCGGACGGCACGACCCTGGGCGCCGACGACGGCGTCGCGATCGCGGCGATGATGACGCTGGCCGAGGACGAGTCGATCCCCCACGGCCCGCTCGAGCTGCTGATGACGGTCGCCGAGGAGGTCGGGCTCGAGGGCGCGAACGCCCTCGACGGGTCGCTGCTCACCGGGTCGACCCTGATCAACCTGGACAGCGAGGAGGACGGCGTCCTGACCGTCGGGTGCGCCGGCAGCACCGACACGTGGGTCCGGGTCGACGCACCGCGAGATGCGTGCTCGCCGGATGCGGTCACCCTGTCGCTCGTGGCCGGAGGCGGGCTCGGCGGCCACTCGGGCGTCCAGATCGCGCTCGGGCACGCGAACGCGATCAAGGTGCTCGGCCGGGTCCTGCGCGAGGCGTACGCGGCCGCGCCCTTCCGGCTCGTCTCGCTCGACGGTGGGAAGAGCCGGAACGCCATCCCTCGCGACGCGGTCGCGGTCTGCTCGGTTCCGCGTGAGCAGGAAGCCGCGTTCCGGGCTGCGGTGGAGTCGGCGACCGCCGTCGTCCGAGATGCCTACGCGAAGACCGACCCGGGAGCAACGGTGACCGTCGAGGGCTCCGACGCCGCCGCCGACGCCTGGACGGAGGCGGGCACTGCCACGCTGCTCGACGTCGTCGCGCTCGTGCCGACGGGGCCGCTCGCGATGAGCCCCGACTTCGACGGGCTCGTCGAGACGAGCACGTCGCTCGGCGAGGCCGTGACCGAGGGCGGTCGCCTCACGCTGCACAGCCTGTCGCGCTCCTCCAACGACGCGGCCCTGCCCGAGGTGATCGCAGCGCTCGACGCGGCAGCGCGCGTCTCCGGCGGCACCCTGGAGGTCAAGCACAACTACAACGGCTGGCGCCCCGACCTCGACTCGCATCTGCTCTCGGTTGCGCGGTCGGTCTACGAGCGGCTCTTCGGGGAGCCGCCTGTCGTCTCCGCGATCCACGCGGGACTCGAGACGGCGGTGATCGGCACGAAGGTCAGCGGCCACCTCGACATGTTGGCGATCGGCCCGCAGATCGAGGGGCCGCATTCGCCCGACGAGAGGGTGAGCATCCCCACCGTCGAACGGTTCTGGAAGCTCCTCGTCGGCATCGTCGACGAGCACTCGGCGGGAAGGAGCTAGGCGATGCGCGGAAAACTCCTCTGGATCGTCGCGATCGTCGCCGGCGTCCTGGTCGTGCTCGTGGCTACGGCCATGATCGGCAACCGAGACAAGAGCGGCGAGACCGTTCCGGCAGGCGAGTGGGCGGACACCGTCTGCGGCTCGGTCGCCGTCTGGCGCGGCGAGATCGAGTCGATCGTCGATGCGATCCGCCAACCGAGCGCAACCGGCTCGACCGGCACCGAGGAACCGCAGTCGGAGACGCCGCAGGGACGGACGGGCTTCGTCCGGACGGGGCTCGAGCGAACCGTCCGGGCGACGCAGACGATGATCACGGGCATCGACAACGCCGGCGTCCCGGACACGCCGCAGGGTGAGGAGGCGGCGAACGCGATCTCCGGGTGGGCGGACGCGACGCGCAACGACCTCGAGGACGCGCAGGATTCGCTCGACCAGGAGGCCGACACCCTCGCCGAGGCGACCGCCCAGCTGACCGACGCGGCACGTGCGATCACCGGCGCGGTCACGAGCGGTGTCAAGGCAGTCGCGGACGTGGCCCGCACCGACCCCGCGCTTGCGGCTGCGCTCCGCGACTCGAGCACATGTCAGCAGCTGCGCGAGGAGACGACCTCATGAGCACGATGGACTGGGTTCTCGTCGCGGTTCAGGGCCTCGTCGTCATCGGCTTCATCGCCCTCGGAGTCCGCTCCGGCGGGATCGGCCTCGGTCTCTGGGGCGGCGTCGGCACGCTCGTCCTCGTCTTCGTGTTCGGGCTCGACCCCGGGGAGCCGCCGATCAGCGCGATCCTGATCATCATCGCGGTCGTCTCGGCCGCGGCGGCGATGCAGGCGGCGGGCGGCGTCGACTACATGGTCCAGGTCGCGAGCAAGGCGCTGCGTGCCAGGCCGAAGGCACTCAACTTCGTCGCGCCGTACGTCTCGTATCTCCTCACGATCCTCACCGGCACGAGCAACACCTTCTTCTCGATCATCCCCGTCATCAACGAGATCGCGTACGCGAACAAGATCCGGCCCGAGCGTGCACTCGCCGGATCCACGGTCGCCAACGCGCTCGGCATCACGTCGAGTCCTGTCGCGGCCGCGATGGCCACCCTTCTACCGCTGGTCGAGATCTACGACTACGACCTCGTCGACGTCCTGCTCATCACGATTCCGGCGAGCCTGATCGGGATCTTCGCGATGTCGGTGGTCATGAGCCGCTACGGGGCGGAGCTCGACGACGACGTCGAGTACAAGCGCCGCCTGGCCGCCGGGGAAGTGCAGCCGCCGGCGCCCGCGGCCGACATCGTCCTCCTGCCCTTCGCGAAGCGCAGCGTCGCGATCTTCCTCGCGGGTGTCTTCACGATCTGCCTGTTCGGCTTCGTCGAGGGCATCCGCCCGACGGTGGCCGCCGAGGGCGGCGGCGTCGAGCCGATGTCGGTCACCCCGCTGATCCAGATGATCATGCTCACCGCCGCGGCGCTGATCCTCGTCTTCGCCCACGTGAAGACCACCGACATCCCGGCCACGTCGATCTTCCGCTCGGGCATGATCGCGATGATCGCGCTCTTCGGGATCGCCTGGATGGCGGACACCTTCATCGCCAACAACGAGGACGCGATCGTCCTGGCCCTCGGAAGCCTCGCGGACAAGTGGCCGTTCATGATCGCGATGGCCATCTTCCTCGTCGCGGGGCTCACGACGAGCCAGTCGGCCGCGACGCGCACGATGGTTCCGCTCGGCCTCGCGCTCGGCATCGGGGCCGGCTACATGATCGCGATGTGGACCGCGGTCGTCGGCGTGCTCTTCCTGCCCGCGAACGGCACGCAGATCGCGGCGGCCGAGGCCGACACGACGGGGACGACCAACCTCGGCAAGCGCGTCGTCGACCACAGCTTCCAGGTGCCGCTGCAGATCTGCTGGATCGTGACGGCCCTCGTCGGGCTCGTCATCGTCTGGCTCTTCTTCGGCGGCCACACACCCGCGCCGCCGGTGCCGACGACCACGACGCCCTGATCCAAACACCGTATGAGCAACGCAGCCGTCCCACCCGCGCCGCCCGAGAAGGCGGAGCCGGGGCCTGGACGTAAGACGATCTCGATCCCGGGCGCGACGGTGCTCGGGATCGGCTCGATGATCGGCGCCGGCATCTTCGCGCTGCTCGGCGAGGCGGGCGCGGTCGCCGGCGCGGCGGTCTGGATCTCGTTCCTCCTCGGCCTCGTCGTGACGTCGCTGCTCGCGTACGTCTGCGTCAAGCTCGGTATCCGCTACCCGTCCTCGGGCGGCCTGATCACCTACCTGACGGAGGGGTTCGGGACGGGGCGCCTCGTCGGCATCGCGTCGTGGCTCGGCTACATGGCGGCGATGGTGATCGTCTGCTCGATGGTCGCCGTCTCCTTCGGCAGCTACGCGACGTCACTCTTTCTCGGTACCGACGCAGCGGAGCTGGTGGGACAACATCTTCACCACCGCCCTGATCGTGGCGCGATGGTGGCGATCAACATGGTCGGGGCCGCACTCGTCGCCCGGGCGCAGTCGATGATCGTCGCGTTGGTGCTCGCGTCGTTCGCCTTCTTCGTCGTCGTGACCCTTCCGCGACATCGACCTCGACCTTCTCGCCTTCGACGGCTATCCGTCCGTCTCGAAGATCGTCGCCAGCGTCGCGCTGACGTTCTTCGCCTACCTGGGCTTCAACGTGATCACCTTCACGGCAGGCGACCTGCGCAGCCCCTCGCACGATCTCCCCCGGGCCATGTCAGGGGCCCTCGGCATCACGGGGCTCACGTACATCCTGATCGCGCTTGCGGTCTTCGGAACGCTCACGGTCGGCCAGGTGGTGCAGTACGGCCCGACCGCGATCGCCGAGGCGGCGCGGCCGTCGCTCGGCGACTTCGGGTTCACGCTCATGGCCGCCACCGCGATGCTCTCGACCGCGGGCGCCACCAACGCGACGCTCTACGCCTCGGGGAACATGACCGGGATGCTCGCCCAGGTCGGCCTGTTCCCCTCGTTCTTCGGGCCGCGCTCCCGGCTCGGTGCCAAGGCCGGGCTGCTCGTCACCGGCGGCGTCGTGCTCGTCGTCGCCAACTTCGTCGACCTTTCCGCCATCGCATCCGTCGGCAGCGCCACCGCGCTGGTGCTGTTCCTGATCATCTGCGCCGCCGCGTACAAGCTGCGCGCGAACACCGGCAGCAGCGTCCTGATGATCGGACTGGCGGCGCTGGTGACCGCGGTGGTGCTGGTCGCCTTCGCGGTCGACACGCTGCGCAACGCACCCGAGACCTTCACCGCGATGCTCGCGATCGGCCTGCTCGCGGTCGTCTTCGACGCCGTCTGGCGGTCGCGCCGACCCGGCGGGTCGTCCGGCCAGGCAACCCCGACGCCGACCGCGCCGCAGGGCACATGACCCGGCGGCCCGCACGAACAGCGAGCGACGCAGGACAGGCAACCGCGAGGTGACGACTACGATCCGCTGAGCGCCGGAGTAGCTCAGCTGGTCAGGGCCGCGCCCTTGTAAGGCGAAGTTCGTGGGTGCAATCCCTCATTCGACTTCCCGTCGCCCGCATGTGCAGGATCTGCCCCAACGGGCAACGCAGAATTTGCGACGAGGAGGTTCGGAGCTGTGAGCACGGTCGAGGAGGCGATTGGGGAAGCAGCCGCGGTGCCCGCGTATGCCCGGGAGGCCGCCGACGTCGTGGCGGCGAGCGAGTCCGATGTCGATCTGGGGCTGAGCAGCGCGGAAGCTGCGGCAAGGGTTGGTCGGTTCGGTGCGAACGAGATCACGGCCGAGCCGCCGCCGACGCTCTGGGCCGTCGCACTGGAGCAGCTGCGCAATCCCATGAACATCATGCTGATCGCGGTGACCGTGGTAAGCCTCGCGATCGGTCAGGCGTCGACCGCGGTGATCGTAGGCCTCCTGATCCTCCTCAACGTCGTGCTCGGCACCCGGCAGGAGCTCAAGGCGCGGGCGAGTATCGACGCGCTCTCGAGCCTGCAGGTGCCGCAGGCGAAGGTGCTCCGGGACGGGTCGGTCGAGCTGGTGCCGGCGGTCGACGTCGTTCCGGGCGACATCGTGCAGCTCGAGGCGGGGGACATCGTCCCGGCGGACGGCCGCATCGTGCGATCGGCGACACTCGAGACGCAGGAAGCCGCCCTGACGGGTGAAAGCGCTCCGATCCCGAAGGACGCGTCACCACTGCCGGAGACCGACGTCGCGCTCGGCGACCGCTCGAACATGGTGTTCCAGAACACAGCCGTGACGCGCGGAACCGCCTCGGTCGTGATCACGGCGACGGGCATGGGAACCCAGATGGGGCAGATCGCGACGATGCTGACCTCCGTCACGCGCACGCGATCGCCGCTGCAGAAGGAGCTGGACTCCCTCACGAAGGTGCTCGGTCTGATCGCCTGGGGCGCGGTTGCGTTCATCGTCGTCGTCGGCGTCGCGCGCGGGCAGTCGTTCAGCGACGTGCTCCTCCTCGGAACCGCCATGGCGATCTCGGCGATCCCGACGGGCTTGCCCGCCTTCGTCTCCGGCCTCCTCTCCCTCGGTGCAAAGCAGCTCGCCGAAGCGAAGGCGGTGGTCAAGAACCTCACGGACGTCGAGACACTGGGGGCGACGAGCGCGATCAACACCGACAAGACGGGCACGTTGACCCTCAACGAGATGATGGTGTCGACGCTCTACGCGAACGGCACCTGGTTCACCGTCGAGGGCGAGGGGTACCGGAAGTCCGGTGCGATCCGCTCGGTCGCAGGGGTGGAGGTCCCGGACTTCACCCGGCTCGCGTACGGGCTCGTGCTCGACAGCGACGCGACGGTGAGCGACGACGGCGCGGTCGTCGGCGACCCGACGGAGGCCGCGCTCGTCGTGCTCGCGGCGAAGCTCGGAGTGGACGCCGGGGAGACCAGGCGCGCGTACCCGCGGCTCGCGGAGGTGCCGTTCGACTCGGACTACAAGTTCATGGCGACGTTCCATCGCGTGCCGGCGGAGGGCGGAGAGCGCGTGATCGTGCTCGTCAAGGGCGCGCCCGACGTCGTGCTCGCCCGCTGCGCGAGCTCGGGCGGCCCGCTCAGCGGCCTGCAGGTCCCGATCGCAGAAGCACGCTCCGAGATCGACGCCGCGAACGTGCGGATGGGCGAGGACGGCCTCCGTGTGCTCGCCTTCGCCGCGCGGTTGGTGGACGACGACGAGCTGACGACGATGGAGTCCGACCCGATGTCGCTCACGCGCGAACTCGGATTCGTCGGCCTCACAGGCATCATCGACCCCCTCCGGTCCGAGGCGAAGAGCGCCGTCGAGATCGCGCTCGGTGCCGGCATCGACGTGCGGATGATCACGGGAGACCACGCCGTCACGGCCCGCGCGATCGGTGAGCAGCTCGGCCTCGGCGAGGGAGCGATCAGCGGCGCGGAGCTGAAGCAGCTCTCGGACGAGGAGCTCGTGCACCGGCTACCGGCGCTTCACGTGTTCGGACGCGTGACGCCGCAGGACAAGCTTCGTCTCGCACGGTTGATGCAGGAGCAGGGGCTGATCGTGGCCATGACCGGCGACGCCGTCAACGACGCCGCCGCGTTGAAGCAGGCGGACATCGGCGTCGCGATGGGCTCGGGCAGCGAGGTGACGAAGCAGGCCGGCCGGATGATCCTCACCGACGACAACTTCGGCACGCTCGTCCACGCGGTCGAGATCGGCCGCCGGGTCTACGGCAAGGTCGTCTCGTACGTGCGCTACCAGATGACCCAGCTGCTCGCGCTCGTGTTCCTGTTCCTCGCCGCGACGGTGTTCGACGTCAACGAAGGCGTCGCGCTCACGCCGCTGATGGTGCTCTACCTGCTCGTCTTCGCCACCGCGCCCGGCGTCGTCGTGATCGCGCTCGACCCCGGCGATCCCGACGTGATGCACCGACCTCCGCGGGACCCGCGGCTGCCGATCACCAACCGCGGCGCTGTCACGCTGTGGGTCGTCTACGCCGTCGCTCTCTTCGGTGCGGCATTCGTACCGCTGGTGGCGGGGCCGGACGAGCCGAGCACCGACACGTCGTCCGCGTCGCTGACGATGACGTTCGTGGTGATGGGGCTCGGCACGGTGCTCAATGGGCTGACGAACCGCCGCGATCCGGCGAGCGGGCTCTCGGAGCCGCTGCTGAAGGCGCTCGCGGTCTCGTTGCTCCCCGTGACGATGATCGTGCTCGCGACCGAGCTTCCGGGGCTGCAGAAGGGGCTCCTCACGACCTCCCTCACGGGACACGAGTGGCTCGCGTGCTTTGCCCTGGCGGCGATCCTGCCGGTCGTCGTGGAGACGGGGAAATGGCTCCGACGGCGTCGTGCTCCAGCCGCGACCGTGCTCGATGCCGCAGCGAGCCCTGGCTCCCGCCCGTGCCCTTCGGACGCCCGGCGAGGCCGAGGGCACGACGCGCCCGGCAAGCTCGTGATGCCAGCCTCGACGCCGGCCGTCGTCCCGCGGTGGGAGTGGCGAACGTTCGCCGACGACCTTGTGCTCGTCGACCCGTCGAACGAGCTCACGCCGAGCGAAATGCGGGAGAGCGACGAGGTGTACGCCCTCTCGCCGGCGCCCGCGTCCGTCAAGTTCAGGGACGACGTGGTCGACGTCAAGGTGCTCGAGCAGGTCGACGACGCAGGGCTCGAGCAGTGGAGACCCGTGTTGAAGGCTGCGCTGCCCCTCTCCGCCGACGACGTCGGCGTCCTGCTCGACGCGCTGGACGTCACATCGCGGCCGCAGCTCGATCGTCCGTCGTACGGCCTGGAGGAGCTCCGCGGCCTGCTTCGGGGGCGCGTGGACGTCCGACGTCGTCGACGTGCACAAGACGCGACGGCTCTTCCAGGGCGGCGGCTGTCGCGCGGAGCTGACCACGGTGCGCGTGGGGGATGAGCAGACCGAGACGATCGCGGTCGAGTCCGAGGACCCGGGGAGCGTGGCCGCCCTCGTGCAGCGCCTCGGCTTCCCGCTGCGGCCGAACGTGAGCATGCCCCGCGGGCTCGAGCAACTCGCGCAGCGCAGTGCGCCGCGTTACGCCGTGATCGACGTCGGCACGAACTCCGTCAAGTTCCACCTCGCCGAGCGTGCCCGCGACGCCGGGTGGCAGACCGTCGTGGACCGCTCCGAGATCACGCGACTCGGCGAGGGTCTCGACGAGACCGGCGAGCTCCAGCCGGAGCCGATGCGCCGGACACTCGAGGCGATCGCCGCCATGGTGAGCGAGGCCCGCCACCACGGCGTCCGGTCGATCGCGGCCGTCGGGACGGCGGGGATGCGAATCGCCTCGAACGCCGACGAGTTCGTCGAGCGCGTCCGAAGCCGGACGGGCGTCGAGATCGAGGTGATCTCCGGCGAGGAGGAGAGCCGGCTTGCGTACCTCGCCGTGAAGGCAGGCGTCGGCCTCTCGGCCGGGAGGATGGTCGTCTTCGACACGGGTGGCGGTAGCTCGCAGTTCACCTTCGGCAGGGGTGAGCGCGTCGAGGAGCGATTCAGCGTGAATGTGGGCGCCGTCAGGCTGACGGAGCGCTTCGGTCTCGACGGGCCGGTGAGCGCGGGGACGCTCGCCGAGGTCATGGACGCCATCGGCAGCGACCTCGCCCGCCTCGACGGTCGTCCGCGCCCCGACGAGCTCGTCGCGCTGGGCGGTGTCGTCACGAACCTGGCCGCCGTGATGCACTCACTCGCGACGTACGACCCGGACGTCGTTCAGGGCACGACCCTCGATCGAACCGAGATCGACCGCCAGATCGAGCTCTACCGCACGCGCACCGCCGACGAGCGCCGAGGGATCATCGGCCTCCAGCCGGGACGAGCCGAGGTCGTGCTCGCGGGCGCCTGCATCGTGCGGACGACGATGGAGAAGCTCGGCTGCGAGTCGCTCGTCGTCAGCGACCGAGGGCTCCGGCACGGCGTGCTGCTCGAACGCTTCGACGAGGCCCCGGTCGGTCCGGCTCACCCGGAGACGGGATGACGCCGCGCGGCTCGGCGCGGGCGACTCCGCCCGAAGCCGCGCATCCACGAGCCGACCGATCCGCATCGACCGGCCTCCACGTGCGATGAGACGTCTGCTTCCGATCGTCGAGTGGCTGCCTCGCTACGAGCGCCGCTGGCTGCGAGGCGACGTCGTGGCGGGAATTGCCGTGACGGCGCTGATCGTGCCGAAGAACCTCGGGTACGCAGGGATCGCGGGCGTGCCGCTCCAGAACGGGCTCTATGCCGCGGCAGCGGGCGCTCTCATCTATGCGGTGTTCTGCACGTCGAGGCAGATCTCGACCGGCCCGAGCTCGTCTCTCGCCGCGGTGGCCGGCGGTGCCGTTCTCGTGACGGGCCTCGCCGGTGACGAGGCCGCCCAGCTCGTGGCGGCGACCACCCTGCTGGCCGGGCTGCTGTACCTGCTGCTGGCTGCGTTCCGGCTCGGCTGGATCGCGCAGTTCCTCTCGAAGGCGGTCGTCACGGGGTTTCTCGCCGGAGCCGCCGTCGACGTCGTGATCGGCGAGCTACCGAAGCTGACGGGGACGTCCTCCGACGGTGTCAACGCCTGGCGCGAGCTCGGCTCGTGGATCCGCGGGCTCGGCGAGCTCGACTGGGCGACGCTCGCCGTTGGGCTGACGGCGCTTGTCGTCATCGTCGGGCTTCGGTTCGCAGCGCCGGCCGTTCCCGGCGCACTCGTCCTCGTCGTCGGCGGGCTCCTCGCCTCGGCGCTGCTCGACCTCGGCGACCACGGCGTGGCGCTGGTCGGCGAGGTACCCCGCGGGTTGCCGACGCCGCAGCTTCCGGACATCGATGTCGTCCGGGCGCATTTCGGCGTGATCGGCGTCGCCGCCGTCGCGCTGCTGCTGATCGGCTTCTCCCAGAACGCCGGAGACGCACGGGCGTTCGCCGCCCGCCACCGGTACCGGATCGACCTCGACCAGGAATCGGTTGCCCAGGGAATGGCGAACGTCGGTGCCGGGGTGCTCCAGGGGATGCCTGTGTCGACCAGCCTCTCCGCCAGCTCGCTCAACGAATCGGCAGGAGCACGCACGCCTGTCGCCTCGCTGGTCACCGGGGCGCTCGTGGTCGGGACGCTGATCGTGCTCGCGCCGCTCTTCTCGGGGCTGCCGACGGCCGTGCTCGCCGCGGTCATCATCGACGCCGTCGTGTTCGGCATGATCGACGTCGCCGAGCTGCGCCGACTCCACCGCGTGACCCCGTTCGACTTCTGGATCGCCGCCGCCACGATCGTCGGTGTCCTCTCCGTCGGCGATCCTCGCCGGCGTCGTCGTGGGAGTCGTGCTGTCGGTCGGCTGGCTCGTCTACGTCGCCACCCGGCCGCCGATGCCGCTCCTGGGGCGGCAGCCGGGCACCCTGGTGTTCCGCGCCCTCGACGAGCATCCGGATGACGAGACACTCGACGGCATCGCTGTCCTCCGACTGGAGGGCGGCCTCTTCTTCGCGACTGCAGAGGCGCTGGAGGATCGTGTTCGCGTCCTGGTCGACGAAATCGTCGGCCTCGAGGCGCTCGTGCTCGATCTGGACGCCGTCACCTTCGTCGACTCCCAGGGCTCCGCGAAGCTCGCCGAGATCCACGAGCTCCTGTCCGGCGGCGGCGTGCGTCTCCACCTGAGCGGGGTGAAGCCACAAGTCCGCGCGATCCTCGACGCCGACGGGGTCCTCGACCAGCTCGGCGTCGATCGGGTCCACCCCGACGTCCGGGGGGCGGTGGAGGCCGAGCTCTCCTTGTCCCGGGTCGCTCGCGCCGGCCGAGCGACCCGCTGAGCGACATCCACCAGCGGGCCGCTTCAACGCGTAGAGGGGCCGGCTATGCCGGCGCCGAGCCGGGCTTGGATTGGGCGCCGGGTTGGACCGGCGGGATGCCTCGGGTGAACAGCAGCGCGACGAGCGAGAAGAGGGCGAGGATCGACACGGCGACCCGCAGCCCGTCGATGCGGCTCTCCTCGTTCTGCTGCACGATCTCGTCGATCGTGCGGCGCGGTACGTCCGCGTCCGAGAGCGCGGCCTCGAGGTCGTCATCGGACATGAACGGGATCCCGCTGGCAAGCTGCGTCTGCGCCTGCGAGACGACGCGGTCGGGCACGCGTGGATTGTTGTCGACGCCAGTGAGGAACGACGTGGTGAGGGCGGAGATGAGGATGGCGCCGGTGAGCGCGGTGCCGATCGACGCGCCGAGCTGGGTGCCGGTGTTCTGCAGGCCGCCGACCTCGCCCGACTGCTCGTCGGGCACGGCGGAAACGGTGACGCTGCCGAGCTGCGAGGCGATCGCGCCGATCCCGGCGCCGCAGAGCAGCAGCGGCCAGGTCACGATCTCGGCCCCGGCGCCGTAGTCGAGCAGCGCGACCAGCAGCACGAGCCCGGCGAACAGCGCAACGAACCCGATGCGGATCACCCGCTGCGGGTTGGCGTTCGGTCGCAGTTTCGGCACGCCGACGGCGAACAACAGCAGCATCAGCGAGAGCGGCAGCAGCCGCACGCCGGTCGCGACCGCCGACATCCCGAGCGCGACCGACAGGAACAGCGGCACGACGAAGAAGATCCCGGCCTGGACGAGGAACAGGAACAGGAACGAGGTGACCCCGTTGCGCAGCTGCAGGTTGCGCAGCATCGCCGGGTCGATCAGCGCGCCGGCACCGCGCTCGATCCGCCGGTTCTCCCAGGCGAGGAACAGTCCGAGCACCACACCGCCGGCGAGGATCATCCACATCACCGGCGAGAGCCCGAGCAACTCGGGAGCGTCGGGTTTCGGCTGCACGAACCCCCACGAGCCCGACTTCAGGATGCCGAGCACGATCAGGCCGAGCCCGAGTGCGGACAGCGCCGTCCCGACCAGGTCGAGCCGGACGCCCTTCTCCGCCGGAGAGTCGTTCATCCGCCTCGTCAGAGCGAGGATCACGAGCACGATCAGCACCTCGCCGGCGAACACCCACCGCCACGACCAGTAGGTCGTGAACGCGCCGCCGATCACCGGACCGAGCGCACACGCGATCGCGCCGGCCGCGGCAACGAGGCCATACGCGCGTGGCCGCTCCGAGCGGCCGAAGTTGGTGGCGACCAGGCCGACGATCGCCGGCATGATCAGCACCGCACCGAAGCCTTCGAGGAACGACCAGCCGATGATCAGCACGGTCAGGTTCGGTGCCAGCGAGGTCGTCAACGACCCGCACGCGTAGATCACGCAGCCGATCGCAAACGCGCGCTTGCGGCCGATGATCTGGCCGACCTTGCCGCCCGTGATCATCAGGCAGGCCATCACGAGCGTGTACAGCGTGATTGCCGTCTGGATCCCCGTCACCGTCGTCCCGACGTCCTCCGCGACGGTCGCAATCGCCGTGTTCATCACGGTCGTGTCGAGCGCCATCACGAACTGCCCGACCGCCAGTGTCATCAGCACGATCTCCGAGCCGCCGGTGGCGGCGGCGGAAGAAGCGGTCGGCGCGGTCGTCACGCGAAGGATCCTATTGGCGGGGACGATGCGGGGGCGTCAGCCGCGAGACGAGCGACCCCGCGCTCTTGGCCTGCAGGAGGCGCGCCCGGACAGCCTCAGCTCGGCGCCGGTTATCCTCGCCCTGCTCATGGTCGTCGCGCTCTTCTTCGCGCAGCGGATCCCGACCGTGCAACCCGGTCGCGCTTCGTCCTCGCCGTGAACCGGGCGGGTCTTGGCCTCAGCCGCACGGCGATCGGCGATCGGCTGGCGGGCTTCACCTACGGAACGATCATCGTCCTGTCCGTGCTCGTCGCCGGGTCGAAGGCCTTTCCGGACGACGCCGCGCAGATCGCCGCAGTGGTCGTCGTCACCTCGGTTGTCTTCTGGCTCGCACACGTCTACGCGCACGGGCTCGCCCACAGCGTCTCCCACGACGAGCACCTGTCGGTCGCCCATCTGCGACGGATCGCACGACGCGAGGGGTCGATCATGGAGGCGGCTGTGCCACCACTCGTCGCGCTGCTGTTGGGCGCCTTCGGCGCGGTCTCGACGAAGGCCGCTGTCTGGATCGCGTTCGGGCTCGGGCTCGGAGTGCTCGCCGTGCAAGGCGTCGTCTTCGCCCGCGTAGAGCGACTGCGCTGGCCGGCCACGCTGCTGGTCGTCGCTGCGAACCTGAGCCTCGGAGTCGTCCTGGTCGGGCTGAAGCTGCTCGTGACCCACTGAGGACGTGCACGCGACGGCGGCTCGCGCTGCCGCACGGCCTGCTCGTCGAGTGGTTCGGCACGTGGCGCCGGCAGCCGGCGGTTGCCGTCAGTCGCGGCGGGCGGCCCAGTCCGAAGGCACGTCGGCGCCACCCTCGGCCGACCAGCGTGGTCCGAAGCGGCCGAGGGTCGGGGTCGGGACCAGCTTGCCGGCCACCACCGCCTCGCCCTGCCGGAACTCCGTCGAGAGACCGAGAAGAGAGGACGGCACGAACGAGAACGTCTCCGCGAGCAGGGCGAGATCGGATCGGGAGTTCATCCGCATCAGCACGAGGTTCTCGCACTGGGAGACGACGTTCTCGTGCACCTTCTGCGGACGCTGCGTGGCGACGAGCAGGACGAGCCCGAACTTCCGGCCCTCACCCGCGATCCGAACCGCGTGCTCGGTCGCCATCGCCATGAGCGGGTCCTCGGGCCGCGCAGGGCAGACGTTGTGCGCCTCGTCGATCACGATCAGCACGGGCTCGCGGGCCGCGCGCCGGCGCCAGAGCGCAGCGAGGAGCGCCTCGGCCGCCACGGCCTGCTCCTCGCGCGTGCCGAGAGAGCCGAGGTCGGCGACGACGCACCGCGGGCCGCCCGGTTGCACGAGATCCCCGAGGGACCCCGCGTCGTTGCCGGACCAGATCTGCCAGCGGTCGACGCCGAGGTTGCGGGCACGCGCGCCGAGCGAGCGTAGGGGCTCGGGCTGCTCGCGCAGCCGTTCGACCGTTTCGCGCACGGTCATCCCGATCAGAGAGTCGGCGCGCTCCAGCGCGTCCAGGAGCGCGGCGTACTCGTCTCGGTCGCTGATCTGGTCGAGCCGGAGCACCGCCGCCTGCTCCGTGCCGTCGAAGTCGCGGAACCGGACGTGGAGGCGATGCGTTCCCTCGTCACCTGCGCGTCTGACGTCGATGCCGGCGGCCGCCGCCGCGTACCGGGCGCGCACGTCGTCCCCGACGCCGTCGCGCAGCTCCGCCAGGCGGACGAAGTCCGAGTTGGGGTCGAGAATCACGATGCGGAGTGACGTCTCGGCGAGCAGGCGCTCGAGGATCGTCCCGAGGGCGTACGTCTTGCCCGAGCCCGACTGGCCGCAGAGGAACGTGTGGCGGTCGAACGCCCCGGCGTCGAGGGCGAGCGGGACGCTCTCGGCGAACGTGAGCGAGCCGACATCCAGCACCGCCCTGGCGGGTCGCACGGCGTCCAGCCAGCGCGCGACCTCGGCCGCGGCCGCCATACGAGTCGGAGTCGCGTCGAAGGGCCGGTCGGGCCCCTCGAGGAGCCGGCCCTCGACGCGGACCGACGGGGTGGTGAGCCCGGGGCCCCGCTCGAGCATCACGCTCGTCACGTACCCGAGGCGGTCGTCGCCGACGAAGACGTAGTCCCCGACGCGCACGTCGAGGCGATCCGTCGCGACGTCGTAGGCGAAGTGCCGTCCGTCGATCGAAGCCGCAGCCGGCACCATGGGATCCTCGGGCGGCACGCGCGCAGCCTATCGACCACCGGTGCGGGAAAGGTGCCGCGCCTGGTCGGCCATCAGCCTGGCCGCGAGGTGCGACACTGCACGCGTGGCGTCGACCCTGGGCAACACCGTCGAGGTTCCGCCGCTCGATCCGCGCCGGCTCGAGCCGATCATCGGGCACGAGCGCGTCGCCGAGCTGCTCGCCCTCGCGGTCGATTTCCAGGCACTGCTCGGAGCCCGCCGCATCGTGAACGTCAACTCCACCGCCAGCGGCGGCGGGGTCGCCGAGATGCTGGCCACGCTGCTCGGGTACACGCGAGGCGTGGGGATCCCGGCGGACTGGGTCGTCATCACGGGCGATCCCGAGTTCTTCGCGATCACCAAGCGCATCCACAACGGCCTCTACGGCTCACCCGGCGACGGCGGTGATCTCGGCAAGACCGAGCGGGCGCACTACGACCGGACGATCGCCGAGAACGTCGAGAACGTGAGCCGGAGGGTGCGCAGCGGCGACGTGGTGCTCGTCCACGACCCTCAGCCTGCGGGGCTCATCGCCCCGCTCCGCGATCTCGGCGCCCGCGTGATCTGGCGATGCCACGTGGGATACGACGGGTCGAACGAGTGGACGGAGCGCGCGTGGGAGTTCATCCGCCCGTACGTGGAGGTCGCGCACGCGCAGGTCTTCTCGCGCGCGGCGTTCGCGCCGGCCTGGATCGATCGCGCGTGGCTGCGGGTCATCCCGCCGTCGATCGACCCGTTCGCCCCCAAGAACCAGGACCTCACGCCGTACGAGGTGCTCGCGCTGCTCAGCGCGGCCGGGCTCGTCGCAGCCGACGGGATCCACCCAGACGCGCGCGTGCGCAGCCCGGCACAGGTCGTCCGCGACGGGCCACCCGTGGACCCTCGTACGCCGCTCGTCGTCCAGGTGTCGCGCTGGGACCGGATCAAGGACATGGGCGGCGTCCTCGAAGCGTTCGTCCGTCATGTCGACGTGCCGGAGGCACACCTCGCCCTCGTGGGCCCGGCCGTCAGCGGCGTGACGGACGATCCGGAGGGGGAGCAGGTGTGGTCCGAGACGGTGGCGGCGTGGAGCGCGCTCCCCGCGCCGGTGCGGGAGCGCATCGACCTCGCGACCGTCCCGATGGACGACCCGGTCGAGAACGCGCTCGTCATCAACGCGGTGCAGCGGCACGCGGTGATCGTCGTCCAGAAGAGCCTTGCCGAGGGATTCGGGCTCACCGTCGCCGAGGCGATGTGGAAGAGCCGTCCGGTCGTCGCGAGCGCCGTGGGGGGGATCGTCGACCAGGTCGTCGACGGCGAGACGGGGCTCCTCGTCGCTGACCCGCGCGACCTCGAGGGCTTCGGCGCGGCCGTGGAGCGTCTGCTGCTCGAGCCCCTGGTGGCTGAGCGCCTGGGCCGGAACGCACGAAGCCTTGTGGAGCGCCGCTTCCTCGGCGACCGGCACCTCATCGAGTACGCCGCGCTGATCGCGGACCTGCTCGCCGCCGGGTAGCGGCGGCGCCGGGAGACGGGGTAGCCTCGCGGCCCCGGCCGGTGGCGCACGGCACCGATCGGGTCGGACATGCGCTCACACGTCGACCGGGCCGAGAATGGCTGAGGCGTTCCTCTGGGGCGCGCTCGCGTCGTCCGCGCTGCTGCTCGGCGCGCTCGTCTCCTACCTGTTCGCCCCCGGGCGGAGGCTGATCGCCGCCGTGATGGCCCTCGGGACGGGCCTCTTGATCGGCTCGGTCTCGTTCGAGCTCGTCGACGAGGCGCTCGAGACCCAGACCGTCGGCTGGGTCGGCTTGCTCGTCCTGGTCGGCGCCGCGACCTTCACCGTCGGGGACTGCCTGCTCGACCGGCGGGGCGCCTCCGAGCGGAAGGACCCGACGGGAGCCCAGGCCGACGGGAACCCTCTCGCGATCGTGCTCGGCTCCGTCCTCGACGGGATCCCGGAGTCGTTCGTGCTCGGCCTCACCGTGCTCCAGGGTGGCGTCAGCCTCCCGCTGCTCGCGGGGGTCTCGCTCTCGAACCTGCCCGAGGGGATGTCCTCGTCGAGTGGGCTGAAGGCCGCAGGATGGGCGCGCGGCCGGGTCGTCCTGATGTGGCTGGCGGTCGTGGCCGTGTCCGCGGTCTCCGCCGCGCTGGGCTACATCCTCCTCGATCCCGAGAGCGGCCGGGCGGGGGCGCTCAGGCGTACGCGGCCGGCGCGCTGCTCGCGATGCTCGCGGACACGCTGCTGCCCGAGGCCTACGAGGTCGAAGGGGTGCTCACGGGCCAGCTCGTCGTCACGGGCTTTGCGATCTCGCTGGTGCTCGACGCAATCTGAGCCCGCGAGAGCCGTGGCGAGTCGGTAGTCGGCCGCAGGCGCCGTTCAGCGTCGTCCCCGATGAGTCGCCGGCGCCGCCGGGGGACGATGTGGTGGGCTCGGAGAGCCGTTCCAATCACGCCCGGCTCGGGCGAAGGGAGGAGGCTTGACATGACGACCATCCACGACGCCGCCGCAACGTTCCTGGCCAAGCGACGGATCGCGGTCACGGGCGTCTCGCGTCAGCGCGACGGCCACGGGGGCAACGTCGTCTACCAGCGGCTCCGCGATCGGGGCTACGAGGTCTTCGCGGTGAACCCGAACGCGGACGAGGTCGAGGGCGACCCCTGCCACCACGATCTCCGGTCGATCCCGGGCGGCGTCGAGGCGGTCGTGATCGCGACACGCCCCGAGGTCGCCGAGGACACGATGCGGGAGTGCGCCGAGCTCTGCATCGAGCACGTGTGGATGCATCGCGGCCCCGGGTCGGGGAGCGTGTCCGAGGCCGCAGCCGACTACGGCCGGAAGCACGGCATCGCCGTGATCGACGGCGGGTGCCCCTGCATGTTCGGCCCGACCGCCGACCTCGGGCACAAGCTCATGCGGCTCGTCTTCACCCTCAACGGGAACGTCCCGAAGTCAGTGTGACGCCCCCCTCGGGCGCGACGAGGTGGGTAGGACGTCGGGCCGAGGGCTACGCGGGCGTGCCCGCCTCGACCCACCGTCGAAACAGCCCGACGCGCTCCGGCGGCCAGGCATCGTCGCACGGCATCGACCCATCCTCGAGCTGCTCGAGGATTGCGTCAGCATGCTGTCGGACGTCGTCGTGCGACCAGAGGTCGAACGCGAAGTCCATTGCGTCCCTGTCGCTCTCGCGGAAGAGGGGCTTGATGTCGCGCTCGAACCCGATGTCGGGACCCGACTCTGACACTCGCTGTCCTCCGATCGCGTGGCCTGAGTGGGGATTCCCTCCGAGTCTTGCACACCGTGACCGGAGCAGGACAGGTCGCGGTCCGGTCCGCTCAGCCGGCACCCGGTCCGGATGCGAGGTTCACGACCAGCTTGAGCTTCGCCGCGTGCCCGGCTTCCCGCTCGATGGCGTCGACGGGAGTCAGGTCGATTCGCGGCGCGACCGCCCCCGCTGCTTCGATGGCGGCGATCTGCTGATAGGAAGGTCGGACGAGCCTGCAGCGCGAGCGTCACCGCCGGCTGCACGCCCCACGCCTGATCTATCCGGCGTCGTGCCTCGTCCGTGATGACCTCGGCGCTGACCCCGACGATGCGAGGCGCGATCCGCAGGCGGCCCTCGAGCTGCTCCTGGGCGAGCATTGCCGTGATGCTCGCGTAGCCGAGGAGCGCCTCGGGCCGGTAGTCGTTGAGGGCGTCGACGATTTCCTCGATCGGCGTCAGCACGGACAACGAGGGCGCCGTTCGTCCCGAGCCGAAGGCTGCAAAGAGCTGTCGCGAGATGTGGAGCGGCTCCGGTGCGCCGATCGCGACGAGGCGGGTCCCCGGCGTGATGCCGATTCGCGCGAACAATCTGTGCGAGACCGCGACCCAGAAGCGGAACTCCTCCTCGCTGTAGACCACCAGCGCGCGGAGGCCGCTCGTGCCGGACGTGGAGAAGATGCGGTACCGATCGAGATGGAGAGCGCCGGGGTCCGGGCCTTGCACGTGTCGTTCGAGGTCGGTGAGCCTCAGCGAGGGGTCGGTCACGATCCGGTCGAACTGGTCGACGAGAGTTGCCTTCGAGAGCGTCGGGAGATCCTGCAGCGCGACATCCTCGCGGGCGGCGTTGGGGCCGAGCGTCTCCCGGTAGTAGGGAGAGGCGGCGACTGCCTCGGCGAGCAGCGCGCGAAGCCGGCGCCGCTGGAAGTCGAGGAGTTGCCTGCGTGACCAGCGGTCGCGTGCAATCAGCTCGGCACCCTGTGCGGCGAGCGCCGCCATGTCGATGTCGTGCGGGGCGACGGAGACTCGGCTCATCCGACGGCCTCGGTCTCTCGGTGTTTCGACGGTCTGGTCAGTCCGAGGACGTATGCCGTGTGCATCTCCTCGAACAGCTCGGCCGAGACGGCCCCGTCGGTCAGGAGACGGTCGAGGGCGATGCCACGCGCGAGCGCGTTCGAACCGCGCGCGATCTCCTTGGCGGGGATCGTGAACTGGACGCCGTGCCTCCTTCCGAGCTCCTCGATCAGCCCGGCGATGAGGTTGAAGAAGCGCTCTCGCCGCTCCCCGACGGCGGCGCGAAGCGAGGGACGTCGGGACGCGTGCGCCCAGAACTCGAGCAGGAGCGGCGTCCACCCCGGCTCGCCCTCGTCCGCCGCGACCATCGACCGCGCGACAGCGCGGTAGCTGTCCTCGAGTCGCTGCTCGTCGAGCACGACGTCCGCCAGGATCCGCGCGCGCTGCTCGAACTGCGCATCCAGGACGGCGAGAAAGAGCTCGTCCTTGCCGGAGAAGTTCGAGTAGACGGCCCCCTTCGAGTAGCCCGCGCGCTCGGCGATCTCGTCGAGCGACGTCCCGTGGAACCCGCGCTCGACGAAGACGCGGTGGGCGGTCGCGACCAGCTCGTTCCGCGTCCGCTGCTTGCGCTGCGCCTGTGTCAGCCGCACGAGCGAGATACCGTCGGTATTTTCATACCATCGGTATAAATGATTCGCGTCAGTCCGTCAAGTCGCGTGGTCTAGAGCGCTCGCGCGAGAGCGCGCCGCCAGCCGTCGCGATGGCCGGCAACCTGTCCCCCGTCCATGGCCGGCTCGAAGACCGGGCCCGTGCGAACGAGTCCCTCGATGTCCGAGGGCTTTCGCCACACGCCGACCCCGAGACCGGCCAGTGCCGCCGCGCCGAGGGCGGTCGCCTCCGCGTCGGCCGCGACCTGCACCTTCGCCCCGATCAGGTCGGCCTGGAACTGCATGAGGAAGCGGTTGGCGGTCGCCCCGCCGTCGACCCTCAGGACGTCGACCGAGAGCGGGAGGACGTCGAGGACGTCCGCGACCTGGTGCGCGATCGCCTCGAGGGCCGCACGCGCGACGTGCGCGCGGGTGGTGCCCCGGGTGAGCCCGCAGATCAGGCCCCGCGCGCTCGGGTCCCATTGCGGCGAGCCCAGGCCGGTGAGCGCGGGGACGAAGTAGACGCCGTCGGTCGACTCGACCTGTGACGCGAGCTGCTCGGTCTCGGCGGCCGTCCTGATCAGGCCGAGCCCGTCGCGCAGCCACTGCACCGCCGCACCGCCGACGAGCACGGCTCCCTCGGCCGCGAACTGCCGGGGTGTGCCGGGTGCGACCGCGGCGGCCGTACGCAGCACTCCCTCGCCCACGTCGCCCGTGTCGCCGCCGAGGTTGACGAGGACGAACGTCCCGGTCCCGTAGGTCGCCTTCGCCCGGCCGGGGGCGTGGCAGCCCTGGCCGAAGAGCGCCGCCTGCTGGTCGCCGGCGATGCCGGCAACCGGAACGCGGGCGCCGAGGAACGTCGCCTCGGCGACGACGCCCGAGGAATCGACGATCGCTGGCAGGACGCCGCGATCGATCCCGAACAGCGCGAGCAGCTCGTCGTCCCAGGTGCCGGCTGCGAGATCGAGCAGCATCGTGCGTGAGGCGTTCGTGACGTCGGTGAGGTGAGCGACGCCGTCCGTGAGCTTCCAGACGAGCCAGGAGTCGACCGTGCCGAAGGCGAGCTGCTCCTGCGGCAGCTCGGTGCGCCGCAGGATCCACTCGAGCTTCGTCGCCGAGAAGTACGGGTCGGGGACGAGCCCCGTGCGCGCGCGCACCAGGTCGGCGGGCAGCTCGGCACAGCGCTCGGCCGTCCGGCGGTCCTGCCAGACGATGGCCGGGTGGACCGGACGTCCGGTTCGCCGCTCCCACACGACGGTCGTCTCGCGCTGGTTCGTGATCCCGAGGGCCAACACGTCGGCCGGCCGGATTCTCGCCTCGGCGAGCGCTTGCCGCGCGGACTCCTCGACGCTCGCCCAGATCTCGTCCGGATCGTGCTCCACCAGGCCCGGAGCCGGGAAGTGCTGCGTGATCTCCCGGTAGCCGCGCCCGACCGGGCGGAGCTCGTCGTCGACCACCAGGCACGTCGTCCCGGTCGTGCCCTGGTCGATCGCGAGGATCACGCGCGACGGACGGAGCGGGTCGACGTCACCACGGCCCTAGCCTGACAGGACCTTCCCCGACGCGATCGCGTCGATGCGTCCCCCGGCGCGTCGCGAGCGGTGCGTCCCGGCCTGTAGTTTCGACGGATGGACACACCGGTCGGGGTGGCCGAGGCGACGGTGATCCTGGAGTTCGGCGCGCGGCAGGAGCTGCAGCTGCTCGCGCTGATGGCTTCGGCCGCCGCGTTGCTCATCCTGGCGGGCCCCCTGCGGATCCCGTATCCGATCCTGCTCGTGCTCGGGGGCCTCCTCCTGGGCTTCGGGCCGGGCGTGCCGACCGTGACGATGCCGCCCGAGGTCGTGCTCATCGGCATCCTGCCGCCGCTCCTCTACGTGTCGGCCTACTTCACCGGGCTGCGCGAGCTGCGGCAGAACCTGCGGCCGATCTCGCTGCTCGCCGTCGGTCTCGTCGCCGTGACCACCGTCGGCGTGGCCGTCGTCGCACACAGCGTGGCCGATCTTCCCTGGGCGGAGGCGTTCGTGCTCGGCGCCGTCGTCTCGCCGACCGACCCGATCGCGGCCACCGCGATCGGCAAGAGGCTCGGCGTGCCGCGACGGCTCGTCGACATCGTCGAGGGCGAGAGCCTCGTCAACGACGGGACGGCGCTCGTGCTGCTGCGAACCGCGATCGTCGCCTCCGTCACCGGCGTGTTCTCGCCCTGGGAGGCCGCCGGCCGGCTCGTCGTCAGCATCGTCGGAGGCATCGCCGTCGGGCTCGTCGTCGGCTACGTGATCCGCCGGGTCCGGCGGGCGCTCGACAATCCGCCGCTCGAGGTGACGATCGCGTTCCTCACCGGCTACTTCGCGTTCCTCCCCGCATCGGCGATGGGCGTCTCCGGCGTCCTCGCGGTCGTCACCGCCGGCGTCTACATGGGCTGGTACACGCCAGAGCTGACCACGGTGCAGACCCGCCTCCAGGGCCAGGGCTTCTGGGAGATCCTGACGTTCCTGCTCAACGTCCTGCTGTTCGGGCTGATCGGGCTGCAGCTGCGCCCGATCCTGGACTCGCTCTCGGGCACGGGCGGCTGGTCGCTCGTGAGCGACGCAATCGTGATCGTGCTCGCGGTGATCCTCCTGCGAATCGTGTGGGTCTTTCCCGCGACGTATGTCCCGCGCTGGCTGATCCCGCGGCTTCGCGAGCGCGATCCCTCGCCGCCGTGGACCTATCCGGCGTTCATCGCCTGGAACGGCATGCGCGGCGCCGTGACGATTGCGGCCGCCCTGCTCGTCCCGCTCCACACGGACGCAGGCGTGCCGTTCCCCGGCCGCGACCTGATCGTCTTCTTCGCATTTGCCGTCGTCCTCGGCACACTCGTCGTGCAGGGTCTCTCGTTGCCGGCCGTGATCCGGGCGCTCCGCCTCGAGGAGGACGACGGCGGCGCGGACGACGAGGAGGCGCAGGCGCGGGTGCGCGCCGCCGAGGCCGCCCTCGAGCGCCTCGAGGAGCTGGTCGGCGAGGGATGGGTGCTGGAAGACACGGCGGAGCGGCTCCGTGGCGGCTACCGGTTCCGGATCGACCGCTTCTCCGCGCGTAGCGACCCCGACGGGGACGGCAAGATCGAGAAGCGGTCGCTGAAGTACCAACGGGTGCGTCGCGAACTGCTCGAGGCCGAGCGGCACGCGGTCGTGGAGATGCGCAACACCGGTGAGATCAGGGACGAGGTGATGCGCCGCGTCGAGCGCGACCTCGACCTCGAGATCTCCCGCCTCGACATCTAGGGTGCCGCGCTGGTTCCCGGTGGCTACGCGCTGAGCTCGTAGACCGGTTCGTTCTCGGGCTCGAGCGTGCGCTCGTATGCGGCGCAGCGTGCACGGAGCTCGGGGTCGGCGACCGCGCTCGCACCACGCGCACGGAACGTCACCCAGCCGAGGTACCGGTCCTCGGACACCTGCTCCTCCGGCATGCCCGGTCCCAGAGTCAGCCAGTAGAGACGTGTGCCGTCGTCGAGGATCTCCTCACGAACCATGCGCGTGGGATCGGCTCCTCCCTGACCGAACCGACGACCATTTCGGGTTGTCCTCGCAGTGGAGCCTGCATCTGGCCGACCGTCCCCGACGGGAGACGCCGCGGCATGAGCCGTGTCCACCGCCCGGCTCGCACGGAGCGATCTCCTGCGCCTGGGTCCCGTCCCGACGCGGCGACCAGGCGTGCCACGGTTCCGCAACCATTCGTCGTGTGTTGACCCGTTCACCGACCTTCGGGATGCTTGGGTCGTGAGCGGCGGCGTGATCGTCTGTCCGTCGTGCCGGCGCGAGAGTCCCGACACCGCAGCATTCTGCGCCGGCTGCGGCGTTGCGCTGGGCGCTTCCGCCGAGCCCGCGACCGAGGAACGCAAAGTCGTGACCATCCTGTTCGCCGATCTCGTCGGCTCGACGGCGGCGGCCGAGCGGCGCGACCCGGAAGACGTCCGAAAGACGCTCTCGGCGTACTACGCCCGCCTCCGCACGGAGCTCGAGCGACGCGGGGGAACCGTCGAGAAGTTCATCGGGGACGCCGTGATGGCGGTCTTCGGCGCGCCGATCGCGCACGAGGACGATCCCGAGCGGGCCGTCCTCGCGGCGCTGGCCATTCGCGACGCCCTGGGCGAGTCCGACGTGGACGTCCGGATCGCCGTTCACACCGGGGAGGCACTCGTCTCACGTGGCGCGCGCGTGGCGGCGGGCGAGGCAATGGTCGCGGGGGATGTCGTCAACACGGCCGCGCGCCTCCAAGCTGCCGCTCCCGTCAACGGCGTCCTCGTGGGGGAGACGACGTATCGAGCCACCGACAACGCGATCGAGTACGAGGACGCCGGCGCGGTGCTGGCCAGGGGCAAGTCGGAGCCCGTGCCGGCCTGGCTCGCGCTCCAGGCGAAAGCGCGGTTCGGAGTGGACGTCGACCAGCGGCCGCTCGGTGAGCTCGTAGGGCGCGCCGACGAGGTCGCCGTCCTGGACGGTGCCCTGGCGCGGGTTCGCCGCGAGCGAGATCCTCAGCTCGTGACGCTGGTCGGCGTGCCGGGAATCGGCAAGAGCCGGCTCGTCGCCGAGCTGCTGGCCCGGGTCGACGCGCTGCCCGATCTGATCCATTGGCGTCAGGGCCGGTGCCTGCCGTACGGCGAGGGAGTCAGCTTCTGGGCGCTCGGGGAGATGGCGAAGGCCCAGGCGGGCGTCCTGGAATCCGATCCGGCCGCGGTGGCGGAGGAGAAGCTCGCCGCCGCCGTCGCCGTGCTCGTAGCGGACCCGGACGAGGCAGCCTGGGTGCTGGGCCACATGCGACCGCTCGTGGGGCTCGGCGGCTCGGGCGCAGGTGCCGACGACCGCCGCAGTGAGGCTCTCACCGCCTGGCGCCGGTTCTTCGAGGGGCTTGCCGAGCAGCGTCCGACCGTCCTCGTCTTCGAAGACCTCCACTGGGCCGACGAGGGTCTGCTGGACTTCGTCGACCACCTCGTCGACTGGGCGCGCGGCGTGCCCTTGCTCGTGGTTGCGACGGCCCGCCCCGAGATCCTCGAGCGCCGCCCCGGCTGGGGCGGAGGGAAGGCGAACGCGACGACGCTCTCGCTGAGCCCCCTCTCCGACGTCGAGACGGCGCGACTGGTCGGTCTGCTCCTGGAGCAATCGGTGCTCGCGGCGGACGTGCAGTCGGAGCTGCTCAGGCGCGCGGGCGGCAACCCGCTCTACGCCGAGGAATACGTGCGGATGATGCGCGACGGACGATTCTCGGCGGAGGATCTGCCCGAGAACGTCCAGGGCATCATCGCCGCGCGCCTCGACGCGCTCCCTCCCGAGGAGAAGCTGCTTCTCCAGGACGCCGCCGTGGTCGGCAAGGTGTTCTGGTCGGGCGCACTCGCCGCGGTCGGGGGCGCGCCCCGCTGGACCGTGGAGGAGCGGCTCCACGCGCTCGAGCGCAAGGAGTTCATCCGGCGCGAACGGCGCAGCTCGGTTGCCAGCGAGACGGAGTACGCGTTCCGGCATGTGCTCGTCCGCGACGTCGCCTACGCCCAGATACCGCGCGCAGGTCGCGCCGACAAGCACCGCCTCGCGGCGGAATGGATCGACTCGCTCGGAAGCGGCCGCTCGGAGGATCGCTCCGAGATGCTCGCGCACCACTACGGGGCAGCCCTCGAGTTCGCGCGTGCGTCCGACCAGCCGACGACGCAGCTCGAGGAGCACGCCCGCGTCGCGTTCCGGGACGCCGGCGAGCGCGCGTTCGCGCTCGGCGCGTGGACAGCGGCCCTGCAGTTCTTCACCCGAGCGCTGGAGCTTTGGCCCGAGGACGATCCGGAGTGGCCGCTCGTCGCCCTGCGGCAAGGGAGGACGGATCACGACGTGCGGCAGCAAGGCGACCCGCAGCCGCACGTCGAGCGAGCGCTCGGGTTGCTGCTCGAGGGCGGCGACCTCGATCGAGCCGCAGAGGCGGAGGTGCTGCTCGCCGAGCGGGACTGGTTCGCGGGCCGCAGCGATTCGAGCTTCATCCGACTCGAGCGCGCACGCGCCCTCGTCGCCGACCGCCCCGCCTCGGTGTCGAAGGCGAAAACGTATGCCGAGCTCTCCCGCTTCCTGATGCTCGCCGACCGGAACCGGGAGGCTGCCGACGTCGGGCGTGAGGCTCTCGCGCTCGCCCGTGTGCTCGGCGTTCGCGAGCTGCAGGCGCACGTGCTCAACAACATCGGCACGGCCCGCGCGACCGGGGGAGACCTCGGGGGCTTTGCCGACCTCGAGGAGGCGTTCTCGATCGCGGACTCGATCAACTCCCCCGAGGCCTTGCGCGCCCGCGGCAACCATGCGTCGCTGCTCGGCAACCAGGGCGAGCTCCTCCGGGCACACGCGCTGTACGAGGATGTGATCGCACACGCGGGGAGGCTCGGTATCCGTGGCTTCGAGACGTGGTGCAGCGTCGAGCTGGCGTTCCTCGACTACCACGGCGGAGCCTGGGACGACGCGTACCGGGCGTCCGAGGCGTTTCTCGCGGAAGGCGGGGACGCGCACTACATGGGGGCCATGGCACGCCAGGTCACCGGAGCGATCATGGTGGCTCGCGGGGACGCGGACGCGGGCCTGGCCGAGTCGGAGCGCGCGCTCGTCTTCGCCCGGCACGCGAAGGATCCGCAGATCCTCTATCCCACGCTCTCGTGGCACCTGCACCTGCTCGCGGTCGGCGATCGCACGACGGAGGCCGGCGAGCGGGCGGACGAGCTCCTCCGCCTTGCAGCCGAGCACGAGTACCAACCGAACCAGTGGGTGATGCACGCGACCTTCGCGCTCGACGGCCTGAACCGCGCGAGCGATGCGGCGGGTGTCCTGTCCCGGCTCACGACGACGACCCGCTGGCGCGAGGCCGCAATGACGTACGCGGCCGGGGATCGGATTGCGGCGGCGGACGTGCTCGGGGCGATGAACGACCGCGCCGGCGAGGCGTACGCGCGGCTGCGCGCAGCGGAGGACGGCGCGAGCCGGGAGCAGGCGAACGCGGCACTCGCCTTTTACCGTGGCGTGCGTGCATCCGTGTTCGCCCGCCGGGCTGAAGCCCTGCTCTCGGCCAGCGCGTGAGCAGGCATCGGCTGCCGTCCGGGGACGTCGCCGTGTCGTTCATGGCGCCGGCCTCCGGCTGAGCCGGTTGCCAGCCTAGGGGAGCGCGAGCAGCAGGTACGCGTCGACGAGGTCGTCCTTGCCCTTGACCCGCAGGCTCGCCCTCGGCGCGACCACCGTGCCGACGGGCAGCTGCACGTAGGTCGTCGCGCCGATCAGCACTCCGCCGGCCGGGGCGAGGCTCTCGAGCCGCGAGCCGGTGTTGACCGTGTCGCCCACCAGCGGGTAGGCCACGTGCCCGTCGCCGCCGATCTCGCGGATCACCGCCTCGCCGCTGTTGACGCCGACCCGCATGGGCGGCCAGTCCGGATGCTCGGCTGCGACACCGGCGAGATCGCGCTGCAGCGCGAGAGCGGCGCGTGCGGCCCGCAGCGCATGGTCGGGCTGGTCGCCCCGGCTGTTGAAGACGGCGAGCATGCCGTCGCCGATGAACTTCTCCAGCTCTCCGCCGAACTGCCGGGTGATCAACGGCGCGGCGATGCCCCAGTACGCGTTGAGTACGGAAGCGACCTCGGCCGGGGCCGAGCGCTCGGCGAAGCTCGTGAACCCCACGAGGTCGCCGAAGAGAACGCTGACGTCCTGACGCCGCTCCCGCGTCGTCGGCAGGTAGAGATGCCGGAACCGCTCGTCGCGCCATTCGCGACGCGCGGCGAGGCCGATGACCAGGTACGCCGCGACGATCAGGCCATGCCACTCCCACCAGCTCGCATGCCACTTGCGCTCTCCCGTGACCGCGACCCCGATCATCGCCTCGGACAGGAGCAGGAAGCAGGCGATGACGGCCACGGGCAGCAGGTTCCAGCGCCGCCGGTAGATCGCCCAGTAGCGGCCCGCGCTGACCGCATACATCGTCGTGCCGACGACCGCGATGACGGCGACCAGGCCGTTCGCCGCGGCCGCCTCGCTGCCCGGGCCGCGCAGCGGCGGCAGGCTCGCAACGGTCCACGCGAACCACAGCCCCATCGCGACCAGGACCGCGATGCGCAAGAGCGCCCGTCGGCGGATCAGGATCGGCGCGATCCCGGGACGGACGTCGACGAACGCCGAGCCGAGGGCGAACACGGCGCTCACGAGCAGGCCCACGGGAATCGCGACCTGGAACCCTGCGTATTCCTGGGAGAAGAGGATCTCGGGCGTGCCGATGGCATGGAGCCCGAGGAAGCCGCCGGTCGCCATGAACGCCAGCGAGAGCAGGAGGACGCGGGCATCGCCGCGCCGGTTCGCGGCCTCGCCCGCCGCGTACCCGAGGAGGAACGCCGTTGCGCCCACGATCCCGAAGACCACGAAGTGGAGCGGGTAGTTCTCGATGTGAGGGTCGAGCCGCGAGCGAAGCAGGAGCGAGCCGAGCCCGACGAGCGGCAGCGCGGCGGCGACGAGCCCGCCGGCGACGACGGCTCCCGCGCGCGCTCGCTGCCCGTCTGCGGCGAGCGACGGGCCTTGCGAGCGCTCGTCGCGGGCGTCATGGGTGTCGACGGGTTCCATCAGCCAGTTCCGACGTTGAGCGAGCCGGTTCAACGCGGATCGTGGCCGCGAGCAGACTCCAGCCGTCCGTACGCCGTCGCGGGCCGATCGGTTTTCCCGGATCGCACGCTCGGCGTCCGGTGACGAAGCCTCTGAGAGCCGGTCGCCTCGGGCGCGATCGCCTAGCGCCCGAGCACGACCGCAACCTCGACCCTCTCCCGCCCGGGCACGAGCGGGACGAGGTTGCCCTCGACCTCCCGTCCGTCGACCGTCAGCGAGCGCACGCCGCTGCAGACACCGTCGGGGTTCTCGACCGAGATCTCGTGGACGACCCCGCGGAAGCGCCGGGTGACCCGGTACGAGCGCCAGGCGCGCGGGATGCACGGGTCGACCCGCAGCCCGGCGTAGTCGGGCTTGATCCCGAGGATGCCCTGGGAGATCGTGACGAAGCTCCACGCAGCCGTGCCCGTGAGCCACGAGTTCTTCGCCTCTCCCGGCGTCGCGGCGTCGGGGCCTGCGATCGTCTGCGCGTAGACGTACGGCTCGGCCCGGTAGGTCTCGATCCGATCCTCGTGCGCCGACGGACACGTCGCGAGGTAGTACTCCAGCGCGCGATCGCCCTCGCCCAGCAGGCACCAACCGAGGGTGATCCACGTGTTCGCGTGGCAGAAGACCCCCGCGTTCTCCTTGTGGCCGGGTGGGTAGCTGGAGATCTCGCCGAGCTCGAGGTGGTAGCGGCTGTAGGCGGGCTGCAGAAGAACGACGCCGTGCTCCGTGAACAGGTGCTCGTGGACGCTCTCGAGCGCGCGCCGGGCTCGCCCGTTGTCGCCGCCGGCCCCGCCCAGCACGCACCAACCCTGGCTCTCCACGAAGATCTTGCCCTCCTCGCACACGTGCGAGCCCACCGGCGCGCCGGACGCGTCGAACGCGCGGAGGTACCACGCTCCGTCCCAGGCGTGCTTCTCGACGACGGCGTGCATGTCCGCGTACCGGAGGTCGACCTGGGTCGCCTCCTCCGGCCTGCCGAGGTGGCGGTAGAGCCCCGCGAGCTCACGACAGGCGTAGAGGAACAGACCCGCGATCATCACCGACTCGGCCCGCGAGCCCTCGATGTCGCCGGCTGTCTGGAAGGGCTCGTCGGGCTCGGTCGAGAAGCAGTTCAGATTCAGGCAGTCGTTCCAGTCGGCGTGGCCGATCAGCGGTAATCCATGGTCTCCGCGGTGCCCGAGCGTGTACGCGATGCTCGTCTCGAGGTGGTGGAGCAGGCTTTCGCCGCTACCCGGTGTGTCGGCATAGCCGACCCGCTCGTCCAGGATCGAGGTGTCGCCCGTTTCCTTCACGTAGGCGCACGTCGAGAGGATCAGCCAGAGGTGGTCGTCGTTGAAACCCCCGCCGATCTCGGCGTTCCCCCTCTTCGTCAGCGGCTGGTACTGGTGGAAGCACGTGCCGTCCGCGAGCTGGGTCGCCGCCAGGTCGAGGATCCGCTGCCGCGCGCGCCCCGGGACGAGGTGCACGAAGCCGAGGAGATCCTGGTTCGAGTCGCGGAACCCCATGCCGCGGCCGATCCCCGTCTCGTAGAAGCTCGCCGAGCGCGACAGGTTGAACGTCGTCATGCACTCGTACTGGTTCCACGTGTTGAGCATGCGCCCTGCGTTCGGCTCCGGGCACTCGGCGTGGAACCCGGAGAGCAGGTCCTTCCAGAACGTGCGCAACGACCCGAAGGCATCGTCGACCGCCCCGTCGTGGCGAAACCGAGCGAGCAGGGCGCGGCCGCGCTCCTTGTTCGCGACCCCGGGACGCTCGAACTTCGGCTCGTCTCCCTGCTCGACGTAGGCGAGCACGAATGCGAAGGTCTCCTCGCCGTGCGGCGCGAGGTGCAGGTCGAGCTGATGCGAGCCGATCGGATTCCAGCCGTGCGCGACGCTCGACCGCGCGGCGCCGGCGAACGGCACCACGGCCTCGTGCAGCCCGTTGTGGACGCCCACGAAGACGTCGCGCGACGTGTCGAAGCCTGCGATCTCGCGCGTGCAGCCGAAGAGCGTGTAGTGGTCGCGTCGCTCGCGGTACTCGGTCGTGTGGTAGATCGCCGCGCCCTCGACCTCGACCTCGCCGATCGAGTACGTGCGCTGGAAGTTCGTCATGTCGTTCAGCGCCTCGTAGAAGCAGAACTCGACGTAGGAGAAGAGCGTCAGGCTCCTGGGCTCGTCGCTCTTGTTCCGGACCGTCGTCCTCCAGAGCTCGACGTTCTCGCCGGGGACGACGAAGAAGAGCAGCTCGACCTCGACGCCGTCCTTCTCGCCGATGATCCGGGTGTACCCGAGCCCGTGGCGGCACTCGTAGCGGTCGAGGGGCGTCTTCGTCGGCTGCCAGCCCGGGTTCCAGACCGTCGTCCCGTCGCGAACGTAGATGCAGCGGCCTCCCAGGTCGTACGGGACGTTGTTGTAGCGGTGACGGGTCAGGCGTCGGAGCCGGGCGTCGCGCCAGAAGGTGTAGCCGCCGCCGGTGTTGGTGCACAGGCCGAAGAGCTCGTCCTGGCCCAGGTAGTTCAACCAGGGAAGCGGCGTGTCGGGCCGGGTGATCACGTATTCCCGTGCGTCGTCGTCGAAATAGCCATAGGTGCCTCTCACCGACGTTCCTCCGATCAGCGGGCGACGATCTTCGAGAGCGTGCACGGCTGAGCTCCCCGTGCAGGGATAATGTCGAGATCTCCGGGCACACACGAGCGGTGACGTAGGCCGAGCGCCTTACCTTCCTCCGCGCGGCGCTCGACGACCTCGTGTCCGAGCTCTCCCGGGTCGCGGCTGGACGTGGCGGGACCGGTTCGGCTGAGGCGCCTCAGCGCGCGTACGTGTCCAGGAAACGGCGCAGGTGGCCCGCGAAGACGTCGCGGTGGTCTCGCATGTCGTGGATCCGGTGCCCGCTCCCCGCGACGCGGAGCACCTCCACGCTCGGCTGGCTCCGTGCGAGGCGCTCCTCGTCGCCGGTCGAGAACGCGGCGCCGGCCGCGTCGTCCGCGGCGACGACGACCACGTGCGGCGTGACGGGCGATCTCGTCTCCGCCGCGGCGAGGGTCGAGCCGTCGATCGCGCCCTCGATCACCCCGATGTCCAGCCGTAGGTACCCGAAGGCCATGGTGGCGAGCCCGTCCTCGGTCAGGAGCTCGCCGAGCGTCGGCGTCCCCGGCGGCCCCCAGCGGATCGTGCCGATGTGCCGCGCCGTCTCCTCCTCCGAGAGCCCGCGCTCCCGGCTCTCGAGGATCACGGCCTTCACCGCATGGAAGACGTCCCTGAACCTCCTGACCTCGGGCTCCGGCGTCTCGCCGGCGAGCAGGGGCGGATCCTCGAGCAGCGCCGCGGCGACCAGCTCCGGATGGTGCTGCGCGACCCACCACGCGACGACGCCGCCGAGCGAGTTCCCGACGACCACCGCCGGGCGCGACGCGACCGAGCGCAGCACGGCGACGACGTCGGCGCCGTAGTGCGGGAGGACGTAGGTGCCGGGCGCGTGGTCGGACCGCCCGTGGCCGCGCAGGTCCACGCGGACGATCCTCCGGCCCCGCGTGAGCTCGTCCGGGAGCCATTCCCACGTCCGGCCGCTCGAGCCGACCCCATGCACGAACAGGACCGGCGCTCCGTCCTCCGGCCCCTCGAGCTCGACGTGAAGGCCGACACCATCGCTCCGGATACGCCGCGCGTCGGTCACGAGCGCAGAACTTACCCGTCGCGGGGTCGCATGATCGACGCTCCCGGGGCCGCGAGCAGACTCCAGCCGTCCGTACGCCGTCGCGGCCGATCCGGTCTTCCGTCCCTGCTCGCCGGGACGACGTCGCGGTCCCGCTACTCGTGTCCCGAGATCGCGTGCGGCACGTACGGCTCCTCGAGCCGTGTGACCTCGTCGTCGGTGAGCGTCAGCGTCTCGGCGGCCAGGGCGTCCTCGACGTGCTCGACCCTGGTCGCGCCGACGATCGGAGCGGTTATGCCCGGACGGCCGAGGAGCCAGGCGAGCGCGACCTGGGCGCTCGGGACGTTCCGCTCGGCCGCGACGTCGCGCAGCCGATCGACGACGTCGAAGTCGATCTCGGGGACGTAGAGCGAGTCGCCGAACGGGTCGCTCCCGGCCCGGGTCGTGAGGCGCTCGCCGGATCGGGTGCGGTTGCCGGCGAGGAGACCGCGCGCGAGCGGGCTCCACGGGAGCACTGCGACTCCCTGGTCGACGCACAGCGGGATCATCTCCCGCTCCTCCTCGCGGTAGACGAGGTTGACATGGTTCTGCATGGAGACGAACCGGGTCCCGTTCTGGCGCTCGGCGGCGGCCTGCGCCTTCGCGAACTGCCACGCGAACATGCTGCTCGCTCCGATGTACCGGGCCTTGCCTGCCTTCACGACGTCGTGCAGGGCGTCCATCGTCTCCGCGATCGGCGTGGTCGGGTCCCAGCGGTGGATCTGGTAGAGGTCGACGTAGTCCATCCCGAGCCGCTCGAGCGAGGCGTCGATCGACGCCATCACGTGCTTGCGCGACAGTCCCCGGCCGTTCTCGCCGGGCATCGTCCGTCCGTGCACCTTCGTCGCGATCACGAGCTCCTCGCGCGAGAGGAGCCTGGGAAGGACCCGGCCCGTGACGACCTCGCTCTGGCCGTCGTTGTAGACGTCGGCCGTGTCGAAGAACGTGATGCCGCCCTCCACCGCACGGCGGACGATCGGCTCCGCCTCGGCCTCCGGTAGCGCCCACGGCCTGCTCTCGTGCGCGCCGAAGCTCATCATCCCGAGACACACGCGCGACACGCGTAGACCGGTGTTGCCGAGGTTCACGTACTCCATCGCTCAAGCCTCCCGTCGCTGGGTGTCGTGGACCGTATCGGCGGCAGAGCTGCACGGTTTCCTGCGGGCCGAGGTGGCCCGCCGAACCGTCGACGCAGAGCGTGACGTCGCCGCCCTCCCCCGGACCCTACGCCTAGACTCGCGGTGTGACCGACGAGCGGTTGACGTGGCTCCGGGTCCCGGACGAGGGCGACCTTCCCGCGGAGGTGAAGGCGCTGTACGTCCCTCCCCGCGAGAAGCTCGGCTTCGTCCCGAACGTGCTGCGGAACTACGCGCTTCGGCCTCTGCATCTGCTCCGTTGGAACGACCACTACGAGGAGCTGATGAAGGGCGAGTCAGGCTTGTCGAAGGCGGAGCGAGAGATGATCGCGGTCGTCGTCTCCGTTGCCAACGAGTGCAGGTACTGCATCAGTGCGCACTCGGCGGCGCTGAGGAAGCTGACCAAGGAGCCTGCGCTCGCCGATGCCATCGCCGCCGACCACGCCACGGCTCCGATCGAGCCGCGCGTCCGGGCGATGCTCGACTATGCGGCGAAGCTGACGATCCACCCCACGGAGATGACGGAGGCGGACGTCGACACCCTCCGAGCCGAGGGCTGGAGCGACGAGGACATCATGGACATCGCCGAGGTGACAGGCATGTTCAACCTCACCAATCGCATGGCATCGGGGCTCGGGTGGGAGCCGAATCCCGAATACGAGTCGCTCGGCCGCTAGCCGGCCGCACGTTGCCGCGCCGCTCAGGGCACGAGCCCTCACGGTCTCCGCGGCGCTCCCATACCTCTCGGGCTCGTCGTGGGGCCGCAGGAGTGCGGCCCCACGACGATGCGATGTGTCAGCCGAGTTGGGCGCGGATGGCGCCGGCTGGGTGCTCTGTGGTGTGCACGTTGACGTAGAAGCCCGCCGGGTTGGCGATGATCTCGTCGATCAGCGTCGAGGGGGAGGCGGTGACGCAGCCGCTCGAGTTCCCGTCCGCCCCGGGGGCGGTGAAGGGAACGACGACGGGCCCGTTCACTGCGGCGGCCCCGCGGTGGATGTGTGCTGCGGTCGTCGGCAGCGTGACGTTTGCCGCGTGGAGCCGATAGCAGACCAGGCCGGCGTCCTTGCGAATGCGGACCACCGCCGTGCCGGTCGCGTTGGGCTCGCTGGTGCCCTTCAGATCGAGCGCCACGACCCATCCGAAGGACGCGGTCGACGTCCCCGTCAGCTGCCCGCGAACGGCACCCGCTGCGAACTCGGACGTGTGGACGTTGAGGTAGTACGAACCGGGGTCGGCGAGGATTGCCGCGACCAGCGTCCGCGCGGCCGGTGCACACCCGCTCGACGTGCCGGCCGCGTTCGGTGTCCGGAGCGGCACGACCACGGGTCCCGCTGCTCCGGTCTCACCCTTGTGGATGTGCATTGCGGCGGCCGCCGGTAGGTCCTTGGTCGCCACCTGGTAGCAGAGCTGACCCTGCCCGGCGCGAAGCCGGACGGTCGCCGTCGCGGTCCCCACCGGATCGCCGGCAGGGCTCTCCGCCTCACCCGTCAACGCGATCGGGAACGCCCGCCCGCCCGCCGCCGCGCTCAGCAGCGTGCGGGGACAGCCGCCGCCAGGCGCCGGAACGATGTCCGCGGCGTGCTTGAGATGTGCACTCAGCTGCCTGGCCGAGACGCGAAGCTTGACGTAGGGGTTCTTCGCGGACGACGTTCGGTGGCACACGGTTCGCGTCGTCGCCGCATTCGCGGTCGTTAGCGCACCTCCGACGAGCCCGACAACCGCGACCAGCAAAGCGAGTCGTTTCATGTGCCCTCCTCGTAGTCGTATCAACCGCCACTACGGGTGCACGCGCACAACGGATTCACATCGTGCGCGCGGACGGCCGGGATCCGCACGCAGCACGGCCGGTTCCAGGCGACGCGCCCGTGCATAGGCTGCGTGCATGCCCGACCACGTAATCGGCCTCTGGTATGTCGCCGCCGCACTCGCCTACGCGGTCGCAGTGCTGCTGACCGACCGCTACTTCGGTCTGACCGGCGCTGCTATCGCTGTCGCCGTGTGTCTGGTCGTGCAGTTCGCGATCGTCGAACCGGCCGAACGTCGCCGCCGACGCCGGCGGGCAGGTTCTCCCTAGCAGCGGGAAGCGAAGGACATGCGTGGGGCTGGGCGGTCTTTGGCTGGCCGGTCGTGACATTCACGGCGAGCCTCTGGCCGCGAGCACGCGACCGAGCGGTCAAACCCAACAGCGCTAGCGCCGGGCGCGTGATCGGCTACGGCGGCCCGTCTAG
>CAWAXS010000031.1:0-208803 GCA_963786055.1 uncultured Actinomycetes bacterium | reverse complement strand
TGGTCATCACGAGCGCGCCGTGGGCGGCTCCGATCTCGACGGCTCGCTGCAGGTCGTGGCTCTGCAGAAGTCCGTAGATGAGGCCGGAGGCGAAGCTGTCGCCGCCACCGACGCGGTCGAGAACTTCCAGCCCCGGCCGTGGGGTGGCCTCGACGAACCCGGTGGCAGGCGACCAGGCGATCGCCGACCAGTCGTTGACGGTGGCGCTGTGGACGGTGCGCAGCGTCGTTCCCACCACGGCGAAGTTCGGGAACTCCGCGGCCGCCCGCTCGATCATCTTCCGAAAGGCAGCGGTGTCGAGATCGCGCAGGTTCTCGTCGGCGCCCTCTACCTCGAGCCCGAGGCACGCGGTGAAGTCTTCCTCGTTGCCGAGCATCACGTCGACGTGTCGGGCCAGCCGGCGGTTCACCTCCTGCGCGCGGTCGACCCCGCCGATCCCCTGCCACAGGCTGGGCCGGTAGTTGAGGTCGTAGGACACGACGGTGCCGTGGCGCGAGGCGGCGTCGACGGCTTCGGCGACCACCTCGGGCGTCGTCTCCGAGAGCCCGGCGAATATCCCGCCCGTGTGGAACCAGCGCACCCCGAGCGTGCCGAAGAGGTGCTCCCAGTCGACATCGCCCGGCCGCAGCCGGGACGCCGCCGTGTTTCCCCGGTCGGACACCCCCAGAGCGCCCCGGACGCCGAAGCCGCGCTCGGTGAAGTTGAGCCCGTTGCGGACGGTACGACCGATGCCGTCCGAGGCGACCCAGCGGATCATGGACGTGTCGACGCCTCCCTGCAGGACGAAGTCCTCGACCAGCCGTCCGACCTCGTTGTCGGCAAAGGCGGTGACGACTGCGGTGCGCCTGCCGAAGCAGCGACGTAAGCCGCGGGCGACGTTGTACTCGCCACCCCCTTCCCAGACCCGGAACTCGCGCGCGTTGCGGATGCGTCCCACCCCCGGGTCGAGTCGGAGCATGATCTCACCGAGCGCGACGAGGTCGAACCGACAGTCCTCTGCCGGCCGGACGGCCAGGCTGCTCACGACTCCTCCCCGGTGCCGAGGCGGACTGCCTCCCGCGCCAAGCGCGTCACGGAGGCGAAGTCACGTGCGGCGATCAGCTCGGGCGCGACCATCCAGCTGCCGCCGACGGCCGCCACCGACGGCAGTGCGAGATAGGAGGCGGCGTTTGCCTCGCTTACGCCGCCGGTAGGGATCCAGCGCACGCCGGGAAAGGGCCCTTGCAGCGCGCGCAGGAGAGCGACGCCGCCGGCCACCTGGGCCGGAAAGAGCTTGAGGAGGTCGAGGCCATGCTCGAGTGCGGCGATGACCTCGGTGGCCGTCGCGACACCGGGAATGACGAGGACGTCCAGCTCCCTGCAGCGTTCGACGACGCGGAGGCTGAGGCCGGGCATCACGATGAATCGAGCGCCTGCCTCGACCGCGACGTCGACCTGCTCCGGCCGCACCACCGTGCCGGCGCCGACGAGGAGCCTCTTCTCGTGGGCGAGAAGCCGCACTGCGTCCGCGGCCACCTCGGTGCGGAAAGTGACTTCGGCGACCGGCAGCCCTCCCTGCTCCAAGGCCTCTGCCAGCGGTCGTGCGGTCGCGAGTTCCTCGATGACGACGACCGGGATGATCCGGCGGCGCAGAAGGGCGTTCGAGACCTCGTTCTCGGTCACCGGCCGAGCCACCCCCCGTCGACGGGGAGGACGACACCGTGCACGTAGTCGGCGGCTGTGGAGGCGAGGAACAGAACAGCGCCTGCGATGTCGGCGGCCGTTCCCCATCGTCCGGCCGGAATCCGCTCCAGTATCTGGTTCGAGCGGTTCGGATCGTCTCGCAGCGCCTGGGTGTTGTCGGTCTCGATGTAGCCCGGTGCTACGGCGTTGACGTTGACACCGTGCGCGGCCCACTCGTTCGCGAACGCCTTCGTCAGCTGCGCGATCCCACCCTTACTCGCTGCGTACCCGGGGACGTTGATCCCGCCCTGGAACGAGAGGAGAGAGGCGATGAAGACGATCTTCCCAGCTCCGCGCTCCAACATGAGCCGGCCGATCTCGCGGGTGAGCACGAATTGCGCCGTCAGGTTCACTTCCAAGACCTCGTCCCACTCCTCGTCGCCGTGCTCGGCGGCCGGGTTTCGCCGAATCGTCCCTGCGTTGTTGACGAGCACGTCGATCGGCGGCCCAGCTCGCAGCGCTTCGATGAGGTCGTAGACCGCAGTCCGATCACCGAAATCGGTCGTGTGCCCACGGAAGATCCTCCCCCGCTGTGCGATCTCGCTGCCGACAGCGCCTCCGTCGGGCTCGAGGTTTGCGCTGACCCCGATCACGTCTGCACCCGCATCTGCGAACGCAATCGAGATCGCCTGGCCGATGCCGCGACGGCAACCCGTGACGAGCACGGTCGAGCCCGAGAACGAGCCGGCGGTCACGCTCGACAGTCGATGAGGATCTTCATGGCAGCGGCGTCGTCGTCGAGTTCCTCGAACACGGAGGGCAGTCGGTCGAGCGGCTCGACCGCGCTGATCAGACGTTCGAGCGGCAGCGCACCCGCCGCGAGGAGTTCGATCGCCCTCTCGTAGTCCTCCGGCTCGTACACCCGCGCTCCCACCATGCGCAGCTCTTTCCAGAAGAAGTCGAACAGCCGCACCGGCTGCGGCTCGGGGAAGATCGCGACGACGACGACCCGGCCCCGGATAGAGGCGAGGCGCGTCATGACGTCGGCCCCCGCGGCCGAACCGGAGACCTCGAAGACGACGTCCGCTCCGGCGTCACCCGTTCGCTCGAGGATGGCCGCCTGGGGGTCCGTTGCGGTCGGGTCGATGACGTCTAGCCCGAGCCCCGCGGCGAGCCCGCGGCGGAAATAGCTGACCTCGCTCAGTGTCACCTCTGCCCCGTTCGCCCTGGCGACGAGGCCGACGAGCAGCCCGATCGGACCGCCTCCGATCACGACGACGGACTCGTCGGCGACGACCTCACCGCGCCGCACGTCGTGACAGGCGACTGCCAGTGGCTCGACGAGCGCGGCCAGCTGCAGGTCGACGGTCGGCGGCAGTCGGTGAAGCGTGAAGGCGGGCACCGTCCACGAGCTCTGGAACGCACCGGGGGTATCGATGCCGAGGAACTTGAGCGCGCGGCAGATGTGACTGAAGCCTTTGTCGGCGGGCGTCTCGGCCCGGGTGTCGAGCGGGCGGACGACGACGGGGTCACCGACGTCGTAGCCGTCGACGCCCGGGCCGAGCTCTGCGACGGTCCCCGACATCTCGTGACCGATCACTTGCGGTATGCGAACCCTGTGGTCCATGTGACCGCGCGCGATGTGGACGTCGGTACCACAGACGCCGCAGAATGCAACGTCGAGCCGGACCTCGCCCGCTCCGGGTGACAGCACCTCGCTCTCGCCGACCGTGAACCTCCCCGGGCCCTCGTAGTAGACCGCCGTCATGCCCTGTCGGCCTCATCTGCTTCGAGCATGTGCTTGAGCCACTGCTCGCCCTCCGATAGGTGGATGAGGTCGGCGGCGCTCGCCCGCTCGGCGTCGTGGTCGCGAAGCGCCTCGTAGATGTCCCAGTGGCGCTTCTTCGTCGTCTCGATCGCGCCCTGCTCGGTCGCGGAGCGCCAAAGCCTGGCCCGGAGCGTCCCGCCCGAGAGGTGCTGGATCAGCGACGCCAGGGTCGAGTTGCCGGAGGCGGTGACGATGACCCGATGGAACTCCTCGTCGGCGGCGATGAAGGCCTGGGTCGTCTCGGCGGCGTCCATCCTCGCGAGGCACTCCTCGAGCGCCGCGTAGCTCTCCTCGGTCAGCCGCGCCGCCGCCATCCCGGTGGCGACCGGCTCGAGGATCCGGCGCACTTGGTGCAGCTCGAGGAGCGTGTCCCCGGACACGAGGTCGCTGACAAATGCCATGCCCGTGAGGAGGAGCTCTGGCTCGAGGCTCGTCACATAGGTGCCGTCGCCGACCCGCGGCTCGAGGACGCCGATCAATGTCAGCGCGCGGACAGCTTCGCGCAGCGAGTTGCGGGACAGCCCGAGCCGGTCTGCGAGCACCTGCTCCTTCGGGAGCTTCGAGTCCGCGGCGAACTCGCCGGACATGATCAGGTCCTTGATCTTCGCGATCGCCTGATCAGTGAGCGCGACCATCGGCTTGTTCTCCGGGGCTCGAGTGGTTGTCGGCGACGGTGTCGCCGAGCCGGTAGAGGCGGGCGGGGGTGTCTTCCAGTATGCGGCGCGCGCCCTCGCCTCCGGCGACCGAGGTGACGACCTCCACTGTTTCGCGCCAGACTCTCCCGTAGTCGCCATTCAGCAGGGAGTACGGCCAGTCGCTTCCCCACACCAGACGGTCGGGGCCAAAGCACTCGACCGCGACCTCGACGGCGTCTCGCATGTCGCTCCCCGTCCATCCGGCCGAGGTGAGGACGGTGTTGAGACCGGAGATCTTCGCGGCCACGTTGCCGTGGGCCGCTGCGCGCTGCACCAGCGTCGTCCAGTCTGCCATCCGCGCAGTGAGGAGCGGCGGCTTGCCGAGATGGTCGATCACGATCGTCAGGTCGGGGAAGCGCTGCGCGAGTTCCGGCACGTCGCCCAGATGGCGCGGGTAGACGCACACGAGCTCCAGTACGAGGCGGCGGTCCTCGAGCAACGCGATGCTCTCGAGCACATTCTCCCGGAGGATCCAGTGCGGATCGTCCTCTTCGTGGATCAGATGACGGATTCCGCGAAGCTTCGGGCGTCGTGCCAGCCGATCGAGGCGTGCGCGAGCACGTTGGAAGCTCGTGAGGTCGACCCAGGCGGTGACAGCGCCGATCCACGCGTTGGCGTCCGCCTGCTCGAACATCGCGTCGGTGTCGGCGTCGGTGCACGCGGCCTGGACGAGGATCGTGCTGTCGATCCCGCAGGCATCGAGCAGCGGACGAAGGTCGGCCGGCTCGAACGTTCGCGCGATCGCAGCGTGCGCGGGACGCATCCAGGGCATCGGTTCGCGCTCGAGATTCCAGAAGTGCTGGTGGCTGTCGACGATCACAAGTGGGGTCGCTCAGGGGGTGACGGAGGGTCGGAGCCCCCGGCGTGAGGCGGCGCCGGGGGCTCCTGGTGCGTCATCAGGAGGGGGATGACGCGTTCGGCTCCGTCTAGCCGAACTTCGCAGCGTTGGCCTTGGTGACGAACGCGGTGCCCGTATCGACGTTCTTCGCCACCGCCTTGCCCTGCACCGCCCGGTAGAGCGTTGCGATCCCGAGCGAGCCGATCTTCGCCGGGAATTGCGCAACACTCCCGGTCTCGGTACCGGCCCTGATCTGCGCGACCTCGTCCGGAAGCGCGTCAAAGCCGACGACGATGATGCCCCCCGGAGAGATACCGGCGTTCTTGATCGACTGGATCGCGCCGAGGATCGGCGGTCCACAGGCGCCGTAGATCGCGGTCAGGTTCTGATTCGCCGTCAGTATGGTCTGGGCGGCCGCTGCGCCCTTGGTCTGATCGCAGTCCGTCGGCAGCTTCGAGACGACCTTGATCTTGCTCCTCAGGGCTCCGAGCCCGGCGAGCATGCCCGTGACACGAGCGTCGAGAGCCGGAACGCCCGGGACCCCCTCGAGGATGCCCAGTGTGTCCCCCGCCTTCAGCTTCGTGGCGAGAAACTTGCCGGCGAGCACGCCGCCCTTGAGGTTGTTCGTCGCAACGACGGACGTCTTGCCCTTCCACGAGGGGATGTCGTTGTCCATCAGCACGACCTTGACGCCTGCCTGTCGCGCCTTGTTGAGGGCGGGCACGACGGCGGCGCTCGTCGGCGTGATCGCGATGCCCTTCACTCCCTGCGCAACCATGTTCTGGATCGCAGCGATCTCGCCCGCGTCATCCGTACCGCTCTTGCCCTGGCCGAAGATCACCGTCGCACCGGGGGTCGCCGCATCCCACTTCTTCGCGGCCTTCTCGAGCGTGAAGAAGAAGTCCACGGGGAACTTGGTGATGAACCCGAGCTTCACGGGGGCCGCCTCTTCCTTGGTCGGCTTCGCCACCGCCGTCGCGGCGAGCACCGCGGTCGCGGCGAGGACGGTCGCGAAGACCGCGCCCGCGAACAGCCTGTTCTTCCACATCGTGCGTCCTTTCGTCAGGCAAACAGGATTGGCACCGGTACGTTGAGTCCGCATTGACGTCGTCTCCGCTGCCCTGCAGTGGCTGCGGAAGTGCCGGCCGCGTGCGCCCCGTCGGGCCTAGCGCGGCAAGCGCCCTAGAATCCGCTCACTCACCACCTCCCACGATCAACGAGACGATCTCCGTGTAGGTCTCCGAGGACGGAGCGAGCTCTCCGACCTTCCGCCCGCGTCGGAGCACGACGGCGCGGTCGGCGATCTCCATCACGTGATCCATCGCGTGCGAGACCACGATCACGGCCCGGTTCTCGCTCCGAAGCCGGAGGATCAGGTCGAGCACTCGGCGCGACTCGCGCACGCCGAGCGCGGCCGTGGGCTCATCGAGGATCACAACCTTCGACGCGAACGCCGCGGCCCTGCTCACGGCCACCGCCTGCCGCTGTCCGCCCGACATCAGCCCGACGGTCGCATGGAAGTCCGGAAGCGACACCTGCAGCCTCTCGAGCACCTCGCGCGTCGACTCCGTCATCCGCTTGCGCTTGAGGAACCGGAGCGAGCGCGGCACCCACGTCGGCCCGGCGAGCTCGCGGCCGGCGTAGAAGTTGTCGGTGGGGCGGAGGTTGTCGAAGAGCGCGAGATCCTGGTAGACGGTCTCGACGCCGAGTGCGCGCGCATCGGACGGCGCGTGGATCGTGACCGGCACGCCGTCCATCTCGATGGACCCGCTGTCGAGCCGGTGGACGCCGCTCAGGCACTTGATCAGGGTCGACTTGCCGGCGCCGTTGTCGCCGAGAAGCGCGAGCACCTCGCCGTGATGGACGTCGAGCGAGATGCCGTCGAGAGCGATGACGGCACCGAAGCGCTTGTGGGCGTCGCTGGAGCGCGAGCGCCGGCAGTGTCCGCCCTGGTCCCGTCGACCGGCGTATCCAGGAGCGTCGTCATCCCTGACGCACCGCCTGCGCGACCTGCACCCGGCCCTCGATCGCACGTCGCAGCACATCGGCCTCGACCGCGAGAAGCACGACGACGCCGATCGCCATCAGCTGGTAGAAGGCGTCGACGTTGTGGAGGTTGAGCGCGTTGCGGATCACGCCGATCGTGAAGGCGCCGACGAGCGCGTTGGCAACGCTCCCTCGGCCGCCCGCGAAGGCGGCGCCACCGATGATCACCGCCGCGATCGAGTCGAGCTCGGCGAGATCACCCGCTGTGGGTGAGCCCGCGTCGATCAAGCCGGCGGTGATCAGCCCGCCGACGCCGGCGGCGAGCCCGCTCAGCACGTAGACCGTGACGAGCACGCGCCGGGTCGGGATGCTCGCACGCCGAGCCGCTTCCTCGTTCCCGCCGACCGCGTACAGCCAGCGCCCCCAGACCATCCTGGTCGTCAGCACGAGGCACGCGACAGCGAGGCCGATGACGACGAAGATCGAGTAAGGGATCCAGTTGATCGAGCCGCCGCCGATCGTCTGCACGATCGGCGGCATGCCGGAGATCAGCGTTCCATCCGACGCCCAGAGCGCGATCCCGCGGACGATGCTGAGCGTTGCGAGCGTCACGATGAAGGGATGCGGCACCCGGCCGTAGACGAAGACGAGGCCGTTGACGGCGCCGACCGCAAGCCCGGTGCCGAGGATCGCGGCGATCACGAGCACGCTCGAGCCCGTGTCCTCGTAGACGATCGCACCGACCACGCCCGAGAGCGCGATCGTGGCGCCGACGGACAGGTCGATGCCCCGCGTCACGATGACGAGCAGCTGCCCGAGGGCGAGCACCGCGATGACCGACGTCTGGGAGAAGACGTTGCCGAGGTTCCGGGTCGTCAGGAAGACGGGTGTCGTCAGCCCGACGATCAGGATCAGGAGGACCAGGATCAGCGCGGGTCCGGCGCGAAGCGACCAGAGCCCGGCCTGGAGGAGTCCGTAGCGGTCGAGGACGCCGGATCCACCCGGTGCCTTCGACGTCTCGCTCACGGCCACCATCATTCTCCTCCCACGGCGACCGCGGCGTCCGACCAGACAGGCCCGTTCGGGAACGCGTACTCGTCGAGTGACTCGGGACGTATCTCGATGCTGTAGCCGGGCGCAGCCGGCGCGATATAGCGGCCGTCGCGAACGAGCGCGGGGTCGCGGAAGTGCTCGTGAAGGTGGTCGACCCACTCGACGACGCGGTTCTCGGTCGAGCCGCTGACCGCGATGTAGTCGAAGAACGCGAGGTGCTGGACGTACTCGCACAGTCCGACACCGCCGGCGTGGGGGCACACGGGGATATCGAACTTGGCCGCCAGGAGAAGGATCGCGATCGCCTCGTTGACGCCGCCGATCCGGCACGCGTCGAGCTGGCAGAAGTCGATCGCCTCGGCCTGGAACAGCTGCTTGAAGATGACGCGGTTCTGGATGTGCTCGCCGGTCGCGACCCGGACAGGTGCGATCTCCCGCCGGATCCGGGCATGCCCGAGCACGTCGTCGGGGCTCGTCGGCTCCTCGATCCACCACGGTTCGTGAGCGGCGAGGGTGCGCATCGATTCGATCGCCTCGTCGACGCCCCACACCTGGTTCGCGTCCATCATCAGGATGCCGTTCGGCCCGAGCTCTCGCCGGATCAGGGCGGCGCGGCGGTCGTCCGAGGCGAGATCGCTACCAACCTTCATCTTCACGTGGGTGAAGCCCGCCCCCACGGCTTCGCGGACGAGCGTCTCGACCTTGGCGTCGTCATAGCCGAGCCAGCCGGCGGACGTCGTGTAGGCGGGGTAGCCCGAGGCGACGATCGCCTTCTCGCGAGCTGCGCTCTCGCGCCGCGCGTCGCGGAGCAGGTCCAGTGCCTCCTCGGGCGTCAGCGCGTCGGTGATGTAACGGAAGTCGACGCACGCGACGAGATCCTCGGGCGAGAGGTCGACGAGCAGCTTCCACATCGGCTTGCGCTCGATCTTGGCCCACAGGTCCCAGATCGCGTTGACGACCGCGGCGGTGCCGAGGTGGATGACACCCTTCTCCGGACCGAGCCAGCGCAGCTGGCTGTCCGAGACGAGGCTGCGCCAGAAGCCACTCATGTCGGCGACGATCGCCTCGAGGCTCCGCCCGACGACGAACGGCTCGAGCGCGCGAATCGCGGCAACGCACACCTCGGTACCGCGACCACTCGTGAACGTCAGCCCGTGCCCCTCGATCCCGTCGTCGGCATCGGTGCGCAGCACCACATACGCAGCCGAATAGTCCGGATCGGTGTGCATCGCGTCCGACCCGTCGAGCGACAGCGACGTCGGGAACCTCACATCACGAGCCTCCAGGCCGACGATGCGCGGAAGCCTGTTCATCCGCAGATACACCCGATGTTTGCAGCCGACTTGCCGGTTATCGTGCGCTTCACGGCGCCATATTAGGCATAAAGATCGGATCTTTACAAGTCTGTCTTCCAAGAGCTGCGGATCACGTCGCACTGACGCCCGACGCGATCCGCGCCCTCGTGAAGCGCGGCCAGATCCCCTTCCACCGCACCGAGAACGGCCGCATCCGCTTCGCCGTGACTGAACTCGACCACTGGGTGCGAACCGGCAGTTGCGCACTGACCAACGAGGACCTACCATGACGCGCCCTGACGACAAAGCCCCCGCGCGGCTGTCACCGCCGGGGGCGCGGCACAGGAGGCTGAGCTCCTATGCACGACGAGCGTAGTACGGCACGTCGCCGTATCGGCGACAACCTCTACGAGCGCACCACTAAGACCGGCCCACGGCGCTACGAGGTGGGCTACGCGGACGCGAACGGCGTCTGGCGGATGAAGACGCTCCGCGCTCGGACGCGGACCGAGGCGAAGGCGGAGCGAGACGAGTTCCTCGCGAAGCAGCGGCGTGGCGAGATCGCGCCGCCGTCGAAGATCACGTTTGCCGAGGTCGCCGTGGAGTTCCTGGATTCATTCGAAGGGCTCGTGGCGGCGGGTGAGCGGGCGGAGCGCACTCTCGAGCGATACCGGAGCGCACTGGATCTTCACGTGATTCCGGTCCTCGGCGAGCGCCAGATCCAGAAGATCACCGCTGACCAGCTCGCCATGCTCATCGGCTCACGGCGCACATCCGGGCTCGCTTCGTGGACGATCCGCGGGATCATCACGCCGTTGGGGCGGGTGTTCGACCTTGCGGCACGTCGCGGATACCTGGCCGAGAACCCGATGTTGCGACTGCATCGGGACGAACTTCCCCGCGGGCGAGCCCAGAGCGAGCCCCGGACTCTCACGGCTGGCGAAGTGCGGCTGCTTCTCGAGCGCTGCCCGTCGTGGTATCGGCCGCTGCTCGCGCTCGCGGTATTCAGCGGGATGCGGATCCAGGAGATCCTCGGACTCACCTGGGGTGACATCGACTTCCGCGAGCGCGTGATCCGCGTGCGAGCCCAGCTGAGTCGTGGCACGAAGGCGAGTCCGCCGCGCCGCATCGATCTCAAGACGAAGGCCGGTCGGAGAGATATCGCACTCGCCGGTCAACTCGAGCCGCATCTCCGTGATCACCTCCGCGCCACCGAGCGATCGAGCCGGCTGCCACGCCCGGACGCCTATGTCTTCTCCACCGCCACAGGTACACCGCTCAACCGGAACAACGTTGCGAAGCGTGGTCTCGACAGAGCTGCAGAGGCGGCGGGCCTCAATGGCGACGGTGTGTCCAAGCTCGGGTTTCACGATCTCCGGCACACGTTCGCGAGTCACCTGATCCGCGCGGGGGTCGATCCGGTTCGCGCATCCCGTCAGCTCGGTCACGCACGGCCGAGCATCACGCTCGACATCTACGCGCATGAGTTCGAGCATGCGCGCGGACTCGACGACGTTCGCGATTCGATCGACGCCGCCTTCGGCGCGAGCCGAACGAGCCGAATCTGACTAGATCTGACTTCGAGGCTGAATCGAGAGGGCTCGGAGCGATCCGAGCCCTCAGTCGCTTCCCGCAAACCCCTTGTTCAAGCCGTTTGCGGGGATGGAGCGTGCCGGGCTCGAACCGGCGACCCCCAGCTTGCAAAGCTGGTGCTCTCCCAACTGAGCTAACGCCCCGGAGCCTGGATTCTAGCCGGATCCTGGGTCTCCTCGACCCTGCGAGAACGTCCTTTCGGCCCCTCTCCCCAGGGTTCACTCCATCGCCGGCGCCAATCGCTGTAGGCCGTGGAACGCCAGGCCACTGGGTCATGGAGTGCCTACGCGGTCGCCGTGATCGTGATACCGCCGCGCGACTTCTGCCGGAGCGTGACCTGCACCCGCGCGGCCTGCAGGTCGAGCGCGGCGGCGACGTCGTCGCGGATCGTCACGGCGAGCGCCTCGCAGAAGCGGCCCTCGTTGCGAAACGTTGCGAGGTACAGCTTCAGCGACTTGGACTCGAGGCACAACGCATCCGGCGCGTAGTCGATCGTCGCGACGTAGAGGTCCGGCTGACCCGTGATCGGACAGACGGCCGCAAGCTCGTCGCTCGTCATCTCGACGCGCGCCACACCCGGGTTGGGAAAGGTCTCGAGCCCGGCGTAATGCTCCGACCCGGGGTGGCCGAGCGCGACGAACTCGCCCGTGCGCTCGGGAGCATCCATACGACGTACTCTAGGCCCCCGTCATGGCAGCGGCACCGATTCGCGTCTACCTGGCCGGGCCGCCGTACGCGGAGGAGTACCGGCGGCGCGCCTCCGAGCTGCTCTCACGGCGCGGCGCCGAGCCCATCGATCCGATGCGCCGGGACTACCGCGGTCGCACGGTGGGGAACGAGGTCGAGATCGTCCAAGGCGACCTCGCGGACATCGACAGCTGCGATGCAATGCTCGCCTCGTTCACCCATCCCGACGAGGGCACTGCGATGGAGGCGTGGTACGCGCACGGCATTCGGGTACCGATCGTCGCCTATACGGGTGGGACACCCCTCCACCCATGGGTCGTCTACGTCGCAACCGCAGCGAGAGCCGGCCTCGAGGACGCAGTCGAGACCCTTCTCGGCCTCGATCTCACCACGCGCGCATAGGCACCTGCCGCTTGCGCATCGCCTCCGGCGTCTCGGCCTCGGACCCGAGGTGCCTCCGCTCTAGCCCGACGGGGGACGGCGGGTGCCGTCCTGCTCGAGCTTGCGGAAGCCGCCGCTGAAGCTCCTCGTCTGCTCGATCGCGCTGCGCTGCGTCTCGAGCCGCCGGAGACGTGACTCGAGCTCTTGCATGTCGAGGCCGCCCCAGCCGTCCTCACGCTGGTCGAGCTCCCGCTCGCGCTGGGCCAGGAGCTGCTCCCGTGCCGCGATCGCGTCGCTGTGGTCGGCGAGCTCGCGTCTCGTCCGAAGGAAAGCCTCCTCCGCCGCGCGAAGCTCGTCGAGCCGCGCCTCGATCTCGGCAAGGCGCACGGCGTCGGGATCGCGTGGCACCCGCTCTCGCTCCTCGATCGCACGCTCGCGGGCGTCGAGCTCGACGAGACGGGAGTCGAGCTCCCGCGCCCGGGCGTCGAGCGTCGCGGCTCGCTCGGCCAGTGCCGCGTCGCCGTTGTGCCCGCCGCCGGAGGCCAGAGCCGCCTCCCTGGCGGCAACCGCCCGCTCTCGCTCGGCCACCGACGCCGCGCGCGTCGCAAGTCGGTCGGAGTTGGGATCGACCTGCGGCGGGAGAGCGATGGCGGGCTCCTTCCCGGCCGCCACCCGCGCGATCGCAGCGCGCAGCTCGCCCTCGCGCTCCTTCACCGCGGCGACCCGCTCCGCGAGCTGCCGCTTCAGGCCTTCGAGCGCGGCGCGCTGCTCGGCGAGCGCCTGGCGTTCCTGTGCGACGGGGTCGTCGCTGTCGGCCCGGCGTACCAGCACGAACACATGGTACGGCGAACCCGCGGCGTTCCCTGCCGGGAACGCGCCTGCCGCGGGTTCCGCCCGTCCCTACGCGGCGCGTTCGAGCCGCTCTTCGGCCCGTGCTCGCCGCACGATCTCGTCGCGTTCGCCGAAGCGAATACGCGCGCGCTCGGCCCGGATCTGGGCCCAGCGCTCGTCGAGTTGCGCGTCGAGCGCCTTGATCTCTTCGACCACGGCTGGATCGCGTCCCTGGGAGAGCGAGTTCCAGAGCGTGACTCTCCGCTCGCTCAGCTCTTCGATCTCGGCGTGGATCCGCGGGATGGTCTGCATGGACATGTCAACGATTATTCGTTCCCCGTCATTCCCTTCGGCAAACCGGCACCCCGATCGGGTCGTTCTCCCTCGGAGGACGCTGTCAGCTTCGCCGGGCGAACAGGAAGACGACGACGACCAGCGCCCCGAGGAGCAGCGCGAGCCAGGTCACGACGTCGAGGACGTGGATCATTCGTAGCCCAGCTCGGAGAGCCGATCCTCGTCGAGACCGAAGTAGTGGCCGAGCTCGTGGAGCACGGTGATCCGGATCTCCTCGCGGAGCTCGTCGACGTTCTCGAAGTCCGCCTCCAGCGGACGGCGGAAGATCGCGATCCGGTTCGGGAGATCGCCGGGAGCGGGGCCGCCGTCCGTGAGCGGGACGCCGTCGAAGACGCCGTACAGGTCCGGGTCGTCCGGGTCCTCGTCCTCGACCACGACCGCGACGTTGCGGAGGGCGGCGGCGATGTGCGGCGGCAGGCTGTCGAGGGCCGAGCGGACGACGTCGTCGAACGTCACGCGCGAAGGATAGGAGCAGGCGTCCGGCCGGAGCGGGACGCCGTGCGTCAGCGCACCGTCAGGGCGAGCACGGCCTTGTAGACGTGCAGGCGGTTCTCGGCCTGGTCCCAGACGAGCGACCGGTCGCCGTAGAGGACGTCGGCCGTGATCTCCTCGCCGACGTGCGCGGGGAGGCAGTGAAGCGCGATCGCGTCGGGTGCCGCAATGGCCAGCTTCGCGGCGTCGAGCCGGTAGGGATCGAGGTCGTGGAGCCGCTGCTCGCGCTCGGCTTCCTGCCCCATGCTGGTCCAGACGTCCGTGTAGAGCACGTGGGCACCGGAGACGGCCTCGCCCGCATCGGTCACCACGTCGACGCTCCCGCCGGTCGTCGCGGCGTCCTCGCGACACGAGGACACGATCTCGGGGTCGGGCAGGTAGCCGTCGGGGCACGCGGCCACGAGGCTCATGCCCGTGCGGGCCGCGATCCGCATCAGCGAATGGCAGACGTTGTTACCGTCGCCGAGGTAGGCGACCCGTACGCCCTCGAGCGTGCCGAACCGCTCCCGGATGGTCATCGCGTCGGCGAGCGCCTGCAGCGGGTGAGAGGCGTCGGTGAGGCCGTTGACGATGGGGATCGTCGCGTGCTCCGCGAACTCGTCGACCTCGGCCTGGTCGAACGTGCGGATCAGGATCGCGCTCAGGAAGCGCGAGAGCACGAGCGCCGTGTCGCGTGTCGACTCGCCGCGCGAGAGCTGGAGGTCCGCCGCCGGCACGTAGAGCGCCATCCCCCCGAGCTCGGCGATCCCGACCTCGGAGCTGATCCTCGTCCGCGTCGAGGGCTTCCGGAAGATCAGCCCGACGGTCCGGCCCGGGAGGATCCGCAGCTCCCTGCGCCGCGCCCGCTCGACCTTCAACTCGTCGGCGAGGTCGAGGGTGAGGCGCAGCTCGTCCGGGCTCCAGTCCGCCACGCGGGTGAAGCTCCGGCCCTTGAGCGCCTCGGGAATCCCGGCCATGCGCCGATGCTACTCGGCACCACCCCGGCGTCATGGGCGGTGCTATACGGGATCGACCATCTAGGATCGGCGCATGTCCAAGTTCACGGATGAACTCAACGGGCAGATCGCGTACGAGTTCGGCGCGTCGCAGCAGTACATCGCGATCGCCGTCCACTACGACGCGCAGACGCTGCCGCAGCTCGCTGCTCACTTCTACCGCCAGGCGGTCGAGGAGCGGAACCACGCGATGATGATGGTGCAGTACCTCCTCGACGCCGACGAGCAGGTCGTGACCCCCGCAGTCGAGGCACCGCAGGTGTCCTTCCCCGACGTCGTCGCCCCGGTCCAGCTCGCGCTCGACCAGGAGAAGCGGGTGACCGGCCAGATCCAGCAGCTGGCCGTCACGGCGCGCGAGGAGGGCGACCTCGTCGCCGAGCAGTTCATGCACTGGTTCCTGCAGGAGCAGCGCGAGGAGGTCGCGTCGATGTCGTCGCTGCTCGACGTGGTCACGCGATCGAAGGACAACGTGATGCACGTCGAGGACTTCCTCGCCCGCGAGTCCGGGGGCGAGAACCCGCTCGAGGCCGGCGCGCCTCCCGCCGCGGGCGGCGCGCTCTGACCGCGTGCGGACGCTGACGGTCAGAACCGAGCGGCAGAGCCAGCTCGTCGACATCACGCGCCTCGTGCGGGAGGCGATCGCCGGCGAGCACGGCTCGGCCGTCCTCGTCTACGTGCCGCACACGACCGCCGGCGTGACGATCAACGAGCACGCCGACCCGATGGTCGCGCGCGACTTCGAGATGGCGCTCGAGCGGATCGTCCCCGAGGACTGGCGGTGGCAGCACGTCGAGGAGGGCGAGGAGAACGCCCCGACCCACATCCGCGCCTCGTTCATGGGGCCGAGCGTGCTGATTCCGCTACGGGACGACGGGACGCTGGCGCTCGGGACCTGGCAGGGCGTCTTCTTCTGCGAGTTCGACGGGCCGCGCGAGCGGTCGGTGCACGTGAGCGTCCTCGCCTGACCCGGGCGAGCGCTCGCCCTAGGCCGCGACGTCCCGCCGCCCGAAGAGCACCACGCCCGCCGCGGCTGCCGCCGCGCCGACCGCGACGAGGAAGAGCGTGTGCCACGGGTCGAGCCCTCGCTGGAGCGGGTCGCCTGCGGCGTAGTGGTAGAAGGGCGAGATCTTCTGGAACGGCTCGAGGACGTCGACGAGGGCGGCGAGCGAGTTCACGAGGTACGCGCCCACGGCCAGGGCGACCGTCACCCCGACGGCGAGGCTCTTGCGTCCCGTTGCGGCGGCGAGCATGAACGCGACCGCGCCGTAGGTGATCGCCAGCAGCGACGAGAACGATGGTCGCCGCGGCGAGGTGCGCGGCCGAGACCTCCATCGTGAACGCGCGCGCCCCGATCCACAGCGCGACCCAGAGGACGAGGCCGAGGCCGATCACCTCCACGCACATCGCGCCGAGCTTCTCGACGGCGATCCGGGTCCGGGAGAGCGGCTCCGCGAGCAGCAGGTCGAGCGTGCCGCGCTCCTCCTCGCCCGCGATCGAGCCCGCACCGTTGCCGACGGAGGCGACGAGGAAGAGCGCCGGGAACATGAAGGAGAAGAGCTCGCTGCCGAGGTAGCCGGCGGCCGACGTGAAGTCGAGCTGGCTGCCGAACGCGATGAACGCCTTGAGTGCCTCCGGGTAGCTCTCGACGAGCTTGTTCAGGTCGGGGTTGTCGCGGATGGTGGGATAGACCGAGACGATCATCGCCACGTACCCGACGAGGCCGACGGCCCACCAGACGAAGCCGCGGCGGAGGTCGCGGATCGACTTGAGGAACACGCTACGAAGCATTGGCGGGCCTCCGGTACAGCTCGAGGAACACGTCCTCGAGGTCGGCCTCGCGGCTGTCGAGCGCGTGCACCTCGAACCGGGCGAGCGCCTTGACGAGCGGGTCGGCCGAGCCCTCGAGCGTCAGCCGGACGACGAGCCCGTGCCGCTCGAGCTCGTGGACACCGAGCACCCCGTCGAAGGCGCCGACGGGCGGTGGCTCGGCGAACGTCACCTCGACGCGGGTCAGCGCCTTCTGACGCAGTGTCTCGACGTTGTCGAGCAGCTCGAGCCGCCCGTCGCGGATCAGGGCGACGCGGTCGGCGATGTGCTGCACCTCCGAGAGGACGTGGGACGAGACGAACACGGTGCGGCCGTCCGCCGTCGCCTCGGCCACGAGCTCGTAGACGACCTGCTGGACGAGCGGGTCGAGGCCCGCCGTCGGCTCGTCGAAGACGGTGAGCCTCGGCCGGTGCATGAGCGCCTGGACGAGCCCGACCTTCTGGCGGTTCCCCTTCGACAGCGCCCGGATCGGCCTGTCGAGCTCGAGCTCGAGTCGCGCGGCGAGCCGCTCGCCTTCGCCGAGGTCGGGCATGCCGCGGAGCGACGCGAAGTACCGCAGGTGCTCGCGCGCCGTGAGGCGCTCGTAGAGGCGGAGGTCGCCGGGGAGGTAGCCGACGCCTCTGCGTGCCTCCGGGCCCCGGCGTCGGGCGTCGAGCCCGAAGAGCTCGATCCGCCCTGCGCTCGGTCGGATCAGGTCGAGCAGCAGGCGGATCGTCGTCGTCTTTCCCGCGCCGTTGGGGCCGAGGTAGCCGAAGACCTCGCCCTCTTCGACCTCGAACGTCAGGTCGGTGACTCCGCGGTCGCCGCCGTAGTCCTTCGACAGGTGATCGGCTCGGATGACCGGGGCGGCCATTGCCTCAAGGCTACGCACCCGGCCCGCCGGAGACGGCGGGATCCGCAGTGCCTCGCCGCTACGCTCCCGCGGTGGCAGCGCCGGTACGAAAGGGCGAGGAGGTCGAGCTCCGCATCGACTCGCTCGCCTACGGTGGGAACGGCGTCGGCCGGCTCGACGGCTTCGTCGTGTTCGTGCGCGGCGGGCTTCCGGGTGACCTCGTGCGTGCCCGCGCGACGAAGGTGAAGAAGGGATTCGCCGAGGCGACCCGGACCGCCCTGCTCGAGCCCGGGCCTGGTCGGGTCACGGCGCCGTGCCGGCACTTCGGCACGTGCGGCGGCTGCCGTTTCCAGGATCTCGCGTACGAGCAGCAGCTCGACGCGAAGCACGCGCAGGTCCGCGACGCGCTCGTGCGCCTGGGCGGCTTCGTGGATCCCCCGCTCGAGCCGATCGTCCCGGCCCGCTCGGTGTTCGGCTATCGCAACAAGCTCGAGTACTCGTTCGCGCTCGGAGAGGACGGGCTCGTCCTGGGCTTCCATCGCGCGGGGCGGTGGGACGAGGTGATCGACGTCGACGAGTGCCTCCTCACGACCGACGCGGGCAACGCGATCCGCGAGGCCGTCAAGGAGTGGGCCCGCGCCGAGCGCCTCGAGCCGTACGACCAGGAGACGCAGGCGGGCTACCTCCGCCATCTCGTCGTCCGTGAGGGCCGGAACACCGGCCAGGCGCTCGTGCTGCTCGTCACCGCGCCGGGAGAGCGGTTCGACGCGGACTTCCTCATCGAGACGCTCACGCGCGTCCCCGAGGTCCGCTCGATCCACTGGGCGGTCAACGACCGGCCGGCCGAGGTGACGAACCTGCCGACGCGGCTCCTGTGGGGCGAGCCCTGGATCGAGGAGCAGCTCCTCGGGCTCCGGTTCCGCGTGCGCCCGAACGCCTTCCTCCAGACGAACACGGAGATGGCCGAGACGCTCTACACGCTTGCCCGCGACGCGGCCGGGCTGGGCGGCGGGGAGACCGTCTACGACCTGTACTGCGGCACGGGGACGATCGGGCTCGCCCTCGCGGCGAGCGCCGGCTCGGTGTGGGGGGTGGAGATCTCCGAGGAGTCGGTCGCGTGCGCGATCGAGAACGCCGAGGCGAACGGGATCGCGAACGCCCGGTTCTTCGCCGGGAACGTCGGGCAGTCGCTCGAGGAGCTGGGCGAGCACGCGGGGCCGCCCGACGTCGTCGTCGTCGACCCGCCGCGCGCGGGGCTCGCCGGCAAGGCCTTGCGGAGGACGGGCGCGCTCGAGGCCCCCCGGATCGTCTACGTCTCGTGCAATCCGACGACCCTCGCATCCGACCTCGCGGTCCTCCGCGACGAGTACGCCTACGAGCTCGTCCGCTGCACGCCGGTCGACATGTTCCCCCACACGCCGCACATCGAGAGCGTCTCGCTGCTCACGCGTGCAATCGGATCTGCCGAAGAGGATGATGCCGGTGGTGCGGCGGAATGAGCCGGCTCACGACGACGAAGGGGTGAAGCAAGTGAACGGACGGAAGGTGATGGTGCTTCTCATCGCGGTGCTCGCGCTCGTCGCGGCCGGCTGCGGCGGGGACAGCAAGAACGAGGCGTCCTCCGTCACGGAGACGACGGTCGTCACGGAGACGACGACGTCGGAGGACACGACGGCGACGACCGACTCGTCGGTCACCTCGACGGACGAGACCAGCATCGGCGACCTCTCCGGCGAGTGCGCCGAGTTCGCAGGCATCTCGACGAAGCTCGCCCAGTCCCTGAGCGGTCAGAACGCCGATCTCGAGTCGGCCTCGAAGGCGTTCGACGAGATCGCCGATCAGGTGCCGGACGAGATCAAGGCCGACTACAAGGTGATCGCCGAGAACTTCGCGAAGATCGCCGAGGCGCTCAAGGGCGTCGACCTCCAGAGCGGCGAGACCCCCGGCCCCGAGGCGCTCGCGAAGCTCCAGGCGCTGGCGTCGTCGATGGACTCCGCCGAGGTACAGCAGGCCTCCCAGCACATCGAGGCCTGGGTCCAGAAGAACTGCTAGCGCGCCGGCCCGGGCTCGGTGAGCCCGTAGCGAACCCGGTTGGGGGCGAGGCATGTGCCTCGCCCCTGCCGGTTTCCGGAGCGAAGAGGCGCGCGAGGCGAGCCTCGCGTCTACGAGCCCTCGTGCTCGGGTGCGCGCGGGTCTCGGAGACCCCGCCACAGGAGGTCCGCGTTCGGGAGCACGAACCCGAGCGACAGGGCGGGCAGCGCCGGCAGGCCGTTCAGGTCGAGCGCGTAGGTGGCGACGAGCGTCAGGGAGAGGGCAGCCGTCATCCCGATCCACGTGGCCGCCGGTCGAAGGCCGAAGCGCGTCGAGGCCGCGAGGAACAGGGCGAAGAAGATCACGTCCGGCGGGCCCAGCCGCGCTCCGCCGCCCTCCGGCACCGGGAACGCGATCGCGATCCGATCGAAGCTCCCCGGCTGCTGCTCGACGATGACCTTCGTGGGGCCGCGGTAGACGGACGCGATGTCGACCCACGGGATGATCGCGGCGACGAGCACGACCCACGAGAGGGCCTCGAGCATCTGCACGAACCAGAAGCCGAAGAGGGTGAACGCCACGACCTTCGTGACGTTGAACGCGGACTCGAGCCCGGCCAGGTCGAGCAGAACCGCGAGCACGCCGGCCGCGACCGCGACGGGCAGGAGCCCGCGCGCGGTGGAGAGAGGGAGCAGCAGCCAGACGACGAGGAACGTCGCCGGGAAGACCAGCAGCGCGATGAGGGCGACGTCCCAGCGGTCGGAGAGAGCGGGCAGGCGGTCCGCGACCGCGCCCCACGCGACCAGCGCCGCGAGCAGCACCGCCGCCTGCAACAGCGTCTCGCGTGCGGCAGGCGCTGCGGCGGGCGACCTCAGTACGGCGGGAGCTCGGACCACCAGGCCCCGAGCGCCTTGAAGGCGTTCCAGAAGAGCGTCTTCGCGCTCTGCTCGTCCAGCGACGCGTCGATGTCGGGCGTCACGAGCGCGTCGATGGTCGGCGTGAAGCGCTGGAGCTCGCCGGGACGGTCGGGATCGAGCTCGTCGGACAGCGGGAACCCGAGCCCGTTGAGGAACGCCACGGTCTCGCCGCCCATCGCCACGACGAGCTTCGGCTGCACGATGTGGAGCTCGCGGGTCAGCCATCCGCGTGCGTCGGCCGGCTCCTCCGTCCCGAACTTGAGGCAGTTCGTGCCGTAGACGGCGAGCGGGTCGACCGAGAGCCGCTGCAGCGACTTGAGGAGCGCCTGTCCCGCGCGGCCGAAGAACGCGACGCCTTCCTGGATCTCGCTCTGCATCGGGCGGTACTTGAGGAGGAAGACGTCTCCGAGCGGATGGCCGCTGCCCAGCACCGGCACGTGGAGCTCGTCGCCGAGCGCGAGCAGCTCGTCGCCGAGCTCGTTGATCTCTCCGATCGCGCGCCGGAGATACCGCTCCTGGATCTCGTCGCCGTCGGATCGCTTCGCGACCAGACGGCTGGAGCTGCGCTGCGTCGGGTCCGGCCGCTGGTCAGCGCTCGACATCGTATGACTCATTCGTTGGCCCTGGGGCCTGCTCCTCTAGGTGCCCGCGTCAGTTGCTGCCCGCCACCTTCTCCCGCACCTGCGCCACCCACTTGAGCGACTGCAGGTACGCGAGGGACTTCGGCCGGCGCAGGACAGTCGCCGTGCGGAGCGAGAGGAGGAACTCCTCCGGCCCGTCGAAGCGCCGCATGCGAAGCGCACCGGTGCCGACGCCCGGGAGCACGTGTGCGTCCGAGCCGGCGCCCATCAGCAGGCCGTACTTGCGTGCGAAGCGGAGCGCCTCGTCGTTGTAGCCGTCGAACAGGAGCCGCGCGTTGTACACCTCGAGCACGTCGATCTCCGGGAGGTGACGGTGCAGCGTGGCCGGTGCGGGGATCGCGTGCATGCGATCGAACGGGTGCGGCACGTAGACGACCCCCTCCTGCTCGCGGATCGCGGCGACGGTGTCCGCGAAGCTCATCCCTCGCGGGATCTCCTCGTCGAGGAAGAGGCCGATCACCTCGCCGTCGCGGTCGGTCTTGACCTCCTCGCCGGGAATCACGGTCAGCTCGCGGCCACGGGCGAGCTCGGCAGCCTCCCGTGCGCCTCCGAAGACGTTGTGGTCGGTCACCGCGATGGTGCCGAGCCCTTCGGCCTCGGCGTGTGCGACGAGCGCCGCCGGCTCGATCGAGCAGTCGTGCGACCAGTTGGTGTGCATGTGGAGGTCGGCGACGATCCAATCGCGATCGGCGAGCGGCTCCGTCTCGTGGCGGCGGGGAGCGCGCCGGCGGCCCTGCGCCTCGACGTAGAGACGCTCCAGGCGCTCCGCGACGGTGTCGAAGCCCTCGTCCGAGACCGACGCCCGACGCGAGGCGCCGTCGCGCTGCCGCGCTTCCTCGTCCTCGGCGAACCGCAGGAGGGCGGCGGCGGCCAGTTCCGGCTGCGCGTCGACGCCAGGGGGCTCCACCATCGCGCAGCCCGCGGCGGAGGCCTCGGTGCGCAGCCGTCGCAAGCCGTCGGGGGACGGGACGACGATCGCCGCCTCGCGCAGGATCTCGGCCCGCGCCTCGCTGCGAACCGCGGTGCGGACGTGCACCCGGTCGCGGAGCCCGAGCGGGATCGACGGCCGCACCGCGAGGCGCGCGGTGCGCAGCAGGACCGCCTCCCAGCCTTCGAGGCGCCGGAGCGCGCGCAGCGCCGAGCGGACGATGGGCAGGCCCCCCGCCGACGTCTCGATCACCACGACACGGGACTTCGGCGCCGGCGCGAACCGCTCGAGGTCGACACCGGCGGGGACGACCGTGTAGGAGCCCGGGAAGCGTGCCGCGGCGCGCTCTGCGACCTCGTCGCTCGTCGCGACCAGCCGGTCGATGCGCGCCAGCAGCCGGTCGCGCAGGTTCCGCCGGGGAGGGAAGGCGAGACGCTCGGGATCGACGAACGTCGCGGCCGTTGTCGTCTGCGCCTCGAGGAGCGCCACGTAGGCGAGCCCCGGGACACCGGGGTCGAAGCCGTGCACGACGTCGAAGTCTCCGCGCCGGAGAGCCGTGGCCACGTTCGCCCGAACGCCGACGGGGATGCCGACGGCCGAGCGCGGGGAGACCGGCACCGCGCGCGAGACGGCGACGACCCCGTCGAGGACACCGGTCTGCAGGGTGCGCCGGCCCGCGAGGAGGTCGGCGGAGCGCGACGACGGCGCGAGCACCACGACGGTGTGACCGCGTGCCCTGAGCGCCTCTGCGAGGCCTGCGACGTGCTCGTTCGTGTCGTGCGGCACCGACCACGCGTGCGGCGTCACGAGGCAGATGCGAAGCGACACGGGTCGATTGTAGGGGTGAGGCTCGCCTAGCTAGGCTCGGTCGATGAGCGACGTCACGATCACCGTGCGGACGAACGGGCCCTACAAGGTCGTGGGCCCGATCACGATCGTGGATGCGGAAGGACGGCCGTTCGAGCTCCCGGAGGGCTCCGCGGTCGCCCTCTGTCGGTGCGGCCACTCCCGGAACAAGCCGTTTTGCGATGCCTCGCACAAGCGCGTCGGCTTCGTCGCCGATGACACGGCGCCTCGCGCCCACGGCGCGCCCGAGGTGTCCGACTGAAGTCGGACACCAACCGGGCTGAGTCCGGACCGAGTGTGTCCGACTGAAGTCGGACACCTGCGCCTGGGTCTGAAGCCGGCCTTGTGTCCGACTTCAGTCGGACACCCGCTCTGCGGGCGCACGGAGCGAGACCGCCATCTCGTGCTGGCGCGCGTCGACCCGGCCACCGAGCTCCGCGAGGACGGCGGACGCCGGATGACCGGCGGGCAGGTTCACCACGCTCAGCGACTCGCCGAGCGAGCGCGCCCCGGCGAGCAGCTCGCGCAGGGCGTCCGCCCGTCCTCCGAGCTGGAGGACGCCGACCCGGCCGGCGGAGAGCCGGACGAGCGCGGCCGCGCCCTCGACCATCAGGCCCCTCGTCTCCCCGAGCCGCTCGATCGACGCGTCGTCGCGCTGCCACGGCTCGGCCTCGTGCCGGTGTACACGCAGCCACGCGTGCGCCGCCGCGGCGTCGACCTCGTGCGGCTCGCCCGGGCCGGTGGGCACCGACCAGACTTCGAGGTCGCGGATGCGCTCGAAGCCGAGGCGCTCGTAGAGCCGCCGTGCAGGCTCGTTCTGCTCGAGCACCTCGAGCGTGACGCGCTCGATCCCGGCCGCGCGGGCCGCGTCGAGTGCGGCGACCAGCGTCGCCTCCCCGATCCCCCTGCGCCGGTGCGATGTGACGACGCCCATCCCGCCGATCCAGCCCCCGGTGCCGCGCCGCGCGACCAGGGCGATCGCGACCGGCTCGCCGTCCTCGGTCGCGACCCGCGAGAGGCGCAGGTCGACGTCCGTCGTCTCGACCATGAGCGCGAAGGCCGGTGCGTCGACCGCGATCGGGAACCAGTAGCCCTCGTAACCCGCGGTGAAGAGCGCCGCAAGCGCCTCGCCGTCCAGCGCTTCTGCCGGCTTCAGCTCGACCACGGCACGAGCCTAGTCGCGCCGTAGCAACTCCTCAGTGACGGCGGCGGAGGACGAGCCGCTCGCCGGCGCGCGGCCGCTCCGTCACGACGAGCATCTCACCCGGATCGCGCGTCGCGACGAGCTCGACGTCGTCGAGGGTCGCAAGGACCCTCTCACCGGCCCCGATGTCTCCGACGGACGACCACCGCTGCAGGACGGGCGCGAGGAAATACGCGAGCGCGGCCAGGATCCACGTTGCACCCATCGCCTTGGCGAGCGTGCTCCCTGGATCGCGGTCGCGCCACACGGGAACGAGCGTCAGGGACACCGCGAGCGTCGTGAGACCGCCAGCGACGACGGAGAGGCGCTGGAGCGCGGGGCGGCGCGTCAGAAGGAGCCCCGTGGTCGCGACGAGGCCCGCGACGAGGAAGAGCGCGCCTGACGCGGCAAGCCGCCAGCCGGTGTTGCTGTCCTCGTCCCCCCAGGGATGCCAGATGGCTCCCGCCACGAGAACGAAAGTGAGCGATGCGAGCCCCACCATCGCCCAGCCGAGCGGGACGGCCGGCCCGCGGTCGACGAGCGCGAGCCCCGCGAGGGCGGCGGCGCCGCAGTACAGGAGCGCCGCCAGCGTCCCCAGGATCTTCGCGTCGGTGTCCGAGAAGCTCCCCTGCAGGACGGCGACGAGGGAGATCAGGGCGGCGGCGACGAGGATCGCCGCCGCCCCGAGCCAGAAGACGCGCGTGAGGCGCCGGCGGGTCACGCCTTGGCGGCGGCCTTTGCCTTCTTCTCCGCCTTCAGCGCGTTCTTCGCGATGAAGCGCTCGGTGTTCTCGTGCGCCTCGCTGTCGACGATCTGCACGGGCGGCGACTTCATCAGGTAGCTGGACGGACCCTCGAGCGCACCCGAGATCCCGTTGTTGAGGGCGAGCTTCGCGAGCCGGACCGCGTCGATCACGATGCCGGCGGAGTTCGGCGAGTCCCACACCTCGAGCTTGAGCTCGATGTTGAGCGGCACGTCGCCGAAGGACGACCCCTCCATGCGGATGTACGCCCACTTGCGGTCGGTCAGCCACGGCACGTAGTCCGAGGGGCCGACGTGGACGTTCTTCTCGCCGAGGTCGTAGTCGAGCATCGACGTGACGGCGTTCGTCTTCGAGATCTTCTTCGACTCGAGGCGATCGCGCTCGAGCATGTTGAGGAAGTCGGAGTTGCCGCCCACGTTCAGCTGCATCGTCCGGTCGAGGTGCACGCCGCGCTCGCGGAAGAGGCTCGTGAGGACGCGGTGCGAGATCGTCGCGCCGACCTGCGACTTGATGTCGTCGCCGATGATCGGCACGCCGGCCTCCTCGAAGCGCTTCTGCCAGTACGGCTCGCGTGCGATGAACACCGGCATGCAGTTGACCATCGCGACGCCGGCCTCGAGGATCTGCTCCGCGTACCACTTCGCCGCTGCCTCCGAGCCGACGGGGAGGTAGTTGACGACGACGTCGGTGCCCGTCTCCTTGAGGATCCCCACGATGTCGGCGGTCTGCCCCGGGGCCTTCTCGACGATCTGCGAGAGGTACTTGCCGATGCCGTCGTGCGTCATACCGCGCGCGACCTTGATGCCGGTCTTCGGCACGTCCGCGAACTTGATCGTGTCGTTCGGGAACGCCCACATCGCGTCGGCGAGGTCCTCGCCGACCTTGCCCTTGACGACGTCGAACGCGGCGGTGAACTCGATGTCCGAGATGTGATAGCCGCCGAGGTCGACGTGCATCAGGCCGGGGACGAACTCGTCCGCCTTCGCGTTCTTGTAGTACTCGACGCCCTGCAGGAGCGAGTTGGCGCAGTTGCCCACGCCGATGATCGCGACCCGCACCTTCTCCTTCTGGCGCACGCCGTTCTTGGAGCCGTTCGTCTCGGCCATGGTGTCCTTTCCGTTCCGAGGTGCGTGAGGGACGCCGAGCCCGTCCGCGAGCGCGGCGACCACGACGTCGTTTGCGTTGGCGCCCGAGCGGGACGCCTCGGCCTGGATCTCGTCCTTCAGCTCCCGGGGAACGCGAAGCAGGACGACGGGGCTTCCACCTGCTAGCACTTTGCGGCGACGGCCGGTTGGCTCGTAGCGCATACCGAAGCTCTCGGCGAGGATCCCTGCGGCCACGTCGTTGACGTTCGAGCCGCGGCGTGCGGTCTCCCGCACGAGCGCCCCCTTCAGCGGGGCGCTCATCCGTACCAGGATGCCGGATCTGTCGATTTTGCTAGCAGACAAAGTGCTATCAGCTTACCAAGCTTCGCGCTGCGTGCCGGCGCGCGTGCTTCGGAGGGCACGGGTCAGCGAAAACGGGAGCCCTGGGGCGCGCTCAGTTCACGACACAGCGACGATCGCCGGCAAGAAGCGACCGCTGCGCCGTGTTCGCCTGCTCGTCACGCGCGGCGTCGTAGGTCCCCGGGGCCGATCCCTGCCACATCACATCGGGTGTCACGCCCGGGCCGATCACGGTGGCGCGGTACCGCTTGCCGCTCCCCACGCCGTGCGGGCCATGGGGGTAGAAGCCGTAACAGAAGGCCCCGCCGGGTGCGTGGGTGAGGAAGCTGTTCTCGCGCTTCCACCCGGTGCCGTAGGCGGAGCCGAAGGTGTCGACGAACACGTTGCGCCCGTAGGTGTCGAGCGGGACCCCGAACCGGGTCGAGCGGAAGCCGAAGACGCCCTCGCCGCGGAAGGTCAGCCGCCCGTAGAGGTGATGGAAGCGCCTGTACGACCAGTCCGTCCAGATCTCGAGCACGGGCAGCGGCCCCGACCAGTGCGAGAGGCGGAGCTCCCAGGCCGCGCGCTCGGGCGTCGGCGGGGCGCCGTAGTTCGGCAGCATCCGCTGCCAGGACTGGACGGCCCAGTGCGTTCCGTCCGAGGCCGTGCACGCGGCGACGACCCACGGGACGGGCTGCCCCCGGTACGGCCGGCAGGTGTTCGGGCCGATGCCGCCCCCGAGCCGGAGCTGGAACTCGACCTGCGGCTTCGAGGGGCTCGGGGCGCGCGCGTCGACGGCCCCCCAGGCGACGACCGTCTTCGACTGCCCCTCGGACCGGAACACGACCAGCGCCCTCCCCTGGGCGTCGGCTTGCAGCCGGACGCCGGTCGCGTTGCGGCCGATGAGCTCGGACGCCCCGGCGGCCGCGGGGAGGAACGCTGCAGCCAGGATGCAGACGGTGACGGCGGCTCCCCACCGAGCTGCGTCGCGCCTCATCCCGATGCTTCCTCCACCGCGGGCGCCCCTTTCCCCCCGATCGCGGAAACGAGGTGACCGTCCATTGTCCTCCTCGCACCTTGTGGGGGCAATGCCCCTCTTTGGTGCGCTCATCCCGGGCGTGTCGGGCTCCGATCACCCTGCCCACAGGCGCCATGGGGCGGCCCCGGCGGCCGCTGGGCGATCGGCCTCTACGACGTCTGGGCGAGCTCGCGCAGCTGCCGGCGCACGAAGAGGATCCGCTGGGCGACGGTGAGCCAGGTGAGTGCCGCCAGCACGTAGATCGGCCACTGCAGGAGGCCCCAGGGCGCGAGCCCGAGCCCGACCGCGATCAGCACCACGCGCTCGACGCGGGAGCCGAACCCCACGTCGCCGCGCAGGCCCAGCGCCTCCGCCTTGGCGCGCGTGTACGAGACGAGGAACGAGCCGATCACCGCCGCAAAGGCCGCGACGAGCGCGACCTCGTTGCTGTCGTGCATGAACGACAGCCCGATCGCTGCGAGCATCGCGGCCTCGCCGACCCGGTCGAAGGTCGAGTCGAGGAAGGCGCCGAACACGGTTCCCTTGCTGGCCGCGCGGGCGAGCGCGCCGTCGAGGATGTCCGCGATCGACCCGACGACGAACAACACGCCGCCCAGCCAGAAGAACAGGTACTCGTTGCGGGTCTCGAAGCCGACCAGCACCGCGCCTGCGAGGCACAGGGCGACGCCTGTCAGGGTGAGCATGTCGGGGGTCAGCTTGGTCCGTGCGACACCCCGCATGGAGCGCTGGAGGATCTCCCGCGCGGCGGTGGTGTACTCCTGCTTGACGCGGTCGAGCTGGCTGACGCCTCCGCCTCGACCGCGCTCGCTCTCGGCCGGCGGCGTGACGGCGCTCGCAGCACCCGGCTCGTCCGCCCCGTATTCGAACATCGTGCCCTCCGGCCGGGCACTGCGAGCGCCACCCGGGGAACCACCGTGGGCCTGCGGCGCGTCGCCGGGCTCTGTCACGCGCGCGCCGAGAGGACGCGGGGGAGGCGCCGGCGGAAGAGGAGCGCGGCGACGAGCAGCGCCACGGCGAAGCCCGCCACGCAGTCGAGCCAGTAGTGGTTCCCGGTGCCCATCACCGAGAAGCAGACCCAGGCCGGCCAGAGCAGCCAGAGCGCCCGGGCGACCCGGGAACGGCAGACGGAAGCCATCACGATCCCGACGATCAGCGCGTCCATCGCGTGAAGGCTCGGCATCGCGGCGTACGGGTTGGCGGCGAAGGCGATCAGGCCGCTGTCGTGGTTGACCGACGCGTACTCCGCGAGCGTGTCCGTGAACCCCCACTCGGGGAACATCCGTGGCGGCGCCGTCGGCATCAGCACGTAGCCGAGGAGCCCGACCAGGTTGGCCCCGATCAGCCAGTTGCGGAAGTCCGCGAAGCGGTCGTGGTGCCGGAAGTACACCCAGAGCAGGGTCAGGCCGACGACGGCGAACTGCGACAGCCAGTACGTGTACGACGTCGCGAGGATGAGCACTTCCGAGCGCTGCACGAATCCCTGGACGGCGGGCTCGACCAGCGCGTGGAAGCGGTTCTCCGCCTCGATCACGAGCGTCCCGTTCCAGAACGCCTCGGCGATACCGCGGTCCGCGGCGCCGCGCGCCACCTGATAGGCGGCGTAGAAGCCGAACCACACTGCGAACTGGAGGGCGAGATGCGCCCATCCACGCGGCAGCCGGCGTGCTTCCGCGTAGCTCGTCACTACAAGGTCGATTCTAACCAGGCCGGCCGCTGGCCCCGCGGGGAACGGTCTGGCAGGATGCCCCGATCCAGCCAGGAGGCGGTGTGAGCGGGTTCACGATTCGGCACGACGAGGAGCTCGAGCGGGACTACGGCAAGTGGGTGCTGGTGCGCCGGTCGCTGGGCGTGAGCTCGTTCGGCATCAACGAGGTCGAGCTCCCGCCCGGGGAGTCGATCCCGGAGCACAACGAGGCCGAGCGAGCCCACGAGGAGCTCTTCCTCGTGCTCGAGGGGAGCCCGACCATCGTCATCGACGGCACGGATCACCCGCTGCGGGCCGGCTCGTTCGCGCGGCTCGATCCCGAGCCCACCCGCACGGTGCGCAACGACGGCGACGCGTTGGCGCGCGTGCTGATCGTCTCCGCCCCGGTCACGAGCGGCTACGAGCCCCTCGGCTGGGCCTGAGAACGGCCTGGCGTCAGCGGATCGCGTTCGCCGCTCCGATCGTCTCGACGTACTGCGCGCGCTCATATGCGCGGGGGTTCCCGCACGCGACCTGGCTCAGCCGTCCGCGGGCGTCGGCGAGCGTCAGGCCGTTCTCGTCGAGCCAGGCGGCGAGGCCGGTACGCACGTCCCGGAGGCGGCCGACGCCCTCCCGCAACAGCGCCGAGGTCATCATCACAGCGTCCGCTCCGACGAGGATCGCCTTGACAGCGTCCTCCGTCGTATGGATGCCGCCTGTCGCGGCGAGGCTCACGTCCACCCGGCCACGGAGGATCGCCAGCCAACGCAGCGCGATGCGGAGCTCCTCGCGATGTGACAGCTCGAGACCGGGGGAGACCTCGATCTTCGACACGTCGACGTCGGGCTGGACGAACCGGTTGAACATGACGAGCCCGTCCACCGGCACGTCGGCGAGGCGATAGGCGACGTTGGCGAACGCCGTGTAGTACGGCGCGAGCTTCACGGCAATCGGCACCGAGACCGCCTGCCGCATCGCGTGCACGAGGCGGAGCGTCCGTTCCTCGACGTTCGCGCCCGACGCGTAGGGGTCGGTCTCGACGGAGTACACGTTGAGCTCGATCGCGTCTGCGCCCGCCTCCTGGAGCAGCTCCGCCGTGCGCGTCCAGCCCCCCGGCGTGGTGCCGTTGAGGCTTGCGACGACCGGGATGTCGAGCTCGCGCTTGGCCTCGCGCACGAGGTCGAGATAGGAGTCGCGGTGCCCGAGATCGACTGTCGCCATGTACGCCTTGGCCTCGCCGGCGTGCTCGTCTGCGTGCCAGAGGGCGTCCGACGGGGCCCCGTCGTCGTCCGTGACCTCCTCCTCGAAGAGCGAGGGGAGCACGACCGCCCCCGCGCCGTGCTCGGCGAGGGCGCGGAGCGACTCGATCTTGCCCGTGAGCGGGGAGGACGAGGCGATCACGGGGCACTCGAGCGTGAGCCCGAGGTACGTGGTGGTCAGATCGGCCGACATCGCTCCTCCTTCGTCTCGGTGAGAGGAGGGTGGCGCAGCCGGACGCGCGGAGCATCGGGGGACGCGCCGATCGGCGCTGCGGCTTATCCGCCGATGTACGACATCTCGATCCGCGGGAGATCGGACGTCCGTTCGGTACGGATCTCCGAGTACCGGTCGGCACGACGCGACCAGACGCCGCCGATCGCGGCCTCGAGCTCGTCGTCGCTCGCGCCCGAGCGGAGCAGCGCCCGCAGGTCGGTGCCGCGGATCGCGAACAGGCAGGTGTACAGCTTCCCCTCCGCCGAGATCCTCGCCCGCGTGCAGTCGCCGCAGAACGGCTGGGTGACGGACGAGATGACGCCGATCTCGCCCGAGCCGTCGCGGTACCGCCAGCGCTGAGCGACCTCGCCGCGGTACGCGGCCTCGACCGGCTCGAGCGGGAACACCGCGTCGATCCTCTCGACGATCTCCGCGGCGGGCACCACGTCGTCGAGGCGCCAGCCGTTCGTCGTGCCGACGTCCATGTACTCGATGAACCGCAGCGTGTGGCCCGTGCCCCGGAAGTGGCGCGCGATGTCCACGACACCGGTGTCGTTGACGCCTCGCTTCACGACGGCGTTCACCTTGACCGGGAGGCCGACGGCGGCGGCGGCCTCGATGCCGTCGAGCACGCGAGAGACGGGAAAGTCGACGTCGTTCATCGTCCGGAAGGTCGCGTCGTCGAGCGAGTCGAGGCTCACGTTGATCCGGTCGAGACCGGCGTCGCGGAGCACCTGCGCCTTCCTTGCGAGGAGCGACGCGTTCGTCGTCAGCGTCAGCTCGAGGCCGTCGATCCTCGACAGCCGCTCGACGAGGCGCTCGAGCTCCCTCCGGAGGAGGGGCTCGCCGCCCGTCAGCCGGATCTTCTCGACCCCGAGCGCGACGAACGCCTGCGCCACGCGCTCGAGCTCCTCGAACGTGAGCAGCTCCTTGCGGTCCATGAAGCGGTAGTCGTGCCCGAAGACGGACCTCGGCATGCAGTAGGCGCAGCGGAAGTTGCAGCGGTCGGTGACCGAGATGCGGAGATCCCGGACGGGCCGTCCCAGCGTGTCGACCGGATGCATGCCCACAGCGTACGGAACGCGTGTGGGTCTGTTCCCGCGGGAGACCGTAACTTCGGCTCGCAGTGGTCGAACACCACGGCTCTGGCTGAAGCCAGAGCCGGAGTGCTGTGTGGGCTTGGCTTTCAGCCGAGCCGGAGTGCTGTGTGGGCTCTGGCTTTCAGCCAGAGCCCCGCTCTTCTCCGCGCAGGGAGACTCGGCCGCGCCCGGTCCCCAGTAGCGTTGCCCGGTGCCGCGAACCAGGGCCCCGATCCTCGCGCTCGTCGTGGTCACGGCGATCTGGGGCTACACCTTCGTCCCGGTGCAGGAAGCCCTCGCGGTCTACCCGCTCTTCGCCTTCCTCGCCGTTCGCTTCGCGATCTCCACGGCCGCCCTCGCGCCCTTCGCATGGTCGTCGCTCCGCGCCCTGCCGCGTGGGGGCTGGGCGGCAGGGCTCGGGGCCGGTGCGCTCCTCGCCACGGCGTACGGACTTCAGACCGCGGGCCTCGAGCTGACGACCGTCACGAGCACCGGCTTCATCACCGGGCTCTACGTCGTCTTCACGCCGCTCATCGCCCTCGGGGCCTTTCGGACGCCGGTGCCTGCGCCGGTATGGGTGGGCGTCGTGCTCTCGCTCGCGGGGCTCCTGCTCTTGAGCGGCGCCCCGGGTGGCTCGTGGCTCGGGAACGCGCTCGTCCTCGGGAACGCCGTCGCGCAGTCGCTCCAGATCGTGGCCATGGAGCGCTTCGCCCCACGCTACGACCCGCGTGCGCTGACGTTCCTGCAAATGGGAGTCGCGTTCGCCGGGTTCGCGGTCGTCGCCGTCGCCGCGGGACAGGTCGAGGCTCCTCCGGACGCGGAGACCTGGTACGCGCTCGCCGTTACCGGGGTCTTCGCGGGCGCGCTCGGCTACCTCGTCGCGACGTGGGTGCAGTCGCGGACGACAGCGGCGCGAGCCGCGCTCGTGTTCACGCTCGAGGCGCCGTTCGCCGCACTCTTCGGCGTGCTGCTCCTGTCGGAGCACCTCGGCTGGGCGGGCTGGACGGGTTGCGCGGTGATGCTCACGGGGATCCTGCTCGCAGAGCCGGCCGCGGCCTCTGCGCTACGGCGGCTCGTGCCGGCCCGCGTGTAGTGGACGCCGTCGCCCTCGCACTCGTCTCCGCGGCGCTCTTCGGGGCGATGCCCGTCGCCGTGCGCTTCGCGCTCGTCCCGCCGCTCGTGTCGGCCGCGGTCGGCGCGCTCTTCATGCAGGTCGCGACGTTCGGCGTCCTCTGCGTCGCCGCGGCGATCCAGGGGGGCGTGACGCTCGACGGCCTGCTCCCGTTCCTCGTCGCCGGCGCGATCGCACCCGGTCTCTCGAACCTCTTCATCACGTTCGGGATCCGCGAGGCCGGCTCGTCGAGGGCCTCGGTCGCGTTCGGTGTGGCGCCGCTGTTCGCCGTCACGCTCGCCGTCGCCGTGTTCGACGAGCGCCCCGGGCGGGCTGTACTCGTAGGCGCGCTCCTCATCGTGGGCGGTGGCGTAGCTCTCGTGGGCGAGAGAGAGCGCCCCGCACACGTCCGCCGCATCGGGATCGTCGCTGCACTCGTCGGCGCGGCGCTGTTCGCGCTCCGCGACAACCTCGTGCGCGACCTCTCGCTGGATACCGATGTCCCGTCGATGACGGCCGGCGCTGCGATGCTCGCAGCCGGGATCGTCGTGACCTCGGGCTTCGTGGTGGCCGGCAGGAACCGGGTCGCCTGGCCCGCGCCGGTGATCGCGCGCTGGCTGTTGCCGGGCGCCTTCGTCGGCCTTTCGTACGTCGCGCTGTTCGAGGCGTTCTACCGGGGAACGGTGTCGGTCGTGACGCCCATCGTCGCGACGGAGTCGCTCTTCGGCGTCGCGTTCTCGGCGCTCCTGCTCCACCGGACCGAGCGGGTCGGGCCGAGGCTGGTGCTGGGCGCCGCCCTCGTCGTGACGGGCGGCGCCCTGATCGCCGTGTTCCGCTAGCGGCTCGGCCGAAGCGGCGTGAAGTATTGCTTCTGGAGCAAGAAGCCGACCTTCTTCCCGATCGTCGCCCCCTGGACGTCCGCAGTCCGGAAGTGGATCCCGCCCCACACGCGCGCATTCACGACCTCCTTCAGCGCGAGCGAGAAGCGGTCGAAGTGCCGAGGCTGGGTCGGGAACCGCGTCGAGAAGACATCGAACCCGACCTTGTCGGTGCCGAAGACCTCGCGGAACGTCCGGAAGACGGCGCCGCTGACGCAGCCGTGGCCCGACGGATGATCGGGGAACGGCGGCGTCACGAGCGCGGGCGTGGTCGCCGTCGAGGCGTGGAACAACGGCTCCCAGGTCGGATCGGCGACGGTGTCGGGGTTGCCGTCGGTCGCCGCCTCCTGGATCGCGGCCCGCGGCCGCCAGAAGCTCCAGTGGTACTTGTCGTTCCAGCACGCGATCGCCCCGTCTGCGGCCGCGAGGTTCACCATCGCGAGGAGCCGGGCCTCGCGGCGTGTGTCGAGCCCACGGGCGGCGGAGAGATCGCGCGCCAGGCGGTTGTAGAGCACGGCGGGCGGCGACTGCCAGAAGATCGCCGCCGTCGTCTGGTCCGCCGTTCGGGTCGTGCTCTTGAGCGACCCGATCGCCTTCACCTCGTTGAAGTCCTTCGTGTACTCGGTGCTCGTGAGCGCGTTCGGCCCCTTGGAGCGGAACTGCGACGGGCTCTCGATCACGAACGGCTTCAGGTTTCCGACCCAAGCATCGGGGTCCGTCGCCGTTGCCGTGAGCGGCCGCCACCGGCCGGCATCGGCACGGAGATCGAACGTGAACGGCGCGAGGTACCCGTCGGTCGCCCGCGCGGCGAGCATCGCCGCGGCCGCCGCGGCTCCGACGCGGATGCCTTCGTCCTTGGTCGCGCCGGATGGAATCGGCTCGAGTGTCTTCGCGTACGCGGCGTCGAGCTCGGCCACCCGGGCCGGGTCGACGATCGCCACGAGCACGTTGTGCGCCGCGGTCGCGATCGCGGCATCCTGCGAGCCGAACGGCTGCGCTTTCAGCTTTGCGAGATCGAGCAGGTACGGCTTGTACGCGGGAGCGATCGCATTCACCGCGTCGTACACCGCCCCCTGCACCATCGCGATGCCGCGTGTCTGGCCGTGCGAGGTCGGCCGGATCGCGATCGCCTGGTTCTGGGCGATTACGTTCCAGTCGTTCAGGACGTCGGCCTGCGCAACGGCAGGAGCGGCGAGTGAGACGGCGAGGCTCGCGAGAACGAGCCCGCGCCGGATGTGACGTTTCATCTGTGGCCTCCCTTTCCTCCGGTCAGGCCAACACGATCCGTCGCCTCGGCGGTTGTCGTCTATGTGATGTTCGTCATATCTCGTGTAACGACTGATGCAGAGGCTCGAGGTCCTCGTCGCCGACGGGCTCACGAACGCCGCGATCGCCGAGTGGCTCTGGATCACTCCCGGCACGGTACGACGCCATCTCGAGAACGTGTACGAGAAGCTCGGCGTCCACACGCTGACGGCGGCAGTCGCGAGGTCGCGCGCAGGACGTCTCTGCCCGAGTCCTGGTCCGCGGCGTGACGTGGCGAGCGCTTTCGCGAGCACAAATCTGCTATGATCTCACTCAGATTTCCCGCATCACCACGCTCAAGGAAGGAGCTGGACCAGCATCATGGCCAAGACCATCGGCATCGACCTCGGGACGACCAACTCGTGTATGGCCGTGCTCGAGGGTGGCGAGCCCACCGTGATCCCGAACGCCGAGGGCGGCCGCACCACGCCGTCCGTCGTCGCGTTCACGAAGGACGGGCAGCGGCTCGTCGGGGCGCCCGCGCGGCGCCAGCAGGTGACGAACCCCGAGAACACCGTCTTCTCGATCAAGCGCTTCATGGGTCGCAAGTGGGACGAGGTCTCCGAGGAGATGACGATCGTCCCGTACAAGGTCGAGCAGGGCGAGAACGGCGACGCGCGCGTGTCGGTCGAGGGCAAGCAGTACGCCCCGCCCGAGATCAGCGCGATGATCCTCCAGAAGCTGCGCTCCGACGCCGAGGCGTTCCTCGGCGAGCCGGTCACGGACGCGGTCATCACCGTCCCGGCGTACTTCAACAACGCGCAGCGCGAGGCCACCAAGGACGCCGGCAAGATCGCCGGCCTCAACGTGCTCCGCATCGTCAACGAGCCGACCGCGGCGGCGCTCGCCTACGGCCTCGACAAGGAGACCTCCGACCACGTGATCCTCGTCTTCGACCTCGGCGGCGGGACGTTCGACGTCTCGGTGCTCGAGCTCGGCGACGGGGTGTTCGAGGTGAAGTCGACGAACGGCGACAACCACCTCGGTGGCGACAACTTCGACAAGGCGATCGTCGACTGGATGGCCGCCGAGTTCAAGAAGGACCAGGGCATCGACCTCTCGCAGGACAAGATGGCCCTGCAGCGGCTGTACGAGGCCGCCGAGAAGGCGAAGATCGAGCTGTCGTCGACGATGACGACGCAGATCAACCTGCCGTTCGTCACGGCGACGCCCGAGGGCCCGAAGCACCTCGACCTGCAGCTCACGCGGGCGAAGCTCCAGGAGCTGACCCACGACCTGCTCGAGCGGACCGTCGGCCCGACGAAGCAGGCGCTGGCCGACGCGGGCCTCGAGGCCTCGGCGATCGACCACGTCGTCCTCGTCGGCGGCATGACCCGCATGCCGGCCGTGCAGGAGAAGGTCAAGGAGCTGATCGGCAAGGAGCCGCACAAGGGCGTCAACCCGGACGAGGTCGTCGCCGTCGGCGCCGCGATCCAGGCGGGCGTGCTCAAGGGCGACGTCAAGGACGTCCTCCTGCTCGACGTGACTCCGCTCTCGCTCGGCATCGAGACGAAGGGCGGCGTGATGACGAAGCTGATCGAGCGGAACACGACGATCCCGACCCGCAAGGCCGAGACGTTCTCGACCGCCGAGGACAACCAGCCCTCCGTCGAGATCCATGTCCTCCAGGGCGAGTCGGAGATGGCGGCGTTCAACAAGACGCTCGGCAAGTTCCAGCTCGTCGGGATCCCGCCGGCCCCGCGTGGGATGCCGCAGATCGAGGTCTCGTTCGACATCGACGCGAACGGGATCATCCACGTCAACGCCAAGGACCTCGGCACCGGGATCGAGCAGCAGATCCGGATCGAGGGCGGCTCCGGCCTCTCCGAGGACGAGGTCTCGCGCATGGTGTCCGAGGCCGAGGCCCATGCGGACGAGGCCCACAGGCTGCGCGAGCTCGCCGATTCGAAGAACACGGCGGAGCAGCTCGCGTACCAGACCGAGAAGGCACTCGCCGAGCACCGCGACAAGCTCGACGCGTCGGACGCCGGCACGATCGAGGGACGGATCATGGAGCTCCGCCAGGCGCTCGAGACCAACGATCTGGCGGAGATCAACGCAAAGGCGCAGGCGCTCGACCAGGCTGCGCAGCCGCTCGCCCAGGCGGTGTACGCCCAGGCGAGCCAGCAGGCAGCCTCGTCCGCCCCCACCGGCGACGGGAGCGGCGCCGAGCACGACGAGGTCGTCGAGGACGCCGACTACGAGGTCATCGACGAGGACGAGGCGGCGAAGACGTCGTGACGAGCGAACGCCAGGACGGGATCGCCGCCGAAGGACGGCGGGCGAGCGAGCTTCGCTCTACCGCCGTCCCGCGAAGAGTCCGGCCTCGACGGAGCCGAGACCGCTGCTCGTCCGCGACTCGGAATCCGCTCGACGCGGAGGACCTCCTGGCGCGGCTCCAGGACGCCGAGCGTCAGCGCGAGGAGGTGCTCGACGACCTCCGGCGCGTCGCGGCCGACTTCGACAACTACCGCAAGCGGGTCGCGCGGGAGCAGGCACAGATGCTCGCGCGCTCCGGCGAGCGTGTCGTCGCCAAGCTGCTGCCCGTGCTCGACGACCTCGAGCGTGCGCTCGACGCCGCCGAGCACCACGAGGAGGCGAAGGTGCTCGAGGGCGTTCGCATGACGAAGGACGCGCTCGCCGCGGTGCTCGCCTCGGAGGGGGTCGAGGAGATCCCGGCCGAAGGGCCGTTCGACCCGCACGTGCACGAGGCGCTCATGACGCAGCCCGCGGAGGGAGTCGAGCCCGGCCACGTCGTTCAGGTCGTCACGCGCGGCTATCGGATCGGAGACGCCGTCCTGCGCCCGGCCCGCGTCGTGGTCGCCGAGGAGTAGACGGTGGCCCCCCGTGATCCCTACGACGTCCTCGGCGTCTCCAAGACGGCGACCGACGACGAGATCAAGAAGGGCTATCGCAAGCTGGCGCGGCAGCTGCACCCCGACCGGAACCCCGACGACCCGTCGGCGGAGGAGAAGTTCAAGGACGTCCAGGCCGCCTACGACATCCTCTCGAACGCCGAGAAGCGCCAGGCGTACGATCGCTTCGGGGCGGAGGGCGCAGCCGGGGCGGGCTTCGGCCCCGGCGGCGCGCGCTTCGAGAACGTCGACCTCGGCGATCTCTCCGACATCCTCGGCAACTTCGGCTCGTTCTTCGGGCGCGGGCAGCAGCGCACGTCGCGGCCACGCTCCGAGCGGGGCGCCGACCTCGAGTCCCGCGTTCGCATCTCGTTCGAAGACGCGCTGAACGGCGTCCAGATCCGCGTCCCGGTCGAGGTGCAGACGGCCTGCCACGTCTGCGGCGGCACCGGTGCCGAGCCGGGCACCGCGCCGCGGACCTGCCCGGACTGCCAGGGAACCGGCGTGATCTCGGACAGCCAGGGCCTCTTCGCCCTCTCACACCCGTGCCCGCGTTGTCGAGGCAACGGCGTCGTCGTCGACAAGCCCTGCAAGAACTGCCGCGGCAGCGGCCGCGAGCGCGTCACCCGGCGCTACCAGGTCAAGGTGCCCGCGGGCGCCCGGGACGGCACGCGCATCCGCCTCAAGGGCAAGGGCGAGCCGGGCCGCAACGGCGGCCCCGCGGGCGACCTGTTCGTCCGCGTCCAGGTCGAGCCGTCGCCGCTCTACGAGCGCAGAGGTGCCGACCTGGTGCTCGACGTGCCGGTGACCTACCCGGAGGCCGCGCTCGGCGCGACCGTGGAGATCCCGACACCGGCCGGACCGGTGGCGCTCAAGGTGCCGTCCGGCTCGGAGAACGGGAAGCTGCTCCGCGTCAAGGGGCGCGGCGCGCCGAAGCTGAACGGCGGCGGCAAGGGCGACCTGCTCGCCCGGCTCGTCGTCACCGTCCCGAAGAAGCTCTCGAAGGCCGAGAAGGAAGCCCTCCAGGCCTACGGCAACGTGCTGCGCGAGCAGCCGCGCGCGCATCTCGCGAGGAGTTGATAGCCATGCCAGAGCGCGGCCGCTACATGATCTCGATCGCCGCGGAGCTCGCCGGGCTCCACCCCCAGACGTTGCGGATGTACGAAGCGCGCGGGCTCGTCCGCCCCGCGCGGACGCCGGGCGGCACGCGCCTCTACTCCGAGAGCGACGTCGAGCGCCTGCGTCTGATCCAGAGGCTCACCACCGAGCTGGGGCTCAACCTCGCGGGCGTCGACCACGTCCTGCGGCTGGAGGACGAGCTGCGCCGCGTGCGTGCGCGCATGCGGCAGCTCGAGCGCGAGCTGCGTGAGGAGATCCAGCTGACCCACAAGCAGTACCGCCGGGAGATCGTGCTGTACGAGAAGCCGCAGTCTCCCGCCCCGCGAAACCGAGGAGACCGATGGACTCAAGCAAGCTGACCATCAAGAGCGGCGAGGCGGTCGCGGGCGCCCAGGAGCTCGCGCGTCGCGCCGGCAACCCCGAGCTCACGCTCGACCACCTGACGATCGCCCTGCTCGACCAGGAGCTGCCACGGACGCTCGTGGAGCGCTCCGGTGCAAGCGCCGGAGCACTAAGAGAAGAGGCGGAGCGTCGAGTAAGCACCCTGCCCGTGGTGAGCGGTGGGGCTGCGCAACCGCAGGCGTCAGCGGCATTCCGTCGAGCGCTGGATAGTGCTTTCGCGGAAGCGAAAGCGCTGGGCGACGAGTTCGTATCCGTGGAGCACCTCCTGCTCGCACTCGAGGTCGTCCCGCGCGACGCGCTGCTCGGCGCCCTCCAGCAGGTGCGCGGCGGCCAGCGTGTGACGTCGCAGGATCCCGAGGGCTCGTACCAGGCGCTCGAGAAGTACGGTCGCGACCTCACCGCGCTCGCGGAGCAGGGGAAGCTCGACCCGGTGATCGGGCGCGACGAGGAGATCCGCCGCACCATCCAGGTGCTCTCGCGGCGCACGAAGAACAACCCGGTGCTGATCGGCGAGCCCGGCGTGGGCAAGACGGCGATCGCGGAGGGCCTGGCACAGCGGATCGTGGCGGGTGACGTGCCCGAGGGCCTCAAGGGCAAGCGGGCCTGGGCGCTCGACGTCGGCGCGCTCGTCGCAGGGGCGAAGTACCGCGGCGAGTTCGAGGAGCGCCTCAAGGCCGTCCTCGCGGAGATCACCGCGAGCGAGGGTCAGATCATCCTCTTCATCGACGAGCTCCATACGATCGTCGGCGCCGGCGCCGCCGAGGGCGCGGTCTCGGCGGGGAACCTGCTGAAGCCGATGCTCGCACGCGGCGAGCTCCGCGCCGTCGGTGCGACGACGCTCGACGAGTACCGCACGCACATCGAGAAGGACGCCGCGCTCGAGCGCCGCTTCCAGCCCGTCTTCGTGGGCGAGCCGTCCGTGGGCGACACGATCGGCATCCTCCGCGGCCTCAAGGAGCGCTACGAGGCGCACCACGGCGTCCGGATCCGCGACGCCGCGCTCGTCGCGGCGGCGGTGCTGTCCGACCGCTACATCTCCGACCGCTTCCTCCCCGACAAGGCGATCGACCTCGTCGACGAGGCCGCCTCGCGCCTGCGCATGGAGGTCGACTCCTCGCCCGTCGAGCTCGACGAGGCAGAGCGCCGCGTGACGCAGCTCGAGATCGAGCTCGCCGCGATGGCGAAGGAGGACCCCGCGACCCGCGAGCCGCTCGAGAAGGAGCTCGCCGAGGCGAAGGCGCGGCGCGACGAGCTCGCCGCACGCTGGGCGAACGAGAAGGACCTCCTCGACCGCGTCAAGGAGATCACGCGGCAGATCGACGAGCTGCGCATGGAGGCCGAGCGCGAGGAGCGACAGGGGAATCTGGCCCGGGTCGCGGAGATCCGCTACGGGCTGCTTCCCCAGCTCGAGCAGGAGCTGGCGCAGCGCGCGCAGCACGATGTGGCACCCATGGTCAAGGAGGAGGTCGACGAGGACGACATCGCGGCCGTCGTCGCCCAGTGGACCGGGATCCCGACGGATCGCCTCCTCGAGGGAGAGGTCGAGAAGCTCGTCCACATGGAGGAGCGGCTGCACGAGCGCGTCGTCGGCCAGGACGCCGCGATCGAGGCTGTCTCGAATGCCCTCCGGCGCGCCCGCTCCGGCCTGCAGGACCCGAACCGGCCGATCGGCTCGTTCGTCTTCCTCGGGCCCACGGGGGTGGGGAAGACAGAGCTGGCGAAGGCGCTCGCCGAGTTCATGTTCGACGACGAGCGGGCGATCGTGCGGCTCGACATGTCCGAGTACCAGGAGAAGCACACCGTCTCGCGACTCGTCGGCGCGCCCCCCGGCTACGTCGGGTACGAGGAGGGCGGCCAGCTGACCGAGGCGGTCAGGCGACGCCCGTACTCCGTGATCCTGCTCGACGAGATCGAGAAGGCCCACGCCGAGGTGTTCGACGTGCTCCTGCAGCTGCTCGACGACGGCCGGCTGACCGACGGCCACGGCCGTACGGTCGACTTTCGCAACACCGTCGTGATCATGACGTCCAACATCCGCTCGGCCGACGACCTCACCGACCGGTTCCGGCCGGAGTTCCTGAACCGGATCGACGAGATCGTGGTGTTCGACGCGCTGAACCGCGAGCAGCTCGGCTCGATCGTCGAGATGCAGCTCGCGCGGCTCAACGAGCGCCTCGCCGAGCGCGGGATCACGCTCGACCTGACCGACGGTGCCCGCGAGCTGATCGCCGAGGCGGGCTGGGATCCCGCCTACGGCGCGCGGCCGCTCAAGCGGGCGATCCAGCGGCTGCTGGAGAACCCGCTCGCGCTGCGGCTGCTCGAGGGCGAGTTCCGCGACGGCGACGTGGTTCGCGCATACGCGGAGCTGGGCGAGATCCGGTTCGTCCGCGACGAGGACGCCGTGCAGGCAGGCGAGATGGGCGAGCCGGAGCCTGTCGGCGCCGGGCCCTGAGGGGCTGCGCGCGCGTCCGCGAATCCGGGCAAGGACATCGCCCGTAGTACCGGGGTATGGCCGCGCGCGTGGCCCGGGACCGAAGGAGGGGCGATGAGAAGGATGCTCGTTCTGGGCAGCGCCGTCGCGGTGACCCTGGCGGGAGCCGCCGTCGCGCTCGCCGGTGGAGGCGACGACGACTACGGGTACGGCTCCGGAGCCACGACGACCGTGGAGAGCACCGCCACGACCAGTGGGAAGAGCACGGCCGCCAAGACGAAGACGTACTCGTATCGCGCCACGCTCACGCCGCAGAGCGAGGTGCCGACCCCGAACGCCCCGCGAAGGCGGCAGGCGTGTTCTACGGCGACCGTGAAGGACAACGGCCGCTCGGCGACGGTCCGCTGGACGCTGACCTTCGCGCGCCTGAGCGGCAAGGCGGTCGCCGCGCACATCCATCTCGGCAAGGCTGGGGTCGCCGGCCCGGTCGTGCTGCCGCTCTGCGGGCCCTGCAAGACCGGCGCGAACGGGCACGGCACGCTGACGCACGACCAGGCCGAGATGCTGGAAGCGGGCCGGGGCTACACCAACGTCCATACCGCGAAGAACCAGGCGGGTGAGATTCGCGGCCAGCTCAAGCTCGTAGGGCACGCCTAGCCACGCGGTCGGGGAACGCGACCGAGGCGCGCTTCCCCGACCGCACTAGGATCGCGGCCATGCCGGCCGTGCTCCTCGTCGCCGCCACCGACCGCGAGCTCTGCGGCCACGACGGCCTGGTCTGCGGCGTCGGCCCCGTCGAGGCGGCCGCTGCGACGGCGCGCGCGCTGGCGCTCCGGCCGTTCGACGTGCTGCTGCACGTCGGCGTCGCGGGCGGACGCGGCCTCGCGCCGGGGACGATCGTCGTCGGCACCGAAGCGGTGTACTGCGACCTGTCGGCCGAGTGGCCCGTGGTCGACCGGGTGACGGCCGACCCGGGCCTCGTCGAGGCGCTGCGCACCGCCCTCCCCGCCGCGGCCACGCTCCCGGTGCACACCTCGGCCGCCGTCGGAGGCGCACGCGACACAGGGTCGACCGGCCCGCTCGTCGAGGCGATGGAAGGCTTCGGGGTGCTCCGCGCCGCTGCGCTCGCGAGCGTCCCCGCGGTCGAGGTGCGCGCGATCTCGAACGAGATCGGGGAGGCGGACCGCGCCCGCTGGCAGATTCCGGTCGCGCTCGATGCGCTCGAGCAGGCGGTCCCACTCGCGTTGGCCGCGGTGCGGAGCGACCCGCCGGCGGCCGTGTAGGGCGAGGCCGGCCCCGGGCTCGATCGCGGCTCGCCGCCGGGCCGGGGCGAGCTCTACGGCTCGCGAATCGTGACCGCGACCTCGAGGGCCTCGGTCGCGGTGCCCTTGAAGACGCCGCGGGACGGGGAGACGTCGGCGTAGTCGCGGCCGACGCCGACGCGGACGTAGTGCTCGGTCTGCTCGGTGTCGTGCGTCGGGTCGAGCGACAGCCAACCCGCGTCCCCGACGTGCACGTCGACCCACGCGTGGGACTCGCCGAGCTCGCCGTGCTCCGGGTCGTAGAGGTAGCCGCTGACGTAGCGGGCGGGGATCCCGCGTGCCCGACAGGCCCCGAGCATCACGTGCGAGAAGTCCTGGCAGACGCCGAGCCCCTCGGCGAGCGCCTCCGACGCCGTGGTGTGCACGTTGGTCGTACCGCGCTCGTAGGTCATCGCCGACCGCACCGCGTCCATCAGGCGGCCTGCGACCTCCGCCGCGTCCGCCGAGCCGTTGGTGGACGCGGCGAGCTCGGTGAGCTGCCCGTCGAGCTGCACGTACCTCGACGGCGTGAGGAAGTCCCAGCGGTCGAGCGGCGAGGGAGCCGACGTGTCGACGTAGCGGGGCGCGGTCCAGACCTCGCTCCGGGCGGTCACGGTCAGGCGCTCGTGCGCCTCCAGCACGTCGAAGTGGTGCACGGTGTTACCGAACCGGTCGACGTACTCGTCGAGCGTGACCCCGCGCGGCTCGGGCACGAGCGAGAACGACGAGCACCGCTGGCCGTCGCGGTGCGCCGGCTTCAGACGGAGCTCCGTGTACGCCTCGGTGATGGGCCCGTCGTACGAGAAGCCCGTCACGTGCTGGACCGTCAGCCACATTGCTGTTGCTGTGCCTCCTGGGTCGCGACCGCGGATGCGGGCAGGGCGCGACTCGAGAAGAACTCCTTCGTCAGGACGTCGCCCACGCGGTGGATGCCCGCGAGCAGCTCTCCCAGCGTCCTGGCGACCGCGTCGCCCGACGCGTCCTCGATCTCTCCGTACTCGACGTCGGCGCAGAGGCGGCCGAGGACGCGCTGCGGCGAGCCCTGTACCCCGGCGATGCGGTCGACCGCCTGGGCACACGTGCGCAGGCAGTAGAGCACCGCGCGGGGGAACTGCTCCGAGCGCACGAGCGCCTCCGCGATGTCGAGCGGCTCGAAGGTTGCGCCGTGGCGCTTGACGTAGGCCTCGAAGGCGCTGCACGACTTCAGGAGCGCGATCAGCTCGTAGGCCTGTGCCGGGTCGTCGTCGGCGAGGGCGACGGCGACCGGGTAGCGGCTACGGACGACGCGGACGGTCGTCGCGGCGCGCTCGAGGTGGAGCCCGAGCTGGATGAACTCGTATGGCTCACCGTGGGTCATGGTCGCGTCGGCACAGCCCTGGAAGCGGTGCGCCCCGTTGCGGACCTGCTCGAAGAACGTGTGCGGCCCGCGCGTGACGGCGCGGCGGTTCGCCCGCCCGACGAGGAGGAAGAGCGAGTTGATCGCCTCCCACATCTCGCCGGAGATCTGCTCGCGCACCGAGCGCGCGTTCTCCCGCGCGGTCGTGATGCAGGCGACGACCGCGTCGGGGTTGCCGTCGTGCCAGAGGAGCCAGTCGGCGACGTTCTGCGCCGTGAACGACTCGAAATGCTCGCTGTAGGCGTCTTCCGCGCCGAGCAGCGCGACGAGCCGGTGCCACGCCTCGCCGTGGTCGGCGACGTGGGCGTCGAGAAGGGCGTGGTAGTCCACGTCGAGGAGCCGCGTCACGTCCTCGGCCCGCTCGACGTAGCGCGCCGTCCAGTACAGCGACTCGGCCACGCGACTGAGCATCAGCCGGTCTCCAGCACCCAGGTGTCCTTGCTGCCGCCGCCCTGGGACGAGTTCACGACGAGCGAGCCCTCGCGGAGCGCGGTGCGCGTGAGGCCGCCGGGGACGATCCGCACGCCGTCGGCGCCGGAGAGGACGAAGGGGCGAAGGTCGACGTGGCAGCCGTGGAGTCCGCCGCGGACGAACGTCGGGTGGCGTGAGAGCGAGACCGTCGGCTGCGCGACGTAGTTCCGGGGCTGGGCAGCGACGCGGCGGCGGAACTCGTCGCGCTCCGCCGGCGTCGCGGCAGGGCCGATCAGCATCCCGTAGCCGCCGGACTGGTCGACCGCCTTGACCACGAGCTCGTCGATCCGCTCGAGGATCACCTCCCGGTCCTCCGGGTTCGCCCCGACATAGGTCGGAACGTTCGGCAGCACCGGCTCCTCGTCGAGGTAGAAGCGGATCATGTCGGGCACGTACGGATAGATCGCCTTGTCGTCGGCGACCCCTGTGCCGACGGCGTTCGCGAGCGTGACGTTGCCCGCGCGGTATGCGTTGACGAGGCCCGACACGCCGAGCAGGCTGTCCGGGCGGAACGCGAGCGGGTCGAGGAAGTCGTCGTCGATCCGCCGGTAGACGACGTCGACCCGCTGGAGGCCGTTCGTCGTCCTCTTGAAGACCCGGTTGCGGTGGACGACGAGGTCGTGGCTCTCGACCAGCTCGATCCCCATCTGGCGTGCGAGGAACGAGTGCTCGTAGTACGCCGAGTTGTAGGCACCGGGGGTCAGCAGGACGATCGTCGGTTCGCCGCGCGCGCCCGGTGGAGCGACCGATCGGAGCGTCTCGTGGAGCTCGCGGGGGTACTGGTCGATGCCGCGCACGCCCGAGCGCTCGAAGAGCGAGGCGAAGATGCGCTTCAGCGCCTGCCGGCTCTCGAGCATGTAGCTGACGCCGCTCGGCGTCCGCAGGTTGTCCTCGAGCACGAGATAGCGGCCATCGGCGTCCCGGATCAGGTCGATCCCCGCGACGTGCGCGTAGATCCCCCCGGGCGGCTCGATGCCGATCATCTCACGCCGCAGGTTGCGCGACGCGAAGACGAGTTCCTGCGGGACGACGCCCTCGGTCAGGATCCGCTGGGGGCCGTAGAGGTCGCCGAGGAACAGGTTGAGCGCACGGATCCTCTGGGAGAGCCCGAGCTCCACGTGGGCCCACTCGTCGGCCGGGACGATGCGCGGGATGAGGTCGAACGGGAAGATCCGGTCGGTGCCGGCCTCGTCCCCGTAGACCGTGAACCCGATCCCCTGCGTGAGGAAGAATGCGTGGGCGGTGCGGATGCGCTCCTCGAGCCCCTGGTCGGTGAGCGCCGCGAGCCGCTCGTAGAGGGCACGGTAGTGCGGACGGGGCCGCCCGGCCGCGTCGATCATCTCGTCGAAGAACGGCCCGGTCTCGTACCCGGCGATGAGACCGGCCGGCGCTGCGGCGGCGGGCTCGGTCGTGGCCTCGGGCTCGCTCACGGGGCAGTCGCTCTCTCGCAGGCCGGTGTCAGGGGCGACACGTTATCGCGGCTACGTTTCCGCCGTGGCAAGGCCCCGCTACGCGTCGAAGGGCGAGCCGCTGCCGCCACCGCTCCCGCCCGTCTCGCGCACCGTCGGCCAGGTCGTCGCCGAGGCGATCAGGCTCTACCAGGCGCACATGGCAGGAGCTCTCGTCCTCGGTCTCCCGGTCGCGGTCGCCGACCAGCTGATCGCCGATCGCTCGCTCGCCGCACGGATCGTCGTGCTCCTCGCGGCCTCGCCGGCGTTCAGCCTCGCGTATGCGGCCGCCTCGGCGATGCGTCAGGGCGATCGCCCGCCGCTCCGCACGTGGGTCGTCGCAGTCGGGGTCGGGGTGGTCACGTTCCTCCCGGCCGCGTTCCTCTTCGGCTGGTTCGCGATCGCCGCCATCCTCTGGCTCGGGGATCGCAGGCCACGCCGTGCCCGCGGCGATGGCAGAGCGGCTCGGCCCCGTCGGGGCGCTCCGGCGCACCGTCGAGCTCGCCCGGGCCGACTACGTGCACGCGGCCGGGTCCTTCGCCACGCTCGCCCTGCTCTTCGGCCTGACGAGGCTCGCGATGGGTCTCCTGCTCTCGAGCCAGGCCGACGCCACCGTGCGGGTGGCGATCTTCCTCGCCGACGTCGTGATCTCGCCGCTCCTCTTCCTGGGCGCGGCGATCGTCTACGTCGACCTGGTCGCCCGCGTGGGGCTGAGCCGGGACGAGCGCCGCAGGCTCCGCCAGGCTGCGCTGCGATGATCCGACCCGCTCCGAGTAGGCTCTGATCCCGACCCCGAGAGGAGGCGACCGCAGTGCCGACCTACCTGATGCTCACGACGCTGACCGAGAAGGGGACGCAGACCCTCAACTCCAACCCGGCGCGGCTGCGCGAGGTGAACCGCGACGTCGAGGAGCTCGGCGCCAAGGTCCTGCACCAGTGGGCGGCGCTCGGCGTGTACGACTTCGTCAACGTCGTCGAGGCGCCCGACGACCTCACGATGGCGAACCTCTCGGTGAAGCTCGGCGCACGCGGGAGCGTGAAGTTCGAGACGCTGACGCTCATCCCGGTCGACGAGCTCCTGGCGGCGCTCGAGAAGTAGCGCGACACTGGAGGCATGTACGACGTCACGGGGCGGCTCGCTCGGGCGTCGAGCCTCCATCCGCGGCGTGCCCTCGCGGCCTGGGGCGCCGCGCTTCTCCTCTCTCTGGCAGCCATCGTCGGCCTGCTGGGCTCGGCGCTGACGACGGACGCGGAGATGACGAACGACCCGGAGTCGTACCGGGGCTACGACCTGATCGCGGAGCACTTCCCGCCGACCGGCGACTACGTCAACGAGCTCGTCGTCGTCCGCTCCAGCACCCTGACGGTCGACGCCGCCGCCTTCCGCGCGAAGGTCGAGGCGCTGGCAAGCGCGATCGAGGAGACCGGGGTCACGCAGCCCGTCCGCACCTACTACTCCACACAGGACGCGACCCTCGTGTCGCCCAGCCGGCGCGCGACGGTGATCCCGGTCGGCCTCACCGGCGACGGCGACGCGGGCATCGGGCACGTGATCGAGGTCGTCGACGCGGCCGCGGGCGACGGGTTCGAGACGGCGATCACCGGCGAGTTCACGGCCGACCGGGACTTCTCCACGCTCTCGCAGGAGGATCTCCGGACGGGAGAGCTTCAGTTCGGACTGCCGGTCGGCGCTGGTCGTGCTGCTCCTCGTGTTCGGCGCGGTCGTGGCGGGGCTGGTGCCGGTGCTCGTCGCGCTCGTGGCGATCGTGGTCGCCCTGGGGCTCACGGCGCTCGTCGGCCAGGCGTTCGATCTCTCGGTCTTCGTCGTGAACATGATCTCGGGGATGGGCCTCGCGCTCGGGATCGACTACTCGCTCTTCGTCGTCTCGCGCTTCCGGGAAGAGCGGCGCCACGGGCACGAGAAGCTCGACGCGATCGCGACCGTCGGGTCGACGGCGAGCCGCGCCGTGCTGTTCAGCGGCTCGGCGTTCGTCCTCGCGATGGTGGGGATGGTGCTCGTCCCCGACACGATCCTCCGCAGCCTCGCGACCGGCGCGATCCTCGTCGGCATGGTCACCGTGGTCGCCGCGCTCACGCTCCTGCCGGCGGTGCTCTCGCTCCTCGGAGACCGTGTCAATGCCCTCCGCGTGCCGTGGCTCGGACGGCGCGTGGAGGAGAGCGCGGGGGCGGAGGGCCGCGTCTGGTCGCGCGTCGTCCGCTCGGTCACACGGCGCCCGCTCGTCGCGGCCGTTCTCTCCGCCGGTCTGCTCGTCGTGGCGGCCCTGCCGATCTTCGGCATCGAGACGGGGCTCACGGGCGTCCGCGAGCTCCCCGACCGGTTCCACGCGAAGCGCGGCTTCACGATGCTGCTCGAGGAGTTCGGCGTCGGCACGGTCGACTCCGTCCAGGTCGTCGTCGAGGGCGACGTCGGGTCGGTCCCGGTGAAGCGCGCGGTCGCCGAGCTCGCACGTCGCGTGGACGCGGATCCCGCCTTCCGGCAGCCCGACGTGTCGACGAGCCCCGACGGGAGAGCGGCGAAGGTCGAGGCGCTGGTGGTCGGAGACAGCCGGGACGAGCGCGCGCTCACGGCCGTCCAGCGGCTGCGTAGCGACGTCGTGCCCGAGGTGTTCGCCGGTGTCGACGCCCGGGTGCTGGTCACGGGAGAGACGGCCGAGGTGATCGACTACCGCGCCCTCACGGACCGCTGGCTGCCCATCGTCTTCGCGTTCGTGCTCGCGCTCAGCTTCCTGCTGCTCACGCTCGCGTTCCGCACGGTCGTCCTCCCCGCGGTCGCGATCGGCCTCAACCTGCTCTCGGTCGGCGCGGCGTACGGCCTCCTGGTCGCTGGTCTTCGTCGACGGCGTCGGCCGTGATCTCCTGGGCTTCACGGAGGTGGAGGTGATCGCCGCCTGGCTGCCGCTGTTCCTGTTCGCGGTGCTCTTCGGGCTGTCGATGGACTACACGGTGTTCCTCCTGAGCCGCATCCGGGAGCGGTACGCCCAGGGCGCGTCGACCACCGAGGCCGTTGCGTTCAGCGTCGCCTCGACCGCGCGGATCATCACCGGCGCGGCGCTGATCATCATCGCGGTGTTCGTCGGCTTCGCCGCCGGGGACCAGGTGGAGTTCCAGCAGCTCGGCTTCGGGGTCGCGGTCTCGCTGCTGATCGACGCAACGCTGGTGCGCCTCGTGCTGCTTCCCGCGGTGCTCGCCCTGCTCGGCGAGCGCACCTGGTACCTGCCGCGCTGGCTCGGGTGGCTCCCGCACCTCGAGCTCGAGGGCGGCGGGCCGCCGTCCCGGCTCTAACCGAAGTCTGCGATCACCTCTGCCGCCGCCCGCTCGCCGGTCTCCACGGCGCCGTTCAGGTAGCCCTGGAAGTCGATCGAGGTGTGCTCGCCGCAGAAGTGGGCGTTGCCCTCCTGTCTCCCTTCGATGCCGGCGAAGGACGTGTACTGGCCGACCTTCCAGTACGAGTACGAGCCGCGCGTCCATGGATACCCCGGCCAGAAGTCGACGGTCGCGCGGCCGTTCCACTGCTGCGTGATGCCGGGGAGCACGGGCTCGATCTGGGCGAGGAACTGCTGCGCCCGCACCTGCGGCGTGCCCGAGCCGAAGCTCGCGCCCACGCGGCCTCCGGTGTAGTCGACGAGGATCCCCGACCGCCCGGGCTGCGCCCGGGTCACCTCCCAGGTGTTCTGGTACCCGGTGTCGGCGTACGTTTCGCCGCTGCAGCCGAGAGATTCCCAGTGGCGCCGGGAGAACTGGACGTGGAGCTTCGAGTTCGTGCCCATGCCCTGCTCGCGGATCGCCTGGAGCTTCAGCGGCGAAAATCCCGCCTTCGACACGTCGACCGACCGACGGAGGATGGAGAACGGCAGGGCGAGGACCACTGTGTCCGCCGAGGCTGTCGTCGTGCCCGAGCCACGCCGGAAGGTCAAGGAGTACCCACCGGTGGCGGTCCGGCGGATCGCGACGAGCTCGGCGCCCAGCGTGATCTGACCTGCCAGCGAGGCCGAGAGGCCGGCCGGGACCTGGTCGTTCCCGCCGCGCACGTGGTACTTCTCGTTCGACTTGCCGAAGATGCGGAACTGCCCCTGGCCGGTGAAGCCGAGCAGGTAGAGCAGGTTCAGCGAGCTCTGCTCCGACGACTCGGCCCCGTACTCGATGTTGTAGGCAACGTCGAGCAGCCGGCCGAGTCGTGAGGACATGCCTCCCGGGATCGACTCCTCGATCCAGTCGACGATCGAGAGGTGGTCGAGCTCGTACCCTCGCTGCGTGTAGCGGTCGAACAGCGTGGGGAAGCTCGCCGCCGACACGTCCGCGTGGATCTTCTGCCAAGCCTGCTTGATGTCGTCGGTGATCTCCTCGAACGTGTACGGCGCGCCGCCGAACCGGGCGAGGAGCTCGGTGCCGTTGGCCTCGGCGCGGAGCAGGTTGTCGAGCTTGAGACCGAGCTCCTGCGCGAGGTTGCGGATCGCGCCGTGTCCCTGGTCGATCAGCTCGCCACCGTGCTCCGCAAGCTGTCCGTCCGCGAACGCGCCCCTCAGCGTCCAGCAGCGGCCTCCGACCCGGTCGGACGCCTCGTAGACGTCGGTGGTGTAGCCGGCCTGCCTCAGTCGGTACGCGCAGGTCAGGCCGGCGAGGCCGGCTCCGACGACGACGATGCGCGGTGCCGCCGCCGCGCGCGCGGCCGGAGAGAGGCGGCCGAGTGCCGCGACGCCGAGCACAGCCGCGCCCGTGCGCCGAAGCAGTGTCCGCCGGGTCGTCCGGCAATCCTCGGCCGCCGCGACCTCGGCGAGAGCGTTCTGGATCACCTGGGCGAGTGGCGTTCTCATCGTCTCCCCTCCGGGGTGGCCTGCTCACTGCGGACGATGATCGATCCGGCCGCCTTGTTCAACCCGCGTCGAGGAGGAACCCCGTCGCACGCGGCGCGACCGTGAGCGGGCTCGTCGGTAGACCGGGCGGCGGCTCCGACGCGTTGTAGCCACCGGGAGCGACGTCGTTCGGCGTGTCGGGATGGAAGAGCGCCGCCAGGAGCTGGATGTGCCCGCGCCCGACGGCGAGCTCCCACTGGCCGCCGCCGTATGCGCCGATCCCGTGGGCCTCGCAGTGCTCGTACGCGGCGAACAGCCGCTCGATCGAGCCGAACCTGGACGGCTTGACGTTGACCGTGCGGGGCGGCCAGCGAAGCGCCTCGATGTCGGCGACAGAGTGGATCACGGCGTCCCAGGTGACGCGATCGGCGTGCGGCTCGAGCAGCGCCTCCGTCTCGGGGGTGAGTGCGGGATCCTCGATCCAGGCATCGGGGAATGCGTCGATCACCCGCCGGTAGAGATCGGGGTCGGGTGGGTTGTCGACCACGGTGCCGGTGTACTGCCCCTTGAGGTCGACCGAGTCGACGCATTCGAGCGCCTGGAGCTCGTCGAAGATCTCGTCCGTCCAGTCCGGCCGGGCGTCGAGCTTGAACCGCAGGCCGGGATAGAGGGCGAGGAACGAGCGGAGCCGCGCGGTCGAGGGCGGGTCGCCGAGCCCGCCCGAGGCCACGAAGGTCACGGGCCGCGGCTCCCGCCCGACGGTCTCGCCGAGCGATCGTCCGGCCTGGCGGAGAGCGAGGTCGAGCGCGGCGCTCTCGAACGCCCAGCGCCGGTAGTCGACGTACACGTCGCGCTCGGGCGCGCTCGCGAAGAGTGGCAGCGTCTCGAGATGGCGCGAGAGCGAGTCGATCGTCCACTCCCCGCGCCAGCGGGAGCACGGGGCCGCGCGCCTGCTGGGCCTCCTGCTCCGCGCCGTCGTAGGTGACGTCCTCGCCGAGGCCCTCCTCGCCGCCGCCCGTGAGCCTGATCACCGTCGTCTTGCGGGTGAAGGTCGGGCTGACGACGTACTCGTGGCCGTCGAGCGTGTAGCCCTCGACGACGAGCGGGAGGTCGCGGACGGTGTCGTACAGGGCCATCGTCAGAGTGTGGTGTAAGCGACGGCGATCTCGGCGGCGAGCCCGGCGTTCGCGACGATCAGGTCGCGGTTGACCCGGCGTGTCTCGCCACCCGACCGCTCGTGCAGCGCGCCGAGCACGAACGGGGTCACGGCCTGGCCGGTGACGCCCGTGCGGTGAGCCTCGGCGACGATCTCCTCGATCAGGCCGGCGACGTCGAGGCTCTCGTCGGGCGGTCGGCCGACGAGGATCGCGTTCCCGCCCAGCCGCCAGTGCGCGTCGGCGATGCGCGCGACCTCGGCGGCGTCCTCGGCGCGCGCCGACACGGGCGGCCCGCCGTCTGCGGCGTAGAAGAGGGGCAGCGTGTCCACGCGGTACCCGATCACGGGCACGCCGAGGGTCTCGAGGAGCTCCATCGTCGCGGGCACGTCGAGCAGCGACTTCACCCCGGAGGACGCGATCACCGCCGGGATGCGCGCGCAGGCGCCGAGGTCCGCCGAGACGTCGGGAGGGGTCGGGAAGCCGCGGTGGACGCCGCCCAGGCCGCCCGTGCCCATGAACCGGATTCCGACCGCGGCGGCAGCCGCGAGCGTTCCCCCGACCGTGGTCGCGCCGACGTCCCGCTGGATTGTGCAGACGGCGAGGTCACGAGGCCCGACCTTGCGCGCGTCCGGCGTGAACCGCTCGAGCTCCGACGCGGTGAGCCCGATCACGATCCGCCCGTCGAGGATCCCGATCGTCGCCGGCGTGGCACCGGCGGCGCGGACCGCCGCCTCGCTCGCGAGGCCGACGTCGATCCCCGACGGCGCGGGGAAGCCGTGGGCGACGAGCGTCGTCTCGAGCGCCACGACCGCGCGCTCCTCGGCCAGCGCGGCCTGCACCTCGTCGGTGACCCGGATCAGATGCTCCACGGGCCGGAGCCTAGAGACTGCGCCCTTTCGCGAGCGGAGGGTGGACGCGTCCGGGGCATCGGGAGAGCGGCCGGAGGAGCCCGTCGCGTCGGCGCTGCGTCGAGGGCCGGGATGGCCCCGATCGCGGAGCTCGTGTCGGTCGCCGTGGAGATGCCGTGCCCCCCACCGCACCAGGGCCCTCAACCTCCCCCAGGGGCACCCCCGGTGTCCCTGAGGTCACGCTATCGAGAACTGTGTGCCATGGGTGTGCCGTCTTCGTGCCGATTTCGCGACGCGTTCGGGCACCTGCCCGGACCGACCCGGAGGCGTCGGAGCGGAACCGTCCGTCGACCGAGTTGCCCCGGAGGCGTCACGGCATGGGCCCGATGCGCTGCACGCACCGCGCCGCGGCCTCGAGCGCGAGGTCGGGCCCACCCACGATCCACCCCGCGGCGAGGGCGTCCCCGGCCCCGGTCGTGTCGACGACCTCCGGGACCTCGAGCGCCGGGCGGTCGTCGCCGTCGAACGAGCAGCCGAGCGCGCCGCGCTTGAGGATCCACGCGATGCCCGGCAGCGGGCCGCCGAACATCTCGTTCTCCGCCTCGTTCGCGAAGACGATGTCCGGCTCGAGCGACTCCACGAGGGCGCGAAACCGCTGGGCGCCCGCGTCTCGGATCGCGCTCCAGGAGGATAGGTCGATGCTCACGCGCGCGCCCGACAGGCGCGCCAGGTCGATCGCGCGTATCGCGGCCCGGACGACCGGCTCGGCGAGGAGCGCATAGCCGGAGACATGGAGGTGGTCACAGATGAGCCAGGCCGGTCGCAGCTCGCCCGGCTCGAGGCGGGTCGCGACACCGCGGTCGGGGAACATCGAGCGTTCCCCGTCCCGTTCGACCAGCGACACGATCACGCCGTTGCCGGTGGGCTCGACGGGGCCTGTGAGCTCGACGCCCAGCGCTTCGAGCCGCTCCGCCGCGAGTCGTCCCTCGGCATCCGCCGCGCGCTTGCCCAGCCACCGGGCGGAGCCGCCCAGCACGCTGACCCACGCCGCGACGTTCGCCGCCTGCCCGCCGGTCGACAACGACACCCGTGCGGGCGTGTCCGCGCCCCGGGCCACCTCCGCATCGACCCGCACGACGACGTCGAGCACGAGATCCCCGAGGGCGACGACGTTCATCGCCTACGATCGTTTCATGACCGGGGACGACGAGCCGCGCGAGGCGAGTGGCCGCCGGAGCCCCGTTCGCTCGTTCGTGCTCGGAAGCCTCGTCGGGGCCTCCGCCGTAGCCGCGGGCATCCGCCGTGCGCGCCGGCGGCGCAGCCGTCCGGTACAGGCGGGGCTCGGCGCCTTCGAGAGCGCGCCGTGCTACCGCGAGTTGCTCGAGCGCGAGCGGAGAGAAGGCCCGTAGCCGCGAAGCTCGCGTGCCGCGAGCACGACCGTGCGGAGGTTGATGTCCGAGTCGCCGATGCCGAGCTGCTGGCCGACGAGTAGGGCGCGCGCCGAGTAGTAGAGGAACGCTTCGGGCGTGAGCACTCGCTCGGCCGTCCGCAGGACGAGGAACGGCCCGAAGGCGCGCACCTGGAAGGCCGCCTCGGGCGTCGGCAGCCGGTACTCGATCTCGAGTCGGGGCCGGATGTTGTTCCGCTCGCTCGCGTCGAGGACCCAGACCCCGCGGCCGAGCTCCCCGGCCCGCTCGAGGGTGCGCAGGGCGAGCCGCTCGTCGGCGCGCGGCACGACCGTCGTCGGGAACGAGCGGTTGCGTTCCCACGCACCGAGGTAGAGCGGCTCGTAGCCGAAGAGGACGTCGTCCGGGCTGCTCGTCGTGGCGAGCCACGCCTCGGCTTCGGCCCTCGCGGCCTGCCGCGCGTCCGGCTCCCACTCGAACAGGGGAGCCGTCCGGTGCCAGGCCCACGCGACCTCGACCGTCACGAGCGCGACGGTCAACGCGACGGCGAGCACCGGGAGGCGTCGCCCGACCCGGACGAGCGACGTGGCGACCGCGATTGCGAGGAGCGGGGCCAGGAAGATCAGGTGGCGTGACTCCGGCGCCGCCGAGCCGCCGAGCCTCGCGAGCACGAAGGCCGCCACCGTCACGCCCACGAGACAGAGGATCAGCGCCCGTGCCTGGCGCCGCAGGAGCACGATCCCGGCCACGGCCGCCGCGAGGACCGCGAGCGTCACCGGCCACCAGCCGGCGGTCGCGTCTCCGGCGGAGCGCCAGAGGTAGCGCGCGACGGCCCACGGCCCCCCGAGCTTCTCCCCGCCGCCGCCGACGCCGACGTCGAACCGGTCGGCGAGGACGAGGTCGGTGAGCCAGAAGGGGATCCCGAGCACGAGCACCGAAGCTCCGGCGACGATCGCCTCTCGGAGCCGGTGCCGCCCGGACACGAGGACGTACGCCGCCTGGCCGCCGAGCAGCAGCACGCCGTACGGGTGGGTCGCCACGACGAGCAGCGCCGTGACCACCCACAGCCCCCATCGACGCCGACCGCCGTGCTCCAGAGCCTCGAGCAGGGCGAGCGTGCACGCGAGCGAGCAGAGCAGGAAGAGGCTGTACATCCGGCCGTACACCCCGTGGAAGAGAAACAGCCAGCTCGGGGCGACGAGCACCGTCGCGACCAGCGCGACCCTCGGTCCCGCGAGCCGCCGGCCGAGGATCGCGACGAGCGGAAGGCTCGCGAGTGCGAAGGCGGCGGACGCGAGCCGCAGCCCGCCGAGGCCGAGCCCGAGGTGAGCGACGGCCCACGCGACGAGGAAGTGGAGCGGCGCGCCGCCCCGGTCGCGCGTGACGTGCTCGACGACGCCGGGAAGCGAGTCGCGGCCGACGAAGAGGGCGAGCGTCTCGTCCTCGTGCGGCGGCCACGCCATGAGCTGGTGGAGCAGGAACGCGGCCGCGGCGAGCGTCACGCCGGCGACTCCGATCCACAGCGCGTGCTCCTCGACCCGCGCGCGCAGCGAGGCCCGCGTCGTGCCGACCGGCGCCGCCTCCACCCTCGCCTCGATCCCTTGTGTCATGGGGTTTCCGGCATCTTCGCTGGTAAATTGGCCGCCCGATGCCGATCTACGAGTACCGCTGCCCGAACGGCCACACGTTCGAGGTTTTCCAGCGGATGAGCGATCCGCCTTCGAGCGTGTGCGAGACGTGCGGCGCGGGGCCCGTCGAGAAGCTCCTGTTCCCGGTTGCAGTCCATTTCAAGGGGTCCGGCTTCTACGCCACCGACTACGGGCGCGGCTCGCGGAAGCCCTCCAAGGAGGGGGACTCGGGGGGCTCACCGTCCGAGGACGGAGCCGGGAAGTCGGAGAAGCCCGCCGCTGCGGCGGACGCCAAGAAGCCGGACACGACGAAGCCCGACGCGTAGCTCTCAGCCGCGACGGTCACCGATCACGCATCCCGGGGCGTAGGGCAGGCCACGCGGCGGCGGTAGAGGGGCCGAGCGGCCCGTGAACATCGCCACCGTCGACACGTTGTCCTCGGTGCCGAGGATGACCGACTCACCGCCGACCGTCGCCGGGTCACCGCCGAGGCGGCAGTGCAGGGCCTGTCCGGTGTCCGCCCGGAAGTAGACCCAGCCGAGCTGCATCAGCTCCCAGGCACCCAGGTCGGTGGCGAGCGGCTCGACGAGGTCGCCCCCCACGAACGGGAGCTTCAGCGCGGTCCCGGCGCTCGTGACCTTGTCGAGGGTCGCTCCCACGACCTGCTGCTGACGCCGTGCCCGGTCGAAGTCGGTCTCGGCGGGGTTGAGGAGGTTGTGCCGAATGCGCGAGTAGACGAGCGCGCGGCGACCGTCCATGTGCTGGACGCCGCGCGCGAACCGCCAGCCCTTCCAGTCGGAGCACTGCGCCGCGGTCTTGTACGGGCAGTCGAACCTGTTGGACTGGATGCGCCGGGGGACGTCGACGTCGATCCCCCCGACCGCGTCGATCAGCTCCTCGAACCGGTCGAAGTCGACGAACATGACGTGGTTGACGTCGAGCCCGGTGAGGTCCTTGACCGTCCGCAGGGCGAGAGCCGGCCCGCCGATCTGGTTCGCCGCGTTGATCTTGTCGAGGCCCACCTCGGGGATCTCGACCTGGAGATCGCGCGGGATCGACAGGTAGGCGAGCCGCCGCTTCCCGGGGTCGGTGCGCAGCAGCATGATCGAGTCCGATCTGTTCGCGCCCTCGCGACCGGCCCGATCGCCGCCGTCCGTGCCGAGGACGAGGATCGTCGTGGGCGTCGAGACGAGCAGGCCGTCGCGGGTCGTCAGCAGGCGCCCGACCCCGGCCGGGACGCGCTCGTTCGCCGACGAGACGCCGCTGGCGACCGAGAGATAGCTCCCGATGCCCCACGCGAGGAGCAGGACGAGCAGGAGCGCGAGGCCGAGGGCGATCCAGCGCGCGGGCCGGCGCGGCTTCTTGGGCGACGCGGTGGCGGGCCGCGGCCCGTTCGGCGACGCCGGGGGTGGCGACGTGTGTCGAGTGAGCGGAACCCGCCCCTTGACCCTGCCGCCCCGATAGACCCGGTACGGCTTGTCCTGAGCGGGCATGAGGCCGGGTATGGTAGCCGCGTCGTGCCGCCCGACCTGGTCATCGGGGTGGACGTCGGCGGGACGAAGATGCTCGCCGGCACGCTCGCGCGCGACGGCGCCGTCGGGCGCACGATCGAGGTGCCCACGCCCACGAGCGGCCAGGAGGCGTTCCTCTCCGAGCTCGATGCGCTCGTCGAGCGGCTTCTGGCCGACGGGGCCGGGGCGATCGGGGTCGGCGTGCCGATGAACATCGACCGGAAGACCGGGGTCGCGCTCGGCGCGGTCAACCTGCCGCTCGAGTCGCTCGACCTGGGACGCCACCTCCGGGAGCGCTTCGGCGTCCCCGTCGGGATCGAGAACGACGGCAACGCGATCGCCCTTGCGGAGTGGCGCCTCGGCGCCGGTCGCGGCGTCACCGACCTCGTGGCCCTGGCCCTCGGAACCGGCGTCGGGGGCGGCATCGTGCTCGACGGGCGCCTCTACCGCGGGTGGGCGGAGCTCGGCCACGTCGTGGTGGACGCCGACGGGCCGCCCTGCCAGGGGAACTGCCATGGACGCGGCCACCTCGAGGCCGTTGCGTCCGGCGAGGCGGCCGAGCGTGCGGCCCGCGAGCTCTGGGGCGACGGTGCCGACGCCCGCACGCTCGTGCAGGAGGCTCTCGACGGTCATGCCGACGCGCGCGCCGCGATGGAGCGGATCGGCCACTACCTGGGCCTGGCCATCGGCTCGTTCGTGAACATCCTCGCGCCCGACGTGGTGGTCGTCGGCGGAGGCTTCGGGATCGCGGCCTGGGAGCTGCTCCGCGAACCGGCTCTCGCGGCCGCACGGCGGGAGGCGCTGCAGCCGGCCGACGAGGAGCTCCGGGTCGTCCAGGCGCAGCTCGGGGACGATGCCGGCCTGGTGGGTGCGGGGCTCGTGGGCTTCGAGGCCCTCGACGGCGAGCGGTAGGCGTGCCCCTCCGGGTCTGCGCCACCCCGATCGGGAACCTCGAGGACGTGACGCTCCGGGTGCTCGCCGCGCTCCGCGAGGCCGACGTCGTGCTCTGCGAGGACACGCGGCGCACACAGGTCCTCCTCGGCCGCTACGAGATCCGCGCGCGAAGGCTCCTCAGCGTCCACCGGCACAACGAGGCGCGTCGGGTGCAGGAGCTCCTGCCGGGGCTCCGGGCGGGGGAGACGTACGCGCTCGTCTCCGACGCCGGCCTCCCCGGCGTCAACGACCCGGGGAGCCGGCTCGTCGAGGCAGCGCTCGCCGCGGGGGTGGAGGTCACGGTCCTTCCCGGCCCGAGCGCCGTCGAGACGGCGCTCGTGGCGAGCGGTCTCGTCGCGGCGCAATACCGCTTCCTCGGCTACCTGCCGCGCCGCAGCGCCGAGCTGCGGGCGCTCTGGGAGGAGTCGTGCGGTTGGCCGTACGCCGCGGTCGCGTTCGAGTCGCCCCGGCGCCTCGCCGCGTCGCTCGCCGTGCTCGCGGAGATCGACCCGGGTCGGCCCGCCGCCGTCTGTCGCGAGCTCACGAAGCGCTTCGAGGAGATCGCCCGGGGCACGGCTGCGGAGCTCGCGGCGCGGTTTCGCGAGCCGGTGAAGGGCGAGGTGACGATCGTCGTGGGAGAGGCCTCGGAGCGGAGAGCCGCGCTCGACGAGGCGGTCGCGGCGGTGCGGGAGCTCGTGGAGGCGGGCGCCGCCCGGCGCCCGGCCGCCGACGTCGTCGCGCGGCTGGCGAGCGTCTCCCGGAACGAGCTGTACCGCGGGTCGCTGGCATCCCACGATTGACGCCGTCCGGGGGCCACGCTACCCTTCGTCGTCCCGCGTTGCCCGCGCAGAGAACGAAGGAGGTGCTTCGTGCATCGTCTTCTCCTGTTCGGCGCGACGGGCCTCGTGGCGCTCTGCCTGAGCGGCCCCGCCTCGGCGTGGTCGTGGCCGGCCGACGGCGACGTGCTCCGTCCGTTCACGCTCGGCGGCGACGCCTACGCGGCGGGCCAGCATCGCGGGATCGACGTCGCGGGGGCCGACGGGTCCGCGGTTCGCGCGCCGGCGTCCGGCACGGTGAGCTTCGCCGGCTCGCTCCCGACCTACGGGCGCGGCGTCACGATCCTCACGTCCGACGGGTACGCGGTGACCCTGGTCCATCTCGGCTCGATCGGCGTCGCCAAGGGCGACTCGGTCGCCGAGGGATCGTCGGTCGGGACGATGGGCTCGAGCGGTGACGCAGAGCACGCCGTGCCCACCGTCCACCTCGGGGTTCGCGTCGCGTCGGAGGCCGAGGGCTACGTCGACCCGCTCGACCTGCTCCCACCCCGCTCGGCGGCACCGGTACAGCCACCGGCGCCCTCGCCTGCTCCTGCACCCGCATCCGCCCCGGCCCCCGCGACGCCCGTCGTCGCCTCTCCACCGCCGCCGGCGGCCCCGGCGTCGCAGGCTCCGGCGCCCACGCCGATCCAGGCGACTCCCGCACCCGTCCACGCGACGCCTGCGCCGGCTCCTGCGAGCGCAGCCGCGGCCACGGGGGCGCCGACAGCCTCGCCGTCCACGACGCACGCGCCGCCGCCCGTCGCGTCGTCGCCCACGCCGGCTCCCGCCGCGTCGGACTCGGCGTCACCGTCCCAGGCCGCGCCGGTCCGATCCCCGGGCTCGACCGGGTCGTCGACGAGCATCCCTGCGGCGGGAGTCGAGCTGACCACCGGGACGGCACGGTCGACACCGTCGTCGGTGCCGGCGCTGCCGCCGCGGCGCCCGGATCGGCAGTACCCGCCGTGCCCGCTCGGGCGGCGCAGGAAGGCGTGTCGCCCGCGTCGCGTCCGTCGCGGGCACCGGATGTCGGCCCGACCCCCGCGCCCCTCGGTGGGGCTGCCATTGCCAGCTCGCTCGTTGGGGCACGTCGTTCGGCCGTCGTGCACGTCGCCGACGCGGCGCACACGGAGCGCCGCGCGATCGTCGACCCGGGCCAAGGCCATCCGCGCTCGCGGGATCAGGCCCGGGACGCGGGCCGGCCTCCGGTGGCGAAGGTGGCCGACCGGGCAACGCGCCCCGTGCCGGCTCATTCGGTCGACCGCACCCGCGCGGAGCACGCCGAGGCCCAGCGGCTTCCCGGTCACGCTGTCCTGAGCGGTCGTCCGCCGGCGCCCGTGCTCGCGGCGGGCGTCGCTCTCCTGGTCCTCCTGGCAGCCGGGGCCGCGACGAGGGTCGCCCGTAGAATCGGCGCAGATGGAGTCGTACTACCTCACCACGCCGATCTACTACGTCAACTCCACCCCGCACATCGGGCACGCCTACACGACCGTGGCCGCGGACGTCTTCGCGCGCCATCAGCGGCAGCGCGGCCGTGACACGTTCCTCCTCACCGGGGTCGACGAGCATGCGTCGAAGGTGGCACGCGTGGCCGAGGAGCAGGGTCTCGAGCCGCAGGAGTACGCCGATCGCATCGTCGAGGCGTGGCGGGCGCTCCCCGCCCGCCTCGGCGTCTCCAACGACTTCTTCATCCGCACGAGCGACGACGGGCACAAGCGGTTCGTCCAGGAGTTCCTGCTCCGGATCCGGGACAACGGTCGCGAAGACATCTACCAGGATGTCTACGCCGGGCTCTACTGCGTGGGTTGCGAGGCGTTCAAGACGGAGGCGGAGCTCGTCGACGGGAAGTGCCCCGAGCACGACATCGAGCCCGAGTGGATCGAGGAGCGCAACTGGTTCTTTCGCCTCTCGGCCTATCAGGAGCAGCTGCTCGCGATCTACGACGAACGGCCCGACTTCGTCCTGCCGGGGTTCCGCGCGAACGAGGCGAGGTCGTTCATCGAGGGCGGGCTGCAGGACTTCTCGATCAGTCGTGAGGGCCTGTCCTGGGGGATCCCGATCCCGTGGGACACGGACCAGGTCGCGTACGTCTGGGCGGACGCGCTCGTCAACTACCTGAGCGCCCTGTCGTACGCGAGACCGGGCGAGGACCTCGTGCCCCGGTTCTGGCCCGTCGCGCGACACCTGCTGGCCAAGGACATCCTGCGGTTCCACTGCGTCTACTGGCCGGCGATGCTGCTCGCGGCGGGGTACGACGTGCCGCGCCAGCTCTTCGTGCACGGGTATCTCCTGCTCGACGATCGCAAGATCTCGAAGTCGCTCGGGAACGTCCTCGACCCTCTCGACCTGGTCGACGTGTACGGCGCGGATGCCGTGCGGTTCTGGTGCGCTCGCTCGGTGTCGTTCGGCCAGGACGGCGTCGCGTCGGTCGAGGGCGTGCGCGAGCGCTACGAGCGAGAGCTCGGGAACGACCTCGGCAATCTCCTCTCCCGGACGACTGCGATGGTCGCCCGATACCGGGATGGCAGGCTCGTTGCCGTCCCGTCCACCGACTCCGAGATCGCCGCGATCCTCGAGCCACTCGCGGGCGACGTCGCCGCACGCCTCGACGCCTTCGACCTGACGGGGGCGCTCGAGCGGATCTGGGAGGTCGTACGCGGCCTCAATCGCCACGTCGAGGTGTCGGCGCCCTGGCAGCTCGCGAAGGACGAGTCGCGTGCGGAGGAGCTCGACCGCGTGCTCTACGACCTCGTCGACGGGCTGCGCGCCGTGGCCGTCGCCCTCGCGTCCTATCTTCCGGAAACGTCCGAGCGGATTCTCGCCGCGCTGCGTCAGCCTTCGACGATCGAGTGGGCCGAGGTCGCCTACGGACGGGCTCAGGCGGTCGACGGCCTGGAGCCGGCCGTGCCTCTCTTCCCGCGCGTCGACGAGCCGACGCCGGCGGCGTGATCGACACGCACGCGCACCTCGACGCGTGCGACGACGAGCCGGCCGAGCTCCTCGCAAGAGCCAGGGACGCAGGCGTGACGCGCGTCGTCACCGTCGGGACCGGCATCGATTCGTGTCGGCGGGCGCTCGCGATCGCGGAGTCGCTGCCGGGCGTGTTCGCCGCGCTCGGGATCGACCCCCACCAGGCAGCCACCGCGGAGGCGCACCGGATCGACGACCTCCGGGGGCTTCTGGAGCGTGCGCGGGTCGTCGCCGTGGGGGAGACGGGGCTCGACGGCCACCACGGGGCCGGCACGCTGCCCGAGCAGCGTGCCCTGTTCGACGCCCACCTCGGGCTCGCCGAGGAGCTCCGGCTGCCGGTCGTGATCCACAGCCGTGAGGCCAGCGCCGAGACGGCGGCCGCACTTGCTGCGTTCGGCGGAGCGGTCGTCCTGCATTGCTTCTCGGAGCCCGACCTGCTGGAGCCGGCGCTCCAGCGTGGCTACTACGTCTCGTTCGCCGGGAACGTCACGTATCCGAAGGCGAGTCTGCTCCGCGAGGCGGCGGCACGCGTTCCCGCGGACAGGATCCTCGCCGAGACGGACAGCCCGTACCTCGCGCCCCAGCCCGTGCGCGGACAGCGGAACGAGCCGATGCACGTGATGCACACGCTCGCGACGCTCGCCGCCGTGCGCGGTGAGACCGAGGAGGAGCTCGAGGCGCGAATCGACGAGAACGCGAGCACGCTCTTCGGGCTCGATCGCGCGTGAGCCCGGTCACCCCGAAGAAGGCGCTCGGCCAGCACTTCCTCGTCGACCGCAACCTCCTCGGTGTGATCGGCCGGCTTGCCGGCCTCGACGCGGACGACGTCGTGCTCGAGGTCGGTCCGGGGCTCGGGGTGCTCACGACCTACCTCGCCGACCGCGTCCGGCACGTGTACGCCGTCGAGGTGGACCGGGAGCTCGAGGGCCCCCTCCGCGACGCCCTTTCCGGCCGTGCGAACATCGACCTGGTGTTCGGGGATGCGCTCGCGATCGACCTGGGTGCGTTCGCCCCACCGCCTTCGAAGCTCGTGGCCAACCTGCCCTACAGCGTCGCGACACCGGTGGTCGCCGAGACGCTCACGCGCGTCCCGGCCCTTCGCTCGTGGTGCGTCATGGTGCAGCGCGAGGTCGCCGACCGCTTCTTCGCCGAGCCGAGCACGAAGGCGTACGGGGCCGTGTCCGTGCTCGTGCGGCTCCACGCACGCCGTACGGGGTTCCATGCCGTCTCGCCCACGGTCTTTCGGCCCCCGCCCAAGGTCGATTCGGCCCTCGTCGCGTTCGAGCGGATCGCCGCACCGCCGAATGCAGAGTGGGTCCTGCGCGTCGTCACCGGCGCCTTCGGGCATCGGCGCAAGACGCTCGCCAACGCGCTCGCCCTCGCAGGCGTCGCGTCGCGCGAGCAGGCGGTCGCTGCGCTCGCAGTGATCGAACGACCTGCCGACGTCCGTGCGGAGGCACTGTCCCCCGAAGAGTTCGTCCGACTTGCGGAGGCCTTCCGGCGATGAGCGAGTGGCGCACCGTGGAGGCTCCGGCGAAGCTCAATCTCGCGCTCGTCGTCGGGCCGCTTCGAAGCGACGGCAAGCACGAGGTCGTCACCGTCCTCGAGCGGCTGTCCCTCCACGACGCCATCTCGGTCCGGCGCGCCGGGTCGACGCGCGTCGGCGGCTTCGAGGACGACACGCTGGTGGCTGCGGCACTCGGGGCGCTGACGCAGACCGCCGCCGGAGCACCGCCTTTCGAGGCGCGCATCGAGAAGCGGATTCCCGTCGCTGCCGGGCTCGGTGGTGGGTCGAGCGACGCGGCGGCCGCACTGGAGCTCGCGAACGACCTGCTCGACGAGCCCCTGTCCTTCGAGGCGCTCGAGCGGCTCGGCGCCTCGCTTGGCGCGGACGTCCCGTTCTTCCTCCACCGTGGGGCGCAGCTCGGCACGGGAGACGGAACGATGCTGGAGCCGATCGACCTGCCGCGCGACTACGTCGTCGTGCTGGCGCTGCCCCAGGGCGCGGTGAAGGCCTCGACGAGGGACGTGTATGCCGCGTTCGACAGACGCGGGGGCGAGCACGGCTTCGACGCGCGCGGGACCGCACTCCGGGAGGCGCTCGCGCGCATCCGGACGGTTACCGATCTCGCCCTCTTTCCCTCGAACGACCTGGGATCCTCGCCGCTGGCCGACGAGCTGCGAGAGCTCGGAGCGTTCCGTGCGGACGTCACCGGCGCCGGCCCCGTGGTCTACGGGCTGTTCACCGACTCGGCGGAGGCCGTGCGAGCGGCGGCCGTGCTCGGCCCTCGCGCGACGACCTGGATCGCGCGTCCCGGCTGATACCTTCAGCGCATGGCGAGCCAGCTCCTGATCGAGCACGGGGAGAGCCGTCTCGCCCGTCGAATCCGGCACAACCGCTACAAGGTCGCCCTCGCGATCGCGGCGATCGAGGGGATCCTCGTGCTCGCGGGCGCGATCCCGTGGTGGCTGATCGTCGTGCTCGCCCTCGGCGCGCTCGCGGCATACGTCGGTTGGGGCAGGGAGCACGAGAGCGCGGACGTGCGTGTCGCTACGTGGACGGCTGCCGTCTCGCAGCTGGTCGTGGTGCTCGTCCCCGTCCTGGCGGGCGCGCTCGTGGTGCTCACGGCCGTCGTGGTCGTTGCCTGCGCCGCGCTCGCGCTCGTCGCGCTGCTCCTCGACCGGCAGTAGGCCCACGGCGTACCCCGTGCCGTCGGGGGCACGTGGGTAGACTGGCCGTCCCTTGCTCTGGGGCGTGGCCAAGCGGTAAGGCAACGGGTTTTGGTCCCGTGATCCCAGGTTCGAATCCTGGCGCCCCAGCCATCGAAATCCCGTGATGCCGACGAGACTCGCTGCAGTCGTGATGGCCGGAGGGCTCGGAACGCGAATGCGTTCCTCGCTCGCGAAGCACCTGCACCCGATCCTGGGGCGTCGCATGGTGGACTGGGTCGTCGAGGCGGCCCGCCCGCTCGGCCCGGAGCCGCTCGTCGTCGTCGCGTCGCCCGACACCGCGACGGCCTTCGAGGACGTGGACGTCGCCGTGCAGGAGCGCCCGTTGGGCACCGGTGACGCCGTGCGCTCGGCGCGGGGAGCGCTCGGCGACGCCGAGGAGATCCTCGTCCTCTCGGGCGACACGCCGCTTCTCACGAGCGACCTGCTCGCAGGGCTGCTCGAGGCGCATCGCGGCTGGCACGCGGCCGCGACCGTGCTCTCGTTCGTCCCCGACGACGTTCGCAGCTACGGGCGGATCCTGCGCAACGGGGACGGCGACCTCGTCGCGATCGTCGAGGCGGCGGACGCGTCGCCCGACGAGCTCGCGGTACGCGAGGCGAACTCCTCGATCTACGTGTTCCGCGCCGACGCGCTCTGGCCCGCACTGGAGGGGCTGGGCGCCGCGAATGCGCAGGGCGAGCTGTACCTCACCGACGCCGTCCGCGGGATCGTCGAGTCGGGCCTGCGAGTCGGCGTGCACGTCGCGCCCGACGCCGCGGAGGCCGAGGGCGTCAACAGCCGGGTCGAGCTCGCAGCGGCGACCGCGTCGCTTCGCGACCGCATCAACCGGGATCACATGCTCGCGGGCGTCACGATCGTCGACCCCGGATCGACCTGGATCGAGCCGACCGTGAGGTTCGAGCCGGACGCGGTGGTGCACCCGTTCACCGTCCTGCGCGGGGCGACGAGCGTCGCCGCAGGCGCCCAGGTCGGGCCGCACGTGGTCGCCGTGGACGCGACGATCGGACCGGAGGCCCTGGTCGGCCCGTTCTGTTACCTTCGCCCCGGCGCAGTGCTCGGGGCATCCTCCAAGGCAGGCACGTTCGTCGAGCTGAAGAACACCCGGCTCGGCGAGGGCACGAAGGTGCCCCATCTCGCGTACCTCGGAGACGCCGACGTCGGGGACCGCACGAACGTCGGCGCAGGCTCGATCACGGCGAACTTCCCCCACGAGCAGGGTCGGCCCAAGGGCCGCACGACGATCGGGCGTGACGTCAGGATCGGGGTCGATACTGTCTTCGTTGCTCCGGTCGAACTGGGAGACGATGCGTGGACGGCCGCCGGCTCGGTCGTGACCGAGGACGTCCCGGAAAACGCCCTCGTCGAGTTCCCGCCCGAGACAGGTCGTCAAGGAAGGCCGCGGTGGACGCAGGGACGATTGAGCAGGCGCTGCCCGGGCTCGAGCAGGTTCCGCTGGAGCCGTCGTTGAAGCCCGGCCACGCCCTCCCGTTGACGCCCCAGAAGCGGCTGATGGTGTTCTCCGGCCGCTCGCACCCGGTGCTCGCGGAGCGGATCGCGGAGCGGCTCGGCGTCGACCTCGGCGAGATCGAGCTGAAGACGTTCGCCAACGACGAGACCTACGTGCGCTACTGCGAGTCCATCCGCGGCGCCGACGTCTTCCTCGTCCAGACGGGCAGCCCGCCGGTCGACCAGCACCTGATGGAGCTCCTGCTGATGATCCAGGCCGCGAGGCTCGCCTCGGCGAAGCGGATCACGGCCGTGATCCCGTGGTTCGCGTACTCGCGCCAGGACCGGAAGGCGAAGCCCCGGGAGCCGATCTCCGGCCGGCTCGTCGCGGACATGCTCCAGCTCGCAGGCGTCGACCGGCTTCTGACGATGGACTTGCACGCCGGCCAGATCCAGGGCTTCTTCACGATCCCTGTCGACCACATGACCGCGCAGCAGCTGTTCGCGCGGCACTTCCGGGATCTCGGCCTGTTCGGAGACGGTGTCGTCTCCGTCGCGCCGGATGCCGGCCGTGCCAAGGTGGCGGTGCGGTTCGCCGAGATGCTCGAGGCGGAGTTCGCGGTCATGCACAAGACGCGGCCGGCCCACGAGCAGGCCGCCGTCACCGAGGTGACGGGGCGTGTCCACGACAAGATCTGCATCGTCGGGGACGACGTCACGACCACGGGCGGAACGCTCATCGCCGGGGCCAGGGCGCTCCGCGAGCACGGCGCGCGTGAGGTCTGGGTCTACGTCACCCATGCCCTCCTGAGCCGCGAGGGCCTCGAACGGCTCGCCGGAGCCGAGGACATCACCGGGATCGTGGTCACGGACACGGTTCCCATCGACCCGCGCGAGGCACCCGAGAACCTCACGGTCCTCACCGTCTCGGCACTCCTGGCCGAGACGATCATCAACGTCTTCAGCGACGATTCGGTCTCGGCCATCTTCGGCGGCGAGAACCAGCTGTTCTAGTGCGGGTCGTCGTGCTGCCGCTCGTTGCGGTCGCCGATGCAGGCTGGCCGGACGACCTGGTCGGCGTCGAGGGCTGAGCGACACGGCGTGGGCCCGGTCGAGCATCCACCGCCGCCCTACCTCATCCGCACCGACCGCCTCACGATCCGGTGCTGGGAGCCGCGCGACGCGCCGCGCCTGAAGGAGGCGCTCGATACGAGCCTCGAGCACCTTCGCCCCTGGATGCCCTGGGTCGCCCACGAGCCCACGTCGCTCGAGGTGAAGGTCGACCTGCTGCGACGGTTCCGAGGGCGGTTCGATCTCGGCGAGGACTTCGTGTACGGGATCCTCGCGCGCGACGAGAGCGAGGTGGTCGGCGGCTCGGGGCTCCACACGAGGATCGGGCCGGGTGCGCTGGAGATCGGCTACTGGATTCGCGCCTCGCGGATTGGTCGAGGCTTCGCGCGCGAGGCGGCTGCAGCGCTCACGAAGGTCGCCTTCGGCGTCTGCGGCGTCGACCGGGTGGAGATCCACGTCGACCCCGCGAACGACGCGAGCCTTCGGGTTCCGCGCGTGCTCGGCTTCGCGGAGGAGGCGACCCTGCGGCGGCGGCTTCCGGCGAATGAGGGAGAGCCCCCTCGCGATGCGGTCGTCTTCGCGTTCTTCTCGGACACGTTTCGCTCGTCGGCGGCAGCCGCCGTGCAGCTCGAGGCCCACGACGCGCTCGGCCGCCGGCTCGACCTCTGATCGCGCGCTTCCACCAGGGGTTCCTGCCGCGAGAACGTGAGCTGCCTGGGCATCCTGGAGAGGCCGTCGCTCGTCGACATTCCGAGTCATCCGGCCGGGGGTGCTCACGGCTGTCGCAGCCCAATGCTCGTCCCGTGCGCAGAGCCTGACTCGTCGTCCTCCTCCTCGCGGCGGCGGTCGTCGTGCTCCTCCTCGCCTACATCGCGATCGTCGTGGCCGAGAATCCGACGTATTAGGACACCGCGCCCGGGGGCACAATGGGCGACGGATCGGCGGCCACGGCTGCCACCGGCCGACGTCGGGCCTCGGCTACAATCCTCCGCCGATGTCGAGCGATCGCGTCACACTCGAGGTCTCCGAGCGCGGAGCCGACCAGGTCGGCTCGCGTCGCGTCCGCCGCCTCCGGAAAGAGGGGCTGGTGCCCGGTGTCCTCTACGGGAAGGGTCACGCGCGCGCGATCGTCGTCAAGGAGCGCGAGCTTCGGACGGCGTTGACCGGGCCGTCGGGCCTCCACGCGATCGTCGACGTGGTGATCGAGGGCCAGACGACCCCGCATCATGCGGTCCTCAAGGACTTCCAGCGCCATCCGATCCGCGGCACGCTCACGCATGTCGATTTCCACGAGGTGCGGCTCGACCGGCCGATCCAGGCGACGGTGAGCGTCCAGCTCGTGGGCGAGGCGCCCGGGTCGAAGGTGGGCGGCAGCGTGCAGCAGGTCACGCGCGAGATCCAGGTCGAGGCGCTGCCGACCGGCATTCCCGAGCACGTCGACGCCGACATCTCCGCGCTCGAGGTGGGAGGCACCGTACGTGTCGAGGACCTCGCCGCGATCGAGGGCGTCACCTTCCTCGACGACCCGCAGCTCGTGCTGGCGACCTGCTCCGTGCCGCGTGGGATCACCGAGCTCGAGGAAGCCGAGGCCGCCGAGGCCGCCGAGGGCGAGGCCGGCGAGGCCGCCGAGGGCGAGGCCGCGGCAGAGGCCTCGGACGAGAGCGCAGCGACCGACACGGAGTGACCCGTGCGCCTCTTCCGCAGGGGAGAGGACGGAGCATCGTTGGATCTCCTCGTCGCCGGTCTCGGAAACCCAGGCCCCGAGCACGCTCGTGACCGCCACAACGTCGGTTGGATGGTCGTCGACGAGCTCGCCCGCCGTCATCACGGGTCGTTCAAGGGGAAGTTCCGCGGGCGTCTGGCCGACGTGAGGGTCGGCGACGAGAAGCTCGTGCTCCTCAAGCCCGAGACCTACATGAACGAGTCGGGCGCCTCGATCCAGGCGGCCGCCGCCTTCTACAAGCTTCCTCCGGGCCAGGTGCTCGTCGTCCACGACGACGTCGACCTGGAGACGGCACGGCTGCAGGCGCGGCTGGGCGGCGGCCTGGCGGGGCACAACGGGCTTCGCTCGATCGCCGGTCGACTGGGCACACAGGACTTCCTCCGACTGCGTGTCGGCGTGGGGCGACCGGGCCGCGGTGACCCGCGTCCGGTCGGCGACTACGTCCTCTCGCCGTTCGCGCCCGAGGACGACGTCGAAGCGATCGTCGGGCGCGCCTCCGACGCCGTCGAGCTGCTCGTCGCCGAAGGGCTCGACGAGACCCAGCGCCGCTTCAACTGAGGCGACTCGGGAGAGTCAGCGGACAGGCTCCGGGCCCGGGTGAGACCACGCCTGTGACGATCGGGTCGCCGAGCGGGGCCCAGACAGCACGGCCGGCGCGGATCTCGTCTCCGGCCTCGATGCTCCCGTCCTCGGTCCCGTGGGCCGTCGCCGAGAGCCAACGGCGCGCTGATCGCGACGGCAGGCGGCGCACTCTCGACACAGAGTCGGCACCCACGCGTCACACCTTCGGCGATAGCGTGGCATCAGGGCACCGGGGGTGCCCCTGGGGGTGGTTGATGACGTCCCGTCGGCGCCCGTCTTGGCAGTCCGGTCGCCGAGTACCATGGCCCCGCGGGGCGCGATCCCCGCCGTTCCCATGGACCAGGCCGGCACCCACGTCGACGCGGCGCTCGCTTCGTTCGTCGGCGAGCTGCGCCGGCACGAGCGCTTCCAGGCGTTCGCGCGCGCGCTGCCGACGCGCGCGCGGGTCTCCGAGCCGGTGCTGCCGCTCGTTCTCGCCGCGCTGCACGAGGAGCTCGGCCGCGGCCTGCTCGTGCTGCTCGCCGACGACGCGGATGCGCGCGATGCAGCCGACGGGGCCGGGTGGTTCGTGGGACTGCACAACGTCGCTCTCCTTCCCAGCCGCGGCGTCTCGCTCGAGTCGGGCCTCGCGCCGCCGCCGCACCTCGTCGGCGAGCGCTACCGCGCCCTCGACGTCCTCGCGGCCGGCGGGCTCGTCTGCGCGTCGGTGACGGCGCTGGCGGAGGGCCTACCGCCGCTCGACGCGCGACCGGCGCCGCTCGAGCTCCGAGTGGGCGACGAGCCCGGTGTCGACGGTCTCGCGGAGGGGCTCGCGCTGGCCGGCTACGAGCGGATCGACCGGGTCGAGGAGCGCGGGCAGTTCGCCGTGCGGGGCGGGATCGTCGACGTCTTCCCCTCGACCGGTCGAGAGCCGCTCCGCGTCGAGCTCTTCGGAGACGAGATCGAGCAGGTCCGCGCCTTCTCGCCGTTCACCCAGCGGGCGCTGCATCCAGCCGACCATGCGGTCGTCTATCCGGCGGCAGAGCGCCGCGCCGACCTGGTCGAGGCCGACCTCGCTCGCGAGGACGGGGACGAACGGGCGACCGCGGTGCCGAAGGACCTCGTCGCACCCGTCGGGCGTCCGCCCGACCTCGTGTGGCAGCCGGACGAGGTGCGGCAGGTCGCGGACGAGGAGGGGCTCCCGGCGCCGGCGCTCGACGGGGTCACCGAGCTCGATCCCTTCCCGCAGTCCCAGCCCCACGCCTTCGAGGCGCAGCGTCCCGCAGTCGCCGCGCGCGGCCTCGCCGAGGCCGAGAACGAGCTGGCGGGCTTCGTGCGGGCCGGCAACAGGGTCGTCGTGTCCTTCGCGCATCGCGGGGAGGCCGAGCGGCAGGCCGCGTTGCTCCGGAAGGTCGACGCGCCGCTGCTCGAGCCCGGCGAGGTGCTGGGAGCGGAGCCAGAGCTGCGGTTCGCCGTCGCGCCGGCCCGCCGGGGCTTCGTGTGGCGGGAGCTCGGTCTCGTCCTGCTCCCCGACACGCAGGTCTTCCGCAAGCGACCGCCCCGGGCCGACCGGCGCCTCGGTCGGGCGCTCGCGAGCTTCGCCGACCTGCGGGTGGGGGACTACGTCGTCCACGAGGACCACGGCATCGGGAAGCTGCTCGGCTTCGAGACGAAGGAGGTCGCGAGCGTCACGCGCGACTACCTCTACCTCGCGTTCCGCGGAGAGGACCGGCTCTACGTCCCGCACGAGCAGCTCGGGAAGCTCTCGAAGTACATCGGCGCGGACGCGACGGCCCCCGCCCTGTCGAAGCTCGGCGGCAAGGCCTGGCACAACCTCAAGGCGCGCGCCCGCGCGTCGGTGCGGGAGCTCGCAGGGGAGCTGCTGCAGCTCTACGCGCAGCGCCAGCGCGCCGAGGGGGTGGCCAACGACCTCTCGAGCGACTGGATCGAGCGCCTCGAGGCCTCGTTCCCGTATCGCGAGACGGACGACCAGCAGCGCGCGATCGAGGCCGTGAAGGAGGATCTCGAGTCGCCCCAGCCGATGGACCGGCTGGTCTGCGGGGACGTCGGCTTCGGGAAGACCGAGGTCGCCGTGCGGGCGGCGTTCACGGTCGCGGTCAACGGGCGCCAGGTGCTCGTCCTCTGCCCGACGACGATCCTCGCCGAGCAGCACTGGAACACGTTCCGAGACCGCTACCGCGACTTCCCCGTCCGCGTCGAGATGGTCTCGCGCTTCCGCAAGCCGGCCGACGTGAAGGCGGTCCTTCGGGAGTTCGCCGAGGGGAAGGTGGAGGTGCTCGTGGGGACGCACCGGATCCTCTCGCGCGACGTGATCCCCCGGCAGCTCGGGCTCGTGATCGTCGACGAGGAGCAGCGGTTCGGCGTGCAGCAGAAGGAGCTCCTGCGCGCGCTGCGCCTGGAGGTCGACGTGCTCGCGCTCTCAGCGACGCCGATCCCGCGGACGCTGCACATGTCGCTCTCGGGGCTGCGCGACATCTCGATCATCGAGACCCCGCCGGAGGGGCGCCGCCCGATTCGCACGACGGTCGGCGAGTACGACGAGGAGCTCGTGCGGCTGGCGCTCGAGCGCGAGCACGCGCGAGAAGGGCAGTCCTTCTATCTCCACAACCGGGTCGAGACGATCGACGAGGCGGCCGAGAAGCTCCGGCAGCTCTGCCCGGGGCTCCGGTTCCTCGTCGCTCACGGGCAGATGCCGGAACGCGAGCTCGAGGAGCGGATGCACGCGTTCCTCGCGGGCGACGCGGACGTCCTCGTCTCGACCACCATCATCGAGTCGGGGATCGACATCCCGCAGGCGAACACCCTGGTCGTCGAGCGGGCCGACGCGCTCGGGCTCGCCCAGCTGTACCAGATCCGCGGCCGGGTCGGCCGCTCCGACGTCACTGCCCACGCCTATCTCTTCTATCCGGACGCGAGCGAGCTCACCGCCGAGGCGCGCGCACGCCTCGCGACGCTGGCCGATCACACCGAGCTCGGCGCCGGGTTCCAGATCGCGATGCGCGACCTCGAGATCCGAGGTGCGGGCGACCTGCTTGGCGCCGAGCAGTCCGGGCACGTCGCCGCGCTTGGGTTCGAGCTGTACGTCGAGATGCTGAACGAGGCGGTCGCCGAGCTCTCGGGGCAGGCTCGCGTGGCGGTGCGCCCGGTCCGGGTCGACGCGCGCGTGGACGCCTACGTGCCTGCCGCGTACATCCAGGCGGAGGCGCTCAAGATCGACCTCCACCGGCGGATCGCGCTGTCCGAGCACGAGGACGAGCTCCGCGAGCTGCGCGCCGCCACCGAGGACCGCTACGGGCCTCTGCCCGAGCCCGTGGAGAACCTGTTTCGCATCCAGGAGGCGAAGCTCGCCCTCGCCCTCGTCGGCGCCGACTACCTCGTGTTTCGCGGGGGACGAGCGACCGTCGGGCCCGTGGGTCTCGCGGCGTCCGAGCTCCGCGCGCTGCGGGGAATCGCAGAGACCGCCGTCTACACCTCCGCCCGCCAGGAGGTCGCCATCCGCGCCGAGGGCCTGGAGGGAGCGCTCGCGCTGGCCGATGCTATCGTTGCCGCGCGCCGGGCCGCCTGAGCACGCCGAAGAGCGGATGTGCCGAGGTCCGTACCTTTCCCGAACACAGCGTAACTCGCCCGTAACCGGACGTCGCCTACAAAGAGGACTCGATGAAGCGCTCGCTCATGCTCGCCGCAGCCGCACTCGCTGCGATCACCGTCGTCGCCGCCGGGTGCGGTGGATCGGACGAGGTTCCGTCCGATGCCGTGGCCGTCGTCGACGGGACGACGATCTCGAGGTCCACGCTCGACGACCTGCTCGCACGGGCGAAGAAGTCGTACACGGCGCAGAAGCGTGCGTTCCCGAAAGCCGGCACCTCCGAGTACCAGACGCTGCAGACCCAGGCCGTCGCGTTCCTCGTCCAGCGCGAGGAGTACGCGCGCGAGGCTGAGCAGCTCGGCATCAAGGTGACGGACGCGCAGATCGCGAAGAAGCTCGACGAGGTGAAGAAGCAGTACTTCGGCGGGAGCCAGACGAAGTTCGAGAAGGGCCTCAAGGACCAGGGCTACACCGAGGCGACGCTGCGCGAGGACATCCGCTCGCAGCTCCTCACCGAGGGGATCTACAACAAGGTCACCAACGACGTGAAGGTCACGGACGCCGACGTCAAGGCGTACTACGAGAAGAACAAGGCGAACTACGCCGTGGCCGAGTCTCGCTCCGTCCGGCACATCCTCGTCAAGACGAAGGCCGAGGCCGACAGGATCTACTCCCAGCTCGAGGGCGGGGCCGACTTCGCCGTGCTCGCCAAGCAGAGCTCGCTCGATCCCGGTTCGAAGGACCAGGGCGGCAAGCTCACCGTCACCCGCGGCCAGACCGTCGCGCCGTTCGACAAGGCCGCCTTCTCGCTGAAGACCAACCAGATCTCCCAGCCGGTCAAGACCCAGTTCGGCTACCACGTGATCCAGCCCCTCTCGGACGTGAAGTCGGGCTCCGTCACCCCGTTCGCGCAGGTCGAGGCGCAGATCAAGACCCAGCTCGATTCGGAGAGCAAGAACACCGCGGTCAACAAGTGGGTGGCCGGCGTCGAGAAGGAGTACAAGGACAAGGTCCAGTACGCCGCCGGGTTCGAGCCGCCCGACACGTCGACGACGACCGACCAGACGACGTCGACCAGCGGGTAGCGTCCCGCGCGTGGGCGCGGACGCTCCGCTCGCAGAGCTCAGGGAGCTGACCCGGCGTCTCCGGGCGGACTGCCCCTGGGATCGCGAGCAGACGGCACGCACGATCGTCCCGCACACCGTCGAGGAGGCGTACGAGGTCGCCGACGCCGCCCTCGCCGGGGATCCGGCGAAGCTCCGCGACGAGCTGGGCGACCTCCTCTTCCAGGTCTTCTTCCTCTCGCTGCTGCTCGAGGAGCAGGGAGAGGGTGATCTCGACGACGTCACGCGCGCGGTGCACGACAAGCTCGTCCGGCGCCACCCTCACGTGTTCGGCGAGGCCGAGGCCCGCACCGCCGGGCGCGTGCGCGAGCGCTGGGAGGCGATCAAGACGGAGCAGGAAGGCCGGAGCGGTGTCTTCCACGACGTCCCGGAGACCCTGCCGGCCCTGCTCCTCGCCCGCAAGGCGCAGCGGCGCGCCGCGGCCGTCGGGTACGACTGGCCCGACCTCGAAGGCCCGGCGGCCAAGGTCAGGGAGGAGCTCGACGAGCTGCTCGTGGAGCTCGAGCGGGCGGGCCGGCCGGCGCCCGAGACCGAGCCGGACCGACGCGTCGAGGCCGAGCTCGGCGACCTCCTCTTCACCGTCGTCAACCTCGCGCGGTTCGTGAACGTCGACCCCGAGCTCGCGCTCCGTGCGACGACGGGGCGCTTCCGCGAGCGCGTCGAGCTGGCCGAGCGCCTCGCCGCCGAGGCGGGGGAGACCTGGACGGAGCTCGGCCTGGAGGGTCAGGAGCGCTGGTACGAGCAGGCGAAAGCGGCTCTCGGCTCCGCCGAGAATCACTAGGCCCCAAGTCACGGACGTTCTCACCCGGGGCGACGACCGGTCGGCGCGACGAGACCGCGGCGCCAGGGCCTAGTGTTCTCCTGCGCGAGCAGGAGAACACCATGAGCGAGATAGTCCACGTCCACGGTCGGCAGGTGCTCGACTCGCGGGGGAATCCGACCGTCGAGGTCGAGGTCGGGCTCGACTCGGGCGCGTACGGGCTGGCGGCCGTGCCGTCGGGCGCCTCGACCGGCGAGCACGAGGCGGTCGAGCTGCGCGACGGCGGGGACGAGTGGCTGGGAAAGGGCGTCTCACGGGCCGTCGCCCACGTCGACGGCGAGATCGCCGACGCGCTCGTGGGCCTCGACGCGGGCGACCAGCGATCGATCGACCGCACGCTCATCCAGCTCGACGGCACGCCGACGAAGGCTCGGCTCGGCGCGAACGCGATCCTCGGCGCGTCGCTCGCGGTCGCGAAGGCTGCCGCCGCCGACGCGGGTATCCCGCTCTACCGCTGGGTCGGGGGCTCGAACGCACACGTCCTGCCCGTCCCGCTCATGAACGTCGTCAACGGCGGCGCGCACGCACAGAACTCGCTCGACTTCCAGGAGTTCATGCTCGTCCCCGCCGGCGCCGACTCGTTCTCGGAGGCGCTCCGGATCGGGGCCGAGACGTACCACCATCTCAAGCGGCTGCTCGCCGAGCGCGGTCTCGCGACCGCGGTCGGCGACGAGGGAGGGTTCGCCCCGGACCTCGGCTCCGCCTATGACGCCTGTGAGGTGATCCTCGAGGCCGCAGAGCGGGCAGGGCACCGCGACAGGGTGGCGCTCGCGCTCGACCCGGCGACGAGCGAGCTGCACCACGAGGGTGCGTACGAGCTCGAGCGCCAGGGTGGCACGCTCGACACGTCGGGGATGATCGATCTCTGGGCCGACCTCTGCGACCGGTTCCCGATCGTCTCGATCGAGGACGGGCTCGGGGAGTCCGACTGGGAGGGGTGGCAGACGCTGACCGACCGGCTCGGGGGCCGCGTGCAGCTCGTGGGCGACGATCTCTTCGTCACCAACGTCGACTTCCTCCGGCGTGGGATCGAGGAGCGCGTGGCGAACGCGATCCTCATCAAGGTCAACCAGATCGGCACGCTGACGGAGACGCTCGACGCCGTCGAGCTCGCGCACCGAAGCGGGTATCGCGCGGTCATCTCCCACCGCTCGGGCGAGACGGAGGACGCGACGATCGCCGACCTCGCCGTCGCGACGAACGCCGGCCAGATCAAGACCGGGGCCCCGACGCGCTCCGACCGCGTCGCGAAGTACAACCAGCTCCTGCGGATCGAAGAGGAGCTGGCCGGCGAGGCCTCGTACCCCGGCTGGGCCGCGTTTCCGCGCGCAGCCGCCTGACGCCGCCCGCCGCCGAAGCCGAGGGGGACTAATCTGACCGCCGTGACCGGACACACGCGCCGCACGAAGATCGTCGCGACCATCGGGCCTGCCTCGGCGAACCTCGAGACGCTCGCCGCGCTGATCGCGGCCGGGATGGACGGAGCGCGCCTCAACCTGTCGCACGGGACGCGGGAGGACCACGCCCGGAGCGCGCAGCTCGTGCGAGAGGCCGAGGCCGCCTCCGGCCGGCCGATCGCCCTGATCGCCGACCTGCAGGGGCCGAAGCTCAGGGTCGGCGATCTCGACGCGGACATCGAGCTCGCCGACGGCGGCTCCGTCGTGATCGCCGGTGAGGACGCCGCGCACGCCGACGACCTCCCGGTGAGCCCCGCCGTGCTCGGATCCGTGCTGCAGCCGGGAAACGACGTCCTCATCGACGACGGGCTCGTCAAGCTCCGGGTCGTGAAGGTCGAGCGGGGACGGGCCCGCTGCGACGTGATCGTCGGCGGCGTGGTCCGGGCGCACAAGGGCGTCAACCTGCCCGGCGTGCCGCTGCCGATCCCCTCGATCACGCGCAAGGACCTCGACGACCTCGACGCTGCGCTCGACTTCGGCGTCGACTACGTCGCGCTCTCGTTCGTCCGCTCGGCGGCCGACGTCAAGACGCTCCGCACGCTGATCGAGGCGCGGTCGTCGCAGGCCTGGGTGATCGCGAAGATCGAGAAGGCCGAGGCGGTCGCGGCGCTCGACGCGATCCTCGAGGAGTCGCACGGCGTGATGGTCGCCCGGGGCGACCTCGGCGTCGAGATCGGCGCTGCCGAGGTGCCGCTGCTCCAGAAGCGGATCATCCTCCACGCACTCGAGCGGGCGAAGCCGGTGATCACCGCGACGCAGATGCTCGAGTCGATGATCCACTCGCCGGAGCCGACCCGGGCGGAGGCGTCCGACATCGCGAACGCGATCCTCGACGGCACCTCCGCGATCATGCTCTCCGGCGAGACCGCAGTCGGCAACTACCCCGTCGAGGCGGTGGCAGTGATGGACCGGATCGCCCTCGCGGTCGAGCCGCATCTCGGCTACCGCCACGAGACGCCGCAGGCGAGCGACGCTCCGACGATCGACCAGGCCATGTCGAACGCCGCGTGCGACGTCGCCGAGGCGCTCTCCGCGAAGGCGATCCTCGTCCCGACGTTCACGGGGCGCACGGCCTCGGCCGTCGCCCGCCTCCGGCCCCAGCGGGCGATCCTCGCGCTCACGCACAAGATGGAGTCGCTCCGGCACATGGCGCTCGAGTGGGGCGTCACGCCGATCGACATCCCCGAGACGACCGACGTCGAGGACCTCTGGGCGCGCTCGATCAACGCCGCCCGCGAGTCGGGGATCGTCGCGCCGGGCGAGCGGCTCGTCATCACTGCCGGCACTGCGGTGAACATCCCCGGCGGCACCAACGTCATCAAGGTCGACATCGCGTAGGGAAACGCTCGCCCGCGCTCGCGGCGCGGGCCTCGCGGCGCAGGGGCCGGGGAAGCGACGGCGAAGAGAGGCGCCGTGGCCGGGAAGGGGAAGTCGAAGCGCACGCGTGTGCGGCGCCGGAGGGCGCCGCGGTGGCTGCTTCCCGTGGTCGTGCTCGGCGTCGTCGGGTTCCTCTACGTCCGTCCGATCGCCTCGTACATGGAGACGCGCAACCAGCTGGACGAGCGCCGCGCCGAGGTGGCGACCCTCCGGGCCGAGCGGGCGCGCGTGACGGCGCGCCTCGAGCGCGCCACGAGCCTCGACGAGCTGGCCCGCGCCGCGCGGCGAATCGGCTACGTCCGGCCCGGCGAGCACCTCTTCATCGTCAAGGGCACGGCCGCCTGGCAGCGCCGCCACGAAGGCTGAGCGCTACCGTCACGGCGTGGACGATCGTGCCGCCGTCGCCCGTCAGCTCGGCCGAGAGCCGCGAACGTTCCGGCGGGTCGTCGCCCGCTGCCCGTGGGGGCTGCCTGCCGTGACCGAGCAGGACCCCTACGGGCCCGACGGCGAGCCGTTCCCGACGACGTACTACCTCACGTGCCGCCACCTCGTCGCCGCCGTCTCCCGGCTCGAGGCCGCCGGCGGGGTCGAACGCTGGAGCGCCGCGGTGGCGGCCGACACGTCGCTACGCGACGACCTCGAGCGGGCGACCGACGAGCAGCGACGCATCCGTCGGGAGCTTGCGGCGGGCGACCGCGGGACCGACGCAGGGGCGTCGCTCGATCTCGGTATCGGCGGCTCCCGCACGCCGACGGCGCTCAAGTGCCTCCATGCGCACGTCGCCTTCGCCATGGCGTGCCCCGGGTACCGGCTCGGAGAGGCGGTGCTCGCCGAGATCCCGGCTCGATGGCCGGAGCGGTGTTGCACCGACGACGCCTCGCGCGGATGACGACGGTCTCGGCGGCCCGCCGCGAGTGGGGGGACGGCAATCGGCGCTTCGAGGAGGAGGCGCGGGATCCCGCCCGTGCCGACGCGCTCCACGCGCAGCACGATGCGATCCTCGAGGAGCTGCGCCGCCGCGTCGGGACGACGTTCACGCTGGCCGAGCTCGCGTCCGCGTACGCAGGCTCGGAGCGCTGGCTGCGCGAGGTGGTCGAGGAGCGCGCCGCGTCGAGGGGATGGGCGCGAACGGTCAGCCTGGCGGGCGACGCGGCGTTCCACACCTACAGCCGGCAGGCGCAGGACTACACCCCGTGACGAGCGATCCGCTGGCGGCCAACCGTCGCCGTGCGCCCCGACGCAGCCGCCTCTGGCCCCGTGTGCTGGCCGTCGTCGTCGGCGCCGCCGTGCTGTTCGCCCTCGGCGTCGCCCTCGGCCTCGCGCTCGACGACCGCCCCGTCCCCGGCGGCACGCAGACCTTTGTCCGCACCCTCGAGCCGTTGCCCCAGACGGAGCCGTAGCGGTGTGAGAGCACTTCGCGAGGCGAAGTGCCCGGCCTACAGCTCCTCGGTCGCCTGCAACAACCCCGCCACGATCACGGCGATCGCTGCGACGAGGCTGATCCAGAGGCCGATGCCGCGGTTGGCGAAGAAGAAGTCGTCGGGCACGGAGATCACGCGGACGAGCACGAAGATCGTCGCGAGCGAGCCGAGCGCGATGGTCACGAGACTCTGGGGGAGCGTCGCGGGCGGCTCGATCCCGAGCTCCCGCAGGAGGAGCACGAGGACGACCGCGAGGCCGACGAAGAGCACGAGCTTGCCGAGGATCCCGGTGTTCCAGCCGAGGACGGAGATCGTGACACCCTCGCCCTGGCCGGTGTACCAGCCCGTGAACGACGAGACGGCCAGCACGACACCCGCGACGAGGCCGAGCCCGTCGCCGAGGCCGAGGACCCCGGGGTCGAAGCGCCGCTCTCGCATAACCATCGCGGCACAGTATCTCCGACGCGCCGACACCGCGTTGCGGTCGTATGCTTCGTGCGTGGCCGAAGACGTACGCGAGGCGGCGCGGGAGGGGGTCGCGGGCGCGCTCGGGCCCGACGAGGCGCCGACGCTCGATCCGGACGCCGTCAGACGCTCGTATCACCTGCATCGGGCGCGTCGCCGCGCCCGCGTCGAGCATCGCCGGCGGACGAAGCGGGCGGGCGCGCGCTTCTGGGTGGTGCTCGTCCTGCTCGTGGCCGCCTGCGTCCTCCTGGCGTTGACGACCTGGCGCGAGGTCGGCCGCCTGTTCGGGCTGTAGGCGGGGCTCGCCTCGTCCGCACACGACCCGCCCGGCTCGCGACGTGCCTCGCCCGCGGAGCGGGTCGCGACGACCGCGCTCGTCGTGCTGATCGCCGTCGTCGTTCCGCCGATGCTCATCGTGAACGGCTTCCGTGTCCTCGCCACCGACACGTTCGTCCGCTGGGAGCTCGGCCGCGGCGGCTTTCCGCAGGACCGGTACGGGCTCACCCACGACCAGCGCGAGGCACTCGCCCTCACGGGCCTCGAGTCGATCCGGCCCGGATCCGAGGGAATCGTCCTGCTCGAGCGGGCAACGCTGCCCGACGGGTCTCAGGCGTTCGACCAGCGGGAGCTGTCGCACATGCAGGACGTGCGAACGCTGTTCGGCGCGGTGCTGCGCGGGCAGCTGGTCGCGGCGCTCGTCATCGCCGCGCTCGCGCTCGGGCTCGCCCGAACACGGCTTCGCGCGGTCGTGCCGCGCGGCCTCCTCGGGGGCGCGCTCCTCACGCTCGCGATCGCCGTCCTCGCCGTGCCCTTCATCCTGCTCGGGTTCGAGGACTTCTTCACGCGCTTCCACGAGGTGTTCTTCCAGGGCGACTCGTGGCGCTTCTCGAACACCGACACCCTGATCAGGCTCTATCCCGACCGGTTCTGGCAGGACGTCTCGCGTCTCGCCGCGGCGATCACGGTCGCCCAGGCCCTCGTCCTGGCTCCCCTCGCCTGGTGGTGGGCCCGGAGGGCGGGGCGGGGGACGGCATGATCGATCTCCGCCGCGGCGACGGCGCGGTGCTCAGGATCGGTCATCGCGGAGCCGCGCACCTCGCCCCGGAGAACACGCTCCGCTCCTTTCGCGAGGCGATCGCGCACGGTGTCGACCTCGTCGAGTTCGACGTCCTCGATCTTCCGCGCGGGCCGCTGGTCCTGGCCCACTCGGACCGGCTCGACGAGGTGAGCCACGGCGCGGCCGAGGGATCCGTGCGTGCGCGCTCCCTCGACGAGCTCCGCGAGCTCGCGCCCGAGCTCCCGACGCTCGAGGAGGCGCTCGCATTCTTCGTCGACGAGGCGCAGGAGGTCGGGCTCCACGTCGATCTGAAGCTGACGACGCGCCTGGACGAGCTCGCCGCCGCCCTCCGCCGCTTCGGGCTCGACCGTCGCACGGTCGTCTCCTCGTTCCATGTGCCGAGCCTGCGCGCGGTTGCGCGTGACGCGCCGTCGGTGCGGATCGGCTTCACCTATCCGGAGGATCGCTACGGCGTCTCGCGGCGCCCGGTGCTGCGACCGGTCGTGCGGGCCGGGCTGGCCTCGCTCCGCGCGGTCGTTCCGACCCTCGTGCCGCGCATGCTGCGGCGCGCGGACGCGACGGCGTTGATGTTGCAGCACGCGCTCGTCACGCGGCGCTCGGTCGCAAGAGCGCATGCGCTCGGGGCGCCGGTCCTCGCATGGACGGTGGACGACCCGGCCGAGCTCGAGCGGGTCGTCGAGGCAGGGGTCGACGGCGTGATCACGAACGATCCACGGATCTTCGCTGCGGTCCGCACATAACAGATCGTTCACCTTCGTCGACCAGCCCGCCGGATACACTCACCGCCGATGCGCCGACTGGCAACAGCCGCCGTTCTTCCCTGCTCAGTCGCCATTTTCATTGCGCTCGTCCCCATCGCCTCGGCGGACGAGACGACGCCTCCGACCACGACCGCTCCGCCGACGACGACCGAGCCGCCGCCGACGACCACGCTCCCGCCGCTGCCAACTGGCCCGAAGCTGATCCAGCCGGGCGTCACCATCGGCGGCCTGCTCGTGGGCGGGCTCACCGCGCCCGAGGCGCGCGAGCTGGTCGAGGAGCGCTTCCAGAAGCCGATCACCCTCGTCGTCTCGGAGAGCCGGAAGCTCCGCGTCACGCCGTCGGAGCTCGGTGCCGCCGCATACGTCTCCAAGGCCGTCAAGCTTGCCGTGCGGGTGCGCCGCGAGGGCTACCAGGTGCCGCTCAAGATCGACGTCGCGAGCGGGAGGCTCAAGCGCTACCTCGCGGAGATCGGAGCGCAGACCGACCGGAAGCCCGTCGACGCGAGCCTCACCCTCCGCAACTTCAAGCCCGTCGCGCACGAGTCCCTGCCCGGGCGGCGCCTGATGCAGGTCGTCGCCGCCCAGAAGCTGTCGCTCGCGATCCGCAAGCACGAACGTTCCTTCGAGCTGCCCTACCAGGAGCTGAAGCCGGCCGTGACCGAGGCCGACCTCGGGCACGCGATCGTGATCAAGCGCGGCTCGAACCAGCTCCTCTTCTACAACGGGGACGAGCTCAAGCGGACGTTCCGCGTCGCGACCGGCCAGTCCTCGTACCCGACCCCCGTCGGCACGTTCGAGATCGTGACCATGCAGCGAGACCCGTGGTGGGTCCCGCCGCAGGGCTCCGCCTGGGCCGAGGGCGCGAAGCCGATCCCGCCCGGCCCCGGGAACCCGCTCGGGACTCGCTGGATGGGGATCTCGGCGCCGTACGTCGGGATCCACGGGACGCCCGACGCCGCCTCCATCGGGTACTCCGCGTCGCACGGCTGCATCCGCATGCTGATCCCGCAGGTCGAGTGGCTGTTCGAGCGCGTCGAGGTGGGCACGCCGGTGTTCATCGTCGCGGCGTGACCGCCGACCGCGGGCACGGTCGGGTCCAGCGCGTCGGACAGGCGATCGCGCTCGTGGGGGTCGCAGCGCTCCTCGGGCTCCTGATCTGGAAGGTCGCCTTCGGGAAGGAGACCGGCGCGGCCGACGAGCTCGCGCAGGGGAAGCTCGTGCACGCTCCCGCGTTCACGCTCGACCGTCTCGACCGGGAAGGGCAGCTCTCGATCGCCGACCTGCGCGGAAAGGCCGTCGTGATCAACTTCTGGGCGTCGTGGTGCATCCCGTGCCGCGACGAGGCACCCGTCCTGCAGAAGACCCACGAGCGCTACCGTGACCAGGGGCTCGTGGTGCTCGGCATCGACGTCAACGACTTCCGGCAGGACGCCAGGCGGTTCATGCGCCGCTATGGGATCACCTATCCCGTCGTCTACGACGGGAAGGGGTCGACCGTCGGGAAGTGGGGGGTGCGCGGGTTCCCCGAGACGTTCTTCGTCGATCGCACGGGGAAGCTCGTGGGCGAGCGGATCGAGGGACCGGTCGACATCGAGCGCAACCGCCCGACGTTCGAGCGCGGGATCGCGCTCGCCCTCGGCGACGCGCCGTGACGCGGCTGGCGCTGCTCGCGACGCTCCTCGCGCTCGCAGCCGGCGTCGGTGTCACGGCTGCGGTGGCCGCGCCGAGCCCTGCCGATCTCGAGGCGGAGCTCGTCTGCCCGACGTGCAAGACGACGCTCGACCAGTCGGACGCTCCCATCGCCCGACGGATGAAGCAGATCATCCGCATCCGCCTCTCGGAGGGCGCGACCGAGAAGCAGATCAAGGACGAGCTCGTCGCCCAGTTCGGCTCCGGCGTGGTCGCCGAGCCGCCGAAGTCCGGCTTCGACCTGCTCGCATGGCTCGTGCCGCTGGGCGTGCTCGCCGCCGGGGCGCTCGGCGTCGGCGCAATCGCATGGGGGTGGAGCCGCAGGCGCCGGGAGGAGGCTCCGGTGGCTGCCCTCGATCCCGCGCTCGAGCGCCGCCTCGATGCGGAGCTCGACCGGTTCGACGCATGAGACGACGCCCGTCGGTGCGGCTTTGCGCGCCTTCCCCGGCCGTCCGAGGCGCACCTGGTGCACCGCGGAGTGTTGCGCGTTGAGCGCGAGCGAGATCCCCGTCGCGCTGCTCGCGGGGTTCCTCTCGTTCCTCGCGCCGTGCGTCCTGCCGCTCGTCCCGGGCTACCTCTCGGCCGTCTCCGCCGTGAGCGCCGACGAGCTGGGCCGGCCGGGCATGGCGCGCCGCGTCGTCGTCGCGAGCATCCCGTTCGTGCTCGGGTTCACGGCGTTCTTCGTCGCTCTCGGCGTGGGAGCGTCGCTGCTCGGGGCCAGCCTGCTCCGCGACCAGTTCCTCCTCGAGCAGATCGCGGGCTTCGTGCTCGTCGTGTTCGGCCTGGCGTTCATGGGGCTCCTCCCGTGGCCGGAGCGGCTCGTGGGGGCCGGGCTCGTCCAGGGCGCCCGCTCACGCGGCTCGCGCGTCCTCCTGGGCGGCGCGTTCGCCGTGTGCGCCGCTCCGTGCATCGGCCCGGTGCTCGCCGCGATCCTCGTGCTGGCCGGCTCGTCGGGCACGGCGCTCGAGGGCGCAGCTCTCCTCGCGGTGTACTCGCTCGGCCTTGCGATCCCGTTCGTCCTCGTCGGCGCCGCCTTCACGAGGATGATGGGCGCGTTCCGCTGGCTCCGTGACCACTACGGCGCGATTCAGTTCGCGGGGGGCCTCGTGATGGTCGCGCTCGGCCTACTCCTCTTCTTCGGCCGCTTCTACGTGCTGCGCATCTACGTCAACCGCGCACTCGAGTGGCTCGGCCTCGAGCCGGTGTTCTAGATCCGCACGGGGAGCAGGTCGAGAAGCCCTTCGGCGATCCGTGCCGAGGCGGCCTCCACCTGACCCAGCACCCGCGTCACGTCGACGCCGCGGTGCGCGGGCGCGTACGGGCCCAGTCGCCGGGCCGCCTTCTCGAGCTGGCGCGACGCTCCCGGCGCATTGCCGTTCGCCGCGTGGTGCCAGGACACCGTGACGTGGACGAGCCCCTGCAGGAAGTCGCGCTCGGGCTCCGGTGCCTCGCGCCACTCTTCCTCGAGCGCCTCGTGCGCGTCGAACCAGCGTTCGGCGCGCATCAGCTCCAGACCGCGCTCGAGGCTCACCCGCGACGGGGAAGCTCGTGTCGCTGTAGCCCAGGACCGGCCGGCCGTGGTAGAACCAGGCGCATGGCCACGATCCTGCTCGTTGGGGTCGACCTCATGTTCCGGTCGAGGCTCGAGGGTCTTCTCGACGGGTACCGGCTCGTGACGACCGACAGCGCGGACGCGCCCGACCTCGTGATCTGCGACATCGCGCGGATCGACGCGGAGGAGGTGGCCGATGCGTGGCCGGAGACGCCGATCGTGGGATTCACGAACCACACGGACACGGTCGGGCTGCAGCGCGCGCACACCGCCGGGTTCGACCAGGTGATCGTCAAGTCGGCGCTCGTCGAGCGCGCGCGGCAGGTGGTCGACGAGCTCGTCGGCACGCAGGGTTGACCGGCCTCTGCGTCGGGCGCCGTTGGTAGGCTCGTCGTACCGATGACGTACATCATCGCCGAGCCCTGCATCGACATCAAAGACCGCTCCTGCGTGGACGTCTGCCCGGTCGACTGCATCCACGAGTTCGACCGGATGCTGATCATCGACCCGGAGGAGTGCATCGACTGCGGGGCTTGCGAGCCCGAGTGCCCGGTGGAGGCGATCTTCCCGGAGGACGCGCTTCCGGACAAGTGGGAGCCCTTCGTGAAGATCAACTACGCGTTCCCGCAGGGCGCCGCGGTGCTCGACCCGCTCGTCCAGGCGTACGCCGAAGAGCACAACGTCCAGAACGAGCCGATCTCGTAGGGACCGGCCTTCCCGTCGCCCGAGCGTCGCGGCGCGAGGAGAACAGGTGTCCGACTGAGGTCGGACACCCGGAATGACGTCGTTCCCGTTCGGTACGGATCGGGGTGAGGTAGTTGCGACCGCGACGCACGCGGGGGCGCCTTCAGGGATGTGCCCCGCCGCAGGCGGGGATCAGCGGCGCGATTCCGCTTCTGCGGAATCGCGCTTCGCGAGCCAACTCACAGCCGCGCGGCCGACGGCGGCACGACGAGCCTGATCGTGGTCCAGCGACCGTCGCGGCGCGCCTCGAACGTCCCGTTCAGTTCCGCCGCGCGCTCCGCGAGCCCGTCGATGACCGCCTGACGGCGCTCCGGAGCGCCGTCGTCCGAGACGGCGAGCTCGACTCCGCCCTTCTGCGTCCGCTCGAGCGAGACCGACACCGAGCCCGGGGGGCCGCGCCGGACCGCCTGGTCGAGCGCCTCGCGGATCACCTGGAAGAGGCTCGACCGCGCCCCCTCGCCGAGTTCGGAATCGTCGATCGTGACCTCGACCGATGCGCCGCGGCGCCCGACGGTGCGATCCGCGAGCTCCCGCACAGCCGCAGCCAGGCCGACCTCGTTGAGCGTCACGGGCTCCAGGCCGGCGACGATCCCGCGCAGCTCCTCCGCCGCATCGCGGGCGACCGCGAGCGCACGTGCCGCGATCCGGCTACCGGAGGCGACGTCGCCGTCGTCGAGCGCAGCCACCGTCGCATCGAGCATCTGGGAGAGGGCGGCGACGTGCTGCACCGGCCCGTCGTGCAGCTGCTCCGCGATGCGGCGCCGCTCGGCGCGCTCGGCGAGCAGCCGCTCGGCGACCAGGTGGTCGTCGCTCAATCGATCATCGCCTCACGGAGCGCGATGGCGACCGCCTGGGTGCGGGTCTCGGCCTCGAGCTTCGCGAGGATGTGGCGGACGTGGCTCTTCACCGTCTCCTGTGAGATGAAGAGCTGCTGCGCGACGTCGGCGTTCGACATGCCGTCGGCGAGGAGCTGGAGGATCTCGCGCTCGCGCTGCGTGAGGATCTCCTGGCCGTCGCGGCCGGTCGCGAGCGACGGGATCAGCGCAGGGTCGACGAACGTCTCGCCCGCCGCGACCTTCTCGATCGCCTTGAGCAGCGTCTCGTGGGGTGCTTCCTTCAGCACGTAGCCGTGGGCGCCGGACTCGAGGCCGCGCTGGAGGAGCGCACGCTCGCTATAGGCCGTGAACACGAGGACCCGCGTGTCGGGGACCCGCGCGACGATCTCCTCCGTCGCCTCGATCCCGTCCATCTGCGGCATCCGCAGGTCCATGATCACGACGTCGGGCCGACGGCGTTCGGCCAGGGCGACCGCCGTCTCGCCGTCGGGGGCTTCTCCCACGACGCGGATGTGCGACGAGCGCAGGAGCGCGAGCCGCAGTCCCTCGCGAACGACCTCGTGGTCGTCGGCGATCAGGACGGTGATCTCTCCGTTCTCCGCCACGAGACGGGATTCTACGACCGGGGCTGGACGCCTTCCCGCGGCCTACACACCGAGCGCGAGCTGCTCGGGCTGCGGGGCGGGCCGGATCGGCGGTCGCCGGGGCCTCCACGTGCTCCGCGCGAGCTCGCGGACGGCCGCCCGCACCGGCTCGACCTCGCTCGACGGAAGATAGGCGCGTCCGGCGTAGAGCCGTTCGTAGTCGGGCAGGAGCTCCGGCCAGTCACGCGCGAGCGCCTCCAGGAAATGCTCCCGCGTTCCCGGGCGAAGGTAGAGCACGTTCGCCCAGATCCCGCTCGCCCCGGCGGCACGCGCCTCGCGAACGACATCTGCGAGGAGCTCCGGGGTGTCCGAGAGCCCGGGGAGGATCGGGGCGAGCGCGACCCCCGTGTCGATCCCCGCCTCGGTGAGGATCCGGACCGTCTCGAGACGGCGGCACGGAGGTGCGGTGCCCGGCTCCGTCGCCCGCCAGATGCGCTCGTCGAGCGTCGGGACGGAGAAGCTGACGTGGACCTTGGCGCGTCGTGCGGCGTCGACCAGCACGTCGACGTCGCGCCTGACCATCGGCCCGCGCGTGATGAGGGAGAACGGCGTCCGTGCCATGCCGAGCTCGCGGATGCACGCGCGCGTCAGGCGATAGCGTCCCTCCGCCGGCTGGTACGGGTCCGTCGCCGCCCCGACCGCGACGCTCTCGCGCGTCCACGACGGGCGCGCGAGCTCGCCACGCAGCACGTCGGCGACGTTGACCTTGACCCGGATCGAGCGGCCGTACCGCTCGTCCGACGGCCGATCGGCACGCGCCTCGAACGCGCGGACGTAACAGAACGTGCAGCGGTGGGCACAGCCCGTGTACGGGTTCAGCGACCAGTCGAACGGCATGCCCTTGACGCGGTTGAGCGCGCTTCGGCAGGGCTCCTCGCGGTACTCGACGCGCATGGTGCAGCATAGAACAGGTGTTCGTATCCGTCCAGGCCGACGAGAGCGACGAGGTGTCTGGTTGAAGCCAGACACCGGTTCGGCCCGGCCGCTTCCGAGTCTGTTCGAGAGGCACTTCCGCCGCAGGCGGACGTGCCAGTCAGGCGGACGCCGCGGCGACCATCCCCGCCCCGACGGTCTCGTTCGTGGCCTCGTCGACGAGGACGAACGCGCCGGTCGCGCGGTTCTCCGAATACGGGTCGACGAGGAGCGGCTCGGCGAGCCGGAGGCGGACGCGGGCGAGGTCGTTGAGGGCGAGCCCGTCGGCCTGCACCTGCTCGAGCGACTCGACGTCGAGCACGGAGACCACCTCGTCGAGGATCGCGCGCGTCCAGCGGGTCGTGTGCTTGACCGCGAGCCGCCCGCCGAGCTGCACGGGCCGCTCGCTCATCCAGCACACGGTCGCCTCGAGCTCCCGCGCGGCGACGGGCGGGTCGGCCGGGTCGCAGAGCATGTCCCCGCGCGACACGTCGATCTCGTCGACGAGACGGACGACGACCGACTGTCCCTGCACGGCCACGGCGAGCGGGCCGTCGTGCGTCTCGACCGCCGCGACGGTGGTGCGCAGGCCCGAGGGGAGGACGAGGACATCGTCCCCGGCGCGCCACTCGCCCCCCGCTACCTGGCCGGCGTAGCCGCGGTAGTCATGGTGCTCGTCGGACATCGGCCGGATCACCCATTGCACCGGGAAGCGGCGGTGCGACAGGTCGCGGTCGCCGGCGATCTCGATCGTCTCGAGCCGCTCGAGGAACGTCGCACCGTCCCACCACGGCATTCGCTCGGACGGGTCGACGACGTTGTCCCCCGGGAGCGCCGCGATCGGGATCGTCGTCGCGTCGCGGAGGTGAAGGCGCTCGGTCAGCTCGTGGAGCTCGGCCTCGATCTCGCGGTACCGGGCCTCCTCGAAGTCCACCAGGTCCATCTTGTTGACCGCGAAGACGACGTGTGGGATCCCCAGCACGGTGGCGATGAAGGTGTGCCGCTGCGTCTGCTCGATGACGCCCTTGCGCGCGTCGAGGAGCACGACCGCGACGTCCGCCGTGGAGGCACCGGTGACCATGTTGCGCGTGTACTGGACGTGGCCGGGCGCGTCGGCGAGCTGGAAGCGCCTGGACGGCGTGACGAAGGAGCGGTAGGCGACGTCGATGGTGATGCCCTGCTCGCGCTCGGCACGCAGCCCATCGGTGAGGAGCGCGAGGTTGACGTAGCCGTCGCCACGCCGCTCGCTCGTCTCCTCGACGTGCTCGAGCTGGTCGGACATCACCTGCTTCGTGTCGTAGAGCAGCCGCCCGATGAGCGTCGACTTGCCGTCGTCGACAGAGCCGCACGTGACGAGGCGCAGAAGCTCGCTCGAGGCGGCCTCGCCCGTCAGCATCTCCGCGAGGTCGACGGTCTCCATCAGAAGTAGCCCATCCGCTTGCGATCCTCCATCGCCGCCTCGGAGACCCGGTCGTCCGCGCGCGTCTCGCCCCGCTCGGTGACCCGCGTCGCCGCGATCTCGCGGACGACCTCCTCGATCGTCGCCGCCGTCGACCGCACGCCACCCGTGCAGCTCATGTCGCCGACGGTGCGGAACCGCACCCACTCCTCGAAGGCCTCCTCGTCGGGGTATCGCTCGACGAACTCGGAGGCGGCGTACAGCATCCCGTCGCGCTCGAACACCTCGCGCCGGTGCGAGAAGTAGATCGCCGGCAGCTCGAGCCGCTCGCGCGCGACGTACTGCCAGACGTCGAGCTCCGTCCAGTTGGAGATCGGGAAGACGCGCACCTGCTCGCCCTTGCGGATGCGGCCGTTGTAGAGGTTCCAGAGCTCGGGGCGCTGCGCCCGCGGGTTCCACTGCCCGAAGTCGTCACGGAACGAGAAGATCCGCTCCTTCGCGCGGGAGCGCTCCTCGTCACGCCGGGCGCCGCCGATCGCCGCGTCGAAGCCGTGCTCCGTCATCGCGTCGAGGAGCGTGGTCGTCTGGAGCTGGTTGCGCGACGCGCGCGGCCCGGTCTGCTCGACCACCCGCCCCTTGTCGATCGACTCCTGCACGGAGGCGACGACGAGGCGCTCGCCGAGCTCCGCCACGCGGCGGTCGCGGAACTCGATCGCCTCCGGGAAGTTGTGGCCCGTGTCGACGTGCATCAGCGGGAAGGGGAAGCGGCCGGGGCGGAACGCCTTCTCCGCCAGCCGCAGCAGCACGATCGAGTCCTTGCCGCCGGAGAAGAGGAGCACGGGCCGCTCGAGCTCGGCCGCCACCTCGCGCATGATGTGGATCGCCTCCGACTCGAGGGCGTCGAGGTGCGAGAGGCGGACGAGTGGGTCGGTCGTGGTCACGGGCGCTCGGGGTCGTCGTGGGTCAAGCAGGTCTCATCAGGCAGGTCTCGGCGTGAGGCCACACTCGGTCTTGCCCGACCCGACCCAACGGCCCTCGCGGCCGGATCCCGGAGCGGTGCAGTGCGTGCAGCCGATCGAAGCGTATCCGCGCTGGTGGAGCTCGTTGACCGGGAGCTCGCGCTCACGGACGTACGCCCAGACGTCGTCGTCCGACCAGTCGGCGAGCGGGCTCGCCTTCCAGATCTCGTGGCGCTCGTCCCAGTCGAGCTTCGGCGTCGTCGCGCGGCTCGGGGCCTGGTCGCGCCGGACGCCGGTGATCCATCCCTGGAGCCCCGAGAGCGCGGCTCCGAGCGGGCCGATCTTGCGGATCGAGCAGCAGAGGTCGGGGTTCCGCTCCCACAGCGCGTCGCCGTGGATCGCCGCCTGGCGGCCGAGCGAGGGGCCTTCGAACACCTCGATCCGGATGCCGTAGCGCTGCTCGATCGCTCGCCAAACGGTGTACGTCTCGGGGAAGAGCACGTGCGTGTCGAGCGCGAAGATACGAGCCTTCGGCTGGCGCTCGAGGATCATGTCGACGAGGACGCTCTCCTCCTTCTGGAACGAGCATGCGAGGGCGACCTCGGGGTGGAGCGTCTCCAGGACGGTCTCAACGACCTGCTCGGCGGTCAGGGCCTCGACGTCGGTCTCGCCGACGAGCTCTGCGATGCTCCGTTCCATCGGCCGAACGGTACCACTCATCAGTAACGCTTATCCATCGTATTAGGAAAGCGCCGTGGAGTGGGAGCGCCGAGGCGGCTGGTGCCGGCGAGTCTGCCGCACGCTGCCGCGAAATCGCGCCGAGCGGTGCCGCGCCCGGCGTATTCGGTGTCAGACACCGAACCCTGTCAAGACGACCCGTTCGGCCATGACCGTCGAGACGGCGCGCGACGCGTAGGGTTGCGCCATGGACGAGCTCCAAGGCGGGATCCGCCGCGTCACGCTCCCGCTGCCGACCCGTCCGGGGCACGTCCACTCGTACGTCCTCCCCGGTGAGGACGGCTGGACGGTCGTCGACACCGGGCTCGGGCTCCCCGACGCGCGCGAGCGCTGGGCGGCCGAGCTCGACCAGCTTCCCGGGCCGGTACGGCGGATCGTCGTCACGCACTTCCACCCCGACCACGTGGGCGCCGCGGCCGACCTCGCCGAGCTCACGGGAGCGCCCGTCGCGCAGGGGCGGCTCGACTACGCGCAGTGCGACCTCGTCTGGAGCAGCGACGACTGGGCCGACGTCCTCGTCGACTGGTTCCGGCTCCACGGCGTCCCGGACGACGTGATGCTCGAGCTGATCGAGCAGGGAGCGCAGTACCGGCCGTTCATCCGCTACCAGCGAGACCCCGCACCTGCTCGATCCCGGTGACCACGTCGACGGGTGGCGCACCGTCGCAGCGCCCGGTCACGCCGACGGCCAGCTGATGCTCTTCCGCGACGGCGTCCTCGTCGCCGCCGACCACGTCCTCGACCGGATCTCGCCGACCGTCGGGCTCTGGCCGCGGAGCCGCACCGACCCGCTCGGGGACTACCTCGGCGCGCTCGAGGCGACCATCGCCCTCGAGGCGACCGTCGCGCTGCCGGGGCACGGCGAGCCGATCGACGATCCCGCCGCGCGGGCACGCGAGCTGATCGCCCATCACCGGGAACGGCTCGCGGCCACGGCGGCCTCGCTCGGCACCGAGCCGCAGAGTGGGTACGAGGTCTCCTTCCCCCTGTTCGGCGACGACCTCCAGCCCGCGGCCCGCCGGTTCGCCGTCGCGGAGACGCTCTCCCACCTCGAGCGGCTCGTGCTCGAGGGAGGGGCGCGGCGGATCGAGGACGACAGGGGCGTTGCCTATACTTCGACGGAGTAGTGGACGACGAGCTGCCTCCCAGTACCTGCGCCCCTGAGGGGGCGCGGTTGATTCTCTCTCCTGCAGTCCCGGCCGCCACGGCCCTTCGAGCGTGCCGGACATGACCGTCGTGCTCCAGCTGGTCGCCGTCGGACTGCTGATCCTGTTGAACGGCTTCTTCGTCGCCGGCGAGTACTCGCTCGTGACGGTGCGTCGCACCCGGATGAGGGAGCTCGCCGACGAGGGAAGCCGCACGGCGCGCTCCGTCGTCAAGATCACGAGCGACCCGCCGCACTTCATCGCCGCGATGCAGCTCGGCGTGACGCTGACCTCCCTGGCCATCGGTGCGCTGGGCGAGCAGGTGCTGGCGGGGCTGTTCGACGAGTGGCTCGCGGCGATCCTCGCCGTGCTGCTCGCCTTCCTGATCATCACGTTCCTGCACGTCGTGGTCGGCGAGCTGGTCCCCAAGGGGCTCGCGCTCAGCTACACGGAGCGCATCGCGCTCGCCGTGTCCGCCCCTGTGCGCCTGTTCTTCTTCGTGTTCAAGCCGCTGATCTGGGTGCTCCAGCGGTCGAGCGAGCTCGCGCAGCGCGCGATCGGCGTCGACCCGACGTTCACGGAGGGTCAGGCGCACTCGGAGGTGGAGCTGAAGATGCTGCTCGAGGTCTCGACGGAGCACGGGGAGATCGAGAAGGGCGAGCGCGAGATGCTCTACAAGGTGTTCGACTTCGCCGACAAGGAGGTCGCCGACGTCATGGTCCCGCGGCCCGACGTCGTCGGGCTCTCGATCGATCTCGCCCCCGAGGAGGCGATGGCGGCGATGCTCGAGGCCCCCTACACCCGCTACCCGGTCTATCGGGAGACGCTCGACGAGATCGTCGGGATCCTCCACGTTCGCGATCTCGTCGCCTCCCTCCACAACGGGGGCGGGGGGACGGTTGCGCTGGCAGACCTCCTCCGGGCGCCGTACGTCGTGCCCGAGACGAAGGACCTGGGCGCGCTGCTCGCGGACTTCAGGCGCACGAGCCAGCACATGGCCGTCGTGGTCGACGAGTACGGCGCGACGGCCGGCATCGTGACGCTCGAGGACCTGCTCGAGGAGATCGTCGGCGACATCGAGGACGAGTTCGACCTCCCGAACGAGTCGGTCGAGCGGGTGAGCGACACGATGATCCGTATCGACGGGTCGTTCACGATCGACGACTTCAACGAGCAGTTCGGCACGGAGCTCGAGACCGAGGACTTCCACACCGTCGCGGGGTTCGTGTTCGGCCACCTCGGGCGCGCCGCCGAGGTGGGGGACGAGGTGGGCGAGGAACAGCTCCGCTTCCGGGTGCTGGAGACGAGCGGCTCGCGCATCCAGCGCCTCGAGATCGAGTTCCTGCCCGCTCCTCCCGTCGGCGCGGACGACACGCCGGAAGCGGCCTGATAGGCGCGAAAAGTGCGACGCGCTCACGCGACGCACTTTTCGCGCGGGGTCTTGAAGTGATCGAGTCTCGGACTCGTGCACTCGCCGCTTAGGCATCGCGACTTCGCGCTGTACGTCGGCGCCACGGTCGCCACGGCGTTCGCGATCGAGATGTCGTTCGTGGCCGTCGGGTGGCAGGTCTACTCGATCCACCGCGACCCGCTCGACCTCGGGCTCGTCGGGCTCGCGATGTTCCTGCCGCTGCCGCTCCTCGCGCTGCCCGCCGGACATCTGGCCGACCGGTTTCCCCGTCGCACCGTGCTCGCGCTCTCGATCGCCCTCGACGCGCTCGTCGCGATCGGGCTCCTCGTCGTCACGCGGGCGGGCGCGAGCGAGACGTGGCCGTTCTTCGCGCTCGCCTTCGGCACGGGCGTCGCCACGGCGCTGGGCGCGCCCGCCGGCCGCGCGCTGACGCCCTCGCTCGTCCCCCAGGAGATCCTCGTCAGGGCGTTCGCCCAGCGGTCGGTCGCGTTCCAGCTGTCCGTGATTTGCGGCCCGGCGCTCGGCGGGCTCCTCTTCGCGGTGCAGCCCGAGCTCGTGTACGCCGTGTCGGGGGCGTTCTCGCTCGTCGCGCTGCTGGCCGTGCTCGCGATGCGCTCAGGGCGCGACGGTGCCGGCGCCGGCTCGCCCGACCTCGCGAGCGTGCTCGGCGGCGTCCGCCTCGTCCGCCGCACGCCCGTCCTGCTCGGCGCGATCTCCCTCGACCTGTTCGCCGTCCTCTTCGGCGGCGCCGTTGCGCTGCTGCCCGTGTTCGCGAGGGACGTGCTCGAGGTGGGGCCTGCCGGCCTGGGCGTCCTCCGTGCGGCTCCCGCGGTGGGGGCGTTGTGCGCGGCCGCGGTGCTCTCCCGGCGTCCGCTCCGCCGCCACGCCGGCCGGACGCTGCTCACCGTCGTCGCGGTCTACGGGGTGACGATGATCGTCTTCGGCCTCTCCGAGACGATGTGGCTGTCGCTCATCGCGCTCGCTGCGGGCGGAGCGGTCGACATGGTGAGCATGGTCCTCCGCCAGACGATCCTTCCGCTCGTCACTCCGGACGAGCTCCGCGGGAGGGTCACGGCGGTCGAGATGGTCTTCATCAGCGCCTCGAACGAGCTCGGCGCGTTCGAGTCCGGGGTCGCCGCCGCGCTGATCGGCGCCGTACCCGCCGTCCTCCTCGGCGGCGTGCTCACGATCGGCGTCGCCCTCACCTGGACGCGCCTGTTCCCCGCGCTCGCGCACGTCGACCGGCTCGACGAGCTGAGGCCCGTCGAGGCGGCCGCCTAGGGCTCAGCGGCGGGCGCCCGCGAGCAGCCCGAGGGCGTCCACGCCCCGCAGCGAGGCGTCGAGCAGCTCGACCGGGTGGAGGGCGGGCAGGGGCCGGCCGGCTCGACCGAGCGCCTGCGCGACCTGGACGAGGCAGCCGGGATTGGCGCTCGCGTAGGCATCCGGCTCGCAGGCGAGCACGTGGGCCGCCTTGCGGTCCCCGAGCTCGCGCGCGGCCTCGGGCTGCGTGACGTTGTAGATGCCGGCGGAGCCGCAGCAGATGTCCTGCTCGGCGGGCTCGACGACCTCCAGTCCCGGAACCCGCTCCAGCAGGGGCTTCCAGGCAGCCGGGAGCCGCTGCGCGTGCCGGAGGTGGCACGAGTCCTGGTAGGCGACCGTGAGCTCGAGTGGATGGAGCGTCGGGAGCTCCGCGCCGGCGAGCGCCTCGGTCACGTCGATCGCCGGGAGCCCGCGATCCTTGAGATGGGAGCCGCAGCCGGAGGCGTTGACGACGATCGTCTCGACGCCGTCGAAGCTGCGTTGCAGCCGTTCCGTGAGGCGGGCCGACTCCTCCGCACGGCCCGCGTGCGCCGAGAGGGCCCCGCAGCACCCCTGAGCGGGCGCGGCGACCTCGTACCCCGCAGCCGCGAGCACCCGCGCGGTCGCCGCGTTGACGTCGCCGAACACGACCGACTGGACGCAGCCCGTGAGGAGCCCGACGCGCCGGAGGGGCTCGTGTCGAATCGACACGAGCAGGTGTCACCGACGGGAGCCGCTCGCCGGAGCGCCAGCGAGGGGCGAGCTCGAGCATCGGCCGCGCCCAGGCAGGCGCGGGGAGCGCCCGCCCGAGCGGGGCGAGGCGCAACGCCCAGCGCATCCGCCGTGGATACGGGAGCGTCGAGAACAGGAGCCGCCGCTGCAGCCGCTCCGCCCGCGGGCGTCGATGCTCCGCCTCGACCACGTGCCGCGTCTCCTCGATCAGCCGGTCGTACTGCACGCCGGAAGGGCAGCTCGACACGCAGGCCATGCACCCGAGGCACCGGTCGAAGTGCTCGACGGTCGTCGGGGTCAGGCGGAGCGATCCCTGCGCCGTCTTCTCCATCAGCTGAATGCGGCCGCGGGGCGAGTCCATCTCCTCGCTCCACAGGAGATAGGTCGGGCAGGTCGGGAGGCAGAACCCGCAGTGGACGCAGGCGCGCGTCAGGTCCGTCAGCACGGTCGACCCTCCGAGGGCGACCGTCCGACGGGGTGGAGAACGCGCACCCGGGCGGACATCGGTCCTCCAGCCGGGGTCACACGAGCACCCCGGCCGGGTCGAGCTGCTCCTTCAACGCGCGCTGGACTCGACGCGCGGCCGCACCGGGGACACCGCCGACACGGTGCGGCACGTATGCGATGCCGGCGGACGGGCGGACGACGGCCTCGTCCAGCGTCGAGAGGACGTTCGCGAGATCGCCGGGCGCGAACCGGACGCGCCCGAGCGAGCGCGCCTGGCGCTCGCGGGCCTCGCCCCACACAGCGTCGTCCGTGGCTCCGCCCCCGACGAGCGCGCGCGCCGCGTCGAGCTGCGCCGCAACCGCGCGCTCCCTGCCCTCGAAGAGCACGGCGACGCGTCCGGGGTGGAGGACGTCGAGCGCGCTCGGCTGGAGCTGCGACCGCCGCAGCTCCCGCACCACGCCCGCCGGATCGGGCGTCTCGACGACGAGCGTCGCGGACGCGGCGGGCAGGGGGTGGAGCCGCAGCGCGACCCGGGCGATCAGGGCGAGGCGCCCCTCCGACCCGCAGACGAGCTTGCCGAGGTCGTAGCCCGCGACGTTCTTCACGACCTTCCCGCCGGAGCTCGCGATCGTCCCGTCGCCGAGCACCAGCGTGACGCCCAGGACGAGGTCGCGCGGCGTCCCGAAGCGGTGCGAGAGCGGCCCCGAGAGCCGCCGTGCGAGGCAGGCGCCGATCGTGGGATCGCCCGGCGGGTCGAGCGAGAGGCGCTGACCGCGGGCGGCGAGCGCCGTCCGGAGCGCCGAGAGGCGGATCCCGGCCTCGACCGTGCAGGTGAGGTCGCCGGCTTCGTGCTCGAGGATCCGGTCGAGCGCGTCGGTCGAGACGTCCTCGCCGATCCTGACCCGGCGCCCTGCGGCACCCGCATCGGCGAGGAGCGCGGAGGCTTCCTCGATCGTCGCAGGCCGCATCAGAGCCGCTCCGCGAGACCGAGGCGCTCGAGCGGGTGCATGCGGTAGGGCCCGGGCACCTCGCCGCAGAGCCGCGGGGTGGGGATCACCTTGCCGGGGTTGGCGAGGCCGTCCGGGTCGAACGCGCGGCGGACGCGTCCGAAGACCTCGAGGTCGCGCTCGGAGAACATCGACGGCATCGCACAGGCCTTGTCGACGCCGATCCCGTGCTCCCCGGTGAGCGAGCCGCCGGCCTCGACGCACGCGGCCAGGATCTCGTCGGCGAGGGCCTTGGCTCGCTCGTACTGCCCCTCCACCGCGGCGTCGTAGAGCACGAGCGGATGGAGGTTGCCGTCGCCCGCGTGGAACACGTTCCCGACCCTCAGGCCGTGCTCCTCGGACAGCTCGTCGATCCGGCGGAGCACCGCCGGGAGCTTCGTGCGCGGCACGACGCCGTCCTGGACGTAGTAGTCGGGCGAGACGCGTCCCATCGCGGCGAACGCCCCCTTGCGGCCGAGCCACAGCAGCGCGCGCTCCGCCGCGTCGCTCGCCGTGCGGATCTCGAACGCCCCGGCTGCGCGGCAGATGTCGTCCACCGCCGCCGTGTCCTCCTCGACCTGCACGGCCACGCCGTCGAGCTCGACGAGGAGCACCGAGCCCGCGCCCTCCGGGTAGCCCGGCCGGTAGGCCTCCTCGGCAGCCTGGATCGTGAAGCGGTCCATGATCTCCATCGCCGACGGGAGGATCCCCGCCGCGACGATCCGCGAGACGGCATCCCCCGCGGCGTCGACCGAGGTGAAGGCTGCGAGCTGCGTCACGACCGCCTCAGGCTGTCGCACGATCCGGAGGGTCACCTCGACGGCGATCCCGAGCGTCCCCTCGGAGCCGACGATCACCCCGAGCAGATCCGGCCCGTCGTCGCCGTCGATCGCCGTCCCTCCGAGCTCGAGCAGCTCGCCGTCCGGGAGCACGACCTTCGCTCCGGTGACGTGGTTGACCGTGAAGCCGTGCTTGAGGCAGTGGGCGCCGCCCGAGTTCTCCGCCACGTTGCCGCCGATCGTGCAGACCTGCTGGCTGGACGGATCGGGTGCGTAGAAGTAGCCGTACGGCGCGACGGCCCGGGTCACGTCGAGGTTCGTCACGCCCGGCTGCACGACGACGCGCTCGCTCTCGACGTCGACCTCGAGAACCCGGCTCATCCGGGCGACCGAGACGACGATCCCGTCCGCCACGGGGAGCGCACCGCCGGAGAGGCCGGTGCCGGCGCCGCGGGCGACGAACGGCACCCGGTCGCGTGCGCAGAGCCGGAGCACGGCCTGCACCTCGTCCGCCGAGCCCGGGAGCACGACGCAGGCGGGCCGGGCGCGCCAGCCGGTGAGGCCGTCGCAGTCGTAGGTCGCGAGCCTCTCGGGCTCCGTGATCACGAACTCCTCGCCCACCGCGAGCGCGATGTCCTCGACGAAGCCCTCGGGGAGCGCCATACGGGCGATCCTACTTCCGAGGCGGTCACCGATCGATGATCGATGATCGCGTGATTCGGTTAGGGTCACGGCATGACCGTTCCCATCCCGCGTCCCGGCAAGATCGTCTGCGTCGGGCTCAACTACAGGGACCACGCGGAGGAGCAGGGAGTCGACCTTCCGGCGGCTCCGCTCTTCTTCGCCAAGTACACCACCGCCCTGATCGGGCCCGGCGACCCCATCGTGATCCCGCCGGTCGTGACGAAATGCGACTACGAGGCCGAGCTCGGCGTCGTGCTCGGGTCGACCGTGAGGAACGTCTCCAAGGAGAACGCCCTCGAGGCCGTCGCCGGGTACCTCGTCGCCAACGACGTCTCGGCGCGCGACCTGCAGTTCGCCGACGGTCAGTGGACGCGCGGCAAGTCCCCGGACACCTTCTGCCCGGTCGGGCCGCTCGTGTCGGCGGCCGAGGTGCCCGACCCGCACGTCCTTGCGATCCGCGCGATCCTGAACGGCGAGACGATGCAGGACTCGTCGACCGCGAACCTCATCTTCGGGATCGACGAGATCATCAGCTACGCGTCGCAGACCTCCACGCTCGAGGCGGGTGACCTCATCCTGACCGGGACCCCTGCCGGCGTCGGCGTCTTCCGCGACCCGCAGCGGCTGCTGCAGCCCGGTGACGAGATCACGATCGAGATCGACGGCGTCGGGTCGCTGACGAACCCGGTCGTCGCCGGGTGAGCGCTTGACGGGGGCGGAGACCGTGGTCGATAGTCGCTGAGCCGTCATGAGCGCGATCTCGAGAACCGTCCTCCGCGAGCAGGTGAAGGACGTCCTGCTCCAGCGCATCGTCAGCGGCGAGCTCAAGCCCGGCGAGCGCCTCGTCGAGACCCGGATCGCCAGTGAGCTCGGCACGAGCCAGGCGCCCGTCCGCGAGGCGCTGCGCGACCTCGAGCTCCTGCGGATGGTGGAGTCCGAGCCGTTCCGCGGCGCCCGTGTGCGCGGGTTCGGCGACGACGAGCTGATCGAGGTCTACCCGGTACGGGCCGTGCTGGAGGAGCTCGCCGCGAAGGAGGCGGCGAAGCTCCTCGACGGAGACGTCGCCGTGCTGGAGCACGAGGTCGAGGAGATGCGGGCCGCGGCCAAGCGCGGCGACATGAACGCCCTCGTCCGGCACGACATCGCCTTTCATCGCCTGATGGTCGAGGCAGCGGGGAACCCGGTGCTCGAGCAGTGCTGGAAGTCGCTCGGGGTGGAGGGCCGGATCACGATCTCCCTCTACGGGACCTACGTCGAGCCGCAGGAGGCCGCGGAGAAGCACGTTCCGATCCTCGAGGCGATCCGCTCCCGGAAGCCGGGGCTCGCGGGTCGCGAGGCGCGCAAGCACGTCGAGGAGTTCGCGCGCATCGCCCGCAATCGCGCGAAGCGCGCAGAGGCCGCGAGCCGCTCACGGCCAGACGCTTGACGCGGGTCAGGGGCACACGCGGCTGGGGGCCTGCGCGCGGCGCCTCGCGGCCATCTCGCTGCTCACCGATGCCTTCGGGTATCGGCGAGCGCTGATCCGGCCACCCTGCCTGGCGCATGCCTCCCCGCCGCGCACCCCTGACCCGCATCGAGCCTCTCGATCGACGGCTGCCGCCCTGTCGGGGCTGTTTCTCGCCGCGCTCGCGCTGCGCCCGCAGATCGTCGCCGTCGGGCCGCTGATCGACGAGATCCAGGACGACCTCGACGCGTCGCACGCCCTCGTGGGGCTGCTGGGCACGATCCCGGTGCTCTGCATGGGGCTCTTCGCCCCCGTCGCCGCCTACCTCTCGGCCCGGCTCGGCACGCGGCGGGCGATGACGATCGGTCTGTGGCTGATCGGCGTCTTCGGTCTTCTCCGTGCGGTCGCCCCGAGCGCGTGGCTGGTCGTGCTCCTGACGTGGGGCGTGGGCGTCGGCATGGGCCTCGGGAACGCGCTCGCGCCGCTCGCCGTGCGGGAGACCATGCCCGACCGGCCCGCGACGGGGACGGGCGTCTACACGACGGGGATCCAGATCGGCGCCACCGTCGCTGCGGCGATCGCGGTCCCGCTCGCAGGCCTTCTCGGTGGCTGGCGCGGCGCCCTCGTCGCGCTGTCCCTCTCGGCGTGCGTCATCGCCGTCGTGTGGGCCGTGCTGGAGCGAGGCGGGCCGGAGCACGCGCGGCCGGGCTCGCTCGTTCCGCGGTTGCCCTGGAGGTCGCGGACGGCATGGCTGCTGGTCGCCATCTTCGCCTCGATGGCGTCGGGCTACTACGGCCTCAACGCCTGGCTCGCCGATGCGTACGTCGAGCAGGGATGGAGCGACGAGTCCGCCGGCCTGCTGCTCGCCGGGATGACGCTGACCGCGATCCCGAGCTCGTTCGTGATCCCCTGGCTCTCCGACCGTCACGGGGGCCGTCGGCCATGGCTGGTCGGGGTGAGCGGCGTCTTTGCGATCGGCGCCGTCGGGCTCGTCGTCGCCCCGGCGGCGGGATACTTCTGGGCGCTCCTCGCGGGGAGCGCCCAGGGCGGCACCTTCGCGCTCGTGATGACCCTCCCCCTCGACTACGAGCACACGCGGGAGCGCGTCGGCGCGCTCGTCGGGCTGATGCTCGGGCTCGGCTACTCCATCGCCGCCATCTCGCCCTTCGTCCTCGGTGCCGTTCGCGACGTCACGGGCTCGTTCGACGCCGTGCTCTGGACGGTCGCCGGCTTCCTCGTCGTCCTGGTCGTGCTCGCCCGGCTGCTCCCGCGGCCGAGCCTTGAGCCCCCGGTTCGGCGTCTTCCTGACGGATCGACGGCCGGGAAGGCCGTCAGCCCGCAGGCGGGTAGATCCTCGCGGCGTACTCCTCCACCATCCGGGCCGCGGAGAACCGGGGCCCGTTCGTCGCGAGCGACCGCTTCACCATCGCGAGCCACCGCCGCGGGATCCCGTCGGCGTCGCGGTCGTGGAAGAGCGGGATCACCTGCTGCTCGAGCAGGTCGTACAGCGCATGGGCGTGCCGCGCGTCCTGCGCCGCCTCGTCGTGGTCGTGCAGGGCGTCCCCGTCGATCTCCCAGCCGTTCTCACCGTCGTACCCCTCCACCCACCAGCCGTCGAGGACGCTGAGGTTGAGCCCGCCGTTGGCCGCCGACTTCATCCCGCTCGTCCCGCTCGCCTCGAGCGGCGGCCGCGGGAGGTTGATCCACACGTCGCAGCCGCCGACGATCGGCGCCGCCACGGAGAGGTCGTAGTTCTCGAGGAAGGCGACGCGCGGCCGTGATTCCCACCGCCTGCGAGAGGCCGAAGACGTCGACGAGCATCTGCTTCGCGTTGTCGTCGAGCGGGTGGGCCTTGCCGGCCACGACCATCTGCAGCGGCGGGCCGTCGGCGAAGATCCGCCGCACCCGCTCGGGGTCGTACGTGAGGAGGAAGAGGCGCTTGTACGTCGCGATCCGCCGCGCGAAGCCCAGGGTCAAGGTGTCCTCGGCGAACGTCTCGGCGACCGCCATCACGTCCTCCGGGTCCTCGCCGCGGAGGAGGCGATCCTGGACGGACTTGACCTTCACGTAGTCGACGAGCAGCCGCCGCGACTCGTTGCGGGCCGCCCACAGCTCCTCGTCGGGGATGTCCCGCGACCGGCGCCCAGGTCTCCGGGGCCGAGGCGCGCTCGAGCCAGCCGTCTCCGAGGTGGCGGTCGAGAAGCGCGCGCATCGGCGGCGAGAGGAAGGTGGGGAGGTGGACGCCGTTCGTGACGTGCGTGATCGGGACGTCGTCCGCGGGCGCGTCGCCGAAGAGCGGCCGCCACATCTCGCGGGCGACCTCGCCGTGGCGCAGGCTGACGGCGTTCGCCCGCCGCGACAGGCGCAGGGCGAGCGGCGTCATCCCGGGCCACTCGTCGCTCCCGGGATGCGTGCGGCAGAGGTCGAGGAAGCGCTCCGTGTCCATCCCGAGCCGTCCCGGAAGGTCGCCGAACGCCTCGACGAACGACGCCGTCTCGTAGGTCTCGTTCCCGGCGGGGACGGGGGTGTGCGTCGTGAACACGCATCGCGCGCGCGCGGCGGCGAGTGCGTCGTCGAGCGGGACGCCGTCCGCGACCTGCTCGGCCGCCAGCTCGAGCGCCGCCAGGGCGGGATGCCCCTCGTTGAAGTGCAGCACGCCGGGCTCGATCCCGAGCGCGCGGAGCGCGTGCACGGTGCCGAGGCCGAGCAGGCCGTACTGGCCGAGGCGGGTGAACGGGTTCCCCTCGTAGAGGCGAGCCGTGATCCAGCGGTCGACGGGGTCGTTCACCTCGAGCTCCGCGTCGAGCAGGTAGAGCGGCACGCGCCCGATCTCGGCCCGCCAGACGTGGAACGCGACGTCGCGCCCGAAGAACTCGAAGGTCAGCGTGAGCGGCGCTCCGTCCGCGTCGAGCACGTGAACGGTGGGCAGCCGCTCGGGCATGATCTGCGTCCAGTACTCGTGCTGCAGCCCGGTGCGGTCGACGCGCTGCTGGAAGTACCCCTTGCGGTAGAGCAGCCCGACGCCGATCACGGGCAGCGCGAGGTCGCTTGCCGCCTTGAGGATGTCACCGGCGAGCGCGCCCAGCCCGCCCGAGTAGATCGGCAGCGACGGGTGGACGCCGAACTCGGCGCAGACGAAGACGACCGGGCCGTCGAGGCCCTCGACCGGCGTCTCGGGCCGATTCCGGTCCTCCTCGAGCACCCGCGAGAGCCGTGCGATCCGCTCGAGCGTCGGCCCGTGCGAGGCCGCGACCTCGGCCGCGTGCGTCGTGAGGTCGGAGAGCTGTCGGACGGGGTTTCGCGCGTTGATCTCCCACGCGTGCGGGTCGAGCGCGCGGAAGAGCTCGGGCCCATCGGGATCCCAGGCCCAGCGGTAGTCGAGCGCGATCCGCGCGAGCGGCGCGAGCTCGGTGGGAAGCCGCAGCGCGAGCTCGGCGGCCCGTTCCTCGGTCTCCCGTGCGCCGGGGAGCGCGGCGATGTCCACGATCCGTGTCGTGCTCACGGGCCAACTCCTGTTGGCCCGTGAGCGGGGAGGGGTGTGGGGAACCCTGAGCCCGGGATGCAAGGAGGGGGCTCGTGGGGAACCATGGGTTCCCCCACGCACGAAACGGGAGGTTCCCCACACATTCCAGAAGAAGGGGGCTCGTGGGGGAAACACGGTTTCCCCCACGAACGAGAGCCGAAGTCGAGCGTTGCTCACGGGGTTCCAAGCTAGCCGACCCGCTCTAGGCGGCGGCGCGGAAGTGCTCGATGGTCGCCGCCACGCCCACGTCGAGCGGCGTGCGGGGGAAGGGCCCGACGTCGCGGTCGAAGCCGACGGACTCGAGCTGGGGCGGGAACGGGAGCGGGTCGCCGCTCCACGTGAGCTCGGCGTCGGGCACGACCCTCCGGATCGACGCGACGACCTCCTCGACGGATGCAGGGACGCCCGGCGCGTTGTAGACCGCGGCTCCCTCGTGCGCCGCGGCCGCGGCCGTGACGAACGCACGCGCCACGTCGGGCGCGTAGTCGTACTGCGCCGTGCCGGTGAAGCCGATCGCGTACGGCTCCCCGTGGACGGCCGCGAGCATCGCCGCCGTCGGGCCCGAGGTCATGCCCTGGTCGCGGCCGGGGCCGTAGACGACATACGGCCGAAGGCCGATCGACGGAAGTCCGAGGTCGGCCGCGTAGACCCGCGCGATGCCCTCGTCGGCGAGCTTCGAGACGCCGTAGAGCGTGCTCGGCGCGGTGCCGCCGGACTCCGGCGCGGGCGACGGGTCGGACGCGCTGTAGACCGCGGTCGAGCTCGCGTACGCGACGCCGGGGATCCGGTCGAGCCGCTTCGCGATCGCCTCGAAGACGTTGACCGTGCCCGCGACGTTGACGCGCATCCCGAGCGGCGGGTTTGCACGGACGAACGGCACCTGGAGCGCGGCGAGGTGCACCACCCGGGTGATCGCGTGCTCGTCGAGCGCCGCCTCGAGGGCGTCGAGGTCGGTGATGTCGCCGCGGACGAGGGCGACGCGGTCGGCGGCGTCCCCGAGGACGAGGCGGAGGCGCGCGATGTCGTCGCCGAGGTCGTAGCCGACCACCTCGCCGCCGTCGGCGAGGACCGCCCGCGCCACCCAGGCGCCGAGACAGCCGAGAACGCCGGTGACGAGAAAGCGCTCGCTCACGCGAGCGGAGCGTCCTGGTAGACCGTGACCGCGTCGGTGTAGAACTCGAGCGCCGCGCGGCCCTGCTCGTGCGGCCCGAAGCCGGAGCCCTTGATCCCGCCGAACGGGACGTGCACGTCGGCGCCGGCCGTCTGCGAGTTGACGTGGAGGATCCCCGCCTGCAGCTCCTCGGAGAACCGCTGCACCGTGTGCAGGTCGCGGGTGAAGATCGACGCTGCGAGGCCGAACGGCACCGCGTTCGCGCGCTCGAGCGCCTCGTCGAGCGTCCCGTACCGGTAGAGCGAGGTGACCGGCCCGAAGACCTCCTCGCACGAGAGGTAGGCGTTCTCGCCGACGTCCTCGAAGACCGTCGGCTCCACCAGGAACCCGTCCCCGGGCCCGCGCGCTCCTCCGGCCGCCACGACGCCACCCTCGTCACGGCCGCGCTCGATCGCCGAGAGGACGTCCTCGAGCGCGCCCTCGTTGACGAGTGGCCCGACCTCGGTCTCGGGATCGGCCGGGTCTCCGACCCGGCCGGCCGCGACCCGTGCGAGCAGCCGCTTCCGGAAGTCGTCGTAGACCGCCTCCTGGACGAGGATCCGGCGCGTCGCGGTGCACTTCTGGCCGGCCGACCAGAACGCGCCCGCGTAGGCCGCCTCGGCTGCCCGGTCGAGCTCGGCGTCGCCGCCACGACGAGGGGGTTCTGGCCTCCGAGCTCGAGCTGGACACGGCAGCCGCGTGCGGTCGCGACGTCGCGTACGGCGTGCCCCACCGCGACGGAGCCGGTGAACGAGATCGCTTTGACGTCAGGGCTCTCGACGAGCGCCGAGCCGATCACCGAGCCGGAGCCCGTCAGGACGTTGAGCACACCTGGCGGGAGTCCGGCCTCGGCGAAGCACTCGGCGACGTGGAGCCCCGTCCGGGGCGCGTCGTGGGCGAGCTTCAGCACCACCGTGTTGCCGTGGATCAGGGCCGGCGCGAGCTTCCACACCGGGATCGCGATCGGGAAGTTCCACGGCGTGATCAGGGCGACCACGCCGAGCGGCCGCCTGACCGTGAAGAGCCGCTGTGACGGGACGGAGGCCGCGTAGACCTCGCCGATCGGCCGCCACGCCTCGCCGGCGGCGAAGCGGAGGATCGTCGCCGCCCGCGCCGCCTCCATGCGCGCCTCGCGCAGGGGCTTGCCCATCTCCGCGGTCATGTCCTGCGCGATCCGCTCGGAGCGTGCGTCGACCGCGTCGGCGGCCTTGTGGAACAGGGCCGCGCGGGCGGGAGCGGGGAGGGCGGCCCATCCCGGCGCCGCCTCGGCGGCGGCGGCGACCGCGGCGTGCGCGTCGGCGGTGCCGGAGGCCTGGAAGACTCCGGTCACCTCGGACGGGCGCCAGGGATCGCGCTTCTCGTACGTCTCGCCGCTGCCGGCCTCGCGCCAGTCGCCGCCGACGTAGTTCCGGGCAGGCGCTCCGGTCAGGGTCTCGGTCATCGGCTCGGCCCCTTTCAGAGGAGGTTCGTCGCGAGGGCGACGGGATTCACCAGGGTCCCGATCTCGGGCACGTGGATCTCCACCCAGTTGCCGGGGACGAGGCTGAACGATTCCGGCGGGACGAGCCCCGTGCCGGTGAGGAGCACGGATCCCGGCGGGACGGGGTTCTCGCGCACGAGCCACGAGGTCAGCTCCTGGAACGTGCGCACCATGTTGGTCGTCGACGTCTTGTCCTCGTAGAGGACCTCACCATCCTCGTCGGAGATGCGCATGATGATCTGGAAGCCGAGCGGCTCCCGCGGCGGGATGTAGAGCGACGGGCCGATCGCGCACGCGCTCGCAAAGACCTTCGCCTGGGTGAGGTAGAGCGGGTTTGCCGCCTCGATCTCGCGGGAGGAGACGTCGTTCCCGATCGTGTACGCGAGGACACGCCCGCGCTCGCCGACCACGAGCCCGATCTCCGGCTCCGGCACGTTCCAGGTCGAGTCGCCGCGGATCCCGATCGGCTCGCCGGGGCCGACGGTGCGACGGGAGCCGGCGTCCTTGAGGAACAGCTCGGGCCGGTGGGCGTCGTAGACGAGGTCGTAGACGTCCTTGACGGAGCTCTCCTCCATGCGCGCGTCGCGGCTTCGCTCGTAGGTGACGCCGGCGCACCACACCTCGGGCGGGTCGAGCGGCGAGATGAGCGTGAGCCCCGAGGCCAGCTCGAGGCTGTACGGGTCGACCGGCGTCACGGGGCTGCCCTCGGGCGAGAACATCTCCCCGCGGAGGAACGGCATCGGGTCCTCGATCCCGGAGAGCTTGCGGAAGTGGCCTTCGTTGTCCACCTCGACGCCGACCGAGACCCGGCCGGCTCCATCCACCCAGCGAACGATGCGGCGCATCAGTAGACCGCCCGGCCCCCGGAGATGTCGTAGGTCGCGCCGGTCGAGAACGAGCACTCCTCGCTGGCGAGCCAGCACGCCAGGGTCGCGACCTCGTCCGCGGACCCCATGCGGCCCATCGGAATCCGCTCGATCATGTAGTCGACGTGCTCGTCCGACAGTCCCTCGAGGATCGGGGTCTCGATCACGGCGGGCGCGATGCAGTTGACGATCACGCCCGTCCGGGCGACGTCCTTCCCGATCGACTTCGTCATCCCGATCACGGCGGCCTTGGCCGCCGAGTAGGCGGCTGCCATCGGGTTGCCTTCCTTGCCCGCGATGGACGCCACGTTGACGATCCTGCCGTATCCGCGCTCGATCATTCCGGGGAGGACGGCGCGGTTGGAGAAGAAGACGCCGTCCGCGTCGATCGCCATCACCCGGCGCCACTCGTCGTCCGTCACGTCGACGGTGGACACGGACGCGCCGGTGATGCCCGCCGAGCAGACGAGGACGTCGATCGGCCCGAGCTCGGACGTGGCGCGCGCCACCGCGGCGTTCACGTCCGCGGAGTCCGAGACGTCGCCGACGAGGGCGAGGGCACCCTCCGGGGGCTCGCCGCCGAGGTCGAGGGACGCGACGCGGGCGCCCTCGGCCATGAGCCGCCGGACGGTCGCCGCGCCGATGCCGCTCGATCCACCCGTGACGAGCGCGACGCGGCCGGAGAATCGATCGTCGTTCGTCCGCGCCACGGCGGCTAGCCTAACTTCTCTCCGTGGCGTTCGACCCCGTCACCGACTACCCGCTCGGATCCCGACGGCCCGACCTGGTGACGACGCCCTCGGGCCTGGGCGTCGACGCCGTGACGCTCGACGCCGCACGCGACGGCACGCTGGAGGCGTCCGACGTCCGCGCGACCGCCGAGACGCTCGGGATGCAGGCCGCGGTGGCGCGTGCCGCAGGCCGCGCGCAGCTCGCCGACGCGCTCGACCGCGCGGCCGAGCTGACACACGTGCCCGACGAGGAGCTGCTCGCGATCTACACGGCGCTCAGGCCCGGCCGCTCCTCGCCGCAGGAGCTGGAGGCGTGGGCGTCCCGTCTCGACGAGCTCGGAGCGCCGCGCAACGCGACGTTCGTGCGCGAGGCGTCGGACGCCTACCGGGCGCGGGGGCTCACGGCCGATGGGTGACGGGTCGCGGAGCGGTCGCTTTGCCTCGCGCGAGCAGTCGGAGCTCCGCCGTGAGCTGCTCGTCCAGCCCTGGCCCGAGCTGGGGCTCGTCGCGGCCGCCGGGCCGTCCGACCCCGAGCCCGAGCTCGTGGTGGAGGACGGCGTCGTCACCCGGCTCGACGGGCGGAGCGCCTCCGAGCTCGACGTGATCGACCGCTTCCTCGTCGCCCACGGCATCGATCTCGACGTCGCCGCGGAGGCGATGGCGCTTCCGGACGAGCGCCTCGCGCGGATGCTCGTCGACGTCGACGTGCCCCGCGACGAGCTCGTCCGCCTGGGCCGAGGCCTGACCCCCGCCAAGCTCGCTCGCGTCGTGGGGATGCTCGATCCCGTCGAGCTGATGATGGCCCTGAAGAAGCTCCGCGCCCGCCGCGACCCGGGCAACCAGGCCCACGTGACGAACCTCAAGGAGAGCCCCGCGCTCCTCGCGGCCGACGCCGCCGAGGCGGCTCGGCGAGGCTTCGACGAGCTCGAGACGACGGTGGGCGTCGCGCGCTACGCGCCGCTCAATGCGCTCGCGCTCCTCGTCGGCTCGCAGACCGGGCGGCCCGGGGTGATGACCCAGTGCGCCGTCGAGGAGCGCCGGAACCTCGAGCTCGCCATCCGCGGGCTCGTGACGTACGCCGAGACCCTCTCGGTCTACGGGACCGAGCCCGTGTTCGCGGACGGCGACGACACGCCGTGGTCGAAGGCCTTCCTCGCCTCCGCGTACGCGTCACGCGGCGTGAAGGTTCGCTTCACGTCCGGCACCGGGTCGGAGGCCCTGATGGGGCACGCGCAAGGGCTCTCGATGCTCTACCTCGAGGCGCGATGCGTCTCGGTCGTGCGCGCGGCCGGCGCGCAGGGCGTCCAGAACGGGTCGATCTCGTGCGTCGCGCTCGTGCTCGCGGTGCCCGGCGGCACGCGGGCGATCCTCGCCGAGAACGTGCTCGCGGCATGGCTCGACCTCGAGGTCGCGTCCGGGAACGACGCGATCGCCTCGCACTCGCCGATCCGCAAGACGGCCAAGCTGATGGGCCAGTTCCTCCCCGGCACGGACTTCGTCACCTCCGGCTACTCGGTGATGCCGCGCCGCGACAACACGTTCGGGGGCGGCAACTACGACGCCGACGACATCGACGAGTGGCTCACGATCCAGCGTGACTGGCAGATCGACGGCGGAATCGAGCCGATCTCGGAGGACGAGGCGCTCCGCGTGCGCGAGCGCGCGGCCCGCGCGGTGCAGGCGGTCTTCTCCGAGCTCGGCCTGCCGCCCGTCACGGACGAGGAGGTCGCGGCGGCGACGCGCGCCCACGGGAGCGAGGACGTCCCCGACCGCGACCGCGCGGCCGACGTCGAGGCTGCGGACGGCCTCCTCGCGCGCGGCGTGTCGGCGCTCGACGTGGCGCTCGCCCTCGACCGCACCGGCTACGAGGACGTGGCCGAGGCGATCGTCGGGATGCTGCGCCAGCGCGTCTCGGCCGACTATCTCCAGACGTCGGCGGTGATCGAGCCCGACGGCCTCGTCCGGTCGGCGGTCAACGACCCGAACCTCTACCTGGGGCCCGGGACGGGCTACCGCCTCGAGGGTGAGCGCTGGGAGCTGCTGCAGGCGCTGCCGCACGTCGTCGATCCGCGGCGTCTCGGCGCCCGCGAGGCCGACGCGGCCCCGATCGTCGACGAGGTCGGCACGGCGATGCCCGGTGACGATCCCTCCGACGTCGTCGTGGCCGTCGGCCCGGCGTATGCGGACGTCCTCCGCGAGACGATCGCGGGGCTGGCCCACGACGACGTGCTCGCAGCCGTGACGGACGGCGTGCGCGAGGGGGGCGCGGTACCCCGCGTGGTGCGCGTGAGGCGGGCCGCGGACGTCGCGTTCATCGCGCACGACGGGGCGCTCCTGTCCGGCTCGGGGATCGCCATTGGCCTCCAGTCCAAGGGCACGGCCGTGATCCACCGAGCCGACCTGCAGCCGCTCGACAACCTCGAGCTGTTTGGCATGAGCCCGCTGTACACGCTCGAGAGCTACCGCGCGATGGGCCGCAACGCCGCCGGCTATGCGCTCGGGCGCCGCGTCGGGCCCGTGCCGACGGAGCTGGACAACTTCGCACGCGCGAAGCTGATCGTGCAGACGACGCTCCTGCACGCACGCGAGGCGCGGGCCGTCGTGGCCGGCGCGGAGCCCGTGGAGCTCGCGCTGCGCGATCGGGCGCCGGACGCGAACGGCGCTCCGGCAGGCGGTCAGCCCACGACGGTTCCGAACGCGGCGCCGATCCCGTAGGTGACCGCGAAGGCCGCCGCGCCGAAGGCGAGCTGACGCAGTCCCGACATCAGCGGGCTTCTCCCCGTCAGGAGCGTGATCGCCGCGCCGATCCCGAAAAGCCCGAGGGCGGAGAGGCCGAGCGCCACGACGACGGCCGTGTTGCCGGACAGGAAGACGAAGGGGAGCACCGGCAGGACGGCGCCGAGCACGAAGAGGACGAACGACGTTCCGGCCGCGACCCACGGTGAGCCGCCGAGCCCGGCGGGGTCGATCCCGAGCTCCTCGCGCGCGTGTGTGTCGAGCGCGGTCTGCGCGTCCGCCATCAACACGTCGGCCACTTCGCGCGCCTCGCCGGGATGGAGGCCCTTCTGCTCGTAGACGAGAGCGAGCTCGGCCCGCTCCGCGTCCGGGTCGGACTCGATGTGCGTCCGCTCGATCGCGAGCTCCCGCTCGCTGAGCTCCCTGCTCGACTGGACGGAGATCCACTCGCCCATCGCCATCGAGCAGGCGCCGGCGATCAGTCCGGCGATACCGGTGATCAGGATGTCGCTCGACGCGACGCCCGCGCCTGCGACGCCCATCACGAGGCTCGCGTTGGAGACGAGGCCGTCGTTCACGCCCAGGACCGCCGCGCGCAGCGCGTTCCCGCCGGCCGCTCTCCCGCGCTGGAGGCGCGCCAGCGCGGCCCCGATGGGCTCGCCGCGCGTGTCGCCGACGAGCGTCGCGAGCGTCCGGGCATGCCCCGCCTCGTCCTGGACGAACGCGCCCGACTCGTCGAGGTAGGACTCCGTCGACTGGATCTCGCGGTCGCGCATGATCGGCAGGACGACGGTGTCCCCGAAGTCGCCGGCGAGGCGGCAGAGGATCCGAGCGCGCTGGCCGGGCCGGGGTGGGCCCGGATCGACGCCGGCCTCGCGCAGCCTGGACTCCCAGTGCGACGCATGGCGCTGCTCGTCGGCCGCGATCCGCTCGAGTAGCGCCTTCCGCTCGGCGTCGGTCTGCGCCCCGGCCAGTGCCAGGTAGATCGCCGCGGCGTCGAGCTCGTCCTGGTGGGACGCCTTCCAGCGCTCGATCGTCGCCGGGTCGACCATCGTCTCGCTCATGGCGACGCGAGCTTAGCTCTAGTGCTCGCGCAGCCCGGCCGCGCGCTGCTCGGCGGCGAGCCGCTCCTCGGCCGCGGTCTCCTCGTGGAAGAGCCGCACGAGGAGCCAGACGATCGCGGCGAGGAAGACGAGCGCCTGCTCCGTCGACATGAGGATGCCGCCGAGGTTCTGGTCCTGGACGGCCGTGATGTCCCAGAGGCGCTCGGGGCGGGACTCGTAGTAGTCGTAGACGGGCGGCGCGAACGTCAGCGCGAGCCCGAGGAACGCGGAGAGCACGAAGGCGGCGAACACGTAGCCGATGCGCGTCAGCGTCGCGAGGGCCCGAGGCACGTCGCAGAGCACCGGCCACCAGAAGACGAGGCCGATGGCGATCAGGAAGGCATGCTCGATCGCCAGCAGGACCGGATTGCGGACGGCCGCGTCGTAGACCGCGCCGAGGTGCACGACGTACCAGCCGACGAGCCAGGTGGGGAGCGCGATCCCCGGGCGGGTGATCGTCGCGAGCCACGTGCCTCCCCGGGCGGCCACCGCGTTCCGCATCTGCGGCGTGAGCCCGATCAGGAGGAGCGGCGGCGCCCAGTCGCCGATCATCACGTTCTGCAGGAGGTGGAAGAGGACGAGGTACTCGATCGCGATCGTCCCGAGCGGCGAGTTCAACGCGAGGACGACGATCGCGACGCCGGCCCCGAAGCACCATGCGCGCCAGACCGGCCCCGGGCTCCGGCGCCAGGCGCGAACGTAGAGCACCACGGCCGCAGCGGCCAGGAGGACGAACAGCGGCTCGAACGTGAACGACCAGGGCGAGGGCATCAGCGCCCGGCCCCGGCCGGCGGCGCGCCGTCCTCCGTCATTCGGAGACGAGCTCCCCGGCCGCCGCACCCGGCTCGAGGCCCCGCGCCTGGCGCTCGCGTTGTGCGATGCGGCGCAGCAGGACGAGCGCGATCCCGAGCGTCAGCGCCTGCTCCACCATCATCACGACCCCCGCGAGCTTCTGGTCGACCAGCGCCGAGATGCCGAACAGCCGCTCGGGCTGCTCCGTGTACACGTCGTAGTACGGCCGGAACGAGAAGACCATCGGGTACGCGAGGAGCTGGCTCATCCAGAAGAGCGCGATCGCGAGCCCGATCCGCTCGTTGAGCGTCAGCCGTCCGTGCCGGGCCGGATCGATCAGCAGCGTCCACACGAGCGCCCCCACCACGACGAACGAAAGGTGCTCGGCGCGGTGGAGGAGGGGGTGGCGCAGGGCGCCGTCGTAGAGCGCCGGGACGTGCCAGGCGATCAGGACGAAGAGCCAGAGCGGTACCGCCACCTTGGGGCGGAGCAGGAACGACAGCGAGGCACGGAGCGGCCGCATCCGCGCGAGGGGCGCGAGCAGGTCGCGAGGGAGGAAGAACATCGAGAGCGGGCCGCGGACGGCGACCAGGGCGATCGCGACGCCGAGGTCGGCGATCAGCACGTGCTGGAGCATGTGCGCCGACTGGAGGTACTCCTCCGCGACCGCGTCGAGCGGCGACACGATGCCGATCACGACGATCGCGACTCCCGTGAGGAAGAGCGGCCAGCGCGACCACGGGGCGAGGTCGGGCCGCCGCCGGTGGAGCCGCCGCCAGCCCTGCGCGAAGAACGCCACGGCCACGGCTGCGCCGACGAGGACGAGCGGGTCGAACGACCACGCCTTCCAGAGGTCGTCCGTCGCGGTCGCGGCGAGCGGGCTCACGGCCTCCTACGGTAGCCCTGCGCGGCGCGGCGCGGAACGCCCCGCCTCGACCGGCGAGCGGCGCCGCGGGCAGCGGCGGAGGTCACGCGATGCGCGCGAGCACGTCTGCCAGCTCGGCGGGCCGCGAGAGGAACGGCGAGTGCCCGCCGTCGAGCTCGACCGCCTCGACGCCGAGCAGCTCGCGCGACATGCGCCGCGACCACGACGGGTCGATGACGCGCTCGTCCCGGCAGAGGATCGAGGTTCGCTCGACGTCCGGCAGCGCGTCCGCCGGCCAGGGCTCGCGCCGCGGCGCTGCGGACTGGGGTCGCAACCGGGAGACGGCCCACGCTGCGTCCGCGGCGGTGCAGTCGTGGTAGAAGCAGCGGATCGCCGCCGCCGGATCGGGCCAGAACGAGGCTCCGTCCTCGCGCGTCGCGGTGTTCCCGACGAAGCCCGGGACGTACACGCTGTCGGTAGCAGCGCGGTCGGCGACGCTCTCGCCGGGTCGCGGAACGAGGGCGCAGAGGAAGACGAGGTGCCGGAGCGGCCGGTGGCGCGCGACAAGTGGGATGGTCGCGCCGGCGAAGGAGTGGCCGACGAGGACCACGTCGTCGTCCACGTCGGCGGAGCGCCTCGGCGACGACCTCGGCGTACCGCGTCAGGCCCGCGTCCGGATCCTCGATCGGCAGCTCGATCGCGACTGCACCGTGGCCGCGCGCGTCGAGCTCGGGCTCGAGCCGCTCCCAGCACCAGGCTCCGTGCCAGGAGCCGTGCACGAGCGCGAACACGGCCACCGCGGGCTCTAGCGCTCGACGTGCAGGAGCCCGCGAGGTCGCCGAGCACGAGATCGCGGTCGCGATCGGGGATGTGGTCGAGCGGGACGGGCCCGAGTGCCTCGACGAACGTCACGCCGTCCGCGAGTGGAGCTCGTGCTCGACCCCGCGGTTGACGACGCACACGTCGCCGGGCCCAGCTCGCGCGACGCGTCGCCGATCGTCATCGCCACGAGCCGTCGAGGATCAGCATCACCTGCTCGGTGTGCTCGTGGCGATGGCGGGCGACCGTCGTCCCGGGCGCGTACGTCACGCGTCCGAGGAACACCTGGTCGCCGGCGATCGCCTGGAGCCCCACCCCGGGGAAGAGGTTGTAGGGCTCGCGGTCGTCGAACGATGCGAACGGCGTGTCTGCCACTACGCCGGCACCTCGAAGGCGATCCCGCCCTGCGAGACCGTGTTCACGGAGAGCTCCGAGTCGAACACGATGCGCTTGCCGTCGCGCACCGCCTCCGCCTTCGCCTCGAGCGCGCGCAGCACCTTCTCCGGCGTGATCGGCAGCTCGGTCACCCAGACCCCGACGGCGTCGAAGACCGCGGACGCGATGGCCGGCGGCTGGGCGTTGTTCGCCATCTCGCCGATCCCCTTGGCGCCGTACGGCCCGTCCGCGGACGGGTTCTCGATGATGATCGTGTCGAGCTTCGGCAGGTCCTCGAACCCGGGCGCGAGGTACGAGCCGAACTGCCCGCCGCGGTGCTCGGCCGACGGGTAGTAGGGGTAGCAGTTCTCGAGCACGCCGAGCCCGAGCCCCTGCACGGCCCCGCCCTCGATCTGCCCCTCGACGAGCGTCGGGTTGATCGCGCGGCCGACGTCGTAGACCTGGACGAGCCGGGTGACCTGCACGACGCCCGTCTCGTCGTCGACCTCCACCTCCGCCGCGCAGGCGGCGTACGAGATCGCGGAGTGGGGCGGGAGATCGACCTCGCCCGTCTCCGGGTCGACGATCGACGCGTACGCCTTGAGCTGTGCGCCGGTCCCGGTGATCAGCTCGCCGTACGTCCACGTCGCCGCCGCGGCGACGTCCGGCACCGCGATCTTCTTCTGCGGGGCACCCTTGGCGAGCACCTCCCCGTCGACGATCTCGAGGTCGGACGGATCGATCTCGAGCTCCTTGCCGGCGATGTCGAGGATCCGCTCCTTGACCCGCTCGGCGGCCTTCTCGACCGCCTTGCCGGCGACGAACGTCGCGCGCGACGCGAACGTGCCGGTGCAGACCGGGGAGGAGTCCGTGTTCGAGTTGTCGTACGTGATCCAGTCGTAGGGGACGCCGATCGTCTCGGCGACGATCTGCGACTGGATCGTCTTCGAGCCGTTGCCGATGTCGGACGTGCCCGCGAAGACGTCCACGCGCCCGTCCGGCTTGACCTTGATCCAGGCCTGGGACGGGTCGCCGTTCTGGTTCATCCCCGTCGGGTACTCGATTGCCGCGATGCCGCGGCCCTTGTGAACAGCCATGGTCGGTCTCCTAGTGCCAGTCGTGAGTGCCTGGGGTGCGAGAGCCAAGCCAGGCTAGGACGCAGGGAGCCCCCATGCATGACTGCATGGGGGCGACTGAGGACGACGCATGGCGCCGCGCTCTCGCGCACCAGGCGCCACCGAATGGTGCTGGGAGCCCGACCACTAGTGGTCCTCCGGGTCTGCGAGCTGGCCGACGAGGTGCTCGGGCAGCAGGTCGCCCTCGCGGGGGTCACGGCTCATCGCCGCGTACTCCGGCCCGAGCTCGACGTCCATGCCGCCGGCGAGCGCCTTGACGACGGAGACCGTCGACGGGTCGGTGTAGACGATCCGGTTCGGCGACGTGTCACCGATGCGGTTCGCGTTCTTGAGCCGCACCTCGTACGGGTCGAGCCCGAGCACGTTCGCGATCCGGCTCATGTGCGTCTCGGTCGCGAACGACACCGACGTGACGCCGAACCCGCGCATGGCCGTCGTCGGCACGCGGTTCGTGAAGACGACGTACCCGTCGAACGAGAGGTTCGGGATCGTGTAGGCCCCCGTGTGGTGGAACGAGTGCTTCGTCAGCCCGTAGGGGGAGAAGCGCGCGTAGGCCCCGGAGTCGTGGAGGGTCAGCATCTTGCGGCCGAGGATCCAGCCGTCCTTCGTGACCGCGTCCGCGATCTCCATGTGCCACGGCGCGCGGGTCGACGAGCAGAGGAACTCCTCCTCCCGCGTCCAGCGCCACTTCACCGGGCGACCCGACTTCTGGGCGAGGAGGGCGCACATCGTCTCGCTCGCCGTGTCGACCTTGCCGCCGAACCCGCCGCCGACCGTGCCGCCGACGACCTTCAGCTTGTTGAGCGGCACCTGGAGGTGGGCCGCGACCACGCCCATCGAGAAGTAGAGCGCCTGCGTGCACGAGTAGATCGTGAGCCGTCCGCTCGCCTCGGGCACCGCCAGCGCGACCTGCGTCTCGAGCGGCACGTGCTCGATCGCCGCCGGTCGGTAGACGCCCTGGACGATGACGTCGGCCTTGTCGAACGCGTCCTCGATCGACCCCTTGCGGATCTGCCGCCGATCCATCTCGCCCTCGAAGTGCGGGTACCAGTTGCCCCAGTGGTGGACCTTCGGGGCGTCGGCGTCGAACGCCCGCCTGATGTCGAAGAGCGGCGTGCGCTCCTCGAGCTCGACCCCGATCGCGTCGACGGCCGCCATCGCCGTCTCCTCGTCCTCCGCCGCGACCAGTGCGATGGGCTGGCCCTTGTAGCGGACCTCGTCCTTCGCCAGGAGCGGCTCGTCGGCGGGGATGCCCAGCGCGGACAGATGCCCGTACTCGAGCAACGGAACGTCCGCTGCCGTGATCACCGCCTGGACGCCGGGCATCGCCTCTGCCTTCGAGACGTCGAGGCCGCTCATCGAGGCGCTGTGCACCGGAGAGCGGAGCGCCTTCGCCCAGAGCATCCCGGGCACGCGGACGTCGTCGACGTAGGTCGTGCGGCCGGTGACGTGCTCGATCCCGTCGTAGCGCGGAAGCCGTGCTCCGACCGCTCTCATCACGAACACCTCCGAGGTTCGTCATGTCCGGGCTCGTCGCGGTGACCGTGAGGTCGAACGAGTCGCCCCGCGCCGCTGCGGCGACCGCGTCGATGATCTTCACGTAGCCGGTGCAGCGGCAGACGTGCCCCGCGAGGGCCTCCTGGATCGCCTCGCGATCGTTCGTCCCGCCGCGCTTCAGGTACGCCTCGGCGGCGAGCATCATCCCGGACGTGCAGAAGCCGCACTGCGCGGCGTAGTGGTGGGTGAACGCCTGCTGGAGCGTCGAGAGCTCCTCGGGCGTCCCGATGCCCTCGACGGTGGTCACCTCCGCGCCGTCGAGCGCTCCGACCGCCGTGAGGCATGCCCGCTGCGGCTCGCCGTCGACGAGGACGGTGCAGGCGCCGCAGCCTCCCTGCTCGCAGCCCGCCTTCGGGCTCGTGACGCCGAGCTCCTCGCGGAGCACGTCGAGGAGCGTCGTCAGCGGAGCACTCTCCACGGCGCGCGCGATTCCGTTGACCGTGAGGTTCATGCTGCCTCCTCGAGCTCGGAGAGGACACGCCGGACGAGCACCGGGAGGGCTCGCTCGCGGTACCAGGCCGAGGCGAGAGCGTCGTCGCCCAGGCGGACGTCCTGGATCGCAGCTGCTCCCGCCCCCTCCGGATCCGCGGCTGCCGCCTCGGCCGACGGGAGGCGTGCTCCGTGGCCCGCGAGGCCGGTCGCCGCGAGCCTGATCTCGCCGTCCGCAGACCGGACCCCCGTGACCGCGAGCACCGTGTACTCGTGCGTGTGCGGGTAGTCGATCGCGGAGAACGCCGACGCGGCGGGCTTCTCGAAGCGGAGGTCGAGCAGCAGGCGGCCGCCCCGGTGCGCGAGGAACTCCTCGAGCGGCTGGGTGACCTCGCCGTCGGCTCCCACGGAGCGCGCCTGCGCGTCGAGCGCGAGGAACGGGCCCTGCAGGTCGCCGCGCGGCGCGTCGTGACCCTCGCCCGCGCAGAGATTGCCTCCCACGGTCGCCTGCCTTCGGATCTCGTAGTCGGCGACGTTGAGCGCGCACTGGGCCAGCCCCTTGACGTCCTGGGCGAGCGTCGCGAGACGCTCGATCGGGAGGGCGGCGCCGACGGTCACGGTCGACCCTTCGGCATCCAGCGTGTCGAGCCCGGCGCGGGCGAGCAGGAGTGCTTTGGAGGGCGCGGCACGCCCGTAGGTGATCTCGGGCATGACGATCGTCCCGCCCCCGATCACGGTCACTCCCTCTCCGTCGCCGAACTGGGCGATCGCCTGGTCGGCGGAGGTCGGGAGGAGCACCTCAGTGGTATGCGTCATGGACCACCCTTCGATCGTGGTACCCGGCGCCACGCCCGTTCCGGCGTGGAGAATCGATTATCGCTTTTCACCCGCCAGGCTTGCCGGCAATGCCCCAGTGCTTGGGCTCGACGCCCTGGATGACGACCTGGATATGAGCGGGGTCGGCGCCGCTCGTCTCTGCCAGCGCCTTCGTGAGAGCCTCGATCATCTTCGGGACCGACTCGTCCGTGACCCGGCGGTCGTAGAGCTTCACGTCGATGAACGGCACGGCACTCCTCCTTCTCTCGTCCCCTCTGGTTCCGGGAACGAGTGTTACATGCGTGTAACGGATGTGCAACGCTTTGCTCGATGGCCGCGACGGACGCGATGCACGAGCGAGTCGTCCGCGGTGCGCTCGCCGTCGTGTCGGAGCACGGATGGTCGGGTGCCACGCTGGCGCGCATCGCCGAGGCGGCCGGCACGTCGCGGATGACGCTCCACCGCCACGGCCTCGGGCGGGAGAATCTTCCAGCTGCTCGCCCGCGCCTACGAACGCGACTTCCGCTCCGCGCTGGCCGCGGCAGTGACGGAGCCCGGCGGCGCGCCGGAGCGCGTGCGGCGCGGGCTGGAAGCCGTCTGTTCCGTCAGCGAGCGCCACCTCGCCTTCCTGCGTGGCCTCGACGAGGAGGCGGACACGCGGCTCTTCCACGTCGGCGGCGTCTCCCGCGCGGGGTTCGTCGGGCCGCTCGAGCGTGTCCTGCGCGACGGGATGCGAGACGGCTCGCTCCGGCGCATGCCGGTGCAGCGGACTGCCACGCTCCTCGTCAACGCTGCCGACCGGACGTACCGGCACCTGCGTGCCGCGCACGGCTGGTCGCCCGAGCGTGCGCTCGGGGCCATCGACCTGCTCGTGCGGGGGATCTCAACCGGGCCGTGACCCGGGCGGGGCCGCCCAGACCCCGTCCTCGAGCGTCTCGGGGTCGGGTGCGGGCGAGCGCTCGGCCTCGGCGAGGCCCGCGGCGATCTCCCGAGAGACGTCCTCGCGGATCGCCGCCACGGCGTCTCGCGGCTCGCCGTCGAGCTCGAGTCGCGCCTCCAGCCGTTCGACCGGGTCCCGCCCCGCGAACGCGTCGCGCAGTGCCTGCGGGACGTAGCGGGCGTCGTCGTGCGCGGCGTGCCCGTGGAGCCGCAGCGTCACCGCCTCCACCGCCTGCGGGCCTGCTCCCCGCCGGGCTCGCTCGACGGCCGCGCGAACGGCGTCCAGCACGACGACGCCGTCGGTGCCGTCCACCGTCTCGCAGGGGATCGACCATCCTCCCGCCAGGCGCTCGGCGAGCCGCGGGTTGACCATCTGTCGCTCGAGCGGCGTCGAGTACGACCACTGGTTGCGCTGGAGGACGAACACCGCCGGGACCTGCCACACGCCGGCGAGGTTGAGCCCCTCGTGCGTGTCACCGACCGAGAATGCGCCCTCGCCGAGGAACGTGAGCGCGACCCGTGCCTCACCGCGGCGCTTGAATGCGAGCGCGGCGCCCACGGTGACCGGCACGAGGTCTCCGAGCATCGACACGAGCGGGAACACGCCGCGCGCGGGGACCCCGAAATGCATGTTCCCGTCGCGGCCGCGGGTCGGCGAGTCGCCGCGGCCGAGGAAGTTCCTGAACACCTCCGCGACCGTCACGCCCCGCGCGAGGTGCGTGGCGAGCTCCCGGTTGAGGGGGCACACGACGTCATCCGGCCCGAGGGCGAGGCCCGCGGCCGCCGCGACCGCCTCCTGCCCGCGACCGTCGTAGAAGGAGCCTGCGATCCGCCCCTGGCGGTACAGCGCGAGCGCGCGCTCCTCGAGGGTGCGCTGGAGCAGCACCAGCCGGTGCAGCGCCAGCCGGTCCGTGCGACCGACCGACGCCAGGTCGGCGCACGGCGCGGGGGGCTCAGTAGGCGAGGAGCTCATCGAGCGCGGTCTGGACGGAGGCGACGGATGGCAGGTACGCGTCCTCGAGCTCGGGCGCGAAGGGGACGGGCGTGTCGGGCGGCGCGTGGAGCGCTGGCGGTGCGTCGAGGGCCTCGAACGCCTCTTGCGCGACGAGCGAGAGGAGCAGGCCGGCGGCGCCCGTCGAGCGGGCAGCCTCCTGCACGACGAGCACGCGCGACGTCCGCCTCACCGACGAGAGCACCGTCTCCGTGTCGAGCGGCCAGACCGTCCGCAGGTCGACGACCTCGACGTCCGCCGCAGCCCGCTCGACCGCCTCGAGCGCCATGGCGACGCCGGAGCCGTACGTCACGATCGTCGCGTCCGAGCCGGGGCGCACGACGGCGGCGCTGCAGAGGGGCGTCCTGTGGCCCGGGGACGGGCGCGGCCCTCGCGCCCGCCGGTAGAGGGCCTTGTGCTCGAAGACGAGCACCGGGTCGGGATCGTCGATCGCGGAGCGCGTGAGCCCGTAGGCATCCTCGACCGTCGCCGGGCAGACGACCTTGAGACCGGGCTGCCCGACGAACAGGCCCTCCGGGGAACCGGCGTGGAACGGGCCTCCGCGGACGCCGCCGCCCGACGGCATCCGTATGACGATCGGGATCGCCTGCCCGCTCCGCCAGTGGGTCTTGGCGGCGACCGTCACGATGACGTCGAACGGGCAGGTGACGAAGTCCGCGAACTGGAGCTCCACGACGGGGCGCTCGCCCATCCAGGCGGCGCCGATCGCGGCGCCGACGAAGCCCTCCTCCGAGATCGGCGTGTCGAGCACGCGCTCGCTGCCGAACTCCTCCGCGAGGCCGCTCGTCACGCCGAATGCCCCTCCGAACGCTCCGACGTCCTCACCGAGGAGGAAGACGCGCGGGTCGTCGGCGAGCGCGTCGTGGAGCGCCTGGCGGACGGCCTCCAGGTACGTGATCTCGTCGGTCGCGGCCAGTGCGTCTCCGTGCGAGAACCGTCAGGTCACCGGTGCCGAGACCGCCGCGACGATCGTGTCGCGTCCGCCGGCGTCGAGCACCCGCCGCGTCGCGGAGCGACCTGCCTCGATGGCCCGGTCGAGGGCGCCGAAGTCCCGGAGCGGGACGTCCTGCACGTCGGGCGCGACGACGAGCAGCGCGAGATCGCGGTTCCGCTCGGCGCGCTCGACGCTCCCGAGCACCGTGGCGCGCGACAGCGTCTCCATGATCGACGGAAGCGGCGGCTCGACCTCCTCGGAGGCGTCGAGGCGCCGCACGACGTCGATCGCGACGATCGGGCCCTCGTCGTTGTCGGCCATCGCGTCGACGGGAAGGTTGTTGAGCACCCCGCCGTCCACGAGCAGCCGGCCGCTGCGGGGGAGCGGCGGCGCGAGGCCGGGAATCGACATGCTCGCCCCGACCGCCTCGATCAGGCTCCCGCGCCGGTGGACGACGAGCCGGCTCGAGAGGAGGTCGGCGCTCACGGTGAACAGCGGCCTTGCGAGCTCCTCGATCGTCAGCTCGCCGAAGAGCCGGTCGAACATCCGGGCCGCCTTGCGCGACCGGATCAACGAGACGCGCGGGATGGTGTAGTCGTTGAAGGGCGACCGGCGGACGAGCTCCTCGTGGCAGCGGTCGCGGATGTCCTCGGCGCTCCAGCCCGCGGCCGCCATCGCCGCGATGAACGAGCCCATCGAGCAGCCGCCGTAGCGGTCGACCTCGATTCCGTCGGCCTCGAGCTCCGCCAGGGCGCCGATGTGCGCGAAACCGCGCGCGCCTCCGCCCGAGAGCACGACGCCGAGCGCGCGTCCGACGACCCGGCGCGCGAGCCGGCCCGCTCCCGGGTCGCTCGGCTCGGTCGTGGCGAGCCGGTGGTGGGTCCGCGGCGCGACCGCGTCCAGGAGGGATCGCAGGGCGTCGCCGGAGGAGGGGCCGAGGATCACGAGGTCCGCATCCGGGCTGGGCGAGGCCGGAACCGGGCTGTGCTCCGTCGCGACGAGCAGCATGCGGTCGGCCTGCCGCGCACAGAGGTCGCTCCAGACTCCCGCCCCTGCCTCGTCGAGCAGGAGCACGTGGGCGTTCTCGTCCTCCGCACGCTCGACCGCGTTCGTGCCGGCCGCCTCCGCCCCGAGCAGCTCGACCGGACCGTAGGGCTCGAGGCTCTGCGCGAGCGAGCGCGCGACCTGTTCCAGCGGAACCTCCGAGCCGAGGCGCTTGAGCGCGATGAGCGCCGGGCGCGACGGCGGTGCGTCCAGCCCTCCGCTTGCCTGGAGCTGGGAGGCGAGCTCCCGGGCCACCGCGGCGGCGAACCGCGGGTCGCGCTCCATGAGCTCGACGAACCGCTCGCGGCTCAGCTGGAGCAGCGTCGTGTCGCGCACCGCCTGCACCGACGCGGAGCGCGGGGCACCCGTCAGGAGCGCCAGCTCGCCGATCGCGGCGCCCGGCCCGAGAACGCGGAGCGTGCGCTCCTCGCCGTCCGCGTCCGCGATCACGCGCAGGCGGCCGCGGAGGACGACGTACAGGTCGTCGGCGTCGTCTCCTTCCCGCATGACCCAGTGGCCTGCCAGCGCCCGCAGCGGATGCGCGTCCGCCGCGAGGGTCTCGAGCGCCTCCGCGTCCGCGCCCGCCAGGAGCGGAACGCCGGCGAGCGTCGTCACGGACACTCCGATCGCGCTCATCGGCCGCTCCGACGCATGTGCCGATCGTACGCCTCTGCCAGATGGTTGATCGGCAATTCGCGCGAACCGGATGGCGTCCCAGACGCGGCGCCGGATCGCCCCGTCCGGGCACGGCCCGTAGCACCAACTACGAACCGCACCCGGCCGGTGCGCCCGGCTTGGTCTGGGACGCCCCCGGACGTCACGCCAATTACCGATCAACCATCGAGCGGCGTCCCGGCTCGGGCTCGCCGATCGACGGTCGGTCGCCTCCCGTCGGGTCGGGCAGCGCAGCCTTCCGCGCGATTCCGGCGTCTCAGTGAGGTGAGGAGATCGTGCAGGGGTCGGAGAACAACGGCTGCGAGCCGCCCGAGGAGCTGCGTGCGCGCCAGGAGCGAGACCTGGGGGCGGGCTACGCGCTGGCCTCGATGGAGTACGCGCTCGCGCGCGAGGCGTTCCACGTGGGTGCCACGCTGCGGCGGGCGGGGATCGACTTCGACCCGCTCACGTTCGTCGCGCTCCGCGTCCTGGAGGTGAGCGTGGCCGAGCTCGAGGACCCGCTCAGCGCGCTCGCCGAGCTCGCCGAGATCGGCTCGCTCGAGCGGTCGGTGGAGCTCGCGACGGATCTCCTCGACCGCGACGCGGCCTGACGGCACCCGCCGGCGTTCCGGGGGACATCGCCGCCGGTACGCTCTGAGCGTGGGTTTCAGCACGATCGACGAGCTGGAGGAGGCGCTCCGCGGCGCCGACTACCTGCCTGACCGTGGGCTCTCCACCGCGCTCTTCCTGTCGCTCGCGCTCTCGAAGCCGGTGCTGCTCGAGGGGGAGGCGGGGGTCGGGAAGACGGAGGCCGCGAAGGCGCTCGCGACCGTCCTCGGCGCGCGGCTGATCCGCCTGCAGTGCTACGAGGGGCTCGACGTCGCGCACGCCGTCTACGAGTGGAACTATCCGCGCCAGCTGCTCCACATCCGCGCCGCGCAGGAGGGGACGATCCGCGAGGAGGAGCTCTTCGGGCCCGAGTACCTCATCCGCCGGCCGCTCCTCGAGGCGATCGACAGCGACGAGCCCGTCGTGCTGCTGATCGACGAGATCGACCGCGCCGACGAGGAGTTCGAGGCGTTCCTGCTCGAGGTGCTCTCCGACTTCCAGATCACGATCCCGGAGCTCGGGACGATCGCCGCCCGCCGGCGGCCGAGCGTGATCCTCACCTCCAACAGGACGAGGGAGCTCCACGACGCGCTCAAGCGACGTGCGCTCTTCCACTGGATCGGCCACCCGTCGATCGAGCGCGAGATCGCGATCGTCCGTCTCCGCGTCCCCGGGATCCCGGAGCGGCTCGCCTCGGAGGCCGCGGCCTTCGTGCGCGAGCTCCGCGGGCTCGACCTGGCGAAGCCCCCGGGCGTGGCCGAGACGATCGACTGGGCGATGGCGCTCAACGCGCTCGGCCGCAAGGAGATCGACGCCGAGGTCGTGCAGCAGACGCTCGGCTCGGTGCTCAAGTACCGCGAGGACATCGACGCCGTGCAGGACGAGACGCTGTCGCGCCTGGTCGAGGAGGCCCGCGCGGCGGCGGCGGCGCCGTAGTGGCGACCGGGGACGCGATCGTCGGCCACGTGGTCACGTTCGGCCGCGTGCTGCACGAGGCAGGGCTGGAGGTCGGCCCGGGCCGGGTCGCCGACGCGCTCCGCGCGCTCGACTCCGTGGATCTCGCGCGTCAGGAGGACGTCTACTTCTCCCTCCGCCAGACGCTCGTGTCGCGGCACGACGAGCTCGACCTGTTCGATCGCGCCTTCAGCGCCTGGTTCCTGCGCGCCCCCGTGCTGCCCCCGATGCGCACGCGCTCCGCGCTCGAGCTCGAGACGCGTGTCGCCCAGGCGCCGTCCGACCGGCTCCGCGCGCGGGACGCGGAGGACGACGGAGAGCCCGAGGCTCCGCTGGAGCTCGGTGCGTCCGGGCAGGAGCTGCTGCGTGACAAGGACTTCGCGGAGCTGACCGGGGACGAGCTGCGGCGCCTTCGCGAGCTCATCCTCCGGATCGCGCGGTCGCGGCCGAAGCGCCTCTCGCGCAGGCGGACGGCCGACGCGCGCGGCGACCGCCTCGACGTTCGCCGCATGATCCGCCGCTCCCTGCGGACGGGCGGCGATGCGCTCGAGCTGCCGGTCCGGGCGCGCAAGGACGTCCCGCGGAAGCTCGTCGTCCTCTGTGACGTCTCGGGGTCGATGGACAGCTACGCGCGGGCGCTGCTCCTCTTCCTGCACGCCGTGGTCGGCACGGGGCGCGGGGTCGAGGCGTTCGCGTTCGGCACGCGGCTCTCCCGCCTGACACCGGACCTGGCGACGCGCGACCCGGACGCCGCGCTCGCCCGGTGCACGGAGGCGGTCGTCGACTGGGGAAGCGGGACGAGGATCGGCGCGTCGCTGCGCGAGTTCAACGAGATCTACGGCCGCCGGGCCCTGTCCCGTGGGGCGATCGTCCTGATCGTCTCCGACGGCTGGGAGCGCGAGGACCCCGAGCTCGTCGGGCGCGAGATGGCGAAGCTCGCGCGCGCGGCCTACGCGATCGTGTGGGTCAACCCGCTCAAGGGGAACCCGCAGTACCAACCGCTGGCCGGGGGCATGCGCGCGGCGCTGCCGTACGTCGACCGGTTCCTGCCCGGCCATAATCTGAGGAGTCTCGAGGAGCTGGCGGCCGTGCTCGCCGGCATCGAAAGGAGGCACGCGGCGTGAAGGAGATCCTGCCCGATGTCGAGTCCTGGCGTGACGCCGGAGAGAAGGTCGTCGTCGCAACGGTCGTGGCGACGCGGCGCTCCGCTCCCCGCCCGGTCGGCACGAGCCTCGCCGTGTCGGAGTCGGGGAAGATGTGCGGCTCCGTCTCGGGCGGCTGTGTCGAGACCGATGTCTACGAGAACGCGATGGAGGTGATGCGGACCGGCGAGCCGAAGCTGCTCACCTACGGCATCACCGACGACCTCGCCTGGAGCGTGGGCCTGCCCTGTGGCGGGGAGATCGACGTCTTCGTGGAGACGGTCGAGTGAGGCTCGTCTCCCGGCTCACAGAGCTGCAGCAGGAGGGTGGACGGGCAGTGCTGTTCACCGTCGTGGAGGGTGAGGGCGTGGGGGCGAAGGCACTCGTCGTCGAGGGCGGCGAGACGATCGGCGACGGCGTCCCCGCACAGGCGCTCGAGCAGTTCGACGAGCTCGTGCGGCGCGGGCGGAGCCGCATCGTCGAGGTCGACGGCGGGAAGGTGTTCGCCGAGTGGTACGGGCCGCCGCCGCGCGTCCTCGTGTACGGCGCCGTGGACACCGCGGAAGCCCTCAGCCAGGGCGTCAAGCTCCTCGGCTGGACGGCGATCGTGGCCGACGCGCGCGCCACGTTCCTGACGCCGGAGCGGATCCCGTCCGCCGACCAGCTGATCCCGAAGTGGCCGGACGAGGCGATCGCCGAGGTCGCTCCGGACCACCAGACGGCGATCGTCGTGCTGACGCACGACGACAAGTTCGACGAGCCCGCGCTGATCGCGGCGCTCGACACCGAGGCCTTCTACATCGGCGCGCTCGGATCGCGCCGGAACCAGGAGCGCCGCCGGGAGCGCCTGCTCGAAGCGGGCGTCAGCGAGGAGAAGCTCACCCGCATCCAGGGCCCGTGCGGTCTCGACATCGGCGCCGACACCCAGTCGGAGACCGCCCTGTCGATCCTCGCGGAGATCCTCGCCGTCCGCGCCCAGCGCTCGGGCGGGCCGCTGCGCGACGCGAAGCAGCGCATCCACGTCGAGGTGGGCTAGCGAGGGAGCAGGTGTCTGGCTGAAGCCAGACACCGCGTTCGCCGCGTGCTCCGTTCCGGGCGGCGAGCAGCTCGGTGCGTCCGTATCGGTGGTGTCTGGCTTCCAGCCAGACACCACACGCCTGCTCCCGGCTCGCGAGCGCGTCACGGCGCCCAGCTCTTCCGCCCGACGACCCAGAGCTGGAACGGCAGGAGCGGCCACAGGGCCAGCTCGCGGAGCGACGCCTTCCGCGACCGCCCGGCCGGCGCCGTCGAGCGCACCTTCACGCCCGTGTGGCGCAGGAGCCAGCGGAGCGCCGCCTTTGCGCGCGGGGCGTGCCACGACGAGGTGACGACGAGCACCTCGCGGGCGCCCACGCGGAGGACGTCGTTGAGGGCGTTCGCCATGTTCTCGACCGTCGTCCGCGCGTCCGGGTCGACGACGACCTCGCGAGCGGCCCCGCGCCAGGCGGCGTGCATCAGCTCCGCCTCGGAGTGCAGGTGCGGGACGCGCGCCCAGCCGGAGAGCACGACCACGTCGTCGGAGGTCGTCACCTCGGCGGCGCGTGCGAGCCGCGCCGCGCAGACGGGGTGGAGCTCGCCGCGGCCGGCGTCGGAGTAGCCGAGGACGACGACGAGGCGCGTGGTCACGCGCGGCGGTGCCGCAGCCAGCGGAAGAAGAGCAGCGTGCCGACGACGGTGAGCACGAGCTTGACGGCCTTCTTGCCCTGGAGCTTCGACTCGCCGTGCGAGCGCTCGCGCATGTGGACGGCGACCTCGTCGACGCGGAGCCCGGCCCGCTTCAGCCGCAGGAGCGCCTCCACCTCGGGCGCGCCGCTCACGTACGGCTGCGCCATGATCGGCATCGCCTTGCGGTTCACCGCGGCCATGCCGCTCGTGGGGTCGTGGAACGGGCGGCCGAGGCGGACGTGCATCGCCTTCTGGAGGAGCCCGATCCCGAAGCGCCGCGCGGGCGACGGCGCGTAGCGGTCGGCCCCGTAGCCGTCTCCCTCCGCGAACCGGGAGCCGACCGCGACGTCGCAGTGATCCGAGCGGACGAGGTCGAGCAGCCGTCGCAGCTCGTCGACGGGATGCTGGCCGTCCGCGTCCACCCGTCCGCAGAACGCGTACCCGCGCTCGTGCGCCTCGCGGTACCCGGCGGCGATCCCCGCGCGAAGCCCCCGGTTCTCGCCGAACGAGACGACGATCGCGCCGTGCTCGGCGGCGACGGCGGCGGTGGCGTCCGTCGAGCCGTCGTCGATCACGAGCACGTCCGCGTCGGGAAGCTCCGCACGCAACTCGTCGAGCACGCCCGGCAGGCTGCGCTCCTCGTTCCAGGCGGGGATGAACACGACGGCGTCGGCGGCAGGCACGCGTGGAGGGTACTGGCGAACGGATCCGGCGTCGCCTGGGCCGAGCTCATGCCCTTCCTCAGCGGCAGTCCCGAGATCGCAAGGTCATCGACCGCACCAATGCGCGACAGACCGTCGGGCTGGTTGAGCGCGCTGCCGTCAGGGAGGCTCCTTGACGTCTCACCGAGGGCGGGCCACGCTTGTGGCATCGTGGCCGAGCCTGGGCTACCCGCCGGCACCGTCACCTTCCTGTTCACGGACGTCGAGGGCTCGACCCGGCTGCTCGGCAGCATCGCTACGACGAGCTCCTGACAGCTCACCACGACATCCTCACGGCGGTCTTCGAGGCACACGGCGGTCGGGTGGTTGACACCCAGGGCGACTCCTTCTTCGTTGCATTTCGTACCGCGGCCGATGCTGTGGCTGCCGCAGTCGACGCCTAGCGCGACCTGACCGCCTACGCGTGGCCCGAGGGGGCGGAGATCGATGTGCGCATGGGTCTGCACACGGGCGAGCCGAAGGTTGGTGAGGAGCGTTACGTCGGTATCGGCGTCCATCGTGCGGCTCGCATCGGTGCTGCAGGTCACGGCGGTCAGGTTCTGCTCTCGTGGACGACGAAAGGGTTGGCGGAGGAGGACCTGCCGGCGGGAGTGACGATCCGCGACCTGGGCGAGCGGCGACTGAAGGACATCGAGCAGCCCCAGCGCCTCTACCAGCTCGTGATCGACGGGCTCGTAAGCGAGTTCGGGCCGCTGAAGACCCTGGATGTCGAGCTGGCGCGTAAACGGCGGCGCATGTACGCCGGCTCGGCGCTGGTGGGCGTGCTGGCGGCCGCGGTCGCGATCCCGGTGTTCGCGTTCGGGCAGAGCGGCTCCGGCGGCGGCATCACCGTGCAGGGCAACGCGCTCGCCGAGATCGACCCGGGCTCGAACAGTGTCGTCGGCCAGGTGCCGAACGTGGGCGCGCGACCAAGCTCGATCGCGTACGGGTCCGGATCGTTGTGGGTAGCCAACCTGGACGACCAGACGGTGACCCGGATCGACCCGAGGACGACAGCCGTCACGAGGAACTTCTCCGTCGCGGAGACGCCTACGGGGCTCGCCACGTCTTCGCGGGCCGTGTGGGTGGTCGGCTCGATCCCAACGAGCCCGTCGATCGCCGTCACGCGGATCGATCCGCGGTTCGACAGCGTCGGCAAGAGAGTCCTGGTCGGCAACGTCGTCCCCGGGGGGCCGGGATCCGTTGCGACGCTGGGAGATGCCGTCTGGGTGGCGCCCTCCTCGGGGCTCCTCTCCCGGGTGAACCCAGGAAGCGGACGAGTCGTTCAGCAGGTCGATCCGAATGCTGGGCCAACTGCGGTTGCGGTCGGCGCGGGCGCAGTGTGGGTGACCGACAGCGACGCCAACACGGTCACGCGAATCGATCCGACCGGGCTGCAAACGCCGATCCCCGTCGGCCACGGTCCGAGCGGCATCGCGGTCGGAGCCGACGGCGTCTGGGTGGCGGACACCCTTGACGACGCGGTCGTCCGCATCGATCCGAGCACGCGAGCCGTGACGGCCAGTGTCCCGGTCGGTCGGGCTCCGACGGGCGTGGCGGTCGGCGAGGGCTCGGTCTGGGTCGCTGACAGCGGCGACGGCACGGTCACGCGAATCGACCCCACCACCGGCAAACGCGTGAAGACGATCGACGTCGGCGGCAGTCCGCAGGGCATCGTCATCGCCGCGAATCGGATCTGGGCGAGCGTCCAGCCGAGCACAGCGGGGCCGGCCGAAGCAGGCCAAGGCGGAACAGCGCACTTACGCGTCGCGCAGAACGTCGTCGACCCCATGGATCCCGCGCTCGCCTACATCACGTTCTCGTGGCAGCTGCTCTACGCCACGTGCGCGAAGCTGCTCAACTACCCGGACAAGCCCGGTCCCGCGGGCTCCCGGCTCGTACCCGAGGTCGCCCAGTCGCTACCGAAGCGCTCGGCCGACGGCAAGACCTACTCGTTCACCATCCGCAGGGGCTTCCGCTTCTCGCCGCCCTCGAACGAACCGGTGACGGCACAGACGTTCAAGTACGCGATCGAGCGAAGCCTCAGCCCGAGGATGAAAGGGCCCGCGCTGTCGAACGGCTTCCTCGCCGGCGTCGTCGGCGAGAAGGCGTATGGCGCTGGGAGAGCGCCCCACATTGCGGGCATCGTCGCGCGCGGGAACACGTTGACGATCCGGCTCACCTCACCGATGCCCGACCTCGTTGCCCAGCTCACCATGCCGTTCTTCTGCGCCGTCCCGATCGGCACGCCAATCGACGCGAAAGGGGTTCGCATCATCCCCATGGCGGGGCCGTATTTCATCGCTTCCTACTCGCCCGGCCAGGAGCTCGTGCTCACGCGCAATCCGAACTACGGCGGCAACCGTCCACATCGACTCGACCGAGTCGATCTGACCTACGGCCGAGCGAAGCAGAAGACCGACTCGCAGATCGAGGCCGGCACGGCCGACTACGCGATCGACGGCGTCGAGGCGGCCGATGCCGCGACGCTCGCTGCTCGCTACGGGCCCGACAGCGCGGCTGCAAAGAGAGGGCACCAGCAGTTCTTCGTCGATCCCCTCCTCGGGTTCGACTTCCTCGCGCTCAACACCCATCGGCCGCTCTTCCGCGACGTGCAACTCCGGCAGGCGGTCAACTACGCGATCGACCGGCGTGCCCTGGCCCGCCTCGGCAGCGCGTTCCCGTACGCGTTGCGCCCCTTGGATCAGTACCTGCCGCCCGGCGTTTTCGGCTTCAGGGACGTCAGTGTGTATCCGGTCACCCCGAATGTCGCCAAGGCGCGGCGGCTGGCGGGCGGAAAGCGGAGAACCGCGGTGTTCTACACGTGCAACCATTCGCCCTGCGACCAGATGGCGCAGGTCGTGAAGACCGACCTCGCGACAATCGGTATCGATGTGCAGGTGAAGACGTTCCCCATCGACGCCCTGTTCACGAGGGACCGAAGGAAGGGCGAGCCGTTCGACCTCTCGTGGAACGAGTGGGTCGCCGACTACCCGGACCCCGATAGCTTCCTGAACATCCTCGCTCAGGGAGGGGTCATCCCGACCTTCGACGACCCCGCCTTCAAGCGCAAGCTCGCCAACGCGGCGCGGCTCACGGGCCCTGCGCGCTACCTCGCCTACGGCAGGCTGGACGCCGACCTCGCCCGAAACGGCGCCCCGTGGGCCACCTACGGGAACATGCTGAGCTACGACTTCTTCTCGGCGCGGATGGGCTGCCAGGTCTACCAGCCGGTGTACGGCATCGACATCGCCGCGCTCTGCATCAAACACTGATCCGCCGCAGGGGCCGTGCGCCGTGCCCGCTCGCCGATCTCCGCTTCCTTGGGCGAGGCGATCGTTCGATGACGCGAGGCGTTCGGCATCGCGGAAGTGGGAGTGTGGCGCACGCGCTTTGCGGCCGGCGGGGGATCCGAGCGGCGGGGATTTCGGTTGTGCGAATTCCTGCCCACGAACAAAGTAGAGTCGGCGGCGACGACGCTGTCACGAAAGGAGAGAACGCCGTGTCGGGTATCGACGCGAAGTCGGACGCGATCTTCGAGCTGGTCGACGAGGGAGCAGCGGTCGAGCAGCTGGCGACGGGCTTCACCTTCACGGAGGGGCCGATCTGGCATCCCGCCGAGCAGGTCCTCTACTTCTCCGACATGCCGGGCGACGTCCGCCGCAAGGTCACGCTGGACGGCGAGGTGACCGAGGTGCGCAGGCCGTCGTTCAAGTGCAACGGGATGACGCTCGAGGCCAGCCTCGACCTCCTCGTCTGCGAGCACGTCACGAGCTCGCTCGTCCGGGAGCGCCGTGACGGGGTCAGGGAGACCCTCGCGTTCCACTACCAGGGCAAGTACCTGAACAGCCCGAACGACGTCACCGTCCGCTCCGACGGGACGATCTACTTCTCCGATCCGTGGTACGGGCGCTTTCCCGGCTTCGGCATCGAGCGCGAGCGGGAGCTCGGCTGGCAGGGGGTCTTCCGGATCCCGCCGGGGGGCGGGCAGGACGAGCTCGACCTCGCCGTCCCGCAGGACGAGTTCGACATGCCGAACGGGCTCTGCTTCTCACCCGACGAGTCGCTGATGTACATCAACGACACGCCGCGCGCCCACATCAAGGTCTTCGACGTCAACGCGGACGGGACGCTCTCCAACGGGCGCATGTTCTTCGAGGGCGTCGGCACGGGCGTGATCGAGGAGGGGATCCCCGACGGGATGAAGTGCGACGAGCGCGGGAACATCTGGGTCACAGGGCCGAAGGGCGTCTGGGTGATCACGCCCGAAGGCGAGCACCTCGGCACCGTTCTCGTGCCCGAGAACGTCGGTAACCACACCTGGGGCGGGCCGGACTGGCACACGCTGTTCATCCCGTCGAGCTCGTCGGTCTACACGATTCGCACCACGGTCGGCCCGCGACGCGAGCCATACATGCGGTGACGATGGCTCCGACACACGATCGCGGTCGCACACACGACGGGCGAGGGGAGCCTCGCCCCTACGGGAGGACGTGAATGGCCGATTTCTCGTTGGACGCCGCGCGCTGCGTGCTGATCGTCCAGGACATGCAGAACGACGTGATCATCGAAGGCGGCGCGTTCGCCGAGTCCGGCTCGCCGCAGCATGCGAAGGACCAGAACGTGGTCGAGAACGTGAAGGATCTCGCCGCGTTCTGCCGCGGCAAGGGGATCCCCGTGATCCACGTCTGGTACATCGTCGACGAGGGCGCGCCCGGGCTGAAGGTCAACGCGCCGCTCTTCGAGGGCGTCGCCGCCGGCGCTCTCGTGCGCGGGACGTGGGGAGCGGCTCCGGCCGAGGGGCTCGAGGCCCAGGACGGGGACTTCGTCGTCGAGAAGATGCGGATGTCGGCCTGGCAGGGGACGAGGCTCGAGAACCTCCTCGCAGGCCTCGGGCGCGACACGATCGTCGTCACGGGCGCCTGGACGAACATGTCGATCGAGCACACGTCCAGGACGGGCGCCGACAAGGGCTACTACATGGTCGTCCCCGAGGACGGCTGCTCGACGATGAACGCCGACTGGCACAACGCCTCCATCAACTTCGCGCTGCAGAACGTCTCGACGGTCACGAACTGCGCCGACGTCAAGGCGGCGCTGGCTTGATCTGCAAGCGGCGGATCCGCGAGCGGATCCGTACGGGATCCGCTCGCGCGGATCCCTACCGCGCAAGGATCCCTGAAGGCCGCCGCCTTCGGCGTCAGGCTGTCGCGGCCGCAAACCGATCGATCGCCCTCGAGGTCGGCGACTGAAGACCCGCGCCGCCCTCTTCCACGCCGTTGGCCGCCCGCTCGAGGTCGTCGAGATCGACCTCGACGAGCCGCGCCCCCACGAGGTCGTGGTCCGGATGGCCGCGGTCGGGATCTGCGGCACCGACCTCCACCAGGTGAAAGGGGAGTTCCGCCGCCCGACCCCGATGGTGCTCGGTCACGAGGGGGCGGGCGTGGTGGAGGAGGTCGGCAGCGCCGTGACGCGCGTGCGACCGGGTGACGAGGTGGTGCTCTCCTGGGCCCCGTCTTGCGGCGTGTGCGCCGGCTGCCGCCGCGGCCGTCCCGCGACCTGCAGGGAGCTCAACGCGGCGATCCCGAACGGCACGCTGCCTGACGGGACGACGGGGATGTCGTACCGGGGTGAGACCGTGTACCGCGGCACTGCGACGGGCTGCCTCGCCGATCGTGTCGTCGTCTCGGAGCAGGTGGCGCTCCCGCTCGAGGGCGCCGTACCGTTCGACCAGGCCGCGCTGCTCGGCTGTGCCGTGCTCACGGGTGTGGGCGCGGTGCTCTACGCCGCGCGCGTCACTCCCGGCTCGTCGGTGCTCGTGATCGGCGCCGGGGGCGTCGGCCAGTTCGTCGTCCAGGGCGCCCGGATCGCCGGTGCGGCCACGATCGTCGTCTGCGACCCGGTCGCCGCGCGTCTCGAGGCGGCGCGCAGGGCGGGGGCCACCCACGTCGCCGCCCCGGACGAGCTCCGCGACGTGGTCCGGAGCGAGCTCCCGGACGGGGCGGACTACAGCCTGGACGCCGTCGGCGACCCCGCGACGACGGCGACGGCCCTCCGCTTCACCCGGGACGGCGGGACGGCCGTGATCGTCGGCCTGCCGGCGCAGGGGTTGCGGCTCGACCTCGACCCGTTCGAGCTGATCCGGAAGGAGAAGGTGCTCACGGGGACGCTCTACGGGTCCGAGGACCCGGCCGTCTCGCTGCCCGCGATGCTCGAGCACGTTCGCGCCGGACGGCTCGACCTCGCGTCCTCGCTCGGTCCGTCGTTCCCGCTCGAGCGCGTGGACGACGCCGTCCAGGCGAGCCTCGCCGGCGAGGCCGGGCGCGTGCTCGTCCTGCCGTAGGAGCGAGCAGGGCCTGTCTCCCGGCGGGTGTCCGACTTCAGTCGGACACCTCGCCTTCCCCCTCGCCGAGCGAGTCCGAGAGCGCCAGGACGACCTCCTCCTGCAGCCAGGAGAGCCAGTGGTACAGCGCCAGCCGCGGCGCGTCGGGATCGGCCGTGTCGAGCGGGCCGTAGCTTCCCTCGGTCACGTCGAGCTGTGTCCCGAGCACGAGGCGCAGGCTCTCGAGGCCACCGAGCCAGGTGCGGAGCTCCTGCTCGGAGAGCGACTCCTCGTGTGCCGTTCGCTCGAGCTCGGCGAGCGCGAGGAGCTTTCCCTCGAGGAGCCCTGCCCCGACGAGCCTCGCGTACTCGGCGTTCGCTGCGTCATCGTCGACGAAGGCAGGCGGGAACAGCCGGTGGAGCGTCGGCTCCCCTGCGGCGAGCGCGTCCCGCAGCTGGCCCGGCAACGCTGCGAGGACGTCGCGCTCCTCGGACGGGAGGCGGACGCGGTAGGTGCCGTCGCGCCGGCGATCGATGCCCCTTCGCACGGTCAATCCTGCTGCATGGTGGCCCACAGGCCGTTGGCGTGGAGGCGCGAGACGTCGAGCTCGGCCTTCTCGCGCGTCCCCGACGACACCGCGGCCTTCCCCTCGTTGTGCACCTGCAGCATCAGCTTCGTCGCCTTGGCCCGCGAGTACCCGAAGAGCTGCTGGAGGACGAGCGTCACGTAGCTCATCAGGTTGATCGGGTCGTTCCAGACGATGACGACCCAGGGCCGCTCGTCGAGCGGGGCGTCGTCGTGGGACGGCTGGCGGACCTCGACGGGTGCCTCGACGACCTGGCTCATGACACCCAGTGTGACCGACGCGAGACCGACCACGGCAGGCCGGCGGTCGTGCGGGCGACCCGCTCGGCCGCGGATGCCTCCCGCGTCATCCCGACGCGCGGCTACTCGGAATCGATGATCCGGGGCTCGGAGTCGGCCGTCTGGGGTGCCGGTGGCTCTTCGGCGACCGTCGGCTCGTCGGCCAGATCGCGCGAGTACTGGCGAAGCCGTTCGACGATGTCGGGGATGGGCTCGATCGGCGTCTCGTCGTCCTCGTACTCGTCGTGGTCCTCGTAGTCGTCCTGCGCGAACAGTCGCTTGAGCCCGCCGCGGCGCGCCTTTGCCTCCTCCTTGCGGCGTTGGCGCTCTTCCTCCTCGCGCCGTCTGGCAGCGGCCTTCTCCTCGGCTTCGCGGCGCTTTGCCTCTTCGCGGGCTGCGATCTCGTCGCGCTTGCGCTGCTCTTCGGCCTCCTTGGCCTGGCGGCGCTCGTCCTCTGCGCGTTGCTTGGCGGCGATCTTCTCCTCGGCTTCGCGGCGCTTTGCCTCTTCGCGGGCTGCGATCTCGTCGCGCTTGCGCTGCTCTTCGGCCTCCTTGGCCTGGCGGCGCTCGTCCTCTGCGCGTTGCTTGGCGGCGATCTTCTCCTCGGCTTCGCGGCGCTTTGCCTCTTCGCGGGCTGCGATCTCGTCGCGCTTGCGCTGCTCTTCGGCCTCCTTGGCCTGGCGACGCTCTTCCTCGGCGCGCCGCTTCGCGGCCGCCTTCTCCTCACGGCGGCTGCGTCGGTCATCACCGCGTGATTCGGTCGTTGCAGTCTCGATCTCGGCCGTCGCGTCGGCGTGACCAACCTCGACGTCGCGCTCGGCCGGCTGCGCGACCAGAGCGGCCGCCTCGGCCGCGGCACGAGCCTGTTCGGCCTCTGCGGCTGCGGCTGCGTCAGCTTCGGCGCGGGCGCGTTCCTCCGCTTCGCGTTGTGCTGCTGCTTCGGCCTCGGCGCGGGCGCGTTCCTCTGCTTCGCGTTGTGCTGCTGCTTCGGCTTCGCGTTGTGCTGCTGCTTCGGCTTCGCGTTGTGCGGCTGCTTCGGCTTCGCGCTGTGCTGCCACTTCCGCTTCGGCGCGGGCGCGCTCGGCGGCTTCGGCCTCGGCGCGGGCGCGTTCCTCTGCTTCGCGTTGTGCTGCTGCTTCCGCCTCGAGTGCGGCTGCTTCGGCCTCGGCACGCGCGCGCTCGGCGGCTTCGGCTTCGGCTTCGGCGCGGGCGCGTTCCTCTGCTTCGCGTTGTGCTGCTGGCTTCGGCCTCGGCGCGGGCGCGCTCGGCGGCTTCGGCCTCGGCGCGGGCGCGCTCCGCGGCCTCGCGCAGTGCGGCTGCTTCGGCCTCGACGCGGGCGCGCTCTTCGGCTTCACGCTGTGCGACGGCTTCGGCCTCGGCGCGGGCTTGGTCGGCGGCTTCGGCCTCGGCGCGGGCGCGCTCCGCGGCCTCGCGCAGTGCGGCGGCTTCGGCTTCGCGTTGTGCGGCCGCTTCGGCCTCGCGCTGTGCGGCTGCGTCGGCTTCGGCGCGGGCGCGTTCCTCGGCTTCGCGGCGGGCTGCCTCCTCGGCTTCGGCGCCGGCGCGTTCGGTCTCGGCTTCGGCGCGGACGCGCTCGGCGGCTTCGGCCTCGGCGCGGGCGCGTTCCTCCGCTTCGCGTTGTGCGGCTGCTTCGGCCTCGGCACGGGCGCGCTCGGCGGCCTCGCGCTGTGCGGCTGCTTCGGCGTCGGCACGGGCGCGCTCCTCCGCCTCGCGGCGCGCGACCTCCGCGTCGAGTCGTATCGGCTCGGCGATCTCGAGCTCGGTCGGCTCGAGCGTCTCGGGCTCCGGTTCCGCGACGATCGAGAGCGTGGGGCCCGTGAACGTCAGGGGCTCGTCCTGGAGCAGACGGAGCTCGTTGCGCCGCACCTTTCCGCTCGTTGTCTTCGGAAGCTCCTCCAGGAAGGAGACCACTCGCGGGTACTTGTACGGTGCCGTCACCGCCTTGACGTGCTCCTGGAGCTCGCCGACGAGCCGCGGGCCCGGCTCGTGCCCTGGGCGAAGGACGACGAACGCCTTGACGATCTGGCCCCGTTCGGAGTCCGGTACGCCCACGACGGCGCTCTCGGCAACCGCGGGATGCTCGAGGAGGGCGCTCTCGACCTCGAACGGGCCGATCCGGTACGCCGCGGAGACGATGACGTCGTCCGCGCGCCCGACGAACCACAGGTATCCGTCCTCGTCTCGCGTCGCCCGGTCGCCCGTCAGGTACCACCCGTCCCTGAAGACCGCGTCGGTCTCGTCCGGGGCGTTCCAGTAGCCGGTGAACAGCGTGGGCGGACGCCCGATCAGCGCGAGGTCGCCCTCGACCCCGGGCGGGCACACGTGACCCGTCTCGTCGATCACGGCGACGTCGTGCCCCGGGGTCGGCAGACCCATCGAGCCCGGGCGCAGTGGCGCGCCGGGCGCGTTCGCGACGAGCAGCGAGTTCTCCGTCTGGCCGTATCCGTCGTGGATCGTGAGGCCGAGGGCGTCCTGGAAGCGCGTGATCACCTCCGGGTTGAGCGGCTCGCCTGCGGAGACGGCGTGCCGGAGCTTCGGCAGGTACGTGTTCGCGAGCTTGTCCAGCTTGGCGAGCATCCTGTACTCGGTCGGTGCCTGACAGAGCACGGTGACTCCCAGCCGCTGCAGCAGCGACATCCGCTCCTCGGGATCGAACGCGCCCTCGTGGAGCACGACCTCCGCGCCGTGCGACCACGGGCCGAGGAGGGTGTTCCAGATCGCCTTCGCCCAGCCAGATCCGGCCGTGCACCACACGACGTCGCCCTCGTGGACGTCGAGCCAGTGGGTCGCCTGCGCACGCTGCGCCCAGGTGTAGGCGTGGGTGTGGACGACGCCCTTCGGGTCCTTCGTCGTCCCGGACGTGTAGAGGATGAAAGCGGTGTCGCCGGCGACCGTCTCTTCGGTCGGTGCGACCGGCATGTAGTTGCGGAGCTCCTCCCGGGCGTCGTCGAGGTAGATCACCGAGATCTGCCCGTCGATCTGGGTCAGCATCTCCTCGATCTCGGGCTCGAGCGAGCGGTCGGCGACGACGAGCCTCGCCCCCGAATGGCGAGCCCGGAAAGCGAGGTCGCGCGCCCGGAGCATGTCGGGGCACGGCACTGCGACCAGACCGCCCTTGAGCGCACCGAGGATCGCCCCATGCCAGGCGGGGACCTTCCCGACCGCGATCAGCACGCGGTCACCGCGATCGAGGCGCGAGCGGAGAAGGTGCGCCCAGCGCGCAGCGTCACCCGCCATGTCGGCGAAGGACTTCCGGTCGACGATGCCCTCGCGGTCGACGAACGTCAGCGCGGGCCGCAACCGGTCGGTCGCGAGCGCCTCGACCACGTCGCGCGTGAAGTTGAACCGTGCCGGGACCTCCCATCCCGGCCCATAGGGACCGGCGTGCGGAACGTGGCCGTTGCTCTCCGACCTGTCGGTCTTCTGCTTCTTGCGGAGGAGTGCCATCGCAGACCTGCGCGTCAACCGGACGCGCTCTCCCATCGCTCGCGATAGTCCTCGCGCACGGGCCGGAAGACGTCGAGAACGAGAGCGCCGTCGGGCCCGCAATACGCAGAGTGCTCGACGCCACCCGGAAGCACGTACCCGTCCATCGGCCCGAGCTCGTGGGCGACCCCGTCGACGACGAGCGCCTGCATCCCGCGCAGGACCAGCCCGAGCTGCTCGTGAGGGTGGCTGTGGAGCGGGACGGTCGCCCCTGGCTCGAACTCGATCACGTTCAGCATCGCACCTTCCCCGAACAAGGGGCGCCCACTGACGCCCTCCGCGAGCGCGAAGGGACGTACATCGTCGAAGTGGACGAATACGGGTTCCACGGCCATTGACTCTACTCCGCTCTCAAGTCGGCAAAATCGGCGCAGACCTTGATCGACGGCCGATTTCCGCGGACGGAGCGATGTTTCCCGCGGACGGCGCGATATGGTCAGCAAATGGCGGCGGTCGCGCCCGATCTGGTCCGTAGCCGAGCCTACGTCGACGGTCGGTGGGCCGATGCGGACGACGGCGGCACCTTCGCGGTCGTGAACCCGGCGACGGGCGCCACCGTCGCGGACGTGCCGCGTCTGGGCGCCGCCGAGACCCGCCGGGCGATCGAAGCGGCGGCCCGCGCGCTCCCGGCCTGGAAGGCGCGGACCGCCAAGGACCGCGCGCGCGTGCTCCTCCGCCTCGCAGGCCTGATGGCCGAGCACGACGAGGACCTCGCCTCGCTGATGGTGCTCGAGCAGGGCAAGCCGCTGGCCGAGGCCCGCGCCGAGGTCGCCTACGCGCTCTCGTTCTACGAGTGGTTCGCCGAGGAGGCGAAGCGGCTCGACGGGGCGATCATCCCGTCGCCGTGGGCCGACAAGCGCGTCCTGGCGACGCGCGAGCCGGTCGGGGTGACTGCGGGCATCACGCCCTGGAACTTCCCTTCGGCGATGGTGACGCGGAAGTCCGCGCCGGCGCTCGCCGTCGGCTGCACGATGGTGCTCAAGCCCGCTGAGCAGACCCCGCTCTCGGCACTCGCGATCGCCGCGCTCGCCGAGGAGGCGGGGATCCCGCCGGGCGTGTTCTCCGTCGTCACGGGCGATGCCTCGGACGCCCCGGGGATCGGTGCGGAGCTGACGTCCAACCCGCTCGTCCGCAAGCTCGGCTTCACCGGGTCGACCGAGGTCGGGAAGCTGCTCATGCGGCAGTGCGCGGATCAGATCAAGAAGATCTCGTTGGAGCTCGGCGGCAATGCCCCTTTCATCGTCTTCGACGACGCCGACCTTGACATCGCGGTGGATTCGGCGATCACGTGCAAGTTCCGGAACTCCGGGCAGACGTGCATCTCCGCCAACCGGATGCTCGTCCAGGCGGAGATCTACGACGCCTTCATGGAGCGGTTCACCGCGGCGGTCGAGGGCCTCAAGGTCGCCGACGGCTTCACGGACGGTGTCCAGGTCGGCCCGCTCATCGACGAGCCCGCGCTCGAGAAGGTGGAGGCACACGTCGCCGACGCGCTCGAGGGCGGCGCGGAGCTCGTGACCGGCGGCGAGCGGATCGGAGGGCAGTTCTACCGGCCGTCGATCCTCACCGGCGTCGCCCCGGAGATGCGGATGAGCCGCGAGGAGACGTTCGGCCCGGTCGCCGCGATCGCGCGGTTCGAGACGGAGGACGAGGCGATCGCCATCGCGAACGCGACGCCCTACGGGCTCGCCGCCTACTACATGACCACCGACCTGGCGCGCACGTGGCGGGTGGGTGAGGCGCTCGAGTACGGGATCGTCGGCGTCAACACCGGCCTCATCTCCACCGAGGTCGCGCCGTTCGGCGGAGTCAAGGAGTCGGGGATCGGCCGCGAGGGCTCGAGCTACGGAGTCGACGACTGGACCGAGCTGAAGTACTGGGCAGTCGGGGGCCTGGGGGCCCCGGCTACGAGAGGCACGAGCGACGTCCGAGGCTCTCCTGGTGTCTCTCCCGCAGGGAGAGACGCATGATCGTCGAGCAGCGCGACTACCACGTGCACACGGGCCGGCTCTCCGAGCTGGTGCGGCTGTACGCCGACGAGGGGATCGCCATCCAGCAGGAGGTGCTCGGCGGCTTCATCGGCGCGTTCACGACCGATGTCGGCGCGCTGTCGACCTACACCTCGCTGTGGGGGTACGCGAGCTTCGCCGAGCGCGAGGAACGCCGGGCGGCGCTGCAGTCCCGGGCCGACTGGCAGGCGTTCCTCGCGCAGATCCAACCGCTGATCCACACGCAACAGAACCGCATCCTCGTGCCGACGTCGTTCTCCCCGATCGCGTAGAAGTCGTCTCATGGGCCAGCTCGAGGGGAAGGTCGCCGTCGTCACGGGCGCCGCGCAGGGGATCGGACGGGCCATCGCGGACGCGCTCGCGGCGGAGGGCGCGCGGATCGTCGTCGCCGACCTGCAAGGCGCCGACGAGGCTGCCGCGTCCTACCCCGGCGGCGTCGGCCTGACCGTGGACGTCGCCGACGAGGCCGCGGTCGACGGGATGGTCGCCGAGACGCTCGAGCGCTGCGGCGGGCTCGACGTGCTCGTCAACAACGCGGGGCTCTACGCCTCGCTCGCGATGCGGCCGTTCACCGAGATCCCGCTCGAGGAGTGGCGGCGCGTGATGGACGTCAACGTCGCGTCGATGTTCCTGACCTGTCGCGCCGCCGTGCCGGCCATGCGGGAGCGGGGTGGGGGGACGATCGTCAACATCTCCTCGGGCACGCCGTTCCGGGGCGTCCCGTTCCTGCTGCACTACGTGACGAGCAAGGGGGCGATCGTCGCCTTCACGCGCGCGCTCGCGAAGGAGGTCGGCAGGGACGGCATCCGCGTCAACTGCGTCGCCCCCGGGTTCACGATGTCCGACGGCGTGAAGGAGCACCCAGAGGTGATCGAGCAGCTGCGCGACGTCTCGGTCGCCGCGCGGACGATCCAGCGCGACCAGGACCCGGAGGACGTCGTCGGCGCCGTCACGTACCTGGCGGGGCCCACCTCGTCGTTCGTCACCGGGCAGACGATCGTCATCGACGGCGGGCAGTACTTCCATTGAGGCCCGTGCATTGAGGCTCTCCCTCTACCACTTCGAGACCGGCGTCCAGACGATCGGCGGCAACCGCGTCGTCTACGACCTGGGTGCCGCGGTCGCGCGCTTCGGGGCGGCCCAGGTCGACGGGCCTGCGCTCGTCTGGCAGCTCGACCACGACGAGTTCGACGCCGAGGGCGCGCTGATCTCGCACTTCGTGCAGCTCGACCCGTTCGCCGCCTGGGTCGTGCGGTGCGACCGGGTCGACTTCCCGCTCGGCGGCATCGCACACCGTCACACCCACCCCGGGCCGGGCATCCGCTACCTGCTGCAGGGCGAGATCGAGATCGAGACGGAGGGACGGGCGACGTTCTACGGGCCCGGCGGCGCGTGGTTCGAGAGCGGGCCCGACCCCGTCCTCGCACGGGCGTCCGCGCACCTCGAGACCTCGTTCGTGCGCGCGCTGGTGCTGCCCGCCGAGTGGGCGGGCAAGCGGACCATCCGCTACCTCGAGCCGACCGACGGCGTCGCGGTGAAGCAGTCCGCGTCCGTCCTCCTCGAGCACGCGATCGCTCTTCCGCGGTGAGCCGCGCCGGCGGCCGAATCCTCGTCGACCAGCTGGCGCTCCACGGCGTCGACCTCGCGTTCGGGGTTCCCGGCGAGAGCTACATCGACGTCCTCGACGGCCTGGTCGACAGCCCCATCCGCTACGTCACGTGCCGGCACGAGGCCGGCGCGGCCAACATGGCCGAGGCGTTCGGGAAGCTCACGGGACGGCCGGGGATCTGCCTCGTCACGCGAGGTCCGGGAGCGACGCAGGCGTCGGTCGGAATCCACACCGCCTTCCAGGACGGCACGCCGCTCGTGCTCCTCGTCGGTCAGATCCCGCGCAGGCACGCCGAGCGGGAGGCGTTCCAGGAGATCGACTACCGGCGCATGTTCGGGCCGCTGACGAAATGGGTCGCGGAGATCGATCACGCCGAGCGCATCCCCGAGCTGGTGGCGCGCGCGTTCCGGGTCGCGACGTCGGGCCGCCCGGGCCCCGTCGTCCTGGCGCTGCCCGAGGACGTGCTCTCCGAGGCGGCCGACGTCCCCGACGCCTCCCCCTACGCCGCGGCGCAGGCCGCTCCGGCCGAGGCCGACCTCGACCGCCTCCGGGTCCTCCTCGCCTCGGCAGAGCGGCCGCTCGCGATCGTCGGCGGGCAGCCCTGGAGCGCGGCCGCCGGCCGCGCGCTCGCGACGTGGTGCGGGGCGAGCGGCATCCCCGTCGCGGCGGCCTGGCGCTGCCAGGACTACGTCGACAACGACGCGGACTGCTACGCGGGGCACCTCGGGCTCGGCGCCGACCCGGCGCTCCAGGCCCGCCTCCGCGACGCCGACGTGCTGCTCGTGGTCGGCGGGCGCCTGGGTGACATCGAGACGGCCGGCTACTCGGCGATCGTCCCGCCCGGTCCGGGGCGGGCCCTCGTCCACGTCCATCCCGACCCGGACGAGATCGGGCGCGTGTACGAGCCGGAGCTCGGGATCGTCGCGTCGGGCCCTCGCTTCGCGCAAGCCCTGGAGGAGCTGGAGCCCGTCGACGGGCGGATGCGCGAGAAGGAGCTCGAAGCCGCCCACGCCGCATTCCTCGGGACGCTGGAGGGCCGGCCGCTCCCCGGCGCCGTCGAGATGACGGGGGTGATGGCAGCGCTCCGCGAGCGGCTCGCGCCCGACGCGATCCTCACGAGCGGCGCCGGCAACTTCACCGTGTGGGCGCACCGGTTCTACGTGTTCCACCGCTTCCGGACCCAGCTCGCGCCGCTCTCGGGTGCGATGGGGTACGGGCTCCCCGCCGCGGTCGCCGCGAAGCTCGTCCACCCCGAGCGCGACGTGGTGTGCATCGCAGGCGACGGAGACTTCCTGATGTCTGCGCAGGAGCTGGCGACCGCACGCCAGTACGACGCTCCGGTCGTCGTGATCGTCGTGGACAACGGGATGTACGGGACGATTCGCATGCACCAGGAGCGCCGCTACCCGGGGCGGGTCAGCGGCACCCAGCTCGAGAACCCCGACTTCACGGCCCTCGCGCGCGCGTTCGGCGGATACGGCGAGCGGGTCGAGCGCACCGCCGACGTCCCCGCTGCGCTCGACCGCGCGCTCGGCGCGGGAGTGCCGGCCGTGCTCCACGTGCCGGTCGACCCGGAGGCGCTCACGCCCCGGAAGACGCTCTCCGAGATCCGTGCCGAGGGCGGCGGCTGAGGGCCTCGAGCCGCAAGCTGCAACCGGCCTCCTACGCGCGATGCTCGGAGGCGGCACACGGCGGGCCGGAGCATCGTAGGCTCTTGGCCCCGCACCGCCATCCGAACGCTCGAGGAGGAACACATGGCGAAGTCGTACGCCAGCACCGTGATCGACGCCCCCGCCGAGGACGTCTGGGCCCGGATCCGCGATTTCAACGGGCTCGCCACGTGGCACGGAGGGCTCGTCGCGACGAGCGCGATCGAGGACGGGAAGGCGGGCGATCAGGTCGGCTCGATCCGGAGCTTCACGCTCACCGACGGCACGCACCTGCGGGAGCAGCTGCTCGCGCACTCGGACGCCGAGCGCTCCTACACGTACGACTTCCAGAAGACGCCGTTCGACGTCGACAACTACGAGGCGACCATCCGCGTCACGCCCGTCACCGACGGCAACCTGTCGTTCGTCGAGTGGTGGACGACGTTCGACTGCGACCGCGACAAGCAGGAGCACTGGGTCGGGTTCTTCGCCAGTCAGGTCTTCCAGGGCGGGCTCGACGCGCTGAAGGGCCACTTCTCGGGCTGACCGCGGGCGGGGACATCAAAACAATTTCTTTGCAGGTAGTTCTTCCACATCCGCCCGGTCGTCCGTACCATGCGATCGGGAGATGAGACGTCGAGCAAGAGCACTTGCCGCCGCGATTGCGGCCACCGCCGTCGCGGCAGTCGCCGTGTCGGGCGTCAGCGCGGAAACGGTCGATCCGGCGCGCGGCGGCGGCGTGCAGGTCACGCTGCCGTCGGGCTGGTCGAAGGTCGCCCGGGCGCGCGAGACCAGGGTCGACGACCCCCACACGCTGCTCGTCGTCGGCACGGACGGCGTCAAGGCCGTCGAGAGCGACTGCCAGGTCGCCTCGTACCGCGTCCCGTCCGACGGCGCCGTGGTCGTCGTGATCGGCTGGCGCGACTCGGTGGGCGGCTCGAGCTTCCTCCCGGTCTCGGCGATGAAGCTCCGGCGAGGGACGTTCGAGTGCTTCGCGGGACGCGGAGCGGTCGGCCGCCTGACGCTTCGCGACCGTGACTTCCAGGTGAACGTCATGGTCGGCGACCGCGCGAGCTCGGAGACGATCGCGGCCGCGCTCGATGCAGCGCACTCCCTGAGCGTCGTCCCGCGCCCGTCGTAGCGGCTTGGCGGAGCGGCGCGAGTACCGGGTCCCGGGTCAGGCCGAGCCGATCTCGCACTTCACCGACGCCGTTCGGGCCGGCGACCTCCTGTTCGTCAGCGGTGTCGTCCCCGTCGACGAGAATCGCGAGCTCGTCGGGGGCGACGACGTCGTCGCCCAGGCGCGCGCCGTCTTCGCCAACATGGAGCAGGTGCTCGCCGCCGCAGGCTGTACGTTCGCCGATGTGGTCAAGGTCACCGTGTTCCTCACCGACATCGACGACCGGCCCCGGGTGAACCCCGTCCGGCAGCAGGTGTTCGGCGAGACGCGCCCCGCCTCGACGCTCGTCGAGGTCTCCGCGCTCGTGATCCCGGGTGCACGGATCGAGGTCGATGCCGTGGCACTCGTCCCCGCGTGAGCGCCGCGAGCGATCCTCTGAATGCCGTCATCACGTGGCTCGACGAGCCGCTGCTGCGAACGTCCGAAGGGCCGCTCGCGGGACGCACGCTGCTCGTCAAGGACCTCATCGACACGGCGGGGATCCGCACCACGTACGGCTCGCGCGTCTACGCCGACCACGTCCCCGCCCGCAACGCGACGGTCGTCGACCGCCTGCTCGACGCCGGTGCCGTCGTCCTCGGGAAGGCGAACCTCGCGGAGTTCGCGTGGGGCGTGCTCGGGACGAACGAGTGGTACGGGACCGTGCACAACCCGGTGCGACCCGGGCTGACGACGGGCGGCTCGTCGAGTGGCAACGCGGCCGCGATCGCGGCCGGGCTCTGCGACCTCGGGGTCGGCACCGACACGGGCTGCTCGGTCCGGCTGCCCTCCGCCGCCTGCGAGATCGTCGGGCTCAAGACGCGGCACGGCACGGTCCCGATCGACGGGGTGTGCCCGCTCTGCCCCTCGTTCGACACCGTCGGCCCGATGGGGCGGTCGGTGGAGGACGTCGCGGCGGTGTGGTCGGTGCTCACGGGTCGGCCCGTCCCCGAGCCGTGGCTGCGCGGCCTCACGGTGGGGCTGCTGCGTCGTGCGCCCGATCTCGCCGACGGCCGCGAGACGGAGTCGAGTGACGCAGCCGAGGCATGGGTCGGCCGGCTCGAGTCGCTCGGCGCGCGCGTGGTCGAGGCGGAGATGCCCGGGCCGCCCGCCGACACGTGGCCGGTGTTCCAGCACGAGGCGGTCCGCTCGCACGCCGAGACTTTCCCGAGCCGTGCCGACGAGTACGGCAGCGGCATTCGCGCCAAGCTGGAGGCCGCATCGCGCGTCGACACGGACGCGGTGACCGACGGCTACCGCGCGCTCCTCGCCTGGCGGCGGCTCGTCCCCGAGGTCGATCTCTACGTGAGCCCCTGTGTCGCGATCGACTGGCCGCGCGAGGACGCCGACGAGCTCGACGTGCGACTGCCGCTCTCGTCGTTCCTGCGGTGGGTCAACCTGCTCGGGTGGGCGGGGCTGGCGGTCGGCAACCTCCACCTCGTCGCCCCGCTCGACGAGACCGTCCTCGCTGCCGGCCTCGCGTGGGAGCGCGGGTAGGGCTGACCTCGGAAGCTTCGCTACAAAGAATCGATAATCGGTCATCAGTCTTGAAAGCCCCCGGGCGGGTGGTTAGGCTTCGCGCCGAGTGGGCAGAGCGGGGTCGTACATCGCGCCTGGAGGCGCCTTCCTCCCCGGACGTGGTGACGCCCGGGTGACCAACCGGGTTCGACAGCTCCCGCTCTCGCAGTCCATTCCACTGGCGCTCGCCGGAGCCCTCGTTGCGTTCGCCGTGCTCTACGTGATCGCGATCGCCGATCCCTCGACGGGCGTCGACCGGGCAACTGGCGGACGACGAACTTCGGCTCGGCCATCGACAACCCCGGAGCCTTCCTCTTCACGCTGCTCGACGCGGTCACCCTGGCCGCGCTTCTCTTCATCGTCGCGAGCGGCTTCTCTCTCATCTTCGGCCTGATGCGCGTCGTCAACATGGCGCACGGCTCCTTCTACCTGCTCGGCGGCTACATCGCGTACGAGATCCAGCAGTCGATGACCGGCCAGGGCTTCTCGGTGCAGCCGAGCGACGTCAACACCTTGGAGTGGGTGCTTCCCCTGCTCGTGGCGATGGGTGCGATCGCGATCTTCGGGCTCGCCGTCCAGCAGGTCCTCCTCCGTTGGAACCAGGGCCAGGACCTCCGGCAGGCGCTGATCACGATCGCCGTCTCCGTGATCGTCGCCGACCAGGTGATCGCCCACTTCCCGAGGCACGTTCCCGCGGGCACGAAGGCCTTCGGCGGCAACGCCGTGGGCATCGGCTGGCCGGGCTGGACCAACCGCCTCGTGGACTTCCACATCTGGGGCGTCCAGTACTCGCTCGCGCGTCTGATCATGCTCGCGCTCGGATCCGCGGTCGGGCTCGCGCTCTGGCTCTGGCTCTACCGGACGAAGACGGGAATGGTCATCCGTGCCGGAGTCGACGATCGGCAGATGACCTCGGCGATCGGGATCAACATCCAGGTGACGTTCGCCATCGCGTTCGCCGTCGGTGCTGCCCTGGTCGCGCTCGGCGCGACGGTCGGCACGTCGCAGGGCAACATCTCGCAGGGGCAGGACGGCGTCTGGCTGCTCAACTCGCTCGTCGTGGTGATCATCGGCGGCATGGGATCGCTGCTCGGCGCGGTCGCGGGATCGCTGCTCTTCGGCCTCGTCTCGGCGTTCTCGATCACGTACCTGCCCGTGGCCGGAGCGGACTGCTGCACGCAGTACTCGCCGGTGCTGACCTTCGTGCTGATGGCGCTCGTCCTCGCTTTCCGGCCCCAGGGGCTCTTCGGGAGAGCCGCATGAACGTCTCCAGGACGAAGAAGATCGTCGAGCGCGCCATCGGCGTCGGCGGGCTCGTCTTCGTACTGCTCGGCCCGCAGCTCGTCTCGGGCTTCTGGATGGACACCGTCCTCACCCAGACGTTCATCCTCGGCATCGGGGCGGCGAGCCTCGTGTTCCTGTCCGCCTACGGCGGGATGATCTCGCTCGCGCAGGCCGGCCTGATGGGCATCGCCGGGTACGCGCTCGGGAACATGGTCACCGAGCGCGTCGAGGGGGGAGAGACGAAGGGGCTCCTGCTCGGGTGGGACCCGACGCTCTCCGTCGTGCTGGCGATCCTGCTCACGGTCGGCATCGGGATCGTCTTCGGCGCGGTCGCCTCCCGGAGCTTCGGGATCTACTTCCTCATGCTCACGCTCACCTACTCGGTGATCGCGTTCCTGTTCGTGAGCCAGGTGACGCAGGTCGGCGGCTTCTCGCCGATCGCGGGCATCGACCGCTACACGCCGGGATTCGTCGGCGACGTCGTCAACGATCGGCAACGGCTCTACTACGTCAGCCTGGGCGTCGCGATCGTCGTCTACGCGCTCATCCGGTACCTGGTGCGGACGCCGTTCGGCATCGCGCTCGAGGGGATCCGCGACGAGCCCGCGCGCATGGCCTCGCTCGGCTACAACGTCCCGCTCCATCGCACGCTCGCCTTCGGCATCGGCTCGCTGATCGCCGCGGGCGCCGGCGTGCTCTTCGCCTGGTGGTCGGGGCAGCTCTCTCCCTCGGACATCGGGCTGCAGGCGACGATCCAGCTCCTCGTGATCGCCGTGATCGGCGGGCTGACGCGGATCGAGGGCGCCTGGGTCGGCGCCTTCGCCTACATCTGGATCTCCAACGAGGTGACCAACAGGATCCCCGAAGGCGGGCTGTGGCTGATCGGGGGGAGCTTCAACACGGTCATCGGGCTCGCCTTCCTCGCGATCGTGATCGCATCTCCGGACGGGCTGATGGGCCTGTGGGATCGCATCTGGGATGCTGTGCGGGGCCGGGGCGGGACCTGGGGAGCCTGCCGTCGCAGCCGGCTCCGCAGGGTCGCAGGCGTAGCGAAAGGGGGCCGGAGACGACCAACACCTGGGAGCAGAGAGACGTCTGACGCTGATGGGACACACGACGAGAAGGAGGGCAACACGATGAGTCGACTGAACGTGCGCGGGTGGAGGTTCGTGCTTCCACTCGCCGCGCTCGCGCTCGGCACGACCCTCCTGGCGACGTCCGCACTCGGGGCGTCCTCGGGAGTCGTACGGGTCGCGGTCATGACCGACTGCAAGGGGGCCTTCGGCGGTGCATACGAGGCGGGCGCCGGGGGTGCCAACATCGCGCTCGCCCAGTTCGCCGGCGGCAAGGCGAAGAACAACAAGAAGCCGTCCGCGGGGATCACCGGCGCGAAGGCCGGCGGGAAGACGATCCAGGTCGTCGGCTACGGGTGCGGCGACGACACCCCGGCGACGATTCTCAAGGAGACGCGCCGTCTGATGCAGCAGGCGAAGGCCGACGTGATGGTCGGCCCGCTGTCGGGTGACGAGGCCGTCGCGATCGCGAACTGGGCGAAGGCGCGTCCGACGAAGACGGTCATCATCGGCACCGCCGGGTCGCAGGACCCGACGCTGCAGATCGCGCCGAAGAACGTGTTCCGCTACCACGGCGACGGCGCCCAGTGGAACGCCGGCATCGGCGAGATCCTCTACAAGAAGAACGGCTGGCGGAAGGCCGCGATCATCATGGACGACTACAGCTTCGGCTGGACGTCCGCGGCCGGCATCATCGCCGACTTCTGCGCGATCGGCGGCGAGATCACGAAGCGCGTGTTCCCGCCGCTGAACACGACCGACTACTCGTCCTACGTCCGGCAGCTGCCGCCGCCGGGTCAGGTGGACGGGTACTTCTGGGTCGTCGGCGGCACCGGCACCGGGCCGGCGCTGAAGGCGTTCGAGCAGGCGTACGGCACGATCAAGCCGAGCAGCACTCGGGCAACCTGTTCCTCTGGTTCCTGACCGGCTTCCAGGACGTCGCACCGCGCCTCATCGGCTCCTACGTCGGCGGCTTCGGCACCGCCCCGGGGCTGAAGCTCCCGGCGGTGGCCAAGTACCACGCCGCGGGCAAGAAGGTGTACCCCGGGTTGACGGACGCGAACCTCGACGACGGCTTCCTCTACAACTACTACCAGGCCACCAAGGCCCTCGTCGCCGGGCTGAACGCGTCCGCCGGCGCGGTCGGGGCGAAGCTGCAGCAGGCGCTGCCGAGGACCCTCTCGGCTCCGTTCAACATCTCGAACCGCGGGAACGTGAAGCTCGACGCGAACCGGCAGTCGATCCAGGACCAGTGGCCGGTGCAGATCGTCAAGGGCGCCGACGGCAACCCGACGGTCACGCTGGCCGGCTACGTGCCGAACGTCGACCAGTCGTTCGGCGGTCTGTTCACGAAGAGCAGCCCGCCGCCGGGCCGCACGCAGCCTGCGTGCGTGAAGAAGACGCTGCCGTGGCAGGGCAAGATCCGCGAGGTGAAGAACGGCGTCGTCACCAACACGGTCATCAAGTGAGGTAGTGACCGACGCAGCACCATCCGTCGAGAACGCCGCGCCGACCCTCCGCTTGCGGGGGGTCGGCCGGCGTTTCGGCGGGTTGCTCGCAGTGAGCAACGTCGACCTCGACGTCGCCCAGGGCGAGCGTCGTGCCGTGCTCGGGCCCAACGGCGCCGGCAAGACCACGCTTTTCAACCTGATCTGCGGCGACATGCCGGCGTCGAGCGGCACGATCGAGCTCTACGGCGAGGATGTCAGCCGGAGCCCCGCCCGGGCGCGCGTCAAGCTCGGGCTCGCTCGCACCTACCAGCAGTCGCGGCACCTTCTCGGGCTGACGGTCGAGGACAGCATCTACCTGTCGATCGTCGGCGTCGAGGGTGGCCATCTCCGGCCGGTGATCCTGCGGCGCGACGCGGAGATGCGGGAGCGCGCGCGCGAGGCCGCGGGCCGTGTCGCGATCGACCACAAGCTCGGAGAGCGCGTGGGCGACCTCTCGCACGGTGAGCATCGCCAGGTGGCGATCGCGATGGCGCTCGCGGCGAAGCCGCGCATGCTGATGCTGGACGAGCCCGCATCGGGACTCTCCCGCGGCGAACGCGTCCTCCTCACCGAGTTGCTCCTCGGCCTCGACCCCTCGATCACGCTGATCCTCATCGAGCACGACATGGACATCGCGCTCCGGGTCGCGCACAACGTGACGATGATGCACGACGGCCGTGTGATCGTCGAGGGAACCCCCGACGAGATCCGCGCCAACGAGACCGTGCACGACCTCTACCTCGGACGATGAGCGAGCCCGCTGCCGCACCCTCCGTCACGCTGGAGTCCCGGGCGCTGCTCGAGGTGGAGGGCCTCAGCGCGTTCTACGGGAAGGCGCGGGCGCTCGACGACGTGAACTTCCGCATGGAGCACGGGTCCGTTGCGATCGTCGGTCGCAACGGGATGGGCAAGACGACTCTGTGCAACGCGATCATGGGCATCTCGCCGCCGACCGCGACGGGCTCCATTCGCTTCGCGGGCGACGAGCTCGTCGGCGGCCATTCGTACCGGATCGCCCGGCGCGGCATCGGCTACGTTCCGCAGGGACGCCGGCTCTTCCCCTCGCTCACGGTGGACGAGCACCTCCGCATCGCGTCGCGGGGCGCCGGCGGGCTTGACGGAGGGAACGAGTGGACCCGCGATCGCGTCTACGACCTGTTCCCCCGCCTCGCCGAGCGAAAGCGAAACGGCGGCGCACAGCTCTCCGGCGGTGAGCAGCAGATGCTCGCGATCGGGCGGGCACTCGTCACGAACCCGCGCCTGCTCGTGATGGACGAGCCGTCGGAGGGGCTCGCCCCTGCGATCATCGAGAGCATGGTCGAGACGTTCCAGCAACTCGAGCGGGAGGGCCTCGCGATCCTGTTGATCGAGCAGAACCTCGGCGTCGCGACGGCGCTCGCCGAGCGTCAGCTGGTCATGGTGGCCGGCAGCATTGCGGCCGAGACGACGGCGGCCGAGCTCTCGAGCGATGCCGAGCTGCAGCGGCGCTACCTCGGTGTGGAGCCGCTGGCGCACTAGGCTGTCCGCGCTTGCCCTCTGGCGGAAAACCGTGAGTCTCAGGTCGATCCTCGCCGGCGGCGCGGCTGCGTGCCTGCTGGTCGTCAGCGGCTGCGGCAGCACCGGTCCCCCCGGCGACGCGATCGCGTTCGTCAGCACGCGGGACGGCGACTACGCGATCTACGGGATGAACGCGGACGGGAGCGACCAGGGCCGGCTCACGAAGGAGCACGGGGATACGTCGACACCGGCCGGCACGACGTTCCAGATCGACCCGGACTTCTCGCCGGACGGGACGGAGATCGCGTTCGCGAGCGCCCGCACGGGGTCGCTCGACGTCTACGTGATGGACGCCGACGGCTCGAGCACGCGGCCCTTGACCACGACGCACGGCAACCAGTCCGAGCCGACATGGTCGCCCGACGGCTCGAAGATCGCCTACCAGAGCGACCAGAACGGCGACCACATCTACGTCGTGCGCGCGGACGGGACCGGCGCGCGCAGGCTCACGAGCGACCTCGCGCCGGAGATCGAGCCCGCGTGGTCGCCGGACGGGCGGTGGATCGCCTACTCGCGCCGCCTTCCCGGCAGCGAGATCCGGGAGGTCTGGGTGGTGCATCCCGACGGCTCGGGGCGGCGGCGGCTCACGGCCCCGGCCGTGGCCGCGTACGGACCGGCCTGGTCGCCGGACGGGAAGGTGGTGGCGTTCGCCGCGAGACGCGGAACGGGCCACTTCGAGATCAACACGATCGGCGTCGACGGGAAGGGGCTGCGCCGGGTGACGTACTCGACCGAGGACGCGTTCGAGCCCGCGTGGTCGCCCGACGGCTCGACGATCGCGTTCTCCCGCGGGGGCTCGATCGTGACGATCGACCCGAACGGCGAGCAGCAGCAGGTCCTCACCGATGCGGAAGACAACGACTCGAGTCCCGACTGGAACCCCCGTCCCGCCGAAGGAGAGGAGCAGAGCTGATGGCGACCGTGGTGCTCGTCGGCACGCTCGACACGAAGGGGAAGGAGTACGCGTACCTCGCGGATCGGATCCGGGAGCACGGCGTCGACGTCGTGCTCGTCGACGCCGGGATCGTCGGGGAGCCGCTCGCGACGCCCGACGTCACCCGCGACGAGGTCGCCGCCGCCGTCGGCGCCGACGCGGCCGCGCTCGCCGCGGCAGGCGACCGCGGCGCCGCGATCGAGACGATGGCGCGCGGCGCGGCCGAGATCGTCAAGCGCCTCCACGCCGAGGGGCGGCTCGACGCGATCGGGGGCCTCGGCGGCTCCGGCGGCTCCGCGCTCGTCACGCACGCGATGCGGGAGCTCCCCATCGGCGTCCCGAAGCTGATGGTCTCGACGGTCGCGTCCGGGGACACGAGCCCCTACGTCGGCTCCGTCGACGTGACGATGATGTACTCCGTCGTCGACATCGCGGGCGTGAACCAGGTGTCCGCCCGGATCATGTCGAACGCCGCCGGCGCCCTCGCGGGCATGGCGCAGGCGACCGTCCCCTCACTCGGAGAGGAGCGCCCGATCGTGGTGGCCTCGATGTTCGGCGTCACGACGCCGGCCGTCACGACGGCACGCGAGCGGCTCGAGGAGCTCGGGTACGAGGTGCTCGTCTTCCACCAGACCGGAGCGGGCGGCGGCTCGATGGAGAAGCTGCTCGAGGCGGGCTTCGCCGTCGGCTCGCTCGACGTGACGACGACGGAGTTCTGCGACCAGGTCGCCGGCGGCGTCCTCGCCGCCGTGCCCGAGCGGCTCGAGTCGGCGGGCAAGGCGGGGATCCCGCAGGTGGTCTCGCTCGGGGCGCTCGACATGGTCAACTTCGGGCCGATGGACTCGGTCCCGGAGCGGTACCGCGACCGGAACCTCTACGTTCACAACCCGACGATCACGCTGATGCGGACGACGCCGGAGGAGTGCCGGCAGATCGCGGAGATCGTCGCGCGCAAGCTGAACGCTGCGACGGGGCCGACCGTGCTGTACGTCCCGCTGAAGGGCGTGTCGGCGATCGCGACCGAAGGACAGGTCTTCCACGACGCGGAGGCGGACGAGGCGCTCTTCTCGACGCTGCGCGAGCTCGTCGACACGTCGAAGGTCGAGGTGCACGAGCTCGACCTCGACGTCAACGACCCCGAGTTCGCGCTGGCGATGGCGAACAGGCTCCACGAGCTGATGAGGGAGAGGTCATGACGAGGAGCGAGGCGCTCGCGCGGCTTCGCGCGCAGATCGACGCCGGCAAGCCGATCATCGGCGCCGGCGCCGGCACGGGGCTGTCCGCCAAGTGCGCGGAGGCGGGCGGCACCGACCTGATCATCATCTACAACTCGGGCCGCTACCGGATGGCGGGGCGCGGCTCGCTCTCGGGCCTGCTGCCGTACGGCGACGCGAACGAGATCGTCGTCGACATGGCCCGCGAGGTGCTGCCGGTCGTGAAGGAGACGCCGGTCCTCGCCGGCGTGTGCGGGACCGACCCGTTCCGGCTCATGGACGTGTTCCTCGACGAGCTCGGGCGGATCGGCTTCAGCGGCGTGCAGAACTTCCCGACCGTGGGCCTGTTCGACGGGACGTTCCGGCAGAACCTCGAGGAGACCGGGATGGGCTACGGGCTCGAGGTCGACATGATCCGCCTGGCGCGCCAGAAGGACCTCCTGACCGCGCCCTACGTGTTCACCGTGGACGAGGCCGTCGCCATGGCAGAGGCCGGCGCGGACGTCCTCGTGCCTCACATGGGGCTCACGACGGGCGGAGCGATCGGCGCCGAGACGGCGAAGACGCTCGACGACTGCGTGCCGCTGATCCAGGCGATGCACGACGCCGCGAAGGAGATCAACCCCGAGGTGATCGTCCTCTGTCACGGCGGGCCGATCGCCGAGCCGGACGACGCCGCGTACGTGCTGGCGAACACCGACGGTGTGGTCGGCTTCTTCGGTGCCTCGTCGATGGAGCGCCTGCCGACCGAGACCGCCATGACCGAGAACATGCGCCGCTTCAAGGCGATCCCCGTCTGACCGAGGAAGGAGCGAGTGCTCCCTTCGGCGATGTCCTCCAGGTCCCTGGCGCCCGATGAGCGGCGCCATGCGTCGTCCTCAGTCGCGTCCATATCACTTGATATGGACGCTCCCTGCGTCCTAGCCTGGCTTGCTCCTCGCGCGCCAGGAACGAGGCAACATCACCGAAAGGAGCACTACCCATGAGCCGGTTCGTGATGAAGGACGAGGTCGAGACGACGACGTTCGACTGGGGGAGCGCGGGCATGCGCGGAGCTCCCACGAACACGGGGTGCGACACCTACGTCGTGATGGACGTCGAGCTGGCCCCCGGGTTCGCCCACCCGTTCCACAAGCACCCCGACCAGGACGAGATGATCGTCCTCAAGGCCGGGCGGATCGTGCAGTGGCTCGGCGACGATCACCGCGAGCTCGGCCCCGGCGACTCGGTGCACATCGACCGCGACGTCGTCCACGGCTCGTACAACGACTTCGAGGAGCCGGCCCACCTCCAGGTCGTGCTCGCGCCTGCGCACGGGGAGGGCGGCTACACGGCCGTGGACGTCTCGGGCGAGGAGCCCTGGGCCTCCCTGCGCAGCTGACGGGCATGGCCGGGCTCGACGTCCGCGAGCCTCCCCGCCTCCGGGCGGCCGGTTGACGTGGACGTCCCCGAGACCCGGTACGCGAAGACGCTCGACGGCGGGTACATCGCCTACAAGCTCCTCGGTGAGGGCCCCACGGACATCGCGATCGTCGGGTCGATCGCAACGAACGTCGAGGTGTTCTTCGAGTTCGAGCCCGCGGCGCGGGCGTGGTTCGAGCTCGCGGCGGTCTCACGCCTGAGCGTTCACGATCGCCGCGGCACCGGCCTGTCCGACGACATGGGCGGCCTGCCCGACCTGGAGACCCGGGCCGCCGACCTGCTCGCGGTGCTCGACGCCACGGGTGCGGAGCACCCGACGATCCTCGCCTCCGGCGACGGCGGGATGGTCGCGGCGCTCCTTGCGGCGACCCACCCGGAGCGCGTCGCCAGGCTCGTCTGGTTCCAGGCACAGGCTCGGTCGGTGCAGGGGCCTGGCTGGCCGCACGGGCGTCGTCGCGACGACGTCGAGCACCTGGCGGGTGCGGCCGAGGCGACGTGGGGCACGCCGGCGTTCGTCGAGGAGATGTACCCCTACGGCGCGATGGACGAGGTCGAGTTCCTCGCAAGGATGCAGCGGCACGCCTGCGGGCCTGCGACTGCGGTGCGGTTCATCCGCCTGTTGCACGAGTACGACGTCCGCGACGTCTTGCCGACCCTCCGTCTTCCGGTCCTCGCCGTGGCTCCCGCCGGGCTCGCGGACGACTGGCTGTACGAGCAGGCGCTGGCGACGGCGGCTCTTGTCCCCGGCGCGGCCTGTCGTCCGCTGCCTGCCGAGGCGGCGCGGCTGTGGCACCCCTCGGTGATCGAGGAGACCCTCGCGTTCTGCGGGGTGGGGCGACCACCTCCCGAGGTCGAAAGCGTCCTGTCCACGGTGCTGTTCACCGACATCGTGGGCTCCACCGAGACGCAGGCGCGGGTCGGGGACAGAGCCTGGAAGGACCTGGTGCTTCGTCACCACGGGATGGTTCGCGAGGCGCTCGGCCGATGGCGCGGGAGGGAGAACGACACGGCCGGCGACGGCTTCTACGCGACGTTCGACGGCCCGGCGCGTGCGATCCGGTGCGCGCAGGAGGTGACCGAGCGCGTACGCGGGCTCGGCATCGAGGTGCGAACCGGCATCCACACCGGCGAGTGCGAGCTCCTCGAGGGCAAGTGCGCCGGCCTGACGGTCTCGATCGGCGCGCGCGTGGCCGCGATCGCCGGTCCCTCGGACGTCGTCGTCTCGCAGACGGTCAAGGACCTCGTCGCGGGTTCGGGCCTCGTGTTCGAGGAGGCCGGCGAGCACGAGCTGAAGGGCGTCCCGGACCGGTGGCACCTGTACCGCGTCGTGGGCTGACGCCTGTCGCTCTCCGCCGCCGGGCGCTGGTTGGAGCTTGCAGCGCCCTACGCGTGCTCGGCGGCGACGAGCCGGTCGTACGCGGGGAGCGTGAGGAACTCGACGTAGTCGGGCTGCGTCGCGATCTGCTCGAACAGCGCGCGGGCCTCGCGGTAGCCGTCGCCGAGCTTGGCGACCTCCTCGTCGGTGATCCTGCGTACGTCGTCCTCGCTGACGCGGTCGTGCCGGAGCCATTGCCAGATCTGCGAGCGCGAGATCTCCGCCGTCGCGGCGTCCTCCATGAGGTTGTTGATCGCGACGGCCCCCGAGCCGTGGAGCCACGCCGCGAGGTACTGGATCCCGACGGAGACGTTGTTGCGCAGCCCCTCCTCGGTGACCTCCCCGGGAGTCGCCTTCACATCGAGGAGATCCTCGGAGTGGATCGCCACGTCCTCCCGCTGCCGGTCGATCTGGTTGGGCCGGTCGCCGAGCACCCGGTCGAAGGACTCCATCGCGACGGGCACCAGGTCGGGGTGGGCCACCCACGTCCCGTCGAAGCCCTGTGACGCCTCGCGGTCCTTGTCCTCGCGCACCTTCTCGAGGGCGATCGCGTTCACCTCCGCGTCGCGGCGGGAAGGGATGAACGCCGCCATGCCGCCCATCGCGTGCGCGTTGCGGCTGTGGCAGGTCTTCACCAGCAGCTCGCAGTAGGAGCGCATGAACGGCACCGCCATCGTCACCGCGGCACGATCGGGAAGGACGAACTCGGGCCGATGCCCGAGCTTCTTGATCACGCTGAAGATGTAGTCCCAGCGCCCCGCGTTGAGGCCTGCCGAGTGCTCGCGCAGCTCGTAGAGGATCTCGTCCATCTCGAACGCGGCGAGGATCGTCTCGATCAGGACGGTCGCCTTGATCGTCCCGCGCGGCACGCCGAGCCGGTCCTGCGTCCACTCGAACACGTCGTTCCAGAGACGCGCCTCGAGATGCGACTCCAGCTTGGGGAGGTAGAGGTACCTCCCGTTCCGGGCGTGGTTGCGGAGGAAGTAGAGGCCGAAGTCGAACAGCGAGCCGGACATCGGCGCACCGTCGACCTCGAAGTGGCGCTCCTCGAGGTGCCACCCCCGCGGGCGGACGAAGAGCACGGCGACCTCGTCGTTCAGCGTGTAGCGCTTCTCGCCGGTATCGAGCTCGATGGTTCGCTCGAGGGCGTCTGTCAGGTTCCGCTGTCCTTCGATGCAGTTCTCCCAGGTCGGAGAGTTCGCGTCCTCGAAGTCCGCCATGAAGATCTTGGCGCCCGAGTTGAGCGCGTTGATCACCATCTTCCGGTCGACGGGACCGGTGATCTCGACACGGCGGTCGGCGATCTCGTCCGGGAACGGCGCGATCCGCCAGTCGCCGCTCCTGACCCCGGCCGTCTCCGGCAGGAAGTCGGGCAGCTCGCCCACAGCGAGCCCGCCGCCCGTGAGGCGTCGCAGGCGCTCGCCGCGGCGCGCGAGCAGCTCGCGCCGGCGCTCACCGAACTCCCGCTGGAGGTCGGTGAGGAGCCCGACCGCGTCGGGAGTCAGGACGTCGTCGGTGCGCACGAGGGGTATCTAGCACGATTGACGCGCGACGCGAGTCAATCGTGCTCGTGATCGCGCTCGCAGTGCTCCGGGCAGGTGCACGGAGCCGCCTCGGCCCGGGTCACGATCGTCGGCCGCGGCGCTCGCATGATCCGCGTGGCGGGCCTGACGGGCGTCAACACCGCCGTCGCGGCGGCGAAGCCGGCGCCTTCAGGGATGTGCCCCGCCGCAGGCGGGGATTGAGCGGCAGAGAAAGCCCAAGCCGTCATGCTGCGCTCCTTTCCTGGTCGAACTGCTGCTCCTCGGTCGATCCGGTCAGGGCGAGCGTCGAGGACGCGCCACCGGACACGGCTTGCATCACCTGGTCGAAGTACCCCGCGCCGACCTCGCGCTGGTGGCGGGTCGCCGTGTAGCCCTCCTCCTCGAGGGCGAACTCGCGCTCCTGCAGCGAGACGTAGGCGCTCATCGCGTCGTCGCGGTAGCCGCTCGCGAGCTCGAACATCGACAGGTTGAGCGCGTGGAAGCCGGCCAGCGTGATGAACTGGAACCGGTACCCCATCTTCGCCAGGTCGCGCTGGAATCCGGCGATCTGCCCGTCGGACAGGTGGCCGCGCCAGTTGAAGGACGGCGAGCAGTTGTAGGCGAGGAGCTTGCCCGGGTAGCGCTCGTGGATGGCGGCGGCGAACCGTTCGGCCTCGTCGATGTCCGGCGTCGAGGTCTCGCACCAGACGAGGTCGGCGTACGGCGCGTACGCGAGCCCCCGGGCGATCGCCGCCTCCATGCCATCCCGGACCCGGAAGAACCCCTCCGCGGTGCGCTCGCCCGTGCAGAGCTCGCGGTCGGCCTCGTCCACGTCGGTCGTCAACAGCGAGGCCGAGAGTGCATCGGTGCGGGCGACGATAAGGGTGGGGACGTCGAGGACGTCGGCGGCGAGCCGCGCGGCAACGAGCGTCCGCACGAACTGGCTCGTGGGGATGAGCACCTTGCCGCCGAGGTGACCGCACTTCTTCTCCGACGACAGCTGGTCCTCGAAGTGCACGGCTGCCGCGCCGGCCTCGATGTACGCCTTCATGATCTCGAACGCGTTGAGCGGCCCGCCGAACCCCGCCTCGGCGTCGGCGACGATCGGCGCGAGCCAGTACGTCTCGTCGTCGCCCTCGGCATGAGCGATCTGGTCGGCGCGCAGGAGCGCGCTCGAGATGCGGCGCGCGAGCGCGGGCCCGGAGTTCGCCGGGTAGAGGCTCTGGTCGGGATACGTGCCGCCCGCGAGATTCGCGTCGGCAGCGACCTGCCAGCCCGAGAGATAGATCGCCTCGAGGCCCGCCCGCACCATCTGCACCGCCTGGCCGCCCGTCATGGCGCCGAGGGCCGGGACCCATTCGCGCTCGGCCAGGAGCGTCCGAAGGCGCTCGGCGCCGAGACGCGCGAGCGTGTGCTCGACGTGCACCGAGCCGCGGAGGCGCTCGACGTCATCGCTGGAGTAGGGCCGGGCGAGGATTTCGATCATGACGTCCTTTCGGATCCAATTCAGGGTGTTCCTGGATCCTAGATGAACATTTAGAGGGCTGCAACGGGCAAGAAGTGCATATTTGGGATCCAAAGACGCTTATTCGGGATGCGATGCCTACACTTGCGTTCGTGACGACGCTCTCCACCAAGGCCGACGACATCGCCCGCGTGCTCGAGGACGAGATCGTCGGTGGAACGATCCCGCCGGGCACCGTGCTCCGGCAGGAGACCCTCTCCGAGCGGTTCGACGTGAGCCGGACGCCGGTCCGCGAGGCGCTCCGGCGGCTCGCGGCCCTCGGGCTCGTCTCGTTCGAGCCGAACCGCGGCGTGCGCGTGCGCTCGATCTCGGCGCACGAGCTCCACGAGGCGTTCCTCGTCCGCGCGGAGCTCGAGGCGCTCGCGACCGAGGTCGCGACGCCGAAGATGACGGCGGACGACCTGGAGGAGATGGACCGGATCGAGCGGCGCTTCGGCGAGCTGACGCTCGAGCTGCGCGCGCAGGCGCGCAGCGGCGCGCCGCGCGACTCCACCCTCTTCGTCGAGTGGATGCAGGCGAACTACGCGTTCCACGACGTCATCTATCGCGCCGCGGAGCTGCCGCTCGTCGAGCGCATCGCGAAGAGCGCCCGGCGCACCTTCATGGGAGACCGGGCGTGGAGGGCCCGGGCAGAGCTCGACGCGCTGTACGCGAAGAACGACCTCCAGCATCGCGCGATCCGTGAGGCGATCGGGGCCGGCAGCGCACAGGCCGCCCGCGTCCTCGCCCGCGAGCACGTGCTCTCGTCCAACCGGCTCATCGAGGTCGTGCTCGAGACGCTCGACGCCGGCGGCCGCGAGCCCGGCTGGGGCTAGAACTTGGTTCGCGAAGCGGGATTCCGCAGAAGCGGAATCCCGCCGCTCGGATCCCGCCTGCGGCGGGGCAGATCCCTGAAGGCGCCCGCTTCGCGGTCGCGGCACCTTGGTCACGTGACGCTGTTACGTGACGGCTCTACGTCGAGCCTGTTCCTGAAGAAGGGGTCTAGAACGTCCCGAAGCGCTCGTACGCCTCGAGCGGGGTCATGCCGTCCCGCACCGCGTCCCTGATCGCGCTCTCCGTCCCGACCTTGGTCTCCGCGACGCGCAGGACGTCCCCGGCGAGGGCGGCCGGGACGACGACGACCCCGTCCTCGTCGCCGACGACCCAGTCGCCCGGCTCGATCCGCACGGTGCCGATCGTGATCGGCACCTGGGTCGCGGTGACCTCCCAGCGCCACGTCGAGTCCTCCGGGGTGACGAACCGCGCGAACACGGGGAAGCCCTCCTCCTCGATGCGGCGGACGTCGCGGCAGCCGCCGTCGATCACGCAGCCGGCCACGCCGCGCGAGGCGAGAGACGTCGCGGACAGCTCGCCGAAGTGCGCCGAGCGGTCCTGGTTGCTCTGGTACACGGCGACGCAGCCTGCGGGCACCTCGCCCAGCATCCCGAGCGTCTTGCGGATCGCAGCGTCCCAGTCGTCGTGCCCGGACGGCCCGCCCTCGACCGTGAACGCCTGCCCTGCGACACGCATCCCGGGCACCAGCGGGCGGATCGAGGGCGGCAGTGTCTGCTCGCGGCGCCCGAGCTCGTCCATCACGTCGACGAGGGCCGCGGTCGGCACCGCTGCGAATCGCTCGCGCATGGGGCTGCCCGTGCTCCTCTCTACCCCGCGACGACGCGGCGGTCGGCCTTCACGTCGGCGATCCGGGTCGTCCTGCCGCCGGGGTAGCGGACGACGATCTCGCGCACCCGGTCGGCCGCGCCGAGCCCGAAGTTGAGGCGGGGATCCTCCGAGGACAGGTAGCTGGAACCGGCGCGCATTTCGCGCACGAGGCGCCGCCCGTCCGGCAGGACCACGGTCACGACCGCGCCGGGCGACGGCTTGCGCAGTGCCACCTCGAGCCAGTTGCCCTTCGCCCCGTCGTTGCGGAACAGCTCGAGAGCGCCGCCGACCGAGGCGACGGCAAGGTCGAGGTCGCCGTCGTTGTCGTAGTCGGCCGCCGCGAGGCCGCGGCCGTTTCGCCGCCCGTCGGCGCCGGCGTCGAGTGCGCGGACGGAGCCGCCCGCGGTGGTGACGACACGGAGGCGCTGCGCGTCCTTCGCGAGGTTGGTGACCGGGATCGCCCCGTTGGCGATCGCCAGCTCGAGCGTGCCGTCGAGGTCGAGGTCGGCCCAGGTGGCGCCCCAGCCCGTGAACCGATGCCCCAGCGCGGGCGCGAAGTCGGGCCTCGCGTCGGCGAACGGCTCACCCTCCCGGCTGCGGTACACGGCATGCAGCTGACCGCGCGAGTTGGTCACGAAGAGGTCGTCGAGGCCGTCGCCCGAGTAGTCCCCCGCGGCGATCCCCATCCCGGCGTTCTCGTCGTCCACCGCCTCGGCGCGCCCGCGCTCGACGAGCCGGAACCCGAGCCCGCGCGGGTCCGCGGCCGCGCCCCCGGGCCACGGTTCGTTGAGATACAGGCGGTTCGGGTCCAGGTCGTTCGCGACGTAGAGGTCGAGCCGGCCGTCGTGGTTCGCGTCGGTGAAGACCGCGCCGAGGCCGTGGTCGAGCCGCTTCGGCTCCAGCCCGGCTGCGCGGCCCACCTCGCGGAACGTCGGGTGGGCGCCGGAGCCGCCCTCGTTGAGGTACAGGGCGTCCCTCACCCCACCGTGGTCCGCCGGGAAGCCGGCCTCCGACGTCGGGATGGGATGGTTGACGTCCGTGTAGCCGGCGACGAACAGGTCGAGCCGGCCATCGCCGTTGACGTCGGCGACCGCAGCGCCCGTGTGCCAGCCGGGCTCGTCGATCCCGGCCGCCTTCGCGCCCTCGGTGAACGTGCCGTCGCCGTTGTTCCAGAGGAGCGCGTCGTACGCGTTGCGTGCGGCGTCGTAGCTCGACGTCGTCACGACCAGGTCGGTCGTCCCGTTCCCGTCCAGGTCTGCCGCGACGCAGCCGCTCCCGCGCGTGGCCAGGCCGGCGCCCGTCGCGGCGGTGACGTCCTCGAACCGACCCTTCACGTTGTGGAACAGGCGGCTTCGCGGAAGGCCCCCGTGGGAGTCGTAGCCGGGGACGTCCGTCTGCGCGTACGAGTTGACCACGTACAGGTCGAGCCACCCGTCGCCGTCGTAGTCGAGCCAGCAGAGGCCGCCCCCCATCATCGCCTGTGTGTCGACGGACATCCCGTACCGGAACGCCCCGTGCCGGAAGTCGAGGCCCACGCTCGCGGCGACGTCGGTCAGCCGGAACGACGCCTTTGCGGCCGCGACGGCCGCCGGCGCCGCGTCCGTGGCGCCGCGGACGCCCGAGACGAGGTAGCGGTTGCCGTGCTGCACGACCTCGAACGTCCGGACGACGTCACGCGGCTCGCCCTGTCGCACGAGCTCCGTCGGCGAGGCGCCGTAGGTCGTCGTCCGGTCGGTGCCGGTCAGCGTCGCGACCACGAGCGGCGGCGCCTGTCCCTTGCTGCGCTCGAGCCGCAGCCGCACGTGCTCTGCGTCGAAGCGTCTGGCACGTCGATCGGCCCCCCGCGCGCCGCGTCGATCCGGCTCCACAGGTCGGCGAGCCACCCGCCGGTCGCGCCGCCGCCCGCTCTCGTACGGTTGCGCGTCCGGAGGGCCTCCGCCGAGGTCGAGAGATCGGCGACGAGGTCGACCGCGATCCTCCGGGCGGTCGTATCGCCGATCGGGGCGAGCCCGGGCGTCCGGCTGATCGTCACCCGCGGGACGTGCCCCGTGGCGAGCGGGGCCGCCGTGGCGGAGCCGGACCGTGTCGGCAGGCCCGCCAGGACGATGATCGCCGCGCCTGCCAGAGCCGCGGTGGCCACGGCTCCGACCCGTGCGACGCGCGTGCGCGCGCGCACCCATGCCGCGAGCCGATCGAGGCGATCGGAGCCGGCGACCACCAGCAGCAGCGGGCGCGCTGCGCAGACGAGCGTCAGGGCGCCGAGCACCGCCAGCTTGGCCGCGAACTCGGTCGTCCAGGGGGCGATCAGCGCCGAGGCCAGGAAGCCGACGGAGACCGCGTACACGCGTCTCCCCCATGCCGTGGTGGGAATGGTGCGCGGGTCGGTGATCATGAAGAACAGGAAGACGAGGATCTCCGGCGAGGTGACGAGCAGCCACCAGAGATCCCTGCCGCCGATCGGCCCGAGATGCCATGCGGCGGTCATCTCGTGCCCCGACGCGGCGAGGACCGCGACCCCGGCCGCGAACGTGAGCCAGAACCCGACGGCGATCCCCACCAGGTGCAACCGCGACAGGATCGCCAGCCCGCCGCCGACGATGAGTGCGAGGGCGAGCGCGAGCCAGACCGACATCGGTCCCCACCAGAACGGCAGGGGGTCGGCGTGCTCGGGGCCGATCAGCACGAAGCACAGGACGAGCCCGAAGTTCGACGGGTTGAAGATGTGGCGTCCGCGAAACGTGATCACGTACTTGGAGAGGAGCCCCACGGCCGCGGCCCCGGCGAAGATCCACCAGCCGTGCATGCTCCACCAGTCCCCGTGCTCGGTGCCCGGCACGCGGAGGACGAATGCCGTTCCGTTCCCGGTGAGGAGCGCGCTCGCGGGCCACATCAGCACCCGCTGCCGGCGGAAGGCGATCGCGACCTCGAGCACTGCGCAGGTCACGAGCGAGACGAGGATCTGCGCGATGGAGAGCTGGAAGTCGAAGACCGTCTGTCCGAGCACCTGCAGCGTGACGATCACGGCCGCGAGATGCAGGCGCGGGTCACGGAGCGTGGGCAGCAGCACCGGGTACGCGGTGCCGCGGATGCGCACCGTCGGCCTGTCGGTGGCGACGAGGGCGGAGGCGCTCATCGGCGTCGCGTCGGCATCGCGTCGGCGCGGGCGAGGCGGCGAGTCTGGAAAGCCGCTACGGCCCAGAAGTCCTCGAAGGCGGAAGGGTCGGACGGCAGCGCGAGCACCTCCTGGACGAGCCCGTCCCCCAGCCGGAACAGGAGCACCTGGTCGAGGTCGAGCCGCCGGCCGTGACGCTCTCCGGACGCCCGATACAGGGCGGCCGCCCGCTCGTCGCTCACGAGGACGTCGACGAGCCGCGACGTGTACGTCCCGCCGGTCTCCTTCGGGAGCCGCGCGAGGAAGCGAAAGATCTGCTCGCGTCCCCGGTAGACCCCCGCCATCGTGCCTTCACCGGGCACCGTCCAGACCGCGTCGTGCGCGAACAGGTCTCGGAGCGCGAAGCCCTGCTTCCGGGCGAAGGCGTCGAAGATCCGCCGGACGATCGACTCGTTGGCGACGCTCGCATCCGAGCGGCCGGCGGGGTCTCCGCTCCCGGCCGCCCGCTCAGCGGCCGACACGGCTCCGCTCCCACTCGTCGATCAGCCCCTCGACGTGCCGCCGCTGGGCCTCGCTGAAGTCGAACAGATCGAGGAGCCGCCGCGCCTCGGCGGGGTCGTCGTTGGCGACGGCCGCCTCCAGGTGCTCCCGCTGCGGGGTCGGCTGGCGCAGCTGGCGGCGAAGCCAGCGGAGGAGGCTCACGGTGGCCTGATCGGTCATCGCGCGCTTACGCTACTCGGGTGGACACGTTCCTGGCGATCGCGAGCCGCCGCGACCAGCGGCGCTACCGGGCCGAGCCGCTTGCCCAGGACGTCGTCACCCGGATCCTGGACGCCGGCCGTCTCGCCGGCTCGGCGTCGAACAGGCAGCCGTGGACCTTCGTCGTCGTCGAGGGTCGCGCGCGTGTCGAGGCGCTCGCCCCGACCGTCTTCGCGCCCGACAACGTGCGCGGGGCCGGTCTCGTGGTGGCGATCGTCGTGACGGGGAAGGGGCCGGTGTCGTTCGACGCGGGTCGCGCGGCGCAGAACATGCTGCTCGCCGCCTGGAACGAGGGCATCGCGTCCTGCCCGAACGGGCTTGCCGATCGCGACGCAGCCAAAGCGGTGCTGGAGCTCGGTGAGGAGGAGGCACCCGTGATCGTCCTGACGTTCGGCGTGCCCGACCGACCCCGCGACGCCGCGTCGAGGACGGCCGCGGAGTGGAGCGCCCGCGCGAACCGGCGGCCGCTCGAGGACGTCGTCCGGCGGCTCGCATGACGACCGCGCTCCGCGGCGGGGTCGACCTCGGCGGCACGAAGATCCAGGCCGTCGTCACGGGCCGGGCGGGCAAGGTCGTCGGCCAGGCGCGCCGGAACACCCCGCGCGGCGGCCCGGACGCAGTCGCGCGGGACATCGCGCTCGCCGTCACCGAGGCCGCCGCGACGGCCGGCGTGCGCGTCAAGGAGCTGGCACGGGTCGGCGTCGGTGCGCCGGGAGCCATCGACGCCGCCTCGGGTGCCGTCGTCAAGGTGCCGAACATCGACGGGTGGGACGCGCCCTTCCCCCTCGGTCCGACGTTGACCGAGCGTCTGGGAGTGCCCGTCGCGGTGGGCAACGACGTCAGCGTCGCGGTCGAGGCCGAGCGCCGGTACGGCGCCGGCCGCGGCGTGCGCTCCTTCCTCGGAGTCTTCTGGGGCACCGGGGTGGGGGGCGGGATCGTCCTCGACGGGCGCCTCGTCCACGGGCGTGGGTCGGCGGGGGAGATCGGGCACGTCTGCGTCAGGCCGGGCGGCCGCCGCTGCAACTGCGGCCTGCGCGGCTGCGTCGAGGCCTACGCCGGCCGCGGAGCGCTCGAGCAGCGGGCGCGCCGGGAGTCGCGCAAGCGCAAGACGATCCTCTTCGACCTGCAGCACAAGCGCGGCCGGGACACCCTCACCAGCGGGATCTGGCTGCGGGCGCTCGACGCCGGGGACGCGGTCGCGACCGACCTGCTCGACGAGGCCGTCGAGGCGCTCGGAGTCGCGATCGGGAGCGCCGTGACGCTGCTCGACGTCGAGCGGGTCGTGATGGGAGGCGGTCTGGGCGAGCGGCTCGGCGTTGCGTGGCTCGCGCGGCTCGAGAAGGCCGCCCGTCGGCACACCTTCTTTCGCCCACCGCCGGAGTACGCGCTCGCCGAGCTCGGCGACATGGGCGGCGCGATCGGCGCGAGCCTGCTCGCCCCTTGAGAGCCGTGCTCGTCACGGGCTCCGCCCGCGGGCTCGGCGCCGCCGTCGCGGAACGGCTCCGCCGGGACGGCTACGCGGTCGTGGGCGCGGACCTCCGCGGAGGGGACGTCGAGCTCGACGTGCGCAGCGCCGCCGGCTGGGCCGAGGCGGCGGGCGCCCTCGAGGCGGCCGGAGAGCCCTGGGGGCTCGTCAACTGCGCGGCCCGCACGGTCGTCCGCGACCTGTTCGCGATCGAGCCGGACGAGTGGGACGACGTGCTCGCCGTGAACCTGCGCGGCCCGTTCCTCGGGATTCGCTCGATCGGCCCGCTGCTCCGTTCGCGTGGAGGCGGGGCGCATCGTGAACGTCTCGTCGGACTCGGCGTTCAAGGGCCGCGGGGTGATCGGCGCGCACTACGCAACCTCGAAGGCCGCTCTGCTCGCGCTCACCCGTCGCGCGGCGGCGGCGCTCGCCGGGGACGGAGTGACCGTCAACGCGATCGTGCCGGGGACGATCGACGGCGAGTCGGTGCGGGAGCTCGCAGGCGATCACCTCGACGACCTCGCCGCCGAGGCTGCCCTCGGCCGCCTCGCACGTCCGGCGGAGGTCGCGGCGCTCGTCGCCTGGCTCGTGAGCGAGGAGTCGTCGTACGTGACCGGCGCGGCGCTCGTCGTCGACGGCGGATCCAGCCTGTGACTTGTTCGCAAGCGGGATTCCGCAGGAGCGGAATCCGGCGCTCGGATCCCCGCCTTCGGCGGGGCAGATCCCTGAAGGCCGCCGCCTACGGCGTCAGCCTGCGGGGCCGCAACTACCCCCGCGTTGTGCGGATTTCGAGCTGATTCGCTGGTCCAGCAAGCGGGTTTCGGCTCCCGTTTGACAGGGACGCGCGTGAAGCCTTAGTTTGTGCGCCTTCCATACAAACCGCGCCGACGATGACGCACTCCCACCTCTCTCGCCCGGCCACGGTCGTCCGATGACGTTCGACCGAGGGGCCGCGCTTCCCGCCGATCAGACGACCGTTCGCCGCGCCAACCTCGGCGTCGTCCTTCGCCACGTCGCCTCCGCCGGCACGCGCTCGCGGGCGCAGGTCGCGGCGGAGACGGGGCTCACACGCGGCACGGTCTCGAGCCTCGTCACGGAGCTCATCGAGCTCGAGCTGCTCCGGGAGACGGGGGAGACGACGTCACCGCGCGGTATCGGGCGGCCGGGCGTCGCGCTCGAGCTCGCCGACGTCGTCGTCGGAGTGGGCCTCGAGGTGAACGTGGACTACGTCGCCGTCTCGGTGGAGGACCTGACGGGGGCCGTCCGCTACGAGCGGCGCTCGTATCACGAGAACCGCGGCTCGGCGCCGCGCCCCGTGCTCGACCGGCTCGGGATGGCCGCGCGCGCGGCCCTCGACGCCGCGTTGGATCAAGGCCTCCGGCCGGTGGGCATCTCCGTCGCGGTCCCGGGCCTCGTCGAGGAGGCGTCCGGCACGGTCGTCTTCGCACCGAACCTGGGCTGGGAGAACGTTCCGGTCGCAGCCGAGCTCGGGGCCCGGCTGAAGCTTCCCGTCCACGTCGAGAACGAGTCCAACCTTGCCGCGCTCGCCGAGCACTGGACGGGGGCGGCCGTCGGGATCGACGACTTCGTCTGCGTCTTCGGCGAGGTCGGCGTGGGCGGCGGGGTGGTGCTGGGCGGCCGCCTGTTTCGCGGCTCCCACGGGTTCGGCGGCGAGTTCGGCCACGTGTCGGTCGACCCGGACGGGCACCGGTGCGCCTGCGGGAGCCGCGGCTGCGTCGAGACGCTCGTCGGCCAGGAGTCGATCGCACGGGCGGCGGGCGTCTCTCCGATCGCCGGCCGCTCTCGCGGCCTGACGGACGAGCTCGTGCGACGTGCGGAGCAGGGCTCGCCGGAGGTCGTTCGCGCGCTCTCCGACGCGGGCCGGTGGCTCGGGATCGCGCTCGCGTCGACGTTCAACATCCTCGACCTGCAGGCTGTCGTCCTCGGGGGGTGCTTCGGGCCGCTGGCGCCGTGGCTCGTCGACGAGGTCAGGCAGACGCTCGAGCAGCGCTCGCTCGCGGCGCGGTCGGGATCGTTCCAGGTGCTCCCCTCGGCGTTCGGGGACGGCGCGTCCGTGCGCGGCGCGGCGGCGCTGTCGCTCCGCCGCGTGCTCGACGCACCGTGGGCCGCGCCGACGGCCCACGTGAGCGCCAGGGAAGACAGTCTTCCGTCCGCGCCGCGGAGGCACCGGCGCGGGAAGGAGGTGGCGATCGGTCGTCGCTAGCTCGTGCGTTGAAGTGGGTGTGTTTGAACAGGCGCGCCGGACCGAGTACCGTCCGCGCGGGAGGCAGAGGCAACGGCAGAGGAAAGAAGGAGGGCAACGGAGTGAAGAAGCTCATCGTCTCGCTCGCAGTGACGGTGCTCGTCGTCGGCCTGTCGGTCGGCGGAGCGCTCGCGAAGAGCGAGAAACAGGCCGCGAACGCCGACGCATGCGTTCTGCTGCCGGACACGAAGTCGTCGGTCCGGTGGGAGACGCAGGATCGGCCGACCTTCATCGCCGCGTTCAAGAAGGCCAAGCATCTCCGGCGACGGTCGTGAACGCCGAGGGTGACGCGCAGAGGCAGCGCTCGCAGGCCGACCAGTGCCTCGCCAACGGTGCCAAGGTGATCCTGCTCACGAGCCTCGATCCGGGCTCGGGCTGCGCGATCATCAAGGCCGCGACGGCGCGGAAGGTCAAGACGATCGACTACGACCGGCTCAACACCGGCTGCAAGGGCGCGAACTACTACGTGTCGTTCAACAACCCGACGGTCGGCAGGCTCATGGGCCTGGGCGTCAAGGCCGCGATGACCGCCAAGGGCCTGCTGAGTGGCGGGAACAAGCCGGTCATCGCGTACCTGAACGGCGGCCCGACGGACAACAACTCGAAGCTGTTCAAGCAGGGCTATGCGTCCGTCCTCGATCCGCTCATCAAGAGCGGCAAGGCGACGAAGGGCCCGGATCAGGGTGTGCCCCAGTGGGACAACCAGAAGGCACGCACGATCTTCGAGCAGATGCTCGTCTCCACCGGCAACAAGATCGACGCGGTCGCGGCGGCCAACGACGGCCTCGCGAACGCGGTCGTCACCGCGCTCAAGGCGAAGAAGCTGAGCCCGATCCCGCTCTCCGGGCAGGATGCGACGGTCCAGGGCGCGCAGAACATCATCTCCGGCTGGCAGTCCGGGACGGTGTACAAGCCTGCGAAGATCGAGGCAACGGCGGCAGCTGCCGTCGCGATCGCGTTGCTCAAGGGTGGGTCGCCGAAGGTCAACGGCACCACGAACAACGGCGTGCGGAACGTGCCGTCGGTGCTTGCGACCCCGATCTGGATCACGAAGGCCAACATCACCCTGCTCTACAAGGACGGACAGTTCAAGAAGTCCGAGGTGTGCGTCGGCTCGTACAAGCAGTACTGCTAGGCAGTGGCAACTCGGTGGGGAGTCGCTCCGGCGGCTCCCCACCCGCCGAGACACGGGAGACCGCCCAGTGACCGAGACGATGGCTTCACCCTCACCCGCGGGCGTCGTGACGCCGAGGCTCGAGACGCGAGGCGTCTCGAAGAGCTTCGGGTCTGTGCTCGCACTCGACGACGTCGATTTCGAGGTGCGGGCCGGCGAGGTCATGGCGCTCGTCGGCGACAACGGCGCGGGCAAGTCGACGCTCATCAAGTGCATCGCCGGGATCTACTCGATGGACGAGGGCGAGGTGTACTCCAACGGGGAGAAGGTCTCGATCCACGGCCCGAAGGACGCGGCCCGGCTCGGCATCGAGGTCGTCTATCAGGACCTCGCGCTCTGCGACAACCTCGACGTCGTCCAGAACATGTACCTCGGTCGTGAGTCGCACGACATCCTCTTCCGCCTCAAGGAGCCCGAGATGGAAGCGCGGACGGGGGAGGTGCTGAAGGGCCTCTCCGTGACGAGCATCCGCTCGATTCGACAGCAGGTGGCGAGCCTGTCGGGCGGCCAGCGCCAGTCCGTCGCGATCGGCCGTGCCGTGATGTGGAACTCCCGCATCGTCATCCTCGACGAGCCGACGGCCGCTCTCGGCGTCGCCCAGACGCGGCAGGTGCTCGATCTCGTCCGGCGGCTCGCCGAGCAGGGGCTCGCCGTCGTCCTCATCTCCCACAACCTCCACGACATCTTCGAGGCGGCCGACCGGATCACGGTGCTCCGGCTCGGACGCAATGCCGCCATCTTCGAGCGGAGCCAGACGACGCAGCAGGAGGTCGTCCACGCCATCACGGCAGGCATCCCGACGAAGGTCGCGGGCATCGACCATCCGGACACGGAGGCACCGGCGTGACCGACGCCGAGCGTGACCATCGACGACACCGGCCGAGCCGGACGAGCACAGCCTCGGCGCCATCGCACGGCGGAGGTGGGAGTCCTGGAAGGCGGGTGACGTCGGCGTGATGCCCGTGGTGGTCGGGTTGTGCGTGATCACGGCGTTCTTCTACTCGCAGAACTCGAACTTCCTGACCGCGGGGAACTTCACGAACCTGATGGTGCAGATGGCCGCGGTGACGACCATCGCCATCGGCGTCGTCTTCGTCCTCCTGCTCGGTGAGATCGACCTCTCGATCGGGTACGTGTCGGGGATTGCGGGCGTGGTCACGGCGAAGCTCCAGTTCCCGGACGGGAGCTGGGAGACGACCGGGCTCGTGGCGATCATCATCGCGGTGATCGTCACCGCGCTGATCGGCCTCTTCCAGGGCAGCTTCGTCGCGATCATCGGGGTGCCGTCGTTCGTCGTCACGCTCGCCGGCCTCCTGTTCTGGCAGGGAGTGATCCTCTACTCGATCGGCGACCAGGGCGTGATCGTCATCGACGACTCGCTCGTCAACAACGTCTCGAACTACTTCTTCTCCGACACAGCCGGCTACCTCATCGCCGCGATCGCGACCGGCCTGTTCGTGCTCTCGTCCCTGTTGGGGGTGTTCAGCCGCCGGCGGCACGGGATCTTCACCGACAACCCCGTACTCGTCGTGCTCAAGCTCGTCGGCTTCGCGGCGATCGCCTTCGGCGCCGTCTATTGGGCGAACCAGGAGCGGGGCTTCCCGGTGGCGTTCCTGCTGGTCATCGTCCTGCTCGTCTTCTGGACATGGGTCGCCGAGCGGACGACCTTCGGCCGCCACGTCTACGCCGTCGGCGGGAACGCCGAGGCCGCGAGGCGCGCCGGCATCAACGTCCGGAACATCCGGCTCCAGGTCTTCATGATCTCCGGGGCGATGGCCGGCCTCGGCGGCGTGATCTTCGCCTCGCGGCTGAACTCCGTCGACCTGAACGCCGGTGGCGGCACCATCCTGCTCGACGCGATCGCCGCGGCGGTGATCGGCGGCACCAGCCTGTTCGGCGGCCGCGGCCGTGTCATCAGCGCGCTGATGGGCTCACTGGTGATCGCGACGGTCGCGAACGGGATCGACCTGCTGGGGTACAGCTCGGCGATCAAGTTCATGGTCACCGGCGCGATTCTCCTCGCCGCAGTGACGCTCGACACCGTCTCGCGCCGCAGGCTCCAGCAGGCCGGACGCTGACGAGAGTGCCCCGTCCAGCAATGCCCTCCAGGTCCCTGGCTCGCGCTGAGCGGCGCCATGCGTCGTCCTCGGTCGCCTCGATACCTTCTGGTATCGAGGCTCCCTGCGTCCTGGCCTGGCTTGCTCCTCGCGAGCCAGGAACGTGGCCGCATCACTGGACGAGGCACTAGTGCGCACGAGCCTCGGCATCTGGGCGCTCGGCCCGATGGTCACGCGCTTCGTCCCGGGCGGGTACCAGCCCGACCACGCGGGCGAGACGACGATGCAGCGCGTGCGACGCGCGGTCGAAGGTCTCGGCGACCTGATCGACGACTACGAGTTCCACTACCCCGGCGAGCTGAACGGCGACAACCTCGACGAGGTACGCGACGCGCTCGATGGGCACGGCATCTACACGGTCTGCACGGGCCTCCATCTCGACTCCCGGTTCGGTCGAGGGGGGCTCGTGTCGCCCGATCCGGCGGTGCGTGCCGAGGCCCGCCGGCTCACTCGCGAGACCGCCGAGATGGCCGGCGCCGTCGGCGCGAACATGGTGTGCTGGCCGGGGATCGAGGGCTACAACTACCCGTTCCAGACCCCCTACGCGGAGTCGTGGGAGTGGTTCCTCGACGGGATCGCCGAGGCCGCGGAGACCTGCGCAAAGCACGGCGTCAAGCTGTTCCTCGAGCACAAGAACTCGGAGCCGGCGATGAAGATCCTGATGCGCAACATCGGGATGACCCTCCACGTGATCCACAAGCTGCGAGGTCGCGGGATCACGAACGTCCAGGTCAACATGGACTGGCAGCACCTGATCATGAACGGCGAAAGCCTCGGCGAGTACGCGGCGATGCTCGCAGCCGAGGGGCTGCTCGGGCACCAGCACGCGAACTCGGGGTGGGGGACGTTCGACGACGACAACATGGTCGGCGCCACCGCGTTCATGGAGACCCTCGAGCTGGCCGTCGAGCTCCGGCGCGCCCGCTACGGCGAGCACGGCGAGCGCCTCGGCTTCGACCTCTACCCGTACACCGAGGACGCCGTCGCCGCTGTCGCCCGCAGCGTCAGGCAGTGGAACTTCATCTGGGAGGTCTCGGGCCGCATCGACGACGGCGCGCTGCGCGAGGCCCAGTCGCGCAAGGACGCCGTCCGCGCCTACGAGCTCGTGTACGCAGCCCTCGGCGCGGAGTGACCCGGGGCGAGACCCGGCCGCACCTCGTGCAGCTCCATGGGCGCTGAGCCAACCCTGGTCGGCCTCGACGTCGGCACGACGGGGGTCAAGGCGATCGCGCTCTCCGCGCGCGGCGAGGTCGAGGCCGTCGCGACGCGCGGCTACCCGCTGTCCACCCCGCGGCCCGGCTGGTCGGAGCAGGATCCGGAGGAGTGGTGGCGCGCCTCAGAGTCGGCGCTCGCCGAGGTGTCGGCCGGGCGGGAGGTGGCCGGGATCGGCCTCTCCGGCCAGATGCACGGCCTCGTCGCGCTCGACGCGTCCGGCGCAGTCATCCGTCCCGCGATCCTGTGGAACGACCAGCGGACGGCGGAGGAGTGCGCCGAGATCGAGGCACGGGTCGGGCTCGAGCGGCTGATCGGGCTGACGGGGAACCGCGCGCTGACGGGCTTCACCGCCCCGAAGCTCCTCTGGCTCCGCCGGCACGAGCCGGAGGCGTACGCGCGGATCGCCCGGATCATGCTGCCGAAGGACTACGTGCGCCTCCGGCTGACGGGCGAGTGGGCGATCGACGCCTCCGACGCGTCGGGCACCCTCCTGCTCGACGTCGAGCGGCGCGACTGGAGCACGGACGTGCTCGGCGCCCTCGACCTTCCCGCCGGGTGGCTCCCGCCCGTGCTCGAGTCCCCCGAGCGAGCCGGGATCGTGGGAACGAGTACCACGTCCTTGCAGGGGACGCCCGTCGCGGCCGGCGCGGGCGACCAGCCCGCGGCCGCGGTCGGGGTCGGAGCCGACGGGCCGGGAGTGCTGTCGGTCGTGCTCGGCACCTCGGGCGTCGTCCTCGCGCCGCTCCCCGCCTACGCCCACGACGCCGAGGCGCGCGTCCACGCCTTCTGCCACGCCGTGCCCGGGACGTGGCAGGCGATGGGCGTGATGCTCTCCGCCGCCGGGTCGCTGCAGTGGTTCCACGACTCACTCGCCCCCGAGACGCCGTTCGACGTGCTGGCCGCCGAGGCGGAGGCGTGGGAACCGGGAGCAGAGGGCCTCGTGTTCCTCCCCTACCTCGCCGGCGAGCGGACGCCGCACGCCGACCCGGACGCGCGTGGCGCGTTCGTCGGGTTGCAGCTCCGGCACGACCGCGGCGCCCTGGTCCGGGCGGTGCTCGAGGGCGTGGCGTTCGGGCTGCGCGACTCGCTCGACCTGCTCCGGGCGCTCGGGGTGGACGCGTCCGTCGCGCGGGTGTCGGGAGGCGGTGCCCGTAGCCGCCTGTGGCTCCGCATCGTCGCGTCCGTGCTCGGTCTCCCGCTCGAGCTCGCGGAGTCGGAGGAGGGATCGGCCCTCGGTGCCGCCCTCCTCGGCGGCGTCGCGGCGGGCGTGTTCGCCGACGTGCACGATGCGGTGGCAGGTTGCGTCCGCGTCGCCGACACGGTCGAGCCCGATCCGGCGTGGCAGGCGGCTTACGCCGAGCAGCACGAGCGCTACCAGGCCCTCTATCCCGCCCTGCACGACGCTAGGGTGCGCGCATGAGGCTCGGCCTCCTGTCAACCGCCAACATCAACCGCGAGATCCTCCGCGGCGCGGCCGGGACCGACCGTGTCGAAGTGGCAGCGGTCGGGAGCCGGGACGCCGAGCGCGCGCGTGCGTACGCGGACGAGCACGGCATCCCGACGTCACATGGATCGTACGAGGCGCTCCTCGCCGACCCCGGCATCGACGCCGTCTACATCTCGCTGCCGAACGGCATGCACCACGAATGGACGATGCACGCGCTCGCCGCGGGCAAGCACGTCCTCTGCGAGAAGCCCTATTCGCGCCGTCCGGCCGAGGCCGAGGAGGCCTTCGACGCCGCCGACGCAGCCGGGCTCGTCCTGATGGAGGCGTTCATGTACCGCCACCATCCGCAGACCCGCACGATCGAGCGCCTCGTGGGCGACGGTGCGATCGGGCGCGTGCGCTCGGTGCGGGCGACGTTCTCGTTCGCGCTCACCGACCTCTCGAACGTCCGCGCCCTGCCCGACCTCGACGGCGGCGCGCTGATGGACGTCGGCTGCTACTGCGTGAGCGGGTCGCGCCTCGTGGCGGGGGAGCCGGTCTCCGTGCTCGCCGAGCAGGTCGTCGGCCCCACCGGGATCGACATGGCGCTGTACGGGACGATGCGCTTCCCGGACGACGTCGTCGGGCAGTTCGAGGCGTCCTTCCTCGCGCCCCAGCGCCAGTTCCTCGAGGTCGCGGGCGACGGGGGCGTGCTGCGTGCGTTCGCGCCGTGGCGCGTCGACTGGGGCGGGGAGCTGCGGCTGGAGCGGGACGGCGTGTCGGAGGACGTCGTCGTCGAGCAGGCCGACTCGTACCGTCTCGAGCTCGAGAACATGGCGGACGCGATCGCGGGCAACGCTCCGGCGCTCCTCGGGCGTGCGGATGCGCTGGGACAGGCGCGCGCGATCGACGCCCTCTACCGCTCCGCCGAGCAGCACGCCGCCGTCGCGCTCTGATCGTCAGAGCGCTGCGCGCAGGAAACGGAGCAGATTGCCGCTCGTGACGGCGGCGACCTCTGCGTCGCCCCAGCCGCGGCGGTCGAGCGCCTCCACGAGCGCCGGGTAGTCCTCCGAGCCGACGAGCCCCTCGATGCCGAGGCCCGGCGTGAGGCCCGGCGGCATGAGCCCGTCCTTCGGCTCGGGCGGAGGCGGCATCGCCTCCCAGAGACGTCGCGTGAAGTCTCCGCCGAGGCAGACACGGTCGATCCCGATCACCGACACCGCGTGCTCCAGATGGTCGACGACGCCGTCGATCGTCCGCTGCTCGGGGCCGATCGCGATCGGGTGGAGCATCAGCCCGAACAGGCCGTTTGCGTCGGCGAGCGTCCGCAGCTGGTCGTCGTCGAGGTTCCGCGGCGTGTCGTAGACGCCTCTGCAGCCCCCGTGCGAGCAGACGACGGGCGCCCCGGCGACGCGCTCGACGACCTCGGTGAACAGGCCCCGTGACGCGTGTGCGACGTCGAGGATCACCCCGAGGGCCACGAGGCGGTCGACGAGCTCCCGCCCCAGTCGCGAGAGCCCGCCGCCCTCCTCGGCGGCGCCGTCCGCGAACGCGTTCCGGCGGTTCCACGTCAGGCCGGCCATCCGGACGCCGAGCTGGTGGAACACGTCCGCCGGCCACGTCTCGACACCGAAGCACTCGACGCCCTCGAGCGCGAGCACGAGGCCGATCCGCTCCCCGGCTTCGACCGCGTCGAGATCCTCCGGCACGCAGATCTGCGTCACCTTGCCCGCGTTCTCGCGGACGGCACGGTGGAAGGACGCGGCCATCGAGAGGGCCTCGCGCAGCGAGCCCTCCGGCTGCACCGTCACGTCGACGTAGATCGGGCAGACCTGGAGGCCGACCCCGCCGCGCTCCAGGAGCGGCAGCCAGGTCCGCGCGAAGACGTCGGTCTCGCCGAGCCGCCGCTCGCGGTAGGCGAGCTCCATGAGCAGGTCGACGTGGGCGTCGGCGATCATGCGCGCGACGATATCGGCGTGACGGGCGGCAGGCGGTCACGAGGAATCCGGCCGCCGCCTCCGCGCGTATCACTGCTACCGAGCCACCGACCAGGGAGACACATGAAACGCGTATTGATCGCCGTCCCGACCGCGCTCGCCTTCATCGCCTTCGCCATTCCGGCGAGTGCCGCAACCCCGACCTACAACGGCACCGTCGGGCCCGGCTTCACGATCAAGATGGCGACGAAGCCCACGAAGCCCGGGACGATCAAGCTCGTCGTCGCCGACAAGGCGTCGATCCACGACTTCCACCTCACCGGCCCCGGGGTGAACGTGAAGACCAGCGTCAGCGGCACGGGGACGAAGACCTTCACGGTCACCCTGAAGAAGGGCACCTACAAGTTCTTCTGCGACCCGCACAAGAGCGCGATGAACGGCTCGTTCACGGTCAAGTAGCCCGTTCGCCCGAACGAGCAGGTCTCCGGTTGGGTGTCTGGCTTCAGCCAGACACCTGCCCCTTCCCGCGGAGGCCGTGCGCGTGGGCGGCTATTCGGGCGCGAGGCGAATGGGCTCGACGGTGCCGTGCCCGATCCGCCAGGCCGCGAGCTCGTCCAGCCGTACCGAGTAGATCACGTAGGGCCGGTCGCGCCAGAGGCCGATGCGCTCGACGTCGGTGCGCGAGGGCCGCGGCTCGGACGAGACGTGGGAGTGCACGACCGCCTGCTCGAGGTCGCGATCGCCGAGATCCGCCCAGGCGACGGGATCGAGGCGCAGCTCGAAGTAGTACGGCGAGGGTGACGCGTTCTCGCCCGCCACGTACTCGACCGCGACGTCGCCGTCGAGGAGGAGCAGCCCACAGGCTTCGTTCGGGAGCTCGGCGCGGGCGTGCTCGGCGATGGCCGCGCGCACCGCGGCCGGGATCACCACCAGACGGTCGACTCCATCGACTCGCCGACGTCGTCCGCGGCGACCTCCCAGAAGTCCGCGCTCAGGTACTTCCACCCGCCGTCGGCGAGGATCGCCACGACCACGCCCTCGTCGAGCTCGGACGCGAGCCGCCGCGCGACGTGGACGACCGCCCCCGCCGAGACGCCGCCGAGGATCCCCTCGAGCCGGAGCAGGTCGCGGACGGCCGTGACCGACTCCTCGTTGGAGACGAGCACCTTCCGGTCGAGCTTCGAGACGTCGAGGATCGGCGGGACGTAGCCGTCCTCGAGGGAGCGCAGGCCCATCACGGGATCGCCCGGGAGCGGCTCGGCGGCCGCGACGATCACGTCGGGGAAGGTCTCGCGCAGCCGCTCGCCGACGCCCATCAAGGTGCCGCCCGTGCCGAGGCCGGCGACGACGACGTCGACGCGCTCGAGGGCCATCGCGATCTCGGTGCCGGTGCCCTCGTAGTGGGCGCGCGGGTTCGCCTCGTTCGCGTACTGGAAGGGGACGAACCACTTCGGATCGGCCTCGGCCATCGCGAGAGCCAGCCGGACGGCGCCGTTCGAGCCCTCCTCGGCCGGCGAGAAGACGATGTCGGCCCCGTAGAGCCGCAGTAGCCTCTTGCGCTCCTCGGTGGCGTTCTCGGGCATGACGCACGTCAGCGGATAGCCCTTCAGCGAGGCGACGAGCGCCAGCGAGATGCCCGTGTTGCCGGAGGTGGGCTCGAGCAGCGCACGACCCGGCTCCAGCTCCCCCGATGCCTCGGCGGCCTCGATCATCGTCTTTGCGACGCGGTCCTTGATCGAGCCGGTCGGGTTCTGGCCCTCGAGCTTCGCGTAGATCCTCACGCCCGGCTTGGGCGAGAGGCGCGGCAGCTCGACGAGCGGCGTGGAGCCGACGAGGTCGAGCAGGCTGGACGCGACGGGAGGCGACCACGGGCGGGACGCACCACCCGCCATCGCGGGCAGCAGGATCACGGTCTCGCCCTCGGGCACGGGGGTGTCGAGGCCGTCGAGCGTGCGGACGTCCTCGCCGCCGAGGTAGACGTTGACGAACGGGGCGATCCCGCCGTTCGCCAGGATCTGCGCCCCGAGCGCGGGGTGGCGCTCGACGAGGTCGTCGAGGACCTCGCGCACCGTCGAGCCGGTCGCCTCGACCTGGCGGGAGCCGCCGACCTCGTTGCGCAGCGTGGGGGGGATCCTGACGATGGTCATACGTGCACGTGACCTTCCTCGGCTTCCCGGGTCGCAGGCCGGAGTGGAGCCGGGCTCTGCCCGGCGTGAGCACCGGCCGGCCGGGAAGCCGAGGAGCAGAACTCGACGTAGTCGATGTACTCGGTGATCGTCGGGTGGTCGCCGCAGACGGGGCACTCGGGGTTGCGACGGATCGCGACCTCGTCGAAGGTCGTGTGCAGCGCGTCGAAGAGCAGCAGGCGGCCGGCGAGCGACTCGCCCGCGCCGAGCAGGAGCTTCAGCGCCTCGCTGCCCTGGAGCGAGCCGACGATCCCCGGGAGGACGCCGAGCACGCCTCCCTCCGCGCAGCTCGGCGCGAGCTCGGGCGGCGGAGGGGACGGATAGAGGCAGCGATAGCACGGCCCGTTCCCGGGGTGAAAGACGGTGACCTGCCCCTCGAAGCGGTAGATCGAGCCGTGGACGACGGGGATCCCGTGCCACACCGATGCGTCGTTCACGAGGTAGCGGGTCGGGAAGTTGTCGGTCCCGTCGACGATCACGTCCCAGCCGTGCGCGAGGATCCGCTCGACGTTCTCGGAGTCGAGGCGCTCCTGGAAGGGCACCACCGTGACGTCGGGGTTGAGCGCCTCGATCGTCCGCTTCGCGGAGTCGACCTTCGGCTCGCCGAGCCGCTCGGTGGAGTGGACGATCTGACGCTGGAGGTTGGAGTCGTCGACGACGTCCGGGTCGATGATCCCGATCGTCCCGACGCCGGCGGCCGCCAGATAGAGCGAGGCGGGCGAGCCGAGGCCGCCGGCTCCGATCAGGAGGACGCGCGACTCGAGCAGCCGCTGCTGTCCCTCCTCGCCGACCTCGGGGATCAGGAGGTGGCGCGCGTAGCGGGCGCGCTGTGCTGGGGTCAGGGCGACGGGCGTCGTGAACTCGTAGCCGTTCCGCTTCCAGTCGGTGAAGCCCCCCGCGAGGTTGACGGCGTTCTCGTAGCCGAGCTCCTGGAGGGTCTTGGTGGCGAAGACGGAGCGCGTGCCGCTCCCGCAGTAGACGACGAGCGTCCGCGCCTTGTCGGGGATCAGTCGCCTCGACGCGCGACTCGAGGTTGTTGCGCGGGAGGTGGATCGCGCCGGGGAGGTGGCCCTCGTCCCACTCGTCGCGAGGGCGGACGTCGACGAACAACGGGCGGTCGTCCCCGTCGAGCAAGGTGTGCGCCTCGCGCGTCGAGATCTCGTCGATCTCGGCGCGCGCGCTGGCGAGGAGCTCCCGATAGCTCGGCATTACTTTCGTGAATATAGCGAGTCGACCACGTCCCGCGCAGCGCCGACGGAAGACGGAAGGCCGGACCGCCGTCCTGAGGACATGGGAGACAGGTGCGTGGCCCGTGGGGAAGAGGCTCGTACGCAGCACCAGCCGTTCACGGCTACCTTGGCGCCGTGTCGCCGTTCGCCCGCGTCGTCGTGCTCACGGCCGCTGCGGCGGCGGCAGCCGTCGCACTCGTGGTGGGGGTGGTCGCGCTCCAGACCGATCCGGTCGACGTCGCCGCGCCCGCGCCCAAGGCGCGGAAGGGGGCGCCGCCCTTGACGCTCGAGCTGGGCGTGCGCTCCGATCCCGAGGCGGTCGCCCTCCGTCGCGCCGCGCAGCTCTACGCGGACGGCAAGCGGCAGCGCGCAGCGCAGTCCTTCGCGCGGCTCGGCTCGGTCGAGGCGCGCGTCGGACAGGCGTTCGCGGGCTGGCCCGACGGGACGGTCGACCGCATGAACCGCCTCGCCGGGCTGCATCCGCAGGACGCGGTCGTCCAGCTCAACCTCGGCGTGGCCCTCTTCTGGGCCGGCCTGCCGGGAGCAGAGGACGCCTGGCGCGCCGCCGCGGCCTCCGAGCCGGACACGGCGTACGCGGTGGTCGCCGGCAACCTCCTCCATCCGGACTACGCGAAGGGCCTTCCGATCTTCGTCACGACGACCCCGCTGCCGAGCCAGCTGGAGGGCCTGACCCCGCCGCAGCAGCTCGAGCTCCTTCGCCGCGGCTCCGAGCGGAGCGTCGAGGGGAAGCTGCTGTACGGCGTCGCCCTGCAACGGCTCGGCATGCAGCGCTCGGCGGAGCGGGTCTTCGCCCAGGCAGCGCGTGAGGCGCCTGGAAACGTGGAGGCGCAGGTCGCGGCCGCCGTGGGTCGCTTCGACAAGGCACGGCCGGCGGAGGCGTTCTCCCGGCTCGGGCCTCTCACGCGCAGGTTCCCCGACCGGGCGACGGTGCGATTCCACCTCGGCCTGCTGCTCCTCTGGTCGGGCGAGGTGAAGGAGGCGAGGACGCAGCTCGTCCGCGCGACCACCGTCGAGCCCGGCTCGGCGCTCGCCCGGGAGGCCCGCCGGTACCTCGACGAGCTCGACAAGGCGGGGGTCTGAGCCGGTGCGCGTTTTTGACGGATCGGGGACTTCGTGGCTACCGTGTCGAGGCACGCGACGGAAGGGGCGGTCCTGAGCGCAGCAGCGAGCGATCCGGAACGGACGGCGACGGCACCGGATGTCGTCCTCACCACCGACGAGGCGCGCGCCCTGCTCGAGAGCGGTCGGGCGCAGGGACGCCTCGATGCCGACGAGGTCGCCCTCGCCCTGGACGAGCTCGACCTCGACGCGGCCCAGATCGACGCGTTCTACGACGCGCTCGACGAGGAGCAGATCGAGGTCGTCGTCCCGACCGAGCCCGCGGAGGAGGCGGAGCGCGAGCGCGCCTGGGAGTCGGCCGAGCCCGAGATCTCGACCGACACGCTGCAGCTCTTCCTGAAGGACATCGGCAAGGTCCCGCTCCTCACCGCGGCCCAGGAGGTGGAGCTCGCCAAGCGGATCGAGCGCGGCGACCACTCGGCGAAGCAGGCGATGGTCGAGGCCAACCTCCGCCTCGTCGTCTCGATCGCGAAGCGGTACCGCAACCAGGGCCTCCCGTTCCTCGACCTGATCCAGGAGGGGACGATCGGGCTCGTGCGCGCGGCGGAGAAGTTCGACTGGCGCAAGGGGTTCAAGTTCTCCACCTACGCGACCTGGTGGATCCGCCAGGCGGTCGCGCGCGCCATCGCCGACAAGGGCCGGACCATCCGCATGCCCGTGCACGTCGTCGAGAAGCTCAACAAGATCAGCCGCTCGGAGCGCAAGCTGCGCGGCGAGCTCGCGCGCGAGCCCACCGCCGCGGAGATCGCCGCCGACCTCGACCTCCCCCTCGAGGAGGTCGAGCAGATCAAGCGGAGCGCGCAGACGCCCGTCTCCCTCGAGAAGCCGGTCGGCGACGAGGAGGAGTCGGAGTTCGGCCACTTCCTCACCGACGAGTCGGAGCCGCTGCCGGACGAGGCGGCCGAGGTGACGATGCGCCGCGAGGCACTCCGCTCGATCCTCGGCGCCCTGTCGCCCCGTGAGCGCCAGGTGCTCGAGCTGCGCTACGGGCTCGACGGCCAGCAACCGCGGACGCTCGACGAGGTCGGTCGGGCGTTCAACGTGACGCGCGAGCGCATCCGCCAGATCGAGCACCAGAGCCTGAAGAAGCTCCGTGCGCTGGCCGATGCGGCCAGCGTGCGCGACGTCGCGTGAGCCAGGGCCGGCGCGGGCTGTCCGCGCGGCTTCGCGAGTGGTGGGGCAGGCGCCGAGGCCGGCGCGCCGCCGATCTGGACCCGTTCGCCGGGCCGGACGACGACGCGGGCGGCGCAGGGATGCGCGAGCCGCGGCGCCCGCACCCGCCGCACCTCTCCGGCGGCGTCGCGCTCGAGGAGCCCGAGACCCGCGAGGAGTGAGCCCGGCGGCCGGCCGAAGGTTGCCGGTCGCTCGCGCGTCGATCAGGATGCCCGCGTGGCGGCCACGCCGATCCACCGGTCGACCCGGGTCGTCTTCGTCCTCGACCTGATCTTCTCGCTGGTCGCCGGTCTCGCCCTCGTCCTGCTCGCCACGCGCACCGAGGACTACTTCGCGTGGACGGTCAAGATCCCGCTCACCGCCGCGTTCCTGGGCTCCGGCTACCTCGCCGCGGTCGCGATGCTCGTCCCGAGCTTCCGCGTCACCGAGTGGCGTCGCGTACGGATCGTCCCGGTGATGGGCTTCACGCTGACGTTCGTCACGGCCGTCGTCACCATCTGGCACATCGGGGAGTTCCATCTCGGAGCCGGCTCCGGTACGGCACGCGTCGCCGGCTGGGCGTGGCTGGTCGTGTACCTGACCATCCCGGTCCTGCTCGCAGCCGTCTTCCTGGCGCAGCAACGTGCCGGCGGACGGGTCGAACGGGACGTGAGCGAGCCGCTCCTTCCCCTCACTCGCGGCGTGCTCGGTGCCCAGGCCGTCGCGGCAGCGGTGCTCGGCGCGGGCCTCGTGCTCGCGCCGCGTACGTTCGACGTGGCGTGGCCCTGGCCGTTGCCGCCGCTGTCGGCGGGCGCCGTCGGCGCATGGCTCCTCACGATCGCGGCCGGTTCCGGGTGGGCGCTCTACGACGGCGACTGGCGCGCCTTCCGCATCGCCATCCCGGGGCTCGCGGCCTACGGGCTCTTCGTCGGCCTCGGGATCGCCGTGCATCCCGATCCGCTCGCCGCCGGAGACGGGCAGGAGCGGCTGTTCGTGGCGGGTCTGGTGGTTCTCCTCGTGACGGCCGCCGTGGCGACCGTCCGGCAGGAGCGGCACCACGCCTCGGCCGTCTCGGTCGCTCCGGCGCAGGTTCGGTAGGGCGCGGCGTCGGCCGCGTCCCTAGAATCGCGCGGGTGATCCCGCCGCACGAAGCGCTCGTTGAGGAGCTCGCCGAGCTGATCGCGATCCCCTCCGTGAGCGCGGATCCCGCTCACGCGGACGACATCCGGCGCGCGGCGGACTGGGTCGTCGCGCGGATCACCGCGGCCGGCGGGTGGGCCGAGGTCCAGCAGCGCGGCGAACGGCCGCTCGTGATCGGCCAGGTGCCGGCCTCATCGGGGGACGGCGCGCCGACGGTGCTCGTCTACGCCCATCTCGACGTGCAGCCGCCGGACCCGCTCGAGCTCTGGGAGTCCGACCCGTGGACGCTGATCGAGCGCGACGGCAAGCTCTTCGCGCGCGGGGTCGCCGACGACAAGGCCCACCTCTTCATGCTGCTGGAGGCGACCTCCCTCCTCGTGGCGGCCGGTGAGCTCCCGGTGAACGTGCGGTTCGCGATCGACGCCGAGGAGGAGGTCGGCGGGCACGCGGTCGTCGACTGGGTCGAGGAGGACACCGGGCCCGCCGACGTCGCGATCATCCTCGACGGCGGCTACGCCACCGAGACGCTGCCGTCGATCTGCACCGCGCTGCGCGGCATGTGCTACTTCCACCTGACGCTCCGCACCGGCGAGCGTGACCTCCACTCGGGCATGTACGGCGGCGCGGCGCTGACCGCGACCCACGCGCTGATGCAGGTGCTCTCCGCCGTGCTCCCGGGGCCGAACGGCCTGCTGCCAGAGCCGCTGCGCGCCGGGATCGTCCCCCCGACCGCCGACGAGATCGCCGGCTGGGCCGCTCTGCCGCGAGGCAGCGAAGAGCTCGCCTCGCAGGGAGCGCGTCCGGCCGATGCCGCCGCCGCGGAGGAGTTCTACGTCCGCACCACCGCCGAGCCGTCGATCACGGTCAACGGCTTCGAGAGCGGCTCGCCACGGCTCCAGAAGACGGTGCTCCCCGTCGAGGCGCAGGCGAACCTCTCGCTCCGGCTCGCCCCCGGGCAGACGCCGGCGGCGATTGCACCCGTGCTCGAGCGGCTCCTCCACGAGGCCGCGCCGGAGTGGGCGAGCCTCGACGTCGAGCTCTGGTCGACGGGCGAGCCCGGCTTCGTCGATCCCGCCGCGCCGGCGGTTCGGATCGCGCAGGACGCGTTCGAGCACGTGCTCGGCACTCGGCCGGTGCTCACGCGCTCCGGCGGGACGATTCCGGTCGTCGCGGCCATCGGCGCGCGCGGCATCCCCGCGATCGTGACCGGCTTCGCCCGCCCCACGGCCCGCATCCACTCGCCGAACGAGCACGTTCCGGCGAGTGCGCTGCGAGACGGGCTCACGGCGACCGTCGAGCTCCTGCGACGCCTCGCTGCGATCGAGAGCCCGTCTCGACGTGCCACCTCCGCTTGAGACGGGCTCTGGACAGCCGCTATGCGAGCCCCCTCGCCGAGGAGCTCGGCGAGGAGGTCCTCGCGCGCTTCCTGCGCTACGTCGTGGTCGACACGCAGTCGGAGCCCGACTCGACGAGCTATCCGTCGACCCCCAAGCAGCTCGACCTCTCGCGCCTCCTCGTCGAGGAGCTTCGGGAGATCGGCCTCGACGACGTCGAGCTGACCGAGCCCGGGTACGTCTTCGCGACCGTGCCGGGGACAGTGGAGGGAGCACCGACCGTCGGGCTGATCGCCCACGTCGACACGGCGCCGGCCGCGCCCGGGACGGGCGTCTCCCCGATCGTCCGTCGCTCCTGGTCCGGCGAGTCGATCCGGCTCGAGGGCGACCCCGCGCAGGTGCTGGACCCCGACGACATGCCCGCCCTAGCCGACAAGCTGGGGCACGACCTCGTCACGAGCGACGGGACGACGCTCCTCGGTGCCGACGACAAGGCGGGCGTCGCGATCATCGTCACCGCCGCACGGCGGCTCCTGCACGACGACGTGCCGCGGGCGACCGCCCGGATCGCCTTCACCGTCGACGAGGAGGTCGGGCGAGGCACCGACCACTTCGACCTCGAGGCGTTCGCCGCGGACCTCGCGTATACGTTCGACGGCTCGGGGCTCGGCGAGGTCGAGACCGAGACGTTCTCCGCCTACCAGCTCGTGCTCACGATCGAGGGCGTCGGCGTGCACCCCGGATCGGGGAAGGAGCGTCTCGTGAACGCGCTCAAGCTGATGTCCGATGTGATCGCGGCGTTGCCGCGCGACGAGCTCTCGCCCGAGACCACCGACGACCGGGAGGGCTTCGTCCATCCCGAGCGGCTCGCAGGGTCGGCGTCGCGCGCGACGCTCTGGCTGATCGCGCGCGACCACGACGATGAGAAGCTCGAGCAGCACGTCGCCCTCGTCCGTCGCGTCGCGACCGAGATCGTCGGACGCGAGCCACGGGCGTCGTTCACGCTCGAGGTGGAGGAGCAGTACCGGAACATGCGCAACGTCCTCGACCGGCACCCGGAGGTCGTCGAGGCCGCGGAGGAGGCGATTCGCCGCGCGGGCGTGGAGCCGGTCCGAAGCATCATCCGCGGCGGCACCGACGGCGCGCGACTGACGGAGAAGGGGCTGCCGACGCCCAACCTCTTCACCGGCGGCCAGCACTACCACTCGCTGCGCGAGTGGGCATCCGTGCAGGACATGGCCGCGGCGGCGGCGACCTGCGTCGAGTTGGTTCGTCTCTGGGGGGAGCCCTCGAGAAGGTCCTAGAGGTTCATTCGGCGTCAGCCGAATGAACCTCACAGCCGAGCCACTCGTGCCCGAAACGGCGCATCTCGTCGATGATCGGCTTCAGGGCGTTGCCCTTGCCCGTCAGCTCGTACTCGACGCGCGGCGGCGACTCGGCATAGCTGCGGCGGACGACGATCCCCTCCGCCTCGAGCCAGCGCAGGCGCTCGGCGAGCGTCCGCGGGCTGATGCCCGCGCAGGCGTGCTCCAGCTCCGTGAAGCGGCGGGGCCCCTCCGACAGGTCGTGGACGATGAGCACCGTCCACTTCGACCCGACGATCTCGCCCGTGGCGGCGACCGAGCACTGGCCGGCCTGGTGGACCGGGAGCATCGTGCGGTGCGTGTCCGCCCTCGTGGCCATGTCCTCAGTGTACGGCCCTTCGGGGACGCTGCCGAGTGCGGATTCCCGTAGACGTTCGCCGTCCGGAGAGCCGTACCGGTGCCCCCCGGCTCGGCGACATCAGTCCCAGGGCGGTGGGTTGTGCACCCAGCGTCCGCCGACCATCGTCGCGACCACCCGCACCGCCGGGAGCTCGTCGGCCGGGATCGTGACGGGGTCGCGGTCGAGCACGACCAGGTCCGCGAGAAAGCCGGGGAGGAGCTTGCCGCGACGTCGCTCGTCCCCGGCGAGCCACGCGGGGGCCACGGTCGAGGCGTGAAGCGCCTCTTCCACGGTGAGCGCCTGATCGGGGCGCCACGCCGCCCGGTCGTCGATCGTGCGACGGACGCCCGCCGCGATGCCGGCGAGGGGGTCGAGCTCCTCCACGGGCGCGTCGGACCCGTTCGCCACGACCGCGCCGCTCTCCAGGAGCGTCCGGAACGCGTACGTGCCGTCGAGCCTGTCCGACCAGAACCGGTCGGCGAGGTCGCGGTCGGAGGGCGCGTGGCTGAATTGCACGGAGCACGCGACGCCGAGCTCCGCGAAGCGCGGGAGGTCGACCGGGTCGACGCACTGGGCGTGCTCGATCCGCTGGCGGAGACCCAGCGGCTGCCACGCTTCCCTGGTCGCCTCGAACGCGTCGAGGGCCTCGCGGTTCGCGCGGTCGCCGATCGCATGGACTCCGATCGGCCAGCCGGCGGCCGCCGCGGCGCGGATCAGCTCGGCGAGCTGGTCGCCGCTGGTGATGCACACGCCCGAGCCGTCGAGCATCCACGCCGTCCGCGAGCCGAGCGTGCCGTCCATGAAGGTCTTGAGGTAGCCGAGACGCAGGAAGTCGTCCCCGATCCGCGAGCGCAGGCCGAGCTCGCCGAGCCGGCCGGCGTGCTCGGCCGGCAGCGACTGCCACACGCGCAGGGCCAGGCCCTCGTTCTCGTGGATCCGGCCGAAGATCGCGTGGGCGCCGAGCCAGCCGTCCTTGTCGTGGATCGACCCGATGCCGCGCTCGTGGGCCACGCGAATCCCGTCGCGCGTCGCCGCGACCCACTCGTCCTCCGAGACGACGACGTGCCTCTCGCGGAAGCGCCAGGCGGACTCCTCGCGAAGGACACCGGTCGGCGCGCCGGACGCGTCGCGCTCGACCACCCCGCCCGGGACCTCGAGGTCGCCACCGGCGCGCGCGAGCGCCGCGCTGTTGAGCCAGAGCGAGTGGTAGTCCTTCGACCACAGCGCAGCGGGTCGCTCCCCCGTGACCTGGTCGAGCGCCTCGCGCGACGGGAGCTCCTCCCACTCGGCGTCGCGCCAGCCGTGGCCCCGGATCCACTCGCCGTCCGGGCGATGGGCGCCGATGCGCGCGAGCGCCTCGGCGCGCGACCCGACGCCTTCCAGGACGACGTCCGTCCGCGCCAGCGACCAGGTCGGGAAATGGACATGCGCGTCGGTGAACGCAGGCACCACGCAGCGGCCGCGCAGGTCCACGCGGTCGGGCGTGGGGAGCGCGCTCTCGTGCGTCCCGACCCCGCCGACGATCCGCTCGCCCGCGATCGCGAGCGCCGCGCTCGTCGGGAGCGAGGGATCCATCGTGCGGACGACGCCGTTCGAGAGGATCACGCGCGGAGCGTAGACATTCGTCTTCGGCGCCGTCAGCGGGCCCGAGCGGCATCGTGCAGAACGCTACGATCGATGCTCCGAACGGAGGATCGATGAGCTTCGACCGTCCGCTGGCGCTTCTCTTCCTGGCCGCCCTTCCCGCGATCGTCGGGGCGTACGTCCTCCTTCGGAGGCGCCGGCCGCGCTACGTGGTCTCCTTCCCGAACGTCGACGTCCTCCGCGGGGTCGCGCCCCGGATGTCCTCTCGCCGGGAGCACGTGACCGCCGGGCTCGTCGTGGTCGTCCTCGCCCTGCTCTGCGTCAGCGCGGCGCGTCCGCATCTCCGGCACATGGCCCCCGTCGAGAACGCGACGGTCGTCCTGGTCGTCGACACGTCGCGCTCGATGCTCTCGCGCGACGTCGCGCCGACGCGGCTCGGCGCGGCCAAGCAGGCGGCCCAGTCGTTCCTCGACCGCGTACCCGGCAAGCTGCGTGTCGGGCTCGTCACCTTCGCCGGCGACGTGACCGTGGCCGCGTCGCCCACGCACGACCGGGAGCGGCTGCGGCGCTCCGTTGCCGCGATCACCCGGTTCCAGGCCGGGGGCGGCACCGCGATCGGCGACGCGCTGGCGCGCGCCGTCGAGCTGGCGCGGGAGTCGTTGGCCGAGCCCGGGAGGGCGGCGCCGACCAGCGGGTGCGATCCCCGGCGGCGACGGTGCAGTGACGATCCTGTTCCTCTCGGACGGGCGCCAGAACCGGGGGCTGATCCCGGCCGCGGAGGGCGCGGCGCTGGCGGCCGGCGCGGGAATCCCCGTCTACACGGTGGCGCTCGGCACCGACCGGCCGGACGCCGGGGAGCGCCGCGCCGGGCAGCTTCTTCGGCTTCAATCGCGCCCCGGACCGGGAGACGCTCCGCGCGATCGCACGCACGACCGGTGGTGAGTACTTCGCCGCCCGCTCGGCTCGCGCGCTGTCGTCGGCGTACGGCGAGCTGGGCTCGCGTCTGGGGCGCGCGGAGCGGCGCACGGAGGTGACGTCGCTCTTCGTCGCTGCGGCGGCGCTCGGGCTCGCCGTCGCCGCCGGGCTGTCGCGCGTCTGGGCGCCCGGCCTCCCGTAGGTGATCGAGCTGGAGGGGGACGGGGCCTTGCGGCGCCCGTCCCCCGGAGACGGGTCAAGCGGCCGGCAGGATGTTCTGGTTGACCCGGAACACGTTCTCCGGGTCGTAGGCCGTCTTCACCTGCGCGAGCCGGGCGTAGTTCGGCCCGTAGGTCGCCTGAACCCGCTCCTGCCCCTCCTCCATCATGAAGTTGACGTACGAGGCGCCGGCGGTGTACGGGACGATCGACTCGTGGTAGCCGATCGTCCAGTCACGCACCGCCGAGGCGGACGCAGGGTCGGGATCGCAGCCGATGAAGACCTGCGACCACGTCGCGTCGCGATACGCGAACGCCGTGTCCTCGACCCCGACGTCGTTGGCCGCCCCGTCGACGGGGTAGAAGTGGGAGCCCGCCTTGAAGCCCGGCATCCGCTCGTTCCACTCCCTGTTGAGCGTGATCGCCTCGTCCGGGATCTCGCGCAGGAAGGCGCCGCGCCAGTACCACTGGTCGCCCGGCCCGTAGAGGCCGTCGAAGGCGCTGTTGAGCGCCCCGATCGGCATCCGGCCGACGCCGTGCAGGAGCGGCTCGGCGACCGAGAGCATCGGCGCCATCGCCTTCTCCGCGGCCTCGTCGGTGTCGTCGATGCACCACACGACGCCGCACACCTTCCGCAGGTGGAGCTCCTCGGGGAACGCCTCCTTCACCGGCGGGATCGTGTGGAAGTTGAAGAAGCCGACGACGTTGCGCGGCGCGGACGGGAAGCCACTCGCGGTACGCCGCGAGGAGCTCGTCGGCGTCCTCGATCGCCCAGAAGGTCGGGCCGCCCACGATCGTCTCGAGCGGATGGGCGCGGAACGTGAACTCGGTGACGACGCCGAAGTTGCCGCCGCCGCCGCGGATCCCCCAGAAGAGATCGGGGTTCTCGTCGGCGCTCGCGGTCACCTGTGAGCCGTCCGCGAGCACCATCCTCGCCGACAGCAGGTTGTCGATCGTGAGGCCGTGCTTGCGCGTCAGGTAGCCGTGGCCTCCCCCGAGCGTGAGGCCCGCCACGCCCGTCGTCGAGATGATCCCCGTCGGCACGGCGAGCCCGTGCGGCTGGGTGGCCGCGTCGACCTCGCCCCACACGCAGCCCCCGCCGACCCGAACGGTGCGCGTGGCGGCATCCACGCTGACCGACTTCATCGGCGAGAGGTCGATCACGACCCCGTCGTCGACGCTGCCGAGGCCGGCGCCGTTGTGCCCGCCGCCGCGGACGGCGAGCGGCAGGTCGTGCTCCCGCGCGAAGCGGATCGCCGCGGCCACGTCCTCGGCGGTCGCGCACTGCGCGATCAGGGCCGGCCGCTTGTCGATCATCGCGTTGAAGAGCGCCCGGGCCTCGTCGTAGCGGGGGTCCTCGGGGCCGATCAGGCGCTGTCCGAACGACGCGAGCTCGGTGCGTGCGCTGTCCAGCGCGGAGACGGTCGTGCTCATACGGCTTCCTCCTCGTCCTGGGGTCGATTCGAGGGTACGGCGCCGCCGACGCCGTGTCATGACCCGGCCTGACCGACTTTCCGGAGCCCCGACCGTGCGCAATGATCAGACTTGATCATCGATGGACACGGGAACTCCCCTTCCCGGCCCGCTCCGGCTCTCGCCCACGTTCGCCTTCGCCGGGCGGACGCAGGAGCTTGCGACGCTGCGGGCCCTGCTTCCCCGTAGCGCGGGCGAAGGCCGCCGCGCGGCGCTCGTCGCCGGCGACCCGGGCTCGGGGAAGAGCCGTCTCGTGCGGGAGCTGGCGCGTGAGCTCGCCGACGAGGGGACGACGGTGCTCTACGGCGACTGCGACTCGGTCGTCGGCTCGCCCTACGGTCCGTTCGCGGCCGCCCTCGACCATCTCGTGCGGCACACCGAGCCCGAGGTGCTGCGGGAGCACCTCGGTGCGGGCGGCGGAGAGCTGACGCGGCTCATGCCGGAGCTCGTGACGCGCGTCGGCGACCTGCCCGCGCCTGCCGCGACCGACCCCGATGCGGAGCGCCACCGCCTCCACACCGCCGTGACCGAGCTGCTCGTCGGCATCAGCTCGGAAGCACCGTTGCTCCTCGTGCTCGAGGACGTGCACTGGGCCGACGCGTCCACGCTGCAGCTGATGCGGCACCTCGTGCGCTCCGGCGCGGCGGCTCGGATGCTCCTCGTGGCCACCTTCCGCGACGCCGACGCGGACATGCCCGCCGAGCTCGCCGAGGCGCTCGTTGACGTGTACCGCACCGAGGGAGTCGTGCGCATCCGCCTCGGCGGGTTGTCGGCGGGAGAGATCGGCGAGTTCATCCGCCTCACGACCGGCGTCGAGCCCACCGCCGAGCTGACGTCCGTCGTCGGCGACCTCACCGGCGGCAACGCGTTCCTGGTCACGGAGCTCTGGCGCGAGCTGATCGACTCGGCCGCCGTCGACATCGGAGAGCACGGCGCGCGTCTCTCGAGGCCGGCGGCCGAGCTCGGGGTCCCGACGACGGTGCGGGACGTCGTCAATCAGAGGCTCTCGCGGCTCGCACCCGAAACGAGGGACGTCCTCGAGCTGGCGGCCGTGATGGGAGCCGACTTCGAGCTCGACACGGTGCGGCGCGCGTCGATCGTGGACGCGACGGCGCTGATCGGCGCGATCGAGGAGGCCGTGAGGAGCGGCCTGCTGGTCGAGGAGCCGGGTCGCGGCCTCGCATACCGGTTCGCGCACGAGCTCGTCCGCAGAGCCGTCGACGACCGGCTCTCGGCCGCGCGCAGGGCGGAGATCCACCTCCGGGTCGCCGAGGCGCTCGAGCACGGATGGTCGGGCAGCGACAGCCGGGCAGTCCTCGCCGCCCTCGCGCACCACTACGCGGCAGGGGCGGCGGTCGGCGGGGCCGAGCGGGCGGTCGCGTACAACCTGCTCGCGGCCGAGTCGGCCGTCGCCGCGCTCGCGTTCGGGGAGGCCGAGGATCGGTTTCGCACCGCGCTCGAGCTCGGCGTCCGCGATCCGCACGAGCGCGCGAGCGTGATGCTCCAGCTCGGCGACGCCTGCCATCGCGCCGGTCGTGCCGACGCCGCGCTCGACGCGTTCGCCCGTACCGCAGAGCTGGCACGCTCCCTGGGGGACAGCGAGCTCCTCGCGCGCGCCGCGATCGGCTTCGAGGAGGCGTGCTGGCGCCCGGCGATCCACGACGCCGGGGCGGTCGAGCTGCTCGAGGAGGCTACCGCTGCGCTCCCGCGCGACGATTCCGAGCTCCGCGCGCGCGCGCTCGGAGGGCTCGCACGCGCGCTCGACCTGCGCGGCGATTCGGGCCGCGCTGCGCTCGTCGAGCGCGACGCGTCGATCGCGATGTCGCGGCGCCGCGGCGACCGCCGCACGCTCGGGACGACCCTCGCGCAGTCCTACTGGTCTCGTGGGAGCAGCACCAACGAGGAGGTCAACCGCATGCTCCTCGAGGCACTCGAGCTCGGCAGGGAGCTCGACGATGTCGAGATCGAAGGGGAGGCGCTGTCGTGGCTCGTGCCCTCGAACGTCATCCTTCGCGATCACGACGCGGCGACGGAGGCGCTCGCCCAGCTCTTCGGCGTCGCGAGAAGGCTGAGCCAACCGTTCCTGCTGCACGTCGCCGAGCACTACGCCAGCGCGCTCTCGCTCTGCGACGGTGACCTCGCCGCAGCCGAGGGCGCCGCCCACCGCTCGCAGGAGTGGGGCAGGCTTCTGACCGGCAGGGACGCGTCCGGCACCTACGCGATCCAGATGTTCGGCATCCGTCGCGAGCAGGGTCGCCTCGGCGAGCTGGCTCCGGTCGTACGGATGCTCGAGGGCGACGCGCGGAGCTCCGCGTGGAGGCCCGGCCTCGCCGTGCTCTACAGCGAGCTCGGGATGGCGGACGACGCCCGCCGTGAGCTGCACCGGATCCTCGCGGACGGGCTCGGTGGGCTGCGTCCTTCGCTCTGGCTCGCCTCCCTCGCATACCTGACCGACGTCTGTGCCGCGACGGGCGACACCGTGGCTGCCGAGGCCCTCTATCCGGAGCTGGCCGCGTACTCCGGCGGCAACGTCATGGTCGGCCACCTCGTCGCCTGCTACGGGGCGGCGGACCGCTATCTCGGCATGACCGCCACGGCGCTCGGAGAGTGGGATCGCGCCGAGGCGCATTTCCAGTCTGCGCTCGCGCTCAACACGGGGCTCGGCGCGCGGACGTGGCTGGCGCACACGACGTACGAGTACGCGCGCATGCTGCTGACCCGGGGGAGGGGAGACGACCGCGCGCACGCACGGGCTCAGCTCGGCGCCGCGGTCGGCCTCGCCCAGGCGATCGGCATGCCCACGCTCCTCCGCCGAGCCGCCGCCCTCGTCCCGGACGTCGAGCCGGAGGCCACGCTTCCGGACGGCCTGAGCGCGCGGGAGGTGGAGGTCCTCGTCGAGCTGGCGCGTGGGCACTCGAACCGGGAGATCGGCCGCAACCTCCACATCAGCGAGCACACGGCGGCGAACCATGTCCGCTCGATCCTCCGCAAGACCCGCTGCGCCAACCGCACGGAGGCCGCCGGCTACGCCCATCGACGCGGGCTCGTGCCCGACGCGGCAGGCTGACGGACGGTGACGGTCGACCGGGTCGGTGGGACGGTGAGGCCCGGGCGCGCTACCATCGCTCGGTGCCCCTCTACGTGATCGAGCGGACGTTCGCCGACCGGCTCGAGCTGACCGGTGACGACGTCCGCCTCATCGACGCCGTCAATGCCGACGAGGGCGTCAGCTGGCTCTTCTCGTTCATCTCGGCCGACAAGCTCCGGTCGTACTGCCTCTACGAGGCGCCGACACCGGACGCGATCATGGAGGCGGCGCGTCGCGCGAACGTGCCCGCCGACGAGATCGTCGAGGTGAGCAAGTTCGTGCCCGCCGAGATGCTCTAGCCGTTCCCGTCGAGCGCCGTACACTGCGCCCGTGCCCTGGGACGTGCTGACCGACGAGCAGCGCGAGCTGCGCGACCTCGTACGGACGCTGGCACGGGAGCGGATCGCGCCGCGCGCGGCGGAGATCGACGCCACCCACGAGTTCCCGTGGGACGTGGTCGACCTCTATCGCGAGCAGGGGATCTTCGGCCTCCTGTTCTCCGAGGAGCACGGCGGCACCGGCACCGGGACGCTGCTGGCCCTCGTGGCGATCGAGGAGGTCTCGAAGGTCTGCGCGACGAGCGGGCTGATCCTGGCGGTCCAGGAGCTCGGCTCGCTCGGGCTGAAGCTCGGGGGCTCGGACGAGCAGCGCACGGCGTGGCTGCCGCGCCTGGCGTCGGGTGAGCTGCTCGCGGCCTATGCGCTGACGGAGGCCGGATCCGGCTCGGACTCGGCGGCGATGCGGACGACCGCGCGTCGCGACGGCGACGGCTACGTGCTCGACGGGACGAAGCGGTTCATCACGAACGCGGGTGTCGCAGGCCTCTACACCGTGTTCGCCAAGACCGACCCGAATGCCGGGCACTCGGGCATCTCCGCCTTCCTCGTCGAGTCGGACACACCGGGGTTCGAGGTGGCGCGGCTCGAGGAGAAGATGGGCATCGCCGGCTCGACGACCGGCGAGCTCGTGTTCGACGGCTGCCGCATCCCCGAGGCGAACCGCCTCGGCGAGGAAGGGACGGGATTCAAGCTGGCGATGCGGATCCTCGACCGGTCGCGGCCCGGGGTGGCTGCGCAGGCGCTGGGCATCGCGCAGGGGGCGACGGACTATGCGCTCGAGTACGCTCGCACGCGCGAGACGATGGGCCAACCGATCGCCGAGCACCAGCTGATCGCGGCGAAGCTGGCGGACATGGAGACGAGGACGGAGGCTGCGCGCGGGCTGCTCTACCGCTTCGGCCAGATGGCCGACGCCGGTGTCCCCGAGACCGAGCTGACGAAGGCCTCGGCGATGGCGAAGCTGATGTGCGGCGACGTCGCGATGGACGTCGCGACCGAGGCGGTCCAGATCCTCGGCGGCTACGGGTACGTCAAGGAATACCCGGTCGAGCGGTTCATGCGCGACGCGAAGATCACCCAGATCTACGAGGGCACGCAGGAGGTCCAGCGGCTCGTGATCGCCCGCGAGATGCTGAAAGCCCAGCATCCATCGGCGCTTCCCGTGACCAGTTGACCGCCGTCTGATCGAGGCCTGTTCGGTCTCACGGCCTCTGGATGGGGCGCCAGGGGGGCGCTAGACCCGGTCCCTGCAACCGTCTCGGGCCAGCGGACCCCGCATGCGAGCGCCCGCGCGGGGGATGCGTGACCATCGATGCTTGGGCCTTGGCTGAGTGGCGTCACACGCGTCACTGGGATACACCCCGCGTCACGACGGTGGCGGCTCGATGAGAGCACGAGCATGAACGACGAAGAGCAGGTCGCTCAAGCAAGTACCCCAGCGGCACCGGCGGACACTGAAGAGACTCCACTTGAGAGGCTTGAGGCCCTCGGAGTTCGCCGAATCCTCTGGCAACTTGCTCGGGATGGCCGGATCATCGACGTACGTTGCGAGATGCCCCAGTGCTACTGCTCCCGGGGTCGTCGGTACTTCGAGCCGACGGCGGCGCACTCCGACTGGGAGGCGACGGCCGACCACTACCCGAGACTCAAGATGCATGGGGGACACTCACCGCTGACAACGTCCGGCTCGGGCATCGGCTCTGCAACCGACGTGACTACCAATGGCGGGTGGGGATCAACGCGATGCTCGGTAAGCGAATGTCGCTCGAGGAGATCGCGGACGAGCTGAATGCGAAGAAGGTTCCGACGATTCACGGCACAAACAAATGGGCGGCTGCGTCTGTTCGTAAGGCATTCGTTTCCTAGAAGCGCCTTGGTCGGCGATCAACGGCCGATCATCAGCGGCGAGTGAGCGTCGCCCTGGCGGATATGACCCTCGAGGACGAGCGGACTTGACGACGGCGAAGCGCGACGCACTGGAACTGGCGACGGGCCGGATCATGGCTCTCATCGAGAAGCTGCATACGGGCGACGACGAGCGGATGGAACGGCGTCGCGTCCGTGCAAGTTGGGCATGGGCAGACGTGCGCAAGTACCGGTCGTTCGTCAGCTTCGCGCTCGAGGAGCGCCGCGTTTCGGGCCGGAGCCTCGTGACGGCGCACGAGGAACACAAACGGATGACCATCGAGCGCGTTCAGACACCGCGATACGAGGAGCGACGCGCAGAACTCGACCGGCTGACGCTCCGCACGCACTACGCCATCGAATCCTTCTTCACGTTCGGGAAGATCTTGCTTGACAGGGTCGCGCTCGCTATCGAGGCGACGTTCGGTAACGCCCAGGGCTTCCGTCCCACGCACGGGAGGTTGTTCCACGAGACGTACGGACTAATCGCCTACTCGAAGGCTCGCGGCGTTCAGGAGCCGCCCGAGGAACTCATCGCTAGGGCACGTGAATTGGAAGAGACGCTCACGCGTTTCCGTGATCACATGATCGTTCACCCGCAGAACGTCCGGCTGCGGGCCAGCGGCACCCTGATGTGGCCGACGGGTGAGGTCGATCTAGCGGTGGGCATGCACATGGCGACCGAGGGGGAGAGCGAGGCGGGCTGGCAAGACGCGCCTTCCGTCGCAACGATGAGCGTCCAGATGGAGGAGTATCTCGCGGTCGTTGTGGACTGGGTGGAGCGTTGCTTGACCGCTCTAGCCGAATCGGACGATTCATCGACAATCCCACCCGCGGAACAGCGGTAGGGGGGATGCTCTTTCGGTTTCTCCCATGAGTGCGGCTGAGTGCTTTCGACCATAAATGCGTGGCGATGGCCAGATGTCGTCGCCGACCGCCCTGCTCTTCCCTCCGAACTCGATGCGTTCACCGCACGAGATGACGGCGGAGTGATCAACGGCTACTGCGCATTCGCGCCATTACGAGGGCTCGATCTATCCGTCCACATCGGTGTCTCGGCGGGCCTTCGACCAGACTTGGTCGGCTCGCGAAATGGCAGGAACTTCATGAGGGCAGTGCTCGACCACGGCCAAGCGTTGACTCCGCCCCTGGGCTGGAGGCCCTGTTCGCCCCGATCCCGGTGCAGTTGGGCTAGGTGCCGAACCGCCGCGCAACGCCCATTAGGCCGTACGCCGCTGTGCGTCGCTGTATGGACCTGGGCACCCCGCAATCCCTCTTTCATGCGACCGATCTTGGGGCCTGCGCGCACGTGGCCCCGGTTCCACCCAAACGCACCACCGACATATCGAACCCGTTTGCGGCCCACGCGCCCCGCGCGCGCGCGGACACAGGATGCGCTCTAAGGACCTCGGAAGCCGAGGCCGCCGACCGACCCGCGCGCGAGTCTCATGACGGTCGGGGCGTGGTCGCGGGTGCCTACCCACTCCTTACGCGTGCGAAAGGGATCTCCCTGGCGGCGAGGGCCGACTGCACCGCGGGATCTGACACGCGTCCGACCCGCCTCCGCGATGCCTCTATCCATCAGGGATGCGGGGCGACCTCCGCCTGGAGTCCGGTCGGCATCATTTCAGCTCGCGCTGGTGAGTTGCTGGCAGGAGCTGGCTTGCTGGAACGCCGTCTGGAGCTCGCCCTTAGCGTCGAGTTGGGTGAGGCTTGTGTAGGCCGAGGTGACCTGCGTTTTCATTGTCGCGACGGTGGTGCCGACGGTGGTGACGGCGGCGGCGATGCCGCTGAGACCTGAGGCGTCGTCGACGGCGGACTTGATCGTGTCCGTATCTGTGCTCAGGTCGCTTGAGAGCTGATCGAGCAGGTCCTTCGCCTGCTGCCCGGATGGGGTATCGGGCTTGCCGAGCCCTTTCAGATCGGAAGCGAGTGTCTGTGTCGCCGATTTCGCATCGTCGGCGGCCGTCTGGAGCCCGCTCTTTGTGGGATCGCTCTTCAGAGAGCCGGCGGCTGACTTGATCGCGGTCTGCCAGGTCGTCAGCGACGTGCAGACACCGCTCGCCCATGTCTCTGTCGCAGTCGCGCTGGTGGTCGTCGTTGTCGTCGAGTTGTCGCCGCTTGAGCCGCAGCCCGCAGCGACGAACGCGACTGAAACAACGGCAGTGATCAGGCTGAGTGTGCGAGTGGATGTCATCGTCATGTCCCTTGTTGGTGGCGGGAGGGGCCGGCGTGTGTGCCGGCCCTCCCGTACCGGCCGGTTAGGAGCTCACAGCCTTCGTGACCTCGTCGGACGACTGGGCGAGAGCTTTCTGGAGCTCGTCGTAGTCGTCCTTGTCGATTGCCTTGTTGATCCGCTTGTCCGAGTTGACGAGGGCGGCCTCGACCCTGTCCGCGTAGGTGTCATCGACGATCGCGACGACCGCAGACGATCCCGGCGGCAGGTACTCCTCCATCTCGACGCCCAGCTGCTTCTCTTCGTGCTTCTTCTTGAGCTTGCCGACGACCGCGCCGATCCCGGCTCCGACCGCGGTCGCGGCAAGCAGCGGCGGCGCGAACAGCCCGACCACGAGCCCGGCGGTGCCGCCGAGAACGGCGCCGCCCGCGACGTGGGCACCGCTGTCGTGCTCGGCCACATCGACCTTGCCGCTCGGGTCGCGGTTCAGGACGACGGCCCCGACGACCTGGTAGTCACCGGCGTCCTCGCCGGCCTTGAGCGCCTTGAAGTCATCGGCTGCAGCCCCCGTGACCGAGTAGCTACCGACCACAAGGACGAGATTGTCATCTGCCATCATTTCCTCCTATTCGGGAATGCATTGAGAGTGGTCAATACGTTGAGCCGTGCATTGCTGTTGTCTCGTTCGTGCTGCCGCGGCGGGAATAGGCGCGCGGGAACATCTCCCACGCGCCCTCCCGGACCACTGCTACGAGGCGGTCTCGTCTTCGAGCTCGGCCTCGTACTCGGCGATCTCGATCGCGATACCGAGCGCCTTGATCATCTTCCCCGATGCCGAAACGACACGTGCGGTCCCGACGATCGGCGCGACCGCAGTCAGGACGCCCTGGATCTCTTCCGCTCCGAAGCCCAGCTCGCTGGCTGCGCCGAGGTTGAGCAGATAGGACGCGGCCGAAGCATCGACCGCAACGAGCGCTGCGAGGCGCACCAGCATCAATGTCTCGGAGTCGAGATTCGACGCCTCGAGTGAGTCCGCCGTCATGCTCGCCAGCAGATCGAGAACTGGCCTCTCAACAATATCCTCTGCCATCAGATTCTCCTTTCAGGAGCTTGTTAGGGACACGGCGGGACGCCGCGGCCCGGTCCTGCTGGTGTTACATCCCGCGCCGATCACGGCGTCGCTCGCGCCGACGCACACCGCAGACCGAGACGGGCGACAGCGGCCGCCCGAACGGGTCGATGAACAGCGTGACGGGCCCCGTGTGCGCCGGGACCGCTCCCTCGAGCACGTCGATGGAGTAGGAGAGATCGCCGTCGCCGGTGAGGTTCGGCGCCGTGAGCACGACCACCGCGTCGTCGGGGACGTCGGCGCCGGGCTCGAGGAACGAGAGCACCGCGTTCGGCGGGTCGGTCTCGAAGCTGTTGTCGCCGACAGCCCACAGGTCGACGAAGTCGGTCGTGGCCATGTGCCCGACGACCCGCTGGGGCCGGTCGGAGAAGTAGAGCGTCGAGGCCGTGATCCCTTGCAGCGTCAGCTTGGCACCATCGCTCTCGATGCCCTGCGCGGTCTGCACGAACATCGACTGCTCGGTCTCGAGCTGCTCCGCCAATATCTCGGTCATCGTTGGTACCTCCTTGTCAGGACCTGGGTCGGGCGGCGGAGAGCCCGGCGACGGCTCTGTCCCTCGCCTTGCAACAGCGATCCTGAACCCGGTGCCCGACCGACACGTCCGCGGACTCGCTGACTCCACTTTGCAGAATCCACACGGCGGCGACCGAGCCCAAGCGGACTCCGAGCCCGCGGCGCGTGCGATTCACACCGGTCGGTCGGCCGGTGGAAACCATGGTCGAGCCAGGCCGAGCTCAACTCCCGCCCACCGGACCTTTCGTGCCGGTCGGCAGAAGGCCAGCACTCTCAGCCAAGTCCACCGCCTCCGCCCGGTTCGTGGCCCCGAGCTTCTCGTAGATGTGTTGGACGTGGGTCTTCACCGTCGGACGACTGACGCCCAGGCGGTCGCCGATCGCGGCGAGCGTCCGGTGCGTCGGGAGCAGGGTCAGGACGGTCGTCTCGGTCGGCGTCAGATGAACCGCCGGGCGCGATGCTCGCCTGCGGGACGCTCTGGGCTGACCGGCCATGCGCCTGACGCTACGCCTGCGACCCCGGATCTCTCATCGGCCAAAGTGGCTGATATTCTCGCCCGGGAATCGTCTCGAGCGCGGACGTCGCCGGGGAGCGCCCGCTAGCAAGAGCGGGTGACCGTGGCCTTGATTGATGACTCGCATCTATAAATTCGGAGCCGCTGCAAGCTTTTCCGGACGCTCGGGCCGGGGTGCTTGCCAGCAGCGTCACGCTTGTCTCAGGATCGTGCTGGCTCGCGGTGCTGGTGGGGCGTAGGTCGCGGCGATCGCTAGTTCTTCTCCTCCTCTCGAGCGTCGGCGCCTGCTGAACGCCTCGGCGGTGCTGGTTCCGCCCGTGCGAGCCGATGCGGTACCGCGGGCCCGCCTCGCTCCCTTGCAGGAGGTCGTGCAGCGCAGCCGGGTGGTGCTGGTTTCTGCTCCGGCGGGCTACGGGAAATCGACTCTCGTCGCGCAGTGGAGCGACCTGGATCCGAGGGTCAGCTGCTGGGTGCAGCTCGCATACGGCGACAACGACCCCGTGGCGCTGCTCGCCCGCATTGCGGCGGCGCTCGAGCGCACCGGCCCGGTCCTCGATGACCTTCTCGAGGAGTTGTCACGAAGGACGCCGAGGATCGTCGAGGTCGCCTTTCCTTTGCTAGCTACCGACCTCGGCGAGCGTGACCCGTTCGTGCTGGTGCTGGACGACGTTCACCTCGTCACGGCCGAGAGGAGCCGCTCGATTCTCGTGTTCCTCGCCGAACAGGTGCCATCCGGGTCTCAGCTGGTGCTGGTCGGGCGTGGCGATCGGGGACTGCGGCTCGGCCGCATGCGTGCGAGTGGCGACCTGGTCGAGGTCGGGGCGGCGCTCCTCGCCCTCGACGCGGAGGAGACGCGAGCCGTTGCCGCCCGCGGTGGTCTGGAGCTGTCGGAGGAGGCGGCCGAGGCTCTGCGCGAGCGGACGGAGGGGTGGGCTGCCGCGGTCGCGCTGGCAACGATCTCGTTGCGAGACCGGGACGATGCCGCCACGAGGGCTGCCGCTCTGACCGGCACTCAGCGGCAGATCGCCGACTACCTCCTGGAAGAGGTGCTGGGGCGCCAGCCGGGCAATCTCAGGACGTTCCTGCTCGGTACGTCGATCCTCGACCGGATGACGCCCCCCTTGTGCGATGCGGTGCTCGGCACGGATGACGCGACCGATTCGCTCGAGGCCCTCGCGCGCTCGAATGCGTTCGTCGTCCCGCTCGACGATCGCGGGGGGTGGTACCGCTACCACCACCTGTTCAGTGACTTCCTCCGAGGCGAGCTCAACCGTCGTCATCCGGAGTTGCTCCGCGTGTACCTGAAGCGGGCGGCAGATTGGTGCGAGCTGCACGGAAGCCCTGACGAGGCGTTCGCCTACGCGCACGAGAGCGGCGATCTCGCGCAGGCCGGCAGGATCGCGCACGGGCACTGGGACGAGCTCGCAGGTCGCGGGCGGATCGAGACGTTGCGGCTCTGGCTCGACCGCTGCACCGACGAGGAGATCGAATCGGACGCCCAGCTGTCGATCGCCGCAGCCTGGGTGTCCGTGCTGCTCGGCGATCCGGTGCGAGCCAGGCGGTTCGTCGCTGCGGCCGAGCGGATGCCGCTCGATGTGGCGTCCGCCGACGGGGCGACCTCGCTTCGTTCGGCACTCGCGAATGTCCGAAGTGCCGTCGCTCCGGACGGAATCCACGGGATGCTGCGAGACGCCGAGTTCGTCTACGCCGCGGAGAAGCGCGATGGCACCCGCCGGCTACTCAGCGCCTGTCGCGCTCTGGGGACGGCGCGCGTTCTCCTGGGCCGACCGCAAGAAGCGATCGACGTGTTCGGTGAGGCACTCGCTCTCTCGAGCCACCGGCCAGACCTCGCGCACGTGCGGCTCTACTGTCTCGCCTACATGGCCTTCGCGGCCACAGAGATCGGCGATCGGCGCAACGCGCAGAGGTGGACGGTCGAAGCGCTACGGCTGGTCGAAGAAGCGCGACTCGACGAGGCAGTCCAGAGCACGATCGCCTACGCGGCAGGAGCGCTGGCCCACCAGCAGCGCGGTGACCACACGGAGGCCGCGCGCCAGCTCGCGAACGTCCGGCGCCTTCGCCCATTGCTCCACGGGGTCCCGTGGCTCGAAGCCGATCTCGCACTGCGCTGCGCCGATACCAGCCTGAACCTCGGTGACTTAGCCGGCGCCCTCGAGTTCGCGCGGGTTGCGAGCGACGCACTCCAGGGCTACCCCGACGCCGGAACGCTTCCCGCCCGGCTGCAGCGTCTCGAAGAGCGGATCAGGCGAGGGAAGGACTACGAACTCACCCCGGCCGAGCTCCGGCTCATCGGCTTCCTGCCGACACATCTCTCGCTCCAGGAGATCGCCGATCGTGTGTGCCTCTCACGCCCAACGGTCAAGACTCAGGTCGCTTCGATCTACCACAAGCTCGGTGTCAAGAGTAGATCCGAAGCCGTCGAGATCGTCGAGCAGACCGGCCTCGGAGCGATCGACGGCCGGCTCACGATTCCGGATCCCTGATCCCCACTGAGCTCGCGATCCGGGCGGTGGCCGCGCGGGTAAGGGGTGGGCGATATCGGCCATTGTGGCCGATGACTGGCCGACCGTCTCCGGCGTAGCGTTGCGCCGTCGGCCGATCGGGTCGAGAAGAACTGCGCGACCGGCGGTTGAGCCGGTCGCAGTGAGAGAAGGAGCGCACCATCTCAGCTGACCGCGACGCGCGTGTCGATCTCCAGCCGCTAATGGGATCTTCGTCGTGACGGCTGGGCCGACTGCATCTTCTGCTGCTGCCAAGGCTTCTAGTTTGGTGTTGCTCACGTTGGCGACGGGACAGTTCGTGATGGCCCTGGACATGACGGTCATGAACACGGCGATCGCCACGGTCGCAGAGGACGTCGGGACCGATGTGATCGGGATCCAGACGGCGATCACGCTCTACACGTTGGTGATGGCGTCTTTGATGATCACCGGCGGGAGGGTCGGCGAGATCATCGGCCGGAAGCGCGCGTTCACGATTGGGTGCGTCGTCTACGCGTGTGGGTCGCTGACGACGGCGCTGTCTCACAGCCTGCCGGTGCTGATCATCGGCTGGTCGTTCCTGGAGGGCTTCGGCGCGGTGCTGATTATGCCGGCGATCGTGGCGCTGGTCGCCTCGAACTTCGGAAGATCGGAGCGGCCGCGTGCGTACGGGCTCGTGGCGGCTGCCGGCGCGATCGCGGCCGCGGTCGGACCGGTGATCGGCGGCTTGTTCACGACGTACGCCTCGTGGCGGTGGGTGTTCGTCGGCGAGGTGCTGATCGTGATGGTGATCCTCGCTCTGGCGCGGCGGGTGAACGACACACCGCCCGAGAAGGGCGCCAGGCTCGACCTGGTCGGCACCGGGCTGTCGGCGGCCGGCCTCGGGCTGATCGTGATCGGCATCCTGCGCTCGGGTGCGTGGGGGTTCGTGCGGCCCAAGCCCGGTTCCCCTGAGTGGCTCGGGCTCTCGCCGGTGATCTGGCTCGTGCTCGCGGGCGGCGTGGTGGTCGGACTCTTCGCCATGTGGGAGAACCGGCGCATCGCGCGCGGCCAGGCTGCGCTGATCGACCCGAAGATGCTGCGGAACATCCAGCTGCGCGACGGCGTCACCTCGTTCTTCTTCCTGTTCCTGGTGCAGGGCGGGATCTTCTTCGTCGTGCCGCTGTTCCTGTCGGTTGCACTCGGTCTGTCGGCGGTCAACACGGGCATGCATCTGCTGCCGCTCTCGCTGACGCTGCTGCTCTTCGCGGCCGGAGTCCCCAAGCTGCTGCCGAACGCGAACCCCCGGCGGGTAATTCGCCTCGGCTTCATGGCGATGTTCGCCGGGCTCGTGCTCCTGGTCGCCTTGCTCGACTACGGCGCCGGAGCGGAGATCGTCACCTGGCCACTGCTGCTCGCCGGTGCCGGGATCGGCTCGATCGCCTCCCAGCTGGGGAGCGTGACCGTGTCGGCGGTGCCCGACGAACAGAGCGGCGAGGTGGGCGGAATCCAGAACACGGGGACACAGCTCGGCGCGTCGATCGGCACCGCGCTGGCAGGCGCCGTGCTCATCTCGGCGCTGACCACCTCGTTTCTCGCCGGCGTCCAGAACAACCCGGCCGTCCCCGATCGCGTCGCCGCCCAGGCGCAGACGAGCCTCGCCGGCGGGGTCCCGTTCATCTCCGACGCCGACCTGAAGGCCGCGCTCTCCGACGCGCACGTCCGCCCGCGTACCGTCGACGCGATCGTCCAGACAAACGAGCAGAGCCGGATCGACGGGCTGCGCGTCGCCGTGTCGATCCTGGCGCTCTTCGCGCTCGTCGCCTTGCTGTTCACCCGAGGCATCCCGACGGTGCAGCCCGGCGCTCAGTCCAAGCCCAGCTCACCGCCGACATAGCCGACCCCTTTGACACCTGTCGACGAGCCCGACTGTCTCTCCGAGATCCTCGGCCGCCGCGAGAGGAGCAAGAAATGACTGACGACGATCACACCGGCGAGACCGCGGACGCGGCCGCCGACTGGATGGGCGGTCCTCGCGAGCCGGAGCCGCCCGAGGGCGCATCGCCGCACGGCGACGACGCCGGCCCCGCACCTGCGGGCGAGGAGTCGCCGCCGGAGGCCGAGCCCGCTGCGGCCGAGCCGCCCGCGCCGGCGGCGCCCGAGCCGGTTGCCGAGAGCACTCGGCGCAGGCGTGCCCCGCGATCCCCGAGGAAGCCCGTAGGGAAGACCAGCCCTCCGCGCCGCGGCCGGCCCTCCAGGCCGAAGGTCGTACCGCACCTCACGCCGGCGGAGCGGGCCGCGCAGGGCAAGGCTGCACGGGCCGAGGTTGGGCGCTCGGTCCACGGCGAGTGGACTCCGCCGGCGAACCGACGCGACCCGGTCGACCTGCTCGAGGCGCAGGCAGTGACGCGCGTGCGGGAGCTGGTCCCGATCCGGTACGGGCGCATGCTCGTCTCGCCGTTCACGTTCTTCCGCGGCGCCGCCTCCGTGATGGCGTCGGATCTCTCAGGTGGCCCGAGGACGGGACTGGAGGTGCAGCTCTGCGGGGATGCCCACCTGTCGAATTTCGGCGTGTACGCGGCCTCCGATCGGCGGCTCGTCTTCGACATCAACGACTTCGACGAGACGCTGCCGGGCCCGTTCGAGTGGGACCTGAAGCGACTCGTGGCGAGCTTCGCGATTGCCGGCCGCGACCGCGGCTTCGACGCCAAGCAGCGACAGGCGATCAACCGCGCAGTGACCCGCGCCTACCGCACGGCGATGAAGGACTTCGCAGGCATGGGCACGCTGGCGGTGTGGTACGCGCGAATCGACGTGGATGAGATCGTCCAGCTGTTCCAGCAGCAGGCGAGCAAGAAGCAGACCGTGCGGATCGACCGTAGCGTCGCGAAGGCTCGGACGAAGGACAGCCTTGCCGCGTTCGCGAAGCTGACCCACCTCGTCGACGGTGAGCCGCGGATCGTCGGCGATCCGCCGCTGATCGTTCCGGTCGAGGATCTCGTGCTGCCGGGCGAGGGCGGTGGCCTCGAAGAGTTCCTGCACGGTCTGATCCGCGCTTACCGGCAGACGTTGCCGGGCGACCGCCGGCGGCTGCTCGAGCGCTTCCGCTACGTGCATGCGGCGCGGAAGGTGGTCGGCGTCGGCAGCGTCGGCACCCGCGCCTGGATCGTGCTCATGGTCGGCCGCGACGAGAGCGATCCCCTCTTCCTCCAGGCCAAGCAGGCAGAGGCATCGGTGCTCGAGCCGTTCCTCGGCAAGAGCGCCTTCTCCCATCACGGCCAGCGCGTCGTCGAGGGTCAGCAGCTGACCCAGGCGGCGAGCGACATCATGCTGGGCTGGCTCCGTACGACCGACGTCGAGGGCGTGGACCGCGACTTCTACCTCCGTCAACTCTGGGACTCGAAGGGATCAGCGGCCATCGAGACGATGAACCCGAAGATGATGGCGACGTACGCGAACGTGTGCGGCTGGGCCCTCGCAAAGAGCCACGCCCGCTCGGGGGATGCGATCGCGATCGCGAGCTACCTCGGAAACTCCGATGCGCTCGACCGGGCGCTTTCCGCATTCGCCGAGAGCTACGCGGAGCAGAACGACCTCGACTACCAAGCGCTCAAGACAGCAGCAGCATCCGGCCGCGTGAAGACCGAAATTGGCGTCTGACAGAACCGCTCCATGGGACTTCTTCGTAATCGAGGCGGCACTGACGCCGTCCACCCTCAACAGTTCACTCGAGAAGAAGGAGACTCCATTCCAGAACAGACCGAAACACCAGTCCTAGCACCTCGGAGTCGCGAGCGAGCTCGACATCGACGCCGAGCAGGTGCGCGACGTCCTCACCGCCGTCGCCCCGATCGTCGGGACGGCCCGTGTCGTGTCGGCGACCAGCAAGATCATGCGGGCGCTCGAGCTCGATCTCCTCGAGATCGAGGCCGAGACCTAGGAAGAGGCGTAAGCCGATCTGGGGGTCGCCGCGACACCACCCAGCCCGCCGGTAGTCAGACTTTGCGTGGCTCGCTCGTGCCGCATACCCGATTTGCGCGGGTTCGGCGGCGAAGAGGCACGTAGGGGATCGCGGTTGTTCGCTTCGCGCTCGCAATCCGGCTCGGCAGCAAGGGCATCTTGGCCTGATGGAGTAGCTTCTCGCCCGTGACCTACGAGCAGTGGATCACCGAGGTCGTCAAGGTAGTCGAGACGGTCGGCACCGGCATCATGGTCATCGGTGGGCTCGGCGCGTTCCTCGCGTTTCTGCGCGACGCAGCCACAGACGCGAGAAGAGCCGGGTCGTACGAACGGCTTCGCCGCAATCTCGGCCGATGCATCCTGCTCGGGCTCGAAGTGCTCATCGTCGCGGACATCGTCCGCACCGTCGTCGTAGATCAGACGTTCCAGAGCGTGACCGTGCTCGGAATCATCGTCCTGATCCGGATCCTGCTCAGCTTCTCCCTCGACGTGGAGATCGACGGCGTGTGGCCGTGGAATCGGTTGAGGGAGAGCAGGAACGACCAGGCCCCGTAGCCCCGTGTCCCGAAAGCCCCATCCAGGGCGGTTGAGCCGAGTCCTCTTCTGGCGCTGAAGGCCATGATCAGGTCCAGCTCGACCGATCAGCAACTTAGGCGCCGGCGAACGCAGGGAACCGGGACCACTGAGGCCGCCCGTCGAGGGAACCGCAGGGACCGGAATCCCTCTTCTCACCAGGGATTCGCGCCGCAAGGATGGAGCGTTTATGGAGCCGAGCGGGCGCAACCAGTGGCAACCGGTGGCAAATACGCACGCGCCGAAACCGGCGGAAACAAGCCGAAACCGTTGCCGCGGGTTGCGACCCGTTGCGCCCGAACCTTGATCGTAAGGAGGAGGTCGATCGATCGTTTAGCTCTTCGCGAAGCTGAACTCGAGCGCCGTTGTCGAGGTTGGCACCGCGTCGACCACACACCTACTACACAGGCTCTACCGGGCGGCAGCCGGTCGTAGCCGGTCATAGCCGGTTCGCACGGCCAGGAAAGCCCTGCTGTAGCCAGTAATTCCGGGTCGTAGCCGGCTGTAGCCGGTTGCGCCGTACCGGCCTGTCACGCCGGAGGTCGCGGGTTCGAGTCCCGTCGCTCCCGTCCTTTTATCGACGAGGGCTCGGAGCCCTCGATTTGTCAGGTCTTGTCAAGGCCCTGGTCGCGGGGGACGCGCGC
>CAWAXS010000030.1:0-29268 GCA_963786055.1 uncultured Actinomycetes bacterium | reverse complement strand
CACGGGGCATCGATCTCTCTCTCCCAGCTTCGGGTGCGTGCAGCCAGCACGCCGCGAGCCTGCTCTCGCCCACCGGGTCGAGTGAAGGCTCCTCCGTTCGGCAGACGTCCATCACGTGAGGGCAGCGGGGATGAAATCGGCATCCTCGTGGCGGCATCGCCGGGTCGGGCACCTCGCCGGGAAGGACCTCGGGCATCGTGCCCGTCCCATCCGGGTGCGGAACGGCGCCGATGAGCGCTTCCGTGTAGGGATGCTGGGGGTCGGCCCAGAGCGCCTCCGTCGGGCCCGACTCGACGATCTTGCCCAGGTACATGACAGATACGACGTCGGCGACGTGGCGAACGATTGCGAGGTCGTGCGAGATCAGGAGGAGGCTCAGCGAGAGCCGCTGCGACAGATCGAGCAGGAGATTGGCAACCTGCGCCTGGGCGGAGGCGTCGAGCGACGCAAGCGGCTCGTCGAGCACGATCAACGACGGATCCGCCGCGAGCGCCCGCGCAATCGCGATCCGCTGCCGCTGGCCGCCGCTGAACTCGTGCGGGTACCGCGACCGTGCGTTCGAGGGCAGCCCCACGAGCTCGAGCAGCTCGACAACGCGTGCAGTCTTGCCTGACCGGCCGGTGCCGCCGACGGCGATGCCGTCCCCGACCTGATCGCCGACCCGGCGGCGCGGGTTGAGCGACGAGTACGGGTTCTGGAACACGAGCTGGAGACGAGTCAACTCGGCGGAACGGGCGCGGCGCGTCAGCGGCACGACCGGGCGGCCCTCGAACCTGACCGTGCCCGCGGTCGGTGCAATCAGTCCGACAGCGGCGCGGGCGAGGCTCGACTTTCCGCAACCCGACTCGCCGACCAGTCCCACGATCTCCCCCTCCTCGATGGCGAGGCTCGCGCCTGCGACGGCGCGGAACCTCGCCCGGTCGCGGCGCTCGTAGGTGACCTCGAGGCTGTCGATCTCGAGGACGCTCATGCGCGCACGAAGGGGTCGACGGGGCAGGCGAACGCGCGGAGACCGTCGTGCACGAGCTCCGGCACGACGATCGCACACGACTCGAGACGATGAGCGCAGCGCGGGTGGAACGCACACCCTTCGGGAACCGCGGCGGGCGCCGGAGGCGCGCCGGCGATCGGGACAAGGGGGTGGTCGGCGGAGAGCTCGGGATGGGGAAGCGCGTCGAGGAGCGCTTTGGTGTAGGGGTGCCGCGGGTGCCGGAGGAGATCGTCACGCGGGCCTGTCTCCACTACCCGGCCGGCGTAGAAGACAGCGAAGCGGTCGGCGATGGCCGACATCACGCCGAGGTCGTGCGTGATGAGCACCACCGACAGGCCGCGCTCGCGTCGCAGGGCGTCGAGGAGCCGAATGATCCCTGCCTGCACCGTCACGTCGAGGGCCGTGGTCGGCTCGTCGGCGATGAGGAGCTCCGGCTCCGCAGCGAGGGCGATCGCGATCGCGACACGCTGGCGCATTCCTCCCGAGAACTGATGTGGATATGCGCGGAGGGCGCGCTCGGGGTCCGGCAGCCGAACGGCCTCCAGCAGTTCCGCTGCCCGTCGCCTCGCTGCAGCGCGTCGGACACCGAGGTGTTGGCGGATCGGCTCCTCGATCTGCTGGCCGATCGAGAGCATGGGGTGGAGAGACGTCATGGGATCCTGGAACACCATCCCGATCCCGCCTCCCCGGATGTCCCGCAGCGCACGGCCGCGGAGCGCGAGCAGGTCGAGGCCACGGAAGCGCGCCCGTCCCGAGGCCGTCGCCCCCGACGGGAGGAGCCCGATCAGGGCGAGCACCGACATCGTCTTGCCGCTGCCGCTCTCGCCCGCGACACCGAAGACCTCGCTCCCCGCAACGGCGTAGTCGACGCCGTCGACGACGGTGATCGAGCCGCCGCGTGCCGGCAGGTGCACACGAAGGTCCTCGACCTCGAGCAGGGGCGCGCTCATCGGACGCGACGGCCCTCCTGCGCCGTTCGCGGGTCGAACACGTCGCGGAGGCTGTCACCGAGGAAGTTGAACGCCATCACTGCGGTGAAGATCGCGAGGCCCGGAAACGTGCCCATCCACCAGTACTGGAAATACTGAGTGCCCGTCGCGACCATCGCGCCCCACTCGGGGTGAGGCGGCTGCGCCCCCAGCCCGAGAAACGAGAGGCCGGAGAGGAGGAGGATCGCCGTCCCGAGATCGAGGGTCGCCAGCACGAGCACGGGGCCGGCGACGTTCGGCAGCACCTCGCGAACGAGCGCCGACCGCGACGACACTCCCAGGAGACGCGACGATTGGACGTACTCCGAGTCCCCGATCGAGAGCACGAGACCACGCACCACACGCGCGTACGAGGGCCACGACACGATCACGATCGCGAGGACCGCATTGCGGACACCGCGGCCGAGCACGGCCGTGACGACCATCGCGAGAATGATCGCGGGAAAGGCGAAGACGAGGTCGGAGATGCGCATGACCACTCCGTCCGTAATGCCGCGGAAATAGCCTGCGGCCGCCCCGGACAGCCCGCCGATGGTGGCGGAGACGGTGACCAGCAGCAGCGCCAGGGGGATCGACAATCGCGAGCCGTAGATGACGCGGCTCAGCACGTCGCGACCGAGCTCGTCCGTTCCGAACAGATGTGCCCCGGACGGAGGCTGGAACGCGGTGAAGTCCTGTGCGAGCGGATCGTAGGGGGCGACCAGCGGAGCGAAGACCGCGATGATCAGCCAAGCCGCTGCGATCACCGCGCCGGTGACGGCGAGCGGCTGGCGCCACGCAGGCCGTGTGGCTCGGGCCGCCGCTCGGACGTCGGATCTCGAGGCGGCGATCTCGCTCATGTGAGCCGGATCCTCGGGTCGATGATCCCGTAGAGGACGTCGACGATGAAGTTGATCGTCACGTAGACGATCGCGACGAACAGGCTCACACCCGCGATCGCCTGGACGTCGAGGTTGATGGCGCTGATGTACGCGTACTGGCCGACACCGGGCCAGGAGAAGATGTTCTCGACAAGCACGGCGCCCGTGAGGATGTTCGCGAAGAGAAGGCCGATCACGGTGACGACGGCGGGCAGCGCCGCCCGAAGGACGTAGCGCGTGACGACGATCCACTCGGGAAGGCCCTTCGCTCGTGCCGCGCGGACGTAGTCGTTCCCCACCACCTCGAGCACCGACGAGCGCGTGTAGCGGGTCAGCAGGCTGACGTTGAAGGCGGCGAGCACGAGCGCGGGGAGGACGATGTGATCGAGTGCATCCGTGAATGTCGACCACTGCCCGGCGAGCAGCGCGTCGACGGTGTAGAAGCCCGTCACGTGCGGAGGCGGCTCGACGGCAACGCCGAGTCGGCCGCCGCCGGGGAACCAGCCGAGCCGGAAGAAGAAGATGTAGAGCGCCAGGAGCGCGATCCAGAACGTCGGCATCGAGATGCCGCCCAGCGACACGACGCGAAGGGTGTGGTCGATCGGATGGTTCCGTCGCATCGCGGCGATCACTCCGAAGATGACGCCGACCACGATCGCGACGATGATCGAGTAGAACGCAAGCTCTGCGGTGGCGGGGATGTAGGTCGCGAGATCCTTCCGCACCGGGTTGTGCGTCTGGGTCGACTCGCCGAGGTCGCCCTGGAGGAGATGCCCGAGGTAGATCGCATACCGCTCGGGCAGCGGCTTGTCGAGCCCGTAGTGCGCCTTGAACGACGCGACGGCGGCTGGGTCGCCGGCGGCCTGCTCGCCCAGGCTCGCGGTAGCCGGGTCGGCCGGGACCGCCTGTGTGAGGATGAAGACGACGAGCGTGATTCCGATTGCGAGCAACACGAGCGCAGCCGCTCGGCGGCCTACGAAGCGGAGGAAGCCGCTCGACGGCAGCAGGGTGCGGCGGTTCCTCGCCGGGGGCGCCTCAGGTGCTCGGGGCGGTTGTTCGTCACTCATGACCCGCTCCCATCTGATTCGGAGGCACGGAGGCGTGTGCGTTATTTTGCACCGCGTGATGGCGTTCGCCGCTGGCAATCCGGCAACCATGACCTACCTCGTTGCCGTGTTCACTCCCGACGTGCTCGTCGAGTTCGAGCTCGACGCGCTCGTGTCCGATCCCGCCTGAGCGCCTCACCCGATCTGTGACTCGGGGACGAGCCGTCCCTCGGCGAATCGGCCCGCGTCCAGGATGCCGAGGACGGCGTCCGGCTCGCCGAGGACGCCGGCTGCGACGATGCGTGCAACGGCCGCGGCATCAGGAACCCGTGGCCGCGAGAGCACGACGACCGAGAGGCCGCGCTCTTGCAGCGCCAATGCGACCGAGGCGCCGGTGACGCCACCGCCGACGACTGCGATGTCGGTCACGAGGCTGCGTCGGCTGCCGCGGCGGCGTTGCGCCGCACGACCTCGAACGTCTTCTCGAGCTCGTCCGTCGGGGTGAACTCGACCGCCTCGCTGTCCTCGAGGAAGGAGATGCGATGGCCGGGCTCGACGTAGTACGCCTGGCCGCCGACGATCTCCTCTTGGCGATCGCCGTAGTCGACGAGGATGCGGCCAGAGAGCAGCATGCCCCAGTGCCGCGCCTGGCAGCGGCCGTCCGGGAGTCCCTCGAGCATGGTCGATGCATCCATCCCGGCCGGGGCGAACTCGAACCCGACTGTCATGCCGCCCCAGTCTGCGAAGCGGCTGCTGTAGCCCGGTGCGATCTCCTGCTCCGGCAGTTCGTCTCGTCCGGCACACGCCATGTCGAGCCTCCTTGCCCGCGACGGGCTTCGGTTGCGACCGCACCGAGGGGCACAATACGGAGCGGGCGGAAGCGGCGGCGCCGGGCCTTCGTGATCGGCGCGTACGTCTGTCGACTGCCGCGAACGAGAGAGATGTTCCGTCGCACGCGAGCTCAAACGGCTCGAGAGAGCGCTTGGGAACCCGGCTGACGGCCTGACCGACGAACGAATGAGCCCTCGAGGCCGCAGCCTCGCCGATCTGGCCGGCGCCACCGCAAGAAGAGAAGCCCATATGTGGCCCGAACGGCAGTTTTCGACTCGTTGAACTGCAGGCATGACACCGTTCCCGTCATGCGTGGTGGAATCCCACATCAGCCAGTCGCCGATTCCGTTCCGGCACGACCTGCCCGGCCGATCGCCAGGAGCCGGGCCCCAGTAGTATCGGCGGCATATGGCCGAGAGCTCGCCGCGCGCGAAACGACACATCGACTACGTCCAGGTCATGCCGCTCCGAACCCCGAGCCCCAGGGACGGTGCCCCGAGCCTGCAGACGTTCGCGGAGGAACACATTCGGACGGATTTCTCCGAGCCGGAGCCTGATGGGTACGTCCGCATCTCGAAAGAGCAGGCGGAGGAACTGGTGAAGGAGATCGACGACTACGCCAATTCCTGGGGGCCGCTACTCGAGGCCGACAAGACGCTCGCCGCCGAACTGCGGGCAGTTCTCGACGCGTGGGAATGAGGCCGGAGGCAGGGCCGGTCTTGAAAGACGTCACACCCGCCCTGACGAGCTCGTCCAGCGCGTCGCTGCCCCGTACTTGCATTTGGAGTTCAAGAAGCGCAACAGCCTCCTCAGTGGGGCAGCGGTAAACCTCGTCTCCCTAGGCTGACGTTCCTCGGTCGGGCAATCTGTTGCAGCACTCACTCCAGTAGAGCTCGGGGATCGTGGGCCGAGCGGACTCTGCGCGCTCGAAACCGGCGACCTCATGATTGTGTCCCAGGCGGAAAGGTGGCCTGGAGCGGTGGCTGGCGTGCTCCAGGGTTGGCTCGACCTCCTGTGGTGGATAGGACATTCGCCCCCGTAGCTCAGTGGATCGAGCAGCGGTTTCCTAAACCGCGTGCGCAAGTTCGATTCTTGCCGGGGGCATCCCGCCCGGACCCACTTGGGACGCCGGGCCGCGGCTTGTTCCGACGATCACGGTGGGGATAGACTCGCTCGGGGCAATCGTGTTGCGGCGCCACATCGCACGACGGCCGTGCCGGGAGGTGGTGGGGAGTTATGCAATGGCGAGGCGGCTGATCTGGGCATTGGGACTCGCTGTGGCGATTGCGGCGCTCGGCGCGGCCGTGACGTCGACGACGGCAGCGGCGGTTCCCGCGGTCACCTCGAGCACGAGGACGATTGCCACCGGCGCCGGCCCCCGGCCGGTTCACATCGTCCGCATCGTCCCCGGTCGGGGGGTGCGGCTCGAAGCCGTCTGGCTCGGCGGCGGCCCGGGGCGCACCGGGACCGTGGGCGGGTACATTCGCGCCAACGCCGGGCGCGGCGCAGTCGCCGGCCTCAACGGCGATTTCTTCCTGCTGGCCCGTAACGTCCCGTCCGGCAACTTGCTGATCCACAAGGGCCGCAGCTTCCTCGGCGGCACCAACCGCGGCGCTGCCGCGTTCGGCGCCGACGGCAGCGTCGACATCGTCCCCGGGAACGTGAAGGACGCCGATCTCATCCAAGAGGGGGTGCGCGAGGCGATCTCCGGCAAGCCCGTCTACGTCCACGACGGCCACGTCGGCGACCTGACGACGCTGGAGCCGTATCAACGCGACCACGCCTACCATCGCACAGCGGTCGGGCGGCTGCGGAACGGGCAGACGGCGCTCGTCGTCATCGGCGGCGCAGGCACCTCCGCCCGCCAGTTCGCGCAGGCGCTGATCGGGCTCGGCTTCGTCGAGGCGCTGGGCATGGACATCGACTCCAGCGCGAACATCAACTGGCGCGGAACGTCCCTCAACCGGCCGGACTACCAGCGGCAGATCCCGACCGGAATCATCGCGATCCGCCGAGTCGGCTGAGCGGCGCCCGGCCGTGTTCGGGCGGCGCGCCTGCCGCCCGGTCGCTTCCCGAACCGGGTGCGCACGTTCGATTCCCTCCGGGGGGGTCGGCGAGTGCCTATTTCAGAGGGTTGTTCCCGTCCATCCAGATGATGACCCGATCGAACCGGCCATCGTCGTTGATGGTGAAGAAGTTGCAGTTGTACATCGGCGTGTCCGTCCCGCCGTTGGTCAACGTCACGCGTTGCTCCGTCGCCGCTCGCCGCGCGGCGTCGTCGACGACGACGTTCGTGATGTCGTGGACCATCGCGTCCCAGCTCGCAAAGAAGTCCGTGAACATCCGCCGGATCTCGTCGGCTCCGGTGAACGTGACGCCGTCCGTCTGCACAGTCAGGGTCGCATCGTCCGCGAAGTGGGACAGGACGTCGTCGACGTCCAGCCGGTCCACAGCGGCGAAGTAGGAGCGCGGCACGGAGGCCAACTCCGCCCGCACGTCGCTCGAGATCGCCTTTGCCACGCTGTCCTCCGATCCGTCGCTCACAGGGCAGGACGCAGAGGGGTCGCTCAGGGAGTGCACCCGACCCCTCTTCAGCGGATAGAGTACGAGACCCGCCTGCTTTGCAAGAAATACCTGCAAATCGTTCATTTCCGCCCGTAGTTCAGCGGATAGAGCAGCGGTTCCTTTCCTCATCAGCGATTTGTTGTCCGACACGAAACGCAGTCGTTCGATCGGGTGCTCGACGACGGTGGAAAGCCTTCGCCGGTGCCCGCTCGATGGCGTCGCCGAGGTCGAGGCGGACGCTCTCTACGCGGGCCATGTTCGTCCGACCACCGAGACGTGGAGCTCCACTCCAGCAGCGAGGTCGCGTAGATCACCGAAGTCAAAACGCCCAGAAACGGAAAAGGGAATCGGGCCCGTACGGCTTCCGAGCCAGTAAGCCTCCGATCCGTATCTCGAAGCACTCCGTTCCGGAAGTCAAAGCGCCCCAGAACGGAACAAGGAATCGGCCTGTACGGCTTTGTGTGGTGCCGCAGCTGGTGCACACGAACCGACCTCATGGTCAACCCCCAGGCGGTCGGCGGCCCGAGCGCGGCAGACACCAGATCACGACGTGGCCTGCGCCTCGGCGATTCGATCGCGTCGAGCTCATCGTCCGCAGCGCGGCGGGAGGCGAGCCCGACCGGACAATCGCCGCTACTTCCCTGCGCGTGCCGCCCGAGACGAAGGCGGCGCGTGAAGGCGTCGCGTGGACGTTCGGCTTCGACCCGGCGCACGAGTACATCGTGGCCATGCACACGTGACGGCGGTGAGAGCCGTTCGGGGTGAGATGATCGAATCGTGCCCGAGCCACCGCCTTCTGACGACGAGACGCTCGAACGTGACGCGCGCAAGGCGGCTTCGCGCGAGGCCGAGGAGCTCGAGGACGGGAGCCTGGATCCGGACGAGCAGAGACCGCGGGCGACCGCGGCGCCGTCGACTCGACGGGCCCACTTGGCCTCGGCGACCGCAACCGCGGTTCGTGACCGGCCAGCGAGCACGACGCCGTCGATCTCGACCGGCGGCTGCGTGGCCGTCCAGTATCGGCCCACGGCGACGACGTCCGGGCCGAGTTCGCCAGCGGCCGCGAGGCGCCGGAGGTGGATCCTGACCGCCTCCTCCCAGGGGATGCCGAGGTGGTCGTCGAGTTCTACGAGCATCACCGGCAGCACCGACGAGCCAAGTCCACGCTCGATCGCGGCCCGGTGACGGTCGACGACACCGAGCCAGAACGCGAGGAAGTTGTCGGCGACCCTGTATAGCCGCCTGCGAGTGCGCCGGGGATCCTCGGTGACCGGCGTCATCCGCTCGACGATCCCGATCCGCACGAGCCGATCGAGGACGCGGGTGGGATCTGCCCGATCAGATCGGCGATCTCATTGTGCTTGGTCTTGCCGGCGGCGATCGCGTAGACGACCTGGCGCGCGAGGTCGCCCGCGTCGATGTCCGACGCGAGCATCAGCTCGCCGGCGGTCAGGAGTGGCGCACCGGGGCGCACACGAGCGCCTCGAGGTTGGCGCGCAGCGACGCTCGTTCGTCCCACCATTCGAGGTAGAGCGGGATCCCACCGAGGATGCCCCAGACGGCGGCCTGCTTGGCGGGCGCCATCCCGGGAGGAGCAGCGGAGCCTCGTGAGGTCGAAGGGGCTCGAGCATCAGAGCCGTGTCGACCCGGCCGAAGAGGGGAGCGCGCTCTTCCTGGATCTCCTCCATCGTGCGCAGCGCCGAGCCGGAGACGATGATCCGCAGCCGCGAGCGCGAACTGACGCGGTCCCACGTCGCTCGCAACACGCCGGGGAGCTCCGGCGCGGCGTCGAGCAGTTCCGGTAGCTCGTCGAGGACCAGGAGGAGCGGCTCGCCCCGCGCGGCGTGGGCAAGCTCCTCGAGTGCGTCGTCCCAGCTCGAGAATGGCCGCGCCGCGAGATCGCGAACGCCGTCGACGACCACCGGCGAGGCGGCGTCGGAGAGCAGGGCGAGCTCGGACGAAGCGGGGCGCCCGGCGCCGGTGTGCACGACCGCGCGCTTTCCCTCGGCGAACCGTTGGATGAGCGCGGTCTTGCCGATGCGGCGGCGTCCCCGGACGAGGGCGATGCCAGGGTTGCGGCGACCCCACCAAGCGTCGAGGGACGCGAGTTCCTGTTCCCGGTTGACGAAAGTCATCTTCAGAGATTATCGACGAAGGATGTCGCCGAAATAAGGTGTCGGTGACACTAGATGTCGACGAATTCAGACACCCGGGGTCCCAGCGTACGGATCGGGTTGGAGTGCTAGCCTCGGGCGGGTGGCCGTCTCCGCTGCCGAGCGCGCGTCGTTCAGGGAGGCTGTCGGCGGGTCGCTCGCCGCTCTCGTCGCCGAGGTCGCTCGCGAGCGCGATCTCGGCGCGCGGGAGATCGAGGTCGGACGCTCCTTGTCACAGGTCTTCGACGACGTGCCAGAGGAGCTCGTCGGCGAGGCCTTCGACCTGATCGCCGAGACACCGCGTGGATCAAGCGTGCTCGAGGCCACCTCGGTCGCCGGCGAGACGTCGCATGCCGTCTCGGCTCGTGTGCGCCTCGAGGAAGTCGGCGAGGATGCGACACCGGCTGCCCTTCATGTCGTCGAGGCCTGGGAGCTCGTTGCCGACGGAGAGCCGTCGTCGGCACTGACGCTCCTGTGCGAGCGCACGGGGGAGCGCGGCGCGCAGGCGTTCACGTTCGTGATCGAGGAGCCGGTCAGCGGCGGCGCCGTGAAGCACGGCTTCGCGACCGGACTGCGCGAGGGAAGGAAGCTCGTGAAGCGTCTCCGCGCCAACGCGCCCGAAGAGACAGAGCTCATCGAGCGGGACGCCGACGTCGCGTACGAGCGCCTCGTCGAGGCGGCGAAGCAGGGCGCGCGCGTCGGGCTCGCGCCGGACGCGGACGGGCTCTTGGCGGTGCGGATCTTCCTGCGCGCGGCGAGTGATCCGGAGGCGGACGCGATCGTGCAGGCGCTCGAGCTTCTCGATCCGCTCCCGGAGGCGATCGACAGGCTGACGACGATCGGGCTCGCCGAGGAGCTCGAGGGCACCCTCGCCGACGGTGAGGACTGGTTCGCCGAGCACTCGCCGACCCCGGAGCTCGCCGGCGCGGGGATGGAAGCCCTCCAGCTGATGGGCGAGTTCGGGGCCTACCATGCCCTCCTGCCGTTCGACGAGTGGTCGTCCGACGTGCTCGACGACTTCATGCTCGAGTGGATGCCGCAAGCGGCGGCCCTCGACGTCGAGCGGTTCCCCGACGGGATGACCCAGGCGCTCTCGTACCTCGCGGCGAGCGGCCGGATGGAACTCCCGCGCGCCGCCGTGCTCATGGCGCACACAGCGTCGAACAGGGCGGCGTTCGTGCAAGCGATGGCCGACGAGCGACGGCAGGGGCCCGCCGCTGCCATCGCCGCGGCGATGCGGGCCGACGGAGTCACCCTCGGCGACGAGGGGGAGATGCAGACGTGGATCGACCGGTTCAACGCGCTGTCACGCGACGAGCGCGACGCCATCCTCGGGCCGGCGCTCCCGGCCTGGAGCGACGCGCTCGCGTCGCGGAGTCAGGGTCGCAGCAAGCGCAAGCACGCAGTACGCAAGGCGCAGAAGCAGGCGCGACGCCGCAACCGCCGGCACTGATCCGCTGCGGAGCGCCGAGACGCGGCCGAGGGGCCGGAGTTGTCGATCGGCGCGGCGCTCGCGTGAGTCGCCGGTTTACGCGGCCGTTCGGCAGAGGTGGGGGCTTCGGAGGTGTCGGACTGAAGTCCGACACCTGCGCACGTCTTCCTCAGCTCGTCCGGTTCTCCCGTGGGCGGCGGAGCTCGTCGGAGATGACGCGGTACTCGCTCGCCATGAGCAGGTCCTTCGGCCGGCCGGATGCTTCCTTCATTGCGATCAGGTGATCGAGCGATGCCACGCGGATCCGGACTCCCTCGACGAGCAGTTCCTCGCCCGATCCGTCGCGGAGCGTCGCGTAGGCCGGTGCTCCGGCCGGGTCGGAGAGGATGTCGAGCGCTCCGTACCGTGTGTCGAACGTGAAGTTCGCGCCGTTCGCGAGCGTCCTGGCGTCGAGCACGAATGGGAGGTCTGGAGGTGCTCCGCGGAGTGTCGCGCCGAGCTCTCGCAGCGCCTCCGCCAGACGCCCGAGGTTTGCCTGGCTACGGTCGTAGGCGACGTCGACGTCGAGCGTGACGTACGCCGAGCCCCGGGCGACGCCTGCCATCCCGCCGATCAGCACGAAGTCGACGTCGTGCCGCACGAGCGTCTCGAGCAGCTTGCGTGGGTCGAACGAGTCAGCCAACGCGCCCGCGCCCGGCGCGACGGAGCTCACCCGCGAAGTCGCCGTACTTCGCGAGCTTGTCCATGCGTTCCGCCACGGTCAGTGAGAGGTTCGAGCGGTTGAGCGTCACGTCGTGTCCCCAATCCACCTCCCGTGCGTCGAGCACGAGCTCCTCGTTCATCAGGCGCAGGAGCTCGGCGAGCGTCGAGACCGCCGGCGAGACGATGTCGCGCTCGATGCGCGAGATGGCGGCTTGCGAGGTCCGGGCCCGGATGGCGAGCTGGCGCTGCGTGAGCCCGTGGCGGTGTCTCGTCATGCGCAGCAATTCTCCTGCGGTCACTCGGGGAGAATATCAGATCAGATATACAGCCGAGCGTTCGGCCCTGACGCAGGGCGTGTAGGAGCCATGCGTGATCATCAGGCGAGATCCCCGGTCAGGACTGCAGCAGGCTTCTCAGACTGCGTGCGCGCACTCGCAGTCGTTCGGCCTGCTGCGCCCTCTCGGATTCCGAGCGACGGTCTGCACTCGCGACAACCCTCCCGTCCAGGATCTCGGCGGCTCGCTCCCAAAGGTGAGCGGCATGCTCGAGGATGGGTCGGGCGACGAGCACCTCGGGCTGCCCGTGTCTCAGGGCGGCGTCGATGATGTCCTGGAGCTCGCCACAGCGTTCGCTCTCGTCGCGGCGACCGCTGTGCGCGAACACCCACGCTGCCAGTCCGGCCGCGGTCAACGACGGGCCCACGATCCGCGCAGGCAGGAGAACATCCGGGGCGTCTGTCACGGACGACATGGTGCCCGGCGCGGCCGCACCGACATCCCGTCGACTGAAGCGAAAATGGGTTTCCCGACGTGCTGCTGCTACCGTACGGGCGAGTTAGAGCGGGTCCGGTCTGCGCGTCTGCGCCTTCCCTACGCGTTCGTGAGTTGAGTAAGGGAGGTGTATTTCAATGGCAGAAGGAACCGTGAAGTGGTTCAACGATGCGAAGGGCTACGGGTTCATCACCCCTGCCGAGGGGTCGAAGGACCTCTTCGTGCATCACAGCGGCATCGCCGGTGACGGCTTCAAGTCGCTCCCCGAGGGAGCGAAGGTCTCTTATGAGCCCCGCGAGGGCCAGAAGGGCCCGGAGGCGATCAACGTCTCCGTCGTCGCGTAGTTGAACGTCGGCTGCCCGTGGCCGCTCAACGGCCACGGGCGCCGAACTCGTCCCCCTCGCGACGAAAGGAGGCGGCCATCGCCGTCAAGGAAGAGAAGCTCGAGATGGAGGGTGAGATCACCGAGTCCCTCCGCAACCGGATGTTCCGGATCACGCTCGACAACGGTCACGAGATGATCGGGTACACCGCCGGGAAGATGAAGCGCTACCGGATCCGGATGGGGCCCGGCGACCGCGTCAAGGTCGAGGTCTCCCCGTACGACCTCGACCGGGGTCGGATCGTCTACCGCCTGCGCTAGCACGATGGCCGACCGAGCCGAGGAGCTGCACGTCGAGCTCGCAGGGCTGCTCGCGCAGCACGGACCGACGCTGACCGAGCGCGAGCGCGACGACCTCGTCCTGCTGGAAGAGGGCTACGGGTGGCGGCCGGGACGCAGGCCGGCCCGGCCGGAGCCGAAGATCGCTGCGTTCCTCGACCTGTTCGACCGGGCCGAGCAAGAGGAGCTCACCTACGGCACGCTCGAGGGCGGAACGGTCGAGGAGCTCCGGAACGCGTTCCGGCGGGGCCTCGGTCCCTCCGGTCCCGGCTGACAGCGACGCGCGCGCTCTTCGCGCTCGCCTGAGGCGGGCCTCAGCCGCCGGCGAGCTTCACGCGATAGCCCTGCGACTCGAGCCGGGCGACGACCTTCGCGCGATGGTCTCCCTGGATCTCGACCACGCCGTCCTTCGCGGCGCCGCCCGACCCGCACAGGCGCTTGAGGTCGCTCGAGACGGCCTGGAGCTCGCCGGGCGGGAGGCCACGGACGACCGTCACGGTCTTGCCCCGCCGGCCGCTCGTCTCGCGAGACACACGGACGATGCCGTCGCTCGGCGTGGAGGGCGCGGGGCGCCGACGGGCATCCCGGTCGGCGGCCCTTCTGAGGTCCCCGTCTGCCGTCGAGTAGACCCGCGTGCTCTCTGCCATCGGGTGATCGTAGACAGGGCGACCGTCCCCGATGGGCTACCGTGGACGGGTCGTCGGCAAGGAGGAGCAGATGCCGTCCTCGCGCACGCTCGTCGCAGCTCTCGTCTCCGCGCTGGCCCTGAACCTCGTCGCGGGCGCGACCGCCGCGCCGAGCTCGGATCTCGTCCGCACGCTCCGCGCCGGTGGTGTCGTGCTCGTCCTCCGGCATGCCGCGACGGACTTCTCCAAGCCCGATCAGGATCCGGTCGTCGTCGCCGACTGCTCGACGCAGCGGAACCTCTCCGCACAGGGACGCGCCGACGCGCGCGCGATCGGGCGCGGCGTGCGTCGTCTGGGCCTCCCGATCGGGAAGGTGCTGTCGAGCGCCTACTGCAGAACGCTCGAGACCGCCCGGCTCGCGTTCGGCCGCGCGACCGTGCACCCGGCGCTGCTGAACACGATCGCCTCCGAGCACGACGCAGCGTGGAGGAAGCAGATCCGCGACGCGCGCCGGCTGCTCGGCACACGGCCCGCGGCGGGGACGATCAACGTGCTCGTCACGCACAACATCGTCGTCGAGGAGACGACGGGGCTGTCGCTCGAGGAGGGCGAGGCGATCGTCTTCCGGCCGCTCGGCAACGGCAAGTTCCGCGTCGTCGGGCGCGTCCTGCCGCGGGAGTGGGGGACGCTGCGACGACTGGCCTCGACGGCGGCGACCGGGCTGCAGGTGACGGAGTACCCGGTCCCGCCGGGCTCGCACCCGCACGACGTCGCGCCCGCGCCCGACGGAACGGTCTGGTACACGGCCCAGGCGACGGGCAAGCTCGGCCGGCTCGACCCGGCGACGGGGGGGACGACGGAGATCCCGCTCGGCGACGGGTCGGCGCCGCACGGCGTCATCGTCGGGCCCGACGGCGCCGCGTGGGTGACCGACGGCGGGCTCAACGCGATCGTCAGGGTCGAGCCCGGTAGTTCCGCCTTTCGCGGCTACCGGCTGCCCCCCTCGGCGGGCAACGCGAACCTCAACACCGCGACGTTCGACAAGCGCGGAATCCTCTGGTTCACCGGGCAGAGTGGCATCTACGGCCGCCTGAACCCGAAGACGGGCGCCATGCGAGTCTTCCGCGCGCCCTTCGGGACAGGGCCGTACGGGATCACGACGACGCCGAAAGGCCGGGTGTTCTACGCCTCGCTCGCGGGAAGCCACATCGCGGAGATCGACGTTCGCACCGGCAAGGCCACCGTCATCCGGCCGCCGACCGCCGGTCAGGGCGCACGCCGGGTGTGGTCGAACTCGAAGGGGCGGATCTGGGTCAGCGAGTGGAACGCGGGCAAGGTGGCCCGCTACGACCCTGCCACGAAGAAGTGGCGCGAGTGGGACGTCCCCGGGCCGGCTCAGCCCTACGCCGTCTACGTCGACGACAAGGACGTCGTCTGGCTGACCGACTTCGGCCGCAGCGGGCTGTGGCGCTTCGTACCGGCGACCGGCCGGTTCACCCGCGTGCCGCTCCGCGCGGGCGCGGACGTGCGGCAGCTGCTCGGGCGACCGGGCGAGGTGTGGGGCGCGGAGTCCGGCGCCGACCGGCTCGTCGTCGTGCGGCGCTGAGCGCGAAGGGCAGGGCTCCGGCTCGAGCCGGAGCCCTGGTTTGCTCTGCCCGTCTGGAGCGACCTGCCGTCCGGAGGGGCACTCGCCTGCGGACGAGAAGTTTGAGAATTGGCACACTTCTACAACACAGCTGTGGCAGATCGCGAGACATCCTGGCAGGAGATGGTCGAAGAGGCCCGGACACAGGCCCGGCCGACCCGTGTGAGCGCCAACGGCACCATCGTCCTGGCCGCGAAGGCACGGAGGGCGGCGGGCATCGCCCCCGGCGACCGGGTCGTGTCCATCCCCGTCGGTCCGGGCGCCGTGCTCGTCGAGCGCGTGGCAGGCGAACCCGGCCGTCGCAGCTGGCGCGAGTTCGTCGACTCCGCCGACAACCCGCTGCGTGGCGCCTACGGCGGCGACCCGCAGGCGTACGTCGACGAGCTTCGGGGACCGTGGCGCGCCGATCGCTCCTGAGTGCGATCGGGAGCGCCGGGGCGTTCGTCTGCGACACAGCGCCGCTCGTGTACCACCTCGAGCGCTCGCAGCCGCGATCGGTCCTCGCAGCGCTAGACCCTCTGTTCGACGCGGTCGAGGCCGGCGAGCTCGCGTGCATCGTTCCCGCGGTCTGCGCCGCCGAGCTCCTCGTCCGCCCGTACACGCTCGGGCCTCCCGCGGTCTCGGTCGTGGACGGGCTGCTTCGATCTCCAGGCGTGGCGGTCGCCCCACCGCGGCTGGGAACCGCGCATGCTGCGGCGCGGCACGTCGCTCGTCGCACGATCCCGCGGCTCGCCGACGCGCTCGTGGCGGCCACCGCCGCGGAGCTCCGGCTGCCGCTCGTCACGGGCGATCGCCGACTAGCAAGCGCGGTGGGAGCGCTCCTCGTCCACGACTTCGCTTGACCGTGCAGTCGTGCCAGCCTCCGTGAGAAGTGTCCCATTTGGACAAATATCCCACCTATCGTCTTGTGTGTCATAATTCGCCGTGTGTGTCATAATGAGTCATCATGAACGCGATCCCGGTCCATCTCGGCGCGAAGGGACGCGTCGTCCTGCCCGCTGCCATGCGTCACTCTCTTGGGCTGGAGGAGGGCGCCGAGTTGCTCGCGCGGGTGGAGGGCCGGGGCATCGTGCTCGAGCCTCGCGATGCGGCGGTCGAGCGCCTGCAGGCACTCGTTCGTGGGGCCGTCGAGCCGCCGCGTTCCCTGGTCGACGAGCTCCTTGCGGAACGCCGGGCGGAGGCGCGGCGCGAGTCGCAGCGGTGATGGACGCGGAGGGCTGTGTCCTCGACGCGTCGGCGCTTCTCGCACTGCTGAACGACGAGCCGGGCGCTGCGATCGTCCGTGAGCACCTCGGCGCAGCCGTGATCTCGGCCGTCAACTGGTGTGAGACGTTCGGCAAGCTCCGGCGCGCCGGTGTCGACGGTGACGCGCTCTCGGAAGGGTTCGCCGAGACGGGGATCTCGATCGTGCCTTTCGATGCCGACGATGCGCGAGCTGCGGGGGAGCTGGCCGTCCCGCTCGAGCGCACGGGGCTATCGCTCGCAGATCGCGCCTGCCTGGTGCTCGCCCGTCGGCTGGGTGCGCCAGCGGTGACGGCTGACCGGACGTGGCGCAAGCTCGACGTGGACGTCGAGATCGTCTGCATCAGATAGGTGGCCCCACCCGCGCTGCGGAGTTCGGGAGCGCGCTTCACTCGAACGAGGGATAGCCTCCCGGGGCGGGTTCCGTCAGAACGTGCACATCGGCACATTGGGGGGAAGGGGAAACCGATGGCTGCGGCACAGGTCGAGGAGGGCGTCCTCCCCGAGGTGGAACTGATCAGACGCTGGCGATTCGACGAGCTGCTGCGCGCCGGCTACGACATCGCCGACGCCGTGGAGCTCGCGCTCCGCACCGAGATCGACCTGCACTGGGCCGTGAGCCTGGTGCGGCGGGGCTGTCCGAGCGCGACCGCTGCGCGGATCGCGCTGTAGGACGCCCACACGACGCGTCCGCGCCGGCCTTCGGGTCGGCGCGGACGCATCCGTCTCGCATCCGTCTCGCGTTCGGTTGCTTGCGTTGTCCCGCTGAAGTTCAGGTGTCCGACTTAAGTCGGACACCACGTCCTTGCTGTACGTGCCACATCTCAGTGTGGTGACACTGCGTGGCGACGTTCGCCGCGTGCGGGTGACGTAAGACCCGACCGCCGGAGCGTCGATACTCGATCGATGCGCCTCGCGGACGACGGCACGATCGGGCTCTCACCCTCCGACCTCTCGGCGCACCTCGCCTGCCCGCACCTGACGACGCTCTCGGTCCGTGTCGTGCGGGGAGAGCTCGAGCGCCCGCACCTGGACTCGCCCCATCGCGACCTGATCTTCCGGAAGGGGGAGGAGCACGAGGCGGCGTACCTCGCGCGGCTCGAGGCCGAGGGCCGCTCGGTCGTCCGCATCCCGACCTACGACGACGAGGGGTTCGACCCGGACGAGGCTCGGCGGCTCACCGAGGAGGCAATCCGGGTCGGCTTCGCGGACGTCATCTACCAGCCGTACCTCGAGGACGGGCGCTGGAGAGGATTCGCGGACTTCCTCGAACGGCAGCCCGACGGGCGGTACGAGCCGGTCGACACGAAGCTCGCGCGCTCGGCCAAGCCGGCGCACGTCCTGCAGCTCTGCTTCTACGCCGAGCAGGTCGCGCGGATCCAGGGCGCGCCCGTCGAGCGCATCCATGTCGAGAACGGGCGCGGCGAGCGCGAGACGTTCCGCGTCGCCGAGTTCGAGGCGTACAACCGTCGCGTGCGCGAGCGGTTCCTCGCCGCGCTCGATCGTCGGGACGACACGTATCCGTGGCCCTGCGACCACTGCGGGATCTGCGACTTCCGCCGGCTGTGCCGCGAGCAGCTCGTCGACGACGACCACCTGATGCTGGTCGCCGGGATGCGGCGCGGCTGGGCCGAGCGGCTGATCGAGACGGGGGTGGGGACGCTCGAGGCGCTCGGTTCGCTGTCGGACGGCGTGGGAGGTGTCGGACTGAAGTCCGACACCGACGGGACAGCGCTCGTGGCCGAAACGGTCGACGGGATTCGGCCGGGGACGCTCGCCACGATCCGCAAGCAGGCCGAGCTGCAGCTCCGCGGCCGCGTCACCGGCGAGCTGTGCTGGGAGCTCCTGCCCGACCAGGAGGAGCGCGGCTTCCGGCTCCTGCCTCTGCCGGACCCGGGCGACGTCTGGCTCGACCTCGAGGGGCACCCGTTCTACGAGACCGCACGCGGCCTCGAGTACCTGTTCGGCTGGTGCTATCGCGACGCCTCCGGAGAGGTCGTCTACCAGGCGCTCTGGGGGACCGACCGCGACGGCGAGCGGCGCGCCTTCGAGCAGTTCGTTGACTGGGTCGTCGAGCGGCGCCGCCGCTACCCGGGGATGCACGTCTACCACTACGCCGCCTACGAGCGGACCGCGCTCACGCGACTCATGGGCGAGCACGGGACGCGCGAGCAGGAGGTCGACGCGTTCCTGCGCGGGGAGGTGCTTGTCGACCTGTACCGCGTCGTCAAGCAGGCGCTCCAGGCCTCGGTCGACAGCTACTCGATCAAGGCGATCGAGAAGCTCTACGGGTTCGTCCGCACCGCGGACGTCGCGGGAGGGGACGAGTCGGTCGTCCGCTTCGAGGAGTGGATGGAGACAGGGGACGACGGCCTGCTCGACGACGTCGAGCGCTACAACGAGGAGGACTGCCGCTCGACCGTCGAGCTGCACGAGTGGCTCCTCGAGCTGCGGCTCCGTGAGATGCCGTGGCGCACGCCGCCCGAGCTCAGGCAGCGGAGCGAGGCGGCCGAGGAGCGCGACGCCGAGCGGGCAGCGCTCGAGGCGCTGCTGCTCGAGGGAGCGGAGGAGGGCTCGCCTCGGCGCCTGCTCGGTCACCTCGTCGACTACCACCAGCGCGAGCAGCGTCCCGGGTGGTGGGCGTGGTTTCGCTGGCCACAGCTCGACGATCAGGAGCTCGTCGAGGATCGCACCGCGATCGGCGGCCTCACGTGGGACCGTCGACCGCCCGAGGTCGAGGACAAGAGCCACGCGTACCGGATGACCTTCCCGGCGCAGGAGCACAAGCTCGACCGCGAGGGGTTCGGCCCGGACGATCGCAAGCGCTTCCGTCTCCGGGTGGACGACGACGCAGGCGTCGTCACGCTGCTCCGCGGCACGAAGCGCGTGGAGGAGCCGCTGCCGCGGGGGCTGACTCCGGGCCAGCCGATCGAAGACTGGGTCAAGCGCGACGCGCTGCTCCGCTTCGTCCGCGCGTACGCGGACGGTGACCTCGGGCGCTACCCGGCGCTGACGGCGCTTCTCGAGCAGCGCGTGCCCGACGTGCGGCTCGGCGTCGACCCGGCCGAAGCGGCACTGTCGCTCGGCGAGAGCTACCTCTTCGTCCAGGGGCCGCCCGGCTCGGGCAAGACCTGGCAAGGGGCGCGGATGGCGGTCGCGCTGATGGACGCCGGAAAGCGGGTGGGCGTCACCTCGCTCAGCCACAAGGCGATCCACAACCTGCTGCGGGCGATCCAGCACGAGGCCGACAAGGAGGGATTCGCCTTCCGCGGCGTCAAGCGGGCGCGCGACGAGGAGGGGTCCGAGACGGTGTTCGAGAGCCGCTGCATCGTCTCGTCGGGCGACGTCGACGTCTGCGCCGACCCGTCCTTCGACCTCGTCGGCGGCACCGGCTGGGCCCTGACCCGCCAGGCGGTCGACCTCCACGTGGCGGAGCGGCCGATCGACGTGCTTTTCGTGGACGAGGCGGGTCAGCTCGCGCTCGCCGACGTGCTCGCGGCGGGGACCTCGGCTCGCTCTCTCGTCCTGCTCGGCGACCCGAACCAGCTGCCTCAGGTCTCCCAGGGCTCGCACCCCGAGTGCTCGGGGCGCTCCGTGCTCCAGCATCTGCTCGGGGAGGACGTCACCGTTCGGCCCGAGCGCGGGTTGTTCCTCGCCGAGACCTGGCGCCTGCGACCCGAGCTCTGCGCGTTCACCTCGGACGCGTACTACGAGGGGAGGCTCGGATACGCGCCCGAGGCCGCGCGTCGCTCGCTCGCCCTCGGAAACGGGCCGGCGTGGATCCCGGTAGAGCACGAGGGGCACGGCCAGTCCGCGCCCGAGGAGGTCGAGGCGATCGCCGCGGCGATCGCGGGCTTGCTCGGGACGCCGTTCACCGACGAGTACGGCGAGACGCGGCCGCTGGCCGGGCAGGACGTTCTCGTCGTGGCTCCGTACAACGCCCAGGTGCGGATGCTTCGCTCTCGCCTTCCCGAGGACGTGGCCGTCGGGACCGTCGACAAGTTCCAGGGGCAGCAGGCGCCCGTCGTGTTCGTCTCGATGGCGAGCTCGACGACGGAAAACGCCCCCCGGGGTGTCGGCTTCGCGTTCGACCGGCACCGGTTCAACGTCGCGACGTCGCGCGCACAGTGCCGCGCCGTGCTGGTCTGCGCTCCGCGCCTCCTCGACGCCGACTGCAAGACCGTCGCGCAGATGCGCCTCGTCAGCGCCGTGTGCAGGTTCGTGGAGCTCGCGGACACGGCGTAAGCCGCAGGCCCCGAGCCGGGGATCTCCCGGCATGAGGATTGCGGCGCGAAGGGTCGTCCGGTGGCGGCGACATGCTCGTCCCATGTCCCGTGCGGACAGGGTGATGCGGATCGTCCCCGGCCTGGCTGGGCTCCCGGGGGCAGTCGGCCGCCGCGGTGAGGTCGCGCCACCGGCTGCCTACGCGGTGTTCGACTGCGAGACGACCGGGACTGACGTGACGCGGGACGAGATCGTCTCGCTGGCGGTGGTCCGCCTCGATTCCGACGGTGACGAGACGGCGCGGTTCGCGACCCTCGTACGGCCCTCGGGCCCGATTCCCGCGGAGGCGACGGCGGTGCACGGGATCGACGACGCCTCGGTCGCGGGGGCGCCGCGGTTCGCGGACGTGGCCGGGCAGCTGCTCGCACTGCTCGACGACGCCGTCTTCGTCGCGCACAACGCGGGCTTCGACCTGCCGATGCTCGTGCACGCGTTCGCGCAGGCCGGGATCGACTACCGGCCCATCGGCGTCGCGTGCACGCTGGACGCCTTTCGGCTGCTGGAGCCGACCGAGGCGAGCCACCGGCTCGAGTCGATCTGCGAGCGGCGCGGCGTCGCGCTCGACGATGCTCACGACGCGCGCGGCGACGTGCTGGCAACCGTGGCGCTCCTGCGGATCCTGCTCGACGAGGGCATCGCGCCCGAGACCGTGGAGCTCGACCACGCCGCATACATGCGGCTCCGCTCCCGCGGCGACACGCGGCCGGCGTCCGAGCCGCAGATCCGCAGGGTGTTCGGCATGGCGCGCTCGGCCGGGCTGGTCGGGCCCGACGGGAAGGTCGACCGCGACGCCGTCGTCGCTCTCATCGAGCGGCTCACGGGCGTCACCGACGTCGACTCGCTCACGCGCGAGCAGGTGCAGGTCGTCTACGACGAGCTGGAGCTCCTGATCGCGGCGCGGCCCGCAGCGGCACACGCGGCGAGCGCGTAGGCGGACACCCCGTCGAGCCGCGCGCGGTGTCCGACTTCAGTCGGACACCTGGGTTGCGGCATGCCGCGGCATGATGCGGCCATGCGGATCGAGATCGTCGAAGGGGACATCACGCAGCAGGACGTGGACGCAATCGTCAACGCCGCCAACTCGACGTTGCTCGGCGGGGGTGGGGTGGACGGGGCGATCCACCGCAGGGGCGGCCCGTCGATCCTCGAGGAGTGCAGGGCGCTGCGGGAGTCGCGGTACCCGGCGGGGCTGCCGGCCGGCGACGCGGTAGCGACGACTGCCGGTGACCTCCCCGCGCGGTGGGTGATCCACACCGTCGGCCCCGTGTACGCCTCGGGCCTGGACCTGAGCGAGGTGCTGCGCTCCAGCTACACGAGGTCGATCGCCGTCGCGGACGAGCTAGGCGCGTCGAGCGTCGCGTTCCCGCTGATCTCGTCCGGGGCGTTCGGCTGGCCGCTCGAGGACGCGATCCGGCAGGCGCTCCGCGCGCTGGGCGACGTCGAGACGTCCGTCGAGGAGGCGCGGCTCGTGCTGTTCGGGGCCGAGACGTTTCGTGTGGCGGAGCGGGTTCGCGGGGAGGAGCCGGCCGGCTAGGGAAGAGGTGTCTGGCTGAAGCCAGACACCGAGGGGTGGAGAGCTGGTGTCTGGCTTCAGCCAGACACCTGTCGGGCTGGGCTCAGCCTGCGGCCGGGCCGCGTTGATGGAGAGGGAACGTCGCTGCGAGGTGTAGGGCGGACGCGACGCCGAGGAGGGCGGCGGCCGTCCCGAGCCCTGCGGCCGCGAATGCGAGCGTCCCCGCGCCGAAGACCGTCGCCTCGAGCAGGAGGCGCCACGGATCCCGCGGGTGGCGGGGCGCCTTGGGTGCGACGAACGCGCCCCAGAGCGCGGCCGCGGCGAGCGGGGCGGCGATTGCCAGGACGACGTTCACTCCGGTCGGGCCCGTGCGCCAGCCCCAGACGGCGAGCCCGGCGAGGGACGCGATCTCGAGGCAGAAGCGGACGCCGTCGTTGACCGCGCGGGCTGCAGGCATGCGGGTGACGGTAGCGGCGTCGAGGTGTCCGACTGAAGTCGGACACCTTCCGCGTTGGACGCTCAGTCGGGCTTCGCGCCCATCGCCCAGATCGTGACGATCCATCCGGCGAGCGCGATCGCAGCGATGATCCCGGAAGCCTTCGCGAGGCCGCTCTTCGACTTCCACGACGCGATCCCGGCGCAGATCACGGCGATGAGGAGCACGAGCGCCCCTGCGTCGGCGGTGCCGTAGCCGATCCCGATCCAGGTCGGGTCGTCCTCGGTGTCGCCGAACTCCTTCGAGTACAGCCACTCGGCGCCGATCCGCATCACGATGTACGCCGGGATCGCAGCGAGCAGGAGCGTGCGGAACGAGAAGCGGCGCATCCGATCGGGCTCCGACGTGCCGCCTGCCGTGAGCTGCGCGACCACCGCGGTCGTGACCGCGCCGACGAGGATCATCGCTCCGAGCACATGCAGGAAGAGCGGGAAGTTCCAGCTGTCGGGGCGGATGGATGCGAGGAGGCTGGTCATGCGCCCGGCTTCCAGATCATGTCGATCAGGATCAGGAGGATCAGAACGCTGCTGGCGGTGTGAAGCCAGAACGCGCGCGAGGCGCCGAAGGTCGCCGCCACCTCCGGGCTCGTTGCGGTGCCGGCGGCGGCGAGCCTGCCGGCCTCCATTCCTGCGGTGCCGTACGCGGTTCCCCCGCGCCGTCCGACCTCGACCGCGATCGCCCAGAGCACGATCGCCGCGAGCACCCAGCCGTCCCAGACCTGGTACCGGTCGAGCGAGATCGCGAGCCAGATGCCGAAGATGATCGTGCCGAGCGAGCCCACCGCGATCATCCCGGTCCCGACCTGAGAGACGCGCATGAGCGAGGCGACGCGGCTCGTGCTGTCGGTACCCCAGAGCGCGACGATCATGATCCAGAAGACGACCTCCGCACCGACGAGCGCGAACGCGGACAGGAGGTGCAGCGAGAGGATCCAGTCGTTGAGGTCCATCCGGGCGGGCAGGCTACTAACTCCGGGGCTGCAGTTCAACAATGGTCACAACCGAGGAGGGACGTCCCGAACCGGCATGCGCGGCCGGGACGTCTTGCCAGCCCACCAGGCGCGAGGCACCATCGGAGAGTGGATGACAACGAGGCGACGCAGTTGATGCTCGAAGCCCTCTTCGACATCAAGGCCGCCGTGTACGACATCCGTGATGTGCTGATCGAGCCCCCGGAGGACGACGATGAAACGTCGGAAGAAGATGACACCTGAGGAATGGCGCGCCGAGCTCGAGCGGCGGGCGGATCTCGACCGGCGCTTGCTGGAGATGATCGAGCGGTACCGGGAGCTCAATGCGAAGAGGCGTGCCGCAGGCTCATAGAGGCGAGGGTGTCCGACTGAAGTCGGACACCGAGTTGGTGCACGCCGGTGTCGGACTTCAGTCCGACACCCCTTCCTTCAGTGAGCGAGCGCGAAGCGAACCTGGCGCCGCACGACGTCGGCCAGCTCGAGGCGCACCTCGACGCGCTCGCCGAGGGGCAGTTCCTCGCCCTCGCAGCGGGCGGTGACCGCGGGGTCGCGGAGCTGGACGGTGCCTCCGTCCTCGTCCCTGTCGACCTCCACGACGACGGCCTCGAAGGTCTGCCCGACGCTCCGCTCGAGGATCGCCGCCTCGAGGGTCGAGACGATCCCGGCCTCGTACTGGCTCGCCTTCTGGGCCGACTCCTCCATCACCTCGGGCAGCTTCGGCAGCTCGGCGCGAACCCACTCGGGCGGCTCCTCGCCGGCGGAGAGCGCCACGCACGCCTCACCGACGTAGCGGTCGACGAGTCGCCGCAGCGGCGCCGTGGTGTGGGCGTACGTCGAGGCGAGCGCGGCGTGGATCGGGTCCTTCGGCGCGTCGTGATCGAACGCCGTGTAACCGGACCCACGCAGCAGCCCTGCAGCCTCGGCGAGCAGCGCGGCGTGCTGCGGCACGTTGGGGTCGAGCGTGCGGACGAAGTCGGGGTAGCTCATGCCCTTCGGCCACGGGACGTCGAGCCCCTTCGCCGTCCGGTGGAGCCGCGCGAGCCTCACGGGATCGGCCTCGGGCACCGTGCGGAGGATCCCGACCTCCCCGGTGAGCATCAGCTCGGCGGCGGCCATGCCTGTCATGAGGGAGATCTGCGCGTTCCAGCCCTCGACCGGGAATGGGGCGCGGTAGGAGAGCTCGTAGCCGTCGGGGCCGCGGGCAACCTCCTGCCCGGGGAGCTGCAGGCTGACACCGCCGCGGCGTACCTCCCGCTCCTGGCGCAGCGTGCCGACCTCCCGTAAGAGGACGAGGACATCGTCGGCCGAACCGTCGTCGAGCGTGCGCTGGACGCCTTCGTAGCTCAGCTTGGCGCGGCTGCGGACGAGCGCACGGCGGACGTGCACCTCGATGCCCTCGCCGGTCTCGTCGACGTCCATCGTCCAGACGAGCGCCGGCCGCGTCTGGTCGGGGAGCAGGCTGGCCGCTCCCTCTGAGAGCTCAGGTGGATAGAGGCGGGCGTTGCCGTCCGGTGCGTAGAGCGTCTCGCCGCGCTGGTGGGCCTCGGTGTCCATCGGCCCGCCCGGCGTGACGAACGCGGCAACGTCGGCGATCGCGTAGCGCACCCGGTACCCGGAGCCGCGGCGCTCCATGTGAAGCGCCTGGTCGAGGTCCATCGACTCGGCCGGGTCGATGGTGGCGAACGGGATCGCGGTCTCGTCCGCATCGGGGAGGCGTGGCGAGCCCGCCGCGCGCTCCGCGTCTGCGACGACCTCCGGCGCGAACCCGACGGTGACGTCGAGCTGGCGGCGGAGCTCGGTGAGAGCGGCCTCGATCTCGGCGTTGTCGGCGTCGGTCAGGCGGAGCCGGCGCTTCGGCACCGCCTCAGGGTACGTCGCGACCGCGTGCTCGAGGGAGAGGGTGTCTGGCTCGAGCCAAACACCGCCCGACCGAAGTGCGGCCCGCCGTACCTGCGCCGGAGGGTGAGCCGGACTGTCCCGGCGCCCCCGACAGGCGATCCTAGGACTCCTTGCAATCGCAACTACCTTGAGACGAGGAGCCCCCAATGACCGCAATCGAGACCGGCAGCGCCCTCCAGGGCCTCCGACGACGTGTCTGCGGCGCGGTGATCGAGCCCGGCCAGCCCGGCTGGGACGCCGCGACGCTGGCCTTCAACCTCGCCTTCACGCAGGAGCCCACGGCGGTCGCCGTGCCCGAGGACGAGCGGGACGTCGCCGAGATCGTTCGCTTCGCGTCGGCCAACGGCCTGCAGGTCGCCCCCCAGCGGACCGGCCACAACGCCGAGCCGCTCGGCGCGATGGACGATGTGATCCTGCTCCGCACCGACAAGTTGCGCGGCGTCGAGATCGACGTCGAGCGTCGCGTCGCGCGCGTCCGCGCGGGATCGAAGTGGGAGGAGGTCGTGCCGCGCGCCTCGGAGCTCGGCCTGGCGGCGCTGCACGGCTCGACGCCCGACGTCAGCGTCGCGGGCTACTCGCTCGGCGGCGGCGTCGGCTGGTATGCCCGCAAGCACGGGCTGTCCACGAACAGCGTCCTCGCGATCGAGCTGGTCACGGCCGACGGGAAGCTCCGGCGCGTCGACCACGAGAACGAGCCCGAGCTCTTCTGGGCGTTGCGCGGGGGCGGCGGCAACTTCGGCGTGGTGACGGCGCTCGAGGTGCAGCTGTACGCGATCCCGGAGGTCTACGCCGGCGTCCTGTTCTTCCCCTGGGAGCGCTCGTCCGAGGTGCTGCACGCGTGGCTCGACTGGACGCGGACGGTGCCGGAGGAGATCACCTCCGTCGGGCGGATCCTCCAGTTCCCGCCGCTCGACGAGCTGCCCGAGCACCTGCGTGGCGGCAAGTTCGCCGTGGTCGAGGCCGTCTACATCGGCACAGAAGCCGATGGCGCCGACTTGCTCGCGCCGCTGCGGGCGCTCGGTCCGGCCATGGACACGTTCGCGATGGTGCCTCCGGTCGGCATCGCAGAGCTCCACATGGACCCGCCGGAGCCCGTCCCGTACACCGGCGAGGGGATGATGCTCGGCGAGCTCGACGCGACGGCGATCGACCGTTTCGTCCGGGCGGCGGGCCCGGGCTCCGACTCACCGCTCGTCTCGGCCGAGATCCGCCACCTCGGCGGCGCGATCGGACGGACGGGCGAGGGGCATGGCGCGCTCGCCGCGATGGACTCGGCGTACCTCACGTTCGCCCTCGGGATGGTGTTCGACGACGAGACCTACGCCGCGAACAGACAGCAGCTCGAGATGGTCCGGCACGCGCTCACCCCCTACGACACGGGCCGCCAGTACCTCAACTTCACCGAGGAGGAGACCGACCCGGCGACCTTCTACCGGGCGGACGCCTACCAGCGCCTGCGCGCGGTGAAGGCGGCGGTCGATCCCGAGGGCGTCTTCCGCGCGAACCACCCGATCGCGGCCGGCGAGTAGCGGCGCGAGGCGACGGGTACCCAGGTTGGGGCCGGCCGTCCTGGTGGGCCGGCCCCACGCATCGCGATCGGACGTGGAGGCGCTCGTCGCGGCGAGCCGACGTCCGCCTAAGGTGTCCGACTGAAGTCGGACACCCCGGACCGGGAGGACGGACATGGGCGAACGCACCCTCGACGTGGTGGTGATCGGCGCCGGGGCACCCGGCGAGGTGATCGCCGGCCGTCTCGGAGAGGCAGGGCTCTCGGTCGCGGTCGTCGAGGAGCGGCTGGTCGGCGGCGAGTGCTCCTTCTTCGCCTGCATGCCCTCGAAGGCGCTTCTCCGGCCGGGCGAGCTCGTCGCCGAGGCGCGGCGGGTGCCGGGGATCGAGGTCGGGAATCTCGACGTGGAGGCGGTCCTCGCCCGCCGTGACGAGGTCGTCCACGACCTCGACGACTCCTCGATGCTGCCCTGGCTCGAGGAGCGAGGCGTCGCCCTCGTGCGCGGGCACGGCCGGCTCGACGGTGAGGGGCGCGTGGTCGTCGGCTCGGAGGCGCTGGTTGCCCGGAAGGCGGTGGTCGTCGCGACGGGGAGCTTCGCCACGATCCCGGACGTCGAGGGCCTCGCCGAGGCGAAGCCCTGGACGAACATCGAGGCGACGACGGCGAAGCGGGTGCCGGCAAGGCTGTTCGTCCTCGGCGGCGGCGTGGTCGGCGTCGAGATGGCGCAGGCCTGGTCGTCGCTCGGTTCCCGCGTGACGCTCGTCCACCGCGGGCCGCGGCTGATCGAGCGGGAGGAGCCGTTCGCGAGCGCCCAGGTCGAGTCTGCCCTTCGCGAGGGAGGCGTCGACGTGCGGCTCGAGACGACGGTGTCCTCGGTCGGGCGGAACGGTGCGGTGCGCGTCGAGCTCGGCGACGGCGCCACGGTCGAAGCCGACGAGATCCTCGTCGCGATCGGACGGACGCCGCGGACGGCCGACGTCGGCCTCGAGACGGTCGGTCTCGATCCGGGAAAGCACGTGCGGGTGGACGAGTCGCTCCGCGTTCCCGGGAAGGACTGGCTCTACGCCGTCGGCGACGTCAACGGACGCGCGCTGCTCACGCACATGGGGAAGTACCAGGCCCGGCTCGCCGCCGACGCGATCCTCGGCAAGCAGGTTCGCCTCCGCTCGGACGGCGGCGCCTCGCCGCGCGTGATCTTCACCGACCCGCAGGTGGGCGCGGTCGGGCTCACGCTCGCCGCCGCGCAGGAGGCCGGGCTGCCCGTGCGGACGGTCGAGGTCGAGACGAGCGGCAACGCGGGCGGCTCGTTCGTCGGGAGGAACGCTCCCGGCACCGCGAGGCTCGTCGTCGACGAGGAGCGCGCCGTCGTCGTGGGCGCGACCATCACCGGCTCCGAGGTCGCCGAGGCGCTGCACGCGGCGACGATCGCGGTCGTCGGCGAGGTGCCGCTCGACGACCTGTGGCACGCCGTGCCGTCGTTCCCGACGCGCTCCGAGCTCTGGCTGCGGCTGCTCGAGGCGTACGGGCTTTAGATGGTTGATCGGCAATTCGCGCGAACCGGATGACGCCCCAGACGCGGCGCCGGATCGCCCCGTCCGGGCACGGCCCGTAGCACCACTACGAACTGCGCCCGGCCGGTGCGCCCGGCTTGGTCTGGGACGTCCCCGGACGTCACGCCAATTACCGATCAACCATCTAGCGTCAGGCGGCCGGCGGCTTGCCGGTCGCGAGCTCGATCCGGAGCCGCTCGATCCAGTACTGGATGTCCTCGATCGGCTCCTTCCCCTTGGCGCGGAGCTCGACGCGGATCGACTCGATCCGTTCGCGGAGCTGGCGTTCCACCTCCTCGCTCCGTGCGCGCTCCTCAGGAGTCCGGATCGGCCGCTTCCTCTTCACCGTCGTCTCCTTCGATCGCTTCGATGTTCGTGTCGAGCTTGTCTCGGATGTCGGCGAGCACCGTCAGGATCGTGATCACCTCGCCGCGGTAGATCCCCTGCTCCTCGTCCACCGTCCGAGAGTGCCTGACCCGCCTCCTCACGTAAAGATGGCCGAATCGGACGCGTGGCATCCCGCGCGTGGACGCACC
>CAWAXS010000029.1:0-27763 GCA_963786055.1 uncultured Actinomycetes bacterium | reverse complement strand
GTTCGCCGCGAGTTCGACGGCGCGGCCCTGCACGATGTCGTTGATGCCGCCCTGGATGACGAGGACGTCTGCGCCGGCCACGGCCGCCGGAATCCGGGCCTTGATCTGATCGGTTCGCTCACCGCCGACACCGAGGTTGCGGCAGTCGAGGCGTGGGTCCCGCGCCTGCGCCCAGTAGAGGTACTGGCTCGTCTCGTCATTACCCGGGTCTTCGAGCTTCCGGCGCTCCGGGTCGGGATCCCAGCCCGGGTTACCTGCCGTGATCGAGTCGCCGAGAGCAGCAACCACGATCCTGTCCGCCCCGGGAAGGTGCTGACCTTTGTCTCCGGCCATCGAAGGCAGGCTAGCCGCACCGAAAGGACACGTCCGCCAGGCCTTCGCACTGCCTCGACGTAGGATCGACGCATGTTCGACTATGCGGAGCGTCGCAGGCGCCTGTCCGAGCGGATGCGGGCCGAGGGCGTCGACATCCTCTTCCTCGGGCTCTCCGCCGACCTCGAGTACCTCTCGGGCGTCGAGCGTGGGATCCCGTTCTTCGGGCAGAGCTCGTACGCCCACGGCTGGGTGGCAGGCGGCTTCTTTCGCCCCGACGCCGACCCGGTCTTCGTGCTGCCGCGCATGGTGGCCGCATTCGATCTCCCCGTGAAGCCTGACGGCGAGATCGTCGTCGTCGACGAGAACGACGACGGGTACGCCGTCTTCGAGCGGCTCGCGAAAGGGCTCGGACAGCCTTCCACGGTCGCCGTCGGCGACCGGGTGTGGGCCGAGACGACCCTCAACCTCGGCCGCGTCTTCGGCTTCGACCGGCTGCGCACGGGATCAGCGCTCGTGAACGAGCTGCGCCGGCTGAAGACGCCCGAGGAGCTCGACGCGATGGGCCGGGCCTGCCGCACCGTCGAACGGACGATGGAGGCTGTCGCGCCCCGCGTCCAGCCGGGTGTCAGCATGGCTGAGCTGGTCGAGGAGGTCGAGCAGCAGCTCCAGGCGGCGGGCTCCATGACACCCTCCTTCGCGACGCACATCTTCACCGGGCTCGACCCGGACAGCCTCGACTCCTCGACGCACACAGCGCGCGTACCGATGCCCGAGGGAACGAGCGTGATGTTCGACTTCGGTGGCGTCGTCGACGGCTACTGCTCCGACTTCGGCCGCACCGTCGTCGCCGGGGAGCCCACCCAGGAGCTCCTCGACGCATACGCCGTCATGCTCGCCGCCTACGAGGCCGGCCGGGCGGCTTGCCGCCCCGGGGCCCTCGCGCGCGACGTCAACGCGGCCTGCCGCGCCCCGATCGAGGAGGCCGGGCTCGGGCCGCACTTCCGTCACCGCATGGGGCACGGCATCGGACTCGACGTGCACGAGCGCCCTTTCGTCTCCTCCGAGGACGCGACGCCGCTGCAGGCCGGCATGACCTTCACGGACGAGCCCTCGATCATCATCCCGGACACCTTCAGCGTCCGAATCGAGAACATCATCGTCTGCGAGGAGCACGGCGGCCGCGTACTCAACGATTACCCCGATGCGCTCGTCTTCAACACCTGAGGACGTGTACCCGAGGGGCCCCGGCGTCTGCCAGGGCCCCTCGAGCGGGACTCAGCCCTTCGGCTTCGTCTGGGTGACGTCGATCGAGTAGACCGCGTTGAACTTCGCCGTCGCGAGGTCCTTCGTAGATACGAAGACCTGCGTCGGCTGCAGCAGCGGGAAGAACGGCCCGTAGGCGTTCAGACGTTGCTGGATCGTCTGGTACAGCTTCTCGCGGGCCGCGTCGTTCGTCGTCACGCGCACCTTCGCCGCGAGAGCCTCGACGGTCTTCTCCGAGCCAGCCGGCCAGCCCGCACGGAGACCGACCAGCTCACCCGGAATGAAGGCGAGGTAGTCGGCAGGATCCGGATAGTCCGGACCCCACAGCGAGAGACCGAAGGGCATCTTGCCGTCGCGGTAGCGCTGGAGCCAGGTGCCGACCGGCGAGCCCGCGAGCTCGACGTTCAGGCCAGCGTCCTGCAGGTTCGCCTGCACCTTCTGGGCGAGGCTGTCGAAGAGCACGCCGTTGATCGTGAAGTTGCTCGGGTACTCGATCGTGATCTTCTGGTTCCCCACGCCCGACGCCGCGAGGAGCGCCTTCGCCTTCGTCAGGTTCTGCTTCACCGCCGCGCTCTGCGGCAATGCGCCGAGGAACATGGACGGGATCACGCCGGGTGCCTGGATCGCTCCCGGCCCGGCGACGCCGGCGATCGCCTTGTAATCGAGCGCGTAGCGAACGCCCTGCTGGAAGTTCTTGTTCGCCGCGTAGGAGGAGATCTTCGAGTCGTTGTTTGCGAACAGCCAGAACACCCACGTGGACGGCGTCGTCAGCGTGTTCAGGTTCTTGTTGCCCTTGAGCGACAGCGCCTGTTGCGAGGACAGGTCGATCGCCACCTCGTACTTGCCACGCTGAACGTTGATCAGCTGTGTCGGCGCGATCATGTTCCGCACGACCACGCTCGAGAAGGCCGGCTTCGTCGAACCCCAGTACTTCGCATTCGGGGAGAGGACGATCTGCGAGGTGGTGCTGTACTGCTTGAGAACGTACGGGCCGCTACCGGCGCCCGCCGAGCTCGACGAGTTGAACCACTGCTCGGCCTTGTCGGTCTTGTCGGCGTCCGCCGCATCCGTACCGCCGTGCTGCTTGACGAGCTTCGAGTTGACGATCCCGGTCGACGTGTTGGCGAGGATCGCCGGGAGAGCCGTGTTGGATGTCTTCGAGCGCATCACGACCGTGTACTTGCCCGCGGGCGTGACCGTGACCCCGTCGAGGAGGAACGAGGGGTTCCCCTTCAGGTTCACGAGCCTGCGGAGCGAGAAGCCAACATCGGCCGAGGTGAGCGGAGTGCCGTCTGCGAAATGCACGCCCTTGCGCAGCTGGAACGTGAACGTCTTCGCGTCGCTGCTGGCCTTCCAGGACTGCACCAACAGCGGCACGGGGTGGGCGACGTCACTGCCCTTGTAGGTGAACAACGTGTCGAACACACCGCGGTTCACGATCGACGCGGTCGGCTCGAACGCGCGCTGCGGGTCAGCCGTCTTGATCTCGAACGACTTGTCGACGACGAGTGTCGGCGCAGCCTCGCTCCTGCTGGTGGCGGCGAAGGCAGCCGTCGTGGCGGCTAGCGACACGACGAGTGCGACGAGCACCTTGATCGTGACGCGAGTCGAGTGTCGAAACATGCGATTCCTCCGTTTCTGGATGGGTTGGGTCAGATTCGTGGGTGGGCAGGGGCACGGGGCATCGATCTCTTTCTTCCAGCGTCGGGTGCGTGCAGCCAGCACGCGGCGAGCCTGCTCTCGCCCACCGGGTCGAGTGAAGGCTCCTCCGTTCGGCAGACGTCCATCACGTGAGGGCAGCGCGGATGAAAGCGGCATCCTCCTGGCGGCACTGCCGGGTCGGGCACCTCGCCGGGAAGGACCTCGGGCATTGTGCCCGTCCCATCCGGATGCGGAACGGCGCCGATGAGCGCTTCCGTGTAGGGATGCTGGGGGTCGGCCCAGAGCGCCTCCGTCGGGCCCGACTCGACGATCTTGCCCAGGTACATGACAGATACGACGTCGGCGACGTGGCGAACGATTGCAAGGTCGTGCGAGATCAGGAGGAGGCTCAGCGAGAGCCGCCGCGACAGATCGAGCAGGAGGTTGGCAACCTGCGCCTGGGCGGATGCGTCGAGCGACGCAAGCGGCTCGTCGAGCACGATCAACGACGGATCCGCCGCGAGCGCCCGCGCGATCGCGATCCGCTGCCGCTGGCCGCCGCTGAACTCGTGCGGGTACCGCGACCGCGCGTTCGAGGGCAGCCCCACGAGCTCGAGCAGCTCGACAACGCGCTTCGTCTTGCCTGACCGGCCGGCGCCGCCGACGGCGATGCCGTCCCCGACCTGATCGCCGACCCGGCGGCGCGGGTTGAGCGACGAGTACGGGTTCTGGAAAACGAGCTGGAGACGAGTCAACTCGGCGGAACGGGCGCGGCGCGTCAACGGCACGACCGGGCGGCCCTCGAACCTGACCGTGCCCGCGGTCGGTGCAATCAGTCCGACAGCCGCGCGGGCGAGGCTCGACTTTCCGCAACCCGACTCGCCGACCAGTCCCACGACCTCGCCCTGCTCGATGACGAGGCTCGCGCCTGCGACGGCGCGAAACCTCACCCGGTCGCGGCGCTCGTAGGTGACCTCGAGGCTGTCGATCTCGAGGACGCTCATGCGCGGACGAAGGGGTCGACGGGGCAGGCGAACGCGCGGAGACCGTCGTGCACGAGCTCCGGCACGACGATCGCACACGACTCGAGACGATGAGCGCAGCGCGGGTGGAACGCACACCCTTCGGGAACCGCGGCGGGCGCCGGAGGCGAGCCGGCAATCGGGACAAGGGGGTGGTCGGCGGAGAGCTCGGGATGGGGAAGCGCGTCGAGGAGCGCTTTGGTGTAGGGGTGCCGCGGGTGCCGGAGGAGATCGTCACGCGGGCCTGTCTCCACTACCCGGCCGGCGTAGAAGACAGCGAAGCGGTCGGCGATGGCCGACATCACGCCGAGGTCGTGCGTGATGAGCACCACCGACAGGCCGCGCTCGCGCCGCAGCGCGTCGAGGAGCCGAATGATCCCTGCCTGCACCGTCACGTCGAGGGCCGTGGTCGGCTCGTCGGCGATGAGGAGCTCCGGCTCCGCAGCGAGGGCGATCGCGATCGCGACACGCTGGCGCATGCCTCCCGAGAACTGATGTGGATACGCGCGGAGGGCGCGCTCGGGGTCCGGCAGCCGAACGGCCTCCAGCAGTTCCGCTGCCCGTCGCCTCGCGGCAGCGCGTCGGACACCGAGGTGTTGGCGGATCGGCTCCTCGATCTGCTGGCCGATCGAGAGCATGGGGTGGAGAGACGTCATGGGATCCTGGAACACCATCCCGATCCCGCCTCCCCGGATGTCCCGCAGCGCACGGCCGCGGAGCGCGAGCAGGTCGAGGCCACGGAAGCGCGCCCGTCCCGAGGCCGTCGCCCCCGACGGGAGGAGCCCGATCAGGGCGAGCACCGACATCGTCTTGCCGCTGCCGCTCTCGCCCGCGACACCGAAGACCTCGCTCCCCGCAACGGCGTAGTCGACGCCGTCGACGACGGTGATCGAGCCGCCGCGTGCCGGCAGGTGCACACGAAGGTCCTCGACCTCGAGCAGGGGCGCGCTCATCGGACGCGACGGCCCTCCTGCGCCGTTCGCGGGTCGAACACGTCGCGGAGGCTGTCACCGAGGAAGTTGAACGCCATCACTGCGGTGAAGATCGCGAGTCCCGGAAACGTGCCCATCCACCAGTACTGGAAATACTGAGTGCCCGTCGCGACCATCGCGCCCCACTCGGGGTGAGGCGGCTGCGCGCCCAGCCCGAGAAACGAGAGGCCGGAGAGGAGGAGGATCGCCGTCCCGAGATCGAGGGTCGCGAGCACGAGCACGGGGCCGGCGACGTTCGGCAGCACCTCGCGAACGAGCGCCGACCGCGACGACACTCCCAGGAGACGCGACGATTGGACGTACTCCGAATCCCCGATCGAGAGCACGAGACCACGCACGACACGCGCGTACGAGGGCCACGACACGATCACGATCGCGAGGACCGCATTGCGGACACCTCGGCCGAGCACGGCCGTGACGACCATCGCGAGAATGATCGCGGGAAAGGCGAAGACGAGGTCGGAGATGCGCATGACCACTCCGTCCGTAATGCCGCGGAAATAGCCTGCGGCCGCCCCGGACAGCCCGCCGATGGTGGCGGAGACGGTGACCAGCAGCAGCGCCAGGGGGATCGACAATCGCGAGCCGTAGATGACGCGGCTCAGCACGTCGCGACCGAGCTCGTCCGTTCCGAACAGATGTGCCCCGGACGGAGGCTGGAACGCGGTGAAGTCCTGTGCGAGCGGATCGTAGGGGGCGACCAGCGGAGCGAAGACCGCGATGATCAGCCAAGCCGCTGCGATCACCGCGCCGGTGACGGCGAGCGGCTGGCGCCACGCAGGCCGTGTGGCTCGGGCCGCCGCTCGGACGTCGGATCTCGAGGCGGCGATCTCGCTCATGTGAGCCGGATCCTCGGGTCGATGATCCCGTAGAGGACGTCGACGATGAAGTTGATCGTCACGTAGACGATCGCGACGAACAGGCTCACACCCGCGATCGCCTGGACGTCGAGGTTGATGGCGCTGATGTACGCGTACTGGCCGACACCGGGCCAGGAGAAGATGTTCTCGACAAGCACGGCGCCCGTGAGGATGTTCGCGAAGAGAAGGCCGATCACGGTGACGACGGCGGGCAGCGCCGCCCGAAGGACGTAGCGCGTGACGACGATCCACTCGGGAAGGCCCTTCGCTCGTGCCGCGCGGACGTAGTCGTTCCCCACCACCTCGAGCACCGACGAGCGCGTGTAGCGGGTAAGCAGGCTGACGTTGAAGGCGGCGAGCACGAGCGCGGGGAGGACGATGTGATCGAGTGCATCCGTGAATGTCGACCACTGCCCGGCGAGCAGCGCGTCGACGGTGTAGAAGCCCGTCACGTGCGGAGGCGGCTCGACGGCAACACCGAGTCGGCCGCCGCCGGGGAACCAGCCGAGCCGGAAGAAGAAGATGTAGAGCGCCAGGAGCGCGATCCAGAACGTCGGCATCGAGATGCCGCCCAGCGAGACGACGCGAAGGGTGTGGTCGATCGGATGGTTCCGTCGCATCGCGGCGATCACGCCGAAGATCACGCCGACCACGATCGCGACGATGATCGAGTAGAACGCAAGCTCTGCGGTGGCGGGGATGTAGGTCGCGAGATCCTTCCGCACCGGGTTGTGCGTCTGGGTCGACTCGCCGAGGTCGCCCCGGAGCAGATGCCCGAGGTAGATCGCATACCGCTCGGGCAGCGGCTTGTCGAGCCCGTAGTGCGCCTTGAACGACGCGACGGCGGCTGGGTCGCCGGCGGCCTGCTCGCCCAGGCTCGCGGTAGCCGGGTCGGCCGGGACCGCCTGTGTGAGGATGAAGACGACGAGCGTGATTCCGATCGCGAGCAACACGAGCGCAGCCGCTCGACGGCCGACGAAGCGGAGGAAACCGCTCGACGGCAGCAGAGTGCGGCGGTTCCCCGCCGCGGGCGCCTCAGGTGCTCGGGGCGGCTGTTCGTCACTCATGACCCGCTCCCATCTGATTCGGAGGCACGGAGGCGTGTGCGTTATTTTGCACCGCGTGATGGCGTTCGCCGCCAGCAATCCGGCAAACACGACCTACCTCGTTGCCGGGCTCACCCCCGACGTGCTCGTCGAGTTCGAGCTCGACGCGCTCGTGTCCGGTCCCGCCTGAGCGCCTCACCCGATCTGTGACTCGGGGACGAGCCGTCTCTCGGCGAATCGGCCCGCGTCCAGCATGCCGAGGACGGCGTCCGGCTCGCCGAGGACGCCGGCTGCGACGATGTGTGCAACGGCCGCGGCATCAGGAACCCGTGGCCGCTAGAGCACGACGACCTCGAGGCCGCGCTCTTGCAGCGCCAATACGACCGAGGCGCCGGTGACGCCACCGCCGACGACTGCGATGTCGGTCACGAGGCTGCGTCGGCTGCCGCGGCGGCGTTGCGCCGCACGACCTCGAACGTCTTCTCGAGCTCGTCCGTCGGGGTGAACTCGACCGCCTCGCTGTCCTCGAGGAAGGAGATGCGATGGCCGGGCTCGACGTAGTACGCCTGGCCGCCGACGATCTCCTCTTGGCGATCGCCGTAGTCGACGAGGATGCGGCCAGAGAGCAGCATGCCCCAGTGCCGCGCCTGGCAGCGGCCGTCCGGGAGTCCCTCGAGCATGGTCGATGCATCCATCCCGGCCGGGGCGAACTCGAACCCGACTGTCATGCCGCCCCAGTCTGCGAAGCGGCTGCTGTAGCCCGGTGCGATCTCCTGCTCGGGCAGTTCGTCTCGTCCGGCACACGCCATGTCGAGCCTCCTTGCCCGCGACGGGCTTCGGTTGCGATCGCACCGAGGGGCACAATACGGAGGTGGCGGAAGCGGCGGCGTCGAGGGCCTTGGTGATCGCCGCGTACGTCTGTCGACTGCCGCGAACGAGAGAGATGTTCCGCGCATGCGAGCTCAAACGGCTCGAGAGAGCGCTGGGGAACCCGGCTCGCCAGCCTGATTCGACGAACGAATGAGCCCTCCAGGGCGGAGCCTCGCCGATCGGGCCCGCCACCGGCCCGAACGGCAGTTTTCGACTCGTTGAACTGCAGGCGGAGACAGGGGGGCGGAGGGGTGCTCTCGCGCTCGTCTCCCAGGTTCGCTCGCACCACGGGCCTGCGATCTGCTCCCTCGGTTGCACGAACCAGAGCTGACCGGATCTGAGCCAGCGCACGCAGCACCTCGGAGATGTGGTCATCGACTGGTTGTGCCGCTGGGAGGGTCGATGGGCGGCGTCGTCGTCGCGAGCGACAACTCTGTGTCTTCGCCGACCCTCTCGGTCGGGCCGGCGCGCCGATGCTCGCGTGCTGGCCGACGCCCCGGACGCCGCAGCGGCCCGCGGCCGCGCCGAGGATCGGCCCGAACCGCGGTGCTCGCAGCAGCCTTCTGTAGCGTCTACGGAATGGAGAAACGCAGCGACAGCAGCACGAGGAAGTGGACGCTCCTCGCTGTCTGCTTGACGACGTTCATGCTGCTTCTCGACATCACGGTCGTGGTCGTCGCACTGCCGAACATGCAGCAGCGCTTCGGTGCCAGCTTGACCGGATTGCAGTGGGTCGTGGACGCCTATGCGCTCACTCTTGCCGCGTTGATCCTCACTGCGGGCGCGCTCGCCGACAGGTACGGGCGTCGCCGGGTCTTCATGGCAGGCGTCCTGCTTTTCACTGTGTCCTCACTCCTCTGCGGCCTCGCCTGGAACATCGCGACCCTCGATGTCGCCCGCGCGCTACAAGGGATCGGGGGCGCCGCACTCTTCGCGACCGCACTGGCGCTGATTGGCCACGAGTACCGCGGCCCCGACCGGTTCGGAGCGCTTGCCGTCTGGGGCGCCACGGTGGGCGCTGCCGTTGCCTCCGGTCCGCTGATCGGCGGTCTCCTCACCGACGGCCTCGGGTGGCGCTGGATCTTCTTCGTCAACATCCCGGTCGGCGTGTTCGCATTCGCGGTTGCCCTCACTCGTATCTCTGAGTCCCGCGACGAGGGCGCGCAACATACGGACGTGAGCGGTCTCGTGACGTTCTCCGCTGCCCTGTTCCTCATCGTCTTCGGGATCCTCCGCGGCAACGCCAGTGGCTGGACGAGCACCCTGATCCTCCTATCGCTGGTTGGCGGGGTTGTCCTCCTGGTCCTGTTCGTCGTTGTCGAGTTGCGTCAACGGCGGCCGATGTTCGACATGACGCTCTTCCGTCAACGCGCATTCGTCGGGGTCTCTGTCGCGACGTTCTGCATCGCGGCCGGCATGTTCGCGATGTTCCCGTACCTGTCGATCTACCTCCAGGACATCCTCGGCTACTCACCGCTTGCGACGGGCCTACGGTTCCTGCCGCTCACCGGATTCGTCTTCCTCGTCCCGCTCGCGACGCGACGTCTGGCCGCGCGCGTGCCGCTCCGGGTGATGATCGGCGCGGGTCTTGCGTTCGTCGCGGCAGGGCTGGGGCTGATGTACGGACTCGATGCCGATTCGCGCTGGACAGCACTGCTCGCCGGCTTCGTCGTCGGAGGCATCGGAATCGGGATCGCCAATCCCGCGCTCGCAGCCGGCGCCCTCCGCGTTGTGGATCCGGCACGAACGGGGATGGCATCGGGGATCAACAACACCTTCCGCCTCGCCGGGGTGGCGGTGGGGGTCGCCGCGCTCGGCGCGCTGCTCGAGAACCGGGTCGAGAACGCGCTCTCGACCACGGCCGGCAACAACGCCCACGCCCTCGGTGCCGCCGTGAGCTCGGCAGGGACACGTGCTGTCACCGGTCATCCGGACCTGGTGGAGCCCGCAAAGGCAGCATTCGTGAGCGGCCTCAACGACGTGATCCTTACGGGGTCGCTGCTGCTCGTGGCCGGCGCCCTCGCCGCGGTCGTTCTCCTCCGCGGCCCAGCACCGGCCCCGGCGCCGGTGACCGAGAGCGCCTGACTCTCGAGCCGTCCCGACCTCGGCACCCGAGCGAAGGCAGCGACGACGAGACCTGACGTTGGTCGGCGGAGCTACGTCAGCAGACGTCCGAGGCTGCGCGCACGCACTCGCAGTCGTTCCGCCTGCTGCGCGCTCTCGGATGCCGACCGGTCGTCTGCGCTCTCGGCAACCCTGCCGTCCAGGATCTCTGCCGCTCGTTCCCACAGGTGGGCCGCATCCTCGACGACGGACCGGGCGACGAGCACGTCGTGCTGCCCGCGTCTCAGGGCGATGTCGATGACGTCTTGGAGCTCGCCACAGCGTGTTGCCTCGTCGTCGCGACCGCTTCCTGCGAACACCAACGCCGCCAGTCCGGCCGCGGTAAGCGACGGGCCGACGATCTGCGCGGGCACGAGAACGTCCGGGTCGTCCGTCACGGACGGCATGGTGGTGCCCGGCGCGGCCGCCACGGCATCACGTGCGCTGAACGGAAAATGGGTTTCCTCGACGCGCTGCTGCTACCCTATGCGGCGAGTTAGAGCGGGTCCGGTCTGCGCGTCTGCGCCTTCCCTACGCGTTCGTGAGTTGAGTAAGGGAGGTGTATTTCAATGGCAGAAGGAACCGTGAAGTGGTTCAACGATGCGAAGGGCTACGGGTTCATCACCCCTGCCGAGGGGTCGAAGGACCTCTTCGTGCATCACAGCGGCATCGCCGGTGACGGCTTCAAGTCGCTCCCCGAGGGAGCGAAGGTCTCTTATGAGCCCCGCGAGGGCCAGAAGGGCCCGGAGGCGATCAACGTCTCCGTCGTCGCGTAGTTGAACGTCGGCTGCCCGTGGCCGCTCAATGGCCACGGGCGCCGAACTCGTCCCCCTCGCGACGAAAGGAGGCGGCCATCGCCGTCAAGGAAGAGAAGCTCGAGATGGAGGGTGAGATCACCGAGTCCCTCCGCAACCGGATGTTCCGGATCACGCTCGACAACGGTCACGAGATGATCGGGTACACCGCCGGGAAGATGAAGCGCTACCGGATCCGGATGGGGCCCGGCGACCGCGTCAAGGTCGAGGTCTCCCCGTACGACCTCGACCGGGGTCGGATCGTCTACCGCCTGCGCTAGCACGATGGCCGACCGAGCCGAGGAGCTGCACGTCGAGCTCGCAGGGCTGCTCGCGCAGCACGGTCCCACGCTGACCGAGCGCGAGCGCGACGACCTCGTCCTGCTCGAAGAGGGCTACGGGTGGCGGCCGGGACGCAGGCCGACCCGGCCGGAGCCGAAGATCGCCGCCTTCCTCGACCTGTTCGACCGGGCCGAGCAGGAGGAGCTCACCTACGGCACGCTCGAGGGCGGCACGGTCGAGGAGCTCCGGAACGCGTTCCGGCGGGGTCTGGCCGGGCACCCCAGCTGACAGCGACGCGCACGCTCTTCGAGTAGCCCTGCTGATTCGCCTCGCGCTCGCCTGACAGGGCGCTTCAGCCGCCAGCGAGCTTCACGCGATAGCCCTGCGACTCGAGCCGGGCGACGACCTTCGCGCGATGGTCTCCCTGGATCTCGACGACGCCGTCCTTCGCGGCGCCGCCCGACCCGCACAGGCGCTTGAGGTCGCTCGAGACGACCTGGAGCTCGCCGGGCGGGAGTCCGCGAACGACCGTCACCGTCTTGCCCTGCCGGCCGCTCGTCTCGCGCGACACGCGGACGATGCCGTCGCTCGGCGTGGAGGGCGCCGGGCGCCGGCGGGCGTCCCGGTCGGCGGTCTTCCTGAGGTCCCCGTCTGCCGTCGAGTAGACCCGCGTGCTCTCTGCCATCGGGTGATCGTAGACAGGGCGGCGTCCCCGATGGGCTACCGTGGACGGGTCGTCGGCAAGGAGGAGTTGATGCCGTCCTCGCGCACGCTCGTTGCAGCTCTCCTCGTCGCGCTGGCCGCGACCCTCGTCGCGGGTGCGACCGCAGCGCCGAGCCCGGATCTCGTCCGCACGCTTCGCGCCGGTGGTCTCGTGCTCGTCCTCCGGCATGCCGCGACGGACTTCTCGAAGCCCGACCAGGATCCGGTGGTGGTCAGCGACTGCTCCACGCAGCGGAACCTCTCTGCGCAGGGGCGTGCCGACGCGCGCGCGATCGGCCGCGGCGTGCGGCGCCTCGGGCTCCCTGTCGGCAAGGTCTACTCGAGCGCCTACTGCCGTACGCTCGAAACCGCCCGGCTCGCGTTCGGGCGCGCGACCGTGCACCCGGCGCTGCTCAACACGATCGCCGCCCAGCACGACGCGGCCTGGCGGAAGCAGATCCGCGACGCGCGTAGGCTGCTCGGCACGCGGCCGGCGCCGGGGAAGATCGACGTGCTCGTCACACACAACATCGTCGTCGAGGAGACGACGGGGCAGTCGCTCGAGGAGGGCGAGGCGATCGTCTTCCGGCCGCTCGGCAACAGCAAGTTCCGTGTCGTCGGACGCGTCCTGCCGGGGGAGTGGGGGACGCTGCGACGACCGGCCTCGACGGCGGCGACCGGGCTGCAGGTGACGGAGTACCCCGTGCCCGCGGGCTCGCACCCACACGACGTCGCGCCGGCGGCCGACGGGACGGTCTGGTACACGGCCCAGGCGACGGGCAAGCTCGGCCGGCTCGACCCGAAGACGGGGGGGACGACGGAGATCCCGCTCGGCGACGGGTCGGCGCCGCACGGCGTCATCGTCGGGCCCGACGGCGCCGCGTGGGTGACGGACGGCGGGCTCAACGCGATCGTCCGAGTCGATCCCGGCACCACCGCCTTTCGCGGCTTCCGGCTGCCCCCCTCGGCGGGCAACGCGAACCTCAACACCGCGACGTTCGACAAGCGCGGAATCCTCTGGTTCACCGGGCAGAGCGGCATCTACGGCCGCCTGAACCCGAAGACGGGCGCCATGCGGGTCTTCCGTGCGCCCTTCGGGACAGGGCCGTACGGAATCACGACGACGCCGAAGGGCCGGGTCTTCTACGCCTCGCTCGCGGGAAGCCACATCGCGGAGATCGACGTGCGCACCGGCAAGGCCACCGTCATCCGACCGCCGACCGCCGGCCAGGGCGCACGCCGGGTGTGGTCGAACTCGAAGGGGCGGATCTGGGTCAGCGAGTGGAACGCCGGGAAGGTGGCGCGCTACGACCCTGCGACGCGGAAGTGGCGCGAGTGGGACGTCCCCGGGCCGGCTCAGCCCTACGCCGTCTACGTCGACGACAAAGACGTCGTCTGGCTGACCGACTTCGGCCGCAGCGGGCTGTGGCGCTTCGTGCCGGCGACGGGCCGCTTCACGCGCGTGCCGCTCCGCGCAGGCGCGGACGTGCGGCAGCTGCTCGGGCGGCCGGGCGAGGTGTGGGGCGCCGAGTCGGGCGCCGACCGGCTCGTCGTCGTGCGGCGCTGAGCACGAAAGGCAGGGCTCTGGCTGAAGCCAGAGCCCCGGGCTGGTCTGCGCGTTTGGAGCGACCTGCCATCTGAATCGCCGCCTGGCACGCGCGACAGGAGCGCTCCTCGTTCACGACTTCGCTTGACCGTGCAGTCGTGCCAACCTCCGTGATAAGTGTCCTATTGAGACACCTATCCCACTTCTCGTCTTGTGTGTCACAATGAGGGTCATGAACGCGATCCCTGTCCACCTCGGCGCGAAGGGACGCGTCGTCCTGCCTGCTGCCATGCGTCACTCTCTCGGGCTGGAGGAGGGCGCCGAGTTGCTCGCACGCGTGGAGGGCCGGGGCATCGTGCTCGAGCCTCGCGATGCGGCGGTCGAGCGTCTGCAGGCACTCGTTCGTGGGGCCGTCGAGCCGCAGCGTTCCCTGGTCGACGAGCTCCTTGCGGAACGCCGGGCGGAGGCGCGGCGCGAGTCGCAGCGGTGATGGACGCGGAGGGCTGTGTCCTCGACGCGTCGGCGCTTCTCGCACTGCTGAACGACGAGCCGGGAGCTGCGATCGTGCGGGAGCGCCTCGGCGCGGCCGTGATCTCCGCCGTCAACTGGTGTGAGACGTTCGGCAAGCTCAGGCGCGCCGGTGTCGACGGTGACGCGCTCTCCAACGGGTTCGCCGAGACGGGGATCTCGATCGTGCCATTCGACGCCGACGATGCGCGAGCTGCGGGGGAGCTGGCCGTCCCGCTCGAGCGCACGGGGCTATCGCTCGCAGACCGCGCCTGCCTGGTGCTCGCCCGGCGGCTGGGCGCGCCGGCGGTGACGGCGGACCGTACGTGGGGCAAGCTCGACGTGGACGTCGAGATCGTCTGCATCAGATAGGTGGCCCCACCCGCACTGAGGAGCCCGGGAGCGCGCTTCACTCGATCGAGGGATGGCTTCTGGGAGTAGGTTCCGTCAGAACGTGCACATCGGCACATTGGGGGGAAGGGGGAACCGATGGCTGCGGCACAGGTCGAGGAGGGCGTCCTCCCCGAGATGGAACAGATCAGACGCTGGCGATTCGACGAGCTGCTGCGCGCCGGCTACGACATCGCCGACGCCGTGGAGCTCGCGCTCCGCACCGAGATCGACCTGCACTGGGCCGTGAGCCTGGTGCGGCGGGGCTGTCCGAGCGCGACCGCTGCGCGGATCGCGCTGTAGGACGCCCTTACGACGCGTCCGCGCCGGCCTCCGAGGCCGGCGCGGACGCATCCGTTCCGCGTTCAGTGGCTGCGTTGTCCCGCGGAAGTTCAGGTGTCCGACTCAAGTCGGACACCACGTCCTTGCGTCGACGTTCGCCGCGTGCGGTGACGTAAGACCCGACCGCCGGAGCGTCGATACTCGATCGATGCGCGTCGCGGACGACGGCACGATCGGGCTCTCACCCTCCGACCTCTCGGCGCACCTCGCCTGCCCGCACCTGACGACGCTCTCGGTCCGTGTCGTGCGGGGAGAGCTCGAGCGCCCGCACCTGGACTCGCCGCATCGCGACCTGATCTTCCGGAAGGGGGAGGAGCACGAGGCGACGTACCTCGCGAGGCTCGAGACCGAGGGCCGCTCGATAGTCCGCATCCCGACCTACGACGACGAGGCGTTCGACCCCGACGAGGCCCGGCGGCTGACCGAGGAGGCGATCCGGGTCGGCTTCGCGGACGTCATCTACCAGCCGTACCTCGAGGACGGGCGCTGGCGCGGCTTCGCGGACTTCCTCGAACGACAGCTCGACGGGCGGTACGAGCCGGTCGACACGAAGCTCGCGCGGTCGGCGAAGCCCGCGCACGTCCTGCAGCTCTGCTTCTACGCCGAGCAGGTCGCGCGGATCCAGGGCGCGCCCGTCGAGCGGATCCACGTCGAGAACGGGCGCGGCGAGCGCGAGACGTTCCGCGTCGCCGAGTTCGAGGCTTACCACCGTCGCGTGCGCGAGCGGTTCCTCGCCGCGCTCGATCGCCGGGACGACACGTATCCGTGGCCCTGCGACCACTGCGGGATCTGCGACTTCCGCCGGCTGTGCCGCGAGCAGCTCGTCGACGACGATCACCTCATGCTCGTCGCCGGGATGCGGCGCGGGTGGGCCGAGCGGCTGATCGAGACGGGGGTGGGGACGCTCGAGGCGCTCGGGTCGCTGTCGGGCGGCGGCGGAGGTGTCGGACTGAAGTCCGACACCGACGGGACCGCGCTCGTGGCGGATGCGGGAACGGTCGACGGGATCCGGCCGGAGACGCTCGCCACGATCCGCAAGCAGGCCGAGCTGCAGCTCCGCGGCCGCGTCACCGGCGAGCTGTGCTGGGAGCTCCTGCCCGACCAGGAGGAGCGCGGCTTCCGGCTCCTGCCTCTGCCGGACCCGGGCGACGTCTGGCTCGACCTCGAGGGGCACCCGTTCTACGAGACCGCACGCGGCCTCGAGTACCTGTTCGGCTGGTGCTACCGCGACGAATCCGGGGAGGTCGTCTACCAGGCGCTCTGGGGAACCGACCGGGACGGCGAGCGACGTGCCTTCGAGCATTTCGTGGACTGGGTCGTCGAGCGCCGCCGCCGCCACCCGGGGATGCACGTCTACCACTACGCCGCCTACGAGCGCACCGCGCTCACGCGGCTCATGGGCGAGCACGGGACGCGCGAGCCGGAGGTCGACGCGTTTCTGCGCGGGGAGGTGCTCGTCGACCTCTACCGCGTCGTCAAGCAGGCGCTCCAGGCCTCGGTCGACAGCTACTCGATCAAGGCGATCGAGAAGCTCTACGGGTTCGTCCGCACCGCGGACGTCGCGGGAGGGGACGAGTCGGTCGTCCGCTTCGAGGAGTGGATGGAGACAGGGGACGACGGCCTGCTCGACGACGTCGAGCGCTACAACGAGGAGGACTGCCGCTCGACCGTCGAGCTGCACGAGTGGCTCCTCGAGCTGCGGCTCCGTGAGATGCCGTGGCGCACGCCGCCCGAGCTCAGGCAGCGGAGCGAGGCGGCCGAGGAGCGCGACGCCGAGCGGGCGGCGCTCGAGGCGCTGCTGCTCGAGGGAGCCGAGGAGGGCTCGCCGCGGCGCCTGCTCGGTCACCTCGTCGACTACCACCAGCGCGAGCAGCGTCCCGGGTGGTGGGCGTGGTTTCGCTGGCCACAGCTCGACGATCAGGAGCTCGTCGAGGATCGCACCGCGATCGGCGGCCTCACGTGGGAGCGTCGACCTCCCGAGGTCGAGGACAAGAGCCACGCGTACCGGATGACCTTCCCCGCGCAGGAGCACAAGCTCGACCGCGAGGGGTTCGGCCCGGACGATCGCAAGCGCTTCCGTCTCCGGGTGAACGACGACGAGGGCATCGTCACGCTGCTCCGCGGCACGAAGCGCGTGGACGAGCCGCTGCCGCGAGGGCTGACCTCGGGCCAGCCGATCGAGGACTGGGTAAAGCGCGACGCGCTGCTCCGCTTCGTCCGCGCGTACGCGGGGGGTGACCTCGGGCGCTATCGGGCGCTGACGGCGCTCCTCGAGCAGCGGGTGCCCGACGTGCGGCTCGGCGTCGACCCGGTCGAGGCGGCACTGTCGCTGGGCGAGAGCTATCTCTTCGTCCAGGGGCCGCCCGGCTCGGGCAAGACCTGGCAGGGAGCGCGGATGGCGGTCGCGCTGATGGACGCCGGAAAGCGGGTGGGCGTCACCTCGCTCAGCCACAAGGCGATCCACAACCTGCTGCGGGCGATCCAGCACGAGGCGGACACGAAGGGATTCGCCTTCCGCGGCGTCAAGCGGGCGCGCGACGAGGAGGGGTCCGAGACGGCGTTCGAGAGCCGCTGCATCGTCTCGTCGGGCGACGTCGACGTCTGTGCCGACCCCGTCTTCGACCTCGTCGCCGGCACCGGCTGGGCGCTGACCCGCGAGGCGGTCGACCTCCACGTGGCGGAGCGGCCGATCGACGTGCTCTTCGTGGACGAGGCAGGTCAGCTCGCGCTCGCCGACGTGCTCGCGGTGGGGACCTCGGCTCGCTCTCTCGTCCTGCTCGGCGACCCGAACCAGCTGCCTCAGGTCTCCCAGGGCTCGCACCCGGAAGGCTCGGGGCGCTCCGTGCTCCAGCATCTGCTCGGAGAGGACGTCACCGTTCGGCCCGAGCTTGGGCTGTTCCTCGCCGAGACCTGGCGCCTGCGGCCTGAGCTCTGCGCGTTCACCTCGGACGCGTACTACGAAGGGAGGCTCGGATACGCGCCCGTGACGGCCCGTCGCTCGCTCGCCCTCGGAAACGGTCCGGCGTGGATCCCGGTGGAGCACGAGGGGCATGGCCAGTCCTCGCCCGAGGAGGTGGAGGCGATCGCGGCGGCGATCGCGGGCATGCTCGGGACGCCGTTCACCGACGAGTACGGCGAGATGCGGCCGCTGGGCGGGCAGGACGTTCTCGTCGTGGCTCCCTACAACGCCCAGGTGCGGATGCTTCGGTCGCGCCTTCCCGAGGACGTGGCCGTCGGGACCGTCGACAAGTTCCAGGGGCAGCAGGCGCCCGTCGTGTTCGTCTCGATGGCGAGCTCGACGACGGAGAACGCCCCCCGGGGTGTCGGCTTCGCGTTCGACCGGCACCGGTTCAACGTCGCGACGTCGCGCGCGCAATGCCGCGCCGTGCTGGTCTGCGCTCCGCGGCTCCTCGACGCCGACTGCAAGACCGTCGCGCAGATGCGCCTCGTCAGCGCCGTGTGCAGGTTCGTGGAGCTCGCAGAGACGGCGTAAGCCGCGGGCTCGGCGCCGGGGATGTCCCGGCATGAGGATGGCGGCGCGAAGGGTCGTCCGGTGGCGGCGACATGCTCGTCCCATGTCCCGTGCGGACAGGGTGATGCGGATCGTCCCCGGCCTCGCCGGCCTGCCGGGGGCCGTCGGCCGCCGCGGTGAGGTCGTTCCGCCGGCCGCGTACGCGGTGTTCGACTGCGAGACGACCGGGACGGACGTGACGCGGGACGAGATCGTCTCGCTGGCGGTCGTCCGTCTCGACGCGGATGGCGTCGAGAGGGCACGGTTCGCGACGCTCGTCCGGCCCACGGGCCCGATCCCGGCGGAGGCGACGGCAGTGCACGGCATCGACGACGCCTCGGTCGCGGGGGCGCCGCGGTTCGCGGACGTGGCCGGGCGGCTGCTCACGCTGCTCGACGACGCCGTCTTCGTCGCGCACAACGCGGGCTTCGACCTGCCGATGCTCGTGCACGCGTTCGCACAGGCCGGGATCGACTACAGGCCCGCCGGCGTCGCGTGCACGCTCGACGCCTTTCGGCTACTGGAGCCGACCGAGGCGAGCCACCGGCTCGAGTCGATCTGCGAGAGGCGCGGCGTCGTGCTCGAGGACGCGCACGACGCGCGCGGCGACGTGCTGGCGACCGTGGCGCTCCTGCGGATCCTGCTCGACGAGGGCATCGCGCCCGAGACCGTGGAGCTCGACCACGCCGCATACGTGCGCCTCCGCGCCCGCGGCGACACCCGGCCGGCGTCCGAGCCGCAGATCCGCAGGGTCTTCGGCATGGCGCGCTCGGCCGGGCTGGTCGGGCCCGACGGGAAGGTCGACCGCGACGCCGTCGTCGCCCTCGTCGAGCGGCTCACGGGCGTCTCCGACGTCGACTCGCTCACGCGCGAGCAGGTGCAGGTCGTCTACGACGAGCTGGAGCTGCTGATCGCTGCGCGGCCCGCCACGGCACGAGCGGCGAGCGCTTAGACCCGCGTGACATGCGCCGCGGCATGATGCGGCCGTGCGAATCGAGATCGTCGAAGGGGACATCACGCAGCAGGACGTGGACGCGATCGTCAACGCCGCGAACTCGACCTTGCTCGGCGGGGGCGGGGTGGACGGGGCGATCCACCGCAGAGGCGGACCCTCGATTCTCGACGAGTGCAGGGCGCTGCGGGAATCCCGCTACCCCGCGGGGCTGCCCGCCGGCGAGGCGGTGGCGACGACCGCGGGCGACCTCCCCGCGCGGTGGGTGATCCACACCGTCGGCCCCGTGTATGCCTCCGGCCTCGACCTGAGCGAGGTGCTGCGCTCGTGCTACACGAGCTCGATCGCGGTCGCGGACGAGCTCGGCGCCTCGAGCGTTGCGTTCCCGCTGATCTCGTCCGGGGCGTTCGGCTGGCCGCTCGAGGATGCGATCCGGCAGGCACTCCGCGCGCTGGGCGAGGTCGAGACGTCCGTCGAGGAGGCGCGGCTCGTGCTGTTCGGGGCCGAGACGTTTCGTGTGGCGGAGCTGGTTCGCGGGGAGGAGCCGGCCGGCTAGGGAGGAGGTGTCTGGCTGAAGCCAGACACCGAGGGGTGGAGAGCTGGTGTCTGGCTTCAGCCAGACACCGAGGGGTGGAGAGCTGGTGTCTGGCTTCAGCCAGACACCTGTCGGGCTGGGTTCAGCCCGCGGCCGGGCCGCGTTGTCCGAGAGGGAACGTTGCCGCCAGGTGGAGGGCGGACGCCACGCCGAGGGCGGCGGCGGCCGTCCCGAGCCCCGCTGCCGCGAAGGCGAGCGTTCCCGCGCCGAAGACCGTCGCCTCGAGCAGGAGGCGCCACGGATCTCGCGGGTGGCGGGGCGCCTTGGGTGCGACGAACGCGCCCCACAGCGTGGCCGCGGCGAGTGGAGCGGCGATCGCGAGGACGACGTTCACGCCGGTCGGGCCCGTGCGCCAGCCCCAGACGGCGAGCCCCGCGAGGGACGCGATCTCGAGGCAGAAGCGGACGACGTCGTTGACCGCGCGGGCTACCGACACGCGGGGACCGTAGCCGCGTCGGTGTGCCGTTCTCGGGGTCGCTCGGTCAGCTGGGCTTCGCGCCCATCGCCCAGATCGTGACGATCCATCCGGCGAGCGCGATCGCAGCGATGATCCCGGAAGCCTTCGCGAGGCCGCTCTTCGACTTCCACGACGCGATCCCGGCGCAGATCACGGCGATGAGCAGCACGAGCGCCCCTGCGTCGGCGGTGCCGTAGCCGATCCCGATCCAGGTCGGGTCGTCCTCGGTGTCGCCGAACTCCTTCGAGTACAGCCACTCGGCGCCGATCCGCATCACGATGTACGCCGGGATCGCGGCGAGCAGGAGCGTGCGGAACGAGAAGCGGCGCATCCGATCGGGCTCCGACGTGCCGCCCGCCGTGAGCTGCGCGACGACCGCGGTCGTGACCGCGCCGACGAGGATCATCGCTCCGAGCACATGCAGGAAGAGCGGGAAGTTCCAGCTGTCGGGGCGGATGGATGCGAGGAGGCTGGTCATGCGCCCGGCTTCCAGATCATGTCGATCAGGATCAGGAGGATCAGAACGCTGCTGGCGGTGTGAAGCCAGAACGCGCGCGAGGCGCCGAAGGTCGCCGCCACCTCCGGGCTCGTCGCGGTGCCGGCGGCGGCGAGCCTGCCGGCCTCCATGCCTGCGGTGCCGTACGCGGTTCCCCCGCGCCGTCCGACCTCGACCGCGATCGCCCAGAGCACGATCGCCGCGAGCACCCAGCCGTCCCAGACCTGGTACCGGTCGAGCGAGATCGCGAGCCAGATGCCGAAGACGATCGTGCCGAGCGAGCCCACGGCGATCATCCCGGTCCCGACCTGAGACACGCGCATGAGCGAGTCGACGCGGCTGGTGCTGTCGGTACCCCAGAGCGCGACGATCATGATCCAGAAGACGACCTCCGCACCGACGAGCGCGAACGCGGACAGGAGGTGCAGCGAGAGGATCCAGTCGTTGAGGTCCATCCGGGCGGGCAGGCTACTAACTCCGGGGCTGCAGTTCAACAATGGTCACAACCGAGGAGGGACGTCCCGAATCGGCATGCACGGCCGAGACGTCTTGCCAAGCTGCCGACCGCGAGGCACCATCGGAGAGTGGATGACAACGAGGCGACGCAGTTGATGCTCGAAGCCCTCTTCGACATCAAGGCGGCCGTCTACGAGATCCACGGCGTCTTGATCGAGCCTCCGGAGGACGACCATGAAACGTCGGAAGAAGATGACACCTGAGGAATGGCGCGCAGAGCTCGAGCGGCGGGCGGATCTCGACCGGCGCTTGCTCGAGATGATCGAGCGCTACCGCGAGCTCAACGCGCGGAAGCGCGCCGCGGGCGGCTAGACCCAGCGTTCCTCGGGAACGGCGCAGTCCAACTGAAGTCGGACACCGTGGTCGGGGGCGCGCTCGACTCGGTGCGGGTGGTGTCTGGCTCAAGCCAGACACCTGGCTGCTGGTGCGCCTCTGCCAGGTCGGATGTCCGCCTTCAGTCGGACACCTCGCCGCTCTTCGCCAGGGCGAAGCGGACCTGACGCTTCATGACGTCGGCCAGCTCGAGGCGCGCCTCGACGCGCTCGCCGAGGGGAAGCTCCTTGCCCTCGCAGCGGGCGGTGACCGCGGGGTCGCGGAGCTGGATGGTGCCTCCGTCCTCGTCCCTGTCGACCTCCACGACGACGGCCTCGAAGGTCTGCCCGACGCTCCGCTCGAGGATCGCCGCCTCGAGCGTCGAGACGATCCCGGCCTCGTACTGGCTCGCCTTCTGGGCCGACTCCTCCATCACCTGGGGCAGCCTCGGCAGCTCGGCGCGAATCCACTCGGGCGGCTCCTCACCGGCGGAGAGCGCCACGCACGCCTCGCCGACGTAGCGGTCGACGAGTCGCCGCAGCGGCGCCGTGGTGTGGGCGTACGTCGAGGCGAGCGCGGCGTGGATGGGATCCTTCGGCGCGTCGTGATCGAAGGCCGTGTAACCGGACCCGCGCAGCAGCCCCGCGGCCTCGGCGAGCAGCGCTGCGTGCTGCGGGACGTTGGGGTCGAGCGTGCGGACGAAGTCGGGGTAGCTCATGTCCTTCGCCCACGGGACGTCGAGGGCCTTCGCCATCCGGCGGAGCCGCGCAAGCCTGGCAGGGTCGGCCTCGGGCACCGTCCGCAAGATCCCGACCTCCCCGGTGAGCATCAGCTCGGCGGCGGCCATGCCCGTCATGAGGGAGACCTGGGCGTTCCAGCCTTCGACCGGGAACGGGGCGCGGTAGGAGAGCTCGTAGCCGTCGGGGCCGCGGGCAACCTCCTGCTCGGGGAGCTGCAGGCTGACAGCGCCGCGGCGCACCTCCCGCTCCTGGCGCAGCGTGCCGACCTCCCGTAACAGGACGAGGACCTCGTCGGCCGAACCGTCGTCGAGCATGCGCTGAACGCCCTCGTAGCTCAGCTTGGCGCGGCTGCGGACGAGCGCACGGCGGACGTGCACCTCGATGCCTTCGCCGGTCTCGTCGACGTCCATCGTCCAGACGAGCGCCGGCCGCTTCTGGTCGGGGAGCAGGCTGGCCGCACCCTCCGAGAGCTCCGGTGGATAGAGGCGGGCGTTGCCGTCCGGAGCGTAGAGCGTCTCGCCGCGCTCGTGGGCCTCGGTGTCCATCGGCCCGCCCGGCGTGACGAACGCGGCAACGTCGGCGATCGCGTAGCGCACCCGGTATCCGGAGGCGCGGCGCTCGATGTGGAGCGCCTGGTCGAGGTCCATCGACTCGGGCGGGTCGATGGTGACGAACGGAATCGCGTGCTCGTCCGCGTCGGGGAGGCGCGGCGAGTGCGCTGCGCGCTCCGCGTCTGCGACGACCTCGGGTGCGAAGCCGACAGTGACGTCGAGCTGACGGCGGAGCTCGGTGAGAGCGGCCTCGATCTCGGCGTTGTCGGCGTCGGTCAGGCGGAGCCGGCGCTTCGGCACCGCCTCAGGGTACGTCGCCACCGCTTGGCTGCAGCCGCGAACACCGAGGAGAAGGTGTCTGACTGAAGTCAGACACCGGCTGCAGTGCGGCGCGGTTGAAGGAAGAGGTGTCTGGCTTCAGCCAGACACCTGGCGCGTCGTAGGCGCAAGCCCAGGAGGAGGTGTCTGGCTCAAGCCAGACACCGGCTGCAGTGCGGCGCGGTTGAGGGAAGAGGTGTCTGGCTTCAGCCAGACACCTGGCGCGTCGTAGGCGCAAGCCCAGGAGGAGGTGTCTGGCTCAAGCCAGACACCGGGGCGGCGGGCACGCGAGCGAAGTGCGGCCCACCGTACCTGCACCGGAGGGTGAGCCGGACTGTCCCGACATCCCCCACAGGCCATCCTGGGACTCCTTGCAATCGCAACTACCTTGAAACGAGGAACCCAATGACCGCACTCGAGACCGGCAGCGCCCTCCAGGGCCTCCGACGACGTGTCCGCGGCGCGGTGATCGAGCCGGGCCAGCCCGGCTGGGATGCCGCGACGCTGGCCTTCAACCTCGCCTTCACGCAGGAGCCCACGGCGGTCGCCGTGCCCGAGGACGAGCGGGACGTCGCCGAGATCATCCGCTTCGCCGCGGCGAACGGCCTGCAGGTCGCCCCGCAGCGGACCGGCCACAACGCCGAGCCGCTCGGCGCGATGGACGACGTGATCCTGCTCCGCACCGACAAGTTGCGCGGCGTCGAGATCGACGTCGAGCGTCGCGTCGCGCGCGTCCGCGCGGGATCGAAGTGGGAGGACGTCGTGCCGCGCGCCTCGGAGCTCGGCCTGGCGGCGCTGCACGGCTCGACGCCCGACGTCAGCGTCGCGGGCTACTCGCTCGGCGGCGGCGTCGGCTGGTACGCCCGCAAGCACGGGCTGTCGACGAACAGCGTCCTCGCGATCGAGCTGGTCACGGCCGACGGAAAGCTCCGCCGTGTCGACCACGAGAACGAGCCCGAGCTCTTCTGGGCGCTGCGCGGGGGCGGCGGCAACTTCGGCGTGGTGACGGCGCTCGAGGTGCAGCTCTACGCGATCCCGGAGGTCTACGCCGGCGTCCTGTTCTTCCCCTGGGAGCGCTCCTCCGAGGTGCTGCACGCGTGGCTCGACTGGACGCGGACGGTGCCGGAGGAGATCACCTCCGTCGGGCGGATCCTCCAGTTCCCGCCGCTCGACGAGCTGCTCGAGCACCTGCGTGGCGGGAAGTTCGCCGTGGTCGAGGCCGTGTACATCGGCACCGAGGCCGACGGCGCCGACCTGCTCGCGCCGCTCCGGGCGCTCGGACCGGCGATGGACACGTTCGCGATGGTGCCTCCGGTCGGCATCGCGGAGCTCCACATGGACCCGCCCGAGCCCGTCCCGTACACCGGCGAGGGGATGATGCTCGGCGAGCTCGACGCGACGGCGATCGACCGCTTCGTCCGGGCGGCAGGGCCGGGCTCGGACTCACCGCTCGTCTCGGCCGAGATCCGCCACCTCGGCGGCGCAATCGGACGGACGGGCGAGGGGCACGGCGCGCTCGCCGCGATGGACTCCGAGTACCTCACGTTCGCTCTCGGGATGGTGTTCGACGACGAGACCTACGCCGCGAACAGGCAGCAGCTCGAGATGGTCCGGCATGCGCTCACCCCGTACGACACGGGCCGCCAGTACCTCAACTTCACCGAGGAGGAGACCGACCCGGCGACCTTCTACCGGGCGGACGCCTACCGGCGCCTGCGCGCGGTGAAGGCGGCGGTCGATCCCAGCGGCGTCTTCCGCGCGAACCACCCGATCTCCGCCGACGAGTAGCGGCGCGTACGGACGGGTACTCAGGTTGGGGCCGGCCGTCCTGGTGGGCCGGCCCCACGCACCACGGGCTGGCCGTGGTTTGATCCGTCGCGAAGGGAGGTCGGAGCGTGGACGAGCGCGAGCTCGACGTTGTCGTGATCGGGGCGGGAGCCCCGGGCGAGGTGGCCGCCGGCCGTCTCGGAGAGGCGGGGCTCTCGGTCGCGGTCGTCGAGGAGCGGCTGGTCGGCGGCGAGTGCTCCTTCTTCGCCTGCATGCCCTCGAAGGCGCTTCTCCGGCCGGGCGAGCTCGTCGCCGAGGCGCGGCGGGTGCCGGGGATCGAGGTCGGGGAGCTCGACGTGGCGACGGTTCTCGCCCGCCGCGACGAGGTCGTCCACGACCTCGACGACTCCTCGATGCTGCCCTGGCTCGAGGAGCGAGGCGTCGCCCTCGTGCGCGGGCACGGCCGGCTCGACGGCGAGCGGCGCGTGGTCGTCGGTTCGTACGCGCTGGTCGCGCGGAGGGCGGTGGTCGTCGCGACGGGAAGCTCCGCGACGATCCCCGACGTCGAGGGCCTCGCCGAGGCGAAGCCCTGGACGAACATCGAGGCGACGACGGCGAAGCGGGTGCCGGCAAGGCTGTTCGTCCTCGGCGGCGGCGTGGTCGGCGTCGAGATGGCGCAGGCCTGGTCGTCGCTCGGTTCCCGCGTGACGCTCGTCCACCGCGGGCCGCGGCTGATCGAGCGGGAGGAGCCGTTCGCGAGCGCCGAGGTCGAGTCTGCCCTCCGCGAGGGAGGCGTCGACGTGCGGCTCGAGACGACGGTGTCCTCCGTCGAGCGGAACGGCGCGGTGCGCGTCGAGCTCGGCGACGGCGCCACGGTCGAAGCCGACGAGATTCTCGTCGCGATCGGACGGACCCCGCGGACGGCCGACCTCGGCCTCGAGACGGTCGGTCTCGAGCCGGGAAAGCACATGCGCGTGGACGAGTCGCTCCGCGTCCCGGGGAAGGACTGGCTCTACGCCGTCGGCGACGTCAACGGACGCGCGCTGCTCACGCACATGGGGAAGTACCAGGCCCGGCTCGCCGCCGACGCGATCCTCGGCAAGCAGGTTCGCCTCCGCTCGGACGGCAGCGCCTCGCCGCGCGTGATCTTCACCGACCCGCAGGTGGGCGCGGTCGGGCTCACGCTCGCCGCCGCGGAGGAGGCCGGGTTGCCCGTGCGGACGGTCGAGGTCGAGACGAGCGGCAACGCGGGCGGCTCGTTCGTCGGGAGGAACGCCCCCGGCACCGCGAGGCTCGTCGTCGACGAGGAGCGCGGCGTCGTCGTGGGCGCGACGATCACCGGCTCCGAGGTCGCCGAGGCGCTGCACGCGGCGACGATCGCGGTCGTCGGCGAGGTGCCGCTCGACGACCTGTGGCACGCCGTGCCGTCGTTCCCCACGCGCTCCGAGCTCTGGCTGCGGCTGCTCGAGGCGTACGGGCTCTAGCGTCAGGCGGCCGGCCGCTTGCCGGTCGCGAGCTCGATCCGGAGCCGCTCGATCGCGCGGAGCAATCGCTGGTAGCGCTCTTCCCGCGCCGACTCCTCCTCAGGTGTCAGGGGCTGGATCTTCTTCCTCTTCCTCGCCATCGTCGTCTCCCTCGATGTACCCGAGGATCTTGCGCACGTCGACCGTGACGTCCGCGAGGGCACCCATGATCGTGAAGACCTCATCGCGGTAGATGCCTTGCTCCTCGTCCACTCCCCGAGGGTGCCTACACGGTCGTTCGGGGTCAAGATGGCCGAACGGGACGTGGGGCCCGGCGTGAACCGGGCCCCACAGAGTCGTCCACCTAGGTCATCACGATCGGGCTGTCCTCCTCGTTGATCACGACCGCGCCGTCGAACACGCGGATCGTGATCACCTGCGGTCCGGTCACGCCCTTGGGCGTCCGCAGGAGGAACTCGAAGCGGTTGGGCCCCGCCTTGTACTCGGCGCAGTTGGGGCTCGGGTTGCCGCCCGAGAAGAAGACGCGCACCTCGCACGCTGCCGCGAGCGCTGCGGCCTCGGCGTCCGGGATCGGTACGTCGTTGGCGTCGCCCAGCCTGAACTTCACGGGGATCGTCGAGCCGGCCTTGCGGTGGTCTGCCGGAAGCGGCTCGTCGAAGCCGAGGAACTTGTACGCGACGATGTACGCGCACGCCTTGGTCGTCGCGTTCCCGGCGCGGTCCTTGCCGGTCAGGTCGATCGTCTTCGCGCCGGCCGAGGTCACGATCGCCGGGCCGCTGACGGGTGACGAGAGCGGGCCGGACGTGGCGTCGGTGACGGTTGCGGAGACGGAGCCGCCGGGGCCGTTGAGGACGAACACGGGCGGCGGCGCCTGGCAGGTGACGGTCGGCGGCGTGCCGTCGATCTTCACCGTGGCGGTGTTGGCCGAGCCGGCGGACGCACCGGTGTTCGCGGGCGTCATGCCGTCGGTCGCCTCGCACTCCACCTGGTGCGTGCCGTCCGTCGTCAGGGTGAACGATCCCGTCCGCGGGTTGGAGCCGCTCTGGTTGGAGACGGCGACAGGGTTTCCGTTGTCGGTGCAGACGAGGTTGGTCACGCCGGAGTCGTCGGTGGCCGAGACGTTGACCGTGATCCCGCCGCCGTTGGCGGCGAGGTCGGCCGCGTTGAAGTAGCCGTCCTGGCCGGCGGGCGGCGCGGCGGGCGTCGTCGTGACCGTCACGTCGGGCGGGTAGCACGCGCCCCAACCGGCGAGCGCGGCGTGGAGCTGCTCGCGGAGCGGCTCGGCCCGCACCGCCGAGAAGGCGGCGTCGGCCGGCGTCGAGACGCCGTTGTAGCTCGTGTCGAGGGAGCCGTCGATGAAGGCCCCCCAGACGTAGCTGCGGCTCGAGA
>CAWAXS010000028.1:0-140429 GCA_963786055.1 uncultured Actinomycetes bacterium | reverse complement strand
ATCGCTCGCAGGGGTGATCCGGTGACGCCCCGCGATAGGCTCGCCGGCGTGCGTGGGGTCGCGGCGACGCGGTACGTGACGCCCCTGCGGGAGGGTGGGTCGCTTCCCGCCCTCGTCGAGGCGGACGACGACGGGCTGTACGTGCTCAAGTTCCACGGCGCCGGCCAGGGGCCGAAGGCGCTCGTCGCCGAGGTGGTCGTCGGGGAGCTCGCGCGCGCGCTCGGATTCCCGGTGCCGGAGCTCGTGTTGCTCGAGCTCGACGCGACGATCGGCCGCGCCGAGCCCGACCCGGAGATCCAGGACCTGCTTCTCGCGAGCGACGGGCTCAATCTCGGCGTCGACTTCCTTCCCGGTGCGCTCCCGTTCAGCCCGGCGGCCGGGCCCGGGCCCGAGCCGGACTTCGCCGCGGACGTCGTCTGGCTCGACGCGCTCGCGACGAACGTCGACCGCACGCCGCAGAACCCGAACCTGCTCTGGTGGCACGGCCGGCTGTGGCTCATCGACCACGGCGCTGCGCTCTACTTCCACCATGCCGCCGACGTCGACTCCGAGCACGCGCGGGGGCCCTTCGAGGCCGTCCGCGACCACGTCCTCCTGCCGTATGCGTCGTCGATCGAGGACGCCGATCGCCGACTCGCCGGGCGCGTGACCCCCGAGCTGCTCGAGGACGTGGTCGTGGGCATCCCGGAGGAGTGGCTGGGACCCGTGGGCCGTGGCGTCTACGTCGACTACCTGCTGCGTCGGCTCGAGGAGCCGCGCGGGTTCGTCGAGGAAGCCGAGCGCGCGCGTGGCTGAGCCGTTCTCCTACGCGGTCGTCAGGCTCGTCCCCGACATCGAACGCGGCGAGCGGGTCAACGTCGGCGTGATCGTCTTCTGCCGGCCGCTCGACTTCCTGGGGGCGCGCACCGCGCTCGACGACGACCGCGCGCGGGCGATCGCGCACGACGTCGACCTCGACGCGGCGCATCGCCACCTCACTGCGATCGAGCGCATCGCGTCCGGCGACCCGGGCGCGGGGCCGATCGCCGCTCTCGACACGACGGCCCGCTTCCACTGGCTCGTCGCGCCGTCGAGCACCATCATCCAGCCGTCCGAGGTTCACACGGGTCTCTGCGACGACCCGCAGGAATGTCTCGATGAGCTCTTCGAGCGGCTGGTGCGCTGATGCTCGACCCGTCGATCCCGGTCCCGACGGACGGTCGCAGCTTCGCGTCCCGGCGTGAGATCCGCCTGGCGGACATGGACGAGCAAGGGCGGCTGCGGCTGGACGCGGTCGCGCGGTTCCTCCAGGACGTCGCGATCGACGACGTGCAGGAGACCGGGTGGGGGGTGCCCGATCACCTGTGGTTCGTCCGGCGCATCCGCGTCGAGGTTCGCTCGCCGTTCCTCGAGGACCGCGAGGTCGAGCTCGTCACGTGGTGCAGCGGGCTCGCTGCGATCGCCGCGGGCCGGCGCTGGTCGCTCCGCGGAGACGGCGGCGGGAACATCGAGGTGGACAGCGTCTGGATCCACCTCGGGCCCGACCAGCGGCCGGCGCGGATCGAGTCGTTCGGCCTCTACGCGGACGCGACGGCGGGCCGGCCCGTCTCGACACGGCTCGAGCTGCCGGCTCCGCCCGCGGATGCGCCGCGGTCGGCCTGGGCGCTGCGCACGACCGACGTCGACCTCCACGGGCACGTGAACAACGCCGTCCACTGGCAGGCGGTCGAGGACGTCCTTCGCTCGAGCCCGGTCGACGTCCGGGCGCCGCTGACGGCGGAGCTCGACTACCGCGACCCGATCGACCTCTCCGACCCGGTAGAGCTCGTCACCCACGTCTCGAACGGCGAGGTGGTCGTGGGGTTCCAGGTCGGAGACGCGCTGCGCGCGGTCGCACGGGTCGGCGCCGCTCGCTGAGCTCCGACTCCTCCGTCGGGGGAGGTCGGCCGTCATCCCCTTCCGCGATCATGGCTCACAGGTGGACACGCTCCGCACGGATCAGCACGACCTCCTTCGGCGACACCGGGCCGAGGCGCTCGACGCGATGCTCGTCGCGTCGTCGGCCTACCGCGGGACCGCCCGGCTCCGCGAGACGTCCGAAGGTCGGGTGCTCCTCCAGGAGCCGCCGAAGCGCCTCGTGTCCGTCGGTGTCTCGGCGGCCGCCGCCGCGATCGAGCGGCGGCGCCTGCAGGAGGTCGCCGCGCGCGAGAACGGCATCGTCCGCGTCGAGAGCGCCGACGTGTTCCCGGCTCAGGTGCTCGAGACGCTGAAGCGGCGGCGGCTGCCGTACGAGGCCGAGGACGTCGAGCTCCTGCTCGATCTCGGCGCGTCGACGATGCGTCCCGACCGCGTGCTGGCGCGGTCGTTCGAGACCCTGTCCTTCGGCGTCGCCGCCGCTCGCCACCTGCTCGGTGCCGAGCCGGGCTCGCCGACCGTCGTCGCCGCGCTCGAGCGGGCGGCCTCGGCCGTCGAGGAGCTCGGCTCGGGTGTCAACGGCAACGCGGAAAGCGTCCGGCGGCGCATCCGCGCGCTCCTCGCCGCGAACGTGCCGGGTGGGCTGCTCGACCTGTCGATCATCGACCCGCGCGACGGGTGGGCCGAGCTCGCCTCCGAGGCGCTCCGACGCGAGTCCGAGATCTGGAGCGGCACGCAGGAGCTGCTCGCGCTGCTCGCCGCCGCGACGCGGTCACGCCCGACGAAGGCATGGCGGCGCACGTCGGCCGGGCTCGCAGCGTCGCATCCGGGCTACGGCGACCTGCTCTTCCGTCTGCTGACCCCGCTGCTCACGATCGAGCTGACGTCGTCCGGCGTTCCCTTGCCGCCGATGTGGCTCCTCGCACCGCAGAACGAGGTGCTCGCGCGCGGTGCCGCCTGGGCTACGGCGGACGTCGACGAGCCGTGGGTCATGCCGCTGCTCGGTCGGCTCGCGCTTCGGTGCGCCGCGCCATCGCCGCTTCCCACCGTCACGACGGCCCTGTCACAGGCGGTCGCGAGCGGCGCCGTCGAGGCGCTCGCCTCGATCGGCACGGCTCCGGCTCGGGCCGAGCTGCGGATGCTCCTCGGCGAGATCCGGCGGCGCGACCTGCTCAAGCGGATCGCGGAGATCGTCGGCGAGCCGGTCGACGAGACGCTCGCGCGCGACGAACGCGTCCGGCGGGAGAAGCGACGGGCAGTTCGGCAGAACGTCGACCCCGCGGCGAAGGAACGCAAGCGGGCGGCGTCCGCTTTCGTCCGCCACGATCTTGCGCCCGCCCTGCGGCGAGCCGGGTTCGACGACTCGGCCGGCCGGACGTTCTGGCGCTCGCTCGGACGACCGGGTCGAGCTGCTGCACTGCAAGGCCCACAGGGGAGGGCTCACGCTCGAGCTCGGGATCTGGTTCCGCTTCGTCCCCAGGCTCCACGCCGTCCCGGAGCACGAGGGGCGTCCGCGCCCCGGCCAGGTCCACTGCGACGTCCGCGGGAACGTCCAGGCCGGGCACGACGATCTGTCCTCGGCCGGACGCACGTCGGGCCTCTGGTTCGCGGGCTGGCGATCGCTCCCCGTCGTGCTCCGGCGACTCCTCGACGGGACGGCGTCGGAGGAGGCGTTCGGCTGGGGGCCGCCCGGCTCGCCCCGGCACCAGGTGCTCACCGGGTACGTGGCGCGCGAGGCGGGCGATCGCCTCACGGCGCGCAAGGAGCTCCGCCGGGTGGCGCGCGTCTACCGCAAGGAGCTCGAGCACCGGCGCGTCGAGCGGCCTGCCGACGTGACGCCCGAGTGGGAGGCGTGGGTCGAGCAGCTGCAGGCGGACGCCGACGCGACCTGATCAGCGCTCGCAGCCGAGGCCGTCCCCGCCACCGTCGAAGTGGTGCGGGTCGGGCGGTCGGACACGGAAGTTCCGGTACGGGATGTCGGCGCAGTCGAGGTCGGGCGGCGGAGGCGGGATACAGACGGTGGGGTACGACGGGTCGCAGCGGCCCCCGGCGATCGGCCTCGGCTGCGACGAGCGCGGAACCGTCCCGGGGCCGGTCGTCGCGGGCGAGAGCGGGTCCCACACCGCCCGCGGGCACGCTCCCCAGAGGCCCAGGCGGGCCTTGCGCGCGGCGGTTCCCGCGGCCAGGAGCGGCGCGGCGTACCTCCCTCGATCGCCGCCGTAGAACCACACGGTGGCGGCACCGCGACGCACGAGCTCGAGATTGAGGTTGAGTCCTCCGCGGAGGACGTAGCGGAGCAGCCTGCCGTACCGGTCGACCTGATCGAGGAGCGGATCGGCCTCGAGCGTCACGGCCGCACCTGCCGGGAGGAGGCTCCGGAGCTCGCGGCCGGCGGCCCGCGAGAAGCACTCGCCGGTGCCGGGCTCCGGCGTGTCGATCTGGAGGAGACGCACGTGGACGCCGTTCTCGAGGACGATCGTGTCGCCGTCGATCACGCGCGCGACTCGGGCGTGCGTCGCGGCGCTCGCCGTTCGGCCGACGGCGGTCCCGGACACGGCGGCGACGGCCAGCAGCGAGGCGACCGCGACGAGACTGGCTGCGCGTCGACTCATCTCCCGCCCGGATCATCGTCGATTCCGGCCGTGTCCCTTACGTCAGGAGATGTCGGGGACCGAGCCCGCCGGACCGATGCTCGGTTCACACGCCGAGCCGGTCCCCGAGCACTGCGGAGGCTACGCCCGCTCTCAGGGGCCCGCATCGGTGGAAACCACGGACGCCGTGATCGAGAATCGCAGCGAGGCGATTCCGAGGAGAAGCGGCGCGCATGGACTTCACGAGCCGGCTCGCGGATCGAGCCTGGGCTCCTGCGCGCTGACGCCTCACCTGCGCGGGCGGAGCGCGGCGAAGGGGTCCGTGATGGCGAGGTGGCGGTCGCGGAAGCGGAAGACCTCGGCGGGGCGTCCTCCGGCCCGGCCGGACGGGCGCCGTTCCCCCGTCGGCTCGATCACCGCACGCCGCTCGAGCACGCGGCGCAGGTTCGTCGCCGACACCTCGTGGCCGAGCGCGGCGACGTAGACCTCGCGCAGCTCGGCGAGCGTGAACGTGGGAGGCGCGAGGGCGAAGCCGGCGTTCGAGTAGGAGAGCTTTCCGCGCAGGCGCTCGCGCGCCGCGAGGACGATCTCGCCGTGGTCGTAGGCGGTGGGTGGCAGGTCCTCGACCTGATGCCAGCGGGTGTCGTCCGGCACGTGCGGGTCGAGGCCGAGCTGGACGAGGCCGAGGTAGGCGGTCGCCAGCTCCCATACCGTCGGGTCGCGGTCGTGGTCGTCGTACGTCGCGAGCTGCTCGAGGTGAGAGACCTCTCGGACGTCCACCTTCGCCGCGAGATGGCGCCTGATCGACGCCTCGAGCGTCTCGCCGGGATCGAGCAGCCCGCCCGGAAGCGCCCACGCACCGCGGAACGGGTCGCGGGCGCGCTGCCAGAGAAGCGCCTGGAGTGCGCCGTCGCGCACCTGGAGCACGACCGCGAGGGTGGCGTGACGCGGTCTGCTAGACTCGGGCACTAGTTTACGACTCACAGTCAAAAACTACCGGAAATCAGGAGCCACGAGCATGAGACGACCGCCGTACCGACTTCTCGCCGCCGCGGCCGTCGCCGTCGCAGCCGGGGCGATCGCCGCGGGCTGCGGCGGGAGCGACGCGGCCACCGGCGAGACGACGGCCACCGACACCACCGCCACCCCGGCGCTGAAGGTCGGGCTCGTCGCCGACGCGGGCCAGCTGAACGACAACGGCTTCAACGAGCTCGCGTTCAACGGGCTGAAGCGCGCCGAGCGCGAGCTCGGCATCACGGGTCGCGTGGTCGAGGCGAAGACGGCAGCGGACTACATCCCAAACATGTCGACCCTCGCCCGGCAGGGCTTCGACCTGGTCATCGGCGTCGGCTTCGCGCAGGGGGACGCGATCGCGGCTGTCGCGAAGCGGTTCCCGAACGCGAGCTTTGCGATCGTCGACGTCGACCAGACGTCGCTCAAGGGCAAGCCGAAGAACGTCCAGGGCCTCCTGTTCCGCGAGGAGCAGGTGGGCTATCTGGTCGGCTACCTGGGCGCGCTGGAGGCGAAGCGCGCCGGCGGGAAGTCGGTCAGCGCCGTCGGTGGCTTCAAGGAGCCGCCGGTCGACCGGTTCATCGCCGGGTACCGGGCCGGTGCGCTCGCCGCGGTCCCGGGGACGAAGGTCGCCTGGGGCTACTCCCAGGACTGGGAGGACCAGGCGAAGTGCAAGGAGCTGGCGCTCAACCAGATCGCCGCGGGCTCGAAGGTCGTCTTCCAGGTCGCGGGCGGCTGCGGGCTCGGTGCGCTCTCCGCCGCGAAGGACGAGGGGGTCTGGGGGATCGGCGTCGACGGCGACCAGTCGTTCCTCGGGCCGCACGTCCTGACGAGCGCGCTCAAGGGCGTCGACAGCGCCGTCTTCCTCACGATCAAGGCGCTCCAGGACGGGACGTTCGTGGGCGGGAAGAACATCGTCTTCGGGATCGACCAGGAGGGCGTCGGGCTCGGGAAGCTCAGCCCGAAGGCGAACGCCAAGGACGTCGCCGCCGTGGAGGAGGTCGAGCAGCAGCTCGCCGCCGGCGACATCACGGGCATCCCGACGACCGTCAAGTAGGGCGGAGCTCGCTCGCGGGCCGCTCGAGGGCCTGTCCCCGACGGGCGGGCCTTCGGGCTGCGATTCTTGGCGCGTCCATGACCCGTGCAGCTCCCCACGACGGCCGATGACGGCGCCCATCCGGTACGCGCGGAGCGGCGACGTCAGCATCGCCTACCAGGTGACAGGCGACGGCCCGCTCGACGTCGTCCTCGTTCCCGGGTTCTTCTCCCACCTGGAGATCGACTGGGAGCATCCCGGAAGCGCTCGGGTCTTCGATCGGCTCGGCTCGTTCTCGCGCCTGATTCGCTTCGACAAGCGCGGTACGGGCCTCTCGGACAGGGCGGTAGGCCTGCCGGACCTGGCGACCAGGATGGACGACGTCCGCGCCGTGATGGATGCGGTCGGCTCGGAGTCGGCCGCGCTGTTCGGCTACTCGGAAGGCGGGCCGTTGAGCGTGCTGTTCGCGGCCTCGTACCCGGAGCGCGCGCGGGCGCTCGTCCTCTACGGGGTGTACGCCAAGCGCCGCGACCCCGACGACGACTACCCCTGGGCACCGACGCGCGAGGAACGGCTGCGCGACGCTATCGCGCTCGAGGCCACGTGGGGCGAGGAGTTCGACCTCTCGACCATCGCTCCGAACGCGGACGCCTCGATGACCACGTGGCTGCAGCGCCGAGGCCGGGCGAGCCTCAGCCCAGCGGGCGCGCGCGATCTGATCCTCATGAACTCGCAGGTCGACGTTCGCGCGCTGCTGTCGAGCGTCCAGTGCCCGACGCTCGTCCTCCATCGCACGGGCGACCTCGACGCGCAGATCGACGAGGGGCGGTACCTGGCCGCCCGGATCCCGGGCGCGCGGTTCGTCGAGCTCGCCGGAGACGACCACGTGCCGTTCGTCGAGCCCGACCAGGTCCTCGACGAGGTGGAGGAGTTCCTCACCGGGGTGCGCCCGGCTCCGGTCTCCGATCGCGTGCTGGCCACCGTGCTCTTCACCGATCTCGTGGGCTCGACCGAGCGGGCGACGGAGCTCGGGGACGCCGCGTGGGCCGCGCTCCTCGCCGAGCACAACAGGGTCGTGCGGCGCGAGCTTGCCCGCTTCGACGGGGAGGAGATCGACACGGCGGGAGACGGCTTCTTCGCGCTCTTCGACGGGCCGGCCAGGGCGATTCGGTGCGGTCTCGCGCTGCGTCGGGCGCTCGGCGAGCTCGGGCTCGAGGTGCGCGCAGGGGTGCACACGGGTGAGATCGAGCGGCCGCACGGCGACAAGCCGCACGGCATCGCGGTGCACGTTGGCGCCCGGATCATGTCGGTCGGCCGGGCGGGCGACGTGCTCGTCAGCGCAACGACGCACGACCTCGTCGCCGGGTCAGGGCTCGAGTTCGAGGACCGCGGCGAGCACGTTCTCAAGGGCGTGGAGGGAGCGCGGCGCGTGTTCGCCGCGCTCTGACCCTCACGCCGTGCGTACCGAGTACACCGGGGCCAGGTGGTCGGCGACCTGTGTCCAGCTCGCGCCGGCGTCCTTCGAGCCGAACACCTCGCCCGACGTCGCGCCGAAGTAGAGCTCGAGGCCCTCGCCCTCGCCGGAGTTGTCGAACGCCTCTCGCAGGATGGTGAGGTACGCGCGCTCGGGGAGGCCGTCGCCGCGCGCCTGCCACGACGCGCCCGCGTCGCGGGTCTCCCAGACCCGCACCGCCCCGTTGGGCGGCGTGCGATCCTCGGCGCCGATCAGCGGGATCACGTAGGCGCTGTCGGCGTCGGCCGGATCGACCACGATCGGGAACCCGAAGTCGGACGGAAGCCCTTCGCCGATGTCGAGCCAGTTCCCGCCCCCGTCGTCGGAGCGGTAGACGCCGCCGTGGAACTGCATGAACAGCCGCTCGGGACGGCCCGGCGCGCGACGCACGTCGTGGACGCAGTGCTGGATGGGGTTCTGGTCGCGCGTCTCCTCGGGAACGTAGTCGGGGACGATTCCCTCGTTGGAGTGCCGCCAGGTCTCGCCCCCGTCGTCGGTGAGCCAGACGCCGACGGCCGAGATCGCGACGAGGAGCTTCGACGGGTCGCCCGGCCAGGGCGCGATGGTGTGGAGGCAGAGGCCGCCGTTCCCGGGGTTCCAGTCGGGGCGCGTCGGGTGGTCCCACAACCCGTGGTTCAGCGCCCACGTGAGGCCGCCGTCGCGGCTCTCGAACAGCGGGCCCGGGTCGCCGCCCGCGTAGAGCACTCCGTCGGCCTCGCCGGGCACGATCACCCAGATTCGCTCGAGCGCCTTCTCGTCACCCTCGGGCAGGGTCGTCCCCTCCGCCTGCTCCCACTCTCCCGTCGGGTCGTCGGTGACCCAGATCTTCGGGCCGTAGAACCACGACGTGACCGACGCGAGGTAGCGCCCGGTGCGCGGGTCGCGCATCGCATACTCGACGCTCTGGCCCGCGAACGCGCGCGCGGTGATCTCGAACCCGTCGCCCGCGTCCCCCTCGAGCCTGAAGAGGCCCTTCTTCGTGCCGACCAAGAGCTCGGTCATTCCTGGCGCTCCTTCCGGTGCTGTTGTCGTGTCTCCGGCCCGCATGGGGCGAGCCGGGCCGAGACGCTGGGCGCGTCGGTGGTGGTGTCATGGGATGCGAGTGAAGACGGCGACCGGCCAGGCTTCTCATCGGTCGGGGTCGAGAGAAGCGCGGGCAGGCCCACCTAGCCTCCCGTGATCGCAGGGAGGACGTGGACGCGGTCGTGGTCGGCGACCTGCGTCCGCTCCTCTCCGTGCACGCCGTTGACGAAGACGTTGACGTGCTCGCGAATGCGGCCTTGCTCGTCGAGCACCCAGCCCGCGATGGGCGGGTGCGCCCGCTCGAGCGCGACGAGCACGTCGCGGACGGTCGCGCCCGCGACGACGTGGCTGCGGCCGCCGCACAGCTCGGAGAGCGGTGCGCGGAGCATCACCTGCGCCATTCGCCGATCCTAGAACGCATCTCGAGACCTAGACGTACGGCTATCCCCACAATCGACAGCCGCGCGCGTCAGCGGCGCGAAGAGCCAGGTTCGAGGCCCGCCGTATCATCCGGCCCGTGGGCGACCGTACCCCCGAGCAGCGCCTGGCCGACCTCGGTCTCTCGCTCCCGACGCCGCCGAGCGGCCCGCGGCTCTACGTGTCGGCCGTGCGCAGCGGCTCGCTGCTCTTCCTCTCCGGCCACGGGCCGGTCGGGCCCGACGGCGAGCTTCTCACGGGCAAGGTCGGTGCCGATCTCGACGTCGCCGAGGCCCGTGAGGCCGCACGGCTCACCGGACTGCAGCTGCTCGGCGCGATCCGCGCCGAGCTGGGCTCGCTCGACCGGGTGCGGCGCGTCGTGAAGCTGCTCGGCATGGTGAACGGGGCTCCCGGCTTCGCCGACACGCCCGCGGTGATCGACGGCTGCTCGCAGCTCTTCCTCGACGTCTTCGGCGAAGCCGGTCGCCACGCACGCTCCGCGGTGGGGATGGCCGAGCTGCCGTTCGGGATGTGCGTCGAGATCGAGGCGATCGTCGAGATCGACGACGAGCGCGGCCGCAGGGTCTAGCCGGGCTCGAGCGCAGGGAACGTCCAGGACCCGTCGAGCACCTCTGGCCTGGGCCGGTAGAGGCGGACGGTGTAGTTCCAGCCGTCCATGATCGGCTAGCGGCTCCCGCCGTCCGGGATCGTGACCGTCGCACCCTTGGAGATGTCGACGACCGCGGAGCTGTAGAGCGTGTCGCGGTTCATCCGGATCACCGGCTGATGGTCGATCGGAGTCGGGGTGCGGTTGTGACGGAGCCGGTTGACACCGCCTGCCTCGGCTTGCAGCGCAGCGAACATCCGGTCGGTCTCGGCACGGGTGAAGTTCTCGATGGTCACCGGCACGGCCATGCGGGGCCCCTCCCGTTCGAGTCGGACGGCAGAGTGCTGATCGTCCCAGGAAGCGGGTCCACTGCCGCGCGTACTACGGTGCCAGCTCGAGCACCCCGTGCGGCGAGCCGAGCTCGGCCAGCTTGTCGAGGAACGGCCGCGCCGGGAAGGCCTCCGGGCCGAGCACGCCCGTCCCCGACCACCCGCCCGACGCGAGCAGCTCGAGGGCGACAACCGGGTTGAGCGCCGTCTGCCAGACGACCGCCTGCGCGCCGTACTCGCGCATCGACCATTCGTTGTCGACCACGTGGTACAGGTAGGTCTTCCGCGGCCGCCCGTCGACGCCGGTTCCCGTCACGAGCGTCCCGGCGCAGGTCTTGCCGGTCATCCGCTCGCCGAGCGTCGCCGGATCCGGGAGCGCGGCCGCGACGACGTCGCGCGGAGCGACCTCCACGTCCTTCACGCGGATCCGCTCCTTGCGGTCGAGGCCGAGCTTGTGGAGCGTCTTCAGCACCTCGATGAACTCGTCGCCGAGGCCGTACTTGAACGTCACGCGACGGCACTCGACCCACCGCGGCACGAGCAGCACCTCCTCGTGCTCCACGTTGACGCACTCGACGGGCCCGATCCCCTCGGGGAAGTCGAACACCTCCGGCTCCGAGAACGGCTCCGTCGTGAACCAGCCTCGGTCGCGCTCCCAGACGACCGGAGGGTTGAGGCACTCCTCGATCGTCGTCCAGATCGAGAACGTCGGCGCGAAGTCGTACCCCTCGACGACGAGGTTCGCCCCGTCGCGGACGCCGACCTCGTCGATCGCCGAGAAGAGCTCATCGGCCGCATGGCGGGCGAACACGTCGGCCGCCCCGGGCTCGATGCCGATGCCGACGAGCGCGAGCAGGCCCTTCTCCTCCCATGCCCGCGCGCGCTCGAACTGGTAGTCCCCGAGCTTGACGCCGGTCAGCTCGAACGGCCTGTCCGGGTGCGGCTCGGAGAGCGTCATCGCCATGTCGAGGTAGGTCACGCCCGCCTCGAAGCAGGCGTCGAAGACGGGGACGTTGAAGACCGGGTCGACCGCGTTCAGGACGGCGTCCGGCCGCGTCTCCCGGATCAGGTCGAGGACGGCGTCGCGGCTCGACGCGTCGATGCCGTGCGCGGAGAAGCGGCCGTCGTCCAGCGACCCGGCGACCGCGGCCGGCCGGGCCTGGTCGTAGTCGGCGAGGGCGCAGTGGTCGAAGAACGAGCGGCGCGCGGCGATCGCGGCGAACGCCGAGCCGACGCCGCCCGTGCCGACGACCAGGATCCTCATGCGGCCTCGATCGGGCGACCGACGGTGAGGGCGTCGCGGAACGAGGGCGGGAGCCCGAGGTAGGCCGCGTCGGGCTGGACGCCGAGGCCGTCGAGCGTCTTCGAGAAGAAGCAGCGCGCCGCGGCGGCGAGGACGACGTCGGCGATCTCGGCGTCGGAGAGCCCGTGCGCGCGCAGCCCGTCGACGTCTGCCTGCGTGACGGACGTCGCGTCGCCCGCCACCTTGTCGGCCAGCTCCATCACTGCCCGCTCGACGTCGTCGAGGCCTCCGGCCGGCTCCGCCCGCGCGAGCGACTCGACCTCGCCCTCCGTCAGGAACTTGTCCGCCAGGACCTTCCCGTGCGCGAGCATGCAGTAGCTCGAGCGGATGCGCCGAGCGGCGGCCAGCGTCGCGAGCTCGTACCGGCGCTGGTCCATGTTCGCGGCCACGGCGCCGACGAGTGCCCGCCACGCGCGGTACACCTCCGGCCGGTGGGCGAACGCCCGCCCGTAGTTCGGGAGGTACCCGCGCTGCGCGCGGTCGGCTGCGAGGAGGTCGGCGGCGTCGCCGGCGTGCTCCTCGGCGACGAGATCGATGAAGGCCATGCGTCCTCCGGGTCCGCGGGATGCTGGTCGGTTGCGTTCTACTGCACGGGAGTCGCCGCCGGTCGAACCGACCGCACGAACGGGGCCGCGCGAGCGATCATCTAGTCTCGCAATCGTCTCTCGAGTCGCGGAGGAGCGGATGAGCGTTTCGGTCACCCAGCAGAAGATGTTCGTCGACGGCGAGTTCGTCGACGCCCTGTCCGGCGAGACGATGGAGGTGCTCAATCCAGCTACCGGCGAGGTGATCGCCGAGGTGCCGCGGTCGGGGGAGGAGGACGTCGATCGCGCGGTCGCCGCGGCCGAGAAGGCCTGGGAGACCTGGCGCGAGAAGACGCCGAAGGACCGCATGGAGCTCCTGCTGAAGCTCGCCGACGTGATCGACGACAACGCCGAGGAGCTCGCGCGGCTCGAGTCCAAGAACGTCGGCAAGCCGTGGTGGGTCGCGGTCGACGAGCCCGGCATCATGTCGGACAACCTCCGCTTCTTCGCCGGGGCGGCCCGCAACCTCGAGGGCAAGGCGGCCGCCGAGTACGTCGAGGGGTACACGTCGATGATCCGCCGCGAGCCGCTCGGTGTCGTCGCCGGGATCGCGCCGTGGAACTACCCGCTGTTCATGGTGATCTGGAAGATGGGGCCTGCCCTCGCGGCCGGCAACGTCCAGATCATCAAGCCGGCCGAGCAGACACCGCTGACCGTGCTGCGCTTCGTCGAGCTGGCCCAGGAGATCCTGCCCAAGGGCGTGCTCCAGGTCGTGACGGGGGACGGCGTCCCGGCCGGCGACCGCCTGGTGCGTCACCCGTCCGTGCGCCTCGTCTCGCTCACCGGCGACACCGCGACCGGGAAGCTGATCGCGAAGAACGCCGCCGACACGGTCAAGCGGGTGCATCTCGAGCTCGGCGGCAAGGCACCGATGGTCGTGCTGGACGACGCCGATCCCGCCACCGTCGCCGAGGCGATCAAGATCGGCGGCTACTTCAACTCCGGCCAGGACTGCACGGCGTCGTCGCGCATCCTCGTCTCCGAGCGGATCTACGACGACGTCCTCTCGTCCACCGTCACGGCCGTCGAGGGCATGACCGTCGGCGACCCTGCGACCGACGACGACATCGGGATGGGCCCCGTGATCTCGGCCGAGCAGCAGGAGCGCGTCCTGGGCTTCGTGGAGCGCGCCCAGGCTGCGAAGGCGACGATCGTCACGGGCGGCGGCAGCGTCGGCGACCGCGGCTTCTTCGTCGCGCCGACGATCGTCGCCGACGTCGCGCAGGACGCCGAGATCGTCCAGAACGAGGTCTTCGGCCCCGTCGTCACCGTCCAGCGGTTCGCGTCGGACGACGAGGCGATCGCGATGGCCAACGACGTCCGCTACGGGCTCGCCGCGTCGGTCTTCTCCGACAACGTCGGGCGCGCGATGAAGATCGCAGGCCGACTCGACTTCGGCGCCGTCTGGGTGAACGAGCACCTGTTCCCGCTGCCCCCCGAGATGCCGCACGGCGGGTTCAAGGAGTCGGGCTACGGGAAGGACATGTCGATCTACTCGATGGAGGAGTACACGCGGATCAAGCACGTCTGCGTGAAGCTTGCGTGACCCGCGCTGCGGGTCACGCAAGCTCCTAGGCCCCTCGCGATCGACTTCCTCGGGGGCCGGCGGCTCTGACCTTCCGGACACCGCCCTCGCGCGCGAGCTGGGCCGGGGCTACGTGTGACACGCGTTTCGCCCGTCGCGCACGTCCTGCGAGATGGTCATAGTGCCAATCGCACGCCAGTGCGATTGGCGCATTGCGTCGCGTTTTGGTAGGAACTCCACGCATTGCGCAGCCGTCAGCAGGCCCGCATCGCCGCCGGACCCCGCCTCGAAGGGCCCCATCCGCGCCGCGGTCCCGTCTCCCGGGCGCCCGAGCTCGACCACGTCGACCGCGGGATCATCCACGCGCTGCAGCGAAACGGCCGGGAGTCGTTCCGGCGGATCGCCGCCTCGCTCGGCGTCTCGGAGGCGACGGTGCGCGCCCGCTACGGCCGGCTCTGCGAGCAGAGCATCCTGCAGGTCACGGGAGTGACGAACCCGCTCGGGCTCGGCTTCGAGTCCCAGGCGATGGTCGGCGTCCGCACGACGGGGCCGCCGGAGATCGTCGCCGACGAGCTCGCGCACTGGGAGGAGGCCGACTACGTGGTCGTCACGACCGGCCGCTTCGACCTCCTCGTCGAGGTCGTCTGCGCCGACCGCCGCGGGCTGCTCGACGTGACCAACCGCATCCGGTCGCTGCCCGAGGTGGTCTCGACGGAGACGTTCCTCTATCTCGAGCTGTGGAAGCAGCTCTACGACTGGGGCGTGAGCGCCGACGCCGACGGCCAGGAGGAGGCGACCCGATGAGCGACAGCGCGATGCCCCCCGACGTCCGCCTCGAGGACGTCGTCAAGGAGTTCGCGGACGTCCGCGCCGTCGACGGGATCTCGCTCGAGATACCGCGGGGGTCGTTCTTCGCGCTCCTCGGTCCCTCCGGGTGCGGGAAGACGACCACGCTGCGGATGATCGGCGGGTTCGAGGAGCCGACCTCGGGACAGATCTTCCTCGGCGACCGCGACGTCGTCGGCCTCCCGCCCTACAAGCGCGACGTGAACACGGTGTTCCAGAGCTACGCGCTGTTCCCGCACATGACGGTCGCCGACAACGTCGCGTTCGGGCTCGAGCGGAAGCGCATCGGGAAGGCCGAGGTCCGCACGCGCGTGTCGGAGATCCTCGAGCTCGTCGACCTCGCGGGACGGGAGGCGCGGAAGCCCCGTCAGCTCTCGGGCGGCCAGCAGCAGCGCGTCGCGCTCGCCCGCGCGATCGTCAACAACCCGCGCGTGCTGCTCCTCGACGAGCCGCTCGGCGCGCTCGACCTCAAGCTCCGCAAGCAGATGCAGCTCGAGCTGAAGCGGATCCAGCACGAGATCGGGATCACCTTCGTCCACGTCACGCACGACCAGGAAGAGGCGATGACGATGGCGGACACGATCGCCGTCATGAACGGCGGCCGGATCGAGCAGCTGGGCTCCCCGGCCGAGCTGTACGAGCGGCCGCGGACGGCGTTCGTCGCGGGGTTCCTCGGGAAGTCGAACCTGCTCGACGGCACCGTCACGGGCGACGGCCTCGTCACGCTCACCGACGGCTCCGAGCTCCGCGTCCGCACGAACGGGTCGCGCGGCGCCGTCTCCGTCGGCGTCCGGCCGGAGAAGATCAGCCTCGGCGAGGGAGGCGCGAACCGGCTCGCCGGCAGGGTGAAGGAGTCCGCGTACATCGGCGTCGCGACCGAGGTCGTGGTCGACACGCCGGTCGGCGAGCTGACCGTGTTCCACCAGAACGTCGAAGCGGGCGGCGTCGCCCCACCTCCAGGGAGCCAGGTCACGCTGTCGTGGGCGCCCGAGGCGACCTTCGTCGTGGATCGAGGAGAGGAGAAGCCCGAATGACCATGCGGATGACCCGACGCGCGCTCGTGCAGCGCGGTGCGGCCGGCGTCACGATCCTGAGCCTCCCCGGGCTCCTCGCCGCGTGCGGTGGGGGAGGCGGGGGCGGCGGAGGCACCGACGAGGTCGCCGACGTGCTGCGGTTCTCGAACTGGCCGCTCTACATCGACTTCGACGAGAAGACGAAGACGCATCCCACGCTCGACCAGTTCACGAAGCAGACCGGCATCAAGGTCGACTACTTCGAGGACATCAACTCCAACCCCGAGTACTTCGGGAAGATCCAGGGCCCGCTCTCGCAGGGCCGGGGGATCGACCGCGACATCATCGTGCTGACCGACAACGAGCGGTTCCTGGGCCTGATGCTCGACAAGGGCTGGGTCGAGCCGCTCGACAAGGAGAAGATCCCCAACATCTCCAACCTGCTCGACGCGCAGGCGAGCCCGCCGTTCGATCCGGACCGGAAGTACACCCTGCCCTGGCAGTCGGGCATGACGGGGATCGCCTGGAACGAGAACGTCACAGGCCCCGTCACGTCGATCACCCAGCTCTTCGAGGATCCGAAGCTCAAGGGCAAGGTCACCGCCCTGAACAACATGGCCGACACGATGGGGCTCGTCATGCTGGACAACGGCGACGACCCGGCGAAGGTCACCGACGCGACCTGGAAGAGCGCCATCGACCGGCTCCAGAGTGCCGTCGACTCGGGCCAGATCAGGCGGTTCACCGGCAACGACTACGCCCAGCCGCTGACCAAGGGCGACCTCGCCGCCGTGATCGGCTGGTCGGGGGACATCTACCAGCTGCTCTCCTCGAACGACAAGCTCCGGTGGCGGCTCCCGGAGAAGGGCGGGGGGATCTGGACGGACAACATGATGATCCCGACGGGTGGGAGCTCCGCGACCGCGTCGACCTACATGAACTTCGTGTACGAGCCGAAGATCGCCGCGCAGATCGCCGCCTACGTCGCGTACGTGCCGCCCGTCAAGGGCACCCAGCAGGAGATGCAGAAGATCGATCCGGAGCTGGCGAAGAACCCGCTCGTGTTCCCGACGGACGACGACCTCGCCAAGACCCATCAGTTCGACCCTGCCGCGCAGAACAACGAGACCTACATCGAGCAGTGGCAGAAGGTGCTCGGCGCATAGACGGTCGCGGGGGGATTCGGTGTCCGACGTCAATCGGACACCTCACGCCCTGCGACACCATCGGCCCGGGGTGTCCGGCTGAAGTCGGACACCGGTCGGCATGAGCGCCCTTCGGCGCACCAAGGGGCTCACGCCCTATCTGCTCCTGCTGCCGGGGCTCGTCTGGCTCGGCCTGTTCTTCCTCGCCCCGCTGGGCTTCCTCGGCTACCAGTCGCTCCAGTCGGGGTCGTTCGACACGGGGTACTCCTTCGACTGGGCGTTCTCGAACTACTGGGACGCGCTGTCGTCCTACCACGAGCAGTTCGTCCGCTCCTTCGTCTATGCCGGCATCGCGACGCTGCTCGCCCTCGCGATCTCCTATCCGCTCGTCTACTGGATCGCGTTCCGGGCCGGGCGGTGGAAGAACGTGTTCCTCATCCTGATCGTCGCCCCGCTGTTCGTGACGTACCTCGTGCGGACGCTCGCGTGGCTCAACATCCTCTCGGACGAGGGGCCGGTGGTCGGCTTCCTCCGCGACCTCCACGTGCTCGGAGCCGACGGAAGGCTGCTCGCGACCTCCGTCGCGGTCGTGGCGGGCATCACCTACAACTTCCTGCCGTTCATGGCTCTGCCGGTGTACGTCTCGCTCGAGCAGATCGACGCACGCCTGCTGGAGGCGGCCGAGGATCTCTACGCGAGCAAGCGGCAGGCGTTTCTCCGGGTGACGCTGCCGCTGTCCGCCCCGGGCATCGTCGCCGGCACGCTGCTCACGTTCATCCCGGCGGCGGGAGACTTCATCAACGCCCAGCTGCTCGGCACCCCGCGCCAGTACATGGTCGGCAACGTGATCCAGTCGAAGTTCCTCGAGCTGATCGACTACCCGGCCGCCGCGTCGCTGTCGTTCATCCTGATGCTCCTCATCCTGGCCGCCGTGCTCGTCTACGTGCGGATCGTCGGAGCCGAGAGGCTCACCGGCTGACGATGGCCTGGGTGCGGCGCCACATCCTCCCCTTCTACGCGTTCCTCGCGTTCTGCTACCTGCTCCTGCCGATCGGGGTGGTCGTCCTGTTCTCCTTCAACGCCCCGAGCGGCCGTTACAACTACGTCTGGGAAGGCTTCACGCTCGACAACTGGGTCAACTGGGATGCGGTGCCCGGGATCCGCAGCGCCGTGATCAAGTCGCTCGAGATCGGGCTGGTCTCCACGATCGCGGCGACCGTGATCGGCACGCTGCTGGCGCTCGCGATCGTCCGCCACCGCTTCCGTGGCCGCGGCGCGACGAACATCCTCATCTTCCTGCCGATGTCGACGCCGGAGATCGTCCTCGGCGCCTCGCTCCTGACGCTCTTCCTGAACATGCGCATCGTCACCGGCTTCGCGACGATCTTCATCGCGCACGTCATGTTCATCGTCAGCTACGTGGTGGTGACGGTGAAGGCCCGGCTGATCGACTTCGACCGGCATCTGGAAGAGGCGGCGATGGATCTCGGAGCCGACGAGCTCACGACGTTCCGCAAGATCACGTTGCCGCTCCTCGCGCCTGCGATCCTCAGCGCGGCGCTGCTCGGGTTCGCGCTCTCGATCGACGACTTCGTGATCACGTACTTCGTCGCCGGCTCCACGACGACGTTCCCGCTCTTCGTCTGGGGCGCGGCCCGCGTGTCCGTTCCACCGCAGGTGAACGTGATCGCGAGCGCGATCTTCCTCGTCGCCGTGCTCGTGATGATCGGCAACGTGCTGTGGGGGCTCCGCGCGTCGCGTCGGTCCCGCGAGACGATGCCCGCCGCCGTGCCACTCCCCGAGCAGCTCCCCCAACCGGAGGCCGCATGACCGAGACACGAGCGTCGACGTGCGGCGACTCTCGAAGGAGCGGCTCGGGTTCGAGGGTGTAGAGCGTTAGTGCCCTCGAGGTCGAGGCGCGTGTACCGGTTGCCGGTCGGTATGGATCGCTCAGGAGACCCGGAACGTGAGCGTCGTGCGCGTGATCGAACCGCCGAGGGTCGCCGCGAGCCCGATGGTCAGGCGCTTCCCGCGCGCATCAGCCGGCACACGGAAGAAGCAGCGCGCGATCGAGTTCTTCCACGTGAGTCGGATGTTCCTGAATCGCTTACCGCCAGTCCAGACGCTGCAATGGATCGACCCCGGAGCCGGGGCGAACTCGACCCGCGCGACGAGCTCGAAGGGCTGCGCCGCCTGTGGGGGGCGGGGGGTGACGGAGAGCACGTCGATACGGACGTCTCCGGACGCGCCCTGCGCCGATGACGCAAGCGTGGTTGCCGCAGCTAACACCACCGCGATGAGCGCGGCGAGCCAGCTGATCATGTGATCCAGACTACGCCCTTACTGGCGCGGGCGCCAGCGTGGAGGTCTGCCCGTAACGGGGGTATGCGGCACACCGACGGCAAGCGACGTCCACATCCACGCGTGTCAGTCCGGTCGGAGCAGCGAACCCCACGAGCAGCATCCCGCCCGCGAAGCCGGTGGGGGCCCGAACCGGCGACCCCCTCGAAGTGCTGCGAGCCGGACGCGCACGCCGTTTCGCTCCCATCGGGCCGTTTGCTTGTGAGGGGCGCGCGCTCGACGTCGTGAGCCGTGCCGGCGCCGGGACGTCTTTGCGGGCCGAGATTCCAATCAGGTAGCACTCTTGGTGCGGCGAACATCGGCTTCGGCGCCCACCGCTTCGACATCCCACTCCGCCCCCAACGCATGCAGGCGTCGAATGCAGATGCGGCCGATCTCCTCGGGCACGCGCGGGTCCACCCGAAGCTCGCCGTCGCGGGCCTCGAGACCGAGCATGGCCTGGACGAAGACGAAAGGAGCCGCAGTGGCCCACGCCTGGGGGCTGCAGGCGGTGGGGTACGGGACGGGAAAGCGGCTGACCCAGCGCTCGAAGCCCGCGAACGCCTCCGGAAGCCGGTGGCCCGTGAACGCGGCCGCGTCCAGCTGCGCCAGGGCGATCCGGTTCGCCTCGTCGCGGAAGCCCGCGCGCGCGAGTCCGAGTGCGACGATCGAATTGTCGTGCGGCCAGATCGTGCCGGTGTGGTAGCCGATGGGGTTGTAGCCGCGATCGTCGGTCGACAACGTGCGGACGCCCCAGCCCGAGAACATCGCGTCCGACATGAGCTGACGGGCGACGAGACCTGTGCGGTCTTCGGGCACGATCCCGGACCACAGCAGGTGCCCGATGTTCGAGGTCAAGGAGTCGATCCGGCGCTTGTCGCCGTCGAGGCCGACGACGTAATAGCCGCCGCGGTCGTCTGACCAGAAGTCGTCGTTGAAGCGGCCGTACAGCTCTTCGGCCTCGCGCTCGAGTCGCTGAGCGAGGTCGATGTCGGCGCGGAGCCGCCGCGCAAGCTCGGCGACGCGGAGCTTGGCGTCGTAGACGTAACCCTGGATCTCGGCGGTCGCGATCGGCAGGTTCGGGATCGTCCCGTCCGCGAACTGGACGCCATCCCAGGAGTCCTTCCAGCACTGGTTGCCGAGGCCCTGCCGCGAGCGCGTCTGGTACTCCACGTAGCCATCGCCGTCACGATCGCCGTAACGGTCGATCCAGGCGAGCGCGGCGGCGACCTTGTCCCATCGGTCCAAGACGAACGCGTCCTGACCGGTGAAGCGCCAGTACTCCGAGAGGAGGATCAGCCAGAGCGGCGTCGCGTCGGCGGTGCCGTAGTAGGGGCTGTGCGGCATCTCGCCCAGCCGCGTCAACTCGCCGCTGCGGACTTCGTGCAGGATCTTGCCCGGCTCCTCGTCCCTGAAGTCGTCGACCTGCATGCCCTGAAGAGCGCCGAGCAGGTGAAGCGCCCCGCGGGCGAGCCCGGGGCCGACCCAGACCGTCTGCAGCGAGGTGATCAACGTGTCCCGGCCGAAGAGCGTCATGAACCACGGGAGCCCGGCGGCCGGGAGGACGTAGCTCTCGCCGAGAAGGTCGCCCGTGATGCGCAGCGCCGCGAGGTCGACGACCGACTGGCGGACGACGCTGGTGAGCAATGCGCTCGTCGCCTCGAAGCGCGGAATCCGCTCGAGCCATCCGCTCGACGGCCCCTCGACGGGCTGCCGCCGCTCGCCGAAACGCTCGGCCACTGGCTCGAAGGTGACGTTGTTCACCCGTACGCCGACCTTGACCAGGGTCAGGAGCAAGCAGCGGGGTGGCAGCTCGAGCGCCCAGACGGCGTCCGTCCCGTCGATGCGGGGCGGCGCCGCCGCGACGATGTGCTCCGTTGCCTCCTCGACGATCTCGCTGCGCTCGATCCGAACCGTCGTCTCCGCGAGGAACCCGGGCACCTGGTATCGGAAGCGAAGCGAATGACGGCCGGCACCGGCGGCGACGATGCTGCCGCTGCGGTCGCGGACGCGGCTCTTGATCTCGAAGAGATCCGCGAAGTCCGCGCCGCAGAGGAGCCGCAACTCGCAGCTGATCGGCTCCGACGAGGTGTTGGAGACCGCGATCTGCTCGAGGGCGCCGCCGCCCACGAGCCGCAGGCGACGGACGGCGACGGTGTCTGCACGGAGGCGGGGTGTGTCGGGATTCGTCAGGAAGAACGCCGCGGAGTCGTAGTCGACCGGCGCGGACTTGAGCAGCGAGAGAGGTCGTCCGTCGAGCCGGAGCTCCCACCGGCTCACGAAGCGGGTGTCCTCGTGGACGAGCCCTCCGATGGAGCCAGGTGCCACGTCTCCGCGCGAGTCCGAGTACATGAACGTCCGCCCCTCCAGGACTGCGATCGCGTCAGGGCCCAGGTCGATGGGACGCGGGCGCTCGTCCTCGCCCGTCGGGGGCGGGCGGGGCTGCGGATACGGGTCGAGCGGAGTCGGGCGCCGTTCGACCGCGACCGTCTCTTCGCCAGCGCCTCCTTCCGCGCTCACGACCTCAGGCTAGAACACCTGCAGAGCGGAAGTGCCCCACTTCCCCCGGCCCGCGATTCGAGATCAGCCGCCAGCCACGAGGCCGGCCGCTCGGGGTGGCGCGGCTTCGCCGCGAGGGTGAGAGCATGTGCGCGGTGTGCCGGTGAGGATCGATCGTGTACTGGCGGCGGCGTTCGAGTCGGGAGACTTCGAACCGCTCGTGGAGCTGTACGCGGCGGACGCGCTGCTTGACTGGAGCATGCCCGGCCGTCGGGCACGGGTGGTCGGCCCGGGAGCGATCGGCCAGCAGCTGCGTGCTTGGTGGCCGGGCTCCGGCGTGTTCACGCGTTGGGACGTGTGGAGGTTCCCGTCGGGCCTGACGATCGAGTTCGAGCGCCGCGCTGGCGGTGCCCTCCAGCGCCAGCGGCAGTTCTTGCAGGTGCGCGACGGCAGGATTGTCCGTCACCAGGCGTACTGCGCACGGCCGCACGGTGGCGAGCCGGAGGAGCGGCCCGACGACGCGCCCGTGGCGGCGGCGCGGCGGCTGAACGAGATCGCGCGGCGCGAAGCGCTGACGCATGCGGGCCAGTCAGGCACCAGCCTGGAGCGGATTGTGCTCGCGGACGGCCGGCGGCTCGTCGTCAAGCGGCTCTCGGGCGACGACTGGGTCGCGCGCGTGACGCATGACGGCGGCCGCGAGGCCTCGCTGTGGACGGACGGCGTGCTCGCGCGGATGCCGCGCGAGATCGACCACGCGGTGCTCGCGGCGGGCCGTGAGGGGACGGGGACGTGGCTTCTCATGCGCGACGTGTCCGACGAGCTGCTGCCGTCGGACCGGCGGCTCACACGCGAGGAGAGCCGGCGCCTGCTCGCGACGTTCGCGGCGATGCACCGGCGATTCGCTGGCGAGCGGATCGACGGCGCGTCCTCGCTTGAGGACCGGATCATGCTCGCGGCGCCGGCGACCGTGGCCGGGGAGGTCGACGGCGTCGACTACCTGCCGAAGATCCTCGCCGTCGGCTGGGAAGTGTTCACGGAGGCGGTGCCCGAGGACGTCGCAACCGCCGTGCTCGGCGCGGTGGAGGACCCGAAGCCGCTCGCGCGTGAGCTCGCGCGCTGCGCGCCGACGCTGATCCACAACGACCTCCGCGGCGCGAACCTCGGCCTGCTCTCCGACCGCACGATTGTGCTCGACTGGGGGATGGCCGGCACCGGTCCCTGCGAGCTCGACTTCGCGTGGTATCTGTTTGTCAACGGCTGGCGGATCGACGCGACGCGCGAGCAGCTGGTCGACGACTTCCGCCATGTCGCCGCCGACCTGCACGACCCGCGCGCGCTCGAACTGACGTGGCTCGCGCAGCTCTGCTGGCACGGCCCGCTGCTCGCGCACGAGCTCGTCGAGGCGAGCGACGAGAAACGGGAGCGGGCGCGGGCGGAACTCGGGTGGTGGGTGGAGCGGGTGCGCGGGGCGCTCGAGCTGCTGTGAACGACGCGTTCAAGGAACTCGAAGTCGCGGGCTGGCGCGAGCCCGGCCGCGGTGACGCATACGACGCCGTCGTCGGCCGCGTCACGGCGCGCATCGCGGAGCCGCTGCTCGACGCCGTCGGCGTTCGCGCGGGCACGTCGCTCCTCGACGTCGCGACCGGCACCGGCCACGTCGCAGGTGCCGCGGCCGCGCGCGGCGCGCACGGGGTCGGCGTCGACATCTCGGAGGAGATGCTCGCGCGCGCCCGGAGGCTCTACGACGGGGTCGAGTTCGCGCTCGGCGACGCGGAGGAGCTGGCGTTCGAGGACGACGCGTTCGACGCCGCCGTCGCCGCGTTCCTGCTCCACCACGTGCCGAGCCCCGAGCGCGTCGTCGCGGAGCTCGCGCGCGTCGCGCGGCGCGTCGCCGTGGCGCAGTGGGACGCGACGGAGCGGGCGCGGCTGATCGGCCTGCTCACGGACGCGATTGCGGCGGCCGGCGTCGAGCCGCCGCCCGGCCGACCGGTCGGCCCCTCGCGGGAGCGGCTCGCGGGCGACGAGGAGCTGCGCCGCCTGTTCGAAGGGGCGGGACTCGCCGACGTCCGGGTCGACACCGTCGCCTTCGTCGAGCCGATACGCGACACAGACGAGCTGTGGGAGGGCGTGCTCGGCGGCAGCGTCAACACACGCGCGACCGTCCTCGCCCAGCCGCCCGAAATGCAACAGCGGATCCGCGACGAGCTCGCCCGGCTCGTCGACCCGCACCGGCGCGAGGACGGGATCGACGTGCCCGTCTCCGTGCGCATCGCGTCGGGCCGGCGCGGCTAGCCCACCCGGGCCCGCATGCAGGTCGGCGAACGGCGTGACAGGCCGGCGTTCTCGATCACGTCTGCCTACGGCGTCTCAACCCAAAGGCAGGCATCCAGGAGGAGCCTGTACTCGAGCAGGCTCTGGCGAGCCTCCCGCGAGCCAAGAATCCGTTGACCCCCTCCTGAGCAAGGAGGTGGCAAGGCACGGCCAAGCTTTCGCGGCGGGAAACACCAGAAACCCGCCCTAGACGGAGACGGGTCTCCCGGCTTTCGATTCGGCTCCGGTCCTGCGAGGTTGGGTCGGTCAGTGCGTCCAGCCGAGTTGGAGGAGGAACCGTTGAACGCCATAAGCAGCTTGGCCGAGCGAACGGACGCGTTGCCTGCGGCAGCGGACAGTGTTCGCCTGGAGTCGGTGACGAAGGTCTATGGGCGCGGCAGCGGTGCTGTCACCGCGCTGAGCGACCTTTCGCTTGGACTCGCGAGCGGCTCCTTCACCGCGATGATGGGTCCGTCGGGGTCGGGGAAGAGCACGTTCTTGCAGTGCGCGGCCGGTCTCGACCGGCCGACTTCCGGCTCGATATATCTCGGTGAGATCGATCTTGCCGGCCTCAGTGAGGACGCGCTGAGCAGGCTTCGGCGCGAGACTGTCGGCTTCGTATTTCAGTCGTTCAACCTCGTCCCGTCCCTGACGGCGGTTCAGAACATCACGCTGCCGTTGCGGCTCGCGAAGCGAAAGCCGGACGAGGAATGGCTGGGTGAGGTGATCGAGCGTGTCGGTCTCGCCAAGCGCGTCAAGCACAAGCCGGGCGAGCTCTCGGGTGGACAGCAGCAGCGGGTGGCGATCGCGCGCGCATTGATCACTCATCCGCGCGTGATCTTCGCCGACGAGCCGACGGGCGCGTTGGACACGCGGGCGAGCAAGGACATTCTCGGGTTGTTGCGGGAGGCGGTCGACGGTCTCGAGCAGACGGTGGCGATGGTGACCCATGATCCGATCGCTGCCTCCTACGCCGACACCGTCGTCTTCCTTGCGGATGGCGAGCTCGTCGACACGATGGCAGCGCCGTCACCTGAACGCGTCGCCGAGCGCATGACGCACCTGGAGGACTGAGCGATGCTTCGGATCGCGTTGATCACGCTTGCCGCTCGCAAGAGCGGGATGTTCGGCGCGCTCGCCGCGGTCAGCCTGGCGGTCGTGCTCGTCGTTTCGTGCGGGATCCTGCTCCAGTCGAGTTTGCGCGCGCCGATCCCTGTTGAGCGGCTGCGAGCGGCGGCGGCGGTGGTGCAGGCTCCGACGACGGTTGCGGGCTCGGAGGGCGAGGGTGACGTCAGCGTCTCGCTCGGCGAGCGAGCGCGTCTGTCAGGGTCAGAGGCGGACAGGATCCGGGAGCTCCCCGGGATCGCAGCGGTCGTGGCCGACCGGTCCGTCTACGCGTCCGTGGTCGATCGACGCGGTCGCCTGCTGAAGGGTGCGAACGGATCGCCGTCCGTCGGCCACGGCTGGGAGAGCGCGGCGCTCACTCCCTATGTGTTGAGTGAGGGTGGCCCACCCGCGCGCCGCTCGGACGTTGTCATCGACGCGCACCTCGCCTCAGAGGGAAGCCTGCGGGTCGGCGACCGTGTGCGGGTACTGACGGTCTCCGGTCCAGCGACTTTCAACGTTGCGGGGATCGCCGACACCGCACGCTCGCGGCAGCTGCCGGAGCAGGCAGCGGTCTTCTTCCGCACCGACGTGGCCGCGCACCTCTCGGGCGCCGGCCGCCGCGTCGACTTGCTCGGCGTCATCAATCGGCCGGGCTTCGACGCGGCTCGCGTTGCCGATGCTGTTCGCGATCGGTTCCGCGGCTCGGGGCTGCGGGTGCTCACTGGGGCAAAGCGCGGTGACGCGGAATCGCCTGAGGACGCGTTGAGCCGCGAAGACATCGTCGCGGGCCTCACGGTGTTCGCCGTGCTGGCCGCGTTCGTGGCGATCTTCGTCGTCGCAAGCACGTTCGCGCTGTCAGTGCAACAACGTCACCGTGAACTCGCTCTCTTCCGCGCGATCGGCAGCACACCACGACAAGTGCGGCAGCTCGTTGCCGGCGAGGCACTCGTGATCTCCGTCGTCGCGGTCCTGCTGTCGCTGCCGCTGAGCGTGCTCGCGGCGTACCTGGAGAAAGGCCTCTTCGTCCGCGCAGGCATGATCCCCGAGGGGCTCCATATCGTCGTTGGTTGGCTCCCGTTGCTCGCCGGCCTCGTCGCTGCGGTGACGACGACGCAACTCGCGGCCTTCGCGAGCGCGCGCCGGGCCTCGCGCATTCGCCCTACCGATGCATTGCGTGAGGCGACCGTCCGGCGTCGGCCCGTCTCCTGGCTGAGGGCGGTCGCGGGCCTTGCCGTGCTCGCAGGCGGGATCGCGTTCGTTCTCCTTGCCGCCCGCCACTCCGGTGGGCTGCACGAGAGCGACGCACCCGCTGCGGCGATGGTGCTGATGGTGGCGGCCGCGCTGCTTGGCCCGCTGCTCGCCTGGCCTTTCGCTTCGCTGACGGGCTGGCCGCTGGCGGCATCCGGAAGCGGACCGGGCTTGCTCGCTTGGGCGAATACTCGCGCGAATCTTCGTCGCGCTGCGTCGGTGGCGACGCCGCTGATGCTCGCCATCTCCGTCGTCAGCACGATGTACATCGGCAAGACGATCCTCCACAAGGAGACGCACGAGCAGACGGCGAGTCGCACCACGGCCTCATACGTCTTGCGGGCTCGCGAAGGCAGCGGGCTTCCCGCGGAAGTGGCGGCGGCGGCCCGGCGCCTCCCCGGCGTCGCCGAAGCGTCCGGCACCGTCTCGACCTCCGTCGTCGTTGCCGCGGACGGCACGAACCTTCAGTCCTTCCCAGCCAGGGGAGTCGATATCGACACGCTCGACCGGGTCCTCAGTCTCGGCGTCGTCTCTGGTTCGCTAGCAAACCTCCGCGGCGACTCCATTGCCGTCAGCAGGCAGAGCGCGTCCGACTGGGGCTGGCGGATCGGTGACCGCGTTCGCCTTTGGCTTGGAGACGGAACGCCAACGACGTTGCGCGTCGTCGCCGAATACACGCGGCCGCTGGGCTTCGGCGAGGTCGTGATGCCCCGCAGGCTCGTCCAAGGTCATCTCACCCAGCCGCTCGACGATGCAGTCTTCGTCGTTGGCGATCCCGAAGTCCGCGCCGCCGATCTCGAACGGACACTCCAGACCCTGCGCTCGACGACGCCGACCGTCCGGGTTGTCGGCCGTTCCGCGTATGAGGCTGAGATCGACGCGGCGGCGGAGAAGCAGTCACTGGCCGTCTACGTCTTGCTCGGTCTGATCGTGCTGTTCTGTACGCTCGCGCTCGTCAACGCCCTGACGATGGCGATCGGCGAACGAGCTCGCGAATTCGCGCTGCTGCGGCTGATCGGGGCGACCAAGGGTCAGGTGCGGGCGATGATCCGCACCGAGACCGTGATCATGGTCGCCTTCGGGCTGACCATGGGTTCGCTCATCGCAGTCCCCGGGCTCGCCCTTCTCAACCACAGCCTGACCGGCTCGCTGCTGCCCTCCGTACCGCTGTGGAGCTATCTCGCGCTGCTCGCCTTCTACGCCGTCGTTGGGCTTGCGGCGACGGTGTTCCCCGCCCGCTGGTCGCTCCGCGCGAACCCGGTCACGGCCACTGCACACCGGGAGTGACATGAGCGCATCACTGGCGCCTGAGGCCGGACCCGGGGCTTGCGCCATGTGGTACCGGGCCGGTCGCGCGAGTATTCTCGTTGTCAGACGTCTCCTTTCTTACGCTCGTGTGACCGATTGGCGGCAGCGCCTGAGAGGTCCCGTCCCGATCTGTCCGGCAGCGGTCAGCAGGAAAATGGAGTGAGCAGGGTGAGTTCTTCGGCGATCGCGCAGGTTGCGAATCTGAGCATCGCTCGCGCGCCGAGGGCCCCGCTGCTTTGGGCGATCGCGCTCTTCGGATGCGCCGCCGGAGCGTCCTCGCTGGCGTTTGCGCTCACGAACGACGCCATCGGGGACGAACTCGGCGAGCCCTTGGTGATAGCCAGTCTCTGGAGCTGGACCACTGTCGCCTACATCCTGGGCGGATTGCTGGCCTGGTCGCGACGACCCGACAGCCGGCTCGGCCCGCTCATGATCGGCGCGGGCGCCGTCTGTTTCCTCGTCACCCTTTCCTGGACGAGCAACGACGTCTCGTACACCGTTGGGCAGGCGCTCGACAAGCTGCCGGCGGTGCTCTTCCTGTATGTGTTCCTGGCGTTTCCGAGCGGGCGATTGAGCAGGCGCTTCGAGAAGCTCCTCGTTGCGACCGCGTTTGCGACGGCGATCCTGTTGGAGCTCGTTCGGATGGTGGTCGGCGACTACGGGCCACACAACCTGCTCGGATTCGCTCCCCATCCCGACGCATTCGAGCTGGTGCGGAACGTTCAGCTTCTGGTGCTCAGCGGCTGTTGCCTGGCCGGGGTTGGGATCCTTGCCGCACGACGGAGGCGCGAGGGCCCTCTGCTGCGCCGCTCGCTTGCGTTCCTGATCAACACGTTCGCGCTGGGCCTCGTCATGATCGCCTTCTTCTTCATTGCCAACGTGTTCGACCTGCCCGAGGCGGTGCAACTCCGGCGGGCACTGTTCCTGACGCTCGGCCTCGCGCCGGTCGCCTTCGTGATCGGACTTCTTCGTGCCCGCTTGGCGCGCTCGGCAGTCGGAGATGTTCTCGTCGCGCTGCGCGCGAATCCGACTCCCGCCGATCTCCGTGACGTGCTCGCGCGTGCGCTTCGCGATCCCTCCCTGACGCTCGCGTACTGGCTGCCGCAGTTCGGAAGCTGGGCCGATCTCGAGGGCCGGCCGGTGGCGCTTCCGAGCGACGGCAGCGGGCGAGCGACGACCCTGATCGACCGTGACGGGGTACACGTGGCAGCATTGGTGCACGACCCGGCGCTCGCCGACGAGCCCGAACTTCTCGATGCCGTCACCGCGGCGGCAGGAATCGCTATCGAGAACGGACGACTGCAATCCGAGCTCAGGGCGCGGCTGGACGAGCTACACGGATCGCGCTCCCGAGTTATCGAGGCTGGGCAGAAGGAGCGGCAGCGGCTCGAGCGCAACCTGCACGACGGGGCGCAGCAGCGGTTGATCGCGCTCTCGCTGGAGCTGAGTCTGCTCGAAGAGCAGCTGGATGGCGATCCGGACACGACTGCGCGACTCGGTCTGGCACGGCGTGAGATCGCGGCGTCGCTCGAAGAGCTGCGTGAGGTCGCACGCGGGATCCATCCCGCGGTCGTCAGCGGACACGGGCTCGAAGTCGCGCTCGAGCAACTCGTCGCACGCGCTCCGGTTCCGATACGTCTCACGGTAGAGGTCGACCAACGTCTGCCCGAGCCGCTCGAGGTGGCGGCGTACTACCTCGTCTCGGAGAGCCTCGCGAACCTCGGCAAGTACGCACAGGCGTCATCCGCTCGCGTCGAGGTCATTCGCAGCGACGGACAGCTCGTCGTCCAAGTCGTCGACGACGGCATCGGTGGCGCCGACACGGAGCACGGCTCGGGGCTGCGCGGACTCGCGGACCGTGTGGAGGCGTTAGGCGGCCGGCTACGAGTATGGAGTCCTGTCGGCGGCGGCACGCGCGTGAAGGCGGAGATCCCGTGCGCGCCGTGATCGCAGAGGACAGCGTCCTACTTCGCGAAGGGCTCAAGCGCCTGCTCACCGAAAACGGGCTCGAGGTGATCGGAAGCTGCGAGACTGCCGAGGATCTGTTGCTGAAGGTGCGCAGCTACTCGCCCGACGTCGCAATCGTCGACATCCGGCTCCCCCCGACGCACAACGACGAAGGTCTGCGGGCAGCGCTCGAGATCCGCGCGAGCCATCCGTCGGTGGGCGTGCTCGTCCTCTCCCAGTATGTGGAGATCGGATTGGCGATGAAGCTCCTGGCCGAGTCGGCCGAGGGCGCGGGCTACCTGCTCAAGGACAGGATCAGCGACGTCAAGGAGTTCGTCGGCGCCGTTCGCCGCGTCGCAAGCGGTGGTTCGGCGATCGACCCGATCATCGTCTCGACACTCCTCTCCAAGCGCCGGAGTAGCGACCCGCTGGAGGGCCTGACACCTCGCGAACGGGAGGTGCTCGAGCTGATGGCCGAGGGCCGCTCGAACCAGGGGATCGCGGACAAGCTCGTGATCACCATCCGCGCCGTCGAGAAGTACGTCTCGAGCATCTTCGGCAAGCTCGGCCTCCCCTCGAGCGGAAGCGACTCACGCCGCGTGCTGGCCGTGCTGGTCTACCTGCGCTCCTAACGCCGCAGGCAGTTAGACAACAGTTGTCGTGCGGCGGCTCCCGCCGCGCCACCTTCCGCCCGCGTGATTCCGGCGACGGCCGCACGCACATCTGTCGCGGGCTCGTAGCGGTTCGCTGCGGGCCTTCGCAGCCGGTGGACGATGGTCCCGGTGATCGGTCGGGACACTAGAAACCCGCCCCCCGGAACGGCATGTCTCCCGTCTTCCGCTCGGCTGTCACAGCTGCGAGCTTGGATCGACCCAACGGTCGAGAGGAGAGAGCGATGAAGACGCGTGTCATCCAAGACGATCCCGACGAGACGACGGGGACGCACCCGGTCGATCCACCGCGTGCCCGCCGGCCCATGAATGTCGCTGCGCGGATGGCGCGCTGGAGCGCGCACCACCGCAAGAAGGCGATCTTCGGCTGGCTCGGGCTCGCCATCGCGCTGTTCGCGATCAGCATCGTCTCGCCCCTGAAGCAGATCGTGTTCGAGACGTCCGGCCCCGGCGAGTCCGGCAAGGCAGACACCATCATTTACAACGAGTTCAAGCAGCCGGGCGGCGAGAGCGTACTCGTCCAGAACGCATCCGTTCGGGCCGACTCGCCGGAGTTCCGAGCCGTGGTGCTCTCCGTCGTTCAGCGCCTATCGTCGCTCGAGGACGTTGCCAAGGTCGAGTCGCCCTACGAGGCGGGCAACAGTGGGCAGGTCTCGAGCGACCGGCACTCCGTACTCGTGCCCGTTGAGATCCGTGGTCCTGCGGACGAGGCGGCCGACAAGGTCGACCCGATCGTCGACCAGGTAGCGATGGTGCAGAAGGCCAATCCCGACTTCTACGTCGGGTCGTTCGGCGAGAGCACCGGCAAGCAGATCGAGGGAGCGTTCTTCGACGACCTCAAGAAGGCCGGGCTCATCTCCCTCCCCCTGACGCTGGCGATCCTCCTGCTCGCGTTCGGCGCGCTCGTGGCAGCCGGGATCCCGCTCTTGCTCGGGATCACAGCCGTGCTCGGAACCCTGGGCATCGTCGCCCTCGTCAGCCAGGTGCTCCCGATGTCCGATTCGGTGCCGGCGATCGTCCTCCTGATCGGGCTCGCGGTCGGCGTCGACTACACGATGTTCTACTTGAAGCGGGAGCGCGAAGAGCGCGCTGCCGGTCGTAGCGAAGAGGCTGCACTCGAAGCTGCGGCGGCCACGTCCGGCCGCTCGGTCCTGATCTCGGGGTGCACGGTGCTCGTCGCGATGGCGGGCATGCTGCTCACCGGAGACGCTGAGTTCGCGTCTTTCGGCGTGGCGACGATGACCGTCGTCGCGATGGCGATGCTCGGGTCGCTGACGGTGCTCCCCGCGCTGCTGTCGAAGCTCGGGGACAACGTCGACCGCGCCCGGGTGCCGTTCGTTCACCGGCTCCGCCGCAGCGACGGGGAGGCGAGGATCTGGGGAGCGATCGTCGACCGCGTGCTCCGCCGCCCGGTGCTGTCGGTCGTACTGGCCGGCGGACTGCTGGTCGCGCTCGCGATCCCCGCCTACCAGCTGCACACGGCACAGGCCAGCATCGACTCGTTCCCGCAGAAGTTCCTGACGAGCTACAACCGCGTCAAGGAGGCCTTCCCCGGCACTGCGATCGCGGCGACCGTCGTCGTCAAGGCGCGGAACGTCGAGACGCCGGCCATCGCAGACGCGATCGGCGAGGTGAAGCAGCGTTCGCTGGCCACCGGGGTCCTGAACGAGCCGATCGACGTCGACGTCAACCCTGCGAAGACCGTCGCGACCATCTCCATCCCGGTCGACGGCGACGGGATCGACTCGACCTCGAATGCCGCGCTCACCGCCCTTCGCGACCAGATCCTCCCCGCGACGCTCGGAAGACTGCCCGAAGCGGAGGTCGCGGTGACCGGCATGACCGCCCAGTCGAGGGACTTCAACGGCCAGATGAAGACCGTCGCGCCACGCGTGTTCGGCTTCGTGCTGCTCTTCGCGTTCCTGCTGATGCTCATCACCTTCCGTTCACTGGTGATCGCAGCCAAGGCGATCGTGCTGAACCTGCTCTCCATCGCCGCCGCGTACGGTGTCCTCGTCCTCGTCTTCCAGCACGGCTGGGGGAAGCAGTTCCTCGGCTTCGAGTTCACGGGCGGCATCGACCCGTTCCTGCCAATCCTGCTCTTCGTGATCCTCTTCGGGCTGTCGATGGACTACCACGTCTTCATCCTCAGCCGCGTCCGCGAGGCATACGACAGGGGCATGAGCACCGACGACGCGATCGCCCACGGGATCAAGACGACCGCGGGCGTCGTGACGAGCGCGGCGATCGTGATGGTCGGCGTGTTCGCGATCTTCGGGACGCTGTCGATGATGATCTTCAAGCAGTTCGGCGTCGGCCTGGCGGCGGCGATCCTGATCGACGCGACGATCGTCCGCGCGATCCTCCTGCCGGCGTCGATGAAGCTGCTCGGCGACTGGAACTGGTACCTGCCGAAGTGGCTCCAGTGGCTGCCGCACTTCGAACACGGCGACACCATCGAGGAGGCGCCCGAGGCGCCACGCATCCCCCCGGCGCTCGAACCCACCGCGTAGCTCACAGATTGTCCAGCGCCGCCCGTCCCTCAACCCGGCGGGCGGCGCCGGAGTCCACGAGGTCATAGTTGCGATGCTCGCCGCCTGCAAGCACATCTTGTGGGCTGGTTGCGGCGGGCGTCTAGCGCCCCCTGTAACTCCCGTTCAACGCCCTCTTCCTTGGCGGGTACCGAATACGTCCCCTCCTGACACATCGCTGATTTTCGGACGGCGGAAACGTCACTCGAGTTCACTGTGCGCCGCGAGAGGGCCCCCTCTGGCTCAGGTGGCCGCCTCTGCCACGCGGGGACGAAGCCGGTACCAGGGGGCGTCCGTCGCGGCCTTCTTGCTAGCTCGCGGCGATTGGCACATGATCCACTGGTGCGGCGCGATCTTCCGTCCGGCACAGTCACCTTCCTCTTTACTGATGTCGAGGGGTCGACCAAGCTCTTGCACGAGCTTGGCGCAGAGTCGTACGCCCAAGCGTTATCGGAGCATCGCCGCGTCGTGCGGGATGCGTGCGCGAGGCGTCATGGCGTCGAGGTGGACGCGCAGGGTGACGGCATGTTCTTCGCTTTCCCGACGGCACCGGCAGCGCTTGACGCCGCCCGGGAGTTGACCGGCGAGCTTGCGTCGGGCGCGATTCGGGTGCGCGCGGGTGTGCACACGGGCACGCCGCTGCTCGCAGAGGAAGGGTATGTCGGCGCGGACGTGCACCGCGCAGCGCGCATTGCGGCGGCCGGGTATGGCGGCCAGGTGCTCGTGTCCGAGGCGACCGCGGCGCTGGTGGATGCGTCGCTGCAACCGCTCGGGGAGCACCGACTCCGGGATCTGCTCGAGCCGCTACGGCTCTTTCAGCTGGGCGCGGGCGACTTTCCCGCGCTCGCATCGCTGGGTGCGACAAACCTGCCGGTGCAGCTCACACCATTTGTCGGGCGCGAAGGTGAGCTTGCGGAGGCCCTCGAGCTCTTGCGCGACCCGCGTGTGCGCCTGCTGACCCTTACTGGAGCCGGAGGTAGTGGGAAGACACGACTCGCCCTCCAAGTCGCTGCTGAGAGCACCGGTGAATACCCGGGCGGAATCTATTGGGTACCCCTGCAGGCGCTGCGTGATCCGGAGTTGGTCGGGCCAACGATCGCGCAGGCAGTCGGAGCGACGCATGATCTCGCGCTCCACTTGGCCTCGAAGAACACCCTATTGCTCCTTGACAACTTCGAGCACGTGATCGGCGCGGCGCACCAGCTGGGGGAGATCTGCGTGCGGACTCCGAATGTGACTCTGCTCGTGACGAGTCGCGAGCCGCTTCATCTCGCTGCAGAACACGAGTATCCGGTCCCGCCGCTACGCGAGCCTGAGGCTGTAGCGCTGTTTGAGGAGCGCGCCCGGGCTGTGAAGCCGGACTTCGTGGAGGAGCACCTGGTTCTCGAGATCTGTCAGCGCCTCGATTGTTTGCCGCTCGCACTCGAGCTCGCGGCCGCACGTGTCAAGGCGCTTTCGACGGAGGACTTGCTTCGGCGCCTAGACAAGCGCTTGCCGCTACTCACGGGAGGTCCGCGCGACGCGCCTGAGCGCCAGCGGACGCTTAGGGCAACCATTGCCTGGAGCTATGAGCTGCTCACGCCGGACGCGCGGCGACTCTTCGCAGATCTTGCGGTCTTCGCGGGTGGGTGCACGCTAGAGGCGGCCGAGGAGGTTTGCGAAACCGACGTCGACGCAATCGCCGAGCTCGTCGATAAGAGTCTGCTCCGGCGCGAGGGTCAGCGGTATTTCATGCTCGAGACTATTCGTGAATTCGCACTCGAGCAACTTCGGGAAGGCAATGGACTGGAGGAGCTCCTCCGCCGACATGCTGAGTACTACCTCGCGCTGACGCGCTCGGTGGGGGATCTGATCCGAAGCCCACGAGCCGCTGCCCTGCTCGACCAACTCGAGCGCGACCACGACAACCTGCGAGATGCCCTGAGCTGGCTCTCTGGGGCAACCCCCGATCGCGGCCTCCGCATTGGTGTATGGGGGTTAGCGGGCAGGCTTCACAGCTTCGGTGACGCCGCCTTCGAGCGCCGGAATCTCGTCGAGGCCGCGCGCCTCTACCGCGAAAGCCTCGAGATCGGGCGCCAACTCAACGACGATCTCCAAACTGCCTACTCTCTTGCCGGTCTTGCTGCGGCCGACGCGAAGCGGGGCAGGCGAGAAACAGCCGCGTGTCTCTGGGGCTCCGTTCGGACGTTCGAGGAAACCTCCGGGGCGCGCCTGCACAGGACGGAGAGGACTCGGTACGAACGCGCGCTGGCTGAACTCGAGCAGGCACCGGACACGACGCCTGACTTCACTCGCGGCAAATCGATGACGCTCGACGAAGCCGTCGACTACGCCCTTGCGACCGCGGACTGACGCTGGTTTCGTTTCTGCGAGCTGTATCCTCAGTGTGCGAGATCACCCTCGCCCCCGACGCGGGAGAGCAGCGGAGGGGTTGACGGGCTGAGCAAGGGGAAAGAGGGCGGCGCCGCATAGGAGAGGGGGTGCCGATGACGACGCCAGATCGGCGCTAGCGCAGCTCGATCGCGACGCGCTCGCTCAGCGGCTCTCGCCCCTTCGATACGACGACCGACTTGATCATCCTCGACACGTACTCCTTCCTCTCGGCCCAGCCCCACTCCTGGAGCCAGAGGCGGGCGACCAGCTCGTACCGGCCGCCGTGCCGCTCCCGGGCATCCTCCATGTCGGCCTTGTTCACGACGGCCACGCGGTCGGCCGTCGCGTCCGCGTAGCGGTCCGGTCCGAGGATGCCCCGCAGCTTTGTCCGCGAGCCAGGAGTCCAGGTCCTTCCGGCTGAACCGGGACAGGTTCCAGACAACGACGGCTCCGACCTCGCTGTCCTCCGCGCGCCGGATCGCCTCGTTCCAGAGCGGGCGGCCCCGGTCGCCCCCAGACTGATCCGCTGCTCCAGCATCTCGACGACCTCCAGGCCCTCCCGCCCCGCAGCGGCGGCGATCTGCTCGCGCTGGAGGTCCGGGCTGAGGAACGAGTCTCCCGCGCTCCCCCTGACCTTCGACACCCGCACGTACCCCACGGCCCTCGTCACGCCTCTCACCGTATGCTCCTCCTCGGATCGTGGACGCGCGCTCGTTATCGAACCTCGCCAAGGACCACCTCTGGATGCACTTCACCCGCATGGGTGGCTACGACGCGGCCGACGTGCCGATCATCGTGCGCGGCGACGGGTGCTATCTCGAGGACGCGAACGGGAAGCGGTACCTCGACGCGCTCGCAGGCCTCTTCTCCGTGAACATCGGCTACTCGCACGGCGAGGAGATCGGGCAGGCGGCGCTCGAGCAGATGCGGGAGCTGCCCTTCTACACGAACTGGTCCTACGCCCATCCGCGCGCGATCGAACTCGCCGCGGAGGTCGCCTCGCTGGCGCCGGGCGACTTGAACCGGGTGTTCTTCGTCTCCGGTGGCTCGGAGGCGGTCGAGTCGGCGTGGAAGCTCGCGCGCCAGTACTACCTCGTGCGGGGCGAGAAGCGGCTCCGCACGGTGCTCGCCGAGCCGGAGACCTACCACGACGCGGTCGTCGCCGCGGCGCAACCGCGGCCGCGCCGCTACAAGGCGATCGCCCGGCACGTCGCCTATCACGGCACGACGATGGGCGCGCTCTCGATCAACGGCATTCCCGCGATCCGCGTTCCGTTCGAGCCGCTCGTGCCCGAGGTGAGACACGTCCACAACACGAACCGCTACCACCGGTCGACCGAGGAGACCGAGGAGGAGTTCACCGCATACCTGCTGGACGACCTCGAGCAGACGATCCTCGCCATGGGCCCCGAGACGGTCTGCCTCGTGCACATGGAGCCGGTGCAGAACGCCGGCGGGTGCTTCACGCCGCCGGCCGGCTACTGGAAGGGCGTGCGCGAGATCTGCGACCGCTACGACGTGCTGCTCTCCGCCGACGAGGTGATTACGGCCTTCGGCCGCCTGGGCTACTGGTTCGGCTCGGAGCGCTACGACATCCGGCCGGACATCGTCACCTCGGCCAAGGGGCTCTCGTCGTCCTATGCGGCCATCGGCGCGGTGATCGCCACCGACCGGGTGATGGAGCCGTTCCTCGACGCCACCTCGATGTACTCGCACGGGATCACGTTCGGGGGCCACCCGGTGATGTGCGCGATCGCGCTCAAGAACATCGAGATCATGAAGCGGGAGGGGATCGTCGACCACGTGCGCGAGACGGAGGGCGTGTTCCGCGGAAAGCTCGAGACGCTTCTCGACCTGCCGATCGTCGGCGACGTGCGCGGAACGGGCTTCTTCTACGGGATCGAGCTGGTACGCGACAAGGAGACCCGCGAGACCTTCTCGGACGAGGAGTGCGAGACGCTCCTGCGGGGGTACCTCTCGCCGGCACTCTTCGACGCGGGCCTGATCTGCCGGACCGACGACCGAGGCGATCCCGTCGTGCAGATCTCCCCGCCGCTCGTCGCGACCGAGCGCGAGATGGACGAGATCGTCGGCATCCTCGGCGACGTGCTGACCGAGGCGCGGCGCCGCATGGGCTAGGGCCGGCTCGCCCGACGGCGTTCCAGGCGGAGGCCCCCGTTCAGAGTAGGGTTTTCCGCACCCTGGCCCGTCTACGAGCCGGGCAACCTGGGTGCGTTGATACCGAAGAGCGAGGAGACACGATGAGCAGCGAGAACGGGACGGTCGTCGTGGCGCGCGACGTCACGCGGCGCTACGGCGAGGGCGAGACCGCGGTCGACGCGCTCCGTGGAATCTCGGTGGACGTCCCGCGCGGGAAGCTCACCGCCGTGATGGGACCGTCGGGGTCGGGCAAGTCGACCCTGATGCACATCCTGGCGGGCCTCGACAAGCCCACGTCGGGCTCGGTCGAAGTCGCCGGGAAGGAGATCACGACGCTCAAGGACTCGGACCTGACGAAGCTCCGGAGGGAGCACATCGGCTTCGTGTTCCAGTTCTTCAACCTCCTGCCCATGCTCACCGCCGAGGAGAACATCAAGCTGCCGCTCCTGATCGCCGGCGAGAAGCCCGACCAGGCGTTCTTCGACCGGCTCGTCGCATCCGTGGGGTTGGGCGACCGTCTCGGCCACCGCCCGGCGGAGCTCTCCGGCGGCCAGCAGCAGCGCGTGGCCATCGCGCGCGCGCTCGTGTCGCAGCCCGACGTCGTGTTCGCCGACGAGCCGACGGGCAACCTCGACTCCCACACGGGTCACGAGATCCTCGAGCTCCTGCGGGTCTCGGTCGAGCAGCTCGGGCAGACGATCGTGATGGTCACGCACGAGGCGCGTGCCGCGGCGATCGCCGACCGGGTGCTCTACCTCGCCGACGGCGTCATCGTCCGCGAGCTCGCCGGCGCGTCCCAGCACGAGATCAACGAGACGATGGAGGAGATCGCAGCCCTATGACCGTGTTCGCGCTCAAGGGGCTCCTGACCCGCAAGCTGCGCACGGCCCTCACCGCGATCGCGATCGTCCTCGGCGTCGCGACGGTGAGCGGCACGTTCGTCCTCACGGACTCGATCGACAAGGCGTTCGATGCGATCTTCAGCGACGTCTATCGCAACACCGACGCGACGATCACGCCGAAGTCGGCATTCGACACCGAGGGCGATTCCGGGACGACGGAGGCGTCGTTCGACCAGTCCCTGCTCCCCCGTGTCCAGGCGCTACCCGACGTCAAGGACGCGCTCGGCGGTGTCGCGAGCGAGAACACGCAGCTCGTCAAGGACGGCAAGGCGATCGCATTCGGCGGCGCCCCGAACCTCGGGTTCTCCGTCGACCCGTCCAAGCCGCAGTTCAACAGCCTCACCCTCGTCGACGGTGCATGGCCGGGGGCGAACGAGGTGGTCGTCGACAAGTCCACGGCCGGCAAGAAGGATCTGGCGGTCGGCGACACCATCGGCGTCCAGGTCGAAGGGCCCGTCCGGCAGCTCAAGATCTCGGGACTCGTCAAGTTCGGCGCCGTCAGCTCGATCGGCGGGGCAACGCTCGCCGGGTTCGATCTCGCGACCGCGCAGAGGCTCTTCGACAAGGAGGGCGAGCTCGACCAGATCCGCGTAGCCGCCAAGCCGGGCGTCTCGCCCGCGAAGCTCATCGCGCAGATCCGGGAGATCCTGCCGCCGGGCACCGAGGTTCGCACCGGTGATGCTCAGGCGAAGGAAGACGCCAAGTCGACCGACGAGTTCATCTCCTTCCTGCGGTACTTCCTCCTCGCCTTCGGGCTCATCGCCCTGTTCGTCGGAGCCTTCGTGATCGTCAACTCGCTGTCGATCACGATCGCACAGCGGACGCGCGAGCTCGCGACGCTACGGACGCTGGGTGCTTCCCGCCGCCAGGTGCAGACGTCGGTCGTGGTGGAGGCGCTCGCAATGGGCGTGATCGCCTCGGTGATCGGCCTCTTCCTGGGACTGGCGCTCGCCTCGGGGCTGTTCGCGCTGTTCGAGGCCGTCGGCTTCACGCTGCCGAACAACGGGCTCCTGTTCGAGACGCGGACGATCGTCGTGTCGCTCGCGCTCGGAATCGTGGTCACGCTGGTCGCGAGCTTCTTCCCCGCCCTGCGCGCAACCCGTGTGCCGCCGATCGCCGCCGTCCGCGAGGGCTCGGAGCTGCCGCCTGGCCGGTTCCACCGCTTCCGGACACCGGTCGCCGCCGTCATCACGGCGCTCGGCTTCGCGCTGATCGTCCTCGGGCTCTTCTCGCACGGGACATCCACGGTGCTCATCCTGCTGATCCTCGGGACGCTGCTCGTCTTCGTCGGCGTCGCGATGCTGTCGGCGCCGTTCATCCCGGTGCTCTCGGGGATCCTCGGCTGGCCGGCGACGCGGATCGGCGGGGCCGCTGGTGTGCTCGCACGCGACAACTCGCGCCGCAATCCCCAGCGCACCGCATCGACCGCCGCGGCGCTGATGATCGGGCTCGCGCTCGTCACGCTGGTCGCGACGCTCGCCGCGGGCATCACGCAGACCTTCCGAGGCGCTGTGAACGACATCTTCTCGAGCGACTACGCGATCACCGCGCAGAACAACTACTCGCCGATCCCTATCTCGATCGGAGAGACCGCGGCGCAGGCGCCCGGTGTCACGGCCGTCGGCAGCGTCCGCACCGGGGAGACGAAGGTGTTCGGCGAGACCACCTACTCCACGGCCGTCACGCCGCAGACGAAGGACGTCGTGACGCTCGTGTGGAAGGACGGCTCCCAGGACGTCTTCACGACGCTCGGTGAGGACGGGGCGTTCGTCGACAACGGGTATGCGGACGACCACCACCTCACGGTCGGGTCGACGTTCCCCGTCACGTTCGTCACCGGCAAGACGCGGACGTTCACCGTGAAGGGGATCTTCGATCCGCCGACCGGCGGCTCGCCGTTCGGGTCGGTGACGATCTCGGCTGCCACGTGGGACGCCGAGAACCCGCAGCCGAAGGACCTGTTCACGTTCCTCAAGGTCGCGGGCGGGGAGTCGGACGCCAACCAGGCCGCGATCGAGAAGGCGCTCGCCGGGTACCCGAACGCCAAGGTGCAGACCCGCGAGCAGTTCATCGACAACCAGATCTCGGGCCTCAACTCGGTGCTGAACATCCTCTACGTGCTGCTCGCGCTCTCGATCATCGTGAGCCTGTTCGGGATCGTGAACACGCTCGTGCTGACGGTGTTCGAGCGCACGCGGGAGATCGGCATGCTGCGCGCGATCGGCCTCACCCGCCGTCAGACGCGGCGGATGATCCGGCACGAGAGCATCATCACCGCCCTCATCGGGGCGTTCGTCGGGATCGCGCTCGGACTGATCCTCGCCGGCATCCTGATCGCGAAGGTCGACTTCCTCGAGTTCGCGTTCCCGACGACCCAGATCATCGTCTTCACCGTCGCCGCGATCATCGTGGGGATTCTCGCGGCGATCTTCCCGGCGCGTCGAGCGGCGAAGCTCAATCCGCTCGAGGCGTTGCACTACGAGTGACGCGCGCCGCCGCGTCACTAGGAACGGTCGGGGCGGGCTCTGCCGGGGCCCGTCCCCGGTATCGGACGCTTACGCGGAGAGCGTCTTGCGCGCGACGCCGTCGCGCTCCGCCGCCTCGGCGACCGCCGCCGCGACGCGCGGGCACACCTCCCGGTTGAACACCCCGGGGATCACGTACTCGTGGCCGAGCTCGTCGTCGGGGATCACGGTTGCGAGCGCATGGCTCGCGGCGACCTTCATCCCCTCCGTGATGGCACTCGCCCGCACGTCGAGCGCGCCCCGGAAGACCCCGGGGAACGCGAGCACGTTGTTGATCTGGTTGGGGTAGTCCGACCGGCCCGTGCCCACCACGGCGACGACACCCTCGATCTCCTCCGGTGCGACCTCGGGGGTCGGGTTGGCCATGGCGAAGACGATCGCGTCCTTCGCCATCGTGCGCACCGCCGCTGCACTGACCGCCCCGGGGGCGGAGAGCCCGATGAAGACGTCGGCGCCGGCGAGCAGCTCGTCGGCGGAGCCCTGCTCGCCGGCGGGGTTCGACCGCTCGGCGAACGCCGCCTTCGGCGGGCGTGAGGCCCGGCCGTCCGCGATACACGGCGCCGCTCGAGTCGGCGCCGATCACGTTCCGCGCCCCGGCGTGCATGAGGACGTCGGCGGTCGCGATTCCCGCGGCGCCCACCCCGGTCATCACGATCTTCACGTCCTCGATCCGCTTGCCGACGACCTTGAGCGCGTTGACCAGCGCGGCGAGCACGACGATCGCCGTGCCGTGCTGGTCGTCGTGGAACACGGGGATGTCGAGCTCGGTGCGCAGGCGCTGCTCGATCTCGAAGCAGCGCGGCGCCGAGATGTCCTCGAGGTTGATGCCGCCGAAGGTCGGCGCGACCGCCCTGCAGAACGCGACGATCTCGTCGACGTCCTTCGTCGCGACGCAGAGGGGGAAGGCGTCGACCCCTCCGAACTCCTTGAAGAGGACGGCCTTGCCCTCCATCACGGGCATGGCCGCCTCGGGCCCGATGTCGCCGAGGCCGAGCACCGCGGTGCCGTCGGAGACGACCGCGACGGTGTTCTTCTTGATGGTGAGGTTCCAGGCCAGGTCCCGGTCGCCGGCGATCGCCTCGCAGACGCGGGCGACGCCCGGGGTGTAGGCCATCGACAGGTCGTCGCGCGTCTTGAGGGGCGTCTTCGGCACCACCTCGAGCTTCCCGCCGAGGTGCAGGAGGAACGTTCGGTCGGAGACGTGCTCGACCTCGACGCCGTCGACCGCGCGAACCGCCTCGACGATCCCGCGGAGGTGCTCCTCGCTCGACGCCTGCACCGTCACGTCGCGCACCTTCTCGTGCCGCTCGACGCGCACGAGGTCGATCGCCCCGAGCGAGCCGCCGGAGTCGCCGACCGCCTTGGCGACGCGGGCGAACGAGCCCGGCGCGTCGGACAGGCGCAGCCTGATCGTGGCGCTGTAGGACGCGGATACGTGACTCATGTCCGTGATCACTCCTCGTGCGGCGAGTGCCGCGATCGTCTCGTCGTCGTAGCCGGCTTCCCCGAGGATCTCGGCGGTGTGCTGGCCGACGGTGGGTGGGGGAGACCGGTGGATGGCCCGCTCGTGGTCGAGGCTCAGCGGAAGGGCGGGAAGGCGGAGGTCGGGGATCGACGGGTGGGGCAGCTCCTGGAGGATCCCGAGCGCCTCGGTCTGGGGGGACGCGGCGATGTCCGCGACGTCGGCGACCGGCGCCGCGGGCACGCCTGCGGCCGTGAGGCGCTCGTGCCAGTGCGCGGTCGTCTCGGTTCGCAGCCGCTCCTCGAGCAGCGCGCACAGCGCGTCGCGGTTGACGACCCGGTCGGGGTTCGTCCGGAAGCGCGGGTCGTCGACCAGCTCGGGGGTGCCGAGCACGTCGCAGATGGCGCGGAACAACCGGTCGTTGCCGCCCGCGATCATCAGCTCTCCGTCGCCGGTCGGGAAGACCTGGTACGGCGCGACCATCGGGAAGCGCGTTCCTTCACCGGTAGGCACCGTGCCGTCGGCGAGGTAGCCGGCGAGGTGATAGCCGATGTAGCCGATCGCCGTCTCGTACAGCGAGACGTCGACGGCGGGGGCCACACCGGTGCGGTCGCGCTCGAGGAGCGCGGCGAGGACGCCGAGCGCCGCCCAGGTCCCGGTTCCCTGGTCGATCAGCGAGGCGCCGACCCGGACTCCCGGCCGTCCCGGCTCGCCGGTCATCGAGATCAGCCCGCCGGCGGCCTGCATGAGGGCGTCGTAGCCGGGCTCGTGCGAGAGCGGGCCGACGCGCCCGTAGGCGCCGACGGAGCAATAGACGATCCGCGGGTTCCGCGCGCGCACCGTGTCGAGCCCGAGACCGAGCTCCTCGGCGCGCCCGGGTCGCAGGCTCTGGAGGAAGACGTCCGCGCGCTCGCCGAGCCGGAGCAGCGCCTCACGACCGTCCGGGTCGCCGAGCGAGAGGCCGATCGATCGCTTGCCGGCGTTCGCGGAGAGGAACATCGTGCCCTCGCCGTTCCAGAACGGCGGCCCCCAGGCGCGGCCGTCGTCGCCCGTGTCGGGGCGCTCCACCTTGACGACGTCGGCGCCGAGCGCGCCCAGGATCTGCGCGCAGTAGGGCCCGGCGATCGACGTCGTCACGTCGAGCACCCGGACGCCCCGAAGCGGCTGGTGAGCCACGCCGCCCATCATCGCTACGGCGCCGTGAGGTCGTCGTGGGAGGCGTCTCTGCGAGGATGGTCGCGTGCCGGCCGCCCTCGCCCTCAGGCCCGAGATCCTCGCCATGTTCGGCCAGTTCGAGCAGTGGGTCTCGAGCGACTGGTCGTATCTCGTCGTCTTCGCGGTCGCCATGATCGACGCGTTCTTCCCGCTCGTGCCCAGCGAGACCGTGGTGATCACGGCCGGGGTGCTGGCGGGCGCGGGCGACCTCAGCCTCCCGCTCGTGATCCTCTGCGCCTCGACGGGGGCGATCGTCGGCGACAACATCTCGTACGGCCTCGGCCACTGGCTCGGCGAGCACACCGTTAAGCGCATCTTCGGGGGAGCGAAGAGCCAGAAGGGGTTCGCCTGGGCGGAGCACCAGCTCGAGCAGCGGGGGACGTACCTCATCATCGTGGCGCGGTTCATCCCGGGCGGGCGGACGGCAGTGACGTTCTCCGCCGGATACATCCAGACGTTCCCCTACCGGCGGTTCCTCGCGGCCGACGTGCTCGCGGGCTTCATCTGGGGGACCTACGCCGCCTGCCTGGGCTACTTCGGCGGCAAGACGTTCGAGCAACAGCCGTGGAAGGGCCTGATCGTCGCGTTCGCCGTGGCGGTCGGGGTCGCGGGTCTCGTCGAGCTCGTCCGCCACCGCCGCGAGCGACGGCGGCGTGACGGGCCGGCCGAGACGGCGCGCGCCGACGTCGATCCGTAGTGCGCCTCCACGTCACGGGCGGCACCGGGTTCCTCGGCAGCGTGCTCGTCTCGCTCGCGCCCGGCGCGAGCTCCGAGCGCGTCGAGGTCCGCGACGCGGAGGCTGTCGCAGCGCTCCTCGAGCGCGGCCGCCCGGATGTCGTGATCCACACCGCCTACCGCCAGGACGGGCCGGAGGCTCGATCGATCGTCGTGGACGGGTCGGAGAACGTCGCCCGGGCGGCCGCCGCGGTGGGTGCGCGGCTCGTCCATCTCTCGACCGACGTCGTCTTCGACGGTCGTGCCGGCGCGTCCATACCGCGAGGACGACGTGCCGTCTCCGTGCTCGGCGTACGGGGCCGCGAAGGCGGAGGCCGAGGTGCGGGTGGCCGCCGCTCATCCCGGCGCGGTGATCGTGCGCACCTCCCTGATCGTCGGTGGTCCCGGGCACGCACCGTCGAAGCACGAGCTCGCCGCGCGCGACCCGGAGGCCACGTTCTACGACGACGAGCTCCGCTCACCCGTCCTCGTCGTCGACCTGGCGCACGCGCTGCTCGAGCTCGCGGCCCTCGAGGTCTCGGGGCCGCTTCACGTCGCGGGAGCAGACGACCTCTCGCGCGCCGACCTGGCGGAGCTCGTGCGCGGCGGTCCCGTCCGGCGCGTGTCGGCGCCCCCGGGGCGGCCGCTCGACTGCCGCCTCGACTCGTCGCGCGCGCGGGCGCTGCTCCGCACCGACCTCCGCGGCGTGCGTACGGTGCTCGGGTGAACCGCCTCGCCGACTCCTCCAGCCCGTACCTCCTCCAGCACGCCGGGAACCCGGTGGACTGGAATCCGTGGGGCGACGAGGCGTTCGCCCGTGCCCGCGAGCGGGACGTCCCCCTCCTCGTCTCGGTCGGCTACAGCTCGTGCCACTGGTGCCACGTGATGGAGCACGAGTCGTTCTCCGACCCGGCGACGGCGGCGCTCATGAACGACCTCTTCGTGAACGTCAAGGTCGACCGCGAGGAGCGGCCCGACGTCGACGCGCTGACGATGGAGGCGTGCGTCACGATGACCGGCCAGGGCGGATGGCCGACGACCGTGTTCCTGACCCCGTCGGGCCGGCCGTTCTACGCGGGCACGTACTACCCGCCCGAGCCACGGCACGGGCTCCCGGCCTTCCGGCAGCTCCTCCAGGCGATCGCGGAGACGTGGCGCGAGCGCCGCGACGATCTCGAGGCGCAGGCGGAGCGCCTCGTCGGCGCGCTCGGCGGGGCGACGCGGCTGGAGGCGACGGACGACGAGCTGACCCGCGACCTCCTCGACACGGCCGAGCGCGGCCTCGCGCGCGACTATGAGCCCGCGTTCGGCGGCTTCGGGACTGCCCCGAAGTTCCCGCCGGCGTCCGCGATCGAGCTCCTGCTCCGCCGCGGCAGTCCCGAGGCCCTCGGGATGGCTCGCCGGACCCTCGACGGGATGGCCGCCGGTGGTCTCCACGACGTCGTCGGCGGAGGCTTCCACCGCTATTCCGTCGATGCACGCTGGGTCGTCCCGCACTTCGAGAAGATGCTGTACGACAATGCGCTTCTCGCCTCGGCGTATCTCCACGCCTGGGTGGTGACGGGGGAGGAGCGGTACCGGACGGTCGTCGAGGAGACCGTCGAGTACCTGCTCCGGGAGATGCTCCTGGAGAGCGGCGGCTTCGCGTCGGCGCAGGATGCGGACACGGACGGCGTCGAGGGGCTGACCTACACCTGGACGCCGACGGAGTGGGAGGGGCTCGGGCTCGACGGGGCGCTGCTCGAGCCGTTCGAGCACGGTCGCGGCATCGTCCGTGGCGCGCTGGACTCGGACGCGAAGGCGCGGCTTCTCGCCGTTCGTGCCGAACGGCCGCAGCCGTTCCGGGACGACAAGGCGATCGCTGCGTGGAACGGGCTCGCGCTCGCGGCGCTCGCCGAGGCCGCGCGCCGGCTCGACCGAGCCGACTGGCTCGAGGCGGCCGAGGCGCTCGGCGCGTTCCTGCTCGGTTCCCTGCGCGGTGACGACGGTCGCGTCCTCCGGAGCATCCGCGACGGCAGGGTCAGCGGCGGAGGGTTCCTCGACGACCATGCGAACGTCGCGCACGGCCTCGTCGAGCTGCACCTCGCGACAGGTGACGTTCGTTGGCTGCTCGAGGCGCGGCGGATCGTCGACGTCGCGATCGACCTCTTCGCCGACGAGGAGCGCGGCGGCTTCTTCCTGGCGCCGCGGGACGGGGAGGAGCTCGCCGCGCGGTCGAAGGACCTCGACGACGACCCGACCCCGTCCGGGAACTCGATGATGGCCTCGCTCCTCGTCCGCCTCGGACGGATCTGGGGCGACGACGCGCTCGTCGCGCGCGGCGAGGGCGTCCTGCGGTTGCTGGCCCCCGCCATGGAGCGCGCTCCGCGGGCGTTCTCGTGGGCGCTCTGCGCCCTCGACCTCCATCTGTCGCCGCCGCGCGAGCTCGCGATCGTCGGCGACGTCCGCTCCGACGTCGCGCGGGCCGCGCTCACCGTCTTCTCCCCCGAGACCGTCGTCGCCGTCGGCCCGTCCGACGACGTCCCGCTCCTCGCGGGCAAGGGCCTCGTCGACGGGCGTCCGGCCGTCTACGTCTGCGAGCGCTTCGCCTGCCGCGCACCGGTGACGCGGCCGGAGGAGCTCACGGAGGAGACGCTCGGCTGAGCGCACGTTGCAACTCGCAACTCGGTCGCATTCGATCGATCTCCCTCGAGTGACGCGTGCCCGCCGCCCTCCCTCACGACGGTCGGCGAGTCACGCGCGCGGCCGGCTCGCGTCGCTAGTCTCCGGCGCATGGCGACCACAGAGATCACGGGGGCGGAGGAGGTTGCGTGGGACCTCTCCGATCTCTACCAGGGCATCGACGACCCGCGCATCGACGCCGATGTCAACCAGGCGGAGGGCGATGCGGCGGCCTTCCGGGACAGGTACCACGGGAAGGTGGCCGAGCTCGGCGCGGCGGAGCTCGCGGAGGCGGTCGCGGAGCACGAGCGCATCGAGTCGGCCGTCGTCCGGCCGCTGACGTACGCGCATCTCGTCTTCGCGACGAACATGGCCGACCCCGCGCGCGGCGCGCTCGTGGCGCGCCTGGGGGAGAAGGCCGCGGCACTCGAGACCCAGCTCCTCTTCTTCGCGCTCGAATGGGCGGCCGCACCGGACGACGTCGCCGAGAAGGTTCTCGCCGACCCGGCGCTCGACGACTGGCGCCATCACCTCCGCTCGCTTCGCAAGTTCCGGCCGTACCTCCTCTCCGAGCCGGAGGAGCGGATCGTCACCGAGAAGACCGTCTCCGGCGTGTCGGCGTGGTCGCGGCTCTACGAGGAGCAGCTGGGCGCGCTTCGCGTCTCGCTCGACAGCGAGGAGCTGTCGCTCGAGACGGCGATGGCGCGCTGTACGACCACGACCGCGACACGCGCCGCGCGGCCGGCGAGGCGATCACCGAGGCGCTCGGCCCGGGGCTGCGGACGCGGACGTTCGTGTTCAACACGATCCTCCAGGACAAGGCGATCGACGACCGCCTGCGCGGCTACCCGACCTGGATCACGGCCCGCAACCTCGCGAACGAGACGACCGACGAGGCCGTCGACGCGCTCGTGGAGGCAACGACCTCCCGCTACGAGGTGGCCCAGCGGTACTACCGCCTCAAGGCGCGGCTGCTCGGGCTCGACCGCCTCGAGCACTTCGACCGCTTCGCGCCCGTCTCGACGGACACGGCGAGGATTCCCTGGGAGGACGCGCGGCGGATCGTCGTCGACGCCTACACCGAGTTCTCCGACGAGGCCGGGAGCATCGTCGTGCGCTTCTTCGACGACCACTGGATCGACGGGCCTGTCAGGCCGGACAAGCGGACGGGCGCGTTCTGCGCGACCACCGTCCCGGGCGTCCACCCGTACGTGCTCATGAACTACACGGGCGACCGCCGCTCGATCCTCACGCTCGCGCATGAGCTGGGCCACGGCCTGCACGGCGTTCTCGCACAGCCGCTCGGCCTGTTCAACTCCTCGACCCCGCTGACGACCGCCGAGACGGCGTCGGTGTTCGGCGAGGCTCTGACCTTCGAGCTCCTCCTCGCGGACGAGGACGACCCGCGCCGCCGCCTCGACCTCCTCACCGGGCGGATCGAGGACGCGATCGCGACGACCTTCCGGCAGATCGCGATGAACCGCTTCGAGCACGCCGTGCACACCGAGCGGCGCGCGCAGGGAGAGCTCGCCTCCGAGCGGATCGGCGAGCTGTGGCTCGAGGCGCAGAACGCGCTCTTCGGCGACTCGGTCTCGACCGAGGGATACACGCCCTGGTGGAGCTACATCCCGCACTTCACGGGTACGCCCGGCTACGTGTACGCCTACGCCTACGGCTACCTCTTCTCGCTGGCGATCTACCGGAAGTACCAGCAGGAGAGGGACTCGATGGTCGAGCCGTACCTCGAGCTGCTCCGCTCCGGCGGGTCACGGCCACCAGAGGAGCTCGCCCGGTTGGTCGGACTCGACCTCACCGACCCCGCCATCTGGGCGAGCGGCATCGACGCGCTCTCGGACGAGCTCGACGAGGCCGAGCGGCTCGCCGCGGAGATCGGGCTCGGGTAGCCGGCCTAACCGCCGCACGGCGCGGGCCGTCTCAGTGGTTGGCAAACCGATTGCGGCGGGTTACGCTCGCCGCGATCGCATCATCTCCAAAGGAGTCCACATGAGGAAGGTCGTGCTCTTGGCGGCGACGACGTTGGTTGTTGCCCTCGGCGCAACGGCGTCGAGCGCAACCTCCGCCGCGTCGGAGACCGGGATCACCGCGAGGACGATCACGATTGGGGGCAGCTTCCCACTTTCCGGGCCGGTGTCGCTGTACGCGACGATCCCGGCGGCGATGAAGGCCTACTTCTCCTACATCAACAGCCGAAAGGGTCCCGACGGGCGCCGCGGGATCTACGGGCGACAGATCGTCTTCAAGATCTACGACGACCAGTACAACCCGGCGCAAACGGTGCAGATGGCCCGCAAGCTCGTCGAGGACGACAAGGTCTTCGCGATCGTCGGTCAGCTCGGGACGGAGCACAACGAGGCGATCCGGCCGTACATGAACCAGAACAAGGTCCCGCAGATCCTGAACGCGACGGGTGCGTCGGAGTGGTACACGCCGGCGAACGTGGCGAAATACCCCTGGACGCGCGGCTGGTTCCCGGACTACGAGTTCGAGAGCCGGATCTGTACGGGCAGGCGATCGCACGCAACAGCCCGAACGCGAAGATCGCAGTGCTGCTCCAGAACGACAGCTTCGGGGAAGGACAACCTTCGAGGTCTGAAGCTCGGGCTCGGCGCCAAAGCCAGCAACATCGTGGGCGAAGAGCGCTACGAGGTGACGGCGTCGGACGTCCGGTCGCAGGTCGCGAAGCTGCGCGCGACCGGCGCCAACGTGCTGGTAATCGTCGCCACGCCGCGTATCATGATCCAAACGTACGCGATCGCGAACGCGCTCGGCTGGAAGCCGCCGGTGATCTACACCACGCTGGTGTCGGCCACGGACATCTTCCTCACCCTCGCGCAGCGCTCGGGCGGCGGTGATCTGCCCAACAACACGTACTCCGCGGCCGTACCTCAAGGATCCCGCCAACCCCAAGCTGGGACAACGACGCCGCGATGAAGCTGTACAAGCAGGTGATGGCGAAGTACTACCCCTCGGGCCACCAGGATGGCCTCAACCTGTACGGCGTCGCGGCCGCGCAGGCGTTCGTCCAGCTCATCTACAAGGCGGGAAAGAACCCGACCCGGGCATCGCTGATGAAGGCGTTCACACTGGACGGAAGTCGAACCCGTTCCTGCTTGCCCGGCAACCGGCGGAGGACGCAAGGCGTCGACCAGCGGCCGATCCACTGTCTCCAGCTGCACGAAGTTCACGAACGGCACCTTCCAGCCCGTCTCGGGGCTGAAGTGCGAACGGACAAGACGTAGCCGAAGGCGCCTGACCTTCGGCCAATCGGTAGAGCCATGAGAGGGCGGCAGCGATCCCGCCCTCTCCTGGGCCAAGATGTTCCCGGCCGAGCCGGGAGCGCGGGCGGACGCGGAGGGCGGGCACGTACTGCGCCCAGTACTGCTCCATCTGCGTCAGGCGGGTGGCCGGTGGACGGGTCGCCTGCGGCGACGTTGACGGCCCGGACGACCCACTCGGGCGCCGCCGCCTCGCCGCCGACGTCGAGCACGTTGAGGCAGCCCGGCGCCTGCTCGAAGCGGCCGAGGAACATCCGCTCCCCGGTGAGCGCGTACGAGAGGATCGCGCGATTCACCGCCCCGTGGGCGACGACCAGCGACGTGTCCCAGCCTCGTCGCCGACGAGGCGGTCGAGCGCCGGGAGCACGCGGTCGAAGAGCTCGCCGATCGTCTCGCCGCCGAGGAACCGCTTGTCGTTCGGCACGACGCCGTGGAACGCGCCGACGAACGCCGCCTCGAGCTCCTCCTGCGGGATCGACGAGAACCGTTCTCCCGTGATCTCGCGGAGCTCGGGCCAGGTCTCGACCTCGTGGCCGGGGGCGACGAGGGCGGCGGTCTCGCTCGTGCGCGGCAGGCCGCTCGCGATCACGCGGTCGAGCCGGACCCCTTCGAGGAGCTCGCGGGCCGCCTCCGCCTGCGCGCGACCGTCCGCGGTGAGCGGGACGTCGTCGGGCGCGACCGGGCGCCCGGCGTCGTCGAAGTACGCCACGGCTCCGTGGCGCATGAGGTAGACGCGGCGCCTCACGTCACGCCGTCAGGTCGGCGAGCAGCCTGAGCGCCTCGGGCTGGCGTGCCTGGAGCACGAGCGTCGTCACGCCGGAGTCGCGGAACGCGGCGACCCGGTCGGCGATGCGCGCCCGGTCGCCGACGAGCGCGACCTCGTCGACGAGCGCGTCGGGAACGGCTGCGATCGCCTCGTTCTTCTTGCCGCTGAGATAGAGATCCTGGATCGTCGCGGCGGCGTCGGCGTACCCGTAGCGCTCCGCCAGCCGGGTGTAGAAGTTCTGCCCCTTCGCGCCCATGCCGCCGACGTAGAGCGCCAGGAGCGGCTTCAGGAAGTCGCGCGCCGCCTGGAGGTCGTCCGTGACGACCACCGGCACGTGCGCGGCGAGGTCCCAGCCCTCCGGACGGCCGCCGCGCCGCGCGAAGCCCTCCTCGAGCATCGGGCGGTGCGTCTCGCCGAATCGCTCGGGCGAGAAGAAGATCGGAAGCCATCCGTCCGCGATCTCCGCCGCCAGCGCGACGTTCTTCGGGCCGATCGCGGCGAGGTAGATCGGCACGTCCGCGCGCATCGGGTGCACGATCAGCTTGAGCGGCTTGCCCAGGCCGGTCGCGCTGGGGCCCGAGTAGGGGATGTCGTAGTGCTCGCCGTGGTGCTCGAGGGGCTCCTCCCGGCGGAGGATCGTGCGGACGATCTCGACGTATTCGCGCGTGCGCGTGAGCGGCTTGCCCCAGGGCTGGCCATGCCAGCCCTCTGCGACCTGGGGGCCGCTCGTCCCGAGGCCCAGGAGGACGCGGCCGCCGGAGAGGAGGTCGAGCGTCGCGACGGTCGCGGCCGTCGTCGCGGGTGTGCGCGCAGGCATCTGCATGATCGCGGTGCCGAGCTTGATCGTCGTCGTGCGTCCGCCGACCCACGCGAGCGGCGAGACCGCGTCCGAGCCGTACGCCTCGGACGTCCAGACGGAGTGGAAGCCGCAGCGCTCCGCCTCCTCGGCGAGGCCGACCCAGAAGCCCGGGTCGTCGTATCCCAGTTGCAGGCCGAGGCGCATCTGCAGGATCCTAGCCCTATGACCGAGACCCTCTTCCCGCCCGAGTACGTCGAGGCGCGTGCCCGCTACCGCGCGTTCATGGACGAGCACCTCTACCCGAACGAGGCGGCGATCGGCCGCGAGGACGACGCGGCGCAGGAGCTCCTGGAGGGGCTCCGCTCCCGGGCGCGCGCGGCGGGGCTGTGGGCTCCGCACGTCCCCCCCGAGGCGGGAGGCACCGGGCTCGGCTTTCTCTACTACGCGTGCCTCAACGAGGAGATCGGCCGCTCGACGTTCGCGCAGCTCGTCTTCGGCTGCCAGGCGCCGGACGCCGGGAACGCCGAGATCCTGCATCTGTTCGGCACCGACGACCAGAAGGAGCGCTTCCTGCGGCCGCTCGTCTCGGGTGAGGTGCGGTCGTTCTTCTCGATGACGGAGCCCGAGGTGGCGGGCTCCGACCCCACGCTGCTCCGGACGCGCGCCGTGCGCGACGGCGACGAGTGGGTGATCGACGGCCACAAGTGGTTCTCGAGCGGTGCCGAGGGCGCAGCCTTCGCCATCCTCTTCGCCATCTCCGACCCCGACGCGGAGCCGCACCGCCGCGGGACGATGATCCTCGTCCCGGCCGACGCCGCCGGGGTCGAGATCGTGCGTCCCGTCCCCGTGATGGGGCACGCCGGTCGCGGCTGGAGCACGCATTGCGAGGTTCGCTACACGGGCGTCCGCGTCCCGGTCGCGAACACGCTCGCCGGGGAGGGCGACGCCTTCATGCTCGCGCAGAAGCGGCTGGGGCCGGGTCGGATCCACCACGTCATGCGCTGGCTCGGGCAGATGCAGCGCGCGTTCGAGCTGATGTGCCGCTACGCGAACGAGCGGGAGGCGTTCGGCGGGCCGCTCGCCGGCAAGCAGACCGTGCAGAACTGGGTCGCCGACTCGGCCGCCGAGATCCAGGCGTGCCGCCTGCTGACGATGGACGCCGCGCGGAAGATCGACGGCGGCTCGGAGGCCCGCGTCGAGGTGTCGCTCCTCAAGTTCTACGCCGCCCGCGTGCTCTGCGACGTGATCGACCGCGCCATCCAGGTGCACGGCGCCCGGGGGCTGACGGACGAGACGCCGCTCGCCGTGATGTCGATGATGGCCCGCGGCGCGCGGATCTACGACGGCCCCGACGAGGTGCATCGCATGGTCGTCGCCCGGCGGATCCTCAAGTCGTTCCGCGACGGCGAGGGCTGGGCGTTCTCGTAGCGGGAGCATGCCGGCCATGAGTCCTCCACTGCAGTTGCCTCGCCGGCCCGCCGAACCGCTGCTGCTCGAGCTCGACCTGTCCCGCGGGGTGGCCGAGACGCCTCCGGCCACGCCGCTGCGCGTTGTGCGCGGGAGGCAGGTTCCGGTCCTGCGCTCGCTGCTCGACGCGCTCAGGCGGGCGGAGGGCGACGAGCGTGTCGCGGGTCTCGTCGCACACATCGGACAGCGCCCGATCAGCCTGGCGCACTCCAGCGAGCTTCGCGACGCGGTGCTGCGCTTCCGCAGGTCCGGGAAGCTCGCAGTGTCCTGGACCGAGACGTTCGGCGAGCTGAGCGCAGGCAACGTCGGGTACCACCTGGCGACGGCGTTCGAGGAGATCTGGCTGCAGCCGAGCGGTGACCTCGGCCTGACGGGTGTCGTGGCTCGGGCCGTCTTCGTGCGTGACGCCCTCGACCGGCTCGGGGTCGACCCGCAGCTGAGCCGGCGCCACGAGTACAAGACCGCGGCCGATACGTTTCTGCGGAGCGGCATGTCCGACGCCGGGCGGGAGATGGCCCGCCGGCTCGCGGAGTCGGCCACCGAGACCATCGTCGCCGACGTCGCCGTCGCCCGGAACCTCGATCCGGAGACGGTGCGGGAGATCGTCGATCGCGCTCCGCTCGCGCCGCCGGAGGCGCTCGACGCCCGGCTGGTCGACCACCTCGGATACCGCGACGAGGCCTATGCCAGCCTGCGCTCCCGGCTGGGCGAGGTCCGGTTGCTCTTCGTCGACCGGTACGGCCGCCGCCGGGCGCGGCGCACCACGCTGACCCGCGCGGTGGTCCATCGGAGCCGCCCGGTGGTGGCGCTCGTCCGCGCCTCTGGCCCGATCCACCTCGGTCGCGCGGGGGCCATCCCGTTCTCCGGCCCGACCGTGGGCTCGGACACGCTCGGGGCGACGCTGCGTGCCGCCGGACGCGATCCGTCGGTCAGGGCCGTCGTGCTGCGGGTGGACAGTCCCGGCGGGTCCTACGTCGCCAGCGATGCGATTCGTCGGGAGGTGCTCGCGCTTCGAGCCGCCGGCCGTCCGGTGATCGCGTCGATGGCCACGGTCGCCGCGTCCGGCGGCTACTACATCGCCATGCCGTGCGACGTCGTGGTGGCAAGCCCTATGACCATCACTGGGTCGATCGGCGTAGTGGCGGGCAAGCAGGTCATCCGGGACGCGCTCGGCCGGGCAGGGGTCAGGGTCGACAGCGAGGCGGTCGGCGCGCACGCCGACATGTTCTCCCCGCAACGGCCGTTCACCGACGACGAGTGGGAGCGGTTGGAGGCGTGGCTCGACCGGGTCTACGCGGACTTTACGGACAAGGCGGCGACCGACCGGCGGATGGCGGTCGAGCGGCTGCGTGACGTCGCCCGGGGACGGGTGTGGACCGGCGCGGACGCGCTGGCTCACGGCCTCGTGGACCGGATGGGCGGCCTCGAGGAAGCGATCGGCATCGCCTGCGAGCGAGCGGGCCTGCGGCGGGACGATGTCGACGTGCGGGCGCTCCCTCATCTGAGCATCCTGGAGCGGGTGCGGCCGGCCGAGTCCAGCGAGCACCCGGCGGGGGCGCATGCCGCGCCAGGCGAGCACGCGTTGCTGGCGGGAGCCTTGACCGCGCTGGGCCTGCCCCCGTTCGCGGGCGTGCTCACCCTGCCGGTGACCTGGCAGCTCTCCTGAGGCGTAGTCGCTCCGGCGGCTCGTGGTTCTGAATGGCCGCGTTTACGAAGCGAGCGAAGGCGGCAGGCCGACCCGCTCGTCGGCGGCCGTTCGCGGCCCCGGGACGCGTCGCGAAGCGGAAGTCGATCGGCGGGCGTCCCGGCTGGACGACCCACGCGTGGCCCGTCTCGCCCGACTGGAGCGCGACCCAGGCGGCCTCGGCGACGGCGGTCGCGTCGAGGAGCGGGAACCCCGCCTCGGTGAGGCGGTCGCGCGCGGTCCCCGCGACCATCGGCGTGTCGGCGAAGCCTGGGCAGACCGCGTTGATCGAGAGGCCGCGTGACGCGAGCGCAGGAGCGGCGCTCCTCACGAAGCCGACCACCGCGTGCTTCGTGGCGGCATAGACCGGGTCGTCGGGAGCCGCGGTCAGCCCCGCGAGCGAGGCGGTGCAGACGATGCGGCCACCGGCGGGCATCACCGTTGCCAGGCGGCGGACGCCGAGGACGACGCCGTCCACGTTGACCGCGACCGCACGGCGGTAGCCGTCGACGGAGAGCGCCGCGGGGTCGGGCGGGCCTCCGAGGACGCCGGCGTTGAGGCATGCGACGTCGACCGGGCCGACCGCCTCCCAGTGGTCGGGGTCGGAGACGTCGAACCCGTTCACGACGTCGAGCGACTCGACCTCGAGCCCCTCTGCGCGCAGGCGCGAGACGAGCGCCGCTCCGATGCCCGAGGCGCCGCCGGTGACGATCGCGCGCGTCACGGGACGAGCACCACCTTGCCGGTCGAGCGGCGCTCGGCGACGAGACGAAGGGCGTCGTCGGCCTCGGCGAGCGGGAACGTGGCGCCGACGACCGGGGCGAGCGCACCGTCCGCCCAGCGGCCGAGCAGCTCGAGCGCCGCCTCGCGCACCGCGTCCGGGCGGAGCTTCATGAAGCGGCCCAGGTAGAAGCCGGCCGCAGAGATGTTCCGGCCGACGAGCAGCGCGGGGTCGACGGGCTGCCACGCCCCGCCCGCGAACCCGATCCCGACGATCGTCCCCAGCGGCCGGAGCTGCCTGAGCCCCGAGGCGAAGAGCTCCCCGCCGACCTGGTCGAGGATCACGTCGAAGGGCTCGAGCTCCGCCACACCGTCGTACGTCACCGCCTCGGCCCCCAGCTCGCGTACCCGCTCGAGCTTCGCCCTCGAGCCGACGGCACCGACGACGTCGGCGCCGAGCGCCCGCGCCACCTGCACGCCCGCGCTGCCGACTCCGCCGGCCGCGGCCGTCACGAGCACCCGCGTGCCGGGCCCGACCCGTGCCTGGCGGGTGAGCGGGATCCATGCGGTGAGGAAGGTGAGCAGGAAGGCCGCGCCCTGCTCGAAGCTCGCCCGCTCCGGGAGGTCGAACAGCCACTCGTCCTCGGCCACGGCCCGCTCCGCATAGCCGCCGCCGTCGGCGCGGACGAAGCCGATCACGCGGCGCCCGTCCTCCGTCTCGCCGGCGATCTCCGAGCCGGGCACGAACGGGAGCGGCGGCGCCTGCGGGTACCGGCCCTCGCGGATCAGGACGTCGGCGTAGTTGACGCCGGCCGCACGCACCTCCACCAGCGTCTGCCCCTCGGCGGGCTGCGGGTCGGGCACCTCGCGGAGCTCGAGCCGCCGCTCCTCGTCGAGGACGACGGCCTTCATCTAGCGGCCCGTGAAGCGGGGCGTCCGCTTCTCGATGAACGCGGAGACCCCCTCGGCGCCGTCGTCGGAGCGCAGGCAGCGGACGAAGCCGTCCGCCTCGCGCCGGAGCCCCTCCTCGAGCGGGAGGTCGCGCGTCGTCCGCGCGAGCTCGCGCAGCACCGCCACCGCGTGCGGCGACTGGGCCGCGATGCGGCCGGCGAGGGCGAGCGCCTCCTCCTCGAGCTCCCCGGCGGGGACGACCCGCTCGACGAGACCCCAGGCGTACGCGGTCTCCGCGTCGACGAAGTCGCCCGTCAGGTTGAGGAACATCGCCCGTCCGATGCCGACGAGCCGCGGCAGCCGTTGCGTGCCGCCGCCCCCGGGGATCAACCCGAGCTTGATCTCCGGCTGGCCGAGCTGCGCGTCGTCGGAGCAGACCCGGACGTCGCAGCACATCGCGAGCTCGAGGCCCCCGCCGAGGCAGAAGCCGCGGATCGCCGCCACGAACGGCGTGTGCGCCGCGTCCATGCGCTGGCCGACCCGCTGGATCCCGCGCGCCGAGCCGCCCTCGGACGCGGACTCACGCAGGGCGGGAAACTCCTTGATGTCCGCGCCGGCGACGAACGCCCGCTCGCCGCCTCCGCGGAGGACGATCGCGCGAACCTCGTCGTCGGAGTCGAGCGCCTCGACCTCCGCCTCGAGCTCCTCGAGGAGCGCCGTCGAGAGCGCGTTCATGGGCGGGTTGTCGATCGTGACGAGCGCCACGGCATCGTGGCGCTCGGTGGAGACGTAGGTAGGCATGGGGGAGGTCCTAGCGGTTCTCGGCCGCGACAGCCGACGAGAACTGCTCCCGGAGAGCCGTCTTGCGGAACTTGCCCACCGCGGTCTTCGGGATCTCGTCGACGTACTCGAACCGGTCGGGGAGCCAGAACTTCGCGAAGTGCGGCGCGAGGTGCTCCCGGAGCTCCTCGTCCGTCGCCGACGCGCCCTCGCGGAGGACGACGACTGCGAGCGGCCGCTCCGACCACTTGTCGTCGGGCACCGAGATCACGGCCGCCTCGGCGACCGCCGGGTGGCCCATCAGCGCGTTCTCGAGCGCGACCGTGGAGATCCACTCGCCGCCCGACTTGACGAGGTCCTTCGCGCGATCCTGGATCTCGACGTAGCCGTCCCGGCCGATGGTGACGATGTCCCCCGTCCGGAACCAGCCGTCGTCGGTCCAGCGGTCGGCCGCGTCGGGAGCCTCGTAGTAGGACGACGCGACCGACGGTCCGCGCACCTCGAGCTCGCCCATGCTCTCGCCGTCCCACGCGACGAGGCCCTCGGCGCCGCGCGCGCGGATCTCGACGAACGGGATCGGCGGGCCCTGCTGCGCGCGCTTGTCGTACGCGGCGGCTCCGGTGAGGCCGCGTTCCTGGCCGGGCGCGCCCGAGATCGTCCCGATCGGGCACATCTCGGTCATGCCCCAGCCGTGCGTGACGTGGAGACCGTGCCGGTCCCCGAAGGCCTCGATCATCGCGCGGGGCGGTGCCGAGCCACCGACGGTCATCGTGCGCATCCGCGAGAGGTCCCAGCCGCCCGGGTTGGCGTCGAGCGCCTGGAGGATCCCCATCCAGATCGTCGGCACCCCGGCGCTGACCGTCACCTGCTCCCCTTCGAAGGCTTCGAGCAAGCTCTGGGGGTCGAGGTGCGGGCCGGGGAAGACCTGCTTCGCGCCCACGAGGGTGCAGCTGAAGGGGAAGCACCACGCGTTGGCGTGGAACATCGGCACGACGGGAAGGACGGTGTCGCCCTCGGTGACGCCGAGCAGCGAGCCCGCGATGAGCGCGTGGATCGCGATCGCGCGGTGCGAGTAGACGACGCCCTTCGGCAGTCCGGTGGTGCCGCTCGTGAAGCACATGGCGGCGGCGGCGCGCTCGTCGATGTCGCGGTACGAGAACGCGGTCTCGTCCGCGGAGGCGAGGAGCTCCTCGTACTCGATCGCGCCCGCGGGCGTGTCTCCCTCGCCCACGGCGATCACGTGCTCGAACCCGACCCGGTCGACGAACTGCGCGGCGAGTGGCCACAGCACCTTGTCCACGACGAGGACGCGGTCGCCGGCGTGCGAGGCGATGTACGTGTTGTCGTCGGGATGGAGCCGGAGATTGAGCGTGTGGGTGACGAAGCCGCCGACCGGCGCTCCGACGTACGTCTCGAGGTGCTCGTGGTGGTTCCACATCATCGTGCCGACACGGTCGCCGTCGTCGAGGCCGAGGCCCCGGAGTGCCACCGCGAGCCTCTTCGCGCGCGAGGCGAAGTCCGCGTAGCCGTACCGGTGCCAGGTCTTGTCGGGCAGGCGTGAGACGATCTCCCGGTCGCCGTAGAGCTCGTCGGCGCGGCGCAGGATCGCCGGGACGTTGAGCTGGTAGTCCATCATCAGGCCCTGCATCACGCCCCTCCTCCTCCGTCGGATGGCTGATCGATGATTCGGGTGCGGTCGGGGACGACGGTGACCAAGCAGCGCGGTGCGATCGGCCGCGGCGCGTACCGAAATGTACGTGTCGTGGTTGAGCGTGCCGCGATGCGCGGCGTCACCGCCGCCATCCGGACGTGCCCCAATCGTCGATCAGCCATCAGCAGATGGCTTGCGACCTCGGCACGGAGCTGCGCCGAGGACGCCTCCCAGGACTGGATCGCGAGCGCACGCTTGTACAGCCGGTGCAGCACGTGCTCCCAGGTGAAGCCGATCCCGCCGTGCGCCTGGATCGCGCGCTCGCACGCGAGCACGGCAGCGTCGCCGGCGTCGGCGTTCGCCGCCGCCGCGGCGACCTGCGCCTCCGGCTCGTCGTTGGCGACGCACCACGCCGCCCACCAGGCAAGCGACCGCGCGAGCTCGATCTCCGCGTGCGAGCTCGCGAGCGGGTGCGAGACCGCCTGGTACGAGCCGATGCGCCGGCCGAACTGCTCGCGCTCGGCGACGTAGGCGATGCTGAGCTCCAGGGCACGGGCACCGACGCCCACCGCCTCGAGGGCGAGGATCGTCAGCGATCGCGCCCGGATGGCGGGCAGCACCTCCGACGATGCGAGCGCACGGCCCGCCTCGCCGCCCGACACGACACCGAGGGGGCGCGTCTCGTCGCTCGTCGCCAGCACCTCCCGCTCGAAGCCCTCGAGCTCCCAGATGGTGTCGCCACCGACGACCGCCACTCGGGTCGCCGTGTCGAGATCGGGGACGAGCGGGCCGAGCGCGAGCGTCCAGCTCGCCTCGCCCGCGGCCACCGCCGCCTGGTCTTCCCCGGGCAGGAAGGGGAGCAGGGACGACGTCGACCAGAGCGGCGCGTGGAGCAGCGCGCGCCCCGCCTCCTCGTGGATCACGGCCTCCTCGACGAACGTGAGCCCGGCGCCGCCGTGCTCCTCGGCCACCGTCGCGCCCGTCCAGCCGAGCTCCGCGAGCTGCGCCCAGGTCGGCTCGGGGGTCGCCTCGAGGAACGTCCGCGCCTGTCCGCGCAGCTCCTCCTGGAGCGGGGTGAACGAGAGGTCCATCAGTGCCCCTTCAGGTGATGCTGCCTGGAGGGCATTGCCTGAAGGGGCACTTACCTCGACCTCGGCAGCCCGAGCACCCGCTCGGCGATGATGTTGCGGAGGACCTCCGACGTGCCGGCCTCGATCGTGTTGCCGCGGCTCCGCAGCTGCTGGGTCGTCCAGTAGCCGCCGTACGGCGCATTCGGTGCCAGGAGCTGACCGTCCGGCCCGAGCAGCTCGAGCGCGAGCTTCGTCACGCGCTGGTTCGCCTCCGACCACTGCAGCTTGAGGATCGAGCCCTCCGGCCCCGGGACCCCCGTGCGCTCGAGCGCGGACAGCGAGCGGTACGCGGTCACGCGGAGCGCCTGGAGGTGGATCCACTCCTGGGCGATCGCCTCCCTCTGGGTCGGCGTGGCACCGCGATCCGTCGCGAGCGCGACGAGCTTCTTCACCTGCACCTCGAGCCGCGCGACGAGCGCGAACCCGAGCGTGCCGCGCTCGTGGAGAAGCGTCGTCATGGCGACGTCCCAGCCTCCGCCGACATCGCCGATCACGTTCTCGAGCGGCACCTCGACCCCGCTCATGAAGATCTCGTTGAACTCGGCTTCACCGGTGATCTGCCGAAGCGGCCGTACCTCGACACCGGGCGCGTGCATGTCGACGATCACGTACGTGAGCCCGGCGTGGCGCTCCGATTGGGGGTCGGAGCGGGCGAGGAGGATGCAGAAGTCGGCGATGTGCGCGTACGACGACCAGACCTTCTGCCCGTCGAGCACGAAGCGGTCGCCGTCGAGGCGCGCCGACGTGCGGACGCCCGCGAGGTCGGAGCCCGCCCCGGGCTCCGAGAACCCCTGGCACCAGATCTCCTCGGCGGCGAGCAGCGGCTGCAGGTAGCGCGCCTTCTGCGCCTCCGTGCCCCGCGTGATGATCGTCGGCCCGGCCATGCCCAGACCGATCACGCCGAGGTGCGGCGGCGCCTCCGCGCGCGCCTCCTCCTCGAGGTAGATCGCCTGGAACCGGGGCGAGAGGCCGCGCCCGCCGTACTCCTCGGGCCAGGAGATCCCGACCCAGCCCCCGTCGTAGAGCGCGCGGCTCCAGGCGCGGACCTCTGGCCCGTCGAAGCGCGCCTCGCCGCCGAGGTGGCCGCGAAGCTCGTCCGGCAGGTTCGTGTCGAGCCACGAGCGAACCTCGTCGCGGAAGCGTGCCTCCTCGGGCGTGTCACGGAAGTCCACGAGCGCGATGCTAGATGGTTGACCGGCAATTGGCGCGAACCGGATGACGCCCCAGACACGGCGCCGGATCACCCCGTCCGGGCACGGCCCGTAGCACCATCTACGAACCGCACCCGGCCGGTGCGCCCGGCTTGGTCTGGGACGCCCCCGGACGTCACGCCAATCACCGGTCAACCATCTGAGCCTTCTCGCAGAGCTTTCACGGGGAGACGTAACCACCCCGCAACATGGAGGTAGGGGCCGCGGACTACCATCGGGCGACGGGCGGGCCGCCCGCGGCCGCTCGTGTCCGACGTCGACACGAGGAGTGCACATGTCAGCACCGGAGAGCGAGCCCACGATCCCCGCCACATCCGAGCCGCCAGAGCCGCCCCCGTCGGAGCGCGCTCCCGACGAGCCGCGTGCCCTCCTCGAGGAGGCGCTGGTCGAGGTCAAGCGCGTCATCGCGGGTCAGGACGAGATGCTCGAGCGCGTCCTCGTCTGCCTGGTCGCCGGCGGCCACCTCCTGATCGAGGGCGTGCCCGGCCTGGCCAAGACGCTCACCATCAAGACGACGGCCGCCGTTCTCGGCGGGACCTTCAGGCGGATCCAGTTCACGCCGGACCTCGTCCCGTCGGACCTCGTCGGGACGCGCGTCTACCGCCCCGACCAGGGGAGCTTCGAGACGGACCTCGGGCCGGTCTTCTGCAACTTCCTCCTCGCGGACGAGATCAACCGTGCGCCGGCCAAGGTGCAGTCGGCGCTGCTCGAGGTGATGCAGGAGCACCAGGTCACGATCGGTCACGACACCCATGTCGTCCCGGACCCCTTCCTCGTCATGGCGACGCAGAACCCGATCGAGTCCGAGGGGACGTACCCGCTCCCGGAGGCGCAGATCGACCGCTTCATGCTCAAGGTGCTCGTCGGCTACCCCGAGCGCGACGAGGAGCTGACCGTCGTGCACCGCTCGCTCGAGGACCCCGTCGCGGTGCGGCAGGTGCTCCCGATCTCCGAGCTGTCGGCGCTCCAGCGCGACGTGAAGGACGTCTACGTCGACCCGGGCCTCGTGAGCTACGCGGTCAGCCTCGCCGCCGCCACGCGCGAGCCCGCATCCTTCGGGCTGGACACCGTCGCTGAGCTCGTGGCGTACGGGGCGAGCCCGCGCGGGCCGATCGCCCTCGTCCAGAGCGCTCGCGCGCTCGCGCTCATCCACGGGCGCGAGTACGTGATTCCCGGAGACATCCGGTCGCTCGTCAAGGACGCCTTCCGTCATCGCCTCGTCCTCACGTACCAGGCCCTCGCAGAGGAGCGCACGGCGGACGACGTGCTCGACGCGGTCATCGCGGCCGTCCCGCAGCCGCGGCTCGAGCTCGGGAGGCCCGCAGCCGCGTGATGGACAGTCGCTCCGCCCTCGCATCGCGCCTCCGCGCGCGTTCCCTCGACGAAGCGTCACCGTGATACGCGTTCTCCGAGCACTCGGCGCCGAGCCGACGCCGTCACGCCCAGGCCCCGGGCCTGTCCCCGAGGGCCTGCTCAAGGCGCTCGAGCTGACCATCGCCCGGCGGGTGGACGGCCTCCTCGCGGGCGACCACCGCTCGGCCCTGCTCGGCCGCGGGACGGAGCTCGCGCAGGTGCGCCCGTACGTGCCGGGCGACGACGTGCGGCTGATCGACTGGAACGTGACGGCCCGGACGACCGAGCCCCACGTGCGCGTCCACCTCGCGGAGCGCGTGCTCGTCACGTGGATCGTGCTCGACCTGTCCCCGTCGATGGCGTTCGGCACCGCGTCCCGGCGCAAGGCGGACGTCGCGCTCGGCGTGACGCTCGCCATCGGCCACGCCGCAACGATGAGGGGCAACCGGGTCGGCCTCGTCGGCTTCGGCGGCGCCACCGAGCGCGTCCTGCCGCCGACGCAGGGACGGGCGGGGCTCGTCGGCCTGCTCCTCGCCCTCCGGGACGGATACGAGCCGGACGGCACGGCGGGGATGCCGCTCGCCGAGGCGCTGTCGCGCGTCGCCGGGGCAGCGCGCCAGCGCGCGCTCGTCGTCGTCGTCTCCGACTTCAGAGGCCCGCGCGACTGGCGTCGACCCCTCCTGCGCCTGGCGGGGAGGCACCAGGTGGTCGCGATGGAGGTGCGGGACCCGCGCGAGCAGGAGCTCGAGCCGGTCGGCACGCTGTGGCTCGTCGACCCGGAGAGCGGGCACGAGCTGCAGGTCGACACCAACGACGGGAAGCTCCGCGAGCGATTCGCGGAGGCCGCCGCCGCCGAGCGGAAGGCCGTCGCGCGCGAGCTGACCGGCGCCGGCGTCGCGCACCTGACCCTCTCGACCGATCGCGATTGGCTGCGTGACCTCGCCGTGTTCCTGCGGAGGCAGCGCAGGTGACGTTCGCCTGGCCGCTCGCCCTCGCCGGCCTGATCGCGATCCCGATCCTGGCCGGTCTCTACGTGCTCGCCGCCCGCAGGCGCCGGCGCGGCGCCGAGCGGTTCGCGAACCCGGCGCTCGTCCCGAACCTGGTCGCGGCCTCGCCGGGCTGGAGGCGACACGTCGCTCCGATCCTCGCGCTCGCGGCGCTCGCCCTCCTCGTGGTGGGGGTCGCACGACCGCACGTGGTGCGGGACGTGACGCGGGACGAGGCGACGATCGTGCTCGCGATCGACACCTCGCGCTCGATGGCGGCGACGGACGTCCAGCCGACGCGGTTCGCGGCGGCCAAGCAGGCGGCCCTCGCGTTCCTGGACGAAGTTCCCGACAACTACAACGTGGGAATCGTCTCCTTCTCGACCTCGGCCGATCCGGTGCTCCCGCCCACGACCGACCGCGACGCGGCACGAACCGCGCTCGCCGAGCTCCGGCTCGGCTCCGGAACGGCGATCGGGACGGCGATCACGCGCTCGGTCGATCTCGCGCTCGACCGGACGGACGGGCAGGCGAAGCCCCAGGCCGGCGAGCGCTCGCCGGCGGCGGTCCTGCTCCTCTCCGACGGCGCCCAGACCGCGGGCGACATCCGGCCCGGCCCGGCCGCCCAGCGGGCGCGCCGGCTGGGCGTCCCGGTCTCGACGGTCGCGCTCGGCACGGGGAATGCGGTCGTAGAGGTGCCGCGCCCCGGCGGGCTCAAGGAGCGCGTCGTCGTGGCGCCCGACGTCCAGACCCTCCGGGTCATCGCGCGGACCACCGGCGGGAGCTTCTCCGAGGCGCCGAGTGCGGCACGTCTCCAGTCGGTCTACCGCGAGCTCGGAACCCGGCTCGCGCGCGACCGCAAGCGCGTCGAGGTGACCTCCGCCTTCGCCGCGGGTGGCGCGGTGCTCCTCCTCGTCGGCAGCACGCTCTCCTCCCTGTGGTTCAGGAGGGCGCTGTGAGGCGGCTGGTGGTGGTCGCGCTGCTGCTCGCCACCGGCGGGGCGGCGGTGCTGGGCGGCGCGGGCGTAGCCCGCGCGGCGAACGAGTGCCGCGGCCTGCAGACCTGCCTCCCGGTGACGGGCCCCTGGGTTGCGATCCCGGCGCCGACGGGCGGCGGCGCCTCCACGGTCGTCTGGGAGATGCGCTGCCCGCTCAAGGGCTACATCGTCGCCGGGATCGACGCGCGTGTCTCCGACCGCGCGATCGACGTGAGCATCCGCGGCGAGAACGGCGCCCCCGTCTCGCCGGGCGTGACGACCGGGCGCGAGGTGGTCTTCTCCGCCGTCTACACGGGCGGCGCTCCGCGCGCGACGTCGTTCCAGCCGTTCATCGGCTGCATCCCCACCTCGGGGGGCGGAGCGCGCGGCGAGACGGCGGTGCGGCATCCGGCCGCCTATGCGCCCGTCAAGGCGCTCGACCGAAGGGTCGTCAGGAAGCGCCTGGTCTCCGGCGCATCCGTGCGGGCCGTTGGCCGCTGCCCCGCGGGCACGCGCCTCCTCGGCGCGAGCCACGCCTTCGCATTCCGGACGGAAGCCGAGCCGGGAGCGACGCTGCTGCGCGCGGTGAGTGTCCGCCGGACGATCGCGGGACGGACGGTCACGGCAGTCGCAAAGGTCGCTCCGTCGGTGCCGCAGAGCCTCGTCGTCGAGCTCCAGCTCCATACGCTCTGCTCACGGGGGACTCGATGAGCTTCGAGGCCCCTGCGCTCCTCCTGAGCCTTCTCGTCGTCCCCGTCGCCGCTGTCGGCTACTGGCTGCTCCAGCGCCGCCCTCCGCGGTTCGCGGTGCGCTACACGAACCTGGAGGTGCTCGCAGGCGTCGCCAGCCGGCGCCGCGCGTGGCGCCGGCACGTTCCTGCCGCGCTCGTGCTGGCGTCGATCGCGGCGCTCTGCGTCGCGTTCGCCCGCCCGACGGTCACGGTCAAGACCCCGAACGAGCGGGCGAGTGTCGTGCTCGTCGTCGACACGTCCGGCTCGATGCGCGCCACGGACGTGAAGCCGACGAGGCTGGCCGCCGCGAAGCGCGCGATGCGCTTGTTCCTCGAGCGCGCGCCCGATTCGCTGCGCGTCGGCGTCGTCTCGTTCTCGGACGAGGCGCAGGTCGTCGTCTCCCCGACGGTCGACCGTGCCCAGCTCGGCCAGGGGATCGACGTACTCGGGCCTGGCTTCGGCACGGCCATCGGAGACGCGCTCGCACGCGCCGTCGAGCTCGCCCGCACGGCCACCGGGGGCTCGGGGGACGGCAAGGCCACGTCGCCGCCGGCGGTCAAGGACGCGAAAGGCCGCTCGCTCGCGTCGATCCTCCTCCTCTCCGACGGCGCACAGACCCGCGGGCTGCTGAGCCCCGGGCAGGGTGCGGAGCGCGCGCAGGCCGCCGGGATCCCGGTGTTCACGGTCGCTCTCGGAACCGACGGGGGCACGATCCTCGCCGGGCCTCCCGGTCAGGAGCAGGTGATTCCGGTGCCGCCGGATCGCGAGACGCTGGCGGCGATCGCGGAGTACACGGGGGCCGAGTCGTTCGATGCCCAGAGCGCCGACGCGCTCGAGAAGGTGTACGCCGGGCTGGGCTCGCGGGTGGGACGGCAGGACAAGCCCCGTGAGGTCACAGCGGTGTTCGTCGCGGCAGGCGCGCTCCTGCTCGCGGGCGCGGCCGGTCTCGCGCTGCTCGGCGCTCCCCGTCTCCCGTAACGGCATTCCCCCGCAGGCGCGCGTAGGATCACGCGCCGAGATGCTGCTCCTCTCGGTCCGGGACGTGACCCTCCGCTTCGGCGGCATCGTGGCGCTCGACGGCGTGTCGTTCGACGTGACACGCGGGGTCGTCTCTGGCCTGATCGGGCCGAACGGCGCGGGGAAGACGACGGTCTTCAACGTGATCACGCGGCTGTACACGCCGGACGCGGGCGAGGTGGAGCTCGACGGGACGACCCTGCTCCGGACGCCGCCCCACGGGGTCGTGCGGCGGGGCATCGCCCGCACGTTCCAGAACATCAACCTCTTCCGGACGATGAGCGTCGTCGAGAACGTCATGGTCGGCGGGCACGCGCTCGGGCGGCGCGGCGGCGAGCGCGAGGCGTTGGAGGCGCTCGACATCGTCGGTCTCGCCGACCGGGCCCGGCAGCCCGCAGCCGCTCTCCCGTACGGGACGCAGAAGCGTGTGGAGATCGCCCGCGCGTTGATGGCGCAGCCGACCTTCCTCCTGCTCGACGAGCCCGCCGGCGGGCTGAACCACGAGGAGGTCGAGGAGCTCGGCGACTTCATCCTCCGGCTCCGCGACGAGCGTGCGCTGACCATCCTGCTCGTCGAGCACCACATGAGCCTCGTCATGCGCGTCTCCGACCACGTCAACGTCCTCAGCTTCGGGCGCAAGATCGCCTCCGGGCCCCCCGCCCAGGTGCAGGCCGACCCCGCCGTGATCGAGGCCTATCTCGGGGTGCAGGAGTGATCTGCGCGACGCGAGGGGGCGGCCGGTGAGCGCGCTGCTCTCGCTGGAGGACGTCGAGGCCCGCTACGGCCCCGTGCAGGCGCTGCGCGGCGTCTCGCTCGAGGTGCCGGAGGGCTCGATCGTGGCGGTGCTGGGAGCGAACGGAGCGGGGAAGACGACCACGCTGCGCGCGGTCTCGGGCACCGTCCGCCGGTCGGGGCGGATCACGTTCGCGGGCCAGCCGCTGCGCGGAGGCCCGGAGGCGGTCGCGCGCGCCGGCATCGCGCACGTCCCCGAGGGCCGCGGCACGTTCACCGAGCTGACGGTGACCGAGAATCTCCGGCTCGGCGCCTATACCCGGCGGGAGCGGAACCTCCGGTCGGACATCGACCGGGTCTCGCGGTGGTTCCCGTGGATTCCTGACCGCGCCGATCAGCCCGCGGGCACGCTGTCCGGCGGCGAGCAGCAGATGCTCGCCGTGGCGCGCGCGCTGATGGCGCGCCCGCGCCTCCTGATGCTCGACGAGCCGTCACTCGGTCTCGCTCCGATGATCGTGCGCGAGATCTTCCGGATCGTGCGGGAGCTCAACGAGAAAGAGGGCCTCACCGTGCTCGTCGTCGAGCAGGACGCACGGATCGCGCTCCAGACCGCGGCCAGCGCGTACGTGCTCGAGGTCGGGCGGGTGGCCGTGTCCGGCGCGAGCGCGGAGCTCAGGGAGAACGAGTCGGTGCGACGGAGCTACCTCGGGTACTGATGGCCGACTTCATGCAGCAGGTCGTCGCGGGGCTCGCCTCCGGCTCCATCTACGCCTCGCTCGCGCTCGCCCTCGTCCTCATCCACCGTGCGACCGGAGTGATCAACTTCGCCCAGGGGGAGATGGCGACGTTCTCCACGTACATCGCCTGGACGCTGACCGCGAACCACGGCTGGAACTACTGGCCCGCGTTCGCCTTCACGCTGATCCTGTCGTTCCTGGGCGGAGCCGCGATCCACCAGGGCGTGATCCGGCCCAACGAGAAGGGCTCGGTGCTGCGCGTCGTGATCGTGACGATCGGCCTGCTGCTGGCGATCAACGGCCTCGTGACGCTCATCTGGGGGGGCGAGGTGCGTGCGGTGCAGAGCCCCTTCCCGACCCGGACGATCGACATCGCGGGCGTGGCCGTCTCGATCCAGGACATCGGCACGATCGCCGTCGTTCTCGCGACCGTGCTCGTGCTCTGGCTGATGTTCCAGTACACGAAGATCGGGCTCGCGATGCGCGCCGCCGCGGTCAACCCGGCCGAGGCCAGGCTCGTCGGCGTCCGCGTGACGTGGATGCTGTCGCTCGGCTGGGGGCTCGCTGCGGTGCTCGGGGCGGTCGCCGGGATGCTCGCGGCGCCGAGCATCTTCCTCGACCCGAACCTGATGGCCGCTCTCCTGATCTACGCGTTCGCGGCTGCGGTGCTCGGAGGCATCGACTCGCCGATCGGCGCCGTCGTCGGGGGGCTCACGCTCGGCGTCGGGCTCAACCTGCTCGGCACCTACGTCGACTTCGTCGGCGCCGACCTGAGGCTCCCCGGGGCGCTGCTCGTGATCCTCGTCGTCCTTCTCGTCAAGCCGTCGGGGATCTTCGGCAAGAGCGAGGTGAAGCGCGTATGAGGCTGCCGAAGGGCCTCGCGCCGGTCGTCGCGTTCGTCGTGCTCGGCGTCGTCGTCGCGGTCCTCCCGTCGTTCGTCTCCGCCTTCCGGGCGCAGCAGCTCGCGTACGTCGCGATCTACCTGACCGCGCTGATCGGCCTCAACATCCTCACCGGCTACACGGGCCAGATCTCGCTGGGGCACGGAGCGTTCATGGCGATCGGCGGGTACACGACAGCGATCCTGATGGCCGACCACGGGGTCAAGGACGTCTGGACGATCCCGATCGCGGCCCTCGTGACCGGCGTCGTGGGATTCCTGTTCGGCTTCCCGGCGCTCCGGCTCTCGGGCCTCTACCTCGCGCTCGCGACCTTCGCGATCGCGGTGTCGATGCCGGCGGTGATCAAGCGGTTCGAGGGGTTCACCGGGGGCGGGAGCGGGATCAACCTGTTCGGGATCCCGGAGCTGACCGCGTCGCTGGCGCCGGTCACCGTCCTCGGCCAGGAGCTGAGCTTCAACGACTGGCTGTACTACCTCTGCTGGACCGTGGCGCTCGTGGGCTACGTCATCGCGTGGCTGCTGTTGCGGGGCCGCACGGGTCTCGCCCTGCGGGCCGTGCGGGACAGCGAGACCGCGGCGCAGTCCTCGGGGGTCAGCCTCGCGAAGTACAAGACCCTCGCCTTCGGCGTCAGCGCCGCCTACGCCGGTGTCGCCGGGTCGCTGTTCGCGATCGCGACGACGTTCGTCAACCCGGACACGTTCCCGATCGCGCTGTCGATCCTGCTCCTCGTCGGCGTCGTCATCGGCGGGCTCGGCTCGCTCGTGGGCCTCATCGCAGGAGCGATCTTCATCCAGTTCCTGCCGATCTGGTCGCAGGAGGCATCGAAGTCGCCGGGCGCGCCGGCCGTGGTCTCGGGCGTGCTCCTGATCGCGCTGATGTTCGTCCTGCCCATGGGCGTGGCGGGGCTGGTCGGCCGCCTGAGAACGCTTACGAAGCGCTGACAAGGCGCGGCTACCATCGGCCGCACCCACAGGTAGTCCGAGACGCTCGCCCCGACCCAAGGAGTCCCTCCCCGATGACCAGGAAGCTCGCCTTCGCGCTGACGGCACTCGCATTGACACTCGCCACCGGCGTGACCGCGGCCTTCGCGGGGACGGGCGGCGCGGCGGCCGACCCGGGCGTGACCGCGACCTCGATCCTCCTCGGAACCACGTCGCCGCTCACCGGCCCTGCCTCCGCCTACGCCTCGGTGGCGCGCGGCGCCGACGCGTACTTCAAGTACGTCAACGCGCGCGGGGGCGTCAACGGCCGCAAGATCCAGTACACGATCCTCGACGACGGCTACAACCCCGCGCAGACGGTGCAGGCAACGCGCAAGCTCGTCGAGCAGGACGGCGTGTTCGCGATCTTCAACGCGCTCGGCACCGAGCAGAACCTCGCCGTCCGCGACTACCTCAACGCCCAGAAGGTGCCGCAGCTCTTCACCGCGTCGGGCGCGACCGCGTTCGGCACCGAGACGGCGAAGTACCCGTACACGATCGGGCTGCAGCCGAGCTACCAGGCGGAGGGCTGGGTACTCGGGAAGTACCTGGCGCGCACGCAGGGGGCGGCGAAGGTCGCGGTGCTGTTCCAGAACGACGACTACGGCAAGGACCTGCTCAACGGCCTGAAGAAGGGCATCCAGCGGTCGGGTGTGAAGATCGTCGCCGCCCAGCCGTACGAGGTGACGGCCAGCGACGTGCAGACGCAGATCGTGAAGCTGCGCTCGTCGGGCGCGAACACGTTCGCCGTCTTCGCCACGCCGAAGTTCGCGATCCAGGCCTACGTCTACGCGAGCAAGCTCGGCTGGAAGCCCAAGCTGTCGCTGACGAACGCCGTGTCGTCCGCGTCGAACATCATGGAGCTTGCGTCCGAGGGCGGCACGAACAAGGTCGTGGACGGCTCGGTCTCGATCGTGTTCCTCAAGGACCCGACCGACCCGCGGTGGACGAACGACTCCGCCATGAAGCTGTACCGCACGGTGATGAAGCGCTACGCGCCCGGCGCCAACGTGAGCGACGTGTACCACGTCTACGGCATGGCCGCGGCGTGGACGGCCGTCGAGGCGATCCGCAAGGCCGGCAAGGACCTCACGCGCGAGGGCCTCATCAAGGTGACGAACAGCATGAACATGTCGGGCAACCCGTTCCTGCTGCCCGGGATCGCGCTGAAGACCGGTCCCGGCGATCACTTCCCGATCGAGCAGATGCTGCTCCAGCGCTGGCACAAGGGCGCCTGGAAGAGCTTCGGCGGGCTCTGGGGGTACCGCGGCGCGTAGGCGGATGTCGCGCTACGTGAGGTGCGGCGGCTCGGTCGGAGCACGCACGAGCGAGCGCGCGAGGTCGGCGAGCAGCGAGGGGTCGGCCCCCGAGAGCTCGACCGACGTGCCGTCCCGTTCGACCCGGACGTGGTGGCGGGGCTCGACGTGCTCACCGGCGTCGGCCGTCTCGAGGTCGCCGTCCCGTCGCCACGCGAGCCACTCCCGGCGCGGCGCCGCCCCGGCCGCGCGCTCCTCCACGCTCACGAGGTACGCGCCCTCCTGGCTGCCGTAGCTCAGGAACACCTGCGGCTCGACCGGCGGCTGCTCCCGCCCGGGCGTGAAGAGGCTCTCGACGAGGCGCCAGCCGTCCGGCACGCGGTCCGGCACCAGGACGGGGAACGACGCAGCGGCCGCGAGCTCGTGGAGCGGGAGCCTCAGCGGGCGGAGCCATCCGGCCGCAGGCTCCGCACCCTCGGGCAACGCGAGCTCGAACGTCTCGGCGGGGATCGGGCCGAACGAGATCTCGGTCACCTCCAGGCGATGGAAGGGCTCGCCGTCGATGAACGCCTCCGAGCGCAGGAGCGCCCCGCGCGCGGCGTCGATCGCCAGATCCACCGCGTCGGCGCCCGGCCCGACCCTGAACACCGTCGCGCCCGACGCATCCGAGCCGGCTCGCGGCCTGCCGCGCACCCGCCTGGCATTCCGGCCCGCGACCTCGGTCTCGCCGGCGGGCTCCAGCCGCAGCGCGCTCACGATGCCGACCGGGTCGAGGAGGAACCCGTGCGAGGGCGACGGCGCCCCCTGCTCCTCCGCGCTCTCGCTCGTGACGGCGCCCCAGTCGGCGTCCCACGAGACCCAGCGGTCGCCGTCCCGCACGACGTAGCGCTTGCCGGCCTGCACGCCCGCCGCGTCCTCGCGGAAGCGCGTCTCGCTCTCGAGCGCGAGGGCGGTCGTCCAGCTCGACTCGTCGGGGGCCGGCTCGTCTCCGCCGACCGACTGCGTGACGGCGTAGCCGGTGCCGTGGCGCTCCTTCATGAAGCGGTCGAACGCCGCGCTGCTCCGCGGCCCGTGCCGCCACTCGACGACGGTCAGGCGCGCCGGGCGCGCCCGCTCCGCCGCGTCGTGGAGGAGCTCCAGGATCTCGCCGAGCTCGCCCATCCTCCGATTCTGCCTCGGGCCTCGTTGCGTATGCTCTCCTCTCCGGCGCGAGGAGACCGCCCGGCGAACAACCCACCCGCCGATGGCAGTTCTCCCCGACCTTCTCGCGACGCCCCCTGACGGCCAGGGTCGCTGTCGCCTCCCGGCCGGCGAAGCCGGCCTCCGGCGGCAGCTCGTGCCGCCGAGGCCGCTCTGGTCGGGGGCCCGTGCAGAGCACTGTTCCCCCTCCCGCCGCGACCTCGGCGACACGCCCAGACCGTCAGGCGTGCCCCGATGAGTCTCGATCCGAGGAGCCTCGCGGAAGCTGCGCTCGACGACCTCATGGCCGAGGCCCGGCGGCTGCGCACGCACGGCACGGGCACGCTCGTGACGTACTCGCCCAAGGTGTTCGTGCCACTGACGACGCTCTGCCGCGACGTCTGCGGCTACTGCACGTTCGCCCGGCCGCCGCGGCGCGGCGAGCGCGCGTACCTCTCCGAGGACGAGGTGCTCGCCATCGCCCGGGCCGGGGCGGAGGCCGGCTGCAGCGAGGCGCTCTTCACGCTCGGTGACCGGCCCGAGGCGCGCTACCGCGTTGCGCGTGACGAGCTCGCGTCGCTCGGTTGCGCGACCACGCTCGAGTACCTCGCGCGCTGCGCGCGCCGTGTGCTCGACGAGACGGGCCTGCTGCCGCACCTCAACCCCGGCGTGATGTCGCGAGACGAGCTCGCTTCGCTGCGGCCGGTCGCCGCGTCGATGGGGATCATGCTCGAGTCGACCGCCGAGCGGCTCGCGGCGCGCGGCGGGCCCCACTGGGCGTCGCCCGACAAGGTGCCCGCCCGGCGGCTCGAGACGATGCGGATCGCGGGTGAGCTCGGAATCCCGTTCACGAGCGGGATCCTGATCGGCATCGGCGAGACCCGGGCCGAGCGCATCGAGGCGCTGCTCGCCCTGCGCGACGTGGCGGACGGTCACGGCCACCTGCGCGAGGTGATCGTCCAGAACTTCCGCGCCAAGCCGGGGACGCGGATGGCCGACCACGCCGACGCGGCGATGGAGGAGCACCTCTGGTCGATCGCGGTCGCCCGGATCGTGCTCGGCCCCGACGTCCACGTGCAGGCGCCGCCGAACCTCGCGTACGACGACTTCCCGCTCCTGCTGGACGCGGGCATCGACGACTGGGGCGGCGTCTCCCCCGTGACCGTCGATCACGTGAACCCGGAGGCGCCATGGCCGGACGTCGAGCGGCTCCGGGAGGCGTGCCGTTCCCGCGGGCTCGAGCTCGCGCCGCGGTTGCCGCTCTATCCCGAGCACGTGGCCGACCTCGACCGCTGGGCCGACCCGGCGGTGGCGCCTGCGATCCGCCGCGTGGCAGACGCGCACGGCCTGGCCCGGGAGGACCACTGGGCGCCGGGCGAGCCGGTGTCCGTCCCGTTCGTCGTCGGCCGCGACCCGGCGCCCCTCGAGCTGGTGGGGGCCGAGCTCGGCGAGGACGACCTGGTGCGGCTGTTCGCCGCGCGGGGCACAGAGCGCGAGCGCGTCCTCGCGGCCGCCGACCGGCTCCGTCAGGAGGTGTGCGGCGACGAGGTCACGTACGTCGTGACGCGGAACGTGCAGTACACGAACGTCTGCTACTTCCGCTGCGGATTCTGCGCCTTCTCGAAGGGCAAGCTCGCTGCGAACCTGCGCGGGCCGGCCTATCTGGTTCCCGAGGAGGAGATCGTCCGGCGCGTGCACGAGGCGTGGGAGCGCGGGGCGACCGAGGTGTGCCTCCAGGGCGGCATCCACCCGTCGTTCACGGGCGACTACTACGCGGGTGTCGTCGAGACGATCAAGGCGGCGGTCCCCGGGATCCACGTCCACGCGTTCTCCGCGCTCGAGGTCTGGCAGGGCGCTGCCACGCTCGGCCTCGATCTCGACACGTATCTCGGGCGACTCCGCGATCTCGGTCTGGGCTCACTCCCCGGGACTGCCGCGGAGATCCTCGACGACGAGGTTCGCGCGGTCATCTGCCCGGACAAGGTCACGACCGGGCAGTGGCTCGAGGTGCACGACGCCGCGCACCGGGTCGGGCTCCGGTCGAACGTGACGATCATGTTCGGTCACGTGGAGCGACCCGTCCACTGGGCGCGGCACCTGCTGCGTGCCCGGGAACAGCAGAGCCGCTCGGGCGGGTTCACCGAGCTCGTCCCGCTTCCGTTCGTGCCGATGGAGGCGCCGATCTACCTGTCCGGCCGCGCCCGTCGCGGGCCGACGTTCGGCGAGGCGCTGCTGCTCCACGCGGTCGCCCGGCTCGCTCTCCACCCGCTGATCACGAACGTCCAGGCGAGCTGGGTGAAGCTCGGGCCGGACGGGGTGCGGCAGGCGCTGGCTGCCGGAGTCAACGACCTCGGAGGGACGCTGATGAACGAGTCGATCTCGCGGGCGGCGGGCTCGGAGTGGGGGCAGGAGCTTCCGCCGGAACGGATGGAGGCCCTGATCCGCTCGACAGGCCGAGCTCCACGGCAGCGGACGACAACCTACGGCACGCCGCCCGAGGAGCAGGTCAGACGCTCGTTCGGGGCGCCGCCGCTCGCGGAGCCCGTCAACCCGCCGGTGCGCGATGCGGGCCTCCGGCGGCCCGCGAAGCTCCTGCGCCCCGCGGCCCTCGCGACCTGAAGCGGCGTCGCGTCCGCGCGCGGCCTGAGCCGACCTGCTCGGTGTGCGGCGAGACGCACGATCCGAGCGGCGAGCGCCTCTGGTGTACGACCCCGAGCGTGTGCCGCGGGTGGAGCGCGGCTACCGCCGTCGGCGGACGGCGTCGACCGCGAGCGCCGGCGCGCGGAGCGCCATGCGCGGAAGCCCGCTGCGGGAGTGGTCGAGCGCCTGGCGAAGCCCCTCGGTCGCCGCACGTCCGTGGAGTCCCTCGCCGTGCCCGACGAGCAGGTGCTCGGGCTCGAGGGCGCGGAGCGCGTCGCGTGGCGGAGAGAGACGGAGCAGCAGGTGCACCCCTGCGGCGTCGCCGCCCGCCGCGAAGAACCTGTTCGTGCCGATCGCCTCGGCGACGACGAGCGTCCGCTGCGCGGGCCACCAGAGCGCCGTCTCGCGCCATCGCTTCGTGCGCTGCAGGGGGATCGCCTCGAACGGGCTGCCGGAAACCGCGTCGGGGGCGACGACGAGTGGTACGCCGAGCTCCTGGGCAACCGCCTCGCAGTCCCGGTTGTGGCGGTCGATGAGCTGGAGCACGGCCGTTGCCTTCCCCAGCTCCCGTGCACGCGCGAGCGCCGGCTCGAAGCGAACAGGATCGACCAGCCACACCCGGCCATCGGCGGCGAGGGCGTGCGACGTGCGTGTCATCGGCTCCTCGACGATCCACGAGAACCCGTGCTCACCGCGGTCGTCGCAGAGCCTGATCGTCATGCGCCGAGCGTAGCCAGCGCACGGTCGCTCGTTCCGCACGGTGCCGCACATCCGACCTGCGCGAGCGCCTTGTCGTCCCGCGGCCGGCGAGACGGGGGTCGCCGGCCGCGGATCGGCCCGAATCGCGTGAGGCGTCGTTCCGGCGCCGGTGCGTCCCTCCAACCTCCCCCAGGGGCACCCCGGTGTCCCTGGTGTCACGCTATCGAGGATCTCGTGACAGGTGTGTGCCGACTCTATGCCGACTCCGTGCCGGCCGAGGAGGCGCAGACGCAGAGCGGGCCGTCCTCTCGTGCGTCGCCGGGGCTCCGCGTGGCTGCCCGGTGCACACGGGTGGGCGAGCCGCGAACGGAGGGCGTCGCGGCGCTCCGTAGTTCCCCACCTGCGCGATCCGGTCGCCTGCGGATGCCTGCCGTCGGCGACGCGGCGAGGATGGGCGCGTGAAGAAGTGGCTGATCCGCGGCGTCGTTGCGCTCGCCGCGCTCTTCGTCGTCGCACAGGTCATCCCGTACGGCCGCGACCACACGAACCCGCCCGTGACACGCGCGATCCACTGGGACAGTGCGCGGACGGAGGAGCTCGCGGCCGGCGCCTGCATGGACTGCCACTCGAACCTCACCAAGTGGACGTGGTACTCGAACATCGCTCCGATCTCGTGGCTCGTCTACGCCGACGTGAAGGGCGGCCGGGAGAGCCTCAACTTCTCGGAGTGGGACAAGCCCCAGGGCGAGACCGGCGACATCGTGGAGGCCGTACGGGAGGGCTCGATGCCCCCGCTCCAGTACAAGCCGCTGCACGCGGGCGCGCGGCTCTCGGACGCCCAGCGGGCCGAGCTCGTCCAGGGGCTGGAGAAGACGCTCGCCGCCGATCCGCCCATCCCCGGGGGCGGCGGCTAGCCCGCGCGGCGATCAGGTTCCGGCCACCAGGCCGCTCATCCACCTTCCACGGCGTCGGCGAGCGCGTCGCGCGCCTCGGCGAGCGTGAAGCGCCCCGACAGGAGCGCACTCCCGGCGACGGCCGCCTCGCAGCCGAGTCCCTGGAGGGCGACGAGGTCGTCGGTCGATGCGATGCCTCCCGCTGCGACGACCGGCAGGCCGACGGGCAGCACCTGGGCGAGCAGGTCCAGGTCCGGCCCGCCGAGCGAGCCGTCGCGCGTCGCCGCCGTCACGAGCAGCCGGGACACACCGGCCTCCGAGCAGCGGCGTGCCAGCTCGGCCGGGCTGACGTGGGAGACACGCATCCATCCGTCGACGGCGACCCTGCCGTCCCGCACGTCGACGGCGACGACGAGAGCCTCGCCGAACCGCTCGACCGCAGCCTCGACGAACCCGGCGGAGAGGGCCGCGGTCCCGACCATCACGCGATCCGCCCCCGCGTCCAGGGCGGCGGCCACTGCCTCGAGCGTCCGGTAGCCGCCCCCGACCTGGAGCGGCAGACCGCCGGCCTCGGCGACACGCGTGAGGAGGTCGAGAGAGGGGGCCTCCGAGAACGCGCCGTCCAGGTCGACGAGATGCAGCCGTGTCGCGCCTTCCGCGGAGAAGCGGCGCGCGACCTCGACGGGGTCGCCTCCCTCGATCGTGACCGCCTCGCGTCTTCCCTGCGAGAGCCGGACGACTCGCCCCTCGAGCACGTCGATGGCGGGGATGACTTCGAGCTTGCGTGTTAGCACGCTAGCATGATAACATGTTCGCATGGTACGTGGAAGAACGCCGGCGTCGCCTGCCGAGCCAGTTGCGGAGCACGCGGTGGAGCAGGTTCCCGGTCTCGGCGACCTGGCCGAGGCGCTCACGTCGCTGCGAGGGCCGGAAGACGTGACCCGCTTCCTTCGCGATCTCTGCACGCTCCCCGAGCTCGAGGCTCTCGCGCACCGCTGGCAGATCGTGTTGCTGCTCGAACAGGGTGTCCCGTACGTGGAGATCGCCGAGCGCGTTCCGACTTCCACTGCCACGGTGACCCGGGTCGCGCAGTGGCTGCGCCACGGGACAGGCGGCTACCGGATCGCGCTCGACCGGACGCGGCGTCGCGGGCGGACGCGGGGATGACGGCTGCGTTCACCCGCGCCGGCGAGAACGGCAGGCTGACCCTCGCCGTCCCCGCGAAGGGCCGCATGGCCGAGCCGGCCCTGCGGCTCTGTGCCGATGCCGGCCTCTCGTTCGAGGTGACGGAGCGCTCGCTCGTCGTGCCGTGCGCCAACGCTCCCGTCGACCTGCTGCTCGTCCGTCCGAGCGACATCCCCGAGTACGCGCAGGACGGGGTCGTCGACCTCGGGATCACCGGCGCGAACCTGGTCGTCGAGGCAGAGGCGGACGTCGTCACGCTCGCCGAGCTCGGCTTCGCGCGCTGCTCGCTCGAGGCGGCCGTCCCGGCCGACGCGCCGCAGCAGGACATCGCCGGCCTCGACGGCCTGCGCGTCGCGACGGCCTACCCGGTGTCGACGAGGAGCCTGCTCGCCGAGCGGGGCGTCGAGTTCGAGCTCGTGCCGGTCTCCGGCTCTGTCGAGGCCACGCCGAGGCTCGGGCTCGCCGACGCCATCGTCGACCTCGTCTCCACCGGCTCGACGATGAGCGCGAACGGCCTGCGTCCGATCGGCAAGCTCCTCACCTCGCAGGCCGTCCTGGTCGGCGGCCGCGCGGCGATCGAGGCGCGCGGTGACCTCGTCGGTCGGCTGGAGCTGATGCTGTCCGGGGTCGTCGCGGCCCGCCGGCGCCGCTACGTGATGATGAACGCGCACGTCGACGATCTCCCGGCGATCCGCGCGGTGCTCCCGGGCATGGGCGCCCCGTCGGTGCTCCAGCTCGCGGACGAGGGCGAGATCGCGATCCACGCGGCGGTCGACGCGGACGACGTCTGGACGCTGCTGCCCGTGCTTCGGGACGCCGGAGCCACCTCCATCCTCGTCCTCCCGATCGAGCGGCTCGTCGCGTGAGAGGCACCTTCGACGACGCGATCGAGACGGTCGCTCCGATCGTCGCCGACGTTCGCGCGAGAGGCGACGCGGCGCTCGTCGAGTGGACCGAGCGCTTCGACGGGCCGCGCCCGGACGGGCTGCGCGTCTCGGCGGAGCGGATCGAGGCCGCGCGCGTCGACGACGACGTGCTCGAGGCGCTGCGGCGGATGATCGACGCGGTGCGGCGGTTCACCGAGGCCCAACGCCCGCCGGACACGCGTGTCGAAGCCGCGCCGGGCATCGTCTCGGAGCGTCGTTGGCTGCCGCTCGACGCGGTCGGCCTGTGCGTGCCCAGCGGTCGCACGTCGCTTCCCTCCTCGCTCGTGATGACCGCCGTGCCGGCGCAGGTGGCGGGTGTGCGGCGGATCGCCGTCGTCACCCCGAGCCCCGCGGAGGCCACCCTCGTCGTCGCGCGCGAGCTCGGTCTGGACGAGATCTACGCCGTCGGGGGTGCGCAGGCCGTGGCAGCGCTGGCATACGGAACCGAGACGATCGCGCCCGTCGATGCCGTCGTCGGGCCGGGAAGCGCGTACGTCACGGCGGCCAAGCTGCTCGTCTCGAGCCGCGTCCGGATCGACCTCCCCGCCGGGCCCAGCGAAGTCGTCGTGATCGCCGACGCGACCGCCGCAGCGGAACGCGTCGCGGCCGATCTCCTCGCCCAGGCCGAGCACGGGGACGACAGCGACGCGCTGCTCCTCACCGACGACGCGGCGCTCGCGGCGGCGGTCGAGAAGCTCGTGGCGGATCACCCCAATGTCCAGGTCGAGCGCGTCGCGTCCCTCGACGGGGCGCTGGCGCGGTCGGAGGAGTACGCGCCCGAGCATCTCGAGCTGCACGTCGCCCGGCCCGCAGAGATCCTCCCGCGCGTCCGGAACGCCGGCTCGGTGTTCGTCGGCTGCTCGTCGGTCGTCGGCGACTACGCGGCGGGCGCGACCCACGTCCTCCCGACCGGCGGCCTCGCGCGCTCGACCGGAGGCCTCGGAATCGAGTCCTTCCTCAAGCCGCTCCAGGTGGTGACCGCCACCGAGGAGGGATCGCGGGGTGCGGCCGCGGTCGTCGGCCCCATCGCGCGCGCCGAGGGTCTCCCGCTGCACGCGGCCGCGGTGACGGCGTGAGCGTGGCCCGCACGAGGGCCCGGCCGGTCGCCGAGGGGTTCGAGCCCTATGCCTGGGCGCCGGCGGTCGACGAGGTCGCTGCGCGACACGGTGTCGCGCCCGAGCTCGTGCTCAAGTTCGACCAGAACACCCCGCCGCTTCCCGGCGTCCCGCAGGTGCCGCTCGCGGAGAGCATGGCGCGGCTCGACGCGTACCCGGACGGGACGTATCGCGAGCTCCGCGAGGCGGCAGCGTCCTACGTCGGGCTCGAGCCGGAGAACGTCGTCGTCGGTGCCGGAGCCGACGACCTGATCCTGCTCGTGGCGCAGACCTTCCTCGGGCCGGGAACGCGCGCGGCGATCGACCCGCCGACCTACGCCCTCTACCGGATCGCCACGACGCTGCACGGCGGGGACGTGGTCGGAGCCGACGACGACGCGGATCTCCGCTGGGTCTGCAACCCGAACAACCCGACGGGAAGCTGGGTCGAGCCGGAAGCGCTCGTCGAGCTCGCCGGGCGCGAGCCGGGCACGATCGTCGTGGTCGACGAGGCCTACGTCGAGTACGGGGCGCGGTCCTGCGCTCCGTGGGTTGCCGAGCTCGAGAACCTCGTCGTGATCCGGACGCTGTCGAAGGCGTTCGGCTTCGCCGCGCTGCGCGTCGGGTACGCGCTCGCGCACCCCGAGACGGCGGAGCTGCTCACCGAGCGGCGCGCTCCGGCCCCGATCGCGGGTCCGTCTGCGTCGATCGCAGCCGCGGCGCTCCGCAACCCGCGCCTCGGCGACGTCGACGCGACGATCGCGGAGCGGGAGCGGATGCGGACGTCGCTGGTCGCGGCCGGCTACGCGTGCGAGCCGACGGCGACGAACTTCGTCTACGTGCCGACCGACGAGCCGCTCGCCGAGCGGCTCGAGGCGCAGGGCATCGTCGTGCGTGCGTTTCCCGGTGCGATCCGGGCAACCGTTCGCCGTCCGTCGGAGAACGACGTGCTCCTGCGCGCGCTCGGGGCCGAGCCCGGCCCCGCACCCGGCCGCGAGGCGACCGTCATCCGGACGACGACCGAGACCGCGATCCGTCTCACGCTGTCGCTCGACGGGAGCGGCCGCACACGGGTCGAGACGGGAATCGGGTTCCTCGACCACCTGCTGACGCTCTGGGCATTCCACGCCGGCTTCGATCTCGAGCTCCTCGCCGGCGGCGATCTCGACGTCGACGAGCACCACACGGTCGAGGACGTCCACGCCGCGCTCGGCTCGGCTCTCGCGCAGGCGCTCGGCGCCCGTGAGGGAGTGGCGCGGTACGGATCGGCCGTCGTGCCGATGGACGAGGCGCGGGCGACCGCCGCCGTGGACCTCGTGCGGCGACCGCACGCCGAGATCGCGCTCGCGTTCGGCGGCGAGCGGGTCGGAGCCCTCGCCGTCTCGCTCGTTCGCCACGCACTCGAGCGCTTCGCGATCGAGGCGGGCTGCACCGTGCACGTCGAGGCCGGAGGCGCGGACGACCACCACGTCGCCGAGGCGGCCTACAAGGCGCTCGGCCAGGCGCTCCGCCACGCAGTCGCGCCCGGCGACTCCGGGATCCGCTCGACGAAGGGCGCGGCATGAGGGTCGCGATCGCCGACTACGGCGCGGGCAACCTCCGCTCGCTGTCGTCTGCGCTGTTGCGGGCCGGCGTCGAGCCCGTGGTCACCGTCGATCCGGGGGTCGTGCGCGACGCTCCGCTCGCGCTCATCGCCGGCGTCGGTCACGTGGAGAGCGCAGCCGCAGGGCTTGCCCGCAACGGTCTGGACGACGCGCTCCGCGAACGAGTCGAGAAGGGGCAGCCGGTTGCCGGGATCTGCGTCGGGATGCAGCTTCTCTTCGGCGAGAGCGAGGAGGGCGGGGAAGGGCTCGGGTTGCTCCCCGGGCCCGTTCGCCGGGTGCGCGCGCGGCGCGTCCCCCACATGGGCTGGAACACCCTGACGGCATCACGCCCGAGCGACGTCCTCGATGGGCTCGACGGCGCCGACGTCTACTTCGCCCACAGCTACGCGGTCGAGCCCGAGGACGACGACGTCGTCGCGGCGACGGCCGACCACGACGGCCCGATCGTCGCAGCGGTCGAGTCCGGCCCGCTCGCCGGCGTGCAGTTCCATCCCGAGCGCAGCGCAACGGCCGGCGCCCGCATCCTCGAGAACCTCGTGCGATGGTCAAGAAGCGCGTGATCCCCTGCCTCGACGTCGCCGGCGGCCGGGTCGTCAAGGGCGTCAACTTCGAGAACCTGCGCGAGATGGGAGAGCCGGTCGAGCTCGCCCGCCGCTACTCGGAGCTCGGCGCCGACGAGCTCGTCTTCCTCGACATCACCGCGACGCTCGAGGGCCGCGGGCCCATCCTGGAGGTGATCGGCCGCGCGGCGGACGAGCTGACGATCCCCTTCACGGCGGGTGGGGGGATCACCGGCGTCGACGACGCACGCGATCTCCTTCTCGCCGGAGCCGACAAGGTCGCGATCAACCGGGCGGCGTTCGACGACCCGGGGATCCTCACCGCGCTCGCGGCCGAGTTCGGCTCCCAGGCGGTCGTCTGCGCGATCGACGCGCGCGCCGGCGAGGTCGTCACGCATGCCGGCCGCGAGCCGCGCGGGAAGGACGCCGTCGGCTGGGCGCGCGAGGCGGTCGATCGGGGGGCGGGGGAGATCCTCCTCACCTCCATCGACGCCGACGGAACGCGCGCGGGCTACGACCTCGCGCTGACGCGGGCCGTCGTCGACGCGGTGGAGGTCCCCGTGATCGCCTCGGGCGGCGCCGGCGAGGGACGGCACCTCGCGGAGGCGTTCGAGGCCGGAGCGGAGGCCGCGCTCATCGCGTCGATCGTGCACGAGCGGCCCGAGCGGCTGCCCGAGCTGAAAGCCGAGCTGGAGGAGGCGGGATGGCCGATGAGACGCTGACGCCGGTGATCGTCCAAGACGCCGCGACGAACCGCGTCCTCATGCTCGCCTACGCGAACGAGGAGGCACTCCGCCGCACCCGGGAGACGGGCGAGGCGTGGTTCTGGAGCCGCTCGCGCAACGAGCTCTGGCACAAGGGCGCAACGTCCGGGAACACGATGGCGGTCGACGAGATCGCGGACGACTGCGACGGCGACGCCCTCCTCTACCGCGTGCGGCCGAACGGCCCTGCCTGCCACACCGGCGCCGAGTCGTGCTTCGCCCCCTGGTTGTGGCGCATCGTCGCCGAGCGCGCCGCGACGCGCCCGGAGGGGTCGTACGTCGCCGGTCTGCTCGAAGCGGGCCCCGCGGCCGCGGCGCGCAAGGTGGGGGAGGAGGGTGTCGAGGTCGCCCTCGCCGCCGTCACCGAGTCGGACGAGCGGCTCGTCGAGGAGCTCGCCGACCTCTGGTTCCACAGCTACGTCCTCCTCGCTGCGCGCGGTCTCCAACCCTCGGCGGTCGAGGACGAGCTCCGGCGACGGCATACGGGCGCCTGACCCATCCGCCGCGGACTATCGTCGCGCCATCCCCGTCGCAACCGGCATCGGCTCCGACGAGCTCCGCGAACGGCGGGAGCGGTTGCATGCGCTCGTCGCCGAGCACCGGCCCAGTGGGTACGTCGTCTTCGACCAGGGCTACGTCCAGTACCTGACGCGTTTCGCGTTTCTCGCGACGGAGCGGCCGGTCGCCTACGTCGAGAGCGCCGAGGGCGAGACCGCCGTCTTCGTCCCCGAGTTCGAGGTCGCGCGGGTCGAGGCCGAGACGAGCTTCGCCCGGGTCGCGTCGTACCGCGAATACCCCGGGACCGAGCACCCGATGCGGATCCTCGCGCGCGTACTCGCCGAGATGGGCATCGCCGGGACGATCGCCGCGGACGCGGACGGCTACCCGGGGATCCTCGGCTACGAGGGCCCGTCCCTCGGCGAGGTGACCGACGCGACGGTCGTCCCGCTGGCGCCTGCGCTCGAGCGGCTGATGGCGATCAAGAGCGAGGACGAGATCGAGCTCGTCCGCGAGAGCGCGCGGTGGTGCGAGCACGCGCACACGCTGCTCCAGCGGTACACGCGGGCCGGAGCGACGGAGGCGCAGGCCAGCCTCCGCGCCGGCTACGAGGCGAGCCTCGCGATGCTCGACGCCCTCGGCCCGACGTACGACGGCGGCCTCTCGTCGTCGGACGGCGCCTCGGCCGGCTACCGCGGCCAGATCGGCGAGCGGAGCGCCTGGGCGCACGCCGTCGCGCACAACATCGAGTTCCGGCCCGGCGACGTCCTCGTGACGGAGACGAGCGCGCCCGTGTGGGGGTACAACGCGGAGCTCGAACGCGCGATGATCGTCGGTCCGCCGACCGACGAGATGCGCCGGCACTTCGACCACATGCGCGCCGCGCAGCGGGTCGCGTTCGACGCCTTGAGGCCCGGCGTCACGTGCGCCGACGTCGACCGCGCCGTGCTCGCGTACTTCGAGGAGAACGGCATCCTCGACACGTGGAGCCAGCACACCGGCCACGCGATCGGCCTGCGCAACCACGAGGCCCCGTTCCTGGACGTCGGCGACCGGACGCCCGGTCGAGGCGGGGATGGTGTTCACGATCGAGCCGGGCGTCTACGTCGCCGGGACTGGGCGGGTTCCGTCACTCGGACACGGTCGTGGTGCGCCCGGACGGGATCGAGATCCTCACGGACTACCCGAGCGACATCGAGTCGCTCTCGCTCCCGCTCTGAGGGCCGGGTACGCTTTCGCGACGATGGACGCCTGGCGCGCACACGTGCTCCGACAGAACGGCTGATCGCCCGCTTCCCGCTCATGCGTCTGGGGAAGCGGGTCGGTGACGCGCACCTCGACCCGTAGGGTCGCAGTGCGCGCGCTCCTTCCCGCACGATCGGAAGGAGGAGCGCGATGCCGATGCCGCATCGCACGTTCGCGGAGGTGGCGAAGCGCCGCCTCGTCGGAAAGGAGGGCTCGGAGCGGGTCGCGACGATCCGCACGCTGCTCGAGGAGCTGCCGGGCTACCGGAACGGCCCGTACGCCGACCTGCGCAAGTGGCTCGAGGGCGAGCTCGAGCGCACACGCATGCGCGCGAAGGTCGTCCACCGCGACTCGCTCCAGGTGCGCCGCGAAGGCGCGGCGCAGGTCGCGCTCGTGGGGCCGCCGAACGCGGGCAAGTCGTCGCTCCTGCAGGCGCTCTCGGACATCCAGATCAAGACGGGCGACTACGCCTTCACGACGCTGCGCCCCGTCCCCGCGCTGACGAGGATCGGCGGCGTCCTCGTGCAGCTCGTCGAGATCCCGGGGCTGATCGAGGGCGCGCACGAGGACCGCGGCGGCGGCCGGGCGCTGCTCGGCGTCCTCCGCAACGCGGACGCGATCGTCTTCTGCCGGGCGGCCGACCAGCCCGCGTCGGCACTCGAGGTCGTGCGGGCCGAGGTGGCGGCCGCCGGGATCGAGAAGCCGTCGCTCCTCGCGCTGACGAAGGCGGACGAGCTCGACGGCGCAGGGCTCGCGCGGATCCGCGCGGAGGACGGAGCTTGTGTCGAATCACCACAAGCGCTCGCCTGCACCGTGCAGGTCTCGGTGCTCGACGACGAGAGCCTCGAGCGGCTGCGCGAGGCGATCTGGGGGCTCACCGGGCTGATCCGCGTCCTGCCGCGTCGCGACGGCAAGGTCGACGACGAGCCGTTTGCGCTGGCCGAGGGCGCGACCGTCGCGGACCTCGCCGATCGCGTCCACCACGAGCTCGGCGCGTCGTGCACGGGAGCGCTCGTCTGGGGGCCGTCGGCGCGGTTCGACGGCCAGCGCGTCGGCCGCGCTCACGTCCTCGCCGACGGTGACGTGGTCGAGGTGGTGACGCGTTGACGACGTCGTCTACGTGGGCTCGGCGAGCTCGCGGAGCAACCCGTACAGCTGGGCGAACCGCTCGGGACCGAGCCGGGCTTCCCAGTCGCGCTCGATCTCGGCCACCGCGTCCCGGATGACGGGGACCGTCTGCTCGCCGCGGCGCGTGAGGGCGATGCGCCTGGAGCGCAGATCGCGCGGGTCAGGACGGCGCTCGATGTAGCCGAGACGCTCGAGCTCACCGAGCAGGTAGTTGAGCGCCTGCTTGCTGACGCCCAGGCGCGCGGCGAGCTCCGAGGGCCTCGTGCCCTGCGGCCCGGGATACTGGAAGACGGTCAGGTGGGCGGCGTCCAGGTCGTCGAACCCGTGCTCGTGCAGCCGCTCGAGCATCCGCCGGCGGACCGCCTCCCACGGCATCCGCAGGAGCGCCCCGATCAGCGGTGGGCCGAAAGGCTCGTCGCCGTCCGATTGAGTAAAGTGGCTTGACTTTTTCGAGTCCGACATATATCGTCAAGTCACTTTACCACTTGGCGAGAAGGAGGACGAGGAGGCATGGTGAGCACCACGAGCGAGGAGATCACGATCGGAGAGCTGGGCATCCGGTTCCTGCTCGAGGGGGAGGCCTCGGGAGGGGCCGTCGCCCTCTTCGAGTTCTCCGTCCCGGCAGGAGCCAGGGTGCCGATCGCGCACAGCCACGACGCCTACGAGGAGACCATCTACGGGCTCGAGGGCACGCTGACCTGGACGGTCGACGGGCGGCAGGTCGAGGTCGGCCCGGGAGAGGCGCTCTGCATCCCGCGCGGGGTCGTCCACCGGTTCGACAACGAGCACGACGACGATGCGCGGATGCTGGCGATCGTCACCCCCGGCATCCTTCGTTCCGACTACTTCCGCGAGATGGCCGCCGTGGTCGAGGCCGCAGCGGGAGGTCCGCCCGAGCCCGCCGCGCTCGCCGAGGTGATGCGGCGCCACGGCCTCACGCCGGCTCCGTGACGCGCTGAAGGGATGGGGGAGGCGGCTACTCGGCCGCCTCGCCGTCCCAGTAGCCCACCGCGTCGTCGAGGAAGAACCACCTGCGCGCGTCCCCGCCCGAGCCCCAGCGGACCATCAGCTTGTTGCTGTCGACCTGAACGGCGGCCCGCGGCAGCGCGAAGCCCGACACGACCAGCAGTCGCGTCGGCTCGCCCGAGCGGTTCGAGAGCTGGTGTGCGCCGTCGGGGCCGCTCGGGAAGAGGACGCAGTCGCCGGGCTGCAGGTCCCGCTCGCCATCTGGTGACCGGAGCGTCGGCCGGCCGCTGACGACGACGAGTAGCTCGTCGTTCCCGAGCTCGTAGTGGTAGGGGAAGGTGCTCTCCCCGGGCGGCAGCTCGTAGAGGCTCGCTCCCAGCTGCTCGCCTGCGACCCGCTTCCGCCGCCACCTGAACCCCGGCCGCTCGGGAGGCCAGCGGTGCTCGATCCAGCCCTCGTCGTCGAGCAGGTTGATCTGCATGGGGTCGAACCTACTCCCCGCGGGCTGCGAGGAAGCGGTCCTCGGCCGCGTAGTCGAGGAACGGCGCGAAGAACGGATCGTCGTTCGTGGGCACGCGGTCTGCGCCGGCCTGCCCGCCCGCGGCGGCGACCAGCCAGTCGACCTCGTCGACGACGGTCGCCGCATAGGAGCCGACCGGCACATAGCCGAGGTCGAGCGCCGCCGTCGTGTCGAGCACGATCGGCGGCCGCGCGTCCCATGGGTGACGACCGAGGGACGGGTCCGCGTCGTCGGGTAGGAGGATCTCCTCCCACTCGTGCCCGACGTGAGCGGCGATCGTGCGCGAGATCTCGAGCCCGCTCGGCGCGTCGGGGTCGGCGACGTTCAGGATCCTCGCGCCCGGACGACCGGCGACCACCTCGATCAACGAGGCGATGTTGGCCGCGCCGCTCGGATGGTCGACGCCCGAGCCGCGACCCGCGAGGAAGAGCGCTGGGCGGCGGTCGAGCGCACGCTTCACGAAGACCCATTCGCGGGGTCGCGCGGCGCCGGCGCCGTGGATCTTCGACGGCCGCAGCACCGTGACGGGGAGGCCGCTGTCGAGCAGGACGTGCTCGGCGGCGACCTTGTTCGCGCCGTAGCCCTCGCGCGTCGTGTGGTCGCCCCCTCCGGGAGCGAGCGTCGGCTGCCGCTCGCCGATCGGGCCGTCGAACACGGGCGGCGCGTCGGAGTTCGAGTGGTTGCCGGCGTCGTCGACGTAGACGGCCTTGCTCGAGATCATCACCGTCGAGCTCGCGTGGGCCGCGAGCCCCAGAAGCTGTGCCGCGTCGACGGCCGTGTAGCAGAGGCAGTCGACGAGCAGGTCGACGCCGTCGCCGAACAGCATGCTGAGCCGATCGAGGTCTGCGCGGTCGACCTCGGCGAATCGTCCACCGGCCGAGGCGATCTCGGCCGGCATCCGTGCGGGATCGCGCCCGGTCACCTCGACGCGCCAGCCGGCTGCGAGCAGGCGACGGGCCGTCGCCCTCCCGATCGCCCCGGTTCCGCCCAGGATCAGCGCGCGCGGCATCCGCCTGCGCCGCTCAAACCGGCCATTCGCCCGCGAGCAGCCGCGGGAGCAGGTCGTCGAGGAGGCGCAGGGTCATGCCCCACAGGACGTGCCCCTCGACGTCGATCCCGTCCACGAGCAGCGGCTCGCGGAAGCGGAGGGAGGAGAACGGCAGCAGCGAGCGGGAGTCGGGATCCGCGAGCGCCCGCGCGGCGGGGGTGAGGATGCCGACGATCTCCGTCTCCTGGAGCCGCCACGCGGTGTCGGGCGGGACGCGCCCGAGAAAGGGGTGCACGAGCCAGCCGGTCTCGCTCGTCGCGAGCGGCGTCAGCGTCGCGACGACCTCGACCGCCTCGGGATCGAGGCCGACCTCCTCGTGGGCCTCTCGCAGGGCCGTCGCGAGGAGGTCGGCGTCACCGGTCTCCGGCTTCCCTCCGGGGAGCCCGAGCTGTCCGCCGTGCTGTCCTCCGTCGTCGGCCCGCACCACGAGCACGACCCGCACCTCGTCGTCCGCGTCCCGGTACACCGGCACCAGCACGGCCGCCGTGCGCAGACCGTCGCTCATGCGCTCTCGTGCCGGAGGAGGTCGTCGATCGTCTCGCGGGACCGGACGACGCGCACCGAGCCGTCCCGCACGAGGACCGCCGCCGGGCGTGGAACGCCGTTGTAGTTCGAGGCCATCGCGAGCGTGTAGGCGCCCGTCGCGGGCACCGCGAGCAGGTCGCCGCGACGCGGGGAGGGGAGCGCGACGTCGTCGATGAGGACGTCGCCCGACTCGCAGTGCATCCCCGCGACGCTGACCACCTCGTCGACGGGCTCGTCGGCGCGCGTCGCCGAGAGCGCGGTGTAGCGGGCGTCGTACAGCTGCGGGCGCGGGTTGTCCGACATGCCGCCGTCGATCGCGACCCAGGTCCGCTCCGGCAGCCGCTTCACGCTGCCGACCCGGTAGAGCGTCACCCCTGCCCTGCCGACGAGGGAGCGCCCGGGCTCGAGCCAGACCTCGGGCTGCGGCAGGCCGGCCTCGACGAAGGCGAGGCGCACGGTGGATGCAGCGCTCGCGGCGAGCTCGGCGGCGTCCGGCACCTCGTCGGCGGGATGGTGGCGGATCCCGAACCCGCCGCCGAGGTCGGCGACCTTCGCCGTCCAGCCGAGCTCGTCGCGGCAGCCCGCCGCGAAGGACGCGAGGCGCACGATCGTCTCCGCCTGCGCGTCGAAGTCCGCGAGCTGCGAGCCGACGTGGACGTGGACGCCGAGCACGTCGAGGCCCCGCTCGAGCGCCTCCGCGACGACGGCACGGGCCTGATCGGGTGGGAGCCCGAACTTCGAGCCGTGGTGCCCCGTGCGGATCGCCTCGTGCGTGTCGGCGTCGACGCCGAGCGTGACCCGCACGAGCGCGCGCTCGACGCCGGCGGCCGCGGCGAGGCCGGCCTCGTCCCTCGCGTCGAGCACGACCGGTGCGCCGACCTCCGCCGCCTGCGTCAGGAAGGCCTCGTCCTTGTTGTTGCCGTGGACGACGAGGTCGCGGCCGCCGAGGCCCGCGGCACGCGCGAACGCGAGCTCGCCGGCGGAGGCGACGTCCGCGCCGATCCCCGCCTCGTGCAGCAGGCGGAGCAGGGCGACGTTGGGGAGCGCCTTCGTCCCGAAGAAGACCCGCCCGTCGCCGACGGCCGACCGGAGCGCGTGCGCCCGCTCGCGCAGCGTCTCCTCGCAGAGCACCACGAGGGGCGTCCCGTGCGACTCGGCGAGCTCCGCCACGGCGACCCCGCCGAGCGTCAGCTCGCCGTCGTCGAGGGCCGCCGATAGCGGGAAGAGCGCTAGCACCCGTCGATCCTGCCTGTTAGAGTGGGACTCGTGCAGCAGCTTCTCACGTAGTCCAGGGAGGTAACGCGGCGAAGCCGCGCAGACTCCCCCTGAGCCTCTCGACCGAGAGGCTTTTTCGTTCCAGAGAGGTCTTCGAGGAGATGGAGCAGAGCGAGACCGAGAGATACGACCCCGAGGCGGTCGAGGCGAAATGGCAGGCCCTCTGGGCCGCCGAGGACGCGTTCACGGTCCCGAACCCCGACCTCTCGGCGGCCGAGGGCGACCGCTCGACCTACGTCCTCGAGATGCTCCCGTACCCCTCCGGCGAGCTCCACATGGGGCACGTCTTCAACTACACGCTCGGCGACGTCTTCACGCACGTGCGGCGCCGGCAGGGCTACACGGTCCTGCGCCCGATGGGGTACGACGCGTTCGGCCTGAACGCGGAGAACGCCGCGATCCGGGAAGGCGGCCACCCCCGCGAGATCACGAACCGCAACATCGAGGCGATCCGCCGCCAGATGAGGCGCATGGGGTGGGCGATCGACTGGTCGCGCGAGGTCTCGACCGCCGAGCCCGAGTACTACCGCTGGACGCAGTGGCTGTTCCTGCGCTTCTTCGAGCGCGGGCTCGCCTATCGGCGGGAGGCGCCGGTCAAGTGGTGTCCGAAGGACCAGACGGTGCTCGCGAACGAGCAGGTGATCGACGGCCGCTGCGAGCGGTGCGGCACCGAGGTGGAGGCGCGCAACCTGACGCAGTGGTTCTTCAAGATCACCGACTACGCCGACCAGCTGCTCGACGAGATGGCGCTGCTCGAGTCCTGGCCCGAGCGCGTGCTGACGATGCAGCGGAACTGGATCGGCCGCTCGGAGGGTGCGCGCGTCACGTTCACGGTCGCCGGGAGCGGCGAGGAGCTGCCGGTCTTCACGACGCGGCCCGACACGTTGTTCGGCGCCACCTTCTTCGTCCTCGCCCCGGAGCACCCGATGATCCCCCAGCTGACCGCGGGGTCGGAGCACGAGCAGGCGGTCGCCGCCTACGTGCGCCATACGGCTGCGCGCTCCGCGGTCGAGCGGGAGACGAAGGAGAAGGACGGCGTCTTCACCGGGCGCTTCGCGGTCAACCCGGTCAACGGCGAGTCCATCCCGATCTGGGTCGCCGACTACGTCCTGATGGAGTACGGCACCGGCGCGATCATGGCGGTGCCCGCGCACGACGAGCGCGACCACGCGTTCGCCGAGAAGTACGGCATCGAGATCCGGCAGGTCGTCGCGCCGGCGGGCGGGTCGGCGTCTGCCGAGCCGGCGGGCTCCCTCTCCGACGACGAGGGCGCGTACGTCGCCCACACCGACGACGAGGTGCTCGTCAACTCGGGGGAGTTCACCGGTCGCACCGCCCCCGAGGGGAAGCGCGCGATCACCGCGTGGCTCCAGGAGCGCGACCTCGGCGAGGCGACGATCGGCTACCGGCTGCGCGACTGGCTGCTCTCCCGGCAGCGCTACTGGGGCTGCCCGATCCCGATCGTCCACTGCGACGCATGCGGGATCGTGCCCGTGCCCGCCGACGAGCTCCCCGTGCTGCTCCCCGAGATCGACGACTACCTGCCGAAGGGGAAGTCGCCGCTCGCCGCGGCCGAGGACTGGGTCACGACGACGTGCCCGAGCTGCTCCGGCCCCGCGCGCCGCGAGACGGACACGATGGACACCTTCGTCGACTCGTCCTGGTACTTCCTCCGCTACGCGGACGCACGGAACGACGAGGCCGCGTGGAACCAGCAGATCGTCGACTACTGGCTGCCCGTCAAGCAGTACATCGGCGGTGTCGAGCACGCCGTGCTGCACCTGCTCTACGCGCGGTTCTTCACGAAGGCGCTCAACGACATGGAGCTGCTCGGCTTTCGCGAGCCGTTCGCGCGCCTCTTCACCCAGGGGATGATCTACCGGCACGGCGCGAAGATGTCGAAGACGAAGGGGAACGTCGTCTCCCCCGACGAGGCGGTCGCGCAGTACGGCGCCGACGCGCTGAGGCTCTACATCCTCTACATGGGGCCGGCCGAGCACGACAAGGAGTGGGGCGACGCCGGCATCGAGGGGACGGCCCGGCTGCTCGACCGGATCTGGCGCCTCACGCTCGAGGTCGCGGCGCGTGGGCCCGTCGAGGCTCCACCCGACGGCGAGCTCGTGCGTGCGGCCCACCGGTCGATCGACCGCGTCTCGGACGACATCCTGCGCCGCTTCCAGTTCCACACGCCGATCGCGGCGCTGTTCGAGCTCGTCAACGAGATCTACCGCGTCAAGGACGATCCCGCGCGCGCAGGCGAGGTGCGGTTCGCGACCGAGACCGTCCTGTCGCTGATCCAGCCGTACGCCCCGCACGTCGCGGAGGAGCTGTGGGAGCGGCTCGGACGACGAGCGCCTGTGGCAGGAGCCGTGGCCGGAGGCCGATCCTGCGCTGCTCGCGACGGAGACGGTCGAGGTCGTCGTGCAGGTGAACGGCAAGCTCCGGGACCGGCTGCAGGTCCCGGCGGGGACGCCAGAGGACGAGCTGGTCGCGCTCGCGCTGGCGTCCGAGCGAGTGCGCGCGCACGTGAACGGCGAGCCGCGGCGGACGATCGTCGTGCCCGACCGGCTCGTCAACGTCGTCGCCTAGTGCGCGGCGCCTTCGGCGCCGCACTATGTCCGCCGCGCTCGGCCCGTGTCACGCCGGCTGGGTCGGCTCCTGTCGAGGGGTGGGACGGGTCGGGCGGGCTTGCGCGCGTCACACTGTTGGCACGAACTCGGCGCACACCCGTGACGGGTTGGCGGCGACGCTCTGTGGGTGATCACCCTCACGCGCACGCAGCTCGCGCTCGTGGCCGTGCCGCTGCTCGCACTGCTCGCGGTTGCGGGCTCGCGCCTCGCTGGCGTCGGAGCGAATGAAGGCCCCGCCGCGGTTCCGCCGCTCGCGCGGGTGGACGCGGAGGCATCGGAGGCGGCACCCCGGCTGTTCGTCTACGTCGTCGGTGCCGTCCGCCGCCCGGGGCTCTTCCGGCTGAAGGAGGGCGCCAGGGTCGCCGACGCGCTCGGCCGTGCAGGAGGGCCGACACGCGGGGCGGATCTCACCGCCGTCAACCTGGCGGCTCCGCTCGCGGACGGGCAGCAGGTGATCGTGCCCCGCCGTGGGCCGTCCGGCGCGGCGGCGAGCGGCGCCTCCGCCCCCGGCGCGAAGGTGAGCCTTGCGACGGCGACCGTCGAGCAGCTCGACGAGCTCCCGGGCATCGGGCCCGTGACCGCGCAGAAGATCGTCGACTGGCGGACGACGCACGGGCCGTTTCGCTCCGTCGAGGATCTCGACGACGTTCCCGGCATCGGTCCTGCGCGCATCGAGCAGCTCCGCGACCTGGTGACGCCGTGAGGCGCGGGCTCGAGGTCTCCTTCGGCGGCGGCGCCGGAAGGCGGGCTGTGAGGCGCATCCTGGAGACGGGCTGGCCGACGTTGCTCGTCGGCTCCGCCTGTGCGGGAATCGTGCTCTCCGTGTGGGCGCGTCCGCCGCTGGGCGTATCGGCGCTGGTCGCCCTCGCCGCGCTCGGAGGAGCGCTCGTCGCCCGCGACACGGGGCGGCTCGCCCTGGCAGCCGTCGCTCTCGCGTGCGCGGGGCTGTGGTGGGGCACGATCCGCGGCGAGGCACTCGACCGGAGCTTCCTGGTCGAGCGGCTCGGGCAGGAGGCCCCGGCTCGGGTCGTCGTCACGGGCCCGGCTCGCAGGACGCCGTTCGCGCTGCGCGTTCCGGCCGAGGTGATCCGGTTCGGGCCGACGAGCATCCGCGAGCGGGTTCTGCTCGAGCTCCCACCGGAGCGTGCGCCCCCGCAGGGCGCCGTGCTCGAGCTGCGTGCGCGACCGGTCGCGCCGCGAGGGCCCGAGACCGGCTTCGACGAGCGCGGGTGGCTTGCTCGCCGCGGCGTCCACGTCGTGGTGCGCGGGGAGCGTGCTCGTATCGTCGGCCGGCGGGGCGGGATCGGTGGCGTCGCCGACCGGTTGCACGCGCACGTCGAGGAGACCCTTGCCCGTGGCACCGCGGGGGAGCGTCGCCGCCTGCTCGCCGGGATCGTGCTCGGGGAGGACTCGGGCGTCGATCGCGAGCTCGTCGACGCGTTCCGCGCGAGTGGCCTCATGCACCTGCTCGCGGTGTCGGGACAGAACGTCGCGATCACCGCGATCGGCGTGGTCGTGGTCGCGCGCATCGTCGGCGTCGGCCGGCTCGTGGGCGAGGCGGTCGCGATCCTCGTGATCCTCGCGTACGCGCTCGCGGTGGGCTGGCAGCCGTCCGTCGTCCGCGCTGCGGTGGCGGGCTCGCTGGCGTCGCTCGCGTGGATCGCCGCCCGCCCGCGCGACCGCTGGCACGCGCTCGGCGTCGGCGCACTGATCCTGCTCGCTTGGATGCCGCAGTCGGGGCTCGAGCCGGGGTTCCAGCTCTCGTTCGCAGCGGTCGCCGCGATCTTCGTCGTGCTCCCGCGCATGTCGGGCGTGCCCGACGCGTATCCCGTCCCCCGCGGGCTCTGGGACGTGCTCGTCGTCGCCTGCGCGTGCGGCCTCGTGACGGCCCCGATCGTCTGGCTCCACTTCGGCACCGTCGCCGTCTGGACGGTGCCGGCCAACGTCGCTGCCGAGCCCGCCATGCCGCCGCTCATATCGCTCTCGCTCGCCGCGGCCGCGATCGAGCCCGTGCTGCCGGGCGTGGCGACGTCCCTCGCATGGCTGGCGGGCTGGTGCGCGTGGTGGATCGCGCTCGTCGCTCGGGTCGTGGCCGACTGGCCCTCGGCCCAGGTCGGCTCGCCGATCGTCATCCTTGTCACCGCCGGGCTCGTGGGAGCCGTCGTGCTCCTTCGCCGGCTGCCGCGCTACCGCCGCCGCACCGCGGTGGCGGGCGTCATCTCGATCGCCCTCACGCTCGCGACGGCCGCGTGCGCGCTGCGGCCGACCCCGACGTGGGCTCCGCCACACGGGCTGCGTGTCACGTTCCTCGACGTCGGACAGGGGGACTCGGCCCTGCTCGAGGTTCCCGGGGGCGCGGTGCTCGTCGACCAGGGGCCGCCCGAGGCCGACGTCGCGGGCCAGCTTCGCCGGCTCGGGCTCCGCTCGCTGACGGCGATCGTCCTCACACACCCGCAGCGCGACCACATCGGCGGTGCCGCCGGCGTGATCGACCGGCTGTCCGTCGGGGCAGTCGCCGATCCCGGAATCGAGGCACCTTCGGCCGATCACGACGCCGCGGTCGCCGCCGCACGCGATCACGGAGTACCGGTCGTCGTCGTGCACGCGGGCGAGACGTTCCGGATCGGGCAGCTCCGCCTTCGGATCCTCTGGCCGGACGAGCCAGGCCTCCCGAGCGAGGATCCGAACCAGCACGCGGTCGTGGCCCTCGCGAGCTACGGGGCGACCGACGTGCTCCTCACCGCCGACGCGGAGAGCGACGTCACGTCGCGCCTGCCGCTGCGACCGGTCGAGATCCTGAAGGTCGCACACCACGGCTCGGAGGACCCGGGGCTCCCCGACCTGCTGCGCGTCCTGCGGCCGCGGATCGCCGTGATCTCCGTCGGAGAGGGCAACGACTACGACCACCCTCGACCGGAGACCGTCGCGGCGCTCGGCGCGGTCTCGGGCCTGCGGACGTACCGCACCGACGAGGACGGGCGGGTCGTCGTCGAGTCGGACGGCAGGACGATCTCCGTGCGATCGGAGGGGTAGGTGCGAGCGCAGGGCTCGGCGGGGACGGAGGGTAGGGTGGCACGGTGGCCGCCCAGGAGCTCAAGCCCGCCTACCTGATCTCCGGCAACGACCGTCCGAAGGTGGAGCTCGCGCTGTCCCGGCTCCGGGCACGCTTCGACCCCGGCTCGATCGAACGGCTGGTCGCCGGAGCCAAGGACGGAGCCTCCGGCGTGGAGGTCGTCGCCGCCTGCAATGCCGGGACGCTCCTCGCGGGCGAGCGACTCGTCCTCGTCACCGAGGTCGACGGGCACCGCGGCGACTGGGACCGGCTCACGGGCGGTTGGAAGACGGCCGACATCGAGGCCGTCGTCGACTACCTCCGTGCGCCGGCGCCGGGCACCGTCCTCTGCCTCGTCGGCGAGCAGCTGAAGAAGGACTCACCGCTCGCGAAGGCCTGCGCCAAGGTGGGGGACGTCCTGACCTGGGAGATCGGGAAGAAGGACGTCATCGCATGGGTGGCCAAGGGCTTCCAGGACCGCGGCGTGAAGATCGGCGGGGACGCCTGCAAGGCGCTCGTCGAGATCGTCGGCGACGACAAGTTGACGCTGTCCCTCGAGATCGACAAGCTCGCGACGTGGGCCGCCGGTGAGCCACTGGGGGTCGAGGAGGTGCAGCGCATGGCGACCGCGTACGCGGAGGGCCATCCGTGGGATCTCACCGACGCGTGGGGCAAGCGGGACGTCGGGACGGCGCTCGCGGTCGTCGAGGCGACCTACGCGCGGAGCCCCCGTCCGAGGGCGACCGAGGCGGCGGCGCTCAGCGCACGCCTCGGCGCGCACCTGACACGGCTGACGCGGATGAAGATGCTCCTCGAGGAGGGTCTGCGGCCGAAGGACGCGGCGGCCAAGCTGGGCATGAAGCCGTTCCCGGGCGAGAAGCTCGCGCGCCAAGCCGACGAGTTCACGCTCGAGGAGCTCCGTGACGCGATCGTGCGCCTCGCCCGCCTCGACCACGCCCTGAAGGGCGGCAGCAAGCTCGCGCCGGACCTCGAGCTCCAGCTCGCGGTGACGGACGTCGCCCGCGAGCCGCGGTAGGTCCGAACGGGCGCGTTCGCGGAGCTACGCGCCGCTGACGACGCGCGCGGCCTGCGCCTTCTTGCGGGCAGCGGTGTTCTTGTGGAGCGCGCCGCGGGCGGCGGCCTTGTCGATCGTCCGCACGAGCTCGCGGTGCTCGGTCGCGACCGCAGCCTCGTCGCCGTCGGCGATCGCCGTCTCCAGCCGCTTCGCGAGCGTCTTGATCGTCGAGCGGTAGCGGAGGTTCTCGAGGCGCTGGCGTGCCGCGATGTCGACGCGCTTCTTCTGCTGCTTGATGTTCGCCATACGTGAGAGCGCCCCGACCGTTATCGGCCGCGGGCCGCGAGATGGTAGCAGAGGGGCTTCCGACGATTCCACGAAACTCCGGGTGATGTCGGAGCTCGATCCGTCGTTCGACCCGAATGTCGATCCCGCCCTTGCCGAGGAGCGCGCCCACCGGCGACGCCTCGCGCGGTCGACCGCGGTGTTCGGCGCCGCGACGGGCATCTCCCGCGTGCTCGGGCTCGTCCGCGAGATCGTGGCCGCCTATTCCTTCGGCGCGGCGGGGAAGATCAACGCGTTCACCGTCGCGTTCCAGATCCCGAACCTCGTGCGGGCCCTGATCGCCGACCAGGCGCTCTCGGGCGCGTTCGTCCCGGTCTTCAGCGAGCTGCTGGAGAAGGGGGAACGGGCCCGGGCGTGGCGCCTTGCCTCGACGATCTTCTGGCTCGTCCTGCTCTTCACGACGGCTCTCACCGCCGTGTTCGTCCTGATCGCGCCGCTGATCGTGGAGCTGTTCGGGACACCGGGCGGCGACCTCGACCTCGCGGTGGGGCTCTCCCGGCTCCTCTTCCCGATCGTGATCCTGCTCGGGCTCTCGGGGATCATCGTGGGCATCCTCAACGCGTACGATCAGTTCACCGTCCCGGCTCTGACGCCGGTCGCCTGGAACCTCGTGATCATCCTCGGGCTCGTGCTCGGGGTGCCGGCGGCAGGGAGCGAGAACGCCGAGCTGTACGTCTACGCCGGCTCGATCGTCCTTGCGACGCTCGTCCAGCTCCTGATGCCCGTGCCCTGGCTCCGCGGCCTCGACGGACGGCTGAGAGTCGCCCTCGACTGGCGCGACCCGGCGGTGCACCGCTTCTTCGTCCTCATGCTCCCCGTGACGCTGACGCTCGGGCTGATCAACGTCTCGACGCTGATCGGCACGCTGTTCGCCTCGCGTCTCATCGATCCGGAGCTCGCGCCGCGGGCGATCGACCTGGCGTTCCGCCTGTACATGCTGCCCCAGGGGATCTTCTCGGTCGCCGTCGCGACCGTGCTCTTCCCGACGCTCTCCCGCCTCGCCGCGCGGGGTGACATGGCCGGTTTCGGCCGGACCGTCGACACCGGCATCCGCCAGATCGGCTTCCTGCTGATCCCCGCCGGGCTCGTGACCGCGGTGCTGGCCGAGCCGATCACGCGCCTCGTCTACGAGCGCGGCGAGTTCACGCCCGACCAGACGCCCGTCGTCGCCGGAGCGCTCGCCGCGTTCACGGTCGGGCTCGTCTTCAACGGGTGGATGCTGCTGCTCAACCGGGCGTTCTACGGGCTCCAGTCGAACTGGATCCCCACTCTCGTCGCGCTTGGCAACCTCGTCCTCAACGTCGCGCTGTTCGTCGCCTTCTACCACCTCGGTGTCTGGGGCCTGCCGCTGGCGGTCTCGCTGTCGAACCTCGCCGGCGCGGTTGCGCTCGCCGTGCTGATGTGGCGGCGGGTCGGAGGCGTCGAGGCGGCCGCGACGCTCACCGCGCTCACGCGGATCATCGTTGCGTCCGTGGTCGCGTCGGGGCTGGCGGTTCTGGTCTGGTGGGCGGTCGACACGGCCCTCGGCCGCGGGACGGTCGGCCAGATCCTCTCCGTCGGCCTGGCGCTCGGGGTCGGAACGGCCGCGTACCTCGGTGCGTGCCGCGTGCTCGGGGTTCGCGAGCTCGGCTCGCTGCTCGCTCTGCGCCGCGGCACCTGAGCTGGGCCGAAGGCGCCCCGCTACTGCTCGTACCGCTCGACCGTCTCCTCGGGCCGGACGTCGGCGACGTCGGGGTCTGCGCCGAACTCACGCAGCGCCCGCCGCTGCCGGAGAAGGTCCCAGCACTGGTCGAGCGACACCTTTATCTGCCCGAGCCGTCGCCGATCGGCTTCGGACACCTCCCCTTCACCCTGCCGGTTCCAGAGCTCGTGCTCCTCGGCGACGAGCTGCTCGATGGCGTCGTGTATCTGCGTGTCGTTCATCCGGAGACCTCCCCTCGATGCGGTGAGCCGGACCACGCTACACCCGGTCGCCAGGCCGGGAGAGGACGGCCGCGATGAGCTGTCCTGTCGGTTGAGAGGAGCAGAACTCCACCGGCACACCACGTGCAGGCCACCGTTGCTCTCACCCTCCCGGCGATCAGTAGAACGACGACCTGCTCCAGGGCGGCCACGCCAGGCTCGCCGCCAGCGCGCGGGCGCCGTCGCGCAGCACCGGCTCGCCGTGCGTGACGAGGATCCGATCGACGTCGAGGCGCGTGAGCGGCTCGAGCGTCGGCACGAAGCGTTGCTCGTACCAAGCGCGGTCGATCTCGCGGTGCCTCGGCCAGACGCGCAGCTCCCCGTCGATCCCGAGCACGGTGTCGCCGAAGGCCAGGGCGCGGTGCGACGGCAGCTCGAACGGGATCTCGGCGCGCCGCGGCCGTCCGATCGAGTGCGCGCGAACGCCACCGTCGAGCGTCTCGCCGCCCCGGAGGGGCCGGAAGGCGGAGCGGTCGTCGAGTCGCGTGGCGCAGTGCTCGTGGCCGAAGATGGTGACGTCGTGCCGGTCGCGCCAGCGCCGCCAGAAGAGCTCGGAGCCGCGCACGTGGAAGGGGGTCGTGACGAGGATGCGCACGCGTCCGCGCGCGATCTCGTCGAGCGCCGCCAGCAGCGGCTCGGTCTCGCCGGCGACGAGCGGGTCGACGAGGATCGTGTCCTCGCCGTCGCGCAGTGCGTACGACGTCATCGTCGGGGGAAGGCCGTTTCGGGCGATCGTGAACTGCCACAGCCCGGGGGCGACCTCGTCGAGCGGGGACATGCCGCCATCATCGCGCGCCCGCGCCTGCACGGTGGCGAGCCGAGATCAACCCCGTCGGGGGCACGCGTGTGCTGCGGCACCACCCGACGCCTGACGCCGGAATCGCCCGAGACCAGGGAAAACCGCACCACGGCTACGATCCGAGCCGATCAGCCATGGACCAGAGCCGCATCCGCAACTTCTCGATCATCGCCCACATCGACCACGGGAAGTCGACGCTCGCGGACCGGGTCCTCCAGCTCACCGAGACGGTCTCCGAGCGCGAGATGCGTGACCAGCTGCTCGACTCGATGGAGCTCGAGCGCGAGCGCGGCATCACGATCAAGGCGCAGGCGGTGCGCGTCCACTGGAAGGGGCACGAGCTCAACCTGATCGACACCCCGGGCCACGTCGACTTCACCTACGAGGTCTCCCGCTCGCTGCAGGCGTGCGAGGGGGCCGTGCTCGTCGTCGACGCCGCGCAGGGGATCGAGGCGCAGACGCTGGCGAACGCGTACCTCGCGATCGAGAACGACCTCGAGATCGTCCCGGTCGTGAACAAGATCGACCTGCCGTCCGCCGACCCGGACGGTGCGGCGGCCGAGGTGTGCGATCTGCTCGGGGGCGCACCGGAGGACGTGGTCCGCATCTCGGCCAAGACGGGCCTGAACGTCGACCAGGTGCTCGACGCGATCGTCGCGCGCATCCCTGCGCCGGAGGGTGAGGCGGCCGCTCCCGCGCGGGCACTCGTCTTCGACTCGAGCTACGACCAGTACCGCGGCGTGATCGCCTTCGTCCGTGTCGTGGACGGACGGCTTCCCACGGGTGCCGGTCTGCGGGCGATGGCCATGGGCACCGACTTCGACTGCGAGGAGCTCGGGTACATGTCGCCGCAGCGGGTCCCCGTCGACGCGCTCGAGGCGGGGGAGGTGGGGTACGTCGTGACGGGGCTGAAGGACGTCTCGCGCCTTCGCGTCGGCGACACGCTGACGACGCGCAAGGCCGGCGCATCGAGCCCGCTTCCCGGCTACAAGGACGTGAAGCCGATGGTCTTCGCCGGGCTCTTCCCGACCGACTCCGACGACTACCCGGAGCTCCGCGACGCGCTGGAGAAGCTCAAGCTGAACGACGCCGCGCTGTTCTACGAGCCGGAGACGTCGCAGGCGCTCGGGTTCGGCTTTCGCTGCGGCTTCCTCGGCCTGCTGCACATGGAGATCGTCCGCGAGCGGCTCGAGCGCGAGTTCGACCTCGACCTGCTCGTGACGGCCCCCAACGTCGCCTACAGCGTGAAGGAGAAGAACGGTGCCTGGGTCGAGGTGCACAACCCGGCGGACATGCCGCGCGACCCCGAAGAAGTGCAGGAGCCGTACGTCCGCGCACAGGTGATCGTCCCGAAGGACTACGTCGGCGCGGTGATGGAGCTCTGCACCGAGCGGCGCGGGCGGTTCGACCACATGGAGTATCTCTCCGAGACGCGGGTCCTGCTCACCTACGAGCTGCCGCTCGGGGAGATCGTGTACGACTTCTACGATCAGCTGAAGTCGCGCACGCGCGGGTACGCGAGCTTCGACTACGACCTCGCCGGCTTCAGGGACGGCGAGCTCGCCCGGGTGGACGTGCTCGTCGGCGGCGAGCAGGTCGACGCGCTCTCGCTGATCGCCCATCGAGACGCTGCGTACGAGCGCGGCAAGCTGCTCGTCGAGCGCCTCCGCGAGGAGATCCCGCGGCAGATGTTCGACGTCCCGATCCAGGCGGCGATCGGCTCGCGCGTGATCGCCCGCGAGACGGTCAAGGCGAAGCGGAAGGACGTGCTCGCGAAGTGCTACGGCGGCGACATCACCCGCAAGCGCAAGCTGCTCGAGAAGCAGAAGAAGGGCAAGAAGCGCATGAAGCAGGTCGGGGGCGTCGAGGTGCCGCAGGAGGCGTTCCTCGCGGTCCTCAACCTGGACGGCGAGAAGAGGAAATGACCGCTCTGCACCCCGCCCTCGGGCGGCGGCATCCCGTCGTCCGTCCCGGATGAACGGCCCGCCGGGTGGGGGAGAGGGCCGCGTCCGCCATCTCTACGTCCACCTGCCCTTCTGCGTCCACCGCTGCGGCTACTGCGACTTCGTCACGTCCGTCGGGCGGCTCGGCGAGCACGGTCCGTACGCCGACGCGCTCGTGGCCGAGCTCGACCGGGAGCGGTGGCGGCTCGGCGGCGGTGTGGAGACGGTCTTCGTCGGAGGGGGCACGCCGACGTTCACCGAGCCGGCGGCGCTGCGACGCGTGCTCGCTGCGCTCCCCGAGGCGGGCGAGCTGACGGTCGAGGCGAACCCGGAGACGGTGACGGCGGACCTCGCCTCGCTGCTCCGGGAGCACGGCGTGAACAGGGTCTCGGTCGGCGCCCAGTCGTTCCGGCCGGCGCTGCTCGAGGTGCTGGAGCGCGTTGCCGGACCGGACGACGTCCGACGCGCAGTGCACACTCTGCGTGATGCCGGATTCGACAACATCTCGCTCGACCTCATCTACGGGATTCCGGGCCAGAGCGCCGCCGACCTCGAGGCGGACCTCGCCGACGCTCTCGCGCTCGAGCCCGAGCACCTCTCCTGCTACGAGCTCGAGGCGAAGCCGGGAACGCGGTTCACGCATGCGCACGGCGCGGAGCTCGCCCGCCAGGCGGAGGCGATGGAGGGCTACGCCGAGCGCGTCGTCGAGACCCTGACCGGCGCCGGCTACCGCTGGTACGAGACGGCCAACTTCTGCCGCGACGACGGCGTCCGCGAGCTTCGCGCGCGACACAACCTGGCGATCTGGCGCGGCGCCGACTACCTCGGGGTGGGGGTGGGCGCGGTGTCGACGCTCGGCGACGAACGACGGCGGAACCTGCCGTCGGTGGGGCGGTACGTGGCCGCGCTCGGCGCCGGCGAGGAGCCGCCGCGCGAGATCGAGCGCCTCGACGCGAAGACGCACGCCGTCGAGCGGCTCATGCTCGGGCTGCGCCTCGACGAGCCGTTCGCGCTCGGCGTGGCCGACGGTGCCGACGGTGTCGTCGACGCTGCGGCACTCGAGCGGCTCGTCGCGCGAGGGGTCGTCGAGCGCGCCGGCGACGGGATCCGGCTGACGCCGCGTGGACGCCTGCTCGGCGGCGCGGTCACGGCCGAGCTGCTCGCGTAGCCTCGCCGGCCTCGTCTCCGACGCGGGAGTCGCCCGCGCGCACGGCTACCATCGCCGGCAGTGGAGCTCACCCCGCGGAAGCTCGAGATCCTGCGGCGGGTGGTCGAGGAGTACGTGGCGACCGGTCAGCCCGTCGGCTCGAAGGCGCTCGTCGAGCGCTCGGGACTCGACGTGTCGCCGTCGACCGTTCGGAGCGAGCTGTTCGAGCTCGAGGCGTTCGGCCTCCTGACCCACCCGCACACGTCGGCGGGCCGCGTGCCGACGCAGAGCGGCTACCGCGTCTACACGGAGGAGCTCGTCGGGGGGATCGAGGGGCGTCCAGCGCCGTTCCCCCTCGACCTGACCGCGATGCGCAACGAGCTGGAGGAGGCGTTGCGCCGGACGACCGAGACCCTTTCCGACGCCACGCACCTGCTGGCGCTCGTCTCGGCGCCCGCGCTCGAGTCCGCCGCGGTCCGCCACGTCGAGGTGCTGCAGCTGCAGCCGCGCGTCGTGATCGTCGTCGTGATCACCGCGTCGGGAAGCGTCTCGAAGCGCGTCTTCGAGCTCGAGGACGGCGTCGATCCCGGGCTCGTGGACTGGGCGCGCGCGTACCTCGAGGAGATGATCGTCGGCAAGCGTGCAAGCGCCAGCGTCGTGCGCCGCGCATTCGAGGACCCCGGGCTCTCCGCGCGTGAGCGCCAGTTCCTCGGGACGCTCCGACCGGTCTTCGCAGACGTCGTTGCGTCCGCGACGGAGCTCTACGTCGGCGGTGCGGCGGGCCTGCTCGGCGACGCGAGCGGGGCCGAGCTCGAGGCCTGCCAGCGCCTCCTCGAGGTGCTCGAGCGACGAGCCGCCGTCCTGGGGCTGCTGCAGGACGCGCTCGACCCGAAGCGGACGGTCGTCCGCGTCGGCCCCGAGCTCGAGGGCGAGGAGCTCCAGGGTGCCTCCTATGTGGGCGCGACCTACGGCCTCCAGAACCGCTCGCTCGGTGCGGTCGGTCTGCTCGGGCCGCTCCGGATGGACTACGAGAAGGCGATCCGCTCGGTTCGGGCCGCGGCGTTCGAGCTGTCGCGGCTCGCCGAGGAGGTCTACGGAGCACCCTGATGGCGGCGACGCAGCAGGACTACTACGAGCTGCTCGGCGTCGCGCGGGACGCGAGCCACGCCGAGATCAAGCGCGCGTTCCGGAACCTGGCGCGCGAGCTCCACCCGGACGTGAGCCAGGAGCCGGACGCGGAGCTGAGGTTCCGGGCCGTCGCCGAGGCGTACGAGGTGCTCTCCGACCCGGAGCGTCGGAGGACGTACGACCGCTTCGGGCACGCCGGCCTCCGCGGCGGCGGTTTCTCGCCCGTGGACGCCGACTTCGGCAGCCTCTCCGACGTCTTCGCCGCCTTCTTCGGCGAGACGCTCTTCGGTCGGACGGCGGGTGCGGGGCCGCGGCCGTCGCGTGGGCCGGACATCGCGGCGCAGGTGGAGATCGACCTCGCCGAGGCGGTCACCGGTGCGAAGCTCGACGTGCAGGTCGTGGTCGCGCGCAGCTGCGAGGCCTGCAGCGGCACGGGGGCGGCTGCGGGGACGTCTCCCGTCACGTGCCCCGGATGTGGCGGCGCGGGCGTCGTCCAGCAGGTGTCACGCACCGTGCTCGGGCAGATCGTCCGCTCGGGAACCTGCCCCCGCTGCGACGGGGCAGGCCGCATCGTGGAGACGCCGTGCGAGCGCTGCGAGGGAGACGGGAGGACGCTCGAGGACGCGCCGCTCGAGCTCGACGTCCCCGCGGGGATCCACGACGGGCAGCGGATCCGTGTGCGCGGCGCCGGGCACGCGGGGACGCTCGGTGGCCCACCCGGGGACGTCTACGTGACCGTCCGCGTTCGTCCGCTGGACGGGGTCGAGCGGGACGGCGACGACCTCCACGTCCGCGCCGCGGTGACGATGACCGGGGCGGCGCTCGGGACGACGGTCTCGGTGCCGACACCGGAAGGCCCGTTCGAGGTCGAGCTGTCGCCCGGGTCGCAGCCGGGTGGGGTCCAGGTCGCTCGAGGCCGCGGAATGCCGTCGCTCGAGACCGGGCGTCGTGGAGACCTGCTCGTCCACGTCGACGTCCGCATCCCCACGAGGCTCAGCGCCGAGCAGCGTGTCGAGGTCTCGCGCCTCGAGAACGAGCTGGGCACCGACGCGTACCGCGACGACGACGACGGGTTCCTGGGGCGGTTGAAGAGCGCCTTCCGGTGAGCGACCCCGACCGACGCTCCGCCCTCGTCGTGGTCGCACGGGAGGCGGAGCCCGTCGTGGGGAAGTGGCGGCTCCGGTATCTCCGCGAGTCCGTCGAGCGCGGGATACCTCCTCATCTGACGATCCTGTTCCCGTTCGTTCCGGGGGCCGAGATCGACGACGGGGTGCTCGTCGCGCTGCGACGCCTGTACGCCCCGCTGCGTCCGTTCGCCTACGAGCTGGCCTCGGTCGAGGCCTTTCCCGATGCGGCGTGGCTCGCTCCACGGCCCGTCGAGCCCTTTCTGGAGCTCGTCGCGCGGACGCGCGACGCGTTTCCGAGCTATCCGCCGTACGGCGACCCGAAGCACGTGCCGGTTCCCCACTGCACGCTCGGTGTCGACGACGATCCCGCGCGCGTCGAGGCGATGGTGCGCGAGCTGCGAGCACGAGCTGCGACCGAGCCTGCCGATCCGCTGCCGAGCCGCGGAGGTGTCACTCGTCGGCGAGCTCGCGGACGGGACGTGGATCACGCGCGACGCGTTCCCGTTCGAGGGGTCGTTGTGACACCGCTCTGGAGGGTCTCGGTGCGGGCTCGAGATGACGACGCAGAACCGCTCCGCGCCCGGCTGCTCGCGCTGGCACCCGAGGGGATCGAGGAGCTGGATGCCGCGGGTGGCGTGGAGCTCGCCGCCTACGTCGCGTCGGAGCGTGTCGACGAGCTTCGCGCGGCGCTTCCCGATGCGGCCGTGTCCCCGCGTCGAGGACGGGTGGGAGGAGAAGTGGCGTGCCTTCCACCGTCCGGTCGTGATCGACGGCCTGTGGATCGGCCCTCCCTGGGAGCGACCACCCGACCCGGGTCGCGCGATCGTGATCGACCCGGGCCGCGCGTTCGGCACCGGCTCGCATCCGACGACCCGCCTCTGCGTCGAGCTGCTCGCCCGGACGACGGTGCGTGGGTCGCTGCTCGACGTCGGGTGCGGGTCGGGCGTGCTCGCGATCGCCGCCGCGCGCCTCGGGTTCGCGCCCGTGCTCGCGATCGACGTCGACCCGGTGGCGGTCGAGACGACGCGCGCGAACGCGACGGCGAACGGCGTCGAGCTCGACGCGCGGGTCGTCGACGCGCTCACGGAGCCGCTGCCGCCGACCGACGTCGCGGTCGCGAACGTGCTGCTCCACCCCGTCGAGGCGATCCTCTCCCGGCTCCGCGCGGACGAGGCGATCACCTCCGGCTACCTCGGCGGCGAGCGGCCCGCGCACGCCGGGTGGGTGCACGTCGAGGCGCTCGAGCACGATGGCTGGGCCGCAGACCGGTTCCGGCGACCGTGACGAACGACGTGGATCGACCGCCGGTCGCGTCGCTCAGCCCGGCGACAAATGCTGGTGCAACCAGCGCTCGAGCGTCTGCCAGTACGGCGCAGAGAAGCCGTCGATCGAATGGTCGGCGTGCGCGAAGACGACGGTCGTGACGTCGCGATTCCCGGCCAGCGCGAGGACCCTCCGGTAGACGGCCGCGCTCTTGCGCGCCGGCACGAGGGTGTCGTCCTCCCCCCACATCGCCAGCACCGGGCATCGGACGCTCTTCAGGTACGTCTCCGGACGGACGAGGAGCGACCGCTCCGACGCCTTCCTCGCCGCCGCTGCCTTGGCCGGCGGGATCGCCTCGAGCGCGGGAATCACAGCGCTGTCGAGGTAGAGGTAGATCGCCCACGGCTCCGAGCGGATCGACCGGAGGATCGCGATCCCGCGCCTCAGGCCTTGCGCCGGGGTGAGCCTGCCAGGCTCGTAGACGAGGCTGGAGAACGTCCGCCACGGGCCCGGTCCGAGGCGTCGCACCTGCGCGCGGTTCTGCTCGCGGTACGCGGGCCGCGTGAGCTGCCAGTCCACGAGCAGGCGGGCGAAGAGGCCCGCCCTGGCGACATCGTCCCGGGAGAACCCTGCGGCGCGACTCTGTGCCTCCACGCTGTAGACCTGCTGCTACGAGGGACATCGACTCCTGACGTACATCGTCGCTCCGAACGCCCGCGTCACGGTCCTGACGAGGAAGGGGGATCCGGCGCAGTTCGGCGCAACACCGATCACGGTCCCCGCGCTGGCACAGCTCGTGCGGGGCGCGAAGCCGGTCGTGCTGTTCGAGCCGCTCGACACCGGCGTCTGGATCCGTGTCCACGTCGACACCATCTGCGCGATCGAGCAGCAGTACCAGCCGTAGCGGCGCGGCACCCGGTTCCCGCCGGGCACCTTCGGCGTCACGGCGTCGGATCCGGCGGACGCGGACGGTCGATCCTGCTGCCTGGAGACGTTCGGCGAGCGCAGCGTTTCCTTCCATCCCTGCAACGGGTTCGATCTCATCGCCGAGAAGGTGGAGCCCAGAACCGCATCCGCTACTGGTGCTTCCATCGCGCGCCGTGGACGAGCGCCCCGGGACCGCCGCGGAGCGCCGGCTCCCGGTAGCCGGAAGCGGCCCGGCGGGGGAGGTCGACTAGGATCGCCCGATGCGGGTCGTCATCCTCGGGGCGGGCTTCGGCGGCCTGGAGCTTGCGACCCTCCTGTCGGAGGCGGTCGGCGGAGAGGTCGACGTGACCGTGATCGACAAGAGCGACGCGTTCGTGTTCGGCTACGCGAAGCTGGACGTGATGTTCGGGAGGAAGACGCTCGATGCCGTCCGCCTGCCGTACGCCGACATCGCGAAGCCCGGCGTGCGCGTCGTGCAGGAGACGATCACGTCGATCGATCCCGAGGCACGCCGAGTGACGACCGAAGCCGGCGTGCACGAGGCCGACGTCCTGGTGGTCGCCCTCGGCGCCGACTACGACATGGAGGCGACACCCGGCCTCAGCGAGCACGGGAACGAGTTCTACTCCGTCGCAGGCGCCGCGCGGCTCGCGGACGCGCTCCCCGCATTCCGGGCCGGGCGCGCGATCGTCGGTGTCTGCGGCGCGCCGTTCAAGTGCCCGCCGGCGCCGAGCGAGGCCGCGCTGTTGCTGCACGACCACCTGTCGGCGCTGGGCGTCCGTGACGCGTGCGAGCTCTCGATCGTGATCCCGTTCGGGACTCCGGTCCCTCCGTCGCCGGACACATCCGCGGCCCTGGTCACCGCCTTCGCGGAGCGTGGAATCGAGTTCGTCGCGGGCCGACGCGTCGCCTCGCTCGACGATCGCCGAGCGGTGCTCGACGACGGCAGCGAGCTCCCCTTCGACCTGTTCCTCGGCGTCCCCCGGCACCGCGCTCCCGACGTAGTGATCGAGAGCGGCATGACGGAGGACGGCTACGTGCCCGTCAACCCGAGGACGCTCGAGACGCGGTTCCCGGGCGTCTACGCGGTGGGGGACGTCGCCACGATCGGCGTGCCGAAGGCGGGCGTCTTCGCCGAGGGCGCAGCCCGCGTCGTCGCCGCGTCCCTGATCGCGACGCTCCGCGGCGACGAGCCGCCGGAGCCCTACGACGGGCGCGGCGCGTGCTACATCGAGTTCGGCCACGGCCGCGTCGGTCGCGTCGACGTCGACTTCTTCTCCGGCCCCAAGCCGACCGGCACGTTCCGGGAGCCGTCGACGACGCTCGTGCGGGAGAAGCAAGAGTTCGGCTCGAGCCGGCGCGCGCGCTGGTTCGAGCGCTGAGGCAACCCGTCGGGCCATACCCTGCGTCCGGCGCGATCGAAGGAGGTTGGGATGCTCGGTGTCCTCGTGGAGTTTCGGTACACGGACGGCTTCGATCACGACCGCATCGTCCAGATCGCGCGGCGCGCGCGAGCGAGCTTCGAGGGGATGCCCGGCCTTCGCCAGAAGACGTTCACCGTCGACGAGCAGAACCGCCGGGCGGTCAACTTCTACGTCTGGGAGAGCGACGAGGCGGCGCGCGGGTTCTTCGGCGAGGAGCTCGTCGAGCGCGTCACCGGCCTGTACGGCGTCCGCCCGACCGTCACCTTCGTCGAGATCGCCGAGCTCGTCGACAACGGCTGACGGCGGAACCGCGTGGGGCCCCGTGACCCAGACGCTCCGGCGTGATTGAGTTCCCGCGGGCGCCCCCGCTCGCTCGGCGTATCGCGCCGGATAGGCTGAAGCGTTCGATGCTCGAGCTCCGGCCGAACTGCGAGCTGTGCGACAGGGACCTGCCGCCTGATGCGGCCGACGCGAGGATCTGCTCGTACGAGTGCACCTTCTGCGCCACCTGCGTCGACGAGGTGCTGCACGACGTCTGCCCGAACTGCGGAGGCGGGTTCCAGGTGCGCCCGATCCGGCCGGCGCAGGCGTGGCGCGACCGCACGGGGCTCGTCAACGACCCGGCCGGGACCCGACGGCGCGCGGCGTCCTACACCGCCGACGAGATCGCGGCCCTCGTCGAGACGCTGCGCGGGATCCCCCCGAACGAGCGGTGAGCGCGTCTGCGGCCGCCCCGACTCGACGGGGCGGGCGCGCGCCTCCGCCGTCGTACGACCCGCGGCATCGGTGTCGGTCGGAGTCGCGCGTAGAGTGTCCGTGTGACGTTCAACGTCGCCGCGGATGCCTATGACCGGTTCATGGGCCGCTACTCCGTCCCGCTCGCGCCCCGGTTCGCGGCTCTCGCGGGGGTGGCCGCAGGCCAGCGCGTGCTCGACGTCGGCTGCGGCCCGGGGGCACTGACCGCGGAGCTCGTGAGGCACGTCGGCCCCGCTGCCGTGGCCGCCGTCGATCCGTCCGAGCCGTTCGTCGCCGCCGCCCGGGAGCGCCATCCCGAGGTCAGCGTGCAACGTGCGTCGGCAGAGCACCTGCCGTTCCCCGACCGGATGTTCGATGCGGCCCTCGCTCAGCTCGTCGTGCACTTCATGGCCGACCCCGTGGCGGGTCTGGGCGAGATGGCGCGCGTCACTCGCGGGGACGGCGTCGTCGCCGCGTGCGTCTGGGACCACGCCGGCGGGCACGGGCCGCTCAGCGGGTTCTGGGACGCGGCACGCGAGCTCGAGCCCGACGTCGCGGACGAGTCACAGCTCGCGGGCGCGCGAGAGGGGCACCTCGGCGAGCTGTTCGACGCGGCGGGGCTGCGTGAGATCGAGGAGACGTACCTCGAGGTCAGTGCCGAGCATCCGACCTTCGAGGACTGGTGGGAGCCGTTCGAGCTCGGTGTCGGCCCCGCGGGCGCCTACGCCGCGCGCCTGTCTCCGGAGCGAAGGGCGGATCTGCGGGAGCGCTGCCGCGAGAGGCTCCCCGAAGCACCCTTCGTGCTGACCGTCCGCGCGTGGGCGGCACGCGGGCTGGCGTGACGCCGCTCGAGCGGCTCTCGTAGGATCGCCGCAGGCCCGCGCGGCGACGCGGGAATCGACACTCGTGGAAGGAGGCCAGCGATGGCCCGGTATCTCTGGAAGGTGTCGTACACGGTCGACGGGGCGAAGGGGCTGCTCGCCGAGGGGGGAAGCGCCCGCCAGGCGACGGTCGAGAAGCTCGTGCAGGCGATGGGCGGCACGCTCGAGTCGTTCTACTTCGCGCTCGGGGATGACGACGCATACGTGATCGCGGAGGTGCCGGACGTCACGGACGTCGCGGCCGTCAGTCTCGCGGTCGCCGCCGCCGGCGGCGCACGGCTCGCGAGCGTGCAGCTGCTCACGCCGGCGGAGATGGACGAGGCGGCGAAGAAGAACGTGCCCTACCGGGCGCCCGGCGCGTAGCCGCCGGCGGCAACAGGGCGAAGCCCGCCTCCTCGTCGAAACGTCGTCGGTCGCCGACGGGGAGGCGGTGTCGCCGATCCTCGTGACCCCCCAGCCCGCGATCTCCTGCTCGAGGCTGCGGGCCACGTCTCTGTTCCGCCCGTCTCGTCAGCCGGGAAGCGAGCCGTCCCGGTACCGGGACGGGACCGGCGTGGGAAACCGGGCGTATGCCTCTTCGGCGTCGGTCGTCTCCTGCTCGACGCCGGCCCCGTGCCGGAGCGCGACCGCGTCCACCGTGTAGCTGCCCCACCCTGCATCGTCCTGACGCTCGCGCGCCCCGACGGCCAGGACGGCGCAGGGTGTGTCTCCTGCGCCCACGATCATGTGGTTCGTCTGCGCGGGGCAGTGCACGAAGTCCCACTGGCGCAACGGCCGCTCCTGGCCCTCGACGAGGAGGATGGCCTCGCCGGAGAGCACGAGGAAGTCCTCCTGGTCGGCCTCCCAGTGGTACATCCCGATCGGCTCACCCGGCCCGAGGACGAAGAGTGTGATCCCGATCTGCGGGAAGTCTGCCTTCCCCTCGAAGGGCAGGCTCTCGCCGCGCCCCTCGCGGTGGCGCCACCGGGCCTCGCGGGCGTTGAGAACGAACCATCCGTTCCCGGCGGCCACGAGCCCCTCGTCGGTCTGCTCGAGCGGGGCCTCGGGAACCATCGCTCGATGATAGAGAGCGGCCTCTTCTGCGCGCCGAGTTGGACCGCGGGCTCGGTCGCGACGGCGTGGCGCTCGTCGGAGTGAGCGATATGACCGCCTGCACCCGACTCCGCGTACGTGGAGGACGGTGCGGCATGGCGACGGTCGTAGGCGCTCTTTGCGAGACTCACCACGTGCCCGAGGCCCCGCTTCGGATGAGCAAGAACGGTCTCGTCGTCGACGGCGAAGGCTGGTTCGTCGTGAACGCGCGTGACTCGCGCTGGAAGGACGAAGGGCCGCTGGGCTCGTATTGCACGTTCGAGGGGAAGCGGCGGTTCCCGCACTTCGGCATCAACGTCAGCGTGCTCGAGCCCGGTGAGCGAATGGGGATGTACCACCGTGAGAACGGCCAGGAGGCGTTTCTCGTCCTGGCCGGCGAATGCACCCTGCTCGTCGAGGGCGAGGAGCGGTCGTTGACCGCCTGGGACTTCTTCTACTGCCCGCCGGGAACCGAGCACATCGTCGTGGCTGCAGGCGGCCAGTCGGCGGTCGTGCTGGCGGTCGGCGCCCGCGGGCGGGGCGTCGGTGGCGGAGTCGTCTACACCGTCTGCGAGGCAGCGGCCCGGTACGGCGCGAGCGTCGCGCAGGAGACCACCGAGCCGGCCGTCGCCTACGCGGAGGTTCGCGCGACGCTCCCGCGGTCCACGTTCGTCGAGTACCAGCCGGGCTGGCTGCCGTTGACTCGAGTCGACTGACGCGCCGGTCTGCAGGGGCGACCGGTTCGCCGGGCCCGCGCTGCAGTGACCTCTCGTCTACCAGGCCTGGGGGGAGAGCACGATCCAGTACCCGTCCGGGTCGACGAAGCAGACGGCACCGGTGCGCGCCCAGTACGGGTTCGGAGAGACGGCGGGCTCGAAGCCGGCTGCGTGGATGCGGGCGGCAGCGCGCGCGACCTCATCGGCCGAGCCGAGGTAGAGGACCAGCTGGTCTTCGGCCGTCGGTGAGGGAGTCACGCCCTCCCGGGACACCACCTCGAGCTGCCGCGACGAGTCCGGAAGCCCGAACACGACTCCGCTGTACCCGTCGTGGTCCTCGAACGAGGCGAGCACCGGCATCCCCAGCAGCTCGCCGTAGAAGGAGCGGGCCGCCTCGAGGTCTCGGGTCGGCCTGGCGACGCGTACCTGCATCAGCACCTGCTCGCTTTCCGCGTGCTCCCGTTGCGCCCTCGGCCTCGTCCCACTGCGAAGCCCGCCGATCCCATACTGCACGACTGCCCCGCGTCGATCACGGGCCGCTCCTCCGCGGTAACGTTGTCGTGTGCTCGGCGGCGGCGCGCGCGATGCTGTGGACGCTTCCATCCCGCCGGGGAGCGGCGGCCCCATCGTGCCGGTCGACCGGTGCCGCCCATGGTGACGGCCGACGAGGTCGCCGCGCTCACGATCTTCGCGGAGCTGGACGCTGCCGAGCGTGAGCGGCTCTCGCGCGCCGCCGCGGACATCCGTCTCGTTCCGGGCGAGTACGCGGTGCACGAGGGGGGCGGGCGTGCGCTCTTCGGCTTGCTCGAGGGGCGGATCGAGGCGGTCAAGCTCGTCGACGGGATCGAGCGTGTCGTCGGCGAGCGGCACCCGGGCGATGTCTTCGGTGAGGTCCCGATCACGCTCGGCACCGTGTTCCCGGTCGGCTTCCGGGCGGCGGAGGCGTCCCGTGTCATGCGGGTGGAGCCTCAGGACTACCACGCCGTCGCAGCCGTCGCGCCCGGGCTCGGGGAGCAGGTCGGCAAGCTGGCGGCGAACCGCATCGGCGGATCGGGCGGTCTGCAGGGGCTCGCGGCGGCGCCACCGCCGCCCCGGGCGGTCGTGGTCGGACATCGCTGGGACGCGTCGTGTGCGCAGCTCCGACGCTTCCTCGACGGCAACCACATCACGTTCAGCTGGGTCACCCCCGAGGCGCCGGATGCGGCCGAGAAGTGGGGCGGCGCGCTGCCGGCGGAGGAGGAGCTGCCCTCGATTCGGGTCGTCGACGTCGACATCGTGGTGCGCCCTCACCTCCGCAAGGTCGCCGGGTCGCTCGGGCTGGGCACCGACGCGGTCCTGCGGCCGCAGCTCCGTCGCGTGGCCGAGCTGCTCGGGCTCGGCACCGAGCCTCTCGCCGCCGAGTACGACGTCGTGGTCGTCGGCGCCGGCCCTGCCGGCCTGGCGGCGGCCGTGTACGGGGCATCGGAAGGGCTGCGGATGCTCGTGATCGAGCGCGAGGCACCGGGCGGCCAGGCCGGGACGTCGTCTCGGATCGAGAACTACCTGGGCTTCCCGTCCGGTGTGTCGGGCGACGAGCTGGCGAGTCGAGCGCTGCAGCAGGCGAGGAGGCTCGGCGCCGAGATCCTCGTGACGCGATCGATCACCCGAATCGACGCCGAGGCACGTCAGGTCCATCTCGAGGCCGGCGACGTGCTGCAGGCGCGCACGATCATCCTCGCCTGCGGCGTCACGTGGCGTCGGCTGTCGATCGAAGGCTTCGACCGGCTGGCCGGAAAGGGCATCTTCTACGGCGCCTCGCGGAGCGAGGCCGCGAACGCCCACGGCCTGGACGTCCACATCGTGGGCGCGGGCAACTCGGCCGGCCAGGCGGCGATCTTCTTCTCCACGCACGCGGAGAGCGTCACGATCCAGGAGGCCGGTAGGTGGCAGCTCGACCGCGATCCCTACCTCCTCGAGACGAGCGTCCCCGGGATCTTCGCGTGCGGCGACGTGCGGTCGGCCCCCGTGAAGCGTGTCGCCGCCGCGGTCGGCGAGGGCAGCATGGCGATCGCCTTCGTACACCAGTACCTGAAGGACGCCGACACGCCGCCGGCCGAGTAGGGCGCTGCGGTCTTCCGGGGGGCCGCTTCAGTAGCTGAAGACGGTCGTGTCGCTGCCCGCCCACTCCCACATGGGCGTCGCACCGACGACCTTCACGTTCGGGATCTTCTCGGCGTCCTGGAGGTCGCGGGCGTCGAGGCAGATGGGGCACACCCACAGCTCGCCGCCACCGTCGACGAACTGGTCGAGCAGCCGCTCCAGCGGCGGGCAGCCCTTGCAGACCACGCCTGTCATCTCGCCGGGCAGGCTCAGTCGAACGGCGTCCTTGGTCGCCCAGACGACGACCTGCTTTCCTTGCGCGACGGCGGCCGTCGCAACGAGGAACGCGACGAGCACGCGCTCCCCGTCCTCGAGGCCGGTCGCGAGGTTGACCAGAACCTTCTCGGGCACGCTCTCTTCCTTTCTGTCGATCGCTCTCGAGAAGGTAACCCGGGCGGCCGGCCGAGCGCCAGGCGACGTCGCTCGAGCGGAGCGATGAGATCACGGGTCCCGGACGGTCTCAACAGCGTCGGTCGGGCCACGCCGGGCCAAGTCGACGAGGCTCCGTGTCCGGGTGAGCGAAACGGAGGTGCGAGGTGAGTGTGTCGCTGAAGAACGTGGGTGCCATCACCCTGTTCGTCGAGGACGTGCAGCGGTCGAAGCGCTTCTACGATGACGTCTTCGACGTGCAGCTGGTCTACGAGGACGACCACTCTGCGGCGTACGAGTTCGAAAACGCGATCGTCAACCTCCTCGAGCTTCCCGAAGCGCGCGACCTGATCGAGCCCGCCACGGTCGCCGGCCGAGAAGCCGGATCGCGCTTCCAGCTCACCATCTGGGTGAGCGATGCCGATGCGGTCTGCGCCCACCTCGGCGCGGTCGGCGTGCCGCTCCTCAACGGACCGGTGAACCGGGAGTGGGGGATGCGCACCGCCGCCTTCGCCGATCCCGACGGGCATGTCTGGGAGGTGGCCCAGGCGCTCTCCGCGCCCGAAGACCGCTGAGGAGGCACATCGCTCAGAAACGGTCGATCGTCGGGAACTCCGACGTCGCGGTCAGGCAGCTGTGCAGGTAGAGCGCGGTGCCGGGATCGCCGGTCCAGAGCGAGTGACGGCCGCGGTCGTACCGCGCGCTGCACTGCTCGACCTGCTCGATCGCGTGCATGGCGAAGGCACGCGCGCGCTCGAGCCAGAGCTCGTCTCCCCAGCGCGCGAACAGCTCGAGGAAGGCGTACCCGTTCCCTGCGGTGCCGTGGCAGAGGTTGGCGCCCTTGCGGAGCGGGCCGGCCCGCCACGTCAGCTCTCCACCCGCCCGGAGGAGCTCGTCGAGCACCTCGTTGCCGGGCGCCACGCCGGCGAGGGACGCCACGATGCCCGGAGCTCCGTGGCACCACTGCGTGCGCCGTGGCTTCGAGCTCGGCTCCAGCGAAGGAGCCCACTGTGCGAGCCCGTCGGCGCGCACGGCGTGCTTCGCGAGCGTGGCGACCACCCGCCGCTCGAGCTCGTTCCGCCGGCCCGGGTCGAGTAGGTGTCCGCGATCGAGCACGAGCACGTTGCCGGCAAACCCGTGCGCCGGGCCGAAGATGTGGGCGTGTTTGCCGTAGAGGTCCTGGCGCCACAGGTCGTCACGCCACTCCTCCCAGAGCCGGTCCGCCGAGGCGTTCCACGCCTCGCGCCAGCGCTCGTCGCCCGTCCGCTCGTACATCACCTGGGCCGCGAGCATCGTTCCGGGCGATCCCCACATCAGCTCCCAGGTCGGGTTCTCGGCGTTCGCACGCACAGCCTCGAGCAGCCGCTGCTCCTGCCATGCGGCGGGCGCGAGCGTGTGCGCGACGAGCAGGATCCCCGCCTCGCCCATCCAGAGAGACGGAACAGGTCCGTTCACGACGTCGGGGAAGTCGGGCTCGGCGAGATATGCGTCGGCGAGGCTGGTGGCGACGTCCCTCCAGTCCCGCCGGAGCTCGACGGCCCCGACGCGTTCGAGCTCGTGCAGGGACCAGATCACCCCGGCGGCGCCGAGGTAGAGGGACTTCACCCGCTCGAGCGGGCCGTCCTCGAAGTCGAGCGGATGAGCCGGCCAGAGAGCCTCCTCGTCGAACGCCGCCTCGGTGCGAGCGGCGATGTCGGCGATCGCGGCGCGCACACGACCCTCGTCCCAGGGGAGACCGGTCAGCGGCTCGTGGCTCGAAGGGTCGAAGAGCATCACCGGTACCACCGCGCATTCTCGTCGACAGTGCGGCGCACGCGCCGACTTGGTCTCTCGTCGGGCCGCTCCCGGCCCTGCCGATCGAGCGGTAGAGGCAGCTTCCCCGGGAGATCGCGAGTCGTCTCGGCGACGCCTTCTGTGGTACGACGTGTGGCCGTGTCGAACGCCCACCAGTCGGGCGGCGTAACCGTCGTCCCGCAGCTTTCGGTCCGTCGCGGCCGCGAGGCCGTCGAGTTCTACGAGAGGGCGTTCGGTGCGGTCGAGGTCTATCGAGTCGGCGGCACCGACGATCATCCGGAGGTCGTGTCCCAGCTCGTGGTCGGGGATGCCTCGTTCTGGGTCTCGGACGAGGCGCCGGACAGCGCGAACTTCAGCCCGGAGTCGGTCGGAGGCGGCACCGTGCGAATGCTGTTGATCGTGGACGACCCGGCGTCGACCGTCGAACGGGCGAAGGCGGCCGGCGCCACCGAGGTGTATCCGGTGGCGGAGCGGCACGGCTGGCGCCTAGGGCGGATCGAGGATCCGTACGGCCACCACTGGGAGATCGGCACGCCGCTGATCCCCTGGCCGCCGCCCGACGGCCGCCCTCGGCACCCGACCTCGTAGCCCTCGCCCGCGTCGGTCCCGCGACGTCCTCCGGGCAGGGGCTAGTCGTCCGTGACGATCTCGATTCCGGCGAGCCACGCGAAGAGAGCGGCGTTCTCGAGCACGTCGTTCCAGAGCATGCGCGCGCCGCGAAGCCCGTCTGCCCCTCGTACGCCGGCGAGGTCGCAAGCGCGGAGCTCGACGCGTTCGAGGCGAACGGCAGAGAACGTCGCCTCGCGGAGCTCGCACCTCTCGAAGAGCACATCGGTCAACGCGGCGCCGTAGAAGTCACATTCGGCCATCCGGCAGTCGCGGAAGACGACCCGCTCGAGCGTCGCGTGACGCAGGCCGACCAGATCGACCCGGCACTCGTCGAGGGTGACGTCCCGGAGCGTGGCCTCTCCCAGCTCGGCGCCCGTCAACCTGCAGCGGCGCAGCTCGGCACGGTGGGCCGAGAGGCGAAGCGCACGTTCTCCCGCCCAGTCCAGGTCGGTCGCGACGACGTCGACCAGATCGCCGAAGTCGGCGACCTCCGACGGGGCGTCGTCGAGGTCGGGGGGATACGGCGAAGTCGGCGGCTTGGACACCCCACGACGATATGTCTCCCGGACGGAAGCCGGTCGCGTGCCCGAGCGTGAGCCAATGCCTGACCTCGGAGCCGAGGCGCCGTCGCCTCCATGTTCTTCGCAACCAGCTCCATCGCCAGGTTTTCGTTCTTCGTGCAGCTGCGTCGCAGGTCGTCGTGGCCGGCCGTCCGAGCCTCGTTACCGCGCGCTCGCTCCCTGTGGCACGATCCGCGTCTGTGGACACGAACCGGATCTCGGCATTTCCGGTCTTCGCCGATCTTCCGGCGGCCGAGCTCGACGAGCTCGCGGCGGTGGTGAGCGAGGTCGAGGTCGAGGCGGGTGCCAAGGTCGTCACGCTCGACGACTACGGAACCGCCATCTACTTCATCGAGCAGGGAGAAGCCGACGTCCTGAACGACGGTGGCGAGGAGACCCAGGCTCTCGGCCCCGGCGACACGTTCGGCGAGATCGCGCTCCTCCTGACGGGACAACGGACGGCCACCGTCGTGGCGCGCACACCGATGCGGCTTCTCGCTCTCTCCGGTCAGGACTTCGAGGGCATCCAGCCGCGTGTGCCCGAGCTCGAACGCTCGCTGCGCCGTGTCGGCTTGGAGCGGGCGGGTCGGTAGACGCGCACCGGCTCGGTCGAATCCGATGCGCCGGCCGCCGTCAGGGCGGCGGCATGACCTGGATCAGCGCGTTCGGGCGCACCGCGAACTGTCCGCGGAACGGGCGTTCCTGAGCGGCGATCAACATCAGTGAGACCGCAACCGCAGCGGCGAAGATCCCCATCGCGAGAGCGGCGGTCAGACGGTTGTCGCTGTGGACGAACGCGATCGCGACCAGCGTCAGGAGCGCGACGAGGATCACGCCGGTCCACTTCACCCAGTTGACGCTCGACTCGCTGACGATGATGCGCTGCCGCCGGGCGTCCAACGCGGACTGGAGCGAGTCCACGATCTCACGTTGTGCCGTCTTCTGGCCTTCGGTGCGCGGAGTCAGACCGATGGCGAGCTGGAGCCCCTGCGCGAGCGGAGCCGGGATCACCGTCAGCGTCGCGCGCTGGTGGGCCATCGCCGGCCATTCTTCGTCGACCACCTCGCGGATGTGGCGGCGAACGAGCGCATCCAACCGGGTCTCGGGCTCGCCGGGAAAGGCATGGGCGAGGAGGACCACGGACCGCAGCGCACTTGCCTCGCGGTTGACTGCATCCTGCGCGCGCCCGGCGTCGCTCCACACCTGCGCCACCAGGAAGCCGACGATGAGGCCGAAGAGCAGCCCCATAGGGGGCAACATCCCGGGTGAGAACGCCTTGAACGCCTCTCCGCGCTTCCCGACGGCGAGGGCCATCACGACGATGTAGACGGTCGCGGCGGCGAGGAAGGTCAAGGCGAACACGGCGAGGGTCAGACCCGCAAGCGGCAGGTCTTGCAGCCAGCCGGTGATGCTCGCAGTCGTCCCGATCCGCCGGACCCTATCCGCTGGATCCGAGCACCGACTGCCCGGGCGTCGTGCGTCGACCGAACAGGTGGAGCCGACCACCAGTCGTCAAATAGGCTTCGCGTTGTGGAGAGCGCCGCACGAGACGGATCGGCGGCCACGCTCATCGACCCGGCCGATCGCCGCTACGTCGAGAGCCTCGCTCCGGGCCTCGAGCGCGAGACGGTGATCGCAAGCCTTGTGCGCTACCGGGTGCCGGAGGTGTTGCAGGCCGGTGACGTGCTGCCGGACGTGACGGTGCGCCGCGCCGAGAAGCTCGAGCCGATCGGCCTCGGGCAGCTCGCTCGGGGGCGGCCGCTGCTGCTCGTCTTCGGCAGCTTCACCTGACCTCCGTTTCGTCGTCGGTCGGGCGACGTCGAGGCGCTCTACGAGGAGTTCCGGGACAGGGCGGACTTCGCCTTCGTCTACGTCGCCGAAGCCCACGCGGACGACGAGTGGCAGCTCCCTGCCAACCTGGAGGAGGGCGCCGTCCTGAACCAGCAGACGACGCTCGAGGAGCGTCGGCAGCAGGCGCTGGACACGGTGCGGCGCCTCGACCTCAGCCTGCCGCTCCTGCTCGACGAGATGGACAACCGCGCGAGCACGGCGTTTGCCGCCTGGCCCGAGCGGCTCGTTCTCGTCGGAGCCGACGGACGGATCGTCTACCCGGGCGCTCCTGGCCCGTGGGGCTTCTCGCCCGAAGAGGCCCGAGAACAGCTCGTGGCGCAGCTCGAGCGCCGCTAGTCGCGGACGGCCGTCGGCTCGCTGCCGCCCCGTGCCTCGAGCAGGTCGCGGACGCGCACCTGCTCGGTGAGCAGACGGCGGAATCGCTCGGGCTCGCCCGCCACGTACGAGCGGCAGAGCTCTCGTCCGGCGGGGTAGGTGATCACGTAGCTCCGCGACGTCGGCTCGTTGAAGAAGCGGATCACGTGGGCAGCGAGCTCGGGGGTCATCAGACCCCACCGCACGAGATACGCGTGCGCCTCGGCCTCACTCGCGCCTCCGTCGTGGAGCATCAGCTCTGCGTTCACCTCCGCCCATTCGCAGGGCTCGAGGGCCCGCTCGACGGCCCGGGCGTGGGCGAGATCGAGCTCGACCCCGGCCTCGCGGACGACCGCGGCGAGCGTCGGCCCCGCGTCTCCGTCCAGCAGCACTTCGGGCGCGAGCCCGGCGATTCCCTCCGCGACCAGCGATTGCGGCGTGGGGACCAGCACCAGTGCCTCCTCGAGAAGCCCTCGGCCGTGCACGAGCAAGTGGTCCTTGCTGCAGCGCTCCGCGTGATGGCCGGGATAGGTCTCGTGGATCGCGAGCCGGAGCAGCTCGATGGCCGACATCGGCAGGTCGACGTTGACGGCGATCCGACTATGCAGGTCGCCGAGATACTCGCAGAACGCGAGCCAGGCCTCGCCGCGCACGATCTCCAGGTCGACACCTTCGCCGTCGGGCAGCCCGTACAGTCGGCGTGTCCACGCCGAGCCTCCGCGATCACCGCCGCCACCGTGCGCTCGATCCGATCGGTGGGGACGCGGGTCGAAGGTCTCCCAGTGCTCGTGACGCTCGGCCAGAGTCCCCTCGCCGGGGAGCAGCTCCTCGAGCCGCTCGTGCGCGGCCGTGAACACGGCTTCGTCGGTGAACGCCGGCCGCACTCCGTAGCAGCCCTCCACCTCGTCCGCGTACGCGCCGGACTCGCCTGCCAGCACGCCGGCGTAGGTGCGGAGGCCGACCACCTGGTCGCGCAGCCAGCCGTCCTCGAGCTCGCCGAGCAGCGTCTCGGCAGCGGAGACGAGCGCCCGCGGGTCGACCGGCGGCTCGTCGTCGACCGCGGCCGCCAGCTCCGCAGGGCCGAAGTAGGCGTCGACGATCCCCTCGACGTGGCGGCCGAGCTGCAGCCCCAGCCGGAGGTAGCGCTCTGTCGCGGACGGGGTCATGCGACGAGCGTACGGCGTTTGCGGAGGTCCGCGTTTCTCGGCCGCGTACGTCGCCGCGGTGCAGTCGCTCCGCACGGCCGATTCCGCGGGATCAGCGTCTAAGCTCTTGGGCTCCGCATGGCGACGTTCTCGACGCGATTTCTCGGGTGCAAGGTCTCGTTCGCCGACGCGCAGGCGATCCGTGAGCGGCTGCTCGTCGACGGGCACGACGAGGTGCCCGAGGGCGGCGAGATCCAGGTCGTCAACACGTGCTGCGTCACCCACGAGGCCGTCTCGAAGTCGCGGCAGGCGGCGGCGCGCGCAGCCCGCACGGCGCGCACCGTCTACGTGACGGGGTGCGCCTCGAACCTGGAAGGGGCGTTCGCGACAGCGGCGCCGAACGTCGTCGTCACGCGTCGAACAGGAGACGAGGCGGCGGCGTTCGTCGCCGGGGACGTCGGCGCGATCGGCTGCGTGAACGCGGAGCACCGGCTCGATCGCGTGCGCGCGTTCGTGAAGATCCAGGACGGCTGCTCGTTCTCGTGCGCGTTCTGCGTGATCCCGCTCGTGCGGGGAGGGACGCGGAGCAGGACGGCCGAGGCCGTGCTCACCGAGGTGCGCCGCCGCGTGGCGCAGGGGCATCGCGAGATCGTGCTGACGGGGGTCAACCTCGGCTGCTTCCGCGACCGTGCGGCGGGATTCACGCTCGCCCGGCTCGTCCGCGAGGCGGGGGAGACGCCCGGCCTCGAGCGCTTGCGCCTCTCGTCGATCGAGGTCAACCACGTCGACGAGGACCTCGTGGCGGCGCTGGTGGAGATGCCGACCGTCTCGCCGCATCTCCACGTCCCCCTCCAGTCGGGCGACGACGGGGTGCTGCGCGCGATGGGGCGCCGGTACACGGCCGCGCAGTTCGAGCGCCGGCTGGCTCCGCTCGCCGGGCTCAACCTGACGACCGACGTGATCGTCGGCTTCCCGGTCGAGGACGACCGGGCATTCGAGCGCACGCTCGGCCTCGTGGAGCAGCTCGGGATGACGAAGGTGCACGTGTTTCCGTACTCGCCCCGGCCCGGGACCCGCACCGCCGCCGACGACACGGTGCCGGCCGAGGTGAAGCGTGAGCGCGGGGCGCGGCTGCGCGCCCTCTCGGACGAGCTCTGCCGGCGTCGCTGGGAGTCGAGGATCGGCAGCTCCGACCGCGTGCTCGTCGACCGGCCCGGTCGGGGGTACGCGAACGACTACACCCCCTGGCTGGTGCGCGAGACCGCGGAGGTCGGGACGTTCGTCGAGGCGCGCGCCGTCGGGGTCGCGCCGGAGGGGGTGCTGGCCGTTGCCGCGTGAGGACTGCCTCTTCTGCCGGCTCGTGCGCGAGGGCGACCACGTCCACTCAGCGGACGGATTCGTGGCGATCCGGGACATCGCGCCGAAGGCGCCGACGCACCTGCTGATCCTTCCCGAGCACCACGTCGATACGTTCCGAGAGGTCGGCGAGTTCGAGCCCGACGAGGCGAAGCGCATGCTCGAATTCGTGGCCGAGACAGCGGCGAAAGCAGGTCTCGAGGACTACCGCCTGATCGTCAACGTCGGCCCCGGAGGGGGTCAGACCGTCTTCCACTTGCACTGGCATCTGCTCGGGGGCGCTAGCCTGCCCGGATTCGAATGACGCTGATCACCGACATCGAGGGTGAGCTCAAGGACGCACGCCGCGCCCGCGACGACGCGCGCCGCGACGCGTTGGCGCTGCTCCTGAACGCTCTGCGCTCCGCCGAGAAGGAGCTGCAGCGCCCGCTCTCGGAGGACGAGTCGCTCCAGGTGCTGCAGCGGGAGCGCAAGAAGCGGGTCGAGGCGATGGAGGCGTTCGACGCGGCCGGTCGCGAGGAGCAGGCCGACCGCGAGGAGTTCGAGCTGGACGTGATCGAGGAGTTCATGCCCGACCAGCTCACCGAGGAGGAGCTCGAGGAGATCGTCGACGACGTGATCGCCGAGGTAGGCGCCACGTCGCTCCGCGACCTCGGGCGGGTGATGGCCGACGCGATGTCACGCGTCTCCGGGCGCGCAGACGGATCGGTCGTCAGCCAGATCGTGCGCGAGAAGCTCGCCTGAGCGATCTCGTGCGATGGACGCGGGCGCTTCAGGCGCTCGCCCAAACCGGCCTCACATATGCCGAGGGGCCATACGACCGCGAACGCTACGAGGCGGTGCAGCGGATCGCGGCGGAAATGGCAGCCGCGGCCGGTGGCGAGGAGCCGGCGGAGCTCCTCGCCCGCTTCGCCGAAGAGAGCGGCTATCGCACGCCGAAGGTCGACGTCCGCGGCGTGGTGCTGGACATGGAGCGGCTTCTGCTCGTCCGCGAGCCGGGAAGAAGCGACGGCTGGTGCCTGCCCGGCGGCTGGGCCGACGTCGGCGAGACCCCGTCGCGGGCGGTCGAGAAGGAGGTCGGCGAGGAGGCCGGCGTCACGGTACGAGCCGTGCGCCTGCTCGGTGTCTTCGACCGGGACTTCCGCGGCCGTCTGCGCTGGCCGGCGCACGTGTACAAGCTGTACGTCCTCTGCGAGTCGCTCGGCGGGACACCGGTGGCCGACGGCGTCGAGACCGAGGCGGCCGAGTACTTTCCACTCAACGCCCTCCCTGCGCTCTCCGTGAAAACCCCGTCGGAGCAGCTCACGCGCGCACTCGCCGTCGCACGCGATCCGAGCGCGCCGGCGGCGCTCGACTAGCCGTCTCGCGCGGTCGTGCACCCGCGCAGGCCGGCGATTCGTGACAGCCGGTGCCGGTGCCGCGCCACGATCCGATAGGCCCAAGCGAACGGCGAGGGAACGGTCTCGACGAGCCGGGCGGACCACGCGAGCCGCGGGAGCGAGCGGAGGATCAGAGGCAGCGCGTCGGGGCCCGAGCGGCGGCGCCCGCTGTCGTCGACGACGTGCACGGCCGTCTCCCGACGCGAGCGCGCGAGGTCGCGGAGCTCGATGTCTCCGGCTGCCGAGCGGATCGGCCTCACACGGATCCCGCGTTGCGCCAGCCACGTTGCGAGGCCGCTGCAGATCCCGCAGTCGGCGTCGTACAGGACGAGTGCCGCGCGGCCGCCCATGACGATCACCGTAGCGGGGAACGGCAACCCCTCGCCCTACACTGGGATGCGTGCAGGAGGTTCTCACCGTCCCGAACGAGGTCGCGGCCGAGCTCGCGGGCGTCGCCGACGGCGTGCTCGACACGTTGCGAGAGAGGCTCGGCTGCACCATCTCCCTCCGCGGGAACCGCATCACGCTCGCCGGCGACGACGCGCGCGTCGCCGAGGCCCGCGCCGTGGTCGACGAGCTCGTGGAGCTCGTCGAGGGCGGGCACGCGATCGGCCCCGACACCGTCGGGGCGGTCGTCGCCGCGCTCGAGCAGGCCGAGGACATCCGCGATGTGTTCGACGACGTGGTCTGGCGCCACCGGGGAAAGAAGATCGCTCCCAAGACCGTGACGCAGAAGCGGTACGTCGACGCCATCCGCACGTCGACGGTGACGTTCGCCATCGGCCCGGCCGGCACGGGCAAGACGTACCTCGCGATCGCGCTCGCCGTGAAGGCGCTGTCCGAGCGCGAGGTGGGGCGGATCATCCTCACCCGGCCCGCCGTCGAGGCAGGCGAGCGGCTGGGGTTCCTCCCCGGCGACGTGCTCGCCAAGGTCGACCCGTACATGCGGCCGCTGTTCGACGCGCTCTACGACACGATGGACGCCGACCGGCTCAACGCCTACATCGACCGCGGCACGATCGAGGTCGCACCCCTCGCCTTCATGCGCGGCCGGACGCTCAACGACTCGTTCGTGATCCTCGACGAGGCGCAAAACACGACGCCAGAGCAGATGCAGATGTTCCTCACGCGGCTCGGCTTCGGCTCGAGGATGGTCGTCACGGGCGACGTGACCCAGATCGACCTCCCGCGCGAGCAGGCCTCCGGCCTGATCCAGGTACGCGACATCCTGCGGTCGCTCGACGGCATCGGCTTCGTCGAGTTCGGGCACGAGGACGTCGTCCGGCACAAGCTCGTCCAGCGGATCGTCGAGGCGTACAAGCGGCACGCCGAGGAGACCGGCTCCGCGCGCCGTCACTGATGCTCGAGGTCGAGGTCGAGAACCGAAGCGGGGCATCCGTCGACGCGCCCGGCGCGGTCGCGCTCGCGCGCGAGGTGCTGGCCGCGGAGGGCGTGGGGGAGGGTGAGCTCGGCATCGCGTTCGTCACGCCCGACGAGATGCGTGCCCTGAAGCGCGAGCACCTGGGGATCGACGAGCCGACGGACGTCCTTTCCTTCCCGATCGACGGGCTCGAGCCCTTGCCGGCGGGCGAGCCGCGCGCGCTCGGTGACGTCGTCCTCTGCCCCGAGGTGGTCGGCGACGAGTGGCGGTGGCCGCTCGTGCACGGCCTCCTCCATCTGCTCGGCCACGAGCACGGCCCCGCGATGGAAGCGCGGGAGCGCGCGCACCTGCAGTGATCTCGCCACGTCGCCCGCCCTCGATCTTCGAGAGCTTCAACTACGCGCTCGAGGGGATCATCCACGTCCTCCGCACGCAGCGGAACATGCGGATCCACTTCGGCGCGGCAGTCGCGGTGCTCGTCGCCGCCCTCGCGTTCGACGTCTCGCGGCTCGAGCTGATCGCGCTCCTGATCGCGATCGCCTTCGTGCTGATCGCGGAGATGATCAACACCGCGGTCGAGGCGGCCGTGGACGTCGCGTCGACGTCGTTCGACCCGATGGCCAAGCTCGCGAAGGACATCGGAGCCGGGGCGGTCCTGATCGCGGCGATCAACGCGATCGCCGTCGGCTACCTCGTGTTCTCCGGCCAGGTGGCCGAGGAGAGCTCCCGGCTGCTCGACAGGCTGTCCGAGGCGCCGGCCGAGCTGACGCTCATCGCGCTCGTCCTCACCACCGCGCTCGTGATCGCACTGAAGGCGTTGTCGGGACGCGGCTCGCCGCTGCGCGGCGGCTGGCCGTCCGGCCACGCCGCGGTGGCGTTCGCGGGCTGGATGGCCGTCACGCTCGTGCTCGAGGACACCGAGCACCGCTTCCTCGTATCCTCCCTCACGCTGATCATGGCGCTGCTCGTCGCACAGACGCGGATCGAGGCGGGGGTCCACTCGACGCTCGAGGTGGCCTCCGGCGGGCTGCTCGGAGCGCTCGTCACCCTCGCGATCTTCCAGGGGTTCTACGCGTGACGGACGAGGAGCTCCTCGCTGCCGCCGACGCCGTCGCAGCGCGGGCGTACGCGCCGTACTCCCGCTTTCACGTCGGGTGCGCCGTGCTGTGCCGGGACGGCCGCGTCGTCGAGGGAGTCAACGTCGAGAACGCCGCGTACCCGCTCGGCGTGTGCGCGGAGCGAACGACGTTCTCCCGCGCCGTTGCCGAGGGCTACCGGCCCGGGGACTTCACCGTCGCGGCGATCACCGCCTCGCCGTGCGGGGGCTGCCGTCAGTGGCTGGCCGAGATGCAGGTCGAGCGGGTCCTGTTCCGGAACGGGGGGCGCATCGTCGAGATGACCCCCGGCGAGCTCCTGCCGGAGCAGTTCGAGTCGTCCAACCTTCCTTAGCCGGCGCAGATCGAGAATCCGCCGAGCGGATCCTCGATCGCGCAGATCCCTGAAGGCGGCGGCTTCGCCGCCGCGGGGCGGACCGGGGAGTCCGTGCTCGAGCCGACCCCTAGCAGGCCGACGCGAGCGCGGGCGGCTCGGTCGGCTGGCTCGCGAGCTTCACGCGAATCTCCTTCGTCCCTCCGCCGGTGCGGACGACCGTGAGGGTGGCCTCGTCGCCGGGGTCGAGCTGCTCGAGCGCATCCTGGAGGTCGTGGACGCGCGGGGTCGCCTTGCCGTCCACGGCGGTGATCACGTCACCCCCGATGCAGAACGTCGTGCCGCCCGCCTCGACGGGCGTCGTGCCGGGCTGGAGCCCCGCCGACTCGGCCGGGCTGTCGGGTGCGACGCCTGTGACGAGGATGCCGGAGGAGGTCTCGACATCGCCCGTGGCGACGAGCTCGGGCTGGATCGTCTGCCCCGCGATGCCGAGCCATGCGTGGCTCGCCCGCCCATCCGCCCGAAGCTCGCGGAGCACCTTCTTCGTGAAGTCGTCGATCGGGACGGCGAACGCGACCCCGACGTTGGCGTCGACGCCCGAGCTCGCGATCTGCGCGCTCACGCCGATCACACGTCCCGACGCGTCCAGCAGCGGGCCGCCCGAGTTGCCGTGGTTGAGCGCGGCGTCGGTCTGGATCGCGTCGGTGATCGTCCAGCCGCTCGGCGACTCGATCTCGCGCTCGAGCCCGGAGACGATGCCGGCGCTGGCCGACCCCTCGAACCCGAACGGGTCGCCCACCGCGAGCACCGGCTGCCCGACCGCGACGCTCGCCGCCGAGCCGAGCGGGAGCGGATGCAGTCGCGCAGAGGGCACGTCGACGTGGACGATCGCGAGGTCGGTTGTGGCGTCGGCGCCGACGAGCGTCCCCTTGGCGCTCGTCCCGTCGGCGAGCCGCACCACGATCGCCGTCGCATCGCTCACCACGTGCGCGCACGTCACGATCGAGCCGTCGGTGTCGAGCACGAACCCGGAGCCCGTCGCCGTCGCCTCCTGCCGGCCCTGCGGCGCGCCGGGTGGCGCGGGCACGTCGACGACGGTCGTGACGGTGAGCGAGACCGCGCTGCGCCGCGCGGCCTGGGCCACGCCCACCCAGTTCGGGCTTCCCGCGACGGCCGTCGTGGCCGTCGTGCCCGTCGCGGCCGACGTCGACGCGGGCGCCGCCTCGTCGTCGCCGGCGCGGTCCACCACCAGCACGAGCGCCGCTCCCGCAAGGCCGGCGACGAGGCCGAGCAGCACGGTTCCGAGTGGGCCGCGCCGGCTGCGCCGCGTCGGCGGGGTGGCCGCGCCCTCCGTGCCGGTCTGTCCCGCGGGCTCGTCCTCGGCCACGACGAGGACTGTACTTCTCGCCCTCCCGCAGGCGGCGGGGCCGGCACCCCCGAGTACGATCGACCTCGTGGAATCGGCCCGAGATCGTGCTCGCGACCCCGTCGGTGCGCCCGAGGCGGCTCGATGAAGGCGGGCCTGGTGGCGGTCGCCGGCCGGCCGAACGTCGGCAAGTCGACCCTCGTGAACGCCCTGACGGGGGAGAAGGTGGCGATCACGTCGACCGTCCCGAACACGACCAGGAGGCGGATCTTCGGGGTCGCGAACGGCGACGACTGGCAGCTCGTGCTCGTCGACCTACCGGGGTTCCAGCGGCCGATGGACGCGCTCACCGAGCGGATGCAGGAGACCGTCGACGGCTCGTTCGAGGACGTCGACGTCGTCCTCCTCGTGCTGTCGGCCCGCGACCGGATCGGCGCCGGCGACCGCTTCGTCGCACGACGCGTCTTCTCGCTCGGCGTACCCGTCGTGATCGCGCTGAACAAGATCGACCGCCTCAAGCATGGGCACGTCGCCTCGCAGATGAAGGTCGCAGCGGGGCTGGGAGACTTCCACGCCCTCCATCCGGTCAGCGCGAAGGTCAGGGACGGGATCGACGCGCTCCGCGACGACCTCGTGCATCTCCTGCCCGAGGGGCCGCCGCTGTTCCCGCTCGAGCAGCGCACCGACCTGACGCTCGAGGAGCGTGTGGCCGAGGTGATCCGCGAGAAGGCGCTCCATCTGACGCGCGACGAGGTGCCCCACGCGCTGATGGTCGAGGTGGACGAGCTCGGCGACACCGTCCGCGCACGCGTCCTCGTCGAGACCGAGTCGCAGAAGGGGATCCTGATCGGCAAGCGGGGAGCCATGATCCGCGAGATCGGGACGAGAGCGCGTCCGGAGGTCGAGGCGCTCGTCGGCCATCCGGTGTTCCTGGAGCTCGTCGTGAAGGTCAGGCCGCGCTGGCGGCGCGACCGGAAGACGCTCGAGCGACTCGGGCTCTGATCCCGTGTCGAGGACGATCGAAGTCAGGACCCGCGAGGTGGTCGTCCGGCTCACGGGCTGGACGGCGGTCGCCGCGCTGAAGCGTCAGCTGCGGCTTCCGCTCGGCGCGATCCGATCCGTCTCCATCGACCGGTACGAGGCGAACGGGCTCCGGCTCGGTGGCACGTCCATTCCGTTCACGGACATCCGTGCCGGGCGGTTCCGGCGAAGCGGCCGCTCGACGTTCCTGTCCTTCGACGACCGTGACCGCGTCCTGACGCTCGTGCTCGACCGGAGCGTCGAGGGTGTCGACTACGACGTCGTGGCGGTCGGCATCGACGATCCCGCCGCGGTCGCGGCCGAGATCGAGGCCCGGCGATCCGGCTGACGCTGCGCGACGGGCTCAGTGGACGTGCTGGACGTCGGGCGCGATGCGCAGGATGACGCGCTCCGACGCGATCCTCTCCGGGTCGTAGTCCTGTCCCCGGTACTTCCGTGAGAGCGCGTCGATGTGGGCGCGAGCCTCGGGGCCCCGCACGACCTCGACCACACGGCCCCGGATCTCGGCGTAGGTGTAGGGGTCGTCCCGCTTCCAGATCGTGACGGTCACGCGCGGATCGCGCTCGATCGCCTTGAACTTCGCGCGATGGACCTCGGTGTTGACCAGGACGTGTTCGTCGTCCGCGTCGACCCACATCACGTGCGTCATGGGCCGGCCGGAGCGCAGGATCACGCTGAGGGTCGCGAAGTTGGCCGCGTGCGCCAGCTCCTGGACCGCGGGGTCGATCGCCGTCATCGGCCTGCGCCGTCCATCGCCTCGTCCGCGTCCACGCGATCGGCGAGCGTCCGCGCGACCTTCAGCCACAGGTCGGGGAGGTGGTCGAGCAGCTGGACGAAGTCCTTGCCCGAGATGGCCAGAACCCGGAGCGGCGTGACGGCGACCACGGTAGCGGTGCGCGGGGAGCGTGAGAGAAGGGCGATCTCGCCGACGAAGCTCCCGTTCCCGAGCCGGGCGACGCGACGCCCGCGGCGGCGGACGTCGACCTCGCCCTCGACGACGACGTAGAACTCGGTGCCCGGCTCGCCCTCCCGGATGAGCTCCGTCCCGGCCTCGACCTCACGCTCGTCGGCGAGGGCTGCGATCCGACGCAGGTCACGCTTCGAGCACAGCTCGAAGAGCGGCAGGCCGCGAATCAGGTCGACCCGGGTGTCGGCGCGGAGCAGCACGAGGGCCACACTCTAGACTGACCTCGTGAGCCAGACGCTGGCACTTCCGCGCACGATCGAGCTCCCCGGAGGCGGTCGGCTTCCGCGTGTGGGCGCGGTCGACGCCGTCGCGCTCGAGGCACGGGCGGCCGAGCTGGCGAAGCGCTCGATCAAGCGCGAGTCCAAGGTGTTCGCCCTCGAGCTCGCGATCCGGATGATGGACCTGACGACGCTCGAGGGGGCCGACACGCCGGGGAAGGTGCGGGCGATGTGCACCAAGGCGATGTACCCCGACCCCGGCGACCCGTCCGTACCGCACGTCGCCGCGGTCTGCATCTACCCGAGCCTCGTGCCGGTCGCCCGGCGCGCGCTTCGCGGCAGCGCAGTGAAGATCGCGTCGGTCGCGACCGCCTTCCCTTCCGGGCAGGCCCCGCTCGACGTCAAGCTCGCCGACGTCCGCGCCGCCGTCGAGGCCGGGGCGGACGAGGTCGACATGGTGATCGACCGCGGCGCGTTCCTGTCGGGCCGGATCGGGCAGGTGGTCGAGGAGGTCGTCGCCGTGAAGGACGCCTGCGGTCCGGCGCACCTGAAGGTGATCCTCGAGACCGGCGAGCTCGGCACGTACGACGCGGTGCGGCGTGCCTCGCTCCTGGCGATCGCGGGCGGAGCCGATTTCATCAAGACCTCGACCGGCAAGGTCTCGCCGGCCGCGACGCTGCCGGTCACGCTCTGCATGCTCGAGGTGATCCGGGACGTGCACGACGAGACCGGGCTCGTGATCGGGATGAAGCCTGCCGGCGGGATCCGCACGGCGAAGCAGGCAGTGCAGTACCTCTGCGTCCTGCACGAGACACTGGGCGTCGACTGGATGACGCCGGATCTCTTCCGCTTTGGTGCCTCGTCCCTCCTGAACGACGTGCTCCTCCAGCTCCGCAAGCAGCGCACCGGGATCTACCGGTCGCCCGACGAGTTCACCCTCGACTGATGGGGGCCGTCGAGAAGACGACGCGCGCGCTCCCCGTGAAGGACGGCTGGGAGTACGCGCCGTCGATCGAGTCCCGCGACATCGTCTCGTTCGAGGAGCGCTACGGCCTCTTCATCGGCGGGGAGGAGGTCGCGCCGCGATCGCGCTCGTGGTTCACGACGGTGTCGCCCTCGACGGAGGAGCCTCTCGCCGAGGTCGCGCAGGCCGGTGCGAAGGACGTCGCGCGGGCGGTCGACGCCGCACGCGAAGGGTTCGAGGCGTGGAGCGCCTGGAAGCCGTCGGAGCGTGCGAAGGTGTTGTTCCGGATCGCGCGGATCCTCCAGGAGCGCGCCCGCGAGCTCGCGGTGGCGGAGTCGCTCGACGGCGGCAAGCCGATCAAGGAGTCGCGCGACGTCGATCTCCCACTCGCGGCGGCGCACTTCTTCTACTACGCCGGCTGGGCGGACAAGCTCGAGTACGCCTTCCCCGGACGGCGGCCGCGACCGCTCGGTGTCGCCGCCCAGATCGTGCCGTGGAACTTCCCGCTCCTGATGCTCGCGTGGAAGATCGCGCCGGCCCTGGCGTGCGGCAACACCGTCGTGCTCAAGCCGGCCGAGACGACGCCCCTCACCGCCCTCTTGTTCGCCGACGTCTGCAGGCAGGCGCAGGTGCCGCCCGGAGTCGTCAACATCGTCACGGGCGACGGGTCGACCGGTGCGCATCTCGTTCGCAACGAGGGGATCGCCAAGGTCGCGTTCACGGGCTCGACCGAGGTGGGAAAGGCGATCCAGCGGGAGCTCGCCGGCCGAGGGATCCCGCTCACCCTCGAGCTCGGCGGCAAGGCGGCGAACATCGTGTTCGAGGACTGTGCGCTCGACCAGGCGGTGGAGGGCATCGTCAACGGGATCTACTTCAACCAGGGGCACGTCTGCTGTGCCGGCTCGAGGCTGCTCGTCCAGGAGTCGATCCACGACCAGCTGGTGCGGAAGCTGAAGCGCCGCATGGCGACGCTGCGGGTCGGCGATCCCCTCGACAAGAACACCGACATCGGCGCGATCAACTCGAAGGCGCAGCTCGACCGGATCGCCGAGCTCGTCGAGAGCGGGACGGAGGAGGGAGCCGAGATCTACCAGCCCCCGTGCCGGCTCCCGGAGAAGGGCTGGTGGTTCGCGCCGACCGTCTTCACCAACGTCGCGCAGAGCCACCGGATCGCACAGGAGGAGATCTTCGGCCCGGTGCTCAGCGTGCTCACCTTCCGCACCCCCGACGAGGCGGTCGAGAAGGCGAACAACACGATGTACGGGCTGTCCGCCGGCATCTGGACCGAGAAGGGCTCTCGGATCCTCTGGATGGCGGACAGGCTGCGCGCGGGGGTCGTGTGGGGCAACACGTTCAACCGCTTCGACCCGGCCTCGCCGTTCGGCGGCTACAAGGAGTCCGGCTTCGGGCGCGAGGGTGGCCGCCACGGGCTCGAGGCCTACCTGAGGTTCGAGTGACCGCCGGGCCCCGCCAGCCGGCGGCGGTGATCGGCGCGAAGCTCGTGCTGCTCGGGGCGCTCGCATGGGGCGTCTGGAGAGTCCTGCGCGCGGAGGTCTACGAGTGAGTGCCAGGCTGCCCGTCCGCAAGACGTACAAGCTCTACATCGGCGGCGCGTTCCCCCGCTCGGAGTCGGGGCGGACGCTCGAGCTGGAGGGTCACAACGTCGCGAAGGCCTCCCGCAAGGACGCGCGCGACTCGGTCGTCGCGGCCCGGAAGGGGTACGCGGCATGGAGCTCGGCGACGGCCTACAACCGCGGCCAGGTGCTCTATCGGCTGGCCGAGACCATGGAGACGAGGCAGGCGGCCCTCGCAGGGGTGTGCAGCGGCCGGAGGGAGGTGGCCAGGGCGATCGACCGCGTCGTCTGGTACGCGGGCTGGGCGGACAAGCTCGCCCAGGTGCTCGGCGGCTCCAACCCGGTCGCCGGGCCGTACTTCAACTTCACCGTGCCCGAGCCGACCGGCGTCGTCGCCGTGATCGCGCCCGACGAGCCGGCGCTCGACGGCATCGTCGCGCGGATCGTTCCCGCGCTCGTCGGCGGGAACGCGGTCGTCGTCGTCGCCTCGGAGGCACATCCGCTGGCGGCGATCGAGCTCGCGGAGGCCGTCGCGACCTCGGACGTGCCCGCGGGGGTCGTCAACGTGCTCACCGGCCGCCGCGACGAGCTCGCCCCGGTGCTCGCGGCGCACATGGACGTCAACGCGATCGACGTGACGGGCGCCGACGGGGACGTCGCCGCCCTCGAGGTCCTCGCCGCCGAGAACGTCAAGCGCGTGGTCCGGGCGCGCGAGGACAGGAGCCCCTGGGAGATCGCCGCCTTCATGGAGCTGAAGACCGTCTGGCACCCGATCGGCCGGTAGCGGATCTCGCAACGAGCGGTGTTCTTCCGGGGCACCCCAACCCACCACCCACTTTCGATTCTATCGTTCGCGTCGCCTGACTTGGCGACAGATCAGCGCCGACTTCGTGCCGACTTCGTGACCGCGTGGTCCGTCGGGCGACCCGCCCGACGCGACGGCTCGACGCAGGGCGACTATCCGAGCAGCCGATCGACCGCCGCCGCCGCCGCCTCGACCCGCCGGTCGTGAGGCCCTTCGACGAGGAGCCACGGGCTGCCGCTCGTGCGTGCGTGCTCGACGTACCGCTCGTGCATGGAGCGGCGCTGCGCCTCGAACTCGCGGATCCCGTCGTGACGCCAGGGGACGTCCAGACCGCAGACGACGAAGAGGTCGTACGGCCGCTCGAGCAGCTCCTCGAATCCGGTCGCCGCGGTCCCGAGGTAGACCTCGTGGAACACCGCGGTCGTGAACGCGTCGGTGTCCGAGAAGAGCACGCGTCGCGCGAGCTGTGCCAGGAAGTCCTCGTACCAGCAGTGGATGCGCGCGATGTGCGTGAACTCCCAGCTCGTCCACGGGGCGGCGGCCGGACGGCCGATCTGCGTGTACGGCCGACCGTACTCCGGGTTCCACAGCGTGTCGTAGCGGTCGGCGAGCGCCTCGGCGAGGGTCGACTTGCCGGTCGACTCGGCGCCCAGGAGGCAGACCCGCTTCACGTCGGTCACGACGGCGCGAGCCTACGCCATCGACGACCTGTGCCCTAACATCGCGGACGTGACGGATCGACGGCTGAGCCATGCGATAGCGGAGGGCGACGGGATCTCGGTGCTCGTGCACGTCGGGGACGCCGAGAACGCGCGGCGCGCCGAGGAGGGCGGGGCCGAGGGGATCGTCGTCTCGAGTGGCGGCACGGACGTGCGGGACCACACGATGCTGCCGCTCCTCGCGTACGGCCCCCGACCGGACGATGCCGCGGCAGCCGACGCGGTCGTGCTCACCGTCGACGACCACGACGTCCTCGCGGCGCTCGTGGAGCGCTGCCACGAGCTGGGGCTCGAGTACGTCGTCCGGGTCCGCGACGACGACGAGCTCGAGCGCGCCCTCGAGCACGTCGACCCGGAGATCCTGCTGCTCGTGGCCGACGCGGCGGACGAAGAGCAGGAGCCGCTCGACCGGGTGCTCGAGCTGCTCCACGACGTCCCGGCAGGCAAGCTGGCGATCGCGGAGCTCTCGGGCGCGTCCCGCGACGACGTCGAGGAGCTCGAGCGAGCGGGCGTCGACGCCGTTCTCGTCACGGGCGACGTCGAGGCGCTCGTCGGCGACGCCGTCCCCGACGTCTAGAGCGACCCTTTGCGTCTCGCGCGCCGGTCGTTCTCGGCCGCCCAGCTCGCACTGCTCGGCGCCGTCCTCGCGGTCGCGGCGGCGCTCAGGATCGTGGGTGCCGGCTCGGGCCTCCCGCTGCCGCTGCTCAACCCGGACGAGACGAACATCGTGCCTCGCGCCTGGGACCTGGTCCACGGCGGCGGTCTCGACCCCGGCTGGTACGACTATCCGAGCCTGCTGTTCCTCGTGCTGGCGCCGACGCAGATCGGGCTCGACGAGCCGTCCTACGGCGCGGCCCGGGTCGTGGCCGTCCTCATCGGGGTGCTCGGGGTGGCGGCCGCGTGGTGGCTCGGCCGCGTGACATACGGGCCGCTGGCGGGTGTCACGGGTGCGGTCGGGGTCGCCGTGGCCACGACCCACGTCGCCTACTCGCGGATGGCGGTCACGGACGTGCTGCTCACGCTCGGGGTCACCGTGACCCTCGCGCTGCTCGTCTCGGGGCGCCTCGAGTGGGCAGGCGTGGCCGCAGGGCTCGCAGCGTCGGCGAAGTACCCCGGCGCGGTGCTGGTCGTGCCACTCGTCGTTGCCGGGATCGGGGCGTGGCGGCGTGTCGCAGCCGCCCTCGGGCTCGCCGCGGCGGCCTTCTTCGTGACGAGCCCCTTCGTGATCGTGCACGCCGGCGCGGCATGGGGGGACTTCCACCGCGTCCAGGAGCTCGCGCAGCAGGGATGGCTCGGGTTCGAGGACGATCCCGCGACGCCGCTCGCGTTCGGCCTCAGGCTCTGGGAGACGATCGGCCCACTCGTGGTCGTCGCGGCCCTTGGCGCCGTCGTCGCGTTGCGCCGTCGCGAGCGGAGCGACCTCGTCCTCCTCTCGTTCGCGGGTGCCTACGCGCTGTCGCTCCTCCCCTCGGAGGCGCATTTCGACCGCTACGTCCTGCCTCTCGTGCCGGTTCTCGCGGTGCTCGCCGGCCGCCGCAAGCCGATCGCGGTCGCCGCGCTCGTCGCGTGCGTCGTCCCGCTCTGGTGGTCGGTCGGAGACGCCCGCTCGCTCACCGGTCGCGACCCGCGCCTCGACGCCGCCGCGTGGATCGACAGGGTCGTGCCGCGCGGCGAGCTCGTCGCCGCCGACCCGTCGACGCTGCCACTCGAGGGCCGGACCGTCGTACGGCTCGAGCTTCCGGGGCCCGGCCGCCCCTTCGACCCTCGCCGCAACCTCGCCGTGCTGCGCGCCGACGGGGTTCGGTGGCTCGTGGTCGGTGGGAGCGTCACCGACCGCGTGCTCGCGGCGACCTCCGAGTACCCGAGAGAGACCCGCTTCTACCGCCAGCTCGAGCGCATGCGCGCCGCGTATGCGACGCACGAGCAACCCGGGCGGCGCGAACGCCCGTGGCTCAAGGTGTACCGCGTCTACCCTTGAGCGGATGAATCGCCGCCGCAGCGGGGTCGAGGGCCTCGCGGTCAGCACCGCCGTCTTCCTCTCGGGGGCCGTGCTGCTCGGCGTCGAGATCGCCGCGAGCCGCGTGCTCGCCCCGACGTTCGGCAGCTCCCTCTACGTCTGGGGCGCGCTCATCGGCGTCGTCCTCACAGGGCTCTCGATCGGCTACTGGGTCGGAGGCGTGCTGGCCGACCGCTGGCCGTCGCCGTACCTGTTCGTCGGCGCGATCGCGCTGGGCGCGACGCTCGTGCTCGCGATCCCGGTCGTCGACGACTGGGTCCTCGAGCAGGTCGTCACGTGGGACCCGGGCCCGCGCCTCGACCCGCTCGTCGCGGCGATCGTGCTCTTCGGGCCGATGAGCGTCGTGCTGGCGTCCGTCTCGCCGATCGCGGTCAGGCTCGCCGCGCGCGAGATCGACCGGATGGGCCGGACGGCCGGGCGGCTGTTCGCGATCTCCACCGCGGGCAGCATCGCCGGGACCTTCGCGACGTCGTTCTGGCTCGTCCCGGAGTACGGCACCGACCAGGTGCTGGCCGTCGGCGCCGTCGTCCTCCTCACGGCAGCCGCCGTCGTCGCGCTGCTCGAGCGGCTCTGGCTGCCCGGAGCGGGGCTCGTCGCCGCGGCCGGCGCAGCCGTCCTCGCGGTCGGGGCGCTGGCGCCGGAGACGACCGGCACGGTGCTCGCGGGCACCGCAGCCCGCAACTGGTCGCCCCTCTACCGCGAGCGGGACGTCCGGACGCCGCGCAAGCTCGACCCGGCCGAGGTCGGGCTCGGGGGCGAGGGCTACACCGTCCGCGAGGCCCGCGACACGCGCTACCACCGCCTGCTGGTCGTGGAGGACGACACTTCCCGGTACCTCCGCTTCGACAGCTCGTTCCAGAGCGGCATGTACCTGGCCGACCCGTTCCGCACGCGGTTCTCCTACAGCGACTATCTCGAGCTCGGGCTGGCGTACAACCCGAGCGCCACCAAGATCCTCGTCGTCGGCCTCGGCGGCGCGGCCGTGCAGAAGCGCCTGTGGCGCGACTTCCGCGACACGGTCGTGACAACGGTCGAGCTCGACCCCGACGTCGTCGACGCGTCGTACAAGTGGTTCCACCTGCCACGCGACCCCCGGCGGCTCCCGATCGTGGTCGACGACGGCAGGCGGTTCCTCCAGCGCACCGACGAGCGGTTCGACGTGATCATGGTCGACGCCTTCTATTCCGACGGCGTCCCGTTCCACATGACGACGCTCGAGTTCGTCCGCCTGATGCGCGACCGCCTCACGCCCGGCGGGGTGATCGCCACGAACGTCATCGGCGCGATCACGGGCGGAAGCTCCCAGATCACCCGCGCGCTCTGGAAGACGTACGCGACGGTGTTCCCGACCGTGGAGCTCCATCCGGTCTACGAGGGCCCGTCGGACCGGCGCCCGGACGACATTCGCAACATCATCCTCGTCGCCACCGAGCGGGCGGCGCCGACTCCCGCACGGCTCGCCCAGTCCTGGCAGGAGACGCGGCGCGCGAGGGCGCCCGGTGCGCCGGATCTGGAGCACGCCGCGAGAGACCGCTGGGAGCGCGACGTCGTCACGGGCGACGTGCCGCTCCTGACCGACGGCTACGCGCCGACCGACGCCCTCCTCATCGGCTAGGGATCGACGCCACGAGGCGCTCGAGAACGAGGGCGACGCCGTCCTCGTCGTTCGACGCCGTGACCTCGTCGGCCGCGTCGACCGCGGCGGCATGGGCATTCGCCACCGCGACGCCGAGGCCGGCCCACGCGAGCATGCCGACGTCGGTCAGCTGGTCGCCGAACGCGACGACCTCGGAGGCGCCGATGCCCCGCTCGGCGGCCAGCCGCGCGAGTGCCGCCTCCTTCGCGACCCCGCGCGCCATCACCTCGACGAACTCCTGTCCCGCCAGGGTCGCCTCGGCGTCGTCGCCGCCGAGCGCGCGGGCGAGCGAGAGGACCTCGTCGAGGTCTACGCCCGGGAGACGGGCCAGGAGCTTGGTCATCGGGTCACGCCAGGTGAGCACGTCACAGGGCGGGAACGATCCCTCGGGCCGCCGAGACCGCGATTCGTCGCGCAAGGCCTCGTACGCGGGCTCGCTCCCGAAGCGCATCTCGAGCTCCCATCCGAACGCGATCCCGGGAACGTGCTCGCGCAGCCCCAGCACGATCCGGTGTGCGACGTCCGCCGGGAGGGGCTCGTGGTGGACGATCGCGCCGGCGTCGAGGTCGTAGACGGTCGCCCCGTTCGCGCAGATGGCGACGCCGCCGATTCCCGCGTCGGCGGCGATGGTGCGCACCGAGCGGGGAGAGCGCGCGGTGACGGGCACGAGGTCGATCCCCGCGCACGTCGCGGCGGCGAGCGCGGCGCGCGTCCGGTCCGAGACGCTCAGATCGGAGCGGAGCAGCGTGCCGTCGAGGTCGATAGCGGCGAGGCGGGCCCTCACGGAGCGGAGAGCGTGTGCGCCACGTCGAGGATCGCCGGAGGCACCCCGCGAAGGGAGGCACACGCCTCCTCGAGCGCCACGTCGACGATCTCGGTGCCGCGCAGCGCCACCATGCGACCGTACGCCCCCGTCGCGGCGAGGTCCGCCGCCGCGACGCCGAGCCGCGATCCGAGCACCCGGTCGGCGGCGCTGGGTGTGCCACCGCGCTGGATGTGACCGAGCACGGTGACCCTGGCCTCGAAGCCCGTCAGCTCCTCGAGCCGTGCGGCCACGACGGCCGACACGCCGCCGAGCCGCTCGAACCCGAACGCGTCGAGCGGAGCCGTGACCTGCGCCCCGGGCGGCGGCGCGATGCCCTCGGCCACGACCACGACCGAGTAGCTCCGCCCGCGCTCGGCGCGCGAGCGCAGCAGGGCTGCGACCTCTTCCAGGTCGTACGGCTCCTCGGGGACGAGGATCGCGTCCGCGCCGCCCGCGATGCCCGCGTACGTGGCGATCCAGCCGCGCGTGCGTCCCATCACCTCGACCACCATCACGCGGTTGTGCGACTCGGCCGTCGTCGTGATCCGGTCGATCGCCTCGGTGGCGATCTGCACCGCCGTGTCGAACCCGAACGTCACATCCGTGCCGGCGATGTCGTTGTCGATCGTCTTCGGCACGCCCACGATGGGGACGCCCTCCTCGAAGAGCCGGAGCGCCGTCCTGAGCGTGCCGTCGCCGCCGACCACGACGAGCGAGTCGATCCACTCGCGTGTGAGCGTCCCTCGCAGCGATGCCGCTCCCTCGCCGTGGACGTAGGGGTCGCGCCGCGAGGTGCCGAGGATCGTCCCGCCCCGCTGCAGGATGCCCCGGACCGCCGCGCGATCCAGCCGGCGCACGCGGCCCTCCATGAGGCCGTCCCAGCCGTCGAGGATCCCGACGACCTCCGCGCCGTGGCGCTGGGCGGCACCCGCGACGACGCCCCGGATGACGGCGTTCAGGCCCGGACAGTCGCCGCCGGCCGTGAGGATCCCGATCCGCTGCATCAGTACAGGAACATCGGCTTGCCGGTGACGTGACGTACCTTCGGCCGGTACTCGTGGACGTCGTAGAGCTCGTCGACGTCCACGCGCTTGACGCCCTCGCGGGTCGCCGTGATCGGCACCGAGGTGTACGTCCCGCTGCGGAGCGCGACCATCCGCCCGGACGATCCCTCGAGGGCGAGATCGGCGGCCATGACCGCGTAGTTGGTCGCGACCATCAGGTCCAGCGAGTCGGGTGCACCGGAGCGCATCAGGTAGCCGATCACCTGCACGATCATCTCCTCGCCGGTGCGCTCCTTGATGAGCGCCGCCGTGAGCTCGCCGATGCCGCCCAGCTTCCGGTGCCCGTAGGCGTCCTCCTCGCCGGAGAGCACCATGTCGCCGCCGGCCAGGGTCGCTCCCTCGGACACCGTCAGCATCGAGTAGTTCGACGGGTTCGCGTGCTTGTCCGCCACGAGGAGCTCGCCGAGCCGGTCGACGTCGAAGGGCACCTCCGAGATGACCGCACGGTCGACCCCCGCGAGGTAGGCGGTGATGAGGGACGTCTCACCGCTGTAGCGGCCGAACAGCTCGACGACCGCGATCCGCTCGTGGGAGCCCGTCGACGTGCGCAGGTTGTGGATGAACTGGACGCCGCGCGTGATCGCCGTCGAAAACCCGATGCAGTAGTCGGTCCCGTGGACGTCGTTGTCCATGGTCTTCGGGATCGCGACCACGGGCACGCCCTCGTCGTGCATCCGCAGCGCGTACGACAACGTGTCGTCGCCGCCGATCGGGATCAGCACGTCGATCCCGAGCGCCTCGACGACGCGGAGCGCGTGGTCGGTGAAGTCGAACGGGCCGTCGCCGCTCGCGCGGGCGGCGAGATGCGGGGGCACCTCGCCGGCGCGGACGCGGCTCGGGTTCGTGCGCGAGGTGTGCAGGAACGTGCCGCCCGTCCGGTCGATCGTCCGGACGATCGACGGGGTGAGCGGCTGGAACCACTCGGCGGCGGACGCGGGGTCGTCGAGGTCATGCTTCAGGAGCCCTGCCCAGCCGCGGCGGAGGCCGACGACCTCGTGCCCGTCGTGCGCCACCCGGTTGACGACCGCCTTGATGCACGGATTGAGCCCGGGCACGTCGCCGCCGCCGGTCAGGATCCCGATTCGCATGACGAGGTCATA
>CAWAXS010000027.1:0-35044 GCA_963786055.1 uncultured Actinomycetes bacterium | reverse complement strand
CGGGCCAGCTTCTGCGGGACGGCGACCTTGCCGGGTCGTTGGCGCCCAAGGTGGCGAAGCCGACGACCGTCCGCGGCACGTCACGGTGACGTCGAAGTCGACTCGGTCTCGCCGTTTTCGTTCCGCGCGAGGTAGACCACGGGGGAGGCTCGGAGCGGCCCAGGCCGCCTCGCGTGTGTCACCCGAGGTAGCGAGTGCGCTCGCCGTCGGTGAGCAGTCCGCGCGTCGCAGCGAGTCGCGATCGCGCAAGCCCGGCCAGCTCGTCCAGACCGCCGCAGAGCTCACAGACGTACCGGCGCACCGTGCCGTCCTGCTCACGCGTGACCACGGTTCGCGAATCGGCCTCGAACCCGACCGCGGTGAGAGACTTGGGGCCGTAGAGGTACGTCAGCGGACGGCCGTCGGCCACGTTCCACAGCCGCGCAGAGATCGGTCCCGCTGTGACGATCCAGCGGCCGTCGGGGCTGAACCGCGCGTCCGCGACCGACGCCGACTGGGCCTCGGGGAACCGATGGACGATCTCGCCGCTCGCGACGTCCCAGACGATGACGTCGTGGTCGCGCCCTGCGGTGACGAGCAGCCGATCGTCGGGGCTGAAGGCGACCGTGTTGACGACATCCGTGTGGCCGCGGAGAGTCCGCCCCCCGTCGGGGGAGCGCAGGCGAACGACGCTACCCACAGCGGTCGCCACGATGTCTCCCGAGTGCGACGTCGCCCGTTTCCCGGGAGGCGGCGGGCCTTCGACGGCGGCCGGCCGGAGCTCGACGCCCGTCCCCGGATCCCAGAGACGGACGGTTCCGTCCGCGCCGGCGGTGACGACGACGTCGCTCTTCGCGAACGCCGCGGCCACCACTGCGCCTCTATGGCCTCTCAGCACCTGGAGGGGCTTCCCGTTGGGACCCCAGGTGCGAGCGGTGCCGTCGCGGCTCGCCGTGACGACGTCGCCGGTGGCCCCGAACGACACGTCGTCGACCAACCCCGTGTGGAGGTAGAGAACGGCGACGAGGATCCCGGTGCCTGCGCGCCACACCCGCGCCGTCTGATCGCTGCTCCCGGTCGCCACACGCTCGCCCGAGCGGTCGAACGAGACGACGGTCACCCGCCCGACATGCCCCCGGAGGGTGGTGCCCGTCTCGGTCCACGTCCGGGTGTCCCAGAGGCGGGCAGTCCGGTCGACTCCCGAGCTCGCCACCACTCGACCCGACGGGGCATACGCAGCATCGGTCACCTCCGGCGGCTGCTTCACGCGTCCGATTCGCTCTCCTGTGGCCAGGGCGACGACACGCGCTCGCGGCTTGCCGGCGACGACGATGGCCGACGTTCCCCGGGGGCTCACGACGAGTCGCTCCACCTTCCCCGGCACGCGGAGCGGTACCGGCTCTCCACGAACCCGCCCCGTCTTCGCATCGACGACGATCAACGAGCGGCCGACGGCCATGTGGACCGTGCGTCCGTCGGGTGCGAACGCCGCGGCTGCGCCGTCGACGCGATGCGACCAGGCTTCGTGTCCCGTGCCGAGATCGATCAGCCGGGCGAGGCCGTCCGCCCCGACCACCAGGGCGTTCGAGCCCGAGCGGTCGAGCTCGAGGCCCAGGAGCGGGTGACCGATGTCGAAGACTGCCCGCTCGCGGGAGGCACCAAGCGTCTGACGAAGGGCATCCTCGGCCCGAGGAGACGGATCGACGCTCGCCGCCTCCACGGCGAGCGCCAGCCCGAGCTCGGGGTCGCTGTCGAGCAGCGATAGCGCACTCGCTACGAGCTGCCCGCCTCGCGCGACACGCGCCTGGTCGCGCGCCTCGCTGCGCTGCGAGAACGCGAACACGGCCAGCCCCGTGGCCAATCCGAGCCCGACGAGCGCGCCGAAGGCCAGGAACGCGAGGCGGCGGTGCCTGCGTCGTGCCTCTTCCCGGGCGCGCTCGACCGCACGCTCGGCGTCGTAGCGGCCCTTCCAACCGAGCACGGCGCCGGCCAGGACGTCGTGGAAGATCTCCCACCGCCCGCTCTCGTCGGTGCGCAGGATGCGGTGACGCGCGAGCGTGGCGGTGACGGCGTCGATCTCGCCGGGCGAGACTCCCGCGAACGCCGCGAGGTCGGATGCCTCGTGCGCGATCTTGGTGCCCGACGGCGTAACGAGGTGGTCGAACAGCCGGGCCGCGATCGCCCGCTGTGCCGGGCCGAGCGCCTCGATCGCCCGCTCGAGGTGATCGGCCACGACCTGTCCCGCGCCGCCGAGCGCCTCGAGCGTCGAGGCCCGCAGCGTCGACGACCCCGACGCACGCTCGACCTCCCACATGCGCTGCATGACCAGCTGGAGGTACGGCGCCTCGATACCGCGGGCGCCGCCATTCCCCTCGGCGATTCCGAGGCCGCCGGGGCCGAGCTCGATCCGGCCGGCGCCGACGCCGTCCAGCACGCGCTCGACGAGCACGTCCTCGGCGACCACCTGCTCGCCCTCGAGCTCGCTCCAGCGCTCCAGCGGGCGGACGATCGCCGCCCGGCCGGCCGCGCGGTCGAGCCTGTCGAGCCGCAGGACGTTCGCGAACAGGCTCGGGATGTCGCCCTTGAGCCGGTCGAGCCTCGCGAGCGTGTCCTCGCGCAGCGACAGAAGCACGTTGACGCGCAGCGGCCGGTTGACGATCGCGGCGAGCCCCGCTTCGAAGCCGCCCGCCGCGTCGTGATACGTGAAGTACTCCTCTGCCTGGTCCAGGATCAGGTACACGTCGTGGCCGGCCTGCGCGCGCTCGACCGTGTCGACCAGCTCGCCGGCCTCGATCCCCGCCAGGTCGGCGACGGCGGCGGCGAGCGCCGTGCGCGGGGTCGTCGCCCCAGTTCGAGAAGACGACGACCAGCGGCGCCTCGGGGAGCTCGCGCAGCCGACGCGCGACCGCCGCGAGCAGGAGCGACGACTTGCCGACGCCGCTCGGCCCGTAGAGCACCGTGAGACGGGACGCGATGAGGTTGGCGACGACGATCTCCGTATCGCGCTCGCGCCCGAAGAAGAAGAGGGCGTCGAGCTCGGAGTCCTCGAACGCAGCGAGACCCTTGTATGGGGACGCGACGCTCACGCGACATCCTCGAGGCGCCTTGCGAGCAGCCCGACGTACTCATCGGGGTCGACGGCGAGCACGTCGACGTCGAAGCGGCGCCAGAAGGCGCGCTCGAGCGCGGTCGGCCTGGGATCGATCGCCCACGACCGGTACGCGACCGGCCGGTTCCCCCAGACGCGGTGCATCACGAGCCGCAGGTTCCAGTCGACCATCTCGTAGCCGAGGAAGAGGAAGTGGCTCCGGCGAAGGCGTGCGGCGAGGGCGACCGGGACCGCGGCCGCGACGTCGGAGCTGCCGAGGTAGTCGATGTAGTCGTCCTCGGTGATGACGAAGCTCTCCCACTCCCGCTCGGGGAACGGGTCGACGGCGCCGTGCAGCTTGAGCACGATCGTCCGGCGGTCGAGCGACAGCTCGGTCGCGTACGTGTTGGGCACGTCGATCGGCCGCGGCTCCTCCCCCGGAGGCCGATGCCAGAACTTCCCGCGGTACGGGCCGGCCGCGACGTACGTGACGACGTCGACCTCCTCGCCGGCCTCCTCGAAGGCGCGCTCGATGGCGAGGTCGTAGCGGCCCGAGACGATGAGCTGGTGCGACGCGCCGTGCTCCCGCAGAAGTGTCGGGAGACGGGCGAGGAAGCGGTGCACCGGCTGCGGCTCGACCGCCGCCTCGAACCGGCGGTGCAGCTCGTCGTAGAGCGGCCCAGAGCCGTTCATCGTCGCGACGTACTGCGAGACCCGCGCGAGGTCGATCGGGACGCTCGCTCGGATACCCGAACGACGCCGCGAGCTCCGACGCAAGGTCAGCCGCGCCGTCGAGCCCGAGCACCGGCACGACGCGGCCCGCGACGATCGCCTTGACGATCTCCGCGTCGGCGTCCCGCTCGTCGCCGTTCCGGCCCGGCGTGAGGCCGGCCTCGTGGCGGAGGATCGCGGCCTGTAGGTGACGAACCTTCTCGCCCGGCTCGAGGCCGATGGCGTCCAGGGCGGCACGGTGTGCGTCGTACGCGCTCAGCGCGTCCGCCTGGCGACCGGCCCGATACAGCGCGAGCATCAGCAACTCGCAGGGCCGTTCGCGCAGCGGATCCTCGCCGACGAGCGTCTCGAGCTCGGAGACGACGTCGGCGGGGCGGCCGAGCTCGACGTCCGCCGCGATCCGCTCCTCGTTCGCGACGAGGCGCAGCTCGTCGAGCCGGCGGATCTCGGCCTGCGCCCAGTCGTCGAACGCGAACTCGGCGAGCGGCGGGCCGCGCCAGAGCGCGAGTGCCCGGAGGAGCAGCGAGCGGCGCTCGTCCGGGGAGGCGCTCCGCGCGTCCGCCAGCAGCTGCTCGAACCGCCGCGCGTCGATCTGCTCCTGTGACACCGCGAGCACGTATCCGGGCGGGCGCGTGACGAGGACGTCCGGCCCGAGCGCCTTGCGGAGCGCGACGACCGAGTTGTGGAGCGACGCGGTCGCGGTCTTCGGGGGCTCGGCGCCGTAGAGCTCGTCCACGAGCTGATCCGTCGGGACGACCCGGCCTGCCCGCAGGAGTAGTGCCGCCAGGAGCGCGCGCGGTCGCGGGCCTCCGAGGGCGATCGGCCCGTCGTCGCTGCTCGCCTCGAGCGGGCCGAGGATCCGAAATTCCTGCATTCACCGCGTTTGTACCACCGGCGCCCACCACGTCCTAATCGCCGGCTCACATCGGCGGAAGACCGTTTTCCGGCCGTGATGCGCCCGTTGTCGGCCCGTTTGACGGCCGGACCGACCGTGGGGGCATGACCACCAGGCACCCACATCTCACGGTTCGCAGGTGCTTCGCGCACACGATCGGAATCCTCTTCTGACCGCTGGCGTGCTCGCCGGCTTCGGAGCTTCCGCGTCCGTCGCCGCCACGAGCGCGACGCTCCAGCCCGCCTACGGCTGGCCCGTCAAGCCCTTCCACCGCCAGCACCCCGTCCGCGGCTCCTTCGGCGACCCGCGCATCGGCGGCCGCAGCCACTCGTTCCACTTCGGGGTCGACGTCTCGTGCCCCGACGGGACACCTGTCTACGCCACGGTCACCGGCCGGGCCTACATCTCGCCCCGCCACCCCGAGACGGTGTCCGTGATCGCAGACCACGGCAACGTCGAGTTCGGCTACTGGCACATCGAGCCGACCGTCCGTAGCGGCGCAGCACGTCACCGCGTACCGCACGGTCATCGGCAAGGTCGCCGCCCCTGGGAGCACGTGCACTTCGCCGAGCATCGCAACGGCGTCTATGTCAACCCGCTCCGTCCGGGAGCGATGGGCCCCTACACCGACACGACCGTCCCGACCGTCCGCGCGGTCACTGTCAAGTCGGCCGCCACGGCCTTGCTGGGCACGCCGGCGCACGGACGCGTCGACCTGGTCGCCGAGGCCTACGACGAGACGCCGATCTCGATCTCGGGCCCCTGGCACGACAAGCCGCTGACCCCAGCGCTCCTTCAGTGGAGGCTCCTGGACGGCGAGCGGGCGGTCACCGGCTGGCGCACGGCGGTCGACTTCCGGCTCACCTATCCGTCGAACGACCTCTGGAGCCAGACGTACACGAGCTGGACGCGGCAGAACAAGAAGATCTGGGACGCGCGCTACGGCTTCTATCTGGTGCACGGGTTCGACACCCGCACGCTCCGCGACGGAACGTACCGCGTGCAGGTCAAGGCGACCGACATCCGCGGCAACACCGGCACCGGGTCCTTCCCGCTCACGGTGGCCAACGACCTCTGAGTCACGGATCGCAGAGAACCGGCGGGACCCTGCCGGGGAGGCTCGTCCGTCGCCACGGGGGCGCCCGCGGGCTGGCGGCCCGGCGGAGCCGTCTACCCTGCCGGGGTGGCCCACGAACGCCAGTGGAGGGGGATCGCGTGAGCGGCGCTCGGGGCGAGGCCAGGCAGGCGCGGCGCCTGTGGGTCGCCGGAACGGCGCTGGTGCTGGCGCTCACCCTCGCGGGCGCCGCGACCCAGCTGTCCACGGGATCGCCGGATCAGGAGCGGACGTACACGGCCGGCGCAGCGATCCTGACGGTCGTCGAGCAGCCGCACGCCAAGGGCGTACTGGTCACGACCGGAGGCTGGGCGTACTGCCAGCAGGTTCGCGCGCTCGCGCGGCGCAGCGAGCTGACGCTGCTCTGCGGTCGCTTCCCGAAGGACGGGTACGTCGGTCTCGGTCTCCGCGCGCAACGGCACCTCGACTGGGGCAACGCCGCGTACCTGCATGCGCTCGCGCGCGAGGCAGGAGCGCTCCACGATCGTGTCGGCGGCGAGCTGTTGCTCGTCGGCGTCTCGTACTCCGGCTTCGGCGTCGCAACGCTCGCCTCGCACCACCCCGAGCTTCGACCCGACCGGCTGATCGTGATCGACTCCTACCTCGATCTCGCCGCCAGACGGGCTGCGGCCGGCACAGGAGCGATCGGCCGGGAGATCGACGCCGAGACGGGCGGCTCGAACGCGGCGCTCGAGGAGCGCAGCGTCCGTGTCGACGGTCTCGCCGCGCTCGTCGCCACCGGAACACGGCTGCAGGTGATCTGGAGCATCGCGCCCGACGAGGCACGGGAGTTCAAGGGAGCAACGTGCAACCTTGCCGCCAACGCCACCATGCTGCAGCGACTCTCGAACGCCCTCGGCGAGCCCGTTCCGGGATGGGTCACCACGAACAGGCATGGCCACGACCTCTGGGATCAGGGCCGCCGGATCCTGCGAGGTGAGCTGCCGGGCAAGAAGGTGATCTTCCATCCTGGAGGATCCGTGCCCCCGGGCGCGGTTTGTGGTTGACGTCGGGCCTAGACGCCGGCTAGGACACCTGCGGTCCACGACGTCGTCGAGGTCTCGGCCGCCGACGTCAGCGGCAACACCGGCGTCGCGCGGTTCCCGATCCGCGTCGCGAATCGCGCTCCTCGCGTCTGAGGCGCGCCGATCGGGTTGTTAGCCACGCATGAGGGCGCGCTGAGCGCCGGCACCAACCCTGCGCTCACCAAGAGAGAGGGGAGATGAGATGAAGCGCACGATCGTTCTCGTCGTGATCGTCGCCCTCGGTGTGGCGGCGACGCTGGCACACGCGAGCGAGAAGGCCTACGTCGACAATGCGGGGGACTCGGGCGCGGCGCCCGATCTCACGAACGTCACCGTCGCGGACTCGAACGGGTTTGTCGCGTTCAAGATCGAGGGCACCCTCGTCCCGTCGAGCTCGTTCGAGATCTTCATCGACAAGGATCGCGACCAGGCGACCGGTGACGACGGCGACGAGCTATGGCTCAGCGTGTACCAGGAGGGCGACGGAAAGACGTACTGGGACGCCGACCGCTGGAACGGGTCGAAGTGGGAGGACGCCAAGCTCGACGTCACCTCCCAGGCATTCACGGGGCGTCAGGAGATCGGCTTCAAGGCCGCTGACGCCGGCCTGACAGGTGCCTTCGACTTCGTCGTCATCTCGGTGAAGATGGTCGCAGACGCGGTCGAGGGTCGGGACAGGGCACCGGACAGCATCGTGCCGTGGACGTACGCGCTCTCCACCACGACGACGAGCGTCTCGCGTGCCGTTCTGGGGAAGCCGACGTTCAGCCCGTCGAGGCCGGTCGCCGGCAAGCCGCTGACGCTGCGTGTCCCGGTGACGAGTGGCACCGGCAGTCAGCCGCTCACCGCCGCCGTCGCGACGTGCAACGCCGTCGTGAAAGGTCGCCCGATCAGCGGCCGCGGCACGACGACGAACGGCTTCGCAACGTGCCGGCTGCTCGTTCCGAAGGGATCGTCCGGCCTGGTCGGACGCGGCTCGATCACCGTGAGGTCGGGCTCCAACGCCGTGACGAAGACGTTCTCGTTCCGCATCGCGTGAGCCAGCCGAGCGGGTGGCCGAGGAGGCCACCCGCTCGCCTCTCCGCGCTCGTCGCTCTGCTCCGTGCCTCGGTCCCGACTGGGACCGCACACGATCGCGGATCGCGACGTTCCTCATCGCCCGACCTCGCGTCTGAGACGCTCCTCTGCCGCCCGCGCGGCCACTCGGGCGAAAGGTCCCCGCCTTTGGCGGGTGACTCGTTAGCAAACGGTTTGGACACCGTGAGCAGACCGTTTGGGCCTGCTTCGAGCCTCGCCGCATGCAGACGCGGAAGGAGGTGAATGACATGCATGCGGCACTCATCCAGAGCCGCGCGATGAACATGCTCGTCGCGCTTCTCGCATCGATCGCGCTCGCGACGGCGTTCGCGCCGATGCTCACGGGCGACGGCGCCGGGGCTCGCTCGGAGCCGAACATGCCGGCCAACGGTTGCCCCCCGAGTTGCTGAGCACGTGATCGGGAGCCCTGGCGCCGGGGCTCCCGTATCACGCCCGCTCGCCGAGGAACCGGCGTGTCTGCGCCAGGGAGACCTCGTTTCCCTTCTGTTCGAAAAGATCCGCCGCTTGGGTGAGCGCGGACGATGCGCCGGCGACGTCACCGGCCATCCCGAGAGCCTCTGCAAGGTCGCCGAAGGCCCCCGCCCGATCGTCGAGCATGTCCGTCCGGCCGAGCATGCCGATCGCTTCGCGCGCACAACGCTCGCCGTCGACGACCTTCCCGGCGCGCGCGAGAAGCTTTCCCCGAACACGGAGGATGCGGGGCGTTGCGGCGAGGTCGTCGACGATCCCCAGTTGGAGTGCCTCGTCGACGACTGCCATCGCCGCTCCCAGCCGATCCTGTCGATACAGCGACTCGCCGAGGAGCGCAGCGTTCGTGGCGAGCCAGGCGTTGGCCCCCGCGCGGCGAAGCTCGTCGCACGCCTCCGTGAGGATCCGCTCCGACGCGACGGCATCGCCGGCGAGAAGCTCCACCCTCGCCGCGAGATTCGCCCAGACCGTCGGGAGCGTGCCGGCCTCGGGAAACTCGGAGCGCTCGACGCGCGCCTCTTCGAGTCGTTCTCGCGCCACGTCGAAGCGACCCTCCATTGCATCGAGCAATGCCATGAACGGCAGGATGAAGCTGCGCCAGGCAGGCGTCTCGCTCCGCTCGACCAGTCTCGAGCAGACCTCGAGTGCACGCGGAACCGATGTCGGCCCGTGAACAACGGCGGACGCGACCTGGATCGATCCAGCAGCGTCGCCGGCCCCCGCCCGACGGTAGTGGTGCCCCGACACCGCGGCGGCCTCCTCCGAGTCCCTGAGGCGCCCGACATCGGCCAGGCGTGCTGCGCGAGCGTGCCAGACGCGAGCGAGCACGAAGTCGTCACCGATGTCCGTGAGCGCCCCGAGGGCGTGCTCCACGGTCTCGAACCCCTCCTCCATCGTGAGTACGCCACGCGAGATCCGCGGCCACACGAGCTCGACCGATGCCCAGTGCTCGACGTGGGGATCGGCTCGCTCACGCGCTCGTTCGACCACGGCGGTGAGGAGCTCCTCGGCGCCCGCGTAGTCGCCGGTGAACTTGAGCGCCACGCCGCGCTTGCATTGCCGCTCGAGCCAGCGCCGATCGGTTTCCGACAGGAGGCCTACGGCCCTCGTCAGCAGGGACAGCGCAGCGTTGGCGTCGTCACGCTTCAGCGCCGCCATGCCAGCGCGGTCGAGCACATCGCTGGCCTCTCCCGCCAGGCCTGTGGCGTCGTCACCAGCTTCGTGACGATTCAGGGCCGCCTGCTCGAGGTGGTGGCCGACGATCTCGTCGAGCTCGCCCTTCCGGTCGAGCCAGCGGGCGAGCTGTTCGTGGAGACGGCCGCGCTCGGCCTTCGCGATTGCCGCGTAGGTGGCGTCGCGGATCAGCGCGTGGTCGAACAGGAAGGCGTCGTCGTCGGCTCGCTCGGTGTCAGGGCGGACGAGACGCCGACGGACGAGCGCCATCAGCGCTGTGGCCGTCGTGCCGCGTGTCTCGTCCAGTGCGAGGGCGTCGACCGCGGCACGCGTGAACTCGCGGCCGACGACCGCCGCCCGCTCGAGCACGACCCGCTCGCGCGGCCCGAGGCTGTCGAGGCGGCTCGCGAGGAGCGACTCGAGCGAAGCGGGAACCCTGCCGGCCTCGAGCGGCCCGTCGAGCGCGTGGGCTGCGAGCTGCTCCAGGAAGAGCGGGTTCCCCTCGGCGGCGGCGATCACCGCGGCGCGCGCGTCGGCGTCGAGCGCGAGCGACTCGGGGAGCTCGTCGAGGAGGTCGGCGGTCTCCTCCTCGGTGAGCGGTCGCAGCGGGATCGAGTCGGCGGCCCATGCCGGGCGTGCGTCGAGGAGCTCCGGGCGCGCGAGGCAGACGAGCGTGATCGGGGCACCCTTGCTCCAGCCGACCAGGTACTCGAGCAGGTCCAGGAACGTCGGCTCGGCCCAGTGCACGTCCTCGAGCACGACGACGACGGGCCGCTGTCGCGCGAGCGCCTCGAGCAGCTTCCGGGCCGCCCACGATACGTCCCCGCTGTCGACGGCGCCTCTGCCGGAGAGCGCGTCGACGAGCCGCGCCGCCGCCTGCTCGCCGTCCTGCTCGCCGTCGAGCACGGCGTGGATCGCAGCGCCGAGCTCCCCCTCGCCGGCCACCTGCCCCACGACGTCGGCGAGCGGCAGGTAGGTCGCCCCGTCGGCGTAGGGGACGCAACGGCCGGTGAGGACGCGCGCCTCGCCCGCGACCGTCGCGACGAGCTCGGCCGCGAGGCGGGTCTTGCCGACCCCTGGCTCGCCGACCACGACCACGCGCCGGCACGAGGCCTCGGACGCCGACTGGCGCACCGCGAGGACGAGCAGCTCGAGCTCGGCGCGCCGGCCCACGAGCGCCGCGTCGGGGCGGCGCGGGATCGCCGACGCCCCCTCCACCAGCTCGAGCAGCCGGTGAGCGCCGCTCGACGGCTCCGTCCAGGCGGCTCCCGTCGTCTGCGCCGCGGCCGTTGGCCCGACGAGGATCTCCCCTTCCGTCGCCCCTTCCTTCACGCGGCGCGCGGTGGTCAGGGCGCCACCGGAGAGCACGCGGCCGTTCTCCCCGACGAGCACCTCGCCCGTCTCGACCGCCGCCCGCATCGTGACGGCACCGAGAGCGTCGCGGAGCTCGACCGCCGACCGCATGGCGCGCAGGGCGTCGTCCTCGTGAGCAGCCGGAAGCCCGAACACGGCCACCGCCTCCTCGCCGAGCAGCTGCTCGACCGCGCCCCCGTGGCGCAGCACGATCTCCTCCAGCGACGCCAGGCCGCGCGACACGACCCCGCGCGCCGCCTCGACGTCGAGCTCCTCGTCGACCAACAGCTCGACGATGCACACCGCAACGACCTTCCGCGCGAGCTGCGGAGGCCGCTCCGCCACCTCGGCAGGTGCCCCGTCGGGCATCAGCGTCGGATCGTCCTGGAGGATCCGCCGCTGCAGCGCACGGAGCTCCTCGCCCGGCTCCATCCCCGACTCCTCGACGATCGCGAGCCGCGCCTCCTGATAGGCGGCGAGCGCGTCGAGCCGCCGGTCGGAGCGGTGGAGCGCCAGCATCTGCAGCCAACGCAGGCGCTCGTGCGTCGGATGCTCGCGCGCCAGCGCGTCCAGCTCGCCGATCGACTCGCGGTGCAGCCCGAGCTCGAGCTCCGCCTCGAGGCGCATCTCGAGGGCGTTCAGCCGCTGCTCCTCGAGTCGCCGGATCGGATCCTGCGCGAAGCTCCAGTAGGCGAGGTCGGACAGCGGCGTCCCCGCCCACAGCCCGAGCGCCTCTCGCAGCGCGCCTGCCCGCTCCCGCGTCGGCATCCCCCGTGCCTCCAGTACGAGCCGCTCGAAGCGGCCCACGTCGATCGCCTCGGGATCGATCCGCAGCCGGTAGCCGGGCGCACGCGTCTCGAACGTCTCGGCGCCGAGCAGCTTCCGCAGGCGCGACACGCAGTTCTGCACGTAGGCCGGCGCCGAGGGCGGCGGAGCCCCCTCCCACAGCTCGTCGATCAGCCGATCGAGCGGCACGACGTCGTTCGCCTGCAGGAGGAGGAGCGCCACCAGCGCGCGCTGCTTCGGCCCACCCAACCCGACCGGGACACCCTCGACACGAGCCTCCAGCGGGCCCAGCATGCGGAGCTCGAGCTCTCGTCGTGTCACGGCGAGAGTGAACGTACGCCCACGCATCGATCCGCACAAGACGCGGAATGAGCGTCGTGTTAGCGGAGCCTTGGGAACGCGCCGCAGGATCCCAATCGATGACACGACACGAGCCCGCCACCGCGGCTCCGCCGTCTCCGGTTGCGAGCTTCGTGACGGAGCCGGCGGAGCCGGCCGCGGGAGAGGCCATCCGGCTCTTCGATCTCTCGTTCGACCCCGCTGGGGTCGGGATAGCGCACGTCGCCTGGGATCTCGGCGACGGCACGACCTCGGTCGGAAGGCAGCCGACGCACCGTTTCGCCCGGGACGGGGTCTACGCGGTGACGCTCCACGTGACCACGCGGGACGGCAGGGTCGGCGTCGCGTCGCTTCCCGTAACCGTCGCGACGCACGATGTCGCCCTGCTACGCATCGTCGCGCCCGGGCACGCGCGGGTCGGTGAAGTGGCCGACGTCGCCGTCGTCGTCGCGAGCCGGCACCAGGCCGAGATCGTCCAGGTCGAGCTCCTGCGCAGCTGCAGCCCGGGCGACTGGGCCCCCGAGGCCATCCAGACCCACTCGATCGCTGCGCGCGACGACCTCGAGATCGCCTTTCCCGTCACGTTCGACGAGGCCGACGCGGAGTCGGGCCACGTGAGCTTCCGGGCTCGCGCGACGATCGTCGGCGCGGCGGACGCGACCCCCGAGGACAACGAGCTGACGCGCTGCGCCGACCCGTGTGGCTTCCTGGTTAGAGGCGTGTTAGCGGCCTCGTCGACCCTTCCCCCACGCCGCGGGCACGGTGCCCGCGGCCGGAAGAGGAGGTTCGCGATGGGCGGCAGGCACGTACGGCGAACGCTGCTCCTCCTCGCGCTGGTCACGATCGCCGTGCTCCTTCCCGGAGCGGGGCAGTCGAGACCGCCCGAGAGCGACGGCTCGACCTACACGTGGACGGGGGCGGCGACGCTCACGGTCGACGTCAAGCCGTGGGGCGGCGGATACGTCCGTAGCGACCCCTACATCATCGACTGCCCCATGGCCTGCATCAGGTCGTTCGAGCCGGGCCGTGAGGTGAAGCTCACCGCGACCATGACGCCGGGGCACACGTTCAAGGCGTGGGAAGGCGCGTGCGCGGGGCAGGGTAACCCCTGCACGATCAAGGTGACCGGCTCGATGGACGTGACGGCCGTCCTCGAGGGGCAGTACGTCCCACCGGCGCCACCGAAGCCGGCGCCCACAACGCCCAGCGTGAATCCGGCACTGAGCGTCGACGTCACGGGAGGTGACTGCAACCCGGCGTGCTTCCACATGGCGTTCTCCGGGACGGGCTTCAACCCGAACAGCCCCATCGACGTGACGTTCGCGTACGCCACTCCGAACGCCGGGTCGGCCACGGACGAGGACGTGCGCACCAGTGATGGATCCGGTTCCTGGTCGGCCGGCTACTACGAGGACTGCAACCTGCCCGGCCCGTACTCGGGTCCCGTGGTGATCGACGTGACGGCGACAGACGCGCAGGGCGCGTCGGCCTCCACCCAGGTCAACGGCACCTGTCCGGCGCCGTAGGCGGGGGAGCTCCGGCCGGGGGGCCTCTGGGGGGAGGTCCCCCGGCCGGATCGGCCTCGCCGACCCGCCCGGTACCGTTCCCGGGCGGTGCGACGCGGGCTCACACGGGGACGCCTGCTCCGGGCAGCGGCGGGCACGATCGCCGCGCTCGGCGCGTCTCCCGGCATCGCGCTCGGAAAGGACACGAGCGTCCCGCGGGCGACCGGCCTCGCCGTCCGCGGCGCCGCGAAGCCGTTCGCGGGCGACCGGCCGATGTTCGCGACCGTCGCTCCCGGGGTCGACGGGCGCGACACCGCGACCGTCCTCTTCCGGCTGGCGCGGCGCGCCCGCGTGCGGCTCGACGCCGTCCGGGTCGGGATCGGCTCGAGCAGCGTCCACTGGACGAAGGAGGTGACGCTCGGGCCCGGTTCGCACGAGCTCGCCTGGCAGCCCGACAGCGCCGCCCCGATGGGCTCGTACGTCATGCGACTGACCGTCGAGGGAAACGGCAAGCGGCGCGTGTACGGCGGCCGCCGTCCCGCGAGCCCGGAGCGGGCGAGCGCCCCCGTCGTTCGCGTCCTCGGCGTCGAGGCCGCCTTCACGCAGCGCTCGTACATCGCGAAGGAGCGGATGGCGCTCCGCGTGCTCGCCGACGCGCCGTCGCTCACGCTCACGTTCCTGCGTGTCGGGCACGGGCCGGATCCCAGCCTGCGGAGCGACGAGATCGTCGGTCTGCAGATGGCCGACCCCGTGCAGCTCGACTGGACGGGAAAGCGCTCGACGCGGCAGACGGTCTCCGTGCAGACCGGCGACTGGCCGAGCGGTCTCTACGCCGCCCGGCTCGAGACCCCGGACGGCCGCATCGGGTTCGCGCCGTTCGTCCTCCGCCCCACGACTCCGGGCGGCGGCCGGGTCGCGGTCGTCCTGCCGACCAACACCTGGCAGGCCTACAACCTCTACGACGCCGACGGCGACGGGTGGGGCGACACGTGGTACGCGGGCGGCACACCACCCGTGGTCCTCGACCGGCCCTACCGCGACCGCGGCGTGCCGCCGCGCTTCCGCCGCTACGACTTCCCGTTCGTCCGCTGGCTCGAGAAGCTGCGCCGCGAGCCGGACTTCTACACGGACGACGACGTCGACACCTTCGCGACGGGCGATGACCTGCGCAAGCTCTACGACCTCGTCGTCTTCCCCGGTCACACCGAGTACGTCACGACGCATGCCTACGACGTCGTCGAGCGCTACCGCGACCTGGGCGGCAGGCTCGTGTTCCTCTCCGCCAACAACTTCTTCTGGAAGGTCGAGCGGCGCGGTCGGGAGATCCGCCGGATCGCGCAGTGGCGCACGCTTCGGCGGCCGGAGGCGCGACTCCTCGGGGTCCAGTACCGGGCGAACGACGACGGTCAGCGCCAGGCGCCGTTCATCGTCACCGACCGCGACGCGACGCCATGGCTGTTCGAGGGGACGGGCCTCGAGAACGGCGACCTGCTGGGCGAGGAAGTCGGCGGGTTCGGGATCGAGATCGACATGACGACCCCCCTGTCGCCGCCGGGCACGCGCGTGCCCGCGCTGATCCCGAACCTGTTCGGGGTGGGCCTCCATGCCGAGATGGCGTACTACGAGACGCCCGCCGGCGCTCGGGTGTTCTCGGCCGGCGTCCTCGACTTCCCCGCGATCGTCCTCTACCCGGAGGGGATGCGCATGCTCGACAACCTCTGGCGGCACATGCTCCAGGACCTGCCCCAGGCTGCGCCTGCGCCCGGCTCGGCGACGCCCTAGGCCCGAGCAGCGTTGCGCCTCGGCGAGAGGAAGGTGTCTGGCTTCAGCCAGACACCTTCGCCATCCTCAACCCTGCGGGACGGTCTCGACTTCCCGCTCGGTGCCGAACGCGACGATCGCGAACGGGATGGTGGCGAGCAGCTGGCCGGTCGCCACGAGGAGGAACACCTGGCGCGGGCCCCACGACTCGAGCAGCGGGCCGGCGATCACCATTGCCACAGGGCCGGCGAGCATTGCCATGGTGAGCACGGCCGTCATCACCTTCGCCCGCAGCGCCTCCGGGGTGCGCATCGTGATCACCCCGATCAGCGGTGCGTTCACGAGCGGCCCGAAGAACGACGACGCCGCAAGCGCGGTCATCACGGCCGGCACCGGCAGGTCGAGCGAGAGCGCGAAGATCGGCAGCGTCAGGGCGACGAAGGCCGTCGCACCCAGCCGCAGCGGGTCGTAGCGGCCGACGATGCGAACCGCGGCGATGCTCCCGAGCACGGCGCCGGCACCGAACGCGGCGAAGAACGCACCGGCCACCTTGGAGCTCGAGTACTCCTCGTAGGCGAGCACCGTCAACCCGGCGCCGAGCATCTGCCCGAGACCGTTCGCGACGAGCGCGGTGGCACCGAGGACGCGCAGCAGCCGGTCGCGGAGCAGGAACTTGATCCCGGCGAGCACGCCGCGGCCGTCCTCCGTCTGCGGGAGCGGCGGCCGCGCAGGCACGAAGAGCAGGAGGAGCGCGAACGAGCAGAGGAAGGTCGCCGCGTCCACGTAGAGCACGACCGGCGCGCTGAAGGCCGCGATCAGGAGGCCGGCGGCGGCGGGGCCGAGCAGCGAGGTCGCCCGCTGGGCCCCCTCGACCACCGCGTTCGCCTGTGCGACGACGTGCTCCTCCTCCCCCACCAGCTCCGGCAGGATCAGCCGCTGCGATGCGAAGTACGGCGCGATGAAGACGCCGACCATGGCGACGATCACGAGCAGGAGCGGGAAGCTCAGCACTCCGAGCTCGTGGAGCAGCGGGATCGATGCGATCAGCGGCGCCCGCGCGAGGTCGGCGACGATCATCGTCCGCCGCGCTCCCCACCGTGCGATCACGGCACCGGACGGGATGCCCAGGATCGCGATCGGGGCGAGCTCGGCGGCCAGCACGACGCCCATCCGCGTGGGCGAGCCGGTCGTCTTGAGGACGAACCAGGGCAGCGCGAGGAAGGTCATCTGCGAGCCGAGCGAGGAGATGACCTGCGCCGTGATGAGCGCGACGATCGGCCGCTGACGGAGCGGGCGCTCCGCGTTCGTCAGTCCAGCCACGCGCCGTCTTGTTGCACGACCTCGCCGTCGAGCTCGATGCGCGTGCCCGCCATCCGGAGGTCCTTGACGATGTCCCAGTGGATACGGGACTCGTTCTTCCCCCCGAGGTCGGGCATCCCGTTCCCGAGCGCGACGTGCACCGTGCCGTCGATCTTCTCGTCGAAGAGAATGTTCCGCATGTACCGCGTGATGCCCGGATTGCATCCGATCCCGAGCTCGCCGAGCCGGCGGGCGCCGTCGTCGCTGTCGAGCATCTCGAGCAGGTAGGCCTCGTTGGTGTCCGCGGAGGCGTCCACCACCCTTCCGTCCTCGAAGCGAAGACGAATGCCCGTGATCTCGCGGCCCGCGTACAACGCAGGGAACTCCGTGAAGGCGATCGTCCCCTCGGCCGAGTCCTCCACCGGGCAGCCGAAGAACTCGCCGCCGGGGATGTTCGCGCCGCCGGCGTCGACCTTCATCGAGCGGCCCGCGATCGACAGGCGGAGGTCCGTGTCGGCGCCGACGATCCGCACCTCGTCGGCGGCGTCGAAGCGGTCGGCGTAGCGCTGCATGCGCTCGCGCTCCACGTCCCAGTCGAGCAGGCACGCGCCGTAGAGGAGCTCGGCGAACTCGGCCGTCCCCATGCCCGCTTCCTGCGCGAGCGCCGGGGTCGGGTACTGGCAGCCGACCCAGGGAACGTCGTGGCTGTACACCCGCTCGAGTGCCGGCCGGTACGCGCCCTGGATCGCGGCGGTCCGCTCCGCGTCGAGGCTCGACGCGTCGCGTGTGTTCTCGGGCGCGTCGATCACGATCAGCGCGTCGCACGTCTCGAGCGCGTGCTGCTCGATCGGGGCGGGAATCGCGACCCGCTCGAGGGGCGTCGTTCGGGCCCAGGCCCGCGAAGCGAAGTTGCCGTCGAACGACACACGCAGCAGCGCATAGGCGTCGCGTTCCGCGATCAGCCCGACGAGCTCCTCGAGGAGCGGGCGCCCGGATGGCGTGCCGACGACGAGCACCTGCCAGCCGGGCTCGACGCCGACGCACGTGTCGACGAGAAGCTCGGCCAGTCGGCGGTCTCTCGGGTCAGGCATGCGCGGTAATATAAGACGTACGTACTGTTTTGTAAAGTGAGCCCGTGCCGAAGCTGAGCGAGACCGAGAAGGACGTGCGCCGCAGGCGCGTGCTCGACGGCGCGCGCCGTTGCTTCGCGCGGCACGGCTACGAGGGCGCGACGGTCGTCCGCCTCGAGCAGGAGATCGGCCTCTCCCGGGGCGCGATCTTCAACTGGTACCCCTCGAAGCAGGAGCTCTTCCTCGCCCTCGCGGCCGAGGACAACGAGCGGCTTCACGCGCTCTTCGCCGAGGACGGCTTCGACGCGCTGCTCGAGGCCGTGACGGAGCACGAGCCCGACTGGCTCGCCGTCTACCTCGAGTTCGGCCGCCGCCTGAAGGCGGACGAGGGGCTCCGCGAGCGCTGGCTGGCGATCGCTCCACCGGAGGCGCGCGAGCGGAGCCGCGGCTGGATCGAGCAGGGGCAGGCGGCCGGGGAGCTCCGCTCGGACGTCTCGGCCGACGACATCGGCAAGTTCCTCGGCGTGGTGGTCGACGGGATCGTCGCCCAGCGCGCGCTCGGCTTCGACCCGCCGGAGAGCGAGCTCGTCCTCCGCTTCGTACGCGACGCGACGCGCTCCCGCGGCGACGATCGGCCCGCGGTGTCCGACTGAAGTCGGACACCTATTCCGTTCTCCGAGGTGTCCGACTTCAGTCGGACACCTTTCGTCTCACCCCGACCCGAGCTCGTCGGCGTAGGCCTCCGCGTAGACGTCCTCGGCGTCGAGCACCTTCTCGACGTAGGCGCGGGTCTCGGGGAACTGGATCCCCACGCCCTTTCGGCGCCACTCGTCCACGTTTCCCTGACCGGCGTGGTACGCCGCGAGCGCGGTGCGGAGATCGTCGTAGCGGTTCAGGAGGTTCCGGAGGTACCACGAGCCGTAGCGGACGTTGATCTCGGGGTCGAGCAGGTCGTCCACCACGAACTTGTGACCGCCGGTCCGTACCGCGATCCCCTTCGCCGTCTCGGGCAGGAGCTGCATGAGGCCGACCGCCCCCGCGTCCGAGCGCGCCGATGCGTCGAACTTGCTCTCCGTGTAGATGACCGCGGCGAGGAGCGCAGGTGGCAGGTCGTAGTTCCGCGCGTGTGTCCGGACGATCGCCTCGTACCGCAGCGGGTACCGGATCCGCTGGTACCAGTCGGGCTGTGCGGTCACGACCCACGCCGCTGCGCCGGCCGCGGCGGCGGCGACGAGCAGCGCCAGGACGGCGAGTCGCCTCACGCGCGCGCGGCGGCCTCCGCCTCGAGCGTCTCCATGACCTCGCCGACCCAGGCGTGGAGATCGTCGAACGTGCCGGTGTTGACGTAGTGGAAGTCCGCGCGCCGCACCTTCTCCCGGTCAGGGTGGAGCCGGGAGTCGCGATCGTCACGGGTGACGCGGCGCCGCTGCTCACGCAGGGCGGTCGGCGCGGTGATGACCACGACCTTGTCGAACCGCTCCTCGGCTCCGACCTCGAAGAGCAGCGGCACCTCGGTCACGCAGACCCGGGGCGGATGGTCGAGCTGCGCGAGCTGCTCCCGCCAGGTCAGGTACTCGCGCGAGACGAGCGGATGGAGAAGTCCTTCGAGCCATGCGAGCTGCTTGCGATCTCCGAAGACCCGTTGCGCGATGCGCGCACGGTCGGGCCGGCCGTCGTCGCCGAGGATCTCCTCCCCCAGTCGCTGGACGAGCGCGTCACGTACGGCGTCGTCGGTGGCCAGGAGATGGTGGACGATCTCGTCGCTGGACACGGTCGCAGCTCCGTGCGCGCGGAATGCCTCGAGCGCCGTCGACTTGCCGGCGCCGATGCCACCCGTGATCGCGACCGCGATCGGCCGGCGCAGGGTCGGGCGAGGCAAGCCTCGCCCCTACGCGGGCTCGTCGGCCTCGGGCTCGGTCTCGGCGTCGCTCGCCGCGGCCTCGGGCTCGTCGTCGGCCGGAGGCTCGGGATCGGCCGCCGCCACGACCTCGGCAGGCGCCTCGTCCTCGACCTCGACCTCGACCTCGACCGGCGCCTCGTCCTCGGTCTCCGTCTCGACGACGTCGACGGCCTCGGTCTCCTCCGCCTCCTCGACCACGGCCGCGCCGCTCGTCGGGAAGGCCTCCTCCGAGAGCCTGAGGTCGGGCGTCGAGTGGACGGACTCGCCCCCGTCGGCTCGTGGCACGGGCACCGCGCCCTCTTCGACCCGCTTGAGGGAGAGGGAGAGGCGGCGGCGGTCGCCGTCGATCTCGAGGATCAGCACGTTGACCGGGTCGCCCTGGGAGACGACCTCGCGGGGGTTCTCGACGTGGTGGTTCGCGAGCTCGGAGATGTGGACGAGCCCCTCGACGCCGGGGAGGATCTCGACGAAGGCGCCGAACGTGACGACCTTCGTCACACGGCCCTCGACGACGTCGCCCTCGCCGTAGTGGTCGAGCACCTGCTGCCAGGGGTCCGACTGCGTCTGCTTGAGGCCGAGCGAGATCCGCTGGCGCTCGCGGTCGATGTCGAGCACCTTGACGTTGACGGTCTGGCCGATCTCGAGCACCTCGGACGGGTGGTTGACGTGCGACCAGGAGAGCTCCGAGATGTGGATCAGGCCGTCCATCCCGTCGAGGTCGACGAACGCGCCGAAGTCGACGATGTTGGAGATCGTGCCCTCGACGACGTCGCCCGGGTTGAGCCGGTCGAGGATCGCCTGGCGCATCTCCTTGCGCTCGTCCTCCAGGACGGCGCGGCGCGAGAGGACGACGTTGTTCCGCGAGCGGTTGAGCTCGATCACCTTGCAGCGAAGCTCCTTGCCGAGGAACTCGTCGAGGTCCTGCACGCGGCGAATGTCGACGAGCGACGCGGGGAGGAAGCCGCGGACACCGAGGTCGAGGATCAGGCCGCCCTTGACGACCTCGATGACCCGGCCGTTGACCGGCTCCCCGCTCTCGGCCGCGCCCTCGATCGCCTTCCAGGCGAGCTCGAAGCGCGCGCGCTTCTTCGAGAGGAGCAGGCGCCCCTCCGCGTCTTCCTTCGTCATCACGAGCGCGTCGATCTCGTCGCCCACGGAGACCTCGTCGGCCGGGTTCACGTTCCGGCGGATCGAGAGCTCGGCGACCGGGATGACGCCCTCGGACTTGTAGCCGATGTCGACCAGCACCTCGTCCTTGTCGACGCGTACGACCGTGCCGTGGACGACCTCCCCCTCGTTGATCGTGGGGAAGGTGCCGTCGTAGTCGGGGATGAGCTCCCCGTCGGGGCCGGTCGTCCAGACCCCTGCTTCGGGTTGGGTGGGTGTCTCGAGTGTGTGGTTGGTCATCGGAGCGCGGAGTATAGCGGGGCATTCGCCCCCCGAATGCCCTAAAAATGGCCGCATGCGGATCACTCTCGTGCGGAGCGCCACCGCGATTCTCGAGCTCTCCGGACGGCGGATTCTGGTCGATCCGATGCTCGATCCGGCGGGTGCGCGACCCCCGATCGACAGCACGGCAAACCCCGTTCGCAACCCCACCGTTGAGCTTCCGATACCGCCCGAGCAGGTCGTTCGGGGCCTGGACGGCATCCTCGTGACACATTGTCACTCCGATCACCTCGACGAGACCGCCGAGCGGCTCCTGCCCCGCGACCTGCCGGTCTTCTGCCAGCCCGAGGACGAGGAGCGGTTGCGCGCGATCGGCCTCGACGTGCGCGCGGTGGACGCGTCGCTGGACTGGGACGGATTGGTGCTGCACCGCGTCCCCGCCCGCCACGGGTTCGGGGCCGTGGCCGAGGCGCTTGCCCCGGTCAGCGGGTTCGTCCTCGACGACCTCTACCTGGCCGGCGACACCGTCTGGTACGAGGCCGTCGAGGAGACGATCGCGCGCTTCGGGCCGCGGGTCGCCGTCGTCAACGCCGGCGGCGCGTCGTTCCTCGAGGGCGGGCTCATCGTGATGGGGATCGACGACGTCCGCGAGGTCGCGTCACGCGTCCCCGTCGTCGTCTGCGTGCACATGGAGGCGCTCAACCATTGCCACCTCGCGCGTGCCGACCTCGCGGCCGCCGTCCCGGGGGTGGTGATCCCCCGGGACGGCGAGACCGTCGAGGTGTGACTCAGCCGACCTTCTCGATCCGGGTCAGCGCCGGAGGCGGGACGGGCGAGTGCGCCTTGAGGTACGCGGCGAACGCGTCGAGGTCGACGCTGCCGCCGAGCGGCTGGGTGCACTGGTCGCGGAAGACCGTGTAGCCGTCGCCGCCGTCGGCCATGAAGTTGTTCATGACCACGCGGTAGCTGGCCGCCTTGTTGATCGCCACGTTGTTGAACGTCACGGATCCGTCGACGATCCGCGGTGTCGTCGTCGCGTTCCACTGGTAGTGGACGTTGGCCGACACGAGCATGATCCGGTTCTGGCCCGGGGCCGGGTTGTTGAACTGCTGCTCGAGCACGTTGTAGATCGCCTGGCCCGAGCACGTCTTGACGACGAGCGTGTTGCCGAACGGCTGGACGTTGAACGCCTCGCCGTACGTCACCTGACCCGGCTGCTCACCGCCGCTGATCTGGTTGAACAGCAGCCCCGCACGGACGCCGCCGCTGTTCATGAACGCTGCCACGGCGCCGCCGAAGTCGGTCGGGGCCGTCGCCTCGAGCATCGCGTCGGCGATCACGTCGCCCATCGGCTGCTCGCCGGCCGCGTTCGTCCCCGTCGGAGTGTCGCGGCCCGAGCGGATGTCCTCCGTCACGCTTCCGACGACCTGATTCGCGAGCGGAGCCGAGAGGGTCGTGTACTTGGTCAGGATCGCCGTCTCCGCCGGATCCTTCGCGACGTCCTGCGTCACGATGACGTTCTTCGCCTCGGCCGAGACGATCTGCTTCGACTGGTGGTCGATCCTGAGGTCGATGTCCGTGACCAGACGGCCGAACGACGCCGCGCTCGTCACGAGCTTGCCGCCGATCTGGCAGACGTACGGCTGGTGCGTGTGCGCGCTGATCACGACCTTGACGCGCGGGTCGAGGCCGTTGGCGATCGCCGTGACCTCGCTACCGCTGAAGCTCACGCACTTGTTGACGTCCACGTAGGCATCCGGGTTCGCCGGCGCGGGGTACACGGGCACCGCCGGCGGGTTCTGGAAGCCGCCCTGGTGCAGGAGGACGACGAACGCCTTGACGCCCTGCTCGTTGCGGAGCTTCTCGACCAGCGCGTTGACGGTCGCGACCTCCGGCCGGAACTCGAGGCCCGCCACGCGCCGAGGGCGTCACGATCGTCGGCGTGCCCTCGAGCGTCAGCCCGATGAACGCGATCTTGGCGTTGTCGATCTTCTTCACCTCGTACGCCGGCAGGATCGTCTGATCGGTGCCCGCGTAGAACACGTTCGCCGCGAGGTACTGGAAGACGGCGCCCGCGAACCCGTCGCCGTCCTGGCAGCCGTCGACCGGATGGCAGCCGCCGTTCTGCATGCGCAGGAGCTCGTTCACGCCCTCGTCGAACTCGTGGTTGCCGACTCCCGTGACGTCGAGCTGCAGCGCGTTCATCGCCTCGATCGCCGGCTCGTCGTGGAACAGGGCGGACACGAGCGGGCTCGCGCCGATGAGGTCGCCTGCCCCGACGGTGATCGTGTTGGAGTTCTGCTCGCGCAGCTGCTTGATGTGCGTCGCGAGGTACTCGATCCCGCCTGCCGGCACCGTCTTGCGCGGCCCAGCCCGTCTGGACGCCGGAGCTGTTGTTGACGGGGTTGCAGCATCCCGTCTGGATCGTGCCCGGTGTGTTCGGCGCCAGATGCCCGTGAAGGTCGTTGATCGCAAGAAGCTGGACGACCGTGTCCTTGTCCGGCTCCTCCGGCTTCCCAGGCTTGTCCGGCTTGCCAGGCTTGTCCGGCTTGCCAGGCTTGCCAGGCTTGTCCGGCTTGCCAGGCTTGCCAGGCTTGCCGGACTTGCTCGAATGACCGCCCCCGCCGCCGGGGTTGCCATCCGCAAGCGCCTGCTGCGCTCCCGCTCCCAGCATCAGCGCAAGAGCGGCCAGTAAGGCGATGGTCGATCTCATCGAGTCTCCCCTTGTTGGTATTCCCGACGGCTATCTGGGTGACCGGGACGCGAAGATCCTAATCCGTCGGACTCCCGACGTGTCAATCCTTGGCGTCCGCCCAGGTGTCGCCGGCGCCGACCTCGACCGCGAGCGCAGGATCGAGGGGGTACGCCCCGACCATCTCCTCGCTCACGAGCTCGCGCACGGCGCTCGTCTCGACCTCCGGGCACCTCGAGCAGCAGCTCGTCGTGCACCTGCAGCACCAGCCTGGCCGAGCGGCCCTCGCGGCGGAGGCGCTCGTGGATCCGCACCATCGCGACCTTGATCACGTCCGCGGCGGTGCCCTGCATCACCGTGTTGACGGCGAGGCGCTCGCCGAGCGAGCGGGTCTGCCGGTTCGACGCGCGGAGCTCCGGGATCGGACGGCGGCGGCCGAGCAGCGTCGTGACGTAGCCGTCCGCCGCGGCCTGCGCGATCGTCCGCCGGATCAGCTCCTGCACCTGCGGCAGCCGCGCGAGGTACGTGTCGATCAGGTCCTGCGCCTCGTCGCGGGGGATGCCGAGGTTCTCGGAGAGCCCGAACGACGAGATCCCGTAGATGATCCCGAAGTTGACCATCTTCGCCGTGTCGCGCTGACCGCGGGTCAGCTCCGCCTGCGGGATGCCGAACACCTGCGAGGCGGTGGCCGCGTGGATGTCCTCCCCGCGCGCGAATGCCTCGCGCAGCACCGGCTCCCCGGAGACGTGCGCGAGGATCCGGAGCTCGACCTGGCTGTAGTCGGCCGAGAGCAGCCGCGACCCCTCGTCCGCGACGAAGGCCGAGCGGATCCGGCGCCCGAGCTCGGTGCGCACCGGGATCGACTGGAGGTTGGGATTGGTCGTCGAGAGGCGGCCGGTCGCCGCGACCGCCTGGTTGATCGTCGTGTGCAGCCGCCCGTCCCGCTGGTCGATCAGCTCCGGGAGCGGCAGGAGATAGGTGTTGAGCAGCTTCGTGAGCTCGCGCCATTCCTCGACGACCGGCACGATCGGATGGTCGTCGCGGATCGCACGGAGCACGCGCGCGTCGGTCGAGTAGCCGGTCTTGCCCTTGCGCCCGGCGGTGAGGTCGAGCTTCTCGAACAGGATCCGGGCGAGCTGCTGCGTCGAGCCGAGCTGGAACTCCTCGCCCGCCAGCTCGAGCGCGCTCGCCTCGAGCTCCTCGACGCGCTCGGCGAGACGCGCCGTGATCTCCCCCATGCGGTAGGTGTCGATCCGGATGCCGGCGTCCTCCATGTCGGCGAGCACGGCCATGAGCGGCAGCTCGATCTCGTCGTAGAGGCGCTCCATGCCCCACTCGCGCAGGCGGGCACGAAGCTGCGGCGCGAGGCGGCGTGCGGCCTCGGCCCTGCGCACCAGCGCGGCCGTCTCCTCCTCGGTCGCCGGCTCGGGCACGAGCTCCAGGCCGTGCTCGCGGGCGAGGTCGTCGAGCTCGTAGCCTGCCCGGCCCGGGTCGACGAGATAGGCGGCGATCAGGGTGTCGTCTCGGACGTGTCCGAGGCGTTGGGCCTTCGCGTCGTGCGTGAGGATCTCCGCCGAGCCCAAGGCTCGGCGGATCTCCTCTACAGGAGCATTGGAGACGACAACCTCCTCCTCCGCCGCGACGGCGACGCGACCGTCCGCGAACGCGACCCCGATCGGCCCCCGATAGTCGGCGATGATCCCCTCGCGCCACGGAACGCCGATCGCATCGGTCTCGAGCGGCGATGCCGAAGGCAGCGCCGCATCGAGCGTGTCGACGCGCCCGAGCAGCCCGCGAAACTCGAAGCGCCGGAAGATCTCCTTCAGCGTGGAGCGGTCGGGCGGCGCGGAGACGAGCGCCGCCGGGTCGACCTCGAGCGGGAGGTCGCGGCGCATGGTCGCGAGGAGCTTCGAGTCGCGGGCCTGGTCGGCGTGCTCGCGCACCGCCCTTCCGCGTGCGGGCGAGAGCTCGTCGGCGTGGGCGATCACCTCCTCGAGCGAGCCGTACTGCGCGATCAGCTGCCCGGCCGTCTTGTCGCCGATGCCGGGGATCCCCGGGATGTTGTCGGAGGTGTCGCCCTTGAGGCCGATGAAGTCCGGCACCTGGTCGGGTCGGACGCCGTACCGGAGCTCCACGCGCTCCGGCGTGTAGACGTTGACGTCGGCGACGCCGCGCGGCGTCATCATCAGCGAGACGTTCTCGCTGCAGAGCTGGAACGCGTCCCGGTCGGTCGAGACCACGCACGTCTTGATGCCCGCGTCGTCCGCGCGGGTCGCGATGGTCGCGATCACGTCGTCGGCCTCCCAGCCCTCGAACTCGAGGTTCCGGTAGCCGAACGCCTCGACGATCGGACGGAAGTGCGGGAACTGCTCGCGGAGCAGGTCCGGCATCGGCCGGCGGCCCTCCTTGTAGGTCTCCGCGATCTCCGTGCGGTGCGTGGGGCGCGTGTCCCACGCCACGGCGACTCCGCGCGGCGTGTAGTCGGAGAGCAGCTTGAAGAGCATGTTGGTGAAGCCGAGCAGCGCGTTCGTCGGCTGGCCGTCGGTCGTCTGGAGCTCCTCGGGGAGGGCGAAGAACGCGCGGTAGGCGAGGTTGTTCCCGTCGACCAGGAAGAGCTCCGATCCCTTGGCCGGCCCGTCGTCGAGCTGGAGCTCCTCGCCCGTCAGCGTCTTGGGGCTCACTCGGCGAGCGTAACCGACCGCCGGGTTGCGGATCGTCCTTCCGGACGACCCACGACCGTTCGCGCGAACGACGCAGGACCGTGACCGGCGCTAGATGGTTGAGCGGCAATTCGCGCGAACCGGATGACGCCCCAGACACGGCGCCGGATCGCCCCGTCCGGGCACGGCCCGTAGCACCAACTACGAACCGCACCCGGCCGGTGCGCCCGGCTTGGTCTGGGACGCCCCCGGACGTCACGCCAATCACCGATCAACCATCTAGCCTGACCCCATGGCCAACGCGACCACCGTCACCGCGCCGTCCATCGTGCCGTTCGGCGAGGAGCACCTCGAGGGCGCCGCAGCGCTGCTCGCGGAGCGACACCGGGCGCAGCGGCTCGTCGAGCCCGGACTCGATCCCCGCTACGAAGACCCCGGCGCGGCACGCAACGAGATCGAGGAGCTGTGCCACGCCGAGGGCTCGTCGGGTGCAGCCGCCGTGCTCGACGGCGAGGTCGCGGGCTTCCTGCTCGGGAGGCCGCGCGAGGCGACGTGGGGCCCGAACGTCTGGGTCGACCCGGCCGGGCATGCCGCCGTCCGCCCGGAGCTCGTCCGCGACCTCTACGCCGCCGCCGCGGCCCGCTGGGTCGACGACGGCCTCACCTCGCACTACACGATGGTCCCCGCCACGGACCCCGCCCTCGTCGACGCATGGTTCCGGCTCGGGTTCGGCCACCAGCACGTCCACGCGATCCGGGAGACTCCGCCGGCCGGAGCGCCCGTCGAGTCGTCCTCCCGGGCTCGTGCTGCGACGGGCGCTACGCCACGACATCGACGCGCTGGCGCGACTCGATCTCGTGCTGCCCGAGCACCAGACGCTCTCTCCCGTCTTCTCGCGCCTGCCGCTGCCCGACCTGGAGGAGACCCGTGCCGAGTACGAGGAGGACTTCGACGATCCGCGCTTCACGACGTTCGTGGTCGAGCGCGACGGGGAGGTGATCGCGTCGGCGATCGCATGCCCGATCGAGGTCTCGTCGACGCACAAGAGCCTCGCGCTCCCGCCGGGCGCCGGCTTCCTCGGCTTCGCGGCGGTGTTCCCCGAGCACCGCGGCTGCGGCGCGGGACGCCTGCTGGGCGAGGCGGTCATCGGCTGGGCGCGGGAGACGGGCCGCCCGTGGGTCGTCACCGACTGGCGCATGACCAACGTCCTCGCGTCGCGGGCCTGGCCGCAACTCGGGTTCCGCCCGACCTTCTACCGGCTGTTCCGCGCGATTCCCTAGTGGCGGCCGCTTCCTAGCGGCGGCCGCCTCAGGCGAGGCGCACGGAGATCCGCACGGTGTGGCCGTGCGGCGCGAACACCCCGTCTCCCTCGAGCATCCCCGTCGTCACGAACAGCTCGACCTCCCTGCCGACGTCGGTCGACCGCTCGACCACGTGTGTCGACGCCTCCGCGAACGTGCCGAGCAGGGAGAACGCTGCCTCATACGGCGATCGCACGGTCGCCGCAGGCGCCACGACGTCGACCTCGAGCACGGCGTCCGCGACGTCGGACCGCGTCAGCTCCCATCCGCGCTCCGCGCACAGCCGCCGCACGTGCGGGAGGAGATGCGCCTCGGGGTCCTCCGCGACCCAGTCGGGCTCGAGCATCGCGGCACGGAGACGATCGAGGTCGGGGACGGCGGCCGACGCCGAGGCAACGCCCCGGCCGCGTTCGTCGTTGTCCCAGCGTCTCCGCACACCGGAAGCGTACGCCGCGCGACGTCCACCTACGATGCGCGCCGGTGCCACGCGTCCCGCTCCACTCCGGCTCGCGCCTCCCGGTCGTCACGGTCCCCGACGACGCGGTCCTGCTCGTCGCGCCGTCGCCGCTCGACCCGATCGCCGACGTCGAGGAAGCGGTCGTCGAGGCCCTTCGCTACCCGCTCGCGGGTGAGCCGCTCCGGACCGTAGCTCCTGCCGGCGGCCGCGCGACCGTCGTCGTACAGCCGCCGGAGCTACCGCTTCCGACCACGCAGGACGATCCGCGTCGTGAGGCCCTGGCCGCCGTGCTCGACGAGCTCGCTCGGGCCGGGGTCCCGCGCGAGCGGATCACCGTGCTCGTCGCAGGGGGCCTCGCACGGCGAGCGGGGCGCCACGAGCTCGAGGGCCTCCTCCGTCCCGATCGGGCGCGCGCCTTCCGGGGCCGGATCGTCGTCCACGACTGCGAGGCCGACGACCTGCGCCGCATCGACGTCGAGGGCCGCGCCACGCGCATCCATCCGGCGCTCATCGACACCGACCTCGTGGTCACGGTCGGCGCAGGCGAGACGGTGCTCCATGGCGGCGCGAACGCGCTCCTCGGTGCATGCGCCGCGGGCTCGATCCGGGCTGCGCGCGCCGTGTCGCTGCTCGAGCCGGCAGGTGCGTCGGGCTGGAGGCTGGCCGCGGCGCTCGAGGCGGAGCTGCGGCGCGCCAGGCCCGTCGTCGGGCTCTCTCTCGTGCTCGACCGTCCACGCGTGACCGGTCTCTACCGGGGATATCCGTGGCGTGCTGCGTCCCGCGACGCCGTGGCCCGCTCCCCGTTCCGCCGGATGCTGAACGCCGCGCCCGCCGCGCTTCGGCGACGCGTCGTGGCCGGGACGCCGCGTGAGCTCACCGCCCTCGCCGCGCTCGCAGGCCCGCCGTCCGTCGCGCACGCGGAGGCGCTCGTCCGCGGCACGGCGGTGCGCAGCGTCGTCGTCGATCGGCAGTTCGACACGATCGTCGTCCCGCTCCCCTGGGAAGGGCCGCACCAGCCGCGCGAGCCGCTCAACCCGATCACTGCGGCCGCGCTCGGCCTCGGTCATGCGCTCCGGCTCTGGCGCAACCGCTCACCGCTCGTCGAAGGGGGCACCGTCGTGCTGCTCCACCCGTTCTCGCGCGTCATGGGGCACGGCCCGCAGGCGCCCTACCGGGTGCTCTTCACCGCGCTTCGCGAGGCAGGCGCGGAAGGGCTGGCGCGAGCGGAGGCGCTGGCCGCGCGCGACCGGCGGGCGCTGTCCGCATACCGGGCCGGAGCCGCCCCGCATCCCCGACTCCCGTTCGCGGACTGGGAGACCTGTGCGGAGCCGCTCGAGCGTGCCGGCCGCGTGATCGTCGCCGGCTGCCGCGACGCCGGCGCCGCACGCGCGCTCGGCCTCGTGCCGTCCCACAACACGGCCGCCGCCCTCGCGATGGCGCGAGGAATCGCGGGCGAGGGTGCCCGCACCGGCGTGCTGCTCGGCCCCCCGTACCCCGGCCTGATCGTCGGCGGCTCCTAGGCCGGGATCCGACCGGCGAACAAGCGCTCGCGGGAGGAATCCGGAGAGGCAGTTGCGGCGGCGAAGCCGCCGCCTTCAGGGATCTGCCCCGCCGCAGGCGGGGATCCGAGCGGCGGGATTCCGCGCATGCGGAATCCCGCTCGCGAACAAGAATCAGTCCAGCCCGAGATAGGCCTTCTGGACGGCCTCGTTCGTCTTCAGGCTGGCGGCCGGGCCCTCGAGGGTGATCCGCCCCGTCTCCATCACGTATCCGCGGTGGGCGGTGTCGAGCGCCATGAGAGCGTTCTGCTCGACGAGGAGCACGGGCGTTCCCTGCGAGTTGATCTCGAGGATGATCTCGAAGATCTTCTCGACGAAGATCGGCGCCAGGCCCATCGACGGCTCGTCCAGCAGGAGCAGCTTCGGGCGGGCCATCAGCGCCCGGCCGATCGCGCACATCTGCTGCTCGCCGCCCGACAGCGTCCCGGCCTTCTGCGTCCGCCGCTCGAAGAGGCGGGGGAAGAGCTCGAACACGCGATCCATGTCGGCCTGGAAGTTCTCGCGGTCGGTCCGCTGGAAGGCGCCCATCTCGAGGTTCTCGGTGACGGTCATGCGCGGGAACAGGCGCCGGCCCTCGGGGCTCTGGGCAATGCCGCTCTTGACGATTCTGTGCGGTGTCGCCGTGGTGATGTCGTCGCCCTGGAAGCGGATCGAGCCCTGCCGGGGGCGGTTCAGCCCGTTGATCGCGCGCAGGGTCGTCGACTTCCCGGCGCCGTTCGCCCCGATCAGCGTCACGATCTCGCCGGTGCCGACGCGCAGGGACACGCCCTTGAGCGCGTGGATCGCCCCGTAGTAGACGTGCACGTCGTCGAGGGAGAGGACGTCACCCGTCGCCGCACCGGGCCGTGCTGCTCACGCCGCAGCGCCCTTCCCCAGGTACGCCTCGATGACGCGCTCGTCGGCCTGGATCTCGGCCGCCGAGCCCTCGGCGATCTTGGCTCCGTACTCGAGCACGGTGATCCGCTCCGAGACGCCCATCACGACCTTCATGTCGTGCTCGATGAGCAGCACGGTGAGGCCCTTGTCGTCGCGGACGCGCCGGACGAACGCGGTGAACTCGGCGGTCTCCTGCGGGTTCATCCCGGCCGTCGGCTCGTCGAGCAGCAGCAGCTTCGGGTCGGTCGCGAGCGCCCGCGCGACCTCGAGCCGGCGCTGGTCCCCGTATGGGAGATTCCCGGCGCGGTCCTCATGGCGGCGCGGAAGCCCGCTGTAGACGAGGAGCTCGCGCGCGCGGTCGCGTGCCTCGGCCTCCTCTCGCTTCACCCGGCGCGGCCGCACGATCGCGCCGACGATCCCGGTGTGCAGTCGGCAGTTCATCCCGACGAGCACGTTCTCGAGCGCGGTCATCTGGGAGAACAGCCGGATGTTCTGGAACGTGCGGCCGATGCCGAGGGCGGTGATCGCGTGCGGCGGCATGTTGACCACCTCGGTCCCGTCGAACACGATCGAGCCCGAGGTCGGCTTGTAGACGCCGGTGAGCTGGTTGAAGAAGGTCGTCTTCCCGGCGCCGTTGGGCCCGATCAGCGCGACGATCGAGCCGCGCGGGATCGTGAAGTCGACGTCGTCGGTCGCCACCAGGCCGCCGAACTCCTTGCGGACCTTCGTCGCGACCAGCAGGTTGTCCGGGGCCACCATCAGTCGTCGCTCGGGTCGCGGTCGGTGAGGGCCCCCTCGGTCTGGACGTCGTAGAACGGCGTGTCGTGCACGCCCTCCTCCAGCTCGATCTTGTGGCGACGCTCCGGGATGAGGCCTGCAGGGCGGAACAGCATCATCAGGACGATGATGATCCCGTAGATCCCGAACTGGTACTTGGTCGGGTCGAAGTCGAGCCCCGCGTCCTGGATCTTGCTGCCGATCACCGAGAGCCCGTTGAAGTTCAGGTACGCGAGGATCATCCCCCCGACGATCACGCCCCAGATGCTCCCCATCCCGCCGAGGATCACCATGCAGAGCAGGAACACGGAGATGTTGAAGTAGAAGTCCGCGGGGAACGCGCCCGACTTGAAGCTCGCGTAGTACGCGCCCGCCACGCCGCCGAAGAACGCGCCGAGCGCGTATGCCCAGGTCTTCGTCCTCATCAGCGGGACGCCCATCGCCGCGGCGGCGGTCTCGTCCTCGCGGATCGCGATCCACGCCCGCCCCAGCCTCGAGTCCCGCAGCCGGACGGAGCAGAACACCGTGAACAGGAGCAGCAGGAAGGCGACCAGGTAGTACCAGCGCTCGCGGTTGTCCGAGGCCTGGAAGTTGTCCGGCAGCCCGATCGCGCTGAGCACAGGGAAGCCGACCGGGTCGATCGGGGCGATGCCGAAGGTGCCGTTCGTCAGGTTGAAGCCACCGAAGCTGTCGCCGTTGCGGACGACCTGGGGGATGATCTCCCCGAACCCGAGGGTGACGATCGCGAGGTAGTCGCCGCGCAGCCGCAGCGTCGGGAGGCCGATGATGATGCCCGCGAGCATCGTCAGCAGCCCCGCCGCGATGAGCACGAGCCACATTGTGACGTGGATTCCGACCTTGTCGTTGTCGACCGACGAGCCGAGATGGAACGTGACCTGCTCGAAGTGCTGCGACGCGAACCAGCCGGCCGTGTACGCCCCGACCGCGTAGAAGGCGACGTATCCGAGATCGAGCAGCCCGCAGTACCCGACGACGATGTTGAGGCCGACGGCCATCATCGTGAAGGCGATCATCACGACCAGCGTGCCGGTGGTCGGCATGAAGTCGCCGATCAACGGGAGGTTGCTGAGACCGTCCTCGATGAACGGGTACACGATCCCCAGACCGATCGCAGCGGGCACGAGCCAGGCGTTCCGGTTGGCGCGGAGACCCTTCGCGCGCGCCGCGAGCCCGCTCATGCGCCCTCGGGTGTCTGCTCCCCGAGCAGACCTTCCGGCCGGAACACGAGGACGGCGATGAGGATCCCGAAGACGATCGAGCGGGTCCAGTCGCCGCCTGGCGCGAACCAGGTGAGGCCCTCGTTGAACGACTGGACGAACCCGATCACGAGCGCGCCGACGACGGCACCCGCGAGGTTGCCGATACCGCCGAGCACAGCCGCCGTGAAGGCGATCAGGCCGAGCTCGAAGCCGGTGTCGTAGCGGATGTTGTACTCGAGCAGGAAGACGAGGCCGGCTACGGCCGCGAGCGAGCCCGCGAGGAAGAACGTCACGGAGATCGTCCGGTTGACGTTGATCCCCATCATCGCCGAGGCCTCGGTGTCCTGGGAGACCGCGCGCATCGCCTTGCCCTGGCGCGTGTAGCCCACGAACCAGCTCAGCGCGACGAGCGCCGGGATGATGATCGCGAGCGCCACGACGAGCTTCCAGGTGAAGCGAATGTCCCCGATCTCGAACGCGGCTCCCTGGGGGATGAGCTCGGAGCCGCTCTCGTAGTCGACGCCGTAGAGCGCGAGCGAGATGTTGGAGACGATGAACGACATCCCGACCGCGGTGATCAGCGGCGTCAGCCGCGGTGCGTTGCGCAGCGGCCGATAGGCGACCCGCTCGATCGACGCGTTGATGACGGCGAACAGGGGGATCGTGATCGCCAGCGTCACGATGATCCCGCCGACGACCGCGAGGTTGCTCGAACTGCCGTCCAGCCCGAACACGGTGAGGAGCATGGTGCTCGCGACGAGCCCCGAGAGCGAGAACACGTCTCCGTGCGCGAAGTTGATCAGCTGGAGGATGCCGTACACCAGCGTGTACCCGAGGGCGACGACGCCGTAGATCGAGCCGCGCGTCAGCCCGTCGAGAGCCACGTTGATGAACTCCTCGGGGCCCTTGAGGAAGTTCACGAGGAGCCAGAGCCCGACGATCGCCACGAGGCCGAGCCCGATGCCGTTGACGACCCTCGGGTTCCGAAGCCACCGCAACACCCTGGTGAGCGTGTCTCTCATCGGATCGCGGGACTCTAGAACGAAAAGGGGCGGGAGGGCAATAGCCCTCCCGCCCCGAGTGACCGGCCTCCGACGGTCGGCTTACTGGCCGCCGGCCGCCGAAACCGTCTCCGGCTTCGGCGAGACGGTCGTCTTGGTGGTCAGCTGGTCGGTGGCCACGTAGATGGTGAAGCCGACGACGGCGCCCGAGGCCTCCTCGGGGTCGCCGTTGGCGTCGATCTTGAACGACCCGAGCAGGCCGTCCGTCACGTTGGACTCGAACACCTTCTTGATCACGTCCGAGCGAGTCCCGTCGGACGCCGCGATCGCATCCAACATGACCTGTGCGGCCTGGCCGCCGTAGATCGCGTACGGATCGATCGCCTTGCCCTGGAGCGGTCCCTTCTGGAGGCCGTCGATGAAGTCGAGGGCCGTGCCCTTGAACGTGTCGATCGGCACGCCCGCGACCGACATGAACATGCCCGTCGCTGCGGTGCCCGCCTCGTCGATCGTCGCCTGGGTCGTGAAGCCGTCCGGGGCGAGCAGCTTGACGTCCCCGTCGTTCGGCCCGAGGACGGCGACCTTGTCCTTGATCACCTGCGCGCCGTTCTCGTCGATCAGGCCGCCGAGGAACACCGCGTCGGCCCCCGTCGCCTTGATCTTGTTGAACTGCGAGGTGTAGCTGGTCGCCTTCGGGTCCCAGGCCTCGAAGCCCGCGATCTTGATCCCGAGGGACTCCGCCGCGTTGCGCGTCGTCGTCGCGACGCCGAGGCCGTAGGCCTCCTTGTCGTTGAGGATGTAGACGCTCTTGACGCCCTGCGACTGCATGAACTCGGCGACGGCCGCGCCCTGGTACGCGTCGTGCGCGACCACGCGGGCGTAGTTGCGGGTCCCCGACGGGTAGTACTTGTCGGGCTCGGTCGAGTCACAGCCGCCGGGGAGGTTCACCGTCAGACACGGGTACGTGTTCGCCGGCGAGACCATCGCGATGCCGCCGTCCGACGCCTGGTTGACGACCGGGATGATGATCGCAGCGCAGCCCGAGTTGAAGGTGCCGATGATCCCGATCACCTTGTCGTTCGCGGCGTACGCGTTGGCGTTCGAGGAGCACTTGCCGGAATCCCACTTGCCGGCCTGCGCGGTCGCGTCGTCGCACGACTGGTAGCCGATGTTGTAGTCGCCGGCCTTCCAGTTCTGCTGGCCGAGCTGGTAGCGGATCGCTGCAACGATCTGCTCCGTCTGCGTCCTCGACGATCCCTGGAGCGGGAAGTCGGACACCAGCAGGTAATCCGGGTCCCCGTCGCCCTTGTACTCGATCCCGGTGCACGACGACGACGGCAGGGCTTCGGGTGCCCCGCCGCCACCGCCGCCACCGCAGCCTGCCGCGACGAGCGCGACGGCGGCGACGAGCAGACCGGCGAGGAGTACCCCATTCCTCTTGAGCTTCAAGCTCTTCCTCCTCCTTCGTGGGAGACCGTGCGCCCGGCGCCGGGCCGGGCCTTCCCGTTGCGTGGCGTGGAGTGTAAA
>CAWAXS010000026.1:0-17997 GCA_963786055.1 uncultured Actinomycetes bacterium | reverse complement strand
TTCTGGCCGGCCGCCAGCGCGCCTAGCCCTTCGCGTACACCTCGGCTGTCGGTGACTCGAACTCGAAGCCGACGAAAGGCTCGTCGCCGACAACCCACGCATCGTGACCGGGCTCGATGACGTATGCCTCTCCAGCCCCGATCTCTCCCTCGGTGCCGTCCTCGTGGCTCACGTGAATCGTGCCGGACTGAACGACGCCGACATGCCGCACCTGACAGGTGTCGGTCCCGGCGATCGGCTTGATGCACTCCGACCACTTCCATCCGGGCTCGAGCGTCAAGCGGGCTGCAGTGGTTCCACCCATGTTGACGACGTCCACCTGAGTCTTGGCAGGCGTCCGCACCTCGTCGGGTGCGTCGAAGGCACGAACCTCGAGTCCGGCCATACGAACCTCCTTCCGTCCAGCGTTCGAGTGCCCCGTCCGAAATCGGTCCAGGGGGTCGCTCATTGTGTCATCTTCGCTCGCTGAACTGTGCGGTGGCGGACACGCCGACGGGACTCCGTTGCGGCGGCGCCTCGTCGCGGATCGGCTGAGGTCACAGGGACTAGGCCATCTTCTCGATGATCCCCTTCATCTGGCCTTCATCGAACCCGCGCATCGTGATCGAGCGGAGGTTGCCGGTCGAGGCGAGCTGAAGAGCGACCGCCGTGCCCGTCTCGTCGTCGGGGAAGTCGGCAACCGTGACGAGGTCGTACGGGCCGACCGTCCAGAGGATCGTCTCGATCGTGCCGCCCTTGCTCTCGACGAGCTGCTTGGCGGCCTGGTAGCGGTTGACGGTGTCCTTGGCGCTTGCGGCGCCCTGGTCCGTCCAGTTGTAGAGAGTCACGTACTTGGGCACGTTGCCTCCTCCTGTCGTCGCCCGGCGATGCTCGGGGCCGGGTTGAGCTTCATCCGAAGCCTCTAGGTCGCGGCTACGTCGACGCATCAGGGTTTCCACGGACGCATCGAGCCGGAGGTTGGGGGTGACGCGGCTCGTGCCTGCGTCGGTCGACCTGCCGATCGGCGGTCGCCGAGGGCAGCGACCCGCCGCCCGTCGTCTCCGTGGCGAGAAGCGCGGCGACCGCATCGGTTCGAGTATTCTCACGAGTGCCCGGTATCCCCAGAGGAACTGGAGCCTTGGATGATCGAGAGCGTCGACGTCATCGGTATGCGTGGCCGTGTCGGCAGCGCCGTGAGCGCTCGCCTCGCCGAGCGCGGTGTCGAGCTGCGCGCCGAGGGCGCGGCGCTCGTCCTGCTCTGCGTGCCCGACCGCGCGATCGCCGAGGTGGCGCGCACGATCGAGCCCGGGCCGTGGGTCGCGCACGTGAGCGGCGGCACGCCCCTCGCCGCGCTCGAGCCGCACGCCCGGCGGTTCTCGGTCCACCCCCTGCAGAGCTTCACCCACGCCCGCGGGCCCGAGCAGCTCGACGGCGCCTGGGCGGCCGTCGCGGGCGAGACCGACGAGGCGGTCGAGGTCGGCACCGAGCTCGCGGAGCTGCTCGGCCTGCGGCCGTTCGCGCTCGCCGACGACCGGCGGTCGCTCTACCACGCAGGCGCGGCGATCGCGTCGAACTACCTCGTGACGCTGCGGCGCGCCGCCGGAGAGCTCCTCGCCGAGGCGGACGTGCCGGACGAGGCCCTCGACCCGCTCATGCGGCGCGTGATCGAGAACGGCTTCGAGCTGACCGGGCCGATCGAGCGTGGCGACTGGGAGACCGTCGAGCGGCACCGCGCCGCGATCGCGACCGCGGCGCCCCACCTGCTGCCGGCCTACGACGCCCTCGCCGCTCTCACCGCTCGGGAGACCGTCTCGCAGGGGAGCCGGACGTGATCGTCGTTCGCACCGTGCACGATGTGCGCGCCGCGCTTGCGGCTCGCCGTGACGGGCCCATCGGGCTCGTGCCGACGATGGGCGCGCTGCACGGCGGCCATCTCGCCCTGCTCGAAGCCGCACGCGAGACGAGCGACACGGTCGTGATGAGCCTCTTCGTCAATCCCGCGCAGTTCGGCGAGCCTGCCGACCTGAACGGCTACCCCCGCGACGAGGCTCGCGATCTCGGGCTTGCGCGAGAGGCCGGCGTCGACATCGTCTTCGCGCCGTCCGCGGAGGAGATGTACCCACCCGGGTACCAGACGTGGGTCGACGTGACCGACCTCGGCGCGATGCTCGAAGGAGAGCACCGGCCCGGCCACTTCCGGGGCGTCGCGACGATCTGCCTCAAGCTCTTCACGATCGTCCGCCCCGACCTCGTCTTCTTCGGTCGGAAGGACGCACAGCAGGTCGAGGTGCTCCGCCGGATGATCGGTGACCTCCACCTCGAGCTCGAGCTGGTCGTCGTCCCCACCGTGCGCGACTCCGACGGCCTCGCGCTCTCGTCGCGCAACGTCCTACTGTCGGCCCAGGAGCGCGCCCGCGCCCTCGCGCTTCCCCGCGCGCTCGCGACCCGTGACGCCGGGGCGGCCCGCGCGATCCTGGAGGCCGCCGGTCTCGACGTCGAGTACGTGACCGTCGCGCCGTTCGACCCTCCCGCCCTCGCCGCCGCGGTCCGCGTCGGCTCGACACGCCTGATCGACAACGTCCCCCTGAACGACGACAGCAGCCCGGAGGAGGATCCGTGAGCACCCGACCCCGTACACCCGCACCCGGCACGCCCGCCCCGGGGAAGCTGCCGATCACCGAGCTCGCCGGGCTGAAGGCACGCCGGCAGCCGATCGTGATGGTGACCGCCTACGACGCACCGTCCGGCCGCCTCGCGGACGAGGCGGGCGTCGACCTCGTGCTCGTGGGCGACTCCGCCGCCATGACCGTGCTCGGCCACGACTCGACCGTGCCCGCGTCGATGGACGACATGCTCGTCCTCACCCGTGCCGCGACGCGCGGTGCCCGCCGGCCGCTCGTGATCGCCGACATGCCGTTCGGCTCGTTCCAGGTCTCGGACGCCGACGCGGTCGCCAACGCGATCCGCTTCGTCAAGGAGGCGGGCGCCGACGCCGTCAAGCTCGAGGGCGCCGGGCCCACGCTCTCGCGGGTCGCCGCGATCGTCGGCGCGGGGATCCCCGTGATGGGCCACATCGGCCTCACGCCCCAGTCCGCGACCGCGCTCGGCGGCTTCAAGGCGCAGGGGCGCACGGCGGAGCAGGCTCACCGGCTGATCGACGACGCCCGCGCCCTCGAGGCCGCGGGCTGCTTCTCGATCGTGCTCGAGGCCGTGCCGGCCCCCGTCGCCGAGGAGATCACGCGACGTCTGACGGTGCCGACCATCGGGATCGGCGCGGGCGCAGCGACCGACGGACAGGTGCTCGTCTGGCACGACCTGCTCGGCCTCTACGAGGGCGCGTCCCCGCGCTTCGTGAAGCGTTACGCGGACCTGGCGACGGCGATCCGCGAGGCCGTCTCCGCCTACGCCGACGACGTGCGCGAGCACCGCTTCCCCGAGGCGGTGCACACGTACGGCATGTCGGACGAGGAGCTCGGTGCCTTCCGTGCGATCGTCGGCAACGACCGAGCCTTGGAAGCCGAGCGCTAGGGAGGCGGTGCGGCCTACAGGACGCTCGGGAGCACGGCGAAGGCGCCGACCATCACGGCGGCAAGGGCCAGCGCACCGACGACACCGCGCCACGGCAGGCGGAACGTCGTTCGCAGGCCGAGCGCCACGAGCCCGAGCGACCACGAGGCGAAGACGAGCCCGATTCCGACGACGATCGCGCGCCCGGTCCCCGTGTCGTCGCCGCCCGTGCGGAACCAGTCGTCCCCGAACGCGATCGCGATGACCGGGACGACGACCACGAGCGAGAGCGCGAGCGGGAGCGCCGCGAACGCGACGAGCTGGCGTGCGATCTTGAACGGCTGGTCGACGCCGACCGCCTTCGCCCCGAGCCAGAGCGCGAGGCCGAGCAGGAAGTACCCCGCTGCGCCGTAGAAGAGCCCGGCGACGAAGGTCACGACGAGCACCACGAGGCCGTCCACCGATCCGTCGTCCATCACGCTGCCCCACGCCGGGGTCAGGAGCACTGCGCCCATCCCGGCGAGGATCGTGATCGCGAGCACGGGCTCCGACCGGGCGTCGACGTCGAGATCGTCCGTCTCCGCGAGCGCCGAGAACACCGACCGAGGGGCAGTCACGACGCGGGGCACGCGGCGCCACCAGGCCCGCACCGCGGTCTCACCCGCCGCGGCCCGCTCGCCGCCGGCACGATCGGCCCGCTCGACCGGCTTGACCGGATGCTCGCTCACGCCACGAGGGTACGCGGCAGCGGCGAGCGTCGCTCGGCGCTCACGTCGGGGAGCCTTCGGCGAGCAGCTCGGCCATCCGCCTCGCCTCGACCCGAAGCTCTGGAACGGCGGTGTTCTCCCAGAGCTGCCCCTTCCGCAGCGGGCCGACGAGGAACAGGCGCCGGCTCGCGTGCCCGTCGGCCGCCAGCAGGCGCCCGTCCGCGTCCGAGTCGAGCCCTAGCCCGAGCTCGTCCGGCCGGACCAGCCCGTCGCGGCGCAGCGCCGCGACCAGCGGGTCCCGCACCCACGCGAGGTCGGTGTCGGGCCCCGTGCAGTTGATGACCTTGCCGACGCGGATCGTCTCCGGCTCGGCGGTACGGCGTCGGCGCAACGTGACAGCGACGGCGCCGGCGTCCTCCGTCAGCCGCTCGATCCGCCCGGCAACGATCTCGAGGCGCCCGGCCTCCACCAGCTCCTCGATGGCGAGTGCCGTCTCGGGCGAGGAGCGGTGACGGTGGGTCTCCCAGTACGGCCGCAGGTGACGCAGGAAGCGCCGCCGCTCGTCGGCGTCGAGCCGCTGCCACAAGGCGGGGGTGTCGTGACGGACGGACGTGACGACCTCACGCCAGTCGACGCCCTCGCCTGCTCGTTCGCGCACCTCCCGGCGCAGGCCGCGGAGCATCCCGAGCGCCGTGCCCGGCCACTCGTCGATCGTCGCCGGGCGATCGAGATGCGGAGGCGGCTTTGCCGAGACGCGGTGTGCCTGCGGAAGGAGACCGCGGCGGGAGACGGCGATCATGCGACCGCGGTGATCGGCGTCGCGCAGGGCGAGCGCGACGTCGCACATCGTGAGCCCGGTTCCGATCAGGAGGACGTCCTCACGCCGGTCCATCTCGAGGGCGTCCCGCGCCCACGGGTCACGCGCGTAGCGGATGCTCGCGAAGAACGCCTCGTCGCCGACGGGAGGATCGGACGGCGGGTAGTTCCCGATCGCGAGCAGCGCGCGGTCGGCGGTCAGCAGCCGCCCGTCGTCCAGTGTCAGCACGACCGCATCGGGACGGTAGTCGATCGCGACGACCTCGCCCGAGACGCGGATCAGCGGCAGGGCGGACTCGCGCCGCGCCTGCTCGAGCGTGTCGGCGAGGTACTCGCCGTAGAGCCGCCGCGGCACGAACGACCCGCCGGTCAGCGCCGGCTCGCGGAGGCGCACGTAGCGGAGAAAGTGGTCGGGGTCGTCCTCGAAGGCGCTCATCCGTCCCGCCGGGACGTTCAGCGTGTGGCTCGCCGAGGGCGTCTGGTAGGCGACGCCGCCGACGTTGCGGTCGGCGCGCTCGACGAGGAAGACGCGCTCCACCGTCCCAGCGCTGGTGCGCAGCAGGTGGATCGCGACGGCGGTTCCGCTGAAGCCCGCCCCGATGATCACGACCGTCCGCTTCGCGCCCACGTCGCGGGAGGCTAGCCGCGCGCCGCGTGCGGGATGAGTCTGATGCGGCTACCGGGTCGTCGCGAGCTCCGCCGGCGTCCGCGCTTCGACGAGGCGGCGGAGCTCCTCGTGGCTGAGCTGGTTCCCGGTCACCGCAGAGAGGAACGGATCGCGTGCGAGCGTTCGGAGCAGCACGGGCTCGTTCGCGGTCACGGTCGCCGTCCGGGGCACGTCGAGGAGGAGCGCGAGCTCGCCGAACACGTCGTCCGGCCCGAGCTCTCCGAGCGCCTCGCCGTCGCGGCTGATCGAGACGCGCCCGTCTTCGATCACGTACACGAGGTCGCCGTCGTCACCCTGCGTCACGATCGCCTCGCCTGCGGCTGCGCGCCGCTCGCCCAGCGACGAGGCGAGCCGCCTGAGTGCCGCGTACGGCAACGGAGAGAAGACGGTCGTCCGCTGGAGGAGCTCGAGCTCCGCGGCACGCACTTCCATGCCGTCGTCGACGTGCCCGAGCGGGGCGTGGGCGAGCACCGCCAGGAGAGCGAGGAGTGCGCCCGCGGCGATCAGCGCGCCGCGCGAGCCGAGCAGATCGTTCGCGATCGGCGCGACGAGCGCGCCGATCCCCACCGCCGCGATCACCACCAGCTCGAACAGCCCGAAGATGCGGCCGATCACCTTCTCGTCCGCGTGCTCCTGCATGCTCGTGAACCCCGAGACGTCCAGCAGGCTGTTGGCGAGGCCCGAGAGCGCCAGGCACACCACCGCGACCGGTGTCTCGGGCCAGACGCCGATCACGACGAGCGGCAGGCCCCAGCCGGCGAGTGACAGCTGGAACGGGCGGCCGAGGCGGCCGCGTCCGACGAGCGAGATTCCTGCCAGCGCGCCGAGGATGCCTCCCACGCCGAACGCGGCCGTCAGGATCCCGACACCCGACTCGCCGATCCCGAGGAGCTCGATCGCGAGGACCACGAGCAGCACCCCGAGGACGCCGCGCACGAACGCCTGGGCGCCGAACAGGCCGACCACCAGTCGCACGGGTGGGTTCCCCACCAACGCCCGCGCACCCTCGCGAAGCTCGTGAAGGACCCCAGGGTGCTGCGCAGCCGCGGGCCCCACGGTCGCGGAGGGGCGAATCCCCGCGATCGCGACGAACGACAGGAAAGAGGCCGCCGCGCAGGCGCCGAAGACCGCGGCCGGAGTCGACACCGCAAGGATCAGGGCGGCAGCGGCCGGCCCCACCAACACGGCCGTGGACTCGAACGTCAGCGCGGCGACGTTCGAGGCAGCGAGCTCCCGTGGTGTCCGCGCGAGCAGCGGGGCGAGCGCGAGGTGGCACGGACGGTGTGCGGCAAGCGGCACCGCCGCGAGGATCGCGAGCACGTAGACGACGAGGGGGTCGGCACCCCCCATGAGCGCCAGCGCCGCTCCGAGGCATGCGAGCGAGCGGACGAGGTGCACGACGACCAGGATCCGCTCCCTCCGGTATCGATCGCCGACGACCGCGACGAGCGGCGCCACGATGGCGCTGGGAACCATTCGCGCGAACAGCACGAGGCCGACCGCGGCCGCGCCGTCGGCATCGAACGCGACGACGCTCAGCGCGACGAGCGACGCCCATTCGGCGGCGTGGAACCCGCCCCAGGCGAGCTCCGCACGGCGGAGATCCCGGTTGCCCCACAGCTCGCGCACGGCGACGAGCCGTGCGCCGATCGCGATGCTGGTCGCCATCGCGCGAGGATCTCAGGCGGGCGTCGCGGGCGCCAGGAGCGCCCCGGCCGCGGGATCGCCGCTCAGGCGGCCGCGGCGGCCGGCTGCGCGAGCACCGCGCGGAGGAACTGCCCGGTGTGGGACTCCTCGACCTCGGCCACGTCCTCCGGCGTCCCGGCGGCGATCACCTCTCCCCCGGCCTCGCCGCCCTCCGGCCCGAGGTCGACGATCCAGTCGGCCTGCTTGATCACGTCGAGGTTGTGCTCGATCACGAGCACCGTGTTCCCCGCGTCGACGAGGCGCTGCAGCACCTCGAGCAGCTTCTCGATGTCGGCGAAGTGGAGGCCCGTCGTCGGCTCGTCGAGGATGTAGAGCGTCCGCCCGGTCGCGACCTTCGAGAGCTCCGCGGCGAGCTTCACCCGCTGCGCCTCGCCGCCCGAGAGTGTGGTCGCCGGCTGGCCCAGGCGAATGTAGTCGAGCCCCACATCGTGGAGCGTCTGCAGCCGCCGCCGGATCTTCGGGATCTTCGCGAAGAACTCGAGCGCCTCCTCGACCGACATCTCGAGCACGTCGGCGATCGACTTCCCCTTGAACCGCACCTCGAGCGTCTCGCGGTTGTACCGCCGCCCGTGGCACGTCTCGCAGGGCACGTAGACGTCGGGCAGGAAGTGCATCTCGATCTTGATCTGCCCGTCGCCCTTGCACGTCTCGCAGCGTCCGCCGCGGACGTTGAACGAGAACCGCCCTGGCTTGTAGCCGCGCACCTTCGCCTCTGGGGTCAGCGAGTAGAGCTCGCGGACGTGGGTGAAGAGATCGGTGTACGTCGCGGGGTTGGAGCGCGGCGTCCGGCCGATCGGCGTCTGGTCGATCTCGATCACCTTGTCGAAGCAGTCGATCCCCTCGACGCCGTCGTGCGCGCCGGGCTTCGTCCGCGTCTTCAGTAGCCGGTTGGCGAGGGCCTTGTAGACGATCTCGTTGACGAGCGTCGACTTGCCCGAGCCGGACACGCCCGTGACGCAGACGAACTTGCCTACGGGGAACTCGACGTCGACGTCCTTCAAGTTGTGCTCGCGCGCTCCGAGCACGCGGAACGCGCCGCGATCCTCGTCGCGCCGCTCGGGTACCTCGATCCGCCGCTTCCCCGAGAGGAAGTCTCCCGTGACCGACCGCCGGTTCCGCATCACCTCGGTCGCGGTCCCCTCCGCGACGACCTCTCCCCCGTGCTCGCCCGCGCCGGGGCCCATGTCGACGAGCCAGTCGGCGGTGCGCATCATCTGCTCGTCGTGCTCGACGACGAGCACGGTGTTGCCGAGGTCGCGCAGGCGCTCGAGCGTCCCGATCAGGCGGCCGTTGTCGCGCTGGTGGAGTCCGATCGACGGCTCGTCGAGGATGTAGAGGACGCCGACCAGCTGCGAGCCGATCTGCGTCGCGAGCCGCAGCCGCTGCGCCTCGCCGCCCGAGAGCGTCCGGGCCGCGCGGTCGAGGTTGAGGTAGCCGACGCCGACATCGTCGAGGAACGTGAGCCGCTCGCGGATCTCCTTCAGGATCCGCCGCCCGATCAGCCCCTCGGTGGGCGTCAGCTCGAGCCCGTCGACGAACCGCAGCGCGGCCGTGACCGACAGCTGCGAGAAGGCGTGGATCGACTTGTCGCCGACCGTGACGGCGAGCACCTCCGGCTTGAGCCGAGCGCCGCTGCAGACCGGGCACGGCCGCATCGACATGTACTCCTCGATCCGCTCGCGCTGCTGGCTCGAGTCGGTCTCGCGGTACCGGCGCTGGAGGTTGCTGACGAGCCCATCGAACGCCATCGTGTACTGGCGCTTGCGGCCCATGCGGTTCCGGTAGGTGACGAGGATCCGGTCGCCGTTCGTTCCGTTCAGGAACCGGTCCTGGTCATCACGGTCGAGCTCGCGCCACGGCGTCTGCAGATCGATCTCGTACCGGTCGGCGACCGCCTTGATGACCGACTCGTAGAAGCCCTGGCCGCCGAGCGACCACGGCACGAGCGCGCCCTCCTCGATCGACAGGCTGGGGTCGGGGACGAGCAGGTCGGGGTCGATCTCGAGCTGCGAGCCGAGCCCGGTGCACCGCGGGCACGCGCCGTGCGGCGCGTTGAACGAGAAGATCCGCGGCTCCAGCTCCGGGAGGCCGACACCGTGCTCGGGGCAGGCGAAGTTCTCGCTGTACAGGTACGTGTCGCCGTCGACGACGTCGATTCCCACCAGGCCCTCGGCCAGCGACGTCGCCGTCTCGATCGACTGCGTGAGGCGCTGGCGCAGATCCGCCTTCATCACGAGGCGGTCGACGACCACCTCGATCGTGTGCTTGAACTTCTTGTCGAGGGTGATCTCCTCCTCGAGGAGGCGCTGCTCGCCGTCGACCTTGACCCGCGTGAACCCGTCGCGGCGGAGCTCCTCGAGGACGTCGCGGAACTCGCCCTTGCGGTCGCGGACGACCGGGGCGTTGACGGTGAACTTGGCCCCGGCCGGGAGCGCGAGCACCTGCTCGACGATCTGGTCGAGCGACTGGCCGGCGATCGGGCGTCCGCAGATCGGGCAGTGCGGCCGCCCGACCCGCGCGTAGAGGAGCCGCAGGTAGTCGTAGATCTCGGTCACCGTGCCGACGGTCGAGCGCGGGTTGCGCGAGGTCGTCTTCTGGTCGATCGAGATCGCCGGCGAGAGCCCGTCGATCGAGTCCACGTCGGGCTTCTCCATCATCTGCAGGAACTGCCGCGCATACGCGGAGAGCGACTCGACGTAGCGCCGCTGCCCCTCCGCGTAGATGGTGTCGAACGCGAGGCTCGACTTGCCCGAGCCCGAGAGCCCGGTCACGCAGACGAGCGCGTTGCGCGGGAGCGCGACGGTCACGTCCTTCAGGTTGTGCTCGCGGGCGCCGTGAACGACGAGCTGATCGGCCATCAGGGACGAGTCTAGCCCGCGCGGTCGGATCGAACAAGTGTTCTGTTTTTCATGCGCCGCACCGTCACGGAGCAGCTAGCGCTTCCCGCAGGGGAGCGCTAGGCCTTGCGCGCCCTGCGGCCGAAGACGAGGCCGCCGAGGGTGAAGCCGAGGCCGAACGTACCGACCGCGAAGGCGCCCACCGCAACGCCCTTGCGCCACATCGACATCTGCTGCCAGCGGCCGATCGCCTCGCGCTCCTGCTCGGTCAGCTCCTCGCCGCGGCGCTGCTTGCGCAGCGCGCCGCCTGCCTGCAGGCCGAGATAGAGGTCGTCGAAGATCTCGGGGCCGTCGGACACGGCACGAGTGTATAGCCTCGTTCGGCTCGTGCCCCCGACGCCCCCGTCTCCGGGATCGCCCGCCGTCGTCGCCGCGTTCGACGTCGACGGCACCCTCACGACGCGCGACTGCGTCACGCCCTTCCTGCGCCGCGTCGCCGGTCGCCGGCTCGCCACCACGTTGCTCGGCCACCCGGTCGCGCTCGCCGGGGCTCTTCTCCACCGGGATCGGGACCGGCTGAAGGAGATCGCCTGCAGCGCGCTCCGCGGACTGGATGCGGAGGAGGTCGACCGCCTCGGAGCATCGTTCGCGCAGGAGGTGGCGTCCGACCTCCTGCGCGACGACACGACCGCCCGCCTCCGGCGGCATCGCGAGCTCGGCCACACGGTCGTCCTCGCGTCGGCGTCGCTCGATCCGTACCTCGTCCCGCTCGGCGAGCTGCTCGACGTCGATGCGGTCGTGTGCACCCGGCTCGAGCGGGGTAGCGACGGACGGCTCACGGGAGGGCTGGTGGGCGGGAACTGCCGCGGGCCCGAGAAGGCCCGACGCGTACGCGAGTGGCTCGACGGCGCCGGCCTCGCCGAAGCCGAGCTCTGGGCGTACGGCGACTCCGCGGGGGACACGGAGCTCCTCGCCGCCGCCGACCATCCCGTCCGCGTCGACGGCGTCCGTATCGACGCGGAGCCGCGCTGACGGCGGCCACTGGCGGTGCGGGGCGGCGAGACCCGCTTGTGTCGAATCACCACAAGCCTGCTCTTCGTGTCCGACCACCCGCAGGTGATTCCGGGCGACAGCGTCTACGATGCGGTCGCCGTGTCGGAGGCCCTGACCGCTCTTGGCCGCGAGCTGACGCAGATCGACGACCTCGTCGTCGCCGCGCGCGTCCTCGAGTGGGACCAGCTCGTGATGATGCCCCCCGCTGGCGCCGAGACGCGCGCCGAGACCCTGGCGACGCTCCACCGCTTCGCCCACGAGCTCTTCGTGCGCGACGAGATCGGCGTGCTGCTCGAGCAGCTGAGCCCCGAGACGGCCGATCTCGATCCCGACTCGGACGACGCGTGCCTCGTGGCCGTGACGAGACGAGACTGGGAGAAGGCGCGACGCGTCCCGGCCGCGCTCCGCGGCGAGATGACGAAGCTCGCGTCGGAGGGGATGGAGGCGTGGGCCCGCGCCCGTGCCGACGACGACTTCGCGGGCTTCCGGCCGGTGCTCGACCGGACGCTCGAGCTCAAGCGGCAGTACGTCGACTGCTTCCCCACGCCGGCCGATCCGTACGACCCCCTGCTCGACGACTTCGAGCCAGGCACGCGCACCGACGAGGTGCGACGCGTCTTCGACCGCCTCGAGCCGGCGCTCCGCGACCTCGTCGCGGCCGCAGGAGACGACGAGCCCGAGCCGTTTGTCGACGGCCCGTACTCGGCGGAAGCCCAGCACGAGCTGTCACTGGTGGTGGCGCGGGCGTTCGGCGCCACCGACGAATGCTTCCGCCTCGACCCGACCGTCCACCCCTTCTGCATCTCGTTCGCAACGCGCGACGTCCGGCTGACGACCCGCTACGCCGAGGACGACCTCCACGGCAACTCGATCTTCTCGACGATGCACGAGGTGGGCCACGGGCTCTACGAGCACGGCGGCGACCGTGCCCTCGACCGGACGCCCCTCTCGACGGGCTGCTCGTCGGCCCTCCACGAGTCGCAGAGCCGCCTCTGGGAGAACGTGATCGGGCGCTCGCTGCCGTTCTGGCGCTGGTTCTACCCGCAGTTCCGCGACGGGTTCGGGAACGTGCTCGCGGCGGTCCCGCTGGAGCGCTTCCATCGGGCGATCAACCGCGCGCGGCCGTCGCTCGTGCGCGTCGACGCCGACGAGACGACCTACGGCCTCCACATCATCCTCCGCTTCCGGCTCGAGCAGGAGCTGCTCTCCGGGAGGCTCTCCACAACCGACCTGCCGGAGGCATGGAACACGGGAATGGAGGGGCTCCTCGGGATCCGCCCGCCGAACGACCGGCTCGGCTGTCTCCAGGACGTTCACTGGTCGGGTGGGATGTTCGGGTACTTCCCGACCTACCAGCTCGGGAACGTTCTCTCCGTGCAGATCTGGGAGCGGCTGCTCGCCGACCTGCCGAGCGCATACGACCTGGTCGAGCAGGGCTCGTTCGGCGAGATCTACGAGTGGCTCCGCGAGAACCTCTACCGGCACGGCCGGAAGTTCACGCCGGCTGACATGATCGAGCGGATCGTCGGCGGGCCGATCGACCCGGAGCCATACCTGCGCTATCTCGCGGACAAGAACGCCTCGCTGGCCGCGGCCTGACGGCCGCCGCCTAACCGGTGTTCCGGAGCGCGGCGGCGATCCCGGCAATCGAGCGGAGCAGGGGTCGCAACGACGCCTCGTCGCCTCCGCGCCACCGCTTCAGGAGCTCGACCTGGATCGCGTTCATCGGGTCGACGTACGGGTTGCGCAGACGGATGGACTGCTGGAGCACCGGGTGGCGGTCGAGCAGCTCGCGCTCCTCGACGATCTCGAGCACCGCGGCGCGTGCGCGATCGTGCTCCTCCCGCAGCACGCGGAAGACGCGCGTCGCCAGCGCGTCGTCGTCGACCAGCTCCAGGTAACGCTCGGCGATCCCCATGCTCGACTTCGCGAGCGACATCTCGAGGCTCTCGACGAGCGCGCGGAAGAAGGGCCAGCCGGCGTAGAGCGAGCGGAGCTCCTCCACGGGGGCCGCGGCGAGCCCCGCACCGGCGCCGAGCCAGGCCGGGACGATGCAGCGTGTCTGCGTCCAGGCGAACACCCAGGGGATCGCGCGCAGCGCCTCCAGCTGGCTCGGTTGCCCGGCGTCGGGGCGCGAGGCAGGGCGCGAGCCGATCTCGAGCAGCGTCAACTCGTCGAGCGGGGTGAACGCCCGGAGGAACCGCGGGAGGTCCGGGTCGTCCCAGACGACCGACCGATAGCTCGCGTGCGCCGCCTGCGAGACCGACTCGATCGTCTCGCGCGCACCGGAGGGAGCCTCCTCGACGACCCGGTTGGGGAAGGCCGTCAGGAGCGTCGCGGCGACGGCGGCCTCGAGGTTCCGGCGCGCGAGGCCGGGTAGCCCGTACTTGAACGCGATCGTCTCCCCCTGCTCGGTGAGCTTGAGCCGGCCGTCGACCGCGTGGGGTGGCTGTGCGAGGACGGCCGCGTGCGTCGGCCCTCCCCCGCGCCCCGCGCTTCCCCCGCGACCGTGGAAGATCGTCAGCTCGACGCCCCGCTCGCCGCCCAGCCACGCGAGGGCCTCCTGGGCGCGGAAGATCTCCCACTGCGCGGTGATCACGCCGCCGTCCTTCCCCGAGTCGGAGTAGCCGACCATCACCTCGAGGCGCGGGCGCGGGCTGCGCTCCAGGAGCTCGGCGGCGAGCGATCCGGCCCCGCGGAGGTCGTCGATCGTCTCGAGCAGCGGGACGACGCCCACCTCGAGGCCGGCGTGCGCTGCGAGCGACTCGGCGAGGAGCACGTCGTCGGCCGTGCGGGTCATCGAGAGGACGAGCGTGTCGATCGCCTCCCGGCCCCGCCGCCGCTGGAGCGCGGCGGCCTCGCCGAGGACGGCGAGCACGCCGTCCGGGTCGCCGGTCAGCGAGCGCGAGTGCAAGCGGACGTCGAGCGACGGCCCGGTGAGGCCGAACACCTCGAGACGGCGCCGGAGGCCGGCGAGCCCGCCGTCGGCGATGCGGGCGCCCCGGTGGGCGCGCAGGCTCTCCTCGACGAGGTCGAGCTCCTCGAGGAGCTCGACGGCGGACGCGTACGAGTCCTCGCCCAGCCGCTCCCAGATCGACGTCAGCCGGCGGCGATACGGCTCGGTCGGGTTCCTCTCCGTCTCCAGGTCGACGGCCCCGACCGCGGGGTCCGCGTCGACCAGCGTGGTCGACATCCCCCACGATGCGGCGAGCTCGCGGACGTCGCGGCGAAGGAGCTCCCGTACGAGCAGCGCGCCGCGCTCCACCGCCTCGCGCACCGTCTCGGCGCCTGCGTTCGGGTTTCCGTCCAGATCGCCGCCGACCCACGAGCCGAAGCGAAGCGGGGAGCCGGGCAGCCGCTCGCGCCAGGCCGCGAGAAGGGCGGGCGCGGCGTCCCACAGGCTGTCCTCGAGAAACCAGAGCACCTGTCGGATCTCGTCGACGACGCGGGGCCGCTCCGACCTGACCTCGTCCGTCTGCCAGAGGATGGTGACCTCCTCCGCCAGCGCCTCCTCTCGGACGGAGCGCTCGGCACGCGTGAGCCGGGGGTCGTCCAGCTCCTCGAGGAGCTGCGCGATCCGGCGGTGCTTCTCGAGGATCGTGCGCGGCAGCGCCTCCGTCGGATGGGCAGTCAGCACGAGCTCGACCGAGACCCGGCGCGCCGCCGCCTCGACCTCGTCGCGGGGCACGCCGTCGTGCTCGAGCGCAGCGAGGGCCTCGTCGAGGGACTCGCGCAGCACCCCGCCCTCCCGCTCGACCTCTCGACGCCGCCGGACTCGGTGGTGCTGCTCGGCGATGTTGGCCAGGTGGAAGTAGACGGTGAACGCCCGGAGCACGACCGCTTGGGTCTCGACGCCGAGCAGCGAGATCGTCTCGGCGAGGGCCCGCGACGCGCCTGCGTCGCCGCGGCGACCGAGCCGGGCGAGCAGGCGGATCCGCTCCTCCAGGCGGTACACGTCCTCGCCCTCCTGCTCGCCGAGGACGCGCCCGAGGATCTCTCCCAGCAGGCGGACGTTGGCGCGGAGCGCAGCGTCCGGCGACGGGTCGGCAGGGCGGCTCATCGCCCCACTCTGCCGGGTCGGTCCGTGTTACGCGGCGGCGCCGAACCGCTTCTCGGCCCGGGCGCGCGCCTTCGCGGCCTCGACGTCGCGATCGCGCGGCGGCGCGGCGGTGACGAGGTCGTCGAGGAGATGCATCGTGATGTGCGCGATCTCGTCGACGGCCCGTGCGAACACGGCCTCGTTCGCCTTCGACGGCTTCGTCGAGCCGCTCACCTTGCGCACGTACTGGAGCGCGGCGGCGTGGATCTCCTCGCTCGAGGCGGGGGGATCGAAGTTGTGGAGCGTTCTGATGTTGCGGCACATGGCTTCGAGACTAGCTCGTCAGCGCGTCAAGCCGAGCAGCCGTGCGGCGTTCTCCTTGAGGATCAGCGGGCGCACCTCGTCCTTGAAGTCCGCCTCCGCGAAGTCGGCGAGCCAGCGGTCGGGCGTGATCATGGGGTAGTCCGAGCCGAAGAGCACGCGGTCGCGCAGCTGCGTGTTCGCATAGCGGACGAGCTGCGGCGCGAAGTACTTGGGCGACCAGCCGGAGAGGTCGATGTAGACCTGCTGCTTGTGCAGCGCGACCGAGATCGCCTCGTCCTGCCACGGGAACGACGGGTGCGCGAGCACGATCTTGAGCGAGGGGAAGTCGACCGCGACGTCGTCGACGTGCATCGGGTTCGAGTACTTGAGCCGGATGCCGCCGCCGCCCGGAAGCCCGGTGCCGATGCCCGAGTGCCCCGTGTGGAAGAGCGCCGGCAGGCCGGCCTCCTCGATCGCCTCGTAGATGGGATAGAAGGCGTGGTCGTTCGGGAAGAACGCCTGGACGTTGGGATGGAACTTGAAGCCGCGCACGGAGTAATCGCGGATCAGGCGACGGACCTCGTCCACGGCGTTCGGCCGGTGCGGGTCGACGCTGGCGAACGGGATCAGCACGTCCGCGTTCGCAGCGGCCACCTCGGCGATCTCCTCGTTGCGGACGGACGGGCGCCCGGTCACCGTCTCGGCGTCGACCGTGAAGACGACGGCCGCCATGTTGCGCTCCCGGTAGTAGGCCGCGACGTCCTCGACCGTCGGCTTCCCCGCCTCGCCGAAGTACCGCGCCGCCGCCTCGCGCCACTCGGGCCTGAGGCCGTCCTCGCCCGTGCTGCCGATCTCGGCGTGGGTGTGGACGTCGATCGCGACGATCTTGTCGAGGTCGATGCTCATCGGGTCGTGTGCGCCCGGCTCACGTCGTCATCCCGGTCATCTGGCCCCCGCTGGCCGTGATCACCTGGCCGTGGACGAAGTTCGACCACGGCGAGCACAGGAAGAAGATCGGGCCGGCGGCGTCCTCGGGCGTCGCCGGGCGGCCGAGCGGGATGATCAGGGGCGCCATCTGCCGCATCTTCTCAGGGATCCCGAGCCGGATCTCGCGGCCGCCGCGCTCGATCGTCTCGCCGCCGTCGTCGGACGCCGCCGTCAGCCGCGTCTCGACGAACCCGAACGCGACCGCGTTCACGTTGACCTTGAACGCCCCCCACTCTCGCGCGAGGGTCTTCGTGAGACCCACGAGCCCCGCCTTCGCGGCCGAGTAGTTGACCTGGCCGAGGTTCCCCTGCGTGCCCGAGATCGACGTCACGTTGACCACCTTGCGGAAGACCTCGCGCCCCGCCTCCTTGTCGGCCTTGCCCGCATCGCGCAGGTAGGGCGCGGCGGCGCGGAGCACCTTGAAGGGGACGACGGTGTGGATCTCGAGCATCGCGCGGAACTGCTCGTCGCTCATCTTGTGGGCCATGCCGTCCCACGTGTAGCCGGCGTTGTTGACGACGATGTCGAGCTGCCCGAAGGCGTCCACCGCCCTCTGCACGAGCGCCTCGGGGACGCCGTCGTGCGTCAGGTCGCCGCCGAAGACGGCCGTGTCGCCGCCGATCTCCGAGGCCGCCTGCGCAGCGAGGTCCTCGTCCAGGTCGTTGATCAGCACCCGCGCCCCGTGCTCGGTCAAGAGCTCCGCGGTGGCGCGACCGATCCCGCGCGCGGAGCCCGTCACGATCGCCGCCTTTCCGTCCAGCACGCCCATCACGCCCTCCTCGTACGATCAAAGAACATCAGGTTACTTGATACAACCTACGAGTCCCTACCGCTCGGGCAGCCCTGCGCCGAGCGCCCGCACCGCCGAGACGAGGCCGGCCCGAAGCGACGCCCGATCCCTCCGCCCCAGGCCGCGGAGCATCTCGGCCTCGAGCTCGTCGACCGCCGCGTCGCACGCGCGCAACATCTTCCGGCCCTTCGCCGTGAGCACCGCGGGCAGGACGCGCCGGTGACCGGGACGCGGGGCACGTTCGATCAGCCCCTTGCCCTCGAGCGCCTCGATCACCTCGCTCATCGCCTGCGGGGACATGTACGCACGACGCGCCAGCTGGGCGTTCGAGAGCTCGCCGCGGTAGCCGAGGATGCTCAGCGTCGTGTACTGCAGCACCGTCAGCCCGTGGGCACCGACACGCTCGTTGATCGCGCGCCGGATCGCCCGCTCGAGTCGCGCGACGACGTAGCTGATCCTCGGCTCCCCGCCGTCGTCGGGCTCCGGCATCGGAAGGTCTCTCGCGCTCGGGCCGGTGGTCATCGACTCCATGATGTCAGGGAGCCTGCGAACAAGGGTCGTTCGGATCGGGCGGGCGGTGGACGCCCTACGACGTCGCCGCGGCG
>CAWAXS010000025.1:0-17180 GCA_963786055.1 uncultured Actinomycetes bacterium | reverse complement strand
AAGCGGTGGCTTTGAAGATTCATGCGGTCTGACGGCCCGTTGGAGGCCTTCGAGGCCACACCGGTTCATGGTTGATGTCCTCGGCGACGAGACGGCGAGGACCGCTGATCGGTTGGAGGGCGGCGAGGTGGCTTGCCGATCGTGGCTTCGGGAAGGCGGTTCAGCAGGTGTCCAGTCGTGGGCCAGCGTGTTTCGGGCAACTCCCTGACAGAGCATTGGGAACGATGATCGCGATCCTGAAAGAGCACGAGCCGGGCGGCACTGCCGCGGCGCTTGACCGTTGACAACCTCGGCGCTCGCTCTCATGCGCGGTCGTGCAGCTGGAGAGAGCGATGGGTGCAGGTCAGAACGAGGGTGTCAGGGAGGTAGCCACAGAGACCCGTTAGCGAGCTTCGCACTCGACCATTCCCGCCAGCGGGGTACCATCGGGCGACGGGCGTAGCCGGTCGATCCCGAGAGCGGGAGCGTGTTGCTGGTCGACACCAACGACGGGAAGCTGCGGCAGTGACGGTCGCCGCGGGGGAACGCACCGCGGTCGCGCGGGAGCGTATGAGCGCGGGCGTGGCGCACCCAACTCTCTCGATCGACCGTGACTCGCTGCGCGACGTCGCCGTGTTTCTCTGGAGTGAGCGGGCATGAGCTTCGACTGGCCCGTCGCTCTGGCCGGCCTCGTCGCGATCCCGCTGTTCGTCGGGCTGTACACCGTCGCTGGCCGGCGACGGAGGCGATCTGCGGCACGGTTCGCAAGTCCGGCGCTCATACCTAACCTCGTTCCCTACGCCCCCGGCTGGCGCAGGCACGTGCCGGCGGCGTTCGCGATCGCGGCGCTTGGCCTGCTCGTCGTCGGTATCGCGCGACCGCATGTCGTCCGCGACGTGACGCGCGACGAGGCGACGGTCGTGCTCACGATCGATGTGTCGCGGTCGATGGCCGCAAACGACGTCGAGCCGAGACGGCGATCGGGAACGCGATCACGCGCTCCGTCGACCTCGCGCTCGATCAGCCTAAGAAGCAGGCGAAGCCGCAGTCGGGCGGGCGCTCCCCGGCGGCGGTGCTCCTGCTCTCCGATGGCGCCCAGACAGCCGGTGACATCCGCCCGGGTCCGGCTGCACAGCGGGCGCGGCGGCTCGGCGTACCGGTCTCGACGGTGGCCCTCGGCACGAGCGACGCGGTCGTCGAGGTCCCGCGACCCGGCGGCCTCAAGGAGCGCGTCGTTGTCGCACCGGACCGCAACACGCTGCGTCTCATCGCGCAGACGACGGGCGGCACGTTCTCGCAAGCGCCCGATGCCGCTCGCCTCCAATCCGTCTACCGGGAGCTCGGAACGCGTCTCGCACGCGACCGGAGGCGCGTCGAGGTGACATCCGCCTTCGCGGCTGGCGGTGCGGTGCTCCTCCTGATCGGCAGCGCACTCTCATCGCTGTGGTTCAGGAGGGCGCTGTGAGGACGCGATGAGCTTCGAAGCACCGCTTCTGCTGATCGGTCTGTTGGTGGTCCCGCTTGCCGGGCTGGGCTACTGGCTCCTCCAGCGTCGCCCGCCGCGCTATGCAGTGCGCTACACGAACCTCGATGTCCTCGCGCGCGTCGCCGGCGGGCGACGGGCCTGGCGGCGTCACGTCCCCGCGGCGCTCCTGCTCGCGTCGCTCGCCGCGCTCTGCGTGGCATTTGCCCGGCCGACGGTCACAGTCAGAGTGCCGAACGAGAAGGCGAGCGTCGTCCTTCTGGTCGACGTCTCCGGCTCGATGCGCGCTTCCGACGTCAAGCCGACGAGGCTCGCAGCGGCCAAGCGTGCGATGCTGTCGTTCCTCGACCAGGCGCCCGACTCCCTCCGCATCGGTGTCGTGTCGTTCTCGGACGAGCCGGCGGTGATCGTCGCTCCGACGACCGACCGCAAGGTGCTCGCCAAGGGCATCGACCTGCTCCGCCCGGGGTACGGCACTGCGATCGGCGACGGGATCGCGCGCGCCGTCAACCTCGCCCGCACCGCGACCCGTACACCGGACGAGGCGAGGGAAGCGCCTGCGCGGCCGGCGCGGGACGCGAAGGGGCGCGCGCTCGCGTCGATCCTCCTCCTCTCCGATGGCGCCCAGACACGCGGCTTCCTGAGCCCGGGGCAGGGCGCGGAGCGCGCGCATACGGCCGGGATTCCGGTGTACACGATCACGCTCGGGACGGACGGCGGCACCATCCTCGCCGGGCCTCCGGGTCAGGAGCAGGTGATCCCCGTGCCACCCGACCGGGAGACGCTCGCCGCGATCGCCGAGTACACCGGCGGCGAGTCGTTCGACGCGGAGAGCGCCGACGAGGCCAAGAGGGTCTACGCGGGCCTCGGCTCGCGGGTCGGTCGTGAGGACCGTCCGAGGGAAGTGACGGCCGCGTTCGTCGCGGCCGGCGCGCTGCTTCTCGCCAGCGCCGCCGGACTTGCGTTGCTCGGCGCGCCTCGCCTTCCCTGAGCGCATCGCGCCGGAGCCGCGCGTAGGATCACCGTCGAGATGATGCTCTTCTCGGCCCGTGACGTGGCCCTCCGCTTCGGCGGCAGTTCGAGCCCGCATTCGACCCCATGCCCGAGCTGCATCGGACGCTCGGCTACCCGTTCGCGCTCGCGCTGATGGTGCTTCTATCGGCCGGCCTCTACGTCGTCTTCGAACGCCGTCGCTGGATCTGACCGGGTTGCGCTGGGCTTGACCCGCGTGAACTGCCTCCCCAGGCGTTCGCTCGCGCTCGGACGCGGGTGCGGGGAGCGACCGCAGTGAGCCTGCTCGAGGCGATCGTGCTCGGCATCGTGCAGGGGCTCACCGAGTTCCTGCCGATCTCGAGTACGGCGCATCTGCGCATCGTCCCGGCCTTTGCCGGTTGGGAAGACCCGGGGGCGGCGTTCACCGCCGTCACGCAGCTCGGCACGCTCGCAGCCGTGCTCCTCTACTTCCGCCGCGACCTGCTGGGGATCGCGCGGGCCTGGCTGGCCGGGCTCCGTGATCCTGTTCGTCGCGCGACCGCCGAGTCGCGGCTCGGCTGGTACATCCTGGTCGGCACGATCCCGATCCTCGTCTTCGGCTTTCTGTTCAGCGACCAGATCGAGACCGGCGCCCGCAACCTGCGGCTGATCGGGACGACCATGATCGTGCTCGGTCTCGTCCTGCTGGCCGCCGAGAAGGTCGGCACGCGCTCACGGGAGCTCGACACGCTCCGCTGGCGGGACGGCATCTTGGTCGGGTTCGCTCAGGCGGCGGCGCTCGTGCCGGGGGTCTCACGCTCCGGCGCGACGATCAGCGCCGGTCTCTTCCTCGGCCTCCAGCGCGCCGCCGCCGCCCGCTACTCCTTCCTGCTCTCAGTGCCCGCCGTCGTGCTCAGCGGCGTGTACGAGTTGCGCGACATTGGCGGCGACTCCGACGCCACCGTCGGCGCGACCGCGCTCGCAACCGTCCTCGCCTTCGTCGTCGGCTACGCCTCGATCGCCTTCCTCCTGCGCTACCTGGCAACACACACCGTGTACGTGTTCGTCGCCTACCGGATCGCCCTCGGCGCCCTGGTGCTCGCGCTCGTCTCCACCGGCACCATCCACTGAACGGCCTACCGCCGAGCGCCGGGCCTCCAGTTCATTGCAGAGCGACGCCGACCTCGGCGAACGACCATGAAGCCCGTTACAAGCACGGCCGGTATCGCGAGGAGCACGAGCACGAAAACCGCTGCACCCTGCGTCGTAAACCAGAAGCTCGGCCCCGATGGCGGCGCAGGCGTGCCCGGGGTGGCGTAGCTCGTGGTCGCGCGGGCGTTGTCGATCCGCACGTTCACGCGCACGGGCTGCCCCGGCCCCACCTTCGAGACATACGACAGCAGGTACTGGCGGGAGAGTGTGCGTGCAAGCGCGGCGAAGGCGGCTCGCAGCTCGCCGATCGAGCCCACCTTCAGCACCTCCCCGCCGGTTGCGCCGGCAAGTTGGCCAAGGCGGGCCCGCTGTTCCGCCCCGCCCGGGCCTGCGATGACGACGAACACACGCGCACCGACGCGCGTGGCTGCCCGTATCGCCGAGCCCACATTGGTCTTCGTCGTGTCCGCGCGGCCGTCGGTGAGGATGACGATCGCCTTGGCCGACCCCTCACGGGTACGCAGCCGTTGGCTCGCGAGGATCACCGAATCCCACACCGCCGTTCCGTACGCGGTGTGCATCGACGTCAGCGACGAGGTGAGCGCCAGCTTGCTCGCCGACCAGTCGCTGAGGAGGTACGGGGTGGCGTAGAAGCCGTAGAGTGCGAGCTCTGAGCGGGCCGGTTTCCGTTCGATCAGGGTGGTTGCCGCCGTGCGCGCCGCAACCAACGGCTTACCGAGCATCGTCAGGCTCGAATCAAGCAGCACCGCGGCGCTGAACGGGATGCGCTTCTCGCCGATCGGTGTCAGGCTCGCCTGCACGATCTGACCGTTCTCGGTGACACGGACCTTTGTCGGAGCCTGATCCCCGGGAAGCGACACCGCATACACCCGCACCGGAAACGGCACATCCGGTTGCGTCGTCAACGCCAGCCGCGTCGCAGCAACCGCAGACGCGGGCATCACGACCGCGACAAGGACCGCAAACACAAACACCACGGGAGCGAGCGACTCGGTGCGGGTGGGGCACGTGCTTCCGACGCTGCGGCCGATCCAGCGGCGAAGGCTCACAGCTCCATTCATCGGCACCTGCCCATCTGCACGAAATAGACCCGTCCGGCCGAGTGCAGGTTCAAGATAGGCGACGAATCAGACCGACATGTCGAAGCGGCCCATAGCCGGCAGGCCTTGCACCTTCGAGCGGGCAGGGCTGCGCCTGGGCGGGCGGGAGCGCGTGAGCACTCAGCCTGCCTCTGCGACGTGGAAACGCAGCGCGCCGCCCTTCGCGAAGGTTCCGACTCCAGTCCGTCCCGATCCTGCGCTCCACAACCTGGAGCCAGGCTCTGCCCCGGCAGATGTACGTACCCGAGGCACGTTGACCGCGAAGGAGCACGCTGTGCTTCCCTTTGCTTTGCATGTGTCGCCTGGCGTTACCGCCGAGGACCGGATCCCAGGAGAGCATCGTCGCGGAGCAGGAGAACGCGGGCTCTTCGCCGCTGATGTTGAGCATGACTCCCCACTCGTAACCGCGGCTTCGCATCGCGAGTGGCGGTGAACGAGACGGTCACCCCGATCACGTCGTTGTAGAGCGGCTTGGGCGAGTACGTGAGCTTCGTGATCACGGGGCCGGCCGCAGACGCGACGCCTACGGTCAAGATCCCCGCCGCGATCGGCGGCCAGGGCGACGGCCTTCTTCACATCCTTCCTCCGCGTGATCTGGAGCGCCGAATCCTAGTGCGCGCTCGCTGGAGGGTGAGTCGCCGCTCTGGCCCGACGGAGCTGGTAGCGGTTCCATGAGATAACCGCGCCCTGGGTTGCGACGAAGATGAGATACGAGGCCAGGGCGGCCGTGAGGACACCGTAGTGAGATAGCTCGACGGCCGTGAACACAGCCACCGTAAGTGGCCCGAGGATCAGCCGGCCGACCGCCCGCACGGAGTCGAGCACATCGCTGAGGGTAGTGCACGGCGCGGCCGGCCATGGGCGTCGCTTCAAAGTTGGTCAGAACCAGCGTTGCCGTCTGAAGTATCCGAGCAGCAACAGCAGCCCGAACACCTCGAGGCCGACCCCGAGGACGAGGAAGGCTTGCCAACTCGCGATGTGGCGCACCTCGAAGCCGAAGTTCTGGCCGAAGAAGCCGGTCAGCCAGCTGAGCGGCAGGAAGATCGTCGCGATGATCGTCAGCTGCTTCATGACGCCGTTGAGACGGTTCGAGACGGTCGAGAGATACACGTCCATCGAGCTGGTCAGGAGATCTCGATAGGTGTCGATCAGGTCGCTGATCCGGATCAAGTGGTCGTAGACGTCGCGGAAGTAACGCTCGTCCTCTTGGGTCATGGCCGGTAGGTCCTCGACGCCGCCGATCAGGCTCGCGAACAGGTCGCGCTGCGGCGTGATCGCCTTGCGCAGGCCGACGAACAGCCGCTTCATCGCAAAGATTTCCTGGAGCTGTGCGTCGCTGGGGCGGAGGAAGATCTCGTTCTCGAGCGTGTCGATCCGGTCGTCGAAGTCGGCGAAGATCGGGAAGAAGCTGTCGACAAGCCCGTCGACGATGCGGTACAGCAACAGCGCCGGGCGCTCGATCGGTTTCGCCCGCTTCGCGTAGCGCTCGCGGATCTCCCGGAAGGCCAGGCAGTCGTCGTGGTGGACCGTAACGAGAAAGTTCGCCGAGTAGAAGCAGTGCACCTCGACCAGACGATCCTCGTCGCGCGCGGCACCGTAGACGACGAGGAAGACATAGTCGCCGTATTCGTCCAGCTTGGCCCGCTGGCCGAAGTGCTCCGAATCCTCGACCGCGAGCGGATGGAACTTGAAGACATCTCGCAGGACCTCGAAGTCGTCGGGCTCGGGCTGATCAAGGTCGAGCCAGAAGAAGCGGCCGGCCGCGAGTAATTCCTCGACCGTCTCGCGGCGAAAATGAGGCTGCGATGCGTCCTCGCCAACGATCACATGCCGAGCGCCGTCGGGAGAAGTCCCCGTAGGGTCGCCCACAAGGAGCGATTCGGCCGACGGCCGAGAAACCCTGCCCGTCAGGAGCCGCCGAAGATCCCGAGACGGCGCCTGGGCGACGGCAGGAGCAACTCGAGAACGACATCGACTGTGACGATTCCAATCGGGCGCTCCTCGCCGTCGACTACGGGGACGACGGTCAGGTCGTAGTCCGTCATCGCGCGAGCGACCTCCTCGAGCTTCGCATCTGCTCGAACGCTGCACCTGTGCGTCACCAGATCCGTCACTACGGCGTCCGAGTGAACAGCGACGTCGAGCGGCACACCAAGCTCTCGTGCGCGGTCCCTGACCGCCGAGCCGACTTTCTCCCGCTCGGCGCTGGAAGGGCTGGATCTAGACGACTGGCGGCGACGCGACGCCTGCGGCTGCGCCGTATCTCTTCAGGTTGACGGCAGCGTCGGGGTAGGGATCGTAGTCGCGCTCCAGGAAGTAACGCTCCAACACGACCTCGTCGCAGGTGCGGCACGCCCAGCCCCGGTCACCGCGGACTTCGACGGTCTCCCACCGGTGCAAGCCGAAGACACGGCAGCGCACGACAGTCCACGGGTTCGGCATCACGCATGAGCGTATCGGGTCGGAGCCGTAGCCGTTTCGACCCGAGCGGTTTTCCCAGCTTTCACCGTCGCGGGCGCTTGCTGTCCCGCGACGGCAAGCTCGCGGGATGCATCGCCAGAGCGTCCCGTACGTTCACAGCCTCCCGTGATGGCCGAGCGGGATGCATCGCCAGAGCGTCCCGTCGGTTCGTCGCTTCCGGCAACGGCAAGCTCGCGGGATGCATCGCCAGAACGTCTCGAACGTCCATGACCCACCTTCTCGGTGTCCCCCCTCACCAGGAACAACGTATCGCCCTCGAGCACGAGCATGAACAGGGTTTCCACTGATGTTGGCTCGGTGATTTTGCGCCGCCCGCCGCCACTACACCGCGGCCCGAGCGGGCGGTGCCCGGGCCGCCGTGTCCCCGTTCAGTGCGGGTGCGCCATCTCCAGGATCTGCTCCCGCGAGTACTTGCCGACCATCTCGGGGTGATCCTTCGCGATATGCGCCTCGACGTTCTCGACCAGGTCGTCGTCGGACTCACCTTCGACGTCGACGCCACATGGGCAATGCACGACCTTCACGTCGGCCTCCTCACTTCGTCGGACACACCAGAGTACTCCGGTTGGGAAGGGCCCTACCGCTCCGCGCGGGCGCGCAAACCTGCGGACGCTCGTCGCCCGAGCGGCCGCGTTGCGCCGTGACTCCCCGACTTCCTAGCCCTCGGCCGTCCGCGCCTTGACACACCGACCGACGTTCTTGTAGGCCTGGGCGAACTTCGCCGGGTTCTCGGCCTTCTGCTTCTTGCAGGCCGCGGCCGCCTTCGACTCGGCCGCGTCCTCGCTCTTCTCGTCCTCGTCGGCCTTCTCGTCGTCGTCCTTCTTCGCCTTCGCCTTGTTCGTCGCCGACACGCACTTCCCGAAGGCGTTCATCTTGTTGCCGTTGGTGCCGAACTGCGTTCGGAACGCTTCGACTCCCTTCGCGGCGCGGAGTGCCTGGCAGTACTTCGCCGCATTCTTGTAGTCCGCGGGTACGGGCTCGGCCGCTAGAGCCGCCGGCACGAGGATCGTCCCGACCAGCACGCACACCACCAGGATCCGTTTCATATCGAACCCCCTCGGTTCGGACGATGGGTGTCTCGCAGCCGAGACGACCACACTCTAGGCGGTCGGCGAGCAGCCGCCAACACCGCCGTTCCGAACGCCGGCGGAATCCAGGTGGCCGATGGCGGTCGGGCCAGCGACGGAAGCGAATGTTTCGGGACGGGCGAACCGGGGTAGGAGACAGCCTTCGGTCGGGAGCGCCCATCCCCCTCCTCGTCGCAGCGCCCCCCATGACGGCCGCCGAGCGGGTACCCCCCGATCCGCTCGGCCGGCCGATCCCCCGCGAAAGGCTTCGGTCCCTCACCGCCGGCCGCCGCCCTCTATACGGACTCGTCCATCACGACCTCGTACGTGTCGACGCCGACACGCCGGCCGCGGATCTCCTCCGGGACCTCGTCACCCATCGACTCGAACCGCGCCTCGGCCGCCTCCATTGCCTCGCGGCTGTCGAAGAACGTGACGAACAGGCGCCGGTCTCCCTGGAGCACCATCGCGCGCGTGAGCCCGTCGGGAAGCCCGGCGGTGCCCTCTGCCATGCGCTCGTCGTTGAGGCGGCGGAGCTCCTCGACGTCGCCGCCCTCGAACGTCGCTACGCGTGCAAACACGATCAACCTCCCTCGATCGACAGCCCAGGATGCGCCGTTCGCCCCCGCCGCGTCAACCTCGGGAGGGCCGGGCGAGCGCTTGACCGCGACGCTTCACCTGCGCCCACCCGAACGGCTAGGCACGTCTCGCCCCGCGGGGGAAGAGCAGCGAGGCACGATCGCCGACGGTAGTGGCATGGTGAACGAGGGTCTCGAACGGCGGACGGCCCTCACGAGAGGGGGCAAGGCATGACGGCTGCACAGTTCGAGGGTCTCCGCGTGGACGAGGCAGCAGAGGTCCTCGCCTGGCGGTTCGACGCGCTCTGTAGGTCTGGGTACGACCTCGACGCGGCTGCGGTGCTCGCGGCGAACGTCGAAGTCGATCTGCACGACGCCGTCGATCTCGTGCGGCGCGGGTGCTCGCCCGAGCTGGCAGCGCGCATCCTGCTCTAGCTTCTCCCCCATCCGCGACGTCGGAGTCCACGGCGGCGATTCCGACGTCGCGGTACCCGTTCCACCCACCCCCGCGCGCGGCGCACCGGCACGGCGCGCGTCACTCGATCCGGAGCCCCTCGAGCCCTTCCTCGGGCTCGGGCAGCTGCGGATCGAGCCGCTCGAGGATTCCGGCCACCAGCTCCGCGACGGCAAGCCCCTTGACCCAGTTCCGGTCGGCAGGCACCACGTACCAGGGCGCATGGCCGGTCGAGGTCTCCGTCAGCGCCTCCTCCCAGGCGGCGACCCAATCGTCGAAGTGCTCGCGCACCTTCAGGTCGTCGCGCCGGAACTTCCAGCGTTTCACGGGGTCGTCGATCCGCTCCTGGAACCGCGCGCGCTGCTCGTCGCGGGAGACGTTGAGGAACACCTTGAGCACCGTGGTCCCCTCGTCGACCAGCATGCGCTCGAACGCGCGGATGTGCTCGTAGCGGCGCCGCCAGACCTTCTCCGGGGCGAGGTCGTACATCCTCACGGCGACGACGTCCTCGTAGTGCGAGCGGTTGAACACGCCGATCTCGCCGTGCGCCGGCAGCGCGGCGTGGATGCGCCACAGGTAGTCGTGCTGCGTCTCCGCTCCGGCCGGCACCTTGAACGACGTGACCCTGACGGCTGTCGGGTTGACGCCGTCGAACACGCGCCGGACGACGCCGTCCTTCCCGGAGGCGTCGAGCCCCTGGAGGACGAGCAGGATGCTTCGGCGGTCCTCGCCGTGGAGCCGGTACTGGAGCTCGTCGATCTTCTCGACGAGGTGCTCGAGCCGCTTCTCGCCCTCGTCCTTGTCGACGCCGAGGCGATCGTCGGTCTCGCGTTCCGCGATCCGCGCCGGCGTGCCGGGGTCGACCCTCAGGGCGTGGAGCATTGCGCCGGACTCTAGACTCTCGGCCGATGGCCGACCGGGGCTCCTTCCACATCGGCTACGAGATCGACCCGGCGACAGGGAAACCGGGCGCCAACGAGGTCGTCGTCGGCTCGAGCGACCTGACGACGCACGGCGTCGTCGTGGGCATGACCGGCTCCGGCAAGACCGGCCTTGCCGTCGTCCTGCTCGAGGAGGCCCTCCTGTCGGGCATCCCGACCCTCGTTCTCGATCCGAAGGGCGACATGACGAACCTGGCGCTGGTCTTCCCCGACCTCGCCCCTGCGAGCTTCCGACCGTGGGTCAGCGAGGCCGAGGCGCGGGCCGCCGGCCTCTCGCCCGACGCGTACGCGGAGCAGCAGGCGACGATCTGGCGCGAGGGGCTCGCGTCGAACGGCATCGGGCCCGAGCGCCTGCAGGCCCTGAAGGACGCGGCGGACGTCACGATCTACACGCCCGGCTCGACGGCCGGTGCCCCCCTCAACATCATCGGCTCGCTCCGCGCACCCGAGCTCTCGTGGGACACGGAGGCAGAGGCGCTCCGGGACGAGATCGAGGGCACGGTCACGAGCCTGCTCGCGCTCGTCGGAATCCAGGCGGACCCGCTCTCGAGCCGCGAGCACGTGCTGCTCTCGAACCTGATCGAAAACGCGTGGCGCGCCGGCCGCGACCTCGACCTCGGTGCCCTGATCGGCGAGATCCAGTCTCCCCCGCTCCGCAAGCTCGGAGTCTTCGAGATCGACCAGTTCTTCCCGCCCGCCGACCGGACGAAGCTCGCGTTCACGCTCAACTCCCTCGTCGCCTCGCCCTCCTTCTCGGCCTGGGGCGAGGGCGAGCCGCTCGACCCGCAGAGGCTGCTTTTCACCGCGGACGGGAAGCCGCGCTGCGCGGTGGTGTACCTCGCACACCTCTCGGAGGAGGAGCGCCAGTTCGTGGTGACGCTCGTCTTCTCGAAGCTCGTCACGTGGATGCGCGGCCAGGAGGGCACGCCCGATCTCCGGGCGCTCGCCTACATGGACGAGGTGTTCGGGTACGTGCCTCCGTCCGCGTCGCCGCCGGCGAAGAAGCCGATCCTCACGATCTTCAAGCAGGGCCGCGCCTTCGGGCTCGGTCTCGTCCTCTCCACCCAGAACCCGGTCGACCTCGACTACAAGGCGATGTCGAACGCCGGCACATGGCTCGTGGGGCGCCTGCAGACGGAGAACGACAAGGCCCGTGTGCTCGAGGGCCTCCGCTCCGCGGCCGGGACCACCGACGTCGCGGCGCTCGACAAGGCGATCGGGGGCCTCGGCAAGCGCCAGTTCCTGCTCGTCTCGGCGAAGGCCAACGCGCCGCGGCTGCTCGCGACGCGGTGGGCCATGTCGTACCTCTGCGGGCCGCTGACCAAGGAGCAGGTAGCGCGGCTGAAGCCGGGAGGCGAAGAGGTGCCTGCCGAGGCGGCACCGGCTCCGCAGGTCGCCGCGGCGCCTGCCGAGGCGCCCGCTGCAGCCGCTCCGTCGGCCGTTCCCGCCCCGGAGCTCGCTGCGGACGAGACCCCCGTCGCGCCGCCCGTCGCCGCGGGGATTCCGGTCTCGTACCTCGACCCGGCGGCCCCGTGGGCCCCCGGGATCGGCGCGACGCCGGGATCGACGCGCCTGCGGGCGTTCCTCGCCGCGCGCGTCTCGCTCCGCTACGACGACACGGCGGCCGGGGTCGACGAGCAGGAGGAGTTCGAGGCCGTGTACGGCCCGCTGGACGGGGGCCTCTCTCTGGAGAGCGAGACGCAGGTGGACTACGACGACCGCGACTTCTCCGCGACGCCGCCTGCCACAGCCGCCTACGTCCTTCCCCAGGCGCCCGTGGGAGAGGACAGGTTCTTCGCGTCGACGGCGAAGGACATCCAGCGCCACCTCGTCGACCGCCGCCCGCTCGAGCTGCAACGGAACCGCGCGCTCAAGCTCGTGTCGCGCCCCGGCGAGGCCCCGGAGGATTTCGCGAAGCGCTGCGACGCCGCCGCGCAGGAGCGCGCCGATGCCGAGGCGGCGAAGATCCGCGACCGGCTCGAGGCGAAGCGCGACCGGCTGGACAAGGCTCTCGCGCAGGCACAGCGGCGCGTCGAGGAGCTCGACACCGACACGCGCACCCGCCAGGCGAGCGAGCTCATCTCGGGCGCCGGCGCCGTGCTCGGTGCGCTGTTCGGCGGGCGGCGAAGCACCCGGTCGATGGCGAGCGCGATCGGCAGCGCCGCGTCACGGAGGGGCGTGACCGCACGCACGTCGCAGCGCCGGGAGTCGGCAGCCGAGAAGGTCGAGGCGACGCAGGACGACCTCACCGAGCTCGAGCAGGAGATCCTGGACGAGGTAGCCGAGATCGACCAACGCTGGCAGGCCACGGCGGCCGAGGTCGACACGCTGTCGATCCGGCTCGAGGCGACCGACGTCCGCGTGCTCGAGACCCGGCTCGTGTGGGTGCCGAGCGACTGATCCTCGCCGTCGTCCTCGCCGCGCTCGCGACGGGATGCCAGGGGACCGGCGAAACCGGCAAGGAGACGGCGACGGCCCAGGCGCCGACGGGCGAGCAGGCGGTGGTCGAGTGGGTGAACGACGGCGACACGCTGACGCTCACGAGCGGCGCGAAGGTCCGGCTCGTCCAGATCGACGCACCGGAGCTGCACTCGGACTGCTACGGCCGCGCGGCGCTGAACGCGCTCGTCCACCTCGCGCCGAAGGGCACCCGTGTGCGGCTCGTCCAGGACCCTGCGCTCGACGCGCGCGACGTACACGGCCGGCTGCTTCGCTACGTCTTCGTCGGCCGGAGGAACATGAACGTCGAGCTCGTCCGCGAGGGGGCCGCGTCCCCGTACTTCTTCCGGAACGACCGCGGCCGGTACGCAGACGACCTGCTCGCCGCCGTCGACGACGCCCGTGAGGCCCGTCGCGGGCTCTGGGGCGCGTGCCCCGGTGCCGAGCTGAACACGGGCCTCGGCTCCGTCACCGGACCGGCGTCCGGATGAGGCTCGGCGTCGAGGCCGCGGTCGTCGACGGGCAGCTCGTGCCCGGCGACGTGGCCGTGGACGACGGGGTGGTGACGGCCGTCGGTCTCGCCGGGGCCGGCAGCGGTATCGCCGCACCCGGGCTCGTGGATCTCCAGGTGAACGGCTTCGCCGGGGTCGACTTCCTCGCGACCGACGCCGGCGGCTACGCCGCCGCCGGGGAGGCTCTCCTCGAGACTGGCGTAACGGCATCCTGCCCACGCTGATCACGGCCCCTGAGCCGACGCTCGTCGCCGCTCTCCGAGCCGTCCCGGGCGCGTCGCGCGGCGCGCGGATCCTCGGGGTGCACCTCGAGGGGCCGTTCCTCTCTCCGGCCCGTCTCGGCGCTCATTCCGCAGATGCACGTCACGACCCCGACACCGCCCTTCTCGAGCGGCTCCTCGCCGCTGGGCCGGTGCGCCTCGTCACGCTGGCGCCCGAGCTTCCGGGTCCTCGGCCTGATCGACGCCAGCTCGACGCCCGGGGGGATCACCGTCTCGCTCGGCCACAGCGACGCAACCGCGCGCCGAACGCGCCGCGTTCGACCGGGGCGTACGGACGGTGACGCACATCTTCAACGCCATGCGCCCGCTCCGACATCGCGATCCGGGCATCGTCGGCGCAGCGCTCGCACGTCCGGACGTGGTTGTCCAGGCGATCGTGGACGGCGTCCACCTCGACGACGACATCGCGCGGATCCTTGGCGTGTTGCGCCGGGACGCGTCGGACCCGTGAGCGTGACCTCCGCCACGCGCCCGGCGACGGGACGTACACGCTCGGCGGGGCCGACATCGTCGTCTCCGGCGATCGGGCGCGGCGACGGCCTGATGGCGGAGAACGTCTACGCCGTCGACGCGGTGCGGAACCTCGTGGAGGCAGGCGCCCCGCTCGCCGGCGCTGGGCACGCGGCGAGCGGCGTTCCCGCGCGCGCTCTCGGGCGGCCGACGTCGGCCGGCTGGCGCCCGGCGCCAGGGCGGACGCGATCGTACTCGACGACGCGTTGGAGGTCGTTCGGACGCTCCGCCGGAGACACGCGCTGGCCCACGTGACGACCGCCGGCGGCGGTCCTGCTCGTGGCCGAGCTAGACGGCGGGCGGCCGGGGGCGGGCCGCGTCCCTGCCGGTCGGCCGCCCGGACGCGGCCGAGGATGCTCCACCGGGAATCCGGGGCCGGTGTCGAGTGGTCGCTCTCTTGTACGCGAGGCTCACCTCGGCGTGGACGTGATCCCGTGGCCGGCCTGGCCGACGAGGTCGTCAGCGACGAGCCAGCGCACGGGGATGCTCTGCCGCCGGGAACGTCCGGCGACGCTCCGCCGCGCGGGCGAGCACGGCGCGCGAGTAGGCGTCCGCCCAGTCGCGCGTCGTCGGCGTGCGTACCCCGCCACGCATCGAGTCGCGTCCCCGCCCCTCCGCGTGCGAGGAATCTTCTCGCGCACGCACCGGATGACGGTTTCCGTAACCGACCAGTAGCGCGCCGAGACCTTCGACACGGGGCTTCTGAACCAGCGCGCGCAGATCGACGCCGCATCGGCGCGCTCGGCGATCGCCATCGTGTGCATCACGACGACCTCGATCGCGTGGCCATTCGCGCGGGTCATGTCGGGGCTCTCGACGAACGGATACGCCACGACACCCAGCCTCCCCGGGGATCCAGCCGCAGCGGCGCGAGCATACTCGGGCGCGTCGCGTCCGGTGACCGCCGCGTGCGAGGATCGCGGGCGTGGAGACGTCCCGCCCATCGCCTGTGACCGCCGTGCGCCGCGAGGGCGCGCGCACCGCGTCACGACGCTCGAGCTGTTCTCGACCTCGTCTTCGTCCTCGCGCTCACCCAGCGCACCGCGCTGATGGCCGGCGATCCCGACCTGGCACGGGCTCGTCCGCGGGGTACTCGTCCTCGCCGTCCTCGGTGGGCGTGGGTCGGGTATGCGTGGTTCTCGAGCCAGGCGCTTGTTCAGCCCAGGCGGGCGCCGTCCGGCTCGCGATCTTCGTGGCGATGGCGGCATTCCTCGTGGCGGCGCTGAGCGCTCCGAATGCGTTCGGTGACGATGCGCTCGCCTTCGCGTGCGCCTACGCCGTCGTGCGCGTCGCGCACTCTGGCTGTTCGTGCTGGCGAGCCGCGACGACCCCGGCCTCCGGCGCTCCGTGACGGGGCTCGGTGTCAGCACGGCGCTGGTACCGACTCTCGTCGCTGCGTCTGACTGACGGAGCGCTCCAGACCATGTGGGTGCTCGCCCTCGTCGTTGACGTCGGGGCACCTGCCTTCCTCTTCGCGGAGGGATGGCAGCTCGTGCCGTAGCGGCTATTTCGCCGAGCGGCACGGGCTGGTCTCGACGTCATCATCGCCCTCGGCGAGTCGATCGTCGCTATCGGCGTGGGCTCCGACGCGGTCGCTGACCTCGGCGTCGTCGTCGCCGCCACGGTCTTCGCCATCGCGATCGCCGCGGCGCTCTGGTGCGACTTCTACGTCACCGTCTGGGCCGCCGAGCGCCGGCTCTCGGGCGCGACGCCGGGCAAGGAGCAGAACGAGCTCGCGCGCGACGCGTACTCGCTGATCCACTTCCCGATGGTCGCGGGCATCGTGCTCGCCGCTCTCGGCCTGAAGACCACCCTCGCGCACGTCGGGGACGCGCTGGACACCGCTGGCGGCCGTCGCGGCGCTGGTCGGGGGCATCGGGGTCTACCTGCTGGCCCACGTCGCCTTTCGCTGGAGGCTCTTCGGGTCGCTCGGCCGGAGCGCCGTGGCCGGCGTCGTCGTTCTGGCCCTGTTCCCGGTCGCGGTCGAGCTGCCGGCCTCGCCGCGACGATCTCGCTCGTGCTCGTGGTCCTGTGTGTTCTGATCGCCTACGAGGTGACGCGCTTCTCCGCGACGAGCGCGTGCGCGAGGAGCTCGCCGGGGGACACGTCGTCGAGTGACGCGGGGCTGCGAGGATGCGGGGGTGACGCGACCCATCTGGGCGCCATGGCGCCTCGATACATCGCCGAGGCCGGTTCGCAGGAGGGATGCGTCTTCTGCGCGGAGGCGGCGGAAGATCTTCGGCGAGGATACACGTCGTCGCTCGCGGCGCGCACGCGTTCGTCCTCCTCGAACAGTTTCCGCGTACCGTCCGGCCACCGATGGTCGCCACCCTGCGCCACGTCGGCGAGTTGAACGAGCTCGACGCCCAGGAGGCGGCCGAGATCCACGTGCTCACGACGCGCGCGATCGATGCGCTGCGGCGCGTCTACGGCCCGGACGCGTTCAACGTGGGCTGGAACCTCGGCCAGGTCGCGGGCGGCTCGATCGCAGGGCACCTGCACGAGCACGTCGTGCCCCGCTGGGCGGGTGACACGAACTTCGTCGCGTTGGACATCAAGGTCGTCCCCGAGCACCTCCTGGCCACGAGGGAGCGGCTCCGCGAGGCCTGGAACGGCTGAGAGGCGGCCCAGCGACGCCGAGAGGCTGGCCATCGCCGACCAGGCTGAGGGCGTCGTGGTCTGAAGGTCGTAGGCTCCAGCCGCGTGACCCTCCCATCGTCCGTGAGAGCGTCCACAACCTGGAGCTCCTCGGCCGTCATACGGTTCGCCACGCCGCCGGCCGCGTGGACGGACGCCGTCCCCCACCGCGGCCGCAGGAGGCGGAGCGAGCGCGCGCATAGCCGTAGGTGGCGTTGTAGCCCTTGAAGCCGCCGCCCGTGTAGAGCATCGGCACCAGCGTGTCGACCTGGCGGCGATCTGCGCCCACGGGAAGCCCGGCCACCAGCTCAGGTGCCGTTCAACGCGCGCGGCGGATACGTGATCGCCGCCACCGGCGTCGCGCCCGCCTCCGAGCGAAGTCGGGGTTGAGCAGGTCGAGGATGCGTCGTCCGCTGCGCCACGTTCTTCAGCCGCAGCGACTCGATGTCGAGCGCCACTCCGTCGAACGCGCCTCCCTGCGGCGTCCGGAACGACAGCATCGCCCGCACCCGCCGCAGGTCGCGTGCATGGCCGTCGTGCCCGGGGAGATACCAGCCTGCGACGGCGATCCCG
>CAWAXS010000024.1:0-39265 GCA_963786055.1 uncultured Actinomycetes bacterium | reverse complement strand
AGGGCTGGATCTAGACGACTGGCGGCGACGCGACGCCTGCAGCTGCGCCGTATCTCTTCAGGTTGACGGCAGCGTCGGGGTAGGGATCGTAGTCGCGCTCCAGGAAGTAACGCTCCAACACGACCTCGTCGCAGGTGGGGCACGCCCAGCCCCGGTCACCGTGGACTTCGACGGTCTCCCAACGGTGCAAGCCGAAGACACGGCAGCGCACGATGGTCCACGGGTTCGGCATCACGCATGAGCGTATCGGGTCGGAGCCGTAGCCGTTTCGACCCGAGCGGTTTTCCCAGCTTTCACCGTCGCGGGCGCTTGCTGTCCCGCGACGGCAAGCTCGCGGGATGCATCGCCAGAGCGTCCCGTACGTTCACAGCCTCCCGCGATGGCCGAGCGGGATGCATCGCCAGAGCGTCCCGTCGGTTCGTCGCCTCCGGCAACGGCAAGCTCGCGGGATGCATCGCCAGAACGTCCCGAACGTCCATGACCCACCTTCTCGGTGTCCCCCCTCACCAGGAACAACGTATCGCCCTCGAGCACGAGCATGAACAGGGTTTCCACTGATGTTGGCTCGGTGATTTTGCGCGCTCGCGTTCCTTCGTCGACCGACCACGAGAGGCTCGAGGCACACCACTGACCGGCGCATGAAACCCGTCAGAGAGCATGAGCGAAGGCCGCTGCTACACCGCGGCCCGAGCAGGCGGTGCCCGGGCCGCCGTGTCCCCGTTCAGTGCGGGTGCGCCATCTCCAGGATCTGCTCCCGCGAGTACTTGCCGACCATCTCGGGGTGATCCTTCGCGATATGCGCCTCGACGTTCTCGACCAGGTCGTCGTCGGACTCACCTTCGACGTCGACGCCACATGGGCAATGCACGACCTTCACGTCGGCCTCCTCACTTCGTCGGACACACCAGAGTACTCCGGTTGGGAAGGGCCCTACCGTTCCGCGCGGACGCGCAAGACCTGCGGACGCTCGTCGCCCGAGCGGCCGCGTTGCGCCGTGACTCCCCGACTGCCTAGCCCTCGGCCTTCCGCGCCTTGACACACCGGCCGACGTTCTTGTAGGCCTGGGCGAACTTCGCCGGGTTCTCGGCCTTCTGCTTCTTGCAGGCCGCGGCCGCCTTCGACTCGGCCGCGTCCTTGCTCTTCTCGTCCTCGTCGGCCTTCTCGTCGTCGTCCTTCTTCGCCTTCGCCTTGTTCGTCGCCGACACGCACTTCCCGAAGGCGTTCATCTTGTTGCCGTTGGTGCCGAACTGCGTTCGGAACCCTTCGACTCCCTTAGCGGCGCGGAGTGCCTGGCAGTACTTCGCCGCATTCTTGTAGTCCGCCGGTACGGGGTCGGCCGCCAGAGCCGCCGGCACGAGGATCGTCCCGACCAGCACGCACACCACCAACATCCGTTTCATGTCGAACCCCCTCGGTTCGGACGATGGGTGTCTCGCAGCCGAGACGACCACACTCTAGGCGGTGGGGCCAGCGATCGCCAACACCGCCATCAGAACGACGGGCGGAATCCAGGTGACCGATGGCGGTCGGGCCTGCGATGGAGCGATGTTTCGGGACGGGCGAACCGGGGTAGGAAACAGCCTTCGGTCGGGAGCGCCCATCCCCCTCCTCGTGGCAGCGCCCCACCATGACGGCCGCCGAGCGGGTACCCCCCGATCCGCTCGGCCGGCCGATCCGCCGCGAAAGGCTGTCGGTCCCTGGTGCCGTCCGGAACCCGATGGTGAAGGGGCGAGGCGCGCCTCGCCCGCTCCGCCGGCCGCCGCCCTCTACACGGACTCGTCCATCACGACCTCGTACGTGTCGACGCCGACACGCCGGCCGCGGATCTCCTCCGGGACCTCGTCACCCATCGACTCGAACCGCGCCTCGGCCGCCTCCATTGCCTCGCGGCTGTCGAAGAACGTGACGAACAGGCGCCGGTCTCCCTGGAGCACCATCGCGCGCGTGAGCCCGTCGGGAAGCCCGGCGGTGCCCTCTGCCATGCGCTCGTCGTTGAGGCGGCGGAGCTCCTCGACGTCGCCGCCCTCGAACGTCGCTACGCGTGCAAACACGATCAACCTCCCTCGATCGACAGCCCAGGATGCGCCGTTCGCCCCCGCCGCGTCAACCTCGGGAGGGCCGGGCGAGCGCTTGACCGCGACGCTTCACCTGCGCCCACCCGAACGGCTAGGCACGTCTCGCCCCGCGGGGGAAGAGCAGCGAGGCACGATCGCCGACGGTAGTGGCATGGTGAACGAGGGTCTCGAACGGCGGACGGCCCTCACGAGAGGGGGCAAGGCATGACGGCTGCACAGTTCGAGGGTCTCCGCGTGGACGAGGCAGCAGAGGTCCTCGCCTGGCGGTTCGACGCGCTCTGTAGGTCTGGGTACGACCTCGACGCGGCTGCGGTGCTCGCGGCGAACGTCGAAGTCGATCTGCACGACGCCGTCGATCTCGTGCGGCGCGGGTGCTCGCCCGAGCTGGCAGCGCGCATCCTGCTCTAGCTTCTCCCCCATCCGCGACGTCGGAGTCCACGGCGGCGATTCCGACGTCGCGGTACCCGTTCCACCCACCCCCGCGCGCGGCGCACCGGCACGGCGCGCGTCACTCGATCCGGAGCCCCTCGAGCCCTTCCTCGGGCTCGGGCAGCTGCGGATCGAGCCGCTCGAGGATTCCGGCCACCAGCTCCGCGACGGCAAGCCCCTTGACCCAGTTCCGGTCGGCAGGCACCACGTACCAGGGCGCATGGCCGGTCGAGGTCTCCGTCAGCACCTCCTCCCAGGCCGCGATCCAATCGTCGAAGCGCTCGCGCACCTTCAGGTCGTCGCGCCGGAACTTCCAGCGTTTCACGGGGTCGTCGATCCGCTCCTGGAACCGCGCGCGCTGCTCGTCGCGCGAGACGTTGAGGAACACTTTCAGCACCGTGGTCCCCTCGTCGACGAGCATGCGCTCGAACGCGCGGATGTGCTCGTAGCGGCGGCGCCAGACCTTCTCCGGGGCGAGGTCGTACATCCTGACCGCAACGACGTCCTCGTAGTGCGAGCGGTTGAACACGCCGATCTCGCCGTGCGCCGGCAGCGCGGCGTGGATGCGCCACAGGTAGTCGTGCTGCGTCTCCGCTCCGGCCGGCACCTTGAACGACGTGACCCTGACGGCCGTCGGGTTGACGCCGTCGAACACGCGTCGGACGACGCCGTCCTTCCCGGAGGCGTCGAGCCCCTGGAGGACGAGCAGGATGCTTCGGCGGTCCTCGCCGTGGAGCCGGTACTGGAGCTCGTCGATCTTCTCGACGAGGTGCTCGAGCCGCTTCTCGCCCTCGTCCTTGTCGACGCCGAGGCGATCGTCGGTCTCGCGTTCCGCGATCCGCGCCGGCGTGCCGGGGTCGACCCTCAGGGCGTGGAGCATTGCGCCGGACTCTAGACTCTCGGCCGATGGCCGACCGGGGCTCCTTCCACATCGGCTACGAGATCGACCCGGCGACAGGGAAGCCGGGCGCCAACGAGGTCGTCGTCGGCTCGAGCGACCTGACGACGCACGGTGTCGTCGTGGGCATGACCGGCTCCGGTAAGACCGGCCTTGCCGTCGTCCTGCTCGAGGAGGCCCTCCTGTCGGGGATCCCGACCCTCGTCCTCGATCCGAAGGGCGACATGACGAACCTGGCGCTGGTCTTCCCCGACCTCGCCCCTGCGAGCTTCCGACCGTGGATCAGCGAGGCCGAGGCGCGGGCGGCCGGCCTCTCGCCCGACGCGTACGCGGAGCAGCAGGCGACGATCTGGCGCGAGGGGCTCGCGTCGAACGGCATCGGGCCCGAGCGCCTGCAGGCCCTGAAGGACGCGGCGGACGTGACGATCTACACGCCCGGCTCGACGGCCGGTGTCCCGCTCAACATCATCGGCTCGCTCCGCGCGCCCGAGCTCTCGTGGGACACGGAGGCAGAGGCGCTCCGGGACGAGATCGAGGGCACGGTCACGAGCCTGCTCGCGCTCGTCGGGATCCAGGCGGACCCGCTCTCGAGCCGCGAGCACGTGCTGCTCTCGAACCTGATCGAGAACGCGTGGCGCGCCGGCCGCGACCTCGACCTCGGTGCCCTGATCGGCGAGATCCAGTCTCCCCCGCTCCGCAAGCTCGGAGTCTTCGAGATCGACCAGTTCTTCCCGCCCGCCGACCGGACGAAGCTCGCGTTCACGCTCAACTCCCTCGTCGCCTCGCCCTCCTTCTCGGCCTGGGGCGAGGGCGAGCCGCTCGACCCGCAGAGGCTGCTCGTCACCGCGGACGGGAAGCCGCGCTGCGCGGTGGTGTACCTCGCACACCTCTCGGAGGAGGAGCGCCAGTTCGTGGTGACGCTCGTCTTCTCGAAGCTCGTCACGTGGATGCGCGGCCAGGAGGGCACGCCCGATCTCCGGGCGCTCGCCTACATGGACGAGGTGTTCGGGTACGTGCCTCCGTCCGCGTCGCCGCCGGCGAAGAAGCCGATCCTCACGATCTTCAAGCAGGGCCGCGCCTTCGGGCTCGGGCTCGTCCTCTCCACCCAGAACCCGGTCGACCTCGACTACAAGGCGATGTCGAACGCCGGCACATGGCTCGTGGGGCGCCTGCAGACGGAGAACGACAAGGCCCGCGTGCTCGAGGGCCTCCGCTCCGCGGCCGGGACCACCGACGTCGCGGCGCTCGACAAGGCGATCGGGGGCCTCGGCAAGCGCCAGTTCCTGCTCGTCTCGGCGAAGGCCAACGCGCCGCGGCTGCTCGCGACGCGGTGGGCGATGTCGTACCTCTGCGGGCCGCTGACCAAGGAGCAGGTGGCGCGCCTCCGGCCGACGGGCGGAGAGGCGCCTGCCGAGGCGGCGCCGGCTCCGCAGGTCGCCGCGGCGCCTGCCGAGGCGCCCGCTGCAGCCGCTCCGTCGGCCGTTCCCGCCCCGGAGCTCGCTGCGGACGAGACCCCCGTCGCGCCGCCCGTCGCCGCGGGGATCCCGGTCTCGTACCTCGACCCGGCGGCCCCGTGGGCCCCCGGGATCGGCGCGACGCCGGGATCGACGCGCCTGCGGGCGTTCCTCGCCGCGCGCGTCTCGCTCCGCTACGACGACACGGCGGCCGGGGTCGACGAGCAGGAGGAGTTCGAGGCCGTGTACGGCCCGCTGGACGGGGGCCTCTCTCTGGAGAGCGAGACGCAGGTGGACTACGACGACCGCGACTTCTCCGCGACGCCGCCTGCCACAGCCGCCTACGTCCTTCCCCAGGCGCCCGTGGGAGAGGACAGGTTCTTCGCGTCGACGGCGAAGGACATCCAGCGCCACCTCGTCGACCGCCGCCCGCTCGAGCTGCAACGGAACCGCGCGCTCAAGCTCGTGTCGCGCCCCGGCGAGGCCCCGGAGGACTTCGCGAAGCGCTGCGACGCCGCCGCGCAGGAGCGCGCCGATGCCGAGGCGGCGAAGATCCGCGACCGGCTCGAGGCGAAGCGCGACCGGCTGGACAAGGCTCTCGCGCAGGCACAGCGGCGCGTCGAGGAGCTCGACACCGACACGCGCACCCGCCAGGCGAGCGAGCTCATCTCGGGCGCCGGCGCCGTGCTCGGTGCGCTGTTCGGCGGGCGGCGAAGCACCCGGTCGATGGCGAGCGCGATCGGCAGCGCCGCGTCACGGAGGGGCGTGACCGCACGCACGTCGCAGCGCCGGGAGTCGGCAGCCGAGAAGGTCGAGGCGACGCAGGACGACCTCACCGAGCTCGAGCAGGAGATCCTGGACGAGGTAGCCGAGATCGACCAACGCTGGCAGGCCACGGCGGCCGAGGTCGACACGCTGTCGATCCGGCTCGAGGCGACCGACGTCCGCGTGCTCGAGACCCGGCTCGTGTGGGTGCCGAGCGACTGATCCTCGCCGTCGTCCTCGCCGCGCTGGCGACGGGATGCCAGGGGACCGGCGAAACCGGCACGGAGACGGCGACGGCCCAGGCGCCGACGGGCGAGCAGGCGGTGGTCGAGTGGGTGAACGACGGCGACACGCTGACGCTCACGAGCGGCGCGAAGGTCCGGCTCGTCCAGATCGACGCACCGGAGCTGCACTCGGACTGCTACGGCCGCGCGGCGCTGAAGGCGCTCGTCCACCTCGCGCCGAAGGGCACCCGTGTGCGGCTCGTCCAGGACCCTGCGCTCGACGCGCGCGACGTGCACGGCCGGCTGCTTCGCTACGTCTTCGTCGGCCGGAGGAACGTGAACGTCGAGCTCGTCCGCGAGGGGGCGGCGTCCCCGTACTTCTTCCGGAACGACCGCGGCCGCTACGCAGACGACCTGCTCGCCGCCGTCGACGACGCCCGTGAGGCCCGTCGCGGGCTCTGGGGCGCGTGCCCGGGCGCCGAGCTGAACACGGGCCTCGGCTCCGTCACCGGACCGGCGTCCGGATGAGGCTCGGCGTCGAGGCCGCGGTCGTCGACGGGCAGCTCGTGCCCGGCGACGTGGCCGTGGACGACGGGGTGGTGACGGCCGTCGGTCTCGCCGGGGCCGGCAGCGGTATCGCCGCACCCGGGCTCGTGGATCTCCAGGTCAACGGCTTCGCCGGGGTCGACTTCCTCGCGACCGACGCCGGCGGCTACGCCGCCGCCGGGGAGGCTCTCCTCGAGACTGGCGTAACGGCATACCTGCCCACGCTGATCACGGCCCCGGAGCCGACGCTCGTCGCCGCTCTCCGAGCCGTCCCGGGCGCGTCTCGCGGCGCGCGGATCCTCGGGGTGCACCTCGAGGGGCCGTTCCTCTCTCCGGCCCGTCTCGGCGCTCATTCCGCAGATGCACGTCACGACCCCGACACCGCCCTTCTCGAGCGGCTCCTCGCCGCTGGGCCGGTGCGCCTCGTCACGCTGGCGCCCGAGCTTCCGGGCGCCCTCGACCTGATCGACGCGCTCGACGCCCGGGGGATCACCGTCTCGCTCGGCCACAGCGACGCAACCGCGGCCGAAGCGCACGCCGCGTTCGACCGGGGCGTACGGACGGTGACGCACATCTTCAACGCCATGCGCCCGCTCCGACATCGCGATCCGGGCATCGTCGGCGCAGCGCTCGCACGTCCGGACGTGGTTGTCCAGGCGATCGTGGACGGCGTCCACCTCGACGACGACATCGTGCGGATCCTCTGGCGCGTTGCGCCGGGACGTCTCGCACTCGTGAGCGACGCGACCTCCGCCACGCGCCTCGGCGACGGGACGTACACGCTCGGCGGGGCCGACATCGTCGTCTCCGGGGGCGTCGCCCGGCGCGGCGACGACCTCATGGCGGGGAGCACGCTCACGCTCGTCGACGCGGTGCGGAACCTCGTCGAGGCAGGCGCCCCGCTCGCCGGCGCTCTGGACGCGGCGAGCGGCGTTCCCGCGCGCGCTCTCGGGGTGGCCGACGTCGGGCGGCTGGCGCCCGGCGCCAGGGCGGACGTGATCGTACTCGACGACGCGTTGCAGGTCGTTCGCACGCTCGTCGCCGGAGACACGCGCTGGCCCACGTGACGACCGCCGGCGGCGGGCACCCCGCTCGTGGCCGAGCTAGACGGCGGGCGGCCGGGGCGGCCGCGTCGCCTGCCGGGCCGCCCGGACGCGGCCGAGGAATGCCTCCACCGGGAATCCGGGGCCGGGGTCCCAGTGGTCGCTCTTCTTGTACGCGAGGCTCACCTCGGCGTGGGACGTGATCCCGTGGCGGCCTGCGACCAGGTCGTCAGCGACGAGCCAGCGCACGGGGATGCTCCGCCGCCGGCAGACGTCGGCGACGACGCTCGCGGCGCGGGCGAGCACGGCGCTCGAGTAGTCGTCCTCCCAGTCGCGCGTCGTCTGGCGCGCGTACCCCGCCAGCTCGACGCCGATCGAGTTCGTGTTCCCGCCCCTCGCGTGCCAGGCGATGTCCTTCTCGCGCACGCACTGGATGACGGTTCCGGCATCCACGCAGTAGTGCGCCGAGACCTTCGACACGGGGCTTCTGAACCAGCGCGCGCAGATCGACGCCGCATCGGCGCGCTCGGCGATCTCCATCGTGTGCATCACGACGACCTCGATCGCGCGCCCATTCGCGCGGGTCATGTTGGGGCTCTCGACGAACGGATACGCCACGACACCCAGCCTCCCCGGGGATCCCAGCCGCAGCGGCGCGAGCATACTCGGGCGCGTCGCGTCCGGCGACCGCCGCGTGCGAGGATCGCGGGCGTGGAGACGTCCCGCCCATCGCTCGTGACCGCCGTGCGCCGCGAGGGCGACCGCGTCACGACGCTCGAGCTGTTCTTCGACCTCGTCTTCGTCCTCGCGCTCACCCAGTGCACCGCGCTGATGGCCGGCGATCCGACCTGGCACGGGCTCGTCCGCGGGGTACTCGTCCTCGCCGTCCTCTGGTGGGCGTGGGTCGGGTATGCGTGGTTGACGAGCGTCGTCGACCCTGAGGCGGGCGCCGTCCGGCTCGCGATCTTCGTGGCGATGGCGGCATTCCTCGTGGCGGCGCTGAGCGCTCCGAATGCGTTCGGTGACGATGCGCTCGCCTTCGCGTGCGCCTACGCCGTCGTGCGCGTCGCGCACATCTGGCTGTTCGTGCTGGCGAGCCGCGACGACCCCGGCCTCCGGCGCTCCGTGACGGGGCTCGGTGTCAGCACGGCGCTCGGCACCGGTCTCCTCGTCGCTGCGTCTGCGACCGACGGAGCGCTCCAGACCACCATGTGGGTGCTCGCCCTCGTCGTCGACGTCGGGGCACCTGCCTTCCTCTTCGCGGAGGGATGGCAGCTCGTGCCGAGCCATTTCGCCGAGCGGCACGGGCTGATCCTGATCATCGCCCTCGGCGAGTCGATCGTCGCTATCGGCGTGGGCTCCGACGCGGTCGTCGACCTCGGCGTCGTCGTCGCCGCCACGCTCGGCATCGCGATCGCCGCGGCGCTCTGGTGGCTCTACTTCGACGTCACCGTCTGGCTCGCCGAGCGCCGGCTCTCGGGCGCGACGCCGGGCAAGGAGCAGAACGAGCTCGCGCGCGACGCGTACTCGCTGATCCACTTCCCGATGGTCGCGGGCATCGTGCTCGCCGCTCTCGGCCTGAAGACCACCCTCGCGCACGTCGGGGACGCGCTGGACACCGTTCCGGCCGTCGCGCTGGTCGGGGGCATCGGGCTCTACCTGCTGGCCCACGTCGCCTTTCGCTGGAGGCTCTTCGGGTCGCTCGGCCGGGAGCGCCTGGTGGCCGGCGTCGTCGTTCTGGCCCTGTTCCCGGTCGCGGTCGAGCTGCCGGCCCTCGCGACGATCTCGCTCGTGCTCGCGGTCCTGTGCGTTCTGATCGCCTACGAGGTGACGCGCTTCGCCGCGACGAGAGAGCGCGTGCGCGAGGAGCTCGCCGGGGGACACGTCGTCGAGTGACGCGGGGCTGCGAGGATGCGGGGGTGACGCGACCCATCTGGGCGCCATGGCGCCTCGAGTACATCGCCGAGGCCGGTTCGCAGGAGGGATGCGTCTTCTGCGCCGAGGCGGCCGGAGACCTCGGCGACGACAGCATGCTCGTCGCTCGCGGCGCGCACGCGTTCGTCCTCCTCAACAAGTTCCCGTACTCGTCCGGCCACCTGATGGTCGCCACCCTGCGCCACGTCGGCGAGTTGAACGAGCTCGACGCCCAGGAGGCGGCCGAGATCCACGTGCTCACGACGCGCGCGATCGATGCGCTGCGGCGCGTCTACGGCCCGGACGCGTTCAACGTGGGCTGGAACCTCGGCCAGGTCGCGGGCGGCTCGATCGCAGGGCACCTGCACGAGCACGTCGTGCCCCGCTGGGCGGGTGACACGAACTTCATGCCCGTGCTCGCGGACATCAAGGTCGTCCCCGAGCACCTCCTGGCCACGAGGGAGCGGCTCCGCGAGGCCTGGAACGGCTGAGGCTCAGCCGAGCGACGCCGAGAGGCTGGCCATCGCCGACCAGGCTGAGGGCGTCGTGGTCTGAAGGTCGTAGAGGCTCCAGCCCGTGATCTTCCCATCGTCCGTGAGAGCGTCCTCGAACGCCTGGAGCTCCTCGGCTGTCATACGGTTGGCCACGCCGCCGGCCGCGTGGACGGGGACGCCGTCCCCCACCGCGGCCCGCAGGAGGCGGAGCGAGCGCGCCACATAGCCGTAGGTGGCGTCGTAGCCCTTGAAGCCGCCGCCCGTGTAGAGCATCGGCACCAGCGTGTCGACCTGGGCGGCGATCTGCGCCCACGGGAAGCCCGGCCACCAGCTCAGGTGCCGTTCGAACGCGCGCGGCGGATACGTGATCGCCGCCACCGGCGTCGCGCCCGCCTCCGAGCGAAGTCGGGTCAGCAGGTCGAGCATGCGCGTCGTCCGCTGCGCCACGTTCTTCAGCCGCAGCGACTCGATGTCGAGCGCCACTCCGTCGAACGCGCCTCCCTGCGGCGTCCGGAACGACAGCATCGCCCGCACCCGCCGCAGGTCGCGTGCATGGCCGTCGTGCCCGGGGAGATACCAGCCTGCGACGGCGATCCCGCGCGCGTGGAGCGCGTCGACGAGCCGGCCGAGACCCGCCGGGTCGACGACGTCGACGGCGGAGCGGTCGTTCGCCGTCTCGATCCAGGCGGTGTGCACCCCGCGCGCTGCGAGACGCGAGGCGACCACGTTCGGCGTCCGGTAGAGCTTCGTGTCGTAGACGTCGATCCACGTGCCGAGGCCCTGGAACACCGTCGCGGCAGCCGCACGCCGATCCGGCGCCGCACGACCTTGTGTTGATTCAACACAAGCGATGCCTACGGTCACCGCGGTAGCCAGGACGGCGAGGGCCAGGAGGCGCATCGGCCGGAGAGCCTACGCAGCGTGTGTGATGGTTCCGTGAGTCGCGCGCCGCGGCTCACGTCGGACCGTCGAGCCGACCGAGCGGGCCTGCTACTGACCGACCTTCTCGGCCCAGTCGTTCGAGCAGAGGACGACGTTGCCGGCCGCGCTCGGGACGACGGCGCACGTCTTCTCCCTCGAGCCCCACCACATGCCTGCGTACAGCAGGACGATTGCCGAGACCAGCGCCAGCGCGAGATCCGGATCCGACCATCGCTCTGTTGCGAGAGCCGTAAGGCGACCACAAGGCTGTGTTCGGCCAACGGCTAGGATGAGCGGCCTCGCGGGCGTAGCTCAGTTGGTAGAGCATCAGCTTCCCAAGCTGAGGGTCGTGGGTTCGAGCCCCATCGCCCGCTTCACTCACTGTTCATGCGGCATTCAGCGGAGCGGCGGGGCGCGGCGTGCGGCCGCTGGTTCGTGACGTCGTCGGCTGGGGCGCAGGGTGGCTCACGGTCCGCGAACTGGACGGGTTCGTGACGTACGGCAGTGGTCACGCTCCCGCCCGACGCGATACTCCCCGATGGCCTAGCCCCGAACTAGACCTTCGAGTAGGGCCGATATGCCGCGTGTATGCTGTCCGGACTAGCCGAAACCGGGGGGAGTTTCAGCAGCCAGCTGAACAGGGGGGAGGCAGCATGACCGACCGAAAGCTCGCCGCGATCATCGCCCTTTGGCTGATCGCCTTCCTGCTTCTGCCACTGGCATGGGCAAGCGTCCGGGGGTTCGATCCCACGTTCTGTGACGCCCACCAAGTCTGCGACTGGAGAAAGGCATGAGCCGGATCCCGCCCAACGCTCGGCTGAGAGCGCCTCTCAAGGTGTAGACCTGCTATGCGGACCGTCGGCTGATCAGGTGGCCGAAGCGGATGTGTCGCGTTCTTCCGCGCAGAGTGGCACCGGTTAATCGCCGGAGAGCCACCGCGAGCCCGTCTTCACGTCCTCGAGACGCGGGTGCACGACGGTCGCTGCGTACTGAGCCTGGTACCCGGCCGTTGCGTGAGCGGCGCGGCTACGCGGCGGCGCGCAATTCGACGCGGACGACCGCGCCGCCAACCCACTCACCGGGGTCGCCGTCGGCTTCACGTCCGAGGCGGTCGCAGTCCTCGCAGATGACCGCGATGTCCGGCTCGCCGTCCAGGTCGACGGGCTCACCGCAGAGCGCCTCGACAAGGAAGGAGCGCGCCGTGAGATGAACGATTCGCGATCCCTCGGTGTGTCCAGCGTAGAACTCCACTCCGCGAGCATTCCGTACGAGCCGGACGACACAGAGCGGCCGGGCAGCTTAGCCGAACGCCGTCAGTCGCGACTCTCACCGTCGGTACCCGGCCCACCGGAACCCTGCCACGGCAAGGCGGCGGTGACCAGATGGCCGTTTCGGACGTGTCCTCTGATCCCGTGGCCAAATAGTGGCCAAAACGATCCGAAAACCGGCCACGCAACCATGCGGCCTCCGACCCAAAGGATCACCGGAAACCCGCATCGATGCTTGCGTTCGATGCCGTTCGTTGTCGAGCGTTGTCAAGCCCGGATTGGCTTCCCAAGCTGAGGGTCGTGCGTTCGAGCCCCATCGCCCGCTTCACTGTTCATGCGGGATCGCGGCCCTCAGGCGTCACCCTCGCTCTCCACCGCGGACCGTTCTCGGGCCAAACGTCTCGCGTACGCCGCATCGAGACGAGCGCGGACCGTGTCCTCCGCGCCGTGCGCGAGGTGACGACGTCAAGCGAACGTCTAGTCGGCAACGACGATCGGAGGGGATCGACTCCCCGGCAGGGGAGCGTCCTCGCCCGGCGAGTGGGCCGATGACCAGCACATGGTCTTTGTCTTGAAACGATGGCGTTGGCGGCTGTCGCCGGCCGCACGTCGCGCGCGCAGGACGCACGCCCGGCGTGTCGCCGAGCTGTCGCGCACGAAGCGCGCCGCCTAGCGACGCTCAGAGCCCGTCAGGTTCGCGTGCCAGACGCTTCTCGAGCACCAGACGAGCTCGTCGAGCTCCGGCTCCGCCGGATCGTGCTGGAGAGCGGCGAGGATGGCGGGGTAGTCGCGCTCGCAAAGATCCACGCGATCGTCGCGGTGATCGATGGCGCGACCGAGCATTGCCGACAGCGCGCCGCACGACTGCTCGAGAACAGAGCCGGGATGGGCGCCGAGCCGTCCGCCGCCAAGCCAGGCCCGGCTGCCCATCCGATTGCTCTACCCGGATAGATGCTTGCGAGCGGCGAAACTTGCGCGGTGGTGCGAAGATCCCTCGGAAGGGGTACTGCCCGTGCGGGAAAGCACCATGTGGCGCCGGGCGCGAATCGAGTGTCTGCCGGCCGCTTCGGACGGGTGGCCCTATGGCCTCGATCCGTCCAGGTATGCGGTTCGATGCCCGAACTCGCGCTCGGCGCACGTCGGACAGAACGGCAGAAGCCCGCCGCAACCGTCCGACCACCACGTCCAGTGCTCCGCGATCGTGAACCGCTCGTCCGCCTCGAGCCCGCACTCGGTGCAGCCCACGATGCCGAGGGTGTGGGAATGGCGCCGGTGCGCGGAATCCGCTGGATATTGCATGGATTGACCCCGGATCATATTCCTCCGCTCGACGCCGGGGTGGGCAAGGCGAACCGGTGTCCCTCCGCTGCCTGCGCCCGCGACGAGTGGGCTCCGAGCACCGGTCAGCGGTACTCGGGGTTCGCGAAGTCGAAGCGGCAGCCCGCCTCCCACAGCGAGCGCTGGTTGCCGTGCGCCGGGACGCCGCCTGCGTTCTTCAGGAGCCTCGCGAGATGGAGCAGGTTCCACGTCATGAACGTGGTGTTGCGGTTGGTGAAGTCGTTCTCCGGGCCGCCCGACCCGGGGTCGAGATAGGACGGGCCTGGCCCCGCCTCGCCGATCCAGCCCGCGTCCGCCTGCGGCGGGATCGTGTAGCCCAGGTGCTGGAGCGAGTAGAGGACGTTCATCGAGCAGTGCTTGATCCCGTCCTCGTTCCCGGTCACGAGGCAGCCGCCGACCTTCCCGTAGTACGCGTACTGGCCGTGCTCGTTGAGCTGGGCGGAGTTGCCGTAGAGCCGCTCGACCATTCGCGTGCACACGGACGACTTCTCGCCCAGCCAGATCGGTGTCCCGAGGACGAGGACGTCCGCGGCCTGGACGCGCTCGTACAGCTCCGGCCAGTCGTCGCTCGCCGCCCCGTGCTCGCGCATGTCCGGATAGACGCCCGGAGCGAGGTCGTGGTCGACCGCGCGGAACTGGTCGACCGTAACGCCGTTGGCCTCCATGATCGCGACGGAGACGTCGATCAGGCCCTGGGTGTGCGAGACCTGCGGTGACGGCTTGAGCGTGCAGTTGACGTAGAGCGCGCGCAGGTCGGAGAAGTCGAACGGGCTCGACTCGCAGAGCTCGCGCTGGAACTCGGTCAGCGGCATCCCCCCTCCTTCGGCTCGAGGTGAGAGGACGCTAGAGGATCCGGAGCGAGAAGACGCGGGTACGCGCCGCACCGGTGCGGTCGACGACCCTGGCGCGCAGCTCGAACGTCCCGGACCTGCCGGGCACGCCCGTGAGGCGACCGTTGGTCGCGAGCCGGAGGCCGGGAGCGAGCGTCCCGCCGGTCCGGGCCCAGCGGTAGGGTGCCGTGCCGCCGGTCGCCCTGAGGCTCGCGAGGTAGGCGCGGCCCCGATGCCCGACGGGGAGCGCGCGCGACGCGATGGCGAGGAGCTTCCGCGTCCCGGGCGCCACGGGCTTCGGCGCCACACCGAGCTGCACGAGCGCGTCGTTGACCATGGTTGCCATGCCCTCGGCGCCCGCGGGCGTGAGATGGATCCCGTCGGGCTGGAGCCAGTCCGGGCTCTGCTTCGCGAGCGCGTTCCAGTCGAGCACGGTCATCTCCGGGTACTTGCGCGCCGCCGCCCGGATCATGTCGTTCATGTTGGCCCAGCTCTGGCGGTCCTCACGGAGCGTCGCCCAGAGGACGTGCTCCACCCCCGCCTTGCGGAAGACGGCCATGGCATCGTCGACGTTCTCCGCGTAGTTGTCCTCGTAGTCGTTGTAGCCGGCGATCACGACGACGACGGGGCCGAGCTCGCGGCCGAGCTCCGTCGCGCGGTCGATCACGTTGGGCGGCCGGACGCCGTCATACGGGCAGCTCGTGTCTCCGACACGGCGGCATGCCGCTACCTCGAGCGCGAGGTCGACGCCGCGTCCGAGCGTGCGCTTCGCGTCCGGGTCGTACGCCATCGCGGTCGCAACCGAGTCGCCGAAGACGGTGACCCGTACGTCGGCGGCCGATCGGCCCGCCGCCGCGCCCGCGAGCACGAGCGACACCAGCGCGATAGCGACGGCGACGGCTGTCGGACCGGCCCTCATCCGGATCGAGGGTAGCGACCCGGACGACCGGGAGGGCCGCTCACGCGACCCTCCCGACGCAACGCGTACGAGCGCCCCTCAGGCGTGGACGGCCTGCTCCACGTCCGCGCTCCAGTCGCCCGCCACGGCGAGCGCGTTCATGCGCGCGCGGTGGAGGAACGCGTCCTGCCCCGTTTCGACGCTGCCGGGATCTCCGCCCCACGCCGCGAGCGCCGACGCCTGCAGGGCCCGCCCGTACGAGAACGAGAGCGGCCACGGGCCGCCGACCCGGTTGATCGCGTTCAGGTTCTCCGTCGCCTCGACCTCCGACTGGCCGCCGGAGAGGAACACGATCCCCGGCACCTTCGCCGGCACGTGCCGGAGGAAGCAGTCGATCGTGAGCTCGGCGACCTGGGACGACGGGGCCTGGGTCGGGCACTTCTTCCCGGAGATCACCATGTTCGGCTTGAGGAGCATGCCCTCGAGCGCGACGCCCTGCCGGTCGAGCTCGTCGAACACGGCGCGCAGCGTCCGTGACGTGACCTCGTGGCAGCGCTCGATCGTGTTGTCGGCGTCCATCAGCACCTCGGGCTCGACGATCGGCACGATCCCGGCCTCCTGCGAGAGCGCGGCGTACCGGGCGAGCGCGTGCGCGTTGACGTGGATGCAGGCATCCGACGGGATGCCGTCGCCGATCGTGATCACCGCGCGCCACTTGCTGAAGCGCGCGCCCAGCCCGTGGTACTCGTCGAAGCGCTCGCGCAGGCCGTCGAGGCCCTCCGTCACCTTCTCCTCCGGGTGCCCCGCCAGGTCCTTCGCGCCCGTGTCGACCTTGATCCCGGGCACAACGCCCTTCGAGGCGAGCAGCTGGGGGAACGGCGTGCCGTCGTCTGCGGCCTGCCTGATCGTCTCGTCGTAGAGGATCACCCCGCCGACGTAGTCCTCGAAGCCGGGTGTCGTGAAGAGCAGGTTCCGGTACGCCCGGCGGCTCTCCTCGGTCGACTCGACGCCGATCGAGTCGAACCGCTTCGCGATCGTACCCGTCGACTCGTCCGCCGCGAGCACGCCCTTGTGGTCAGCGACGATCGAGCGGGCAATCGCATTGAGCTCCTGCGCCGCCATCATGTGTCTCCTTCCGTTCGCAATCTCCTGAGCTTCCGCGACGGATGGTGCGCCGCGATGCGCCGCACCGTCCCCGACCGCGAGCGCATCACGATCGACTCCGTCTCGATCCCGTCCGCTGTCACGCGGACGCCGCGCAGCAGCGCTCCCCCCGTGACCCCGGTCGCGGCGACGAACACGTCCTCGCCGCGCACGAGATCGTCGTGGGTCAGCACCTGCCCGAGGTCGTACCCGGCCTCGACGAGCGCCCCACGCTCGGCGTCGTCGCGCGGCCAGAGGCGTCCCTGGAGGGCACCGCCGTGGCACTTGATCGCAGCCGCCGAGATGACCCCCTCCGGCGTGCCCCCGATGCCCATCAGCATGTCGATGCCGGTCCCGGGCTGAGCAGCGGCGATCGCCGGCGCGACGTCGCCGTCGCGGATGAGGTTCACGCGCGCGCCCGCCTCGCGCAGCTCCGCGATGAGGTCGTCGTGGCGGTCGCGCTCGAGCACCACGACCGTGACCTCGTTCACCTCGACTCCCTTCGCCTCGGCGACGCGCTCGACGTTCTCGGTCGGCGAGCGGTCGATGTCGATGGCGTCTGCAGCCTCGGGGCCGACGGCGATCTTGTCCATGTAGACGGCCGCGCCGGGAAAGAACATCGACCCTCGCTCGGCCAGCGCGATCACCGAGATCGCGCCCGGAATCCCGAGCGCCGTCAGCCGCGTGCCCTCCAGCGGGTCGACCGCGACGTCGACCTCCGGGCCGGTGCCGTCGCCGACCTCCTCGCCGTTGTAGAGCATCGGCGCCTCGTCCTTCTCGCCCTCGCCGATCACCACGACCCCCCGCATCGAGACCGAGTTGACCATGAACCGCATCAGGTCGACGGCCGCCTGGTCGGCGGCGTTCTTGTCGCCGCGGCCGATCCAGCGAGACGCCCCCATCGCCGCGGCCTCGGTGACCCGGACGATCTCGAGCGCGAGGTTCCGGTCGGGCGGCGTACGGCCAGGATCGACGCTCATTCCACGGGCGATCCTACCCCGGCCGGCGCGTCGGCGACGCGGGCGGCGGACGGCTCGAGGAGGACGACGGCAAGCCCCGCCCCGACGATCAGAGCACCGCCGAGAAGCGTCGCCGGGCCGGGTCGCTGCTCGAGGAGCGCCCATCCGAGAAGGACGCCCGCGACCGGCTCGAGGAACGTCAGCACGCCCGCGGCCTGGGCCGTGACGCGTCGCAGGAGGGTCGCGTAGACGAGCGTCGAGATCCCGGTGAAGACGACGCCGAGGGTGAGTGCCACGGCCCATTCGCTCGCCCCGGAGGGGATCACCCGATCGGCGAGGAGCAGGACCGGCGCAACGGCGATCGTCCCGACGAGGCAGTCCCAGAACGCGACGGTGAGCGGCGGCGTCGCCGACGCAAGCAACCGCTTCGACAGGATCACGAGCGCCGCGTACGTGGCCGCCGAGCCGAGCCCGGCGGCGACGGCCCCCGCCGAGGCGGCCCCCTCCGTCCCTCCCCCGTCGAGGGCGATCGCGACGATCCCCGCCGCGCCAACGAGACAGGCGCCGAGCACGACCGGGCTGAGCCGCTCCGGGAGGACGAGCGGCGCGACGAGCGCGATCACGAGGGGTGCCGCGTAGAACGTCAGCACCGCGAGCGCCACCGACCCGTGCTCGACGGCCTCGAAGAAGAGCAGCCAGTGTGCGCCCTGCACGATGCCGAGGAGGATGAGCGCTCCCAGGCGGCCGTGCGGCGAGAGGAGGTCAGCCCGTCCCGAGACGAGGCCGACGGCCCCGAGCGTCAGCGCGGCGAGCGCGAGACGCCAGAACGCGAGCGCCTCGGCGCCGAGGTCGACCGACGCGACGAGGACGGCGATGAACCCCCACGAGGCGGCGAGCCCGCCGAGTGCGAGGTTCCAGCGCACCGCGCGATGCTAGTCCCGCGCTCGATCCCCGGCTCCGGGCGGGGCACATCCCCGAAGGCGCCCGCGCTGATAGGGGACACCCCTCGGTCTACATCCGCTCCGGTGCCTCGACGCCGATCAGGTCGAGGCACGTGGCGACGACGTCTCGCGTCGCGACGCACAGCGCGAGGCGGAACGCCTCCTCCGGCGCGTCGATCACGCGGTGGTGGTGATAGAAGCGGTGGAAGTCGTCCGCAACCCGGATCGCGTAGGCGGGAATCGCGTGCGGCCCGCGGCGGGCGGTCGCCTCACGGACGACCTCGGGCAGCTCGAGCAGGCGCTTGACGAGATCGCGCTCCTCGGGGCCGAGCTCGGCGACGGGGCTCGGGTCGGGCCGGCGCCCTTCGGCGTTTCGCAGGATCCCCGCGATGCGCGCGTGGGCGTACTGCACGTAGTAGACGGGGTTCTTCTGGCTTCGCTCGGCCGCGAGGTCGACGTCGATCTCGATCGCCTGGTCGTGCCCGCGCGAGAGGAGGTACCAGCGCGCGGCGTCGACGCCGATCTCGTCGACGAAGTCGTCGAGGAACACGACGTCCCCGCGGCGCTTCGACATCTTCGCCGCCTCCCCGCCTCGGGTGAGGTGGACGAGCTGGTAGATGAGCACCTCGACCGCGTCGCGCGGGTGGCCGAGCATCTCCGAGAGCGCCGCGAGACGCGCGACGTACCCGTGGTGATCGGCCCCGAGGACGTACATCAGCCGCTCGAACCCACGCGCGAACTTGCGTCTGATGTAGGCGGCGTCGGCCGCGAAGTAGGTCGGCGTGCCGTCCGACCGGAGGACGACCCGGTCCCTGTCGTCGCCGTGGGCGCTCGTTCTCGCCCAGAGCGCGCCCTCCGACTCGTAGGTCTCGATCGCCTGGAGCGCCTCGGGGATCTCGGCCTCGACGACGCTCTGCCGCTCGAACGTGTCGAAGTGGACACGGAACCGCTCGAGGGTCGCCTCGATCTGCTCGAGCATCCGCGGCACCGGGTCCCCCGGCTCCCGCGCGAGCTCGGCGACGTACTCGCCGCGATAGCCGTCCTCGGGCGGCTCCTCGCCGCGGCGAATCGCCTCGACAGACTCCCGGAAGCGCTCCATCTGCGCTCCGGCGTCGTTGTAGTAGTACTCGCGCTCGACCCGGTGCCCGGCGAACTCGAGCAGGCGTGCGACCGCATCGCCGTACGCGCCGTTCCGTGCGGCCGCGACGGTGATCGGGCCGGTGGGGTTCGCGGAGACGAGCTCGACCTGGATCTGCTCCGGAGGGTCGGCCGAGCCCGATCCGAACGAGCGCCCGGCGGTGAGGATCGCCGCCAAGCCGGCACCGAGCCACGCGTCGTCGACGGTGACGTTGAGGAAGCCCGGGCCGGCCACGTCGACACGCTCGACACCCTCGAGCGAAACGACCCGGTCGGCCAGCTCCGCCGCGACCTCGCGCGGCGGCTGTCGCCGCTCGCCCGCGAGCCGGAGCGCGACGTTCGTCGCGTAGTCGCCGTGGCGTGCGTCCCCCGGGCGCTCGAGCTCGACGGTAGCTCCCGCGACGGCCGCGAGCGCCGCGGTGAGCGAGCGAATCGGGTCCGCGTCCTCCACCTCGGCATCGTACGGCCGGTCACCGCATAGCATCGGCGCATCCGATCCAGGAGAGCTCGATGGGAGAACCGCTGCACCCCGTGACCGTCGACCCGGGCGCGGGAACCACGATTCAGGGCCCCGCCGGGGGGCCGCTCACGTTCAAGATCCGCGGCGAGCAGACCGGCGGCCTGCTGACCGTGTTCGAGAACATCGTCGCTCCGGGGGACGGACCACCCCGCCACACGCACGCGAACGAGGACGAGTCGTGGTACGTCCTCGAGGGGCGTCTCCGCTTCGAGCTGGGCAGCGAGCTACGCAATGCGCCGCAGGGGGCGTTCGTGTTCGTGCCACGGGGCGTCGCGCACTGCTTCCAGAACGTCGGTGACGCACCCGCTCGGATCCTCGTCGCGTTCACGCCCTCCGGGATGGAGAAGTTCTTCGACCGCTTCGCCGAGCTTCCCGACGGGCCGGTCGACCCGGGTGTCTTCGCGCGCCTCGGACGGGACCTGGGGATGGACGTGCTCGGGCCGCCGCTGGCGGTGTCGGATCCGCTCTAGCACGAAGGCGCGCCGCGCGGGGGAAACGGTGTGTCAGCCGACGGTGGGCTCCGGGACGGCGAAGACGTCCTCGAGCCGCCCGATCTGGTCGGGCGAGCCCATTGCGATGACGACGTCGCCGGCGCCGAGCCGTACGTCTGCCGCCGGGCTCGCGACGAGGACGCCGTCCGGGCGCCGGACGGCGACCACCGACGCGCCGGTCCGTCCGCGCAGGTCGAGCTCCCGCAGTGACCGCTCGCACGCGTCGCATCCGTCCGTGACGACGATCTCCTCGAAGCGCAGGTCGGGCGCGCCACCGGCACCGGCCACTTCGAGCAGGGCGGCGACCTGGGGCTTGAGCACCTGGGTCGCCATCGTGCGCCCGGCCGAGGCGTAGGGCTCGACGACGCGGTCGGCCCCGGCACGGCGGAGCTTCTCGGCCGTCCCCTGGCCGGACGCCCGCGCGACGATCACGAGGTCCGCGCTCGTAGACCGCGCCGACAGCGTGATGAAGACGTTCTTCTCGTCCGAATCGGCGCAGGCGACGAGGGCGTGAGCGCGCCGAATTCCGGCGCGAGCGAGCTCCTCGTCCTCCGTGCCGTTCCCGTGGATCACCAGGAAGCCTGCTTCCTCCGCGGACGCAACGGACTCCTCGTTGATGTCGACCACCACGCACGGGCGCCCTGCGGTGCGCACCTCTTCCGCGACTGCACGCCCGACGCGGCCGAAGCCGCAGATGATCACGTGGTTCTCGAGCTCCTCGATGGTGCGTCTCCTCTTCCGCTCGGCGAGCGCTCCGCCGACGACGCCCCGGGTGATCAGCTCGACCACCGCACCGGCGATGTAGAGGAAGATAACCACCCCTGAGAGCAGGAGCAGCACCGAGAAGAGCATCCCTCCGGCCGTCGGCGGCGGAGTGTCGAGCCCGGTGAGCGTCGTCGTGACGACCGCGCGATAGAACGCGGCGACCCAGCCCTCGCCCATGATCGTGTGGAATCCGATCGTGCCGACGACCAGCACGAGGGCGAACGCCGCCTGAGCACGGAAGAGGCGCCGGAGGCTGAAGGACTCCACGCCGTGATTGTGGCGGGATGAGCGGAAGCCCGGAGGGTCGCCCGCCGGCACGCGACCGCGCGCGGTCGCGGGGCGCTACGCGGAGTCGACGGCCGCGACCTTCGCCTCGGCCCGCGTCGTGGTCGCCGTACGGGCCGTGATGCCGTCCCGGGCGAGCACGATCGCCACTTCCTCGCGCGCCTTGTAGATCCGCCACTTGACGGTCGCGAGCGTGATCTCGAGCGAGTCCGCGATCTCGGTATAGGAGAGGCCGACGACGTCGCGCAGCAGGAGCGCCATCTTGAGGTCGACCGTGAGGCCCTCGACCGCCCGCCAGACGGCGTCGATGGTCTCCGTGCGCTCGAACGGCTGGTCGACGACCTCGAGCGGCGGGATGTCGTCGAGTGCGACCACGGCGCGCGGCCGGCGCTCGAGCGCGCGCAGCTCGTCGAGCACGCGGTTCTTCGTGACCTGGAAGAGCCACGTCGTGAAGCGCGACCGGTCGGAGAAGCCCGGGAGGCCCTGGAAGACGCGCAGGAAGACCTCCTGCGTCAGGTCCTCCGCGAGGCTCCGGTCACCGACGAGCCGCAGGACGTAGTTGTACACGGGCTGCTCGTACGCCCTGACGATGAGGCTGAACGCCCGCTCGTCACCCCGCTGGGCCTTTCGGAGCACACCGTGATCGGGCTGCGTCAGGGCCAATGCGCCGCGAGCATACAGTGGTCCCGCGACGTTTCACGAACAATTTACGACTCGATGACGTGTCAGCGATTTTCCGGGTCGACGAGGCTCGATCCCGTCATCGCTCCCGGCGGCTCGAGCCCGAGCAGGTCGAGGACCGTCGGGGCGAGGTCGGACAGCTCCCCTTCGTTCCGCAACGTGGCCCCGGCCAGCGTCAGGACGAGCGGCACGGGGTTCGTCGTGTGCGCGGTGTGCGGGCTGACGCCGTCGTCCTCGAGCAGCTTCTCCGCGTTGCCGTGGTCCGCGGTGACGAGGCAGACCCCACCCGCGCGGTGCGTCGCCTCGACGACCTCGCCCAGGCACCCGTCCGCCGTCTCGACCGCCCGCACGACGGCGGGGATCACTCCCGTGTGACCGACCATGTCGGGGTTCGCGAAGTTGACGATGCAGAAGCCGTATCCCTCGCCGAGGGCGGTGGCGACCCGCGAGGCGACCTCGCGCGCCGACATCTCCGGCTTCAGGTCGTAGCTCGCGACGTCGCGCGGCGACGGGACCAGGATCCGGTCCTCTCCGTCCGCGGGCTCCTCGACGCCGCCGTCGAAGAAGTAGGTCACGTGCGCGTACTTCTCGGTCTCGGCGGCGTGCAGCTGCCGCAGGCCGGCGGCGCTCAGGACCTCGGCGAGGGTGTCCGGGACCGCCTGTTCGCCGAAGGCGACCGGGCAGTCGAGCTCGTCGCTGTACCGCGTCATCGTCACGACGTCTGCGCCCGTGTCGAGGAGCCGCCGGGTCAGCTGCCGGACGCGGTCGGGCCGGAAGTTGAAGACGATCGCCGCGTCCTTCGCGGGGTCGAACCGAGGGCGGCCGCGGAGGACGATCGGCTCGACGAACTCGTCCGTCACGCCGCGCTCGTAGCTCGCGCGCACCGCGGCGACCGGATCGTCGGCCTCCTCGCCGATCCCGCCGACGATCGCCTCGAGCGCCCTGTCCGTGCGCTCCCAGCGCTTGTCGCGGTCCATCGCGTAGTACCGCCCGACCACCGTCGCGATCCTCTCGGCGGGAAGTGTCGCGAGGTCGTCGACCGACGCGTGCGGCGAGACGTCACGGCCGTCGGTGAACGCATGCACCCACGTGCGGCCTCCGAGCCCCGCGCGCTCGCCCATCTCGAGCAGCGCCCTCAGGTGGTCGATGTGCGAGTGGACGCCGCCGGTCGAGACGAGCCCGAGGAGGTGCACGTCGCCGTCCCGCTCCTTCGCCCGCCGGAACGCGCCGAGGAGCGCGTCGTTCTCGAACAGCGAGCCGTCCTCGACGGCGCGGCTCACGCGAACGAGATCCTGGAACAGGATCCGCCCCGATCCGATCGTCAGGTGGCCGACCTCCGAGTTCCCCATCTGCCCCTCGGGCAGGCCGACCGCCGGGCCTGACGCACGCAGCTGCGTGGTCGGATAGCGAGCGACGAGATCGTCGAAGACGGGCGTCCGCGCAAGCTCGACCGCGTTGCCCGGGCCGGGCGGGGCGATCCCCCATCCGTCGAGGATCACCAGCGTGACGAGCGGCAGCCCGTCGCCGCTCACGGCCGGGCCGCGCGGCAGATTGCGGCGAACGAGGCGGGCTCGAGCGAGGCACCGCCGACGAGCGCGCCGTCGACGGCCGGCTGGGCCATCAGCTCGGCGGCGTTCTCCGGCTTGACGGAGCCGCCGTAGAGGACACGCGTGTCGTGCAGCGCCTTGATCGTCTCGTGCGCCTGCTGCGCGAGCTCGGGCGTCGCCGTCTTCCCGGTGCCGATCGCCCACACGGGCTCGTAGGCGATCACGAGCGCGTCGTGACGCGGGATCGCCGCCACCTGCCGGCGAAGCACGGCGTCGGTCTCCCCCGCCTCGCGCTCTGCCTCGGTCTCCCCGACGCAGGCGATCACGGAGAGCCCCGCCGCGAGCGCGGCCTCGCAGCGCATGCGCACCGTCTCGTCGGTCTCGCCGAAGTGCTGTCGGCGCTCGGAGTGCCCGACGATCGCTCCCTCCACCCCGAGCTCGAGCAGCATTCCCGGCGAGATCTCGCCGGTGAACGCCCCCTCGGCCGCCCAGTGGACGTTCTGCGCGTACACGGGCACCCCGCGCCCGACGGCTGCGGCGAGCGAGGTGAACGGCGGGCAGACGACGACGTCGACGCCCGCGGGCGGCTCGAATGTGTCGAGGAACTCCACGGTCGACCGAGGCCCCTTGAACATCTTCCAGTTGCCTGCGACGAGCACGCAGGTGATCCTAGTCGGCGGGTTCCCATGGCCAGTGACGACATCCGATATGCGCGAAGAACGGCGAGTACCACATCGCCTACGCGTGCGACGGCGACGGGGCGGGCGGCATCGACGTCGCTGCCGCATCGGGTCGTACGTGTCTCAGCCTCGCGCTCCAGGCTACCCGCCGCGGTGCAGGCAATGACGGACCGGCACGCTGCGCTGGGACGTGTGATCAGCTTCGACGGCCGTGGCATGGGTCTGTCCGATCGGCTCCGCGACCGTCACTCCCTCCGATCGAGGAGCGGATGGACGATCTGCGCGCGGTGCTCGACGCCGCGGGCGTCGAGCGTGCGTTGCTCTCCGCCGGCGCGGACGGAGGCCCGCTCGCGCTGCCTGTTCGCGGCCACGTACCCCGAACGGACACTCGGGCTCGTGCTGATGCAACACGCGCCGCGCATCGCGTGGGCGCCCGACTACCCCTGGGGCCTCGACGGGACGAGTTCGAGCGCGACCTCGCGGCGATGGAGGCGGGTTGGGGAACGCCGGAGTACGCGGAGGAGCACGCACATTGGCCGATGGAGGGGATGACCCGCGAGGAGGCCGTCGAGTGGTGGCTCGAGTAGATGCGCCTCTCGGCGGCGCCCGGCGACGCCGTGGCGCTCTGGCGGATGTTCTACGACTCCGACGTCCGCGACGTGCTTCGCACGATCCGCGTGCCGACGCTCGTGCTCAGCCGAGGCGGCGAGATGGCAGAGCCGAGGCGAAGGCGTTCGCGGCCTCATCCCCGGAGCACGGCAGGAGACGATGCCAGGCTCCGCGGGAACGGTGATCGCCGGAGCATCCCGATGCCTACATGGACGCCGTCGAGCGATTCGCGCGGGAGCTGCACGAGGAGGAGGCCGAGCTCGAGAGCGTGCTCGCGACGGTGCTCTTCACCGACATCGTCGACTCGACCGCGCGACAGGCGGAGCTCGGCGACCGCCGCTGGGCCGACGTGCTCCAGGCCCATCACGCGCTCGTCCGCGGCTGCCTCGCGCGCTATCGCGGCCGAGAGCTCGACACCGCCGGCGACGGCTTCTTCGCCTCGTTCGACGGCCCCGCACGTGGGATCCGCTGCGCGAGGCCATCGTCGAGGGCGTGCGCCCGCTCGGCCTCGAAGTGCGGGCGGGACTCCACACGGGCGAGTGCCGCTCGATCGACGGGCAAGGTGGGCGGTCTCGCAGTCTCGATCGGGGCGCGCGTCACGTCGCTCGCTGGCCGGTCGGAGATCCTCGTCTCCCAGACCGTGCGCGACCTCGTCGCAGGCTCGGGAATCGAGCTCGCCGACCGCGGGGAGCACGACCTCAAGGGCGTGCCGGGGTCGTGGAGGGTGTACGCGGTGGTTTGAGCGAGCGGCTCGTCAGCCGCTTTCCTCCCCGAACCGTCCCCGGGCCTCCACCGGGATGAGCGGCCGCTCGGCGCGCGCAGCGATCTGCTGCACCGCCCACGTGTTGCCGTCGGGGTCGCTGAACCCGAAGAGCGTCCCGCCGTCGCGCTCGTCGAAGACGGTGATCTCCGTCACCTCCACCCCGCGCTCGATCAGCTCCTGCCGCGCGGCAGCGGCGTCGGCGACGACGAGCTGCAGGCCCCGCATGGAGCCCGGCGCCATCTGCCGCTGCGCGGGCAGGTCGCCCACCACGACGGAGCAGCCGGAGCCGGGTGGCGAGGAGCCGAGGTGCGGTGATCAGTCTCTCGGGATCGCGGCCACGCCGGGGAGCTCCTTGCCCTCGAGCAGCTCGAGCGACGCGCCGCCTCCGGTCGAGACCCACGAGACGTCGTCGTCGAGGCCGAGCTCGGAGATCGCGCGCACCGAGTCGCCCCCTCCGACGACCGTGTACCCGTCGACGGCCGCGACCGCCTCGGCGACCGCCTTGGTGCCCTCGGCGAAGCGATCCCACTCGAAGACCCCCATCGGGCCGTTCCAGAACACCGTCCGCGCACCGCGGATCAGCTCACCGAAGCGCTCTCGCGTGTCGGGGCCGATGTCCAGGCCGAGCCAGCCGTCCGGGACATCGTCGTACGGCGCGACGCGGCTCTCCGCGCCGTCGTCGAAGGCTGCGGCCGCGACGACGTCGGTCGGCAGCTCGACGGGGAACGGCAGCGCCTCGCCGTCGCGCAGCTCCTCCGCCATCTTGCCGCCCACGATCACGATGTCCGCCCGTCCGCCGAGGTTCCGGAGGACGCCCAGCTTGTCCTCGACCTTCGCGCCGCCCGCGACGAGCACGAACGGTCGGTCCACGTCGCCGAGCAGGCGCCCGAGATGCTCGAGCTCGGCGCGGAGCAGGAGCCCGGCATAGGCCGGCAGGAGATGCGCGACCGCCTCCGTCGAGGCGTGGGCACGATGGGCCGAGCCGAAGGCGTCGTCCACGTACAGGTCCATGCCCTCGGCGAGGGTGCGTGCGGTGTCCGGGTCGTTCTTCGTCTCGCCCGGGAGGAAGCGCGTGTTCTCGAGCACGCGGAGCCGTGTGTCGGGAACGAGCTCCGCGAGGCGGGCTGCGACCGGAGCGATCGCGAACGCGGGGTCGGGGCCTTTCGGCCGCCCGAGATGCGAGCAGACCGCGACCTCGGCGGCGCCGCGGTCGAGCAGCAGCTCCAGCGTAGGCACGGCGGCTCGGATCCGCGTGTCGTCGGCCACCCGCCCGTCCTCCAGCGGCACGTTCAGGTCGGCGCGCACGAGGATGCGCTTGCCCGCCACGTCCGCGGTCTCGACGGAGCGAGGGAGGCTCACTCGCCCTCCATGGGAATCGACTCGTTCACCTCGACCGCCTGACGTGCGTCAGCTTCACGGCGCTACGGCAGCAACCGCCCGACGAGGTCGACGAGACGGCACGAGTAGCCCCACTCGTTGTCGTACCAGCCGAACACCTTCACTGTCGTCCCGTGGCTCATCGTCATGAGGCTGTCGAAGATGCACGAGTGCGGGTTGCCGACGATGTCGGTCGACACGAGGGGGTCCTCCGAGTACTGGAGAACGTGCGCCAGCGGCCCGTCCGCGGCCGCCGCGGCGTACGCCTCGTTGATCTCGTCCTTCGTCACCGCCCGACCGAGGGTCACCACGAGATCGGTGAGCGAGCCGGTCGGCACGGGGGCGCGGACCGAGACACCGTCGACCTTCCCCTGCAGGTGCGGCATGACGATGCCGATCGCCTTCGCCGCCCCCGTCGTGGTCGGGATCAGGTTGATCGCTGCCGCGCGGGCGCGTCGGAGGTCCTTGTGCGGCAGGTCGAGGATGTTCTGGTCGTTCGTGTACGCGTGGATCGTCGTCATGAAGCCCGACTCGATCCCCGCCAGGTCGTCGACCACTTTCGCGAGCGGCGCGACGCAGTTCGTCGTGCAGGAGGCGTTCGAGACGATGTGGTGCCGATCGGGGTCGTAGTCGCCGTCGTTGACCCCGAGCACGACCGTGAAGTCCGGCTCCTTTGCGGGTGCCGAGATCACGACCTTCTTCGCGCCGGCGTCGAGGTGCTTCTGCGCGCCCGCGCGGTCCGTGAAGAAGCCCGTGGACTCGAGCACGACGTCCACCCCGAGGTCGGCCCACGGCAGGCCGGCAGGGTCGCGCTCGGAGAACATCTTCATCTCCTCGCCCCCTGCCTTGATGACCCCGTCGCCGAGCTCGACGTCCCCGGCGAACGGCCCGAGGACCGAGTCGTACTTCAGAAGGTGTGCCATCGTCTTCGCGTCGCCGAGGTCGTTGAGCGCGACGATCTCGATGTCAGCGCCGAGCTGCTGCTGTGCGCGGAAGAAGTTCCGGCCGATCCGGCCGAAGCCGTTGATGCCGACCCGGGTTGCCATGCGGTTCTCGCCTCCGTCGTCCTTTGAATTGGGTTCGACGCGAGTCTAGTGAGGGCCGAGCGGGCGAGCGCCGGACCTGCGCGCGCTGGCACCATCGGCCGGGTGGTGATCCAGCGCTTCGCGCCGTCCGACCGCGAGAGGGTGCTCGACGTCCACGCCGAGGCGTTTCGCCGGCCCGACGGAGCCGCGGAACCTGCGGAGGTCGGGCTGCTCGCCCGGCTGCTCGAGGACGGGGAGGTGATCGACCGGCTCTCGCTCGTCGCAGTCCGCGACGGGCACACGATCGGCCACGTCGCCTGCAGCAGGGCGAGCGTCGGAGCACACGCCGTCGCCGCGCTCGGGCCGATCGCTGTCCTCCCCGGGCACCAGCGGGCGGGCGTGGGCCACGCGTTGATGCACGCCGTGCTCGCCGCCGCCGACGCGATCGACGTGCCGCTCGTCGGCCTGCTCGGGTCGACCGCGTACTACCCGCGGTTCGGCTTCGTGCCCGCGACGACCCTGGGGATCGTCCCGCCGGACACGGGCTGGGGCGACCACTTCCAGATCAGGACGCTCCAGGCGTATCACGCGGGAATCACGGGGCGGTTCCGCTACCCGCGCGCGTTCGGCCGTGTCGGCGCGGTTTGAACGCCCGCTTGCAGGGTTAGGCTCGGCTCATGGCCGGATACACGAAGCGCAACCTGAGGACCGACGTCGACGACCAGGCGGAGCGGTTCGGACTGTCACCGAGCCTCGAGTTCCGCGTCGCGCGGGCACCGCTCGACCTCCAACGGAGCGGCGTCAGCTACCTGCGGATTGCCCCGGGGTTCCGGATGCCCTTCGGCCATCGCCACGCCGAGCAGGAAGAGGCGTACGTCCTCGTCGAGGGCAGCGCACGGCTCAAGCTCGACGACGAGGTCCTCGAGCTGCGCCCGTGGGACGCCGTGCGGATCGCGAAGGAGACCGTCCGCGCGCTCGAGGGCGGCCCCGAGGGAGCGGTGTTGATCCTCGTCGGCGCGCCGGCCACCGCCGGGAGCGACGCCGAGCTGCTGCAAGGCTGGTGGGCCGACTGAGGGCGGTGGGCTGAGGGAGGAGCTCCGAGGATGTCCCCTCCCCCACGTTCGCGCTCCGGCACCAGGCGGCGGATGGGGTCTGAATCCCCGCCCGGGAGCGCGGGCCCACCGCCGTGGAGTATGGAGTCCCGCCGCCCGATCCTCAAGGGCCGGGACCCGGTTCGCGCTCCTCGTCCGCCAGCTCGACCAACCGGGCGAGCCGGCCGGCCATGGCGGCCTTCGTCACGGGCGGGTCGGCCCTCGCCGCGAGCTCCCGCAGGGAGAGCGACGGGTGGCGGAGACGGAGCTCGGCCGCACCCTGCAACGTCGGAGCCAGGTGCTCGAGCGCCCCGCTTTCGAGCAGCGTGCGCGCGGCCTCGAGCTGCGTGCGCGCCGAACGGCTCTGCCGGACGAGATTCGCGTGATCGGCGTTCGCGAGCCGGTTCGCGTCGGCGCGCAGCCCTGCGACGAGGGCGCGTTCCTCGAGCGCGAGCACGGTCTCCGTTGCCCCCGCGACCGCGAGGAACGCCTCGATCGCGTCCCAGCTCTTCGCGTAGGCAGCCGAGTGCGAGTCGCGGTCGATCACGCGCATGCGAACGCCGGCGGCCGACGCGACGCTGCGGACGAACGCCGCACCTGCGTGCAGCGGCGTCCGCACCTCGAGATGCGGCGAGCGCGGCCCGCTCAGCGAGCCCCCACCCAGGAAGGCGCCTCGCAGGTAGGCCGACCGGCAGCAGGCGCGGGCGACGACGCGTCCGGGCGGCCGGTCGAGCGGCAGCCCCTCGCGGCCGAGCACACCGGCCTCGGTCAGGACCTCGATCGTGTGCGGCGAGCCCTCGACGAGAAGCTGCGTGCGCGCGCCCCGGTCGAACGCGTGACGGCGGTACGTGCGGATCTCCGAGTCGACCCTGAGGCTCCGCAGGACGGCGAACGCCCGACGCGCCACGGACGACGTCGCGAGGTCGAGGTGGAACGCGAGCGTCCCCCGGCCGAGGAGATGGACGGCGCCGGCGGTGTGGAAGAGCGCGGAGATCTCCGCGAGCCGGTCGCAGCGGCGCTCGGGGACGAGGGCCGCGAGCTCCGAGCGCGCGTCCGACGCCAGCGAGGCGGTGCTCACAGCAGGGTGCCCTCGAGCGCGAGCAGCCGGCGCTTGAGCCCCTGCCCCGAGGGGCCGTAGCCGCCGAGCGCGAACGGCTCCTCCCGCCCCGCCGCGACGACGCGGTGGCAGGGGACGACGAGCGACCAGCGGTTCGCCGCGCAGAAGCTCCCTGCGGCGCGGGCGGCACGCGGACGGCCGGCGAGGGCCGCGAGCCCGCCGTACGTGACCACCTCGCCCCACGCGAGCGACCGCGCCGCGGCGAGCAGCTCGCGCTGGAACGCGCTGAGCGCCGACTCGTCCACGACGACGTCGTCGTACGAGACCGCCGTGCCGCCGAGGTGGGTCGCGAAACGCCGACACAGATCCGGCACGAACCCGTCACCGTCCCGTGACGGGTTGGCCGCTAGCGTGACATCAGGGACGCTCGCTCCCCCTGGGGGCCCCTTCGGCCGAGGGGGGAGCCGGCGCTGCCGTGACGGGAGCGCGTGGGCGACGAGGAGGCCGTCACGCACCAGGATCTCGCCGACGCCCCAGCCCTCCACCGCGTAGCGGTGCCGCGTCACGTCCACCGGACCGACTCTACAATCGGCCCCGTGAGCGCACCCGGCATCTTCCGCCCTCCCGCCGCCGTCAACGAGCCGATCCGGTCGTACGCGCCGGGCTCGCCCGAGCGGGCGGAGCTGCAGCGGCGGCTCGGGGAGATGTCCGGCGAGCGGCTCTCGATCCCGCTGGTGATCGGGGGCGAGCGCGTCGAGACCGGGACGACGTTCGATGCCGTCATGCCGCACGATCGCGACCACGTGCTCGCGGACGTCGCGAAGGGCGATGCCTCGCACGTGGAGCGGGCGATCGCCGCGGCACGCGCAGCGCATGCTGGATGGGCCTCGACGCCGTGGCACGAGCGGGTCGCCGTGTTCCTGCGGGCGGCGGAGCTGCTCTCCGGCCCGTGGCGCTCGACCCTCAACGCCGCGACGATGCTCAACCAGTCGAAGACTGCCCACCAGGCAGAGATCGACGCGGCGTGCGAGACGATCGACTTCCTCCGCTTCAACGCCGAGTACCTCGTCCGGATCTACGAGGAGCAGCCGGTCTCCTCGCCGGGCGTCTGGAACCGGATGGAGTACAGGCCCCTCGAGGGCTTCGTGTTCGCGATCAGCCCGTTCAACTTCACGGCGATCGGCGCGAACCTGACGACGTCGCCGGCCCTGATGGGGAACACGGTCGTCTGGAAGCCGGCCTCGACGCAGGCGCTCTCGGCGTGGTACACGCTCCGGCTGCTGGAGGAGGCAGGGCTGCCGCCCGGCGTGATCAACCTCGTCTTCGGCCCCGGCGCAGAGCTCGCCGACGCCGCCCTGCAGAGCCCCGAGCTCGCGGGCGTCCACTTCACCGGCTCGACCGGGGTCTTCCAGTCGATCTGGCGCACGATCGGCGGGGGCATCGAGCGGTATCGCAACTATCCCCGGATCGTCGGGGAGACGGGCGGCAAGGACTTCATCCTCGCCCACCCCTCCGCCGACCCGGAGGCCGTCGCGACCGCGATCGTCCGCGGCTCGTTCGAGTACCAGGGGCAGAAGTGCTCGGCGTCGTCACGGCTGTACCTCCCGTCCAACCTCTGGGACGCGGTCCGCGAGAGCCTCGAGCGGGAGATCCCGTCGATCGCGATGGGCGACGTGCGCGACTTCACGAACTTCATGGGCGCCGTGATCGACCGGTCGTCGTTCGAGACGCAGGCAGCCGCGATCCAGGAGGCACGGGAGTCCGGGGCGGAGATCGTGGCGGGCGGGAACGTCGACGACTCCGAGGGATGGTTCGTCGAGCCGACCGTGATCAAGACGGAGGATCCGGGCTTCCGCCTGATGCAGGACGAGCTGTTCGGGCCGGTCGTCACCGCGTACGTGTACGACGAGACGAAGTGGGACGACACGCTCGCGCTCGTGGACGAGACGGGGAACTACGCCCTCACCGGCGCGGTCTTCGCGAACGATCGCGCGGCGATCGGCCAGGCGCACGACGTGCTCCGCTACGCGGCCGGGAACTTCTACGTGAACGACAAGCCGACCGGAGCGGTCGTCGGCCAGCAGCCGTTCGGCGGCGCACGCGCGTCGGGCACGAACGACAAGGCCGGCTCGATGTGGAACCTCATCCGCTGGGTCAGCCCGCGGACGGTGAAGGAGACCCTCGTGCCGCCGACCGACTACCGCTACCCGTTCCTCGCACCCGACGCATAACGCGCCGGCCGGCATTCGTCGGCCTGTCCGACGGGGCCACTTGACACGGGTCGGTGTCAGACACCGCACGCTGTCAAGGGCGAAGCGTGCCAAGTCGGCACCGATCGTTCCACAGGCCGTTTGCAGGGAGAATCCGAACGCCTGCTCCCGCGCATGGCCCACGCGCTGCGGTCGGCCGGACCCGCCCCCGTCGCGCCGCGGGCTTCGGTGTCAGACACCGCCGTCCGTCGAGCGCAAACCGTGCCGATCGCTCCACCTTCCGTCGGCGGCGGTCGCACCGGCATCCGCCTGACGTACCGTGAGACCGTGATCGACGAGATCCGGACGGCGAGCGAGAGCTTCTGGCACTTCCTTTCCGACATCGCGATCCTGCCGCTGCTCGCGGCGATCGGCTGTCATCTTCTGAAGCTCTGCTGCACGAGCCGCGCGTGGCGGAACGTCCTCGCGGCCGCCTACCCCGACCGTCCCGTGCGCTGGCCGCCGATCCTCGCGGCGTATGTCTCGGGCGTCGGCATCAACGCGATCGTCCCGGCGCGAGGCGGCGACGTCGTCCGGATCTTCCTGGCCCACCGGGCGATCCCGGGCAGCTCGTACACCACGGTCGTCTCCTCCACCGTCGTCCTGACGTTCGTCGACATGACGCTCGCGGTGCTCGTGTTCCTCTGGGCGCTCACGCAGGGCGTGCTGCCGTCGCTCGACGCCCTCTCCGCGCTGCCCTCGTTCGACTACTCGTGGGCGTTCGAGGACGGCGTCGTCCGCCCGCCCGCGGTGATCGCCTTCGCCGTCGTCGTGGCCGGAGCAGGCTGGCTGCTGCACCACTTCTGGAACCGCCTCCGCAGCCGCGTCGCGCAGGCGTTCGCCGTCTTCGACCCCCCGACGCGCTACGTCCGCACGGTCGTGGTGTGGCAGCTCGCGGACTGGGGCCTGCGGCTCGCGACCATCTGGTTCTTCCTCGCCGCGTTCGGCATCCCGCAGAGCCTCGGCAACGCGCTCCTGGTCCAGGCGACGATGAGCCTGTCGACCCTCGTCCCCGCGACCCCCGGGGGGATCGGCACCGAGCAGGCACTGCTGGTCTACGCGTTCCGGGACATCGGTGTCGTGCGGTCGACGCTTCTCGCCTTCAGCGTCGGGATGAAGCTGACGATCACGGTCGTCAACGTCGTCGTCGGCTTCACCGCGATCTTCCTCACGCTGGGCACGGTCAGGTACCGGTCGGTCGTCGCCGAAGGCGCCGATCCCGGCTCGTCCACGACGCCGTAGGACTGCGCGGCGCGAGCCTAGGCGAGCAGGCGGGCGAGGTTCTTGGTCGCCTCGCGTCGCGAGAGCGGGCTCAGCTCGTTCTCGTGCTCGCGCACGTACCGATCGACCGTCCACGGGTCGTGCCACGCGAGGTCACGCAGGGCCCACCCGATCGCCTTCCGCACGAAGTACTCGCGGTCGCCGAGGTTGGCCTCGATGCAGTCGCGCAGGAGCGCCAGGTCGGTCCCGTCCTTGAAGCCGAGCTGACAGATGATCGACACGCGCCGCTTCCACAGGTTGGCGTCTCGGCTCCAGCGCCGCATCTCGCCCGCCACCAGCCGGTCTCCCCGGAGGAGGCGCCCCACCTGGCGGGCGAGCGGGTCGACGAGGTCCCACCAGGCGCCGTCCACCACGAGGCGCTCGAGCAGCGGTAGCGTCGCCCACTGCGGGTAGCGGCCGACGAGCGCGATCGCCGTGTACCGCTCCTCCCGGAACTCCGCCTCGTCCCAGAGCTCCCGGAGCGCGTCGCGGAGCTCAGCCTCGCGGGCCAGCGGGCACGAGACGAAGACGACGCGCCACGCCCGGCGCAGGTCGGGCATCCGGACACCCAAGTACGGCATCGAGCTCTTCATGTATCGCTGCGCCCCTTCCGCGTAGTCGGCGTCGCGGTACGGCTCGACCTCCCGGCGTAGCGCCTCCCTCACGCACGCCCGGCCTTGTGCAGCTGCGCGTAGACCGCGCGCGCGGTCTTCGCCGGGAGCCCGGGAACGCCCTCGAGCTCTTCCTGCGACGCGGCGAGGAACGACTCGGCCGAGCCGAAGTGACGCAGGATGGCGCGCCTCCGGGCCGGCCCGATCCCCTCGAGGTCGTCGAAGATCGACTCGAACGCGCGCGTGTCGCGCCGCCGGCGGTGGTAGCCGAGAGCGAAGCGGTGGGCCTCGTCCCGAGCACGCTGGAGAAGCTGCAAGCCCGCGTCGTGACGGTCCAGCCGGATCGGCGCGCTGTTCCCGGGGACGAAGACCTCCTCCTCCCGCTTCGCGAGCGCCACCACGGCGACACGCGGCAGGTCGAACGTCGCGTGGATCGCCTCGAGCGCGGCCGAGAGCTGTCCCTTCCCGCCGTCGATCACGACCAGGTTCGGGATCGTCGCGAAGCTCTCGTCGAAGCGATCGGGCGACGCGGCGTCCCGCAGGCGCGCGAAGCGCCGCGCGACGACCTGCCCCATCGCCGCGAAGTCGTCCTGTCCGTCCAGCCCGCGGACGGCGAAGGTGCGGTAGTGGGCGCGGCGGGGCTGGGCGTCGACGAACACGGCCATCGACGCGACGATCTCGCGGCCCTGGATGTTCGAGACGTCGAAGCACTCGATCCGCACGGGCAGGCTCTCGAGGTTGAGCGACTCGCGGAGCTGCTCGAGCGCCTCCACCCGGCGCTGCCGCTGCTGCTCGGCGGCCGAGGCGTCGTGCTCGAGCGCGAGCCGCGCGTTCTCCTCCGCGAGCTCCGCGAGGCGGCGCTTCTCGCCCCGCTGCGGCGATCGCACCTCGACGCGTGCACCGCGCAGGTCGCCGAGGAACGCAGCGAGCGCCTCCGTGTCGTCGACGTCCGCGGGGACGACGATCTGCGGGGGGATCGCCGGCGCGCCGCCGTAGTGCTCCACGCAGAAGGACTCGAGGATCGTCGCCCGGTCCTGCCCCGCGACGTTCTCGAGGTGGAAGGCGAAGCGGTCGACGAGCTTCCCGTCGCGGAGCGGGAAGAGCTGCACGGCGGCTCGGTCCCCTTCGACGGCGAGCCCGATCACGTCGATGGTGCCCACCGCCCGCTTGTCGGCCGCCTGCCGCTGCGCGAGGCTCTCGATCGCGTGGAGCCGGTTGCGGTACCGGGCCGCCTCCTCGAAGCGCTCCTCCGCGGCCGCTGCGCGCATCCGCTGCTCGAGCGCCCGGCGGATCGGGCGGGTCTCGCCGGAGAGGAACTCGATCACGCCCTCGATGATCTCGCCGTAGTCCTGCTCGGAGATCGCCCCGATGCAGGGGGCCGTGCACCGCTCGATGTGGAAGTCGAGGCACGGGATCCCGGAGTGGCGCCCGGGCTTCGGCCCTTCGCAGGGCCGGAACTGGAAGACGCGGTTCAGCACGTCGAGCGTCTCGCGCACCTTCTTGGCGTTCGCGTACGGGCCGAAGTAGACCGTCCCCCGCCGGTGCCGCTCGCGGGTGAACATCACGCGCGGATACGCGTCCGCGACCGTGACCGCGATGTACGGGAACGACTTGTCGTCGCGCAGCCGGACGTTGAAGGCGGGCCGGTGCCGCTTGACGAGGTTCTGCTCGAGATGGAGCGCCTCGGCCTCGCTCTGCGTGACGATCACCTCGATCCGATGGACACGCTCCACGAGCTGGCCGATGCCGGCGCGCGCGTCGCCGCGGTTGAAGTAGCTGCGCACCCGGGCCCGGAGAGACTTCGCCTTGCCGACGTAGAGGATCTCGTCGCGCGCGTCGCGAAAGAGGTAGACGCCCGGGCCCGTCGGCAGCCGCTTCAGCTGGCCCCGAACGGAATCTTCACGCACGCGAGCTAGCGTACCCCCACTCTTGCGGCGCACCCTCGTCATCGTTCTCGCCTCGATCGGCGCCTGTCTCGCGCTCGCCCTCCCTGCGTACGCCGGCGGACCCACGATGACGCTCGGCGTCGCCGAGGACGCCGTCCGCGCCCCCGACCTCGTCAGCACGAAGATCAAGATGTCCCAGCTCCGGCTCGCAGGCTTCACGGCCGTGCGGGTGACGTCGAACTGGCAACCGGGGCTCGTCGCCCCCACGTCCGGCGAGCTGGGGGTCCTGCGGAACATCGAGGCCGCGGCGCGCCTCTCCGGCGTCAAGGTCTACGTCTCCGTCTACCAGCCGGGCTCCCGCACGACGCCGCTCGACGCTATCGCCCAGGGCGCGTTCGCGCAGTACGCCGCGGCGCTCGCCGCCGCCCTGCCCAGCTTCGACGACATCATCGTCGGCAACGAGCCGAATCTGAACCGCTTCTGGCTCCCGCAGTTCGGCCCGGACGGATCGAACGCGTCCGCGCCGGCGTACCTCTCGCTGCTCGCGCGCACCTACGACGCCCTCAAGGCCGTCGACCCCCGCCTGCGCGTCTGGGGCGGCGCGCTCGCGCCCCGCGGCTCCGACCGGCCCGAGGGCATACGACCGACGTCGTCCCCCACGGCGTTCCTCCAGGCGATGGGTGCCGCGTACCGCGCCAGCGGGCGGACGCTGCCGGTGATGGACGGGCTCGCCCTCCACCCGTACCCCGACAACTCGTCGCAGAGCCCCGACTTCGCGCATCCTCGCTCCACGTCGATCGGCCTCGCCGACTACGGCAAGCTCGTCTCGCTCCTCGGACAGGCGTTCGACGGAACGGCGCAGCCCGGTTCCGCCCTGCCGATCCTCTACGACGAGTTCGGGATCGAGTCGACCGTGCCCGACGGCAAGCGCAGCCTCTACACGGGAACCGAGCCGACGACCACGAAGCCCGTCGACGAGTACCAGCAGGCCGCCGCCTACGACCTCGGGCTGCGGCTCGCCTTCTGTCAGCCCACCGTCGCCGGGGTGCTCCTCTTCCACTCGCAGGACGAGACGGCGCTCCTCAGCTGGCAGTCGGGCGTCTACTACGCCGACGGCACGCCGAAGGCGAGCTTCTGGGCGGTACGCGATGCGCTCGACCGGACACGCGGTGGGTCGATCACCCGCTGCGACGGGCTCGTGCTGGACGTGTCGCTCACCAACGTCCGCTTCCCCGGCCCGCGCGAGTTCTCGAGCGGGATGCGGGACACGCGCTTCCGGTGCACGCTCGACTGCGCGTGGGAGCTCAAGGCCACGCGGACGACCACCGGCGCCGTCGCCGCCACCGTGCGCGGCTTCGGCCGCTACGGCCGGACGCTCGTCGCGTCGCTCCAGGGCCGCAGGCTCGGCTCGGCCCCGGTGCGGCTCTCGCTGACCGTGACGCAGGCGGTGAACCCCGGCGCCACCGCCACCCGGGAGAGCGGCGAGCTGCGACCGGCGTGACTCAGGGCGTGCCGACCGAGTAGACGAGCAGCACCTGCTGCCCGTCCTGCCGGGCCGATTCGAGGCGGACGCGCTTGGACGTCATCCGGCGGGGGAGCAGCGGCGCTCCTGCGCCGAGGAACACGGGTTGCATCCCGAGCAGGACTTCGTCCAGCAGCCCCTGATCGGCGAATGCGCCCACGAGCTCGCCGCCGCCGACGAGCCAGATGTTGCGCCCCTCCGCCGCTTCGACCATCTCGGCGTGCACCGGCGCCACGTCTCCCTGGACGAACCTGATGTCCGCGTCCGGCACGTGCGCCAGCTCGCGATGGGTGAACACCCAGGTCGGGGTCGCCCCGTACCACTCGCCCCACTTCTCGGGATGCTCGTCGAGCCGCTCGTGAGCGAAGACCCACTCGTACGTCGTCGAGCCCATCGCCATCGCGCCGACGCCGGCGAAGAAGTCGGCGAAGCCCCCCGCGCCGCTGCCGCCGTTCCGCGGGACCTCGAACAGCCACTCGAGCGAGTTGTCGGTGTCCGCGATGTACCCGTCGACGCTCGTCGCCGTGTAGTACTGCGTTCTCGTCACCCCACCATCGTGCCTCATCCCCGCCCGCGCCCCGTGCGTACCATTCGGGCGGATGGGCGAGGATCACACGTACGAGCGCATCGAGGGCTCGGGGGCCGGCCAGTACGTCGGCTACCGGTTCTTCCGCGTCGACCCGGCGTGGCGCCGCCTGCCGGTCGATGAGCGGGCGGCGGGGAAGGACGCCTTCGCCGACGTGGTCGACGAGTTCGTGGCCCGGATGGAGGGTCTCCGCGTCTACTCGACCGTGGGCGTCCGTCCCGAGGCGGACTTCTTCCTCTGGTCGATCACGGAGCGCTACGACGACCTGCTCGAGCTCGGCGCCGCCGTCAACGGCACGCCGCTCGCAGGATGGCTCGAGACCCCGTACTCGTACCTCGGGACCACGAAGCCGTCGGTCTACACCGACAAGAAGCGCGTCCGCCAGGGCCGCGTCGCGCCGCGCAACGCGCCGTATCTCGTCGTCTATCCGTTCGTGAAGCTCCGCCCCTGGTACTTCCTCAGCTTCGAGGAGCGCGCCGCCGCGATGCGCGAGCACGCGGAGGTCGGAGGCAAGTTCGTCACGGTGACGAACCACACGACGTACTCCTTCGGGATCGACGACCAGGAGTTCATGCCGGCCTTCGAGACCGAGGAGCCCGCGGACTTCATGCACCTGATGATGACCCTGCGCGAGACCGAGGCCTCGCGGTGGACGGAGCGCGACACGCCGATCTTCGTCGGCAAGCTCGTCGACGTCCGGGTCGCCCTCGACGCGCTGGACGGCGCGGTTGGGGAGGTGCCGAGCGCCGAGACGCTGTACACGGCGCCCGACGGCTCGCGGTATCCCGCACCGTCGCGGTAGAGAAGGTGTCCGATCGAAGTCGGACACCGGCTGGACCCGCTCGAGAGTCCCGCGGAACGCCGCAGTTGCGACCGCGAAACGCCGGGCGCGCCTTCAGGGGTGTGCCCCGCCCGCAGGGCGGGGATCAAGCGGCGGGAATCCGCTCGGCGGATTCCCGCTTCGCGAGCAAGATCAGTTGCGA
>CAWAXS010000023.1:0-16671 GCA_963786055.1 uncultured Actinomycetes bacterium | reverse complement strand
GATCACCTGGACGTCCATCGTCTCGTCCGTCTTCACCGTAGGAGGCGGAGGCGGCGTCTCGCCGCAGCTCACCGTGACGCTCGCCGAGTCCGTGTCGAGCTTGTAGTCGGTCTCCACCTGCTCGGTGGACGGGTTGTCGCCGAGCAAGTCCACGACGTTCGTCCGGCCCTTGCTCGAGCAGGGGAACTCCTCCTTGTACGTGAACGACGTGGTGGCGTCGATCCCGTTCCAGGTGTTCTTGCCGTCGACGGCCTTGACGGTCTTGTTGATCTCGACTGCCGGGTCGCCGAACGTGAAGTCTGCGGTGCCTGAGTCGGAGACGTCGACACCGTCGAGCGAGCCCGTCGCGGTCGCCTGGTTCGTGCCTCCCGACGCCGAGTCGCGGGCCGCCGAGTACATGCACGTGAGGCTTGCGTTCTCTGGCACGGTGAGGCCCGTCGAGACGAACGGGGCACCCGCGGTTCCGTCACAGTCGACGACTGCGCCCGCGAGCACGTCGCTCACCGAGACACCGGTGACGTCCGTGTCGTTCGGGTTCTGCACCGTGATGGTGCCGCTCACCATCGCGTTCCGCGCCGTGGAACCGGTCTGCGTCACGTCGACCTTCCATTCCACCGTTCCGGTCTCGCCGGTCTTCAGGCTGAGCTGACTCTTGTCCACGGACTTCTCGACGTCCCAGTTGTAGACCTTGTCCCAGGATGTCTGGGTCGTCTTCGTGACGACGAGGTCCTTGACCCCGGTCCCGTGCTTCGGGTCGAAGCAGAAGTCGACGTGGCTGATCCCGTACGGCCGCGGATCCACGTTGCCGTTCGTGTTGATCGGCGTCGTGATGCCGGCGTCGGAGTCGTCTCCGCCGCCGTTCCCGGCGTCGTAGTGGTAGACCATCGCGTTGTCGCCGCCCTTCATGACCACGGCTGCGACGTCGTAGAGGTGCAGTGCGTCGTCGAGCAGCGCCCAGCTGAGCGTTCCCCCGTCGACATCGAGGTCGAAGACCCTGACCACGGCCGGACCGCCGGCGGGGCCGTACGTCCCACCCTCGGTCAGGTCGTTCGCGTCGACTCGGAACGACAGCCCGCCTTCGGTCGCCGGGCACTGCTCCGGGTTTCCAAGAACGAGCTCGTGAGAGTCGGCCGTCCCGTTGTAGTCCGCCCAGTGATTCCCGGACGCGGCTCCCGCGATCGCAAGTGCCGCCAGTACGACCAGGAACAGGCCGTACCCGAGCGGCCCCCCTCGTATGACCTTGCGCATCGAATTACCCCTTCCCTCTCCGTTCAGCTGTCCGATCAGCCGGGGAATTCGCGCGACGAGCGAGCGGTTCCCGGCACTCTGGATCGCACTGTATGACCCGAACGGGGTATGGAAATCACTCGTTCGGGTAGAGCGCGCCCCCCCGAACGGGCAGGACCCTCTCCCTGCAGATCGTGACCGTTCGATGCCGTCGTGACGACGATCCCGCCGGACGGACGGCCACCTCCGGAGCGGTCGTTACGGTTGCCGTCGTGCGCCGACGGCTCACGATCATCGTCCTCGCGGCGCTCCCCGTCGCGGTGCTCGCGATCGCCACCGCCGTCACCTACTGGCCCGCGTCGCTGCCCGAGCCGCTCGCCGCGCCGAAGGATCCGATCCTCCCCGACCTCGCGATGTCACCCCTGACCGACGTCACCGCCGGCGTCGCGCCAGACGGGGCTCAGTACGTCTGGTTCACCGCGGCGATCGGCAACCTAGGGCCAGGCCCGTTCATCGTCCACGCGGTGCGCGCGGACAGCCGCGGCAGCTGGCGCGTCTCGCAGCGCTTCCGCGAGCAGGACGCGCCGACGAGCGAGCTCGTGACGCCCGGCGACATGGTCTTCGGCGGCCACGGGCACGACCACTGGCACGTCCAGATCGGCGCGTCGTACTGGCTGACCCGGCCGGGCTCGGGCGAGGTCCTGCGCCGCTACTCGAAGGTCGGGTACTGCTTCTTCGACCAGTCGCGGCTCGTCGACCAGCCCCCGGAGACGCCGATCGCGCCCACGTTCGGCAAGGACGACTGCAACGGCCGCTCGACCCTCGAGCTCGAGATGGGCCTCTCGCCGGGCTTCGCCGACCCGTACCACTGGACGCTTCCCGACCAGCGTCTCCTCGTGAGCGGCCTGGCCGACGGTATCTACCGGCTGTGGGCCGACGCCGACCCGAACGACTGGTTCCGCGAGACCGACGAGGAGAACAACCTCACGTGGGTCGATCTCCGCCTGACCCTGACGCGCAGCCCGCCGCGCGCCGAGGTGGCCCGAGAAGGCCCCGCGGGCGCGTCCGCCTGGGTCACCGGCTGACCCGAGATCAAGACAGGGTGTCTGGCTTCAGCCAGACACCACCTCCGTCTTCCGAGCCGAGCCGGGTGTGGCCCCTCGTCGAGCGAGGTCGCCGTCCTCAGCGGTGCTCGAGCACGGCGCCCAGCGACGAGCCCTGCGCCGGCGGGCTGGGCGCGTGGGAGCGCAGCTGCCCGCTGATCGCAACCGCGACCCAGATCGCCAGGAGCGCCGCGAGCACCGCCAGCGCGGCCAGCCCGATCCCCACGATCCGTATCTCATGCTCTTTCGCCCTCGCGGAGCCCATCTCGCCGTCCCCCCTCCTAGCCACCTGCGAAACGTGTACTCCCGAGGGTAGTGACCCGTCCGAGGGATGCAATGCCTCGCGCGAGGGACTGGACGTTCGTCCAGGCACCCCGACCGGGTGACGAGCACTCTCCGGCGACCCGGCGTCATCCGCGCATGCGAGACTGATCCCCGTGAAGGTTCTGCTCGCAGACGATCATCGCCTGATGCTCGACGGCATCCGCCGCGCGCTCGAGGACGACGGCGGCTTCGAGATCGTGGGCGAGACGCAGAACGGCGCCCAGGTGCTCCCCCTCGTGGGCCAGACGAGCCCCGACCTGGTCGTGCTCGACGTCCGGATGCCGAACATGGACGGGCTCCAGTGCCTCGAGGAGATCCGGAGGCGCCATCCCAAGGTGAAGGTCGTGATGCTCTCCGCGTCGACCACGCCGGACCTGATCGACGAGGCGCTACGGCGCGGCGCGAGCGCCTACGTCCTCAAGACGGTCGACCCGAGCGACCTACCCTCCACGCTCCGCCAGGTGATCGGCGGGACGGTGTTCTCGACCGTGGGCGCCACCGAGTCGTCGACGCCGAGCGGCGCCAAGGCGGCTGGGCTCACGGAGCGGGAGATCGCGATCCTCACCGAGCTCGCGAGCGGCAAGTCCAACGACGAGATCGCGAAGGAGCTCTGGGTCACCCAACAGACGGTGAAGTTCCACCTTACGAACGTCTACCGCAAGCTCGGGGCCAAGAACCGCGCCGACGCGGTGAGGCAGGCCTATCAGCTGGGCCTGATCCAGCGCCCGCTCGGCGACGAGTGAGCTCTGCGCGGCCGGCCGGCCGCCGGGCGCACCGGGGCGGGCGACGGCGCGGCGAGGAGCCAGAGCGCGCGCACCGCGAGCCGGTAGCGGCGAGACCGGGAGAGCAGCAGACTGCCGCCCCAGGGGCCGGGACGCATCAAGAGGTGAAGTCGAACTCCGGATGACCCCCGGACGTGCGCCACCCGCCGCGCGCGTGTGCTGCGAGGATCACCACGCCCACGATCGTGGTCGGGACGTACCAGACGGCCTGCATCACGATCGCGAACGCGAGACCCGCCTCACGGTCGATGCCGAACAGCGCGAGGGCGGAGACGCCGAGCCACTGGTAGGTGCCGACGAATCCCGGCGACGACGGAATCGCGACGCCGAGGTTGAGCGCTGCGGTGACGAACACCGCGTCGACGAGGGAGAGCTCCACCCCGACGGACCGCCCGACGAGGATCGCCGCCACGGCCCACGTCGTCCAGGCGGCGATGCTGATCCCGAACCACACGAGGCCCCGTTCCGCAGACAGGGGATCCGAGAGGCCCTCGAGCGTGTCGCGGGCGAAGCGGCGGGGCAGCCCGCGATGGGCGCGCCGCGACCGCGGCCGGCGACGGGTGTACCAGCGTGCCGCGATAAGCATGGCGACGAGCGCCCCGAGCACGAGCAGCGAGCCGACGACGATGCGGTCGACCCAGCCCTGGTCCGTGACGAGCGGCAGGCTGACGAGCAGGAACGTCACGAGCGCGAGAATGTCGAAGCCGCGATCGAGGATGACCGTGGCGAGCCCGCGGCCGCCGGAGAATGCGCCCCGGGAGACCCATCGCGCCCGCAGGAGGTCGCCGACCCGCCCGGGCAGGACGTTGTTGACCGCGACGCCCGCGACGACCATCTCGAAGAAGCGCCGCTGCCCGCGCTTCGTGCCGACGATTCGCCGCCACCGGTTGGCCTGGAGCCAGTACACGCCCCCCATGCAGGCGACCGCGCCGGCAAGCGGCACGGGCTTGACGTCCTTGAGCGTGCTCCACACAGCGCCGAGGTCGGCGCCGCGAATCGCGAAGAACAGGAAGACGAGGGAGACCGGGATCCCGATCGCAGCCGCGACCGCAAGGGAGCGGCTGCGACCGGTTCCGGGTCGGTCGGAGAGCGCATTCGGCCGGGCCGCGCGGACAACGGTCGAGTTGGGGACGACGGTCACGTTCGAAGAATGGTCAGACGCCGTGTTCCTGGCCAGCGGCGAGGGTCGAAACGGACCCTAGCCCATCGGCCAGTCAGGATCTCCGACCCGCGGGCGATCATTGACCAGTGTTCGCGGCCGCCCCGACGGTGTCGCACGAACGGGCAGGTATCCGACTGAAGTCGGACACCTCGCTCGTCGGCCCAGGTGTCTGGCTGAAGCCAGACACCCCAAACCGCACCCGCTCGGTCAACGCCCGTGTCTGGCTTCAGCCAGACACCTTCTCCTCCCGAGCCCAGGTGCCCGACCCAGCCCAGGTGTCCGACTTCAGTCGGACACCCCCAACCCGCACGCCCCTCTCCCATCCCGGTGTCTGGCTTGAGCCAGACACCTCCTCCTCCCCCAAAGCGCCCGCCCCGTCACACAGGGGCGATGCGACATGACGAGGATCGGCGAGGACGTCCCGGCCAACGCCGTCGCGCCCCTCGAGCCCCTGCCGGACGTCGCCGCGGCGCCCATCCCCGCGCCCGCCGAGCTACCGCCGGCAGCCGGCCCTCTCCGCCGCGCGCTCGAGACGAGCCCCTTCCCGATCCTGCTCGTCTCGCTCGTCGGGATCGTGCTCCTCTCCGTCTTCGCCCCCTCGATCGTCGTCGGCGACACGTGGCTGACGCTGATGGCGGGCCGCGAGGTCGTCGAGAACGGCCTCCCTCACACGGAGACGATCACGATCCTCGGCCGAGGAGCGACGTGGACCGACCAGCAGTGGCTCGCGCAGGTCGTCTTCTACGGCGCGCACGAGCTTGCCGGGATGCGCGCGGTGATCCTGCTCGGCATCCTCCTCGTCCTCCTCGCGCTCGCGCTCGCGCTCGCGACTGCACGGACGAGCGGCGCGTCGTCGCGATCGACCTTCGTCGTCGGGCTGCTCGCGATCCTGGCCGGCCCGTGGGGCTGGACGATCCGCGCGCAGACGACGGCGCTACCGCTCTTCGCGGGCGTGCTGTGGCTCCTGGTCGACGCGTCCCGGCGCGGGATCCGCCGGAGGACGCTTCTCGTCCTGCCATTGCTCGTCGTGTGGGCGAACCTCCACGGCTCGGTAATCCTCGGCGCTGCGCTCACCGTCCTCCTCGGCGTGATCGAGCTCGCGCGCGCACGCAGGCTTTCGTGGGAGCCGCTCGTGCTCGTTCTCCTTGCCCCGCTCTGCGCGCTCGCCTCGCCCTACGGAGCGAAGTTGATCGCGTACTACGACCTGATGCTCGTCGACGCCCCGTTCGCACCGATTCTCCGCGAGTGGCAGTGGAGCAGGCCGGACGCGACGACCGCCCTGTTCTGGCTGCTCGCGGTCGTCTCCGTCGCCGTGCTCGGGAGGCGTCGCTGTCGGGAGCGGCTGACGATCTACGAGCTCTGCGTGCTCACCCTGACGTTCGTCGGGGCGGTGCAGGCCGTCCGCGGGGTCATCTGGTTCGCGCTCGCCGCCGCCGCGATACTCCCGGTCGCACTCGACGGTGTGCTCACCCGCGCCGACATCGACGAGCCCCGTGTGAATCGGATGATCTCCCTCGCAGCCCTGGGGGCACTCGCGGTGGCTCTCGTCGTGTTCATCGCCCGACCGGCCTCGTGGTTCGTCTCCGAGTGGCCCGAGGGGCAGGTGGAAGCCGTCCGCGCGGCGACCCGCGACCCGGCGGCGCGAGTCTGGGCGACCGACGGAACAGCCGACTGGCTCCTATGGCGGATCCCCGACCTCCGCGGCCGGATCGCCTTCGACGTCCGATTCGAGCTCTATGGCGAGGAGACGCTCGGGCGGCTCGTCGCGTACGGACGTCGCGACGAGGGTTGGCAGCGCCTCGTGGACGGCTACGACGTTCTCGTCGTGGACGACCCGGCACACCTACGGGGTCTCGCGCGTGAGCCGGAGACCCGCGTCGCCTACCGAGACAAGACGGTCGTCGTCCTCGAACGCACCGGCTGAGGAGTCTCCCTAGGGCTGCGGTCGGGCGCACCGTGAGTCACCGGAGAGGCGAAGCACCGCGTGAACCGACGCAACGGTCGCGATTCGACCTAACCGAACGTTCGGCACCCTGGGGATGGCACGACGGATCGTCAAGTGATGGCCTCCCGAGGCCTGTAGAGAAGTGGGACAGCCATCACCGCGAGCATGAGCACGAGGAACATCGACGCCCGGAGCACGCGATCGTCGATAGCCAGAATCGGCCACAACGCGTACGGCAGGAACCACGCACCGTCCGCGCGCGGGCGTGCGACCGCGAGCGGGACGAAGAGCAGCGCGACATAGTGGGGCCAGACCATCGGGGTCGCGAGGACCGACACGCCGATCAGGATCGCGAAGACGCGGAGGTCGCCCGCCGGCCCCCGTCGCAGCCGGACGGCCATTGCGACGAGGGCGAGCGCTGCAAGACCGCACATGACCTGGCGCGCGGCGTGGCTCGACGCGACCCACGACAGCGCAGCAGGCAGCGAGTCCGTTCCGGGCCCGAACGCCGACTCGACGCGATCGACGAGTCGCGGGTAGTCCAGGAAACCGTCGAACCCGATCACCGCCCACGGAAGGAGGATGAGCGCCGCCGCGCTCACGACGGCAATCGCCGCCGCGCGAAACCGTCGCGTGAGCACCAGCCAGAGGACGAGCGGAACGAGGAACGGCTTCACGGCGACGAGCGTCGCCACAGCCACGCCGACTCGGCCGGCATCCTCCCGCCATCGCCAGGCAAGCGCAAGCGGCAGGAGCATGAGCAGCATGATGTTCCCGTAGAAGACGCCGTGCACGACGGGGGGCGAGAGCAGAGCGAGCGAGTAACAGCGCCAGTCGCGCAATCCCACGAGGCGCAGCGCACCGGCAACGGCCGCGATCAGCACGAGTGCCCAAAGGACGTACGCAGCTTCGAAGTCGACTCGGCCCAACGGCACCAGAGCGAGGATCGCGAGCGGCGGATACACGCTCGGGCTGCCTGTCACGATCGACGGGTCGTCCGGATGCGGATATGGGCTCACGCCGTCGAGCACGTCCCGCGCGGGCTCCCAGAGCGTGCCGCGAAAGTCGAACCCGTACGTGTCGAATCGGCTGTCCAGGTCCCCCACCTGGGCCATGGCGACGACGAATGGGAGAAGCACGAAGAGGACGAGAGGCGCGACCACGCGCACCGCTCGGACCATCCCCTCGGAGCTCACGGCCTCGGACGCCATCAGCTCACGGTGTCCCCGGGGAGCGAAGCACGCCGAAGACGCAGGGGTGTGGTTGGACCGGGTACATGCCGAAATCAAACAGGCATGATCGGCCGAGACACGTGGTAGCACTCCGCCCGATGGACGGTGAAGCGAACGACCTCCGCAGCGTTCCCGCGGCGCGCCCGGCGCCCGATCCCGGTCGCCGCGACGCCCTGAGGCAGGTGGGGTCGATTGTGCTCTTTGCCGTTCTGCCCGCGCTCACGCTCGCCACGATGCTGGCGGTGGGACTCTCCGACGATTCACTGTCGGCCGACTTCCACCACGAGCTGTACCCGCAGGCGAAGCTCCTGCTCGACGGCGTCAACCCGTTCCCCGACCCGGGTTGGGACCCGCTCGCGGCGCCGAACTTCGTCTGGCCGCCGCTCGCCGGCTACCTCGTCGCGCCGTTGACCCTCCTCCCGCCCGGCGCGGCCGACGTCGTGATCGCGCTGCTCGGCCTCGCCGGCCTCGCGCTCTCGCTCTGGCTCGTGGGCGTCCGCGACTGGCGCGTCTACGGCGTGTTCTCCCTCTGGCCCGAGGTCGTCGGCGAGATGCGAGTCGCCCACCTGACACCGGTGCTGGCGCTCGGGGCCGCGATCGCGTGGCGCACGCGGCGGACACACGGCGCCCCGGGGCTGGCGATCGGCCTCGCGACGAGTGCGAAGTTCCTCATGTGGCCGCTCGTCGTCTGGCTCGCGGCCACCCGCCGCGCGCGCGACGTCCTCGTGGCAGGTGCCGTGGTCTGCGCCTCGCTCCTGCTCGTGCTGCCGTACACGGGCATCGACGCCTACCTCCGGTCGCTCCTCCGTCTCGGGCGGGCATTCGACCAGGACAGCTACACCGTGTTCGGGATGCTGGTGCAGGCCGGGGCCCCGGAGTCGGCGGCGCGCGCGGCGATGCTGGTAGTCGGCGGCGCGCTCCTCCTCGCGACCTGGCGCTACCGGAGCTTCACGCTCGCGATCGCCGCAGCCCTTGCGCTCTCCCCGATCGTTTGGCTCGACTACTTCGCGCTCGCGGCCGTCCCGCTGGGCATCTATCGGCCGCGGCTCTCCTGGGTCTGGTTCGCGCCGCTCGCCACGTGGGGGCTCGAGGGCGCGGGGCTCGGGATCGGGGACTTCTGGCACGCGGTCCGGCTGCTCGGGGTCTTCGCCGTCGTGCTCGCGGTTGCCCTGGCGGCCGAGCGGGCGGCAGAGGCCGAGGAGCCCGAGCCGCCGGGTCGGGCGCTCCCCCGCGCTAACGCGGCGGGCCGCTTCCGCCGATCATCGACAGCATGAGCTCGTTGTCGGTCTCGCCGGAGAGGGTCCGCAGGACACTCACGAGCCCGGGCTCGCTGGCCGCGCTCGCGGGTCTCGTCGCGCTGCCGGTCCTCCTCTACGTCGTCATGCTCCAGCTGTTCTGGCAGCGCGGGGAGCTCGGCATCGACTTCACGCAGACGCTCCTGCCCGCCGCGCGCGAGATCGCCGACGGCAACTCGCCCTACCCCGCCTACGGGTACCCGCCCCTCGTCGCCTTCGCGCTCGTGCCGTTCACGCTGCTGCCGTCGCCCGAGCTCTTCTACACGGCCGCGATGCTCGCGGGGATCCCGGCGAGCCTCTGGATCCTCGGGCTTCGCGACTGGCGCTGCTACGGGGCGGCGTTCCTCTGGGGCGCTGCGTTCCACGCCGTGCAGACGGGGAACGTCACGGTGCCGCTGCTCCTGCTGACCGCGCTCGCCTGGCGGGCGCGGGACTCGCGGTTCGGCGCCGGCGCGTGGAGCGGGCTCGCGATCGCGACGAAGATCATCTGCTGGCCGCTCGTCGTCTGGCTCGCGGCCACCCGGCGGTACGCGTCCGCGCTGACGTCCGTCGCGGTCGCGGCGGGGGTGACGCTCGTCCTCTGGGCCTCGCTCGGCTTCTCCGGGCTGCTCGACTATCCGTCCAGCCTCGACAAGCTCCAGACGGCGCAGGCGCCGTCCAGCTATACGGTGCGGGCGCTCTTCGACGACCTCCACGCGCCCGTGCTCGGCCGGCTCGTGTGGTACGCGCTCGTGATCGGGGTGCTCGCGTGGTGCGTCGTCGCGGGGCGGCGGGGCGACGACCGGCGCTCGTTCGCGCTGGCCGTGCTCCTGGCCGTGATCGCGTCACCGATCGTGTGGCTGCACTCCTTCCTGCTCCTGCTCGCGCCGGTCGCCCTCTACCGCCCGCGGCTCTCGATCGCGTGGCTCCTCCCCGCCCTGCTCTGGTTCGGCTCGGGGACGGGGAACGGGGCCACGTGGCAGACGGCGATGGTGCTGGTCGTCGCCGGTGCGACCTTCGTGACGGCGACAGTCGGGAGTCGCTGACGCGAGACCCGCGATTGGATGCGGCTCTCGGGGGATGCCCGCGCATCGACGGCCTAGCTTCGACGTGCGCAGTGGCGCGCGTGGATGCGCAGGGGCTTGCCGTCGGTGCGAACGAGGGTGAGCCGGCCGTTCGAGCCGCGGGCAACGGTGCGGCCGGCGACTCCGAGAAAGCAGGGGACGAGAGCGAACCGCGCCCTGACGCGCTCTCCTGTCGGATAGACCAGGGTGCCGTCCGGCCCCATGGTGACCCGCGTGGTCGGCAGCCATTTCTCGTAGAACGTGTCGCTGCCCAGGCGGAGAAACCGCCCGACCGAGTCGTTGAGGGCGGCGGCCACCATCAAGGGAAAGTAGTCGGGATCCGGAGCCGAAGCCGTCGCACGTTGGTCCCAGAGCACCGCGACGGATTCGCCCGGCGGGACTGCGTCATCGATCCAGGTCGGCCCGTCCCCCGCCAACGTCGCCATCGCCGTGTCGGCGTGGTGCTGGTAGGCGCCGGCAGCCACGATCGCGACGAGCGCCAGCCACGATGCCGTCCAGATCGCCACGGCGCGCGTGCCACGAGCGCCGAGCCAGAGCCAGAGGACGCCCGGCATGAGCAGCGCCGACCCGACGAGCAGATGCCCGGGGACGCCCGGCGGTGCGAGCGCGACCCACGGCGCGAGCGAGGGTGCATAGAAGGTCGCGTCGGCGGCGAGGTCGTCGAACGGCAGCAGAGCGACGACGACGACCGCCGCCATCAGGATGAGCAACGCCAGGCGGCCGCGTCCGGGCTTCGCCTCGAACCACGCTGCAAGGCCGATGAGCAGCAGGGGCACGAGATAGAAGACGTACCGCTCGTTGACCCCTTCCGCACCGTCGAGGGCGATTGCGGTACCGACGATCGTGACGAGGCCGAGCGTCCCGGCCAGCACCGGCCAGGCAATCGACGCGTAGAGCCGGTACCGCTCGGGGGCGCGACGAGACAGGCCGGCCACGATCATCACGCCACTCGCCACGAACGGAACGACGGCCACCATCACGAGCAATCCACCCAGGTGCAGGCCGAGCTGACGGGGCAGGTCCGCGAGCACGACGTCCGCGGCCGCCCCTGAGCGTCCTGCCAGCACCTCCTTACCCCATCCGGCCGCGGAGATCGCAGCGGCTCCGAGGACGCCGATCCCCAGCACCGCGGCGGTCGGCGTGAACCGCAGGAGGTACGACCGTCTCGATCGTACGTCGAGCAGGCTCGCGTACGTCAGGACTGCCGCGACGAACGCCGGTACGAGGGCCACCCCCTGCACGCGGGTCAGCACGAGGAGGGCGAGGGCACCAAGCGCGGCCCCCTGGGCAGGCAGGGTCGGCGATCTGACCGCCCGCCCCATCAGCCAGAGAGCCGTGAGGAACAGGGGGTACGCGGCGTTCTCGGTCATCATGGAGCCGGTCAAGGCCATCGTCGGGACCAGGACGGCGCCCGCGGCGACGAGCAGCCCGGCACGCCGCTCGACGACGAGGCGCGCGAGCAGGTATGCGGGCACGGCAGCGAGCGACATGACGAGCGCGTTGACGACGAGTGCTGCGCGATACGCGTCCAACCCGTTGCCGAGGACGATCCAGGCCGGCGCCACGATCAGCGGGTAGATCACCCCCCAGCCGAGTGAGGTCGCACCCCGAACGGCCGGCAGGTGGCCGTCGGCAATGCTGCGGGCGAGGTCGACGTGGATGAGCTCGTCGGGGAGGATCCACGGCCCCGGCCTCCACAGCGCCACGACCGCGCGCACGAGGAACGAGACCCCGACCACGACCGTGATCCACGCCCACGGTGAGCGCACCGCCGCCCGCGCGACCAGGCCGCGCTCCTTCGCTCCCCTCACCCGTCCGCCGTCTTCTCCGCCCGACCGTCACGGCCGATCCGCCGGCGGGGCTCACGGGCGCCGCCGAGATCCGGTCGGCCGTCACTGCTCCGCTCTCGTCAAGCGACAATGGACTCGAACCTCGGAGCCGGCGCGAACCGGGTCGTCAGCCTGCCGGGATCCTCCCCGCGCTGCTCGATCAGCTCCGAGCGTGCCTGCCCCAGGAAGCGTCCCGCCTCGTGCAGGTACCCGACCTTCTCGGGATCCATCCCCATCAGGCGAGCGCCGGTCACGTCTGCGGCCACGAGGTCACGCGAGACGACGACCACGCCCGACGGAACAGGATCGCCCATGATCGGACCGTCGCCCTGCATGCCGACGATCCCGTCGACGATCGCGAGGGACGGCCGCACCGTCGCGGCGATGTCGAGGATCGACTCCGGGATCCCCCGGACGTGGAAGACGTCCTTCGGCCACCCGTAGACGCGCCCGGGCATGCAGCCGAAGCAGTTCTTCAGCGACATCGTGACGCCGACCCAGTGATGCGTCTTGAGCTTCGGCATCGACACGACGACCTCCGTCTCGCGCAGCACCTTCGGCACCCAGAGCGCGCCGAGCCCCGTGTAGCTCGTCCGGAGCGGCGTCCGTACGAGCGGCGCATCGTTGAGGTCGACGAACCGGAGGCCGGCGTCGTCGAGCGCGTCACGAAGCCCCGACGCCAGCGCGATCGCCTCGGTGTCGCGGCGATGGCCCGGCCCTTCCGCGACGACGACCGACGAGGCGCCGAGGCGATCGAAGCGCGTTCGCGGCGGCCACCACCATTCGCGGGTCGGTGTTGATCGACGCGCCCTTCACGAACTCGACGAAGTTCGGCTTGAGGAGAACGCTCTTGCGGCGCACGTCGGCGCCGACCAGCCGGAGCCCGTCCAGCACGACCCCCTCGAGGTCTCCCTCGTACGTCCCGGCGCGGAGCACCGCCACGGCGGAGCGACCCGGCTCGGGGAAGTCGGAGCGGTCAAATCGGGGAGCGGGGTCGAACGCGCCCATCCGGTCTGCGACGAACGCGGCACCGGCGCTCGCCCAGAGCGCCGCGGCCCCGCCGCGAACCAGGAGCTGCCGGCGGGTCATGCTCACGCGCGCGACCTCAGCGGTTCGAGCCGCACGTCCGGCCCGGTGGCGAGCGTCGCCCAGGCGACTGCGAGCGGCCGCTCGAGGAACGACGGGCGCCGCGAGGCCTCCCCGAGCTCGGCCAGGAGCGCGGGTACCTCGTCGCGGCGGCCGTGGAGCCGGTACGCCACCAGCGCCTGCGCGACGGTCAGCCCGCCCGGCTCGAGCCGCCAGTTGTCCCGCAGGAAGCCGAACGCGCGCGAGACGACGGCCGGGTGCCCCTTCTGGAGCGCGATGAGCCCCATCGCCGTGGTCTGCGCGTACCCGCGCAGGTCGACGTCGTAGACAGAGGCGTTGCCGAAGTTCCAGCCGCCGTCTGCGCACTGGCGCGCCGTGAGCAGCCCGACGGCCTCGCGGCGCGTCGCCGCATCCCGCGGCGTCAGCGCGTTCACGGCGAGCAGGACGCGCGCGGTCGGCTCGACGAGCGACCTCGCGTCGCCGGTCCAGCCCCAGGCGGTGCGGCGCTCGGGGTCGACCGCGTTCGGGAGGGGCAGCCCGCGCCGGGCAATCGCGTTGGCGAGCGAGCGGCGGGCGGCCGCAGGGTCGTCGAGCGCGAGCGCGACGAGCGCCGCGGTCGTGGGACCGTCGCGGCGCCCCTCGAGCTCCTCGTAGCCGCCGTCGCGCCGCTGGCGCGTCGCGAGCCACACGCGCGCGCTCGCGTCGTCGAGGGCGAGCGCCAGGAGCGTCGTGGGCTCGACCTCGGACTCCCCCGCGACACTCACCGGAAGCCCGCCGTCCGGTCGACGAAGGCTCGTGAGCGTCCGGACGAGCGCGGCGTGGAGGCGAGGGGCGCTCACCAGATACCTATCGTGCCTGCGGCCCGCTCTATCCATCGACCAGGCTTCATGCCGGCGTGGACCTGTCGAACGTCCAGTACGGGACTAGACCTTTGGGTGGGACGACGCCCGTGGAGGCCGCGGACGCTTTAGAGGTCTTCCCGGAACGGGAAGGAAACGTGAGGGATCACGCCCGAGGGGGGCGTTTCCTCTCCCATCCCTAAGGAGGGATCGCAAGTGGCGGCACTTGTCGTGTATCTGCAGAACACCGTCGCGAGGCTTCGCGAGCGGCAGGAGGGCCAGACCATGGCCGAGTACGCGCTCATCCTCGGCGGCATCGCCGTCGTCGTGATCGCCGGCATCCTGATCCTCGGCCCCGCGATCCGCGACCTGTTCAAGTCGACCGGCAGCTCGGTTCAGAGCTTCCCGAGCTCGTAGCTCGATCTGCATCGATCGGCCGCGGGGCCGTCGATCACGCCGACCCACGTTGGTCGCATGATCGCCGGCCCCGCCCTTTCTTCCTTTGGGACGTCGTCGGCTTCGAGCGCGTCATCGGACGTAAGGCCTGCGGCGCCCTCCCCGGTGGAGTCGCCAACACAGCACGCACACTCTCGGCGAGAAGCGGGGCCGACACGAGGGCCACAGCAGCACGAGCGCGAGACTCATCACGGCCGTCGGCACCGCGAAGCCCGACGGCACGACAGGTGTCAGGTGGCCCATGGCAGGTGACGTGGCGGTTCGTTCCCAGGTCTAGCGATGACTAGACCCTCAGGGAGTACCCGCCTCCCCTGACTGCAAGCACGATCCGTGAGCCTCCCATCCCGGGGGGAACGTACAGAGGCAGTAACGCTCGGGGGGGCGTTCCCCCTAACCAGCAAGGAGGAAAGCACAGCATGACGGCACTCGTCGTGTACCTGCAGAACACCATCGCGAGGCTTCGCGATCGCCAGGAGGGCCAGACCATGGCCGAGTACGCGCTCATCCTCGGCGGCATCGCCGTCGTCGTGATCGCCGGCATCCTCGTCCTCGGCCCCGCGATCACCAACCTCTTCAAGTCGACCGGCAGCTCGGTTCAGACCTTCCCGAGCTCGTAGCTCGATCTTTATCGATCGGCCGCGGGGCCGTCGATCACGCCGACCCACGCTGGTCGCATGATCGCCGGCCCCGCCCTTTCTCTTTCGGGCGTCGTCGGACATTGCGCTGCGGCGGGTGTGTCCGATTCTCTGTGTAAGCAGGGTCTGACCTGAGCCGGGTCGTCGGTCGAGGCTCCTCGAGGGAGCCTCGAGCGGCGGCCGGCGGGAGGGGAGGCCACCTTGCCGGACGAGTTCCCCGAGACGACGATCCCCGTGATGGGGATCGAGCCGGAGCCGCCGGAGCTGCCGGACGAGCTGATCGACGAGCTGCTTGCGGGCGCGAAGACGCCGGAGGAGATCGCCGGCCCGGACGGGCTGCTCAATCGTTTGACGAAGCGGCTGATCGAGCGGGCGATCGACGCCGAGCTGACCGGCCATCTCGGCTACGAGCGCGGCCAGGCGCCGCCGGGCGGGGTCGGCAATGCGCGTAACGGGATCAGCGCCAAGACGGTGCACACCCCGCACGGGTCGGTGCGGATCGAGCAGCCGCGCGACCGGCGAAGCTCGTTCGAGCCGCAGATCGTGCCGAAGCACGAGCGCCGCTTCAACGGTTTCGATGAGCGGATCATCGCGATGTACGCGCGCGGGATGTCGGTGCGCGACATCCAGGCGCACCTGGCCGAGCTGTACCACGTCGAGGTCGGCCACGACCTGATCAGCCGGGTCACCGACGCCGTCTTGGACGACGTCCGTGAGTGGCAGGCCAGGCCGCTTGAGGACGTCTATCCGATCCTCTTCCTCGACGCGCTGATCGTGAAGGTCCGAGACGGCGGCGCCGTCCGCAACAAGGCCTGCTACGTCGCGATCGGCGTCAACCTGGAGGGCGAGCGAGACGTGCTCGGGCTCTGGTTCCAGAGCGCGGAGGGCGCGAAGTTCTGGCTGGCCGTGCTGACCGAGCTCAAGCAGCGCGGCGTCCGCGACGTGCTGATCTGCTGCGTTGACGGGCTCAAGGGCTTCCCCGAGGCGATCGAGGCCGTCTACCCCGAGACGTGGGTGCAGACCTGCATCGTCCACCTGATCCGCCACTCGCTGCGCTTCGTCCCCGACAAGCACCGGCGCGCGGTCGCCAAGGACCTGAAACCGATCTACACGGCGGTCGACGCCGACGCCGTAGCCAAAGCGCTCGAGCAGTTCGAACAGGTCTGGGGCGAGCGCTACCCGATGATCGGCAACAGCTGGCACGAAACCTGGCAGCACGTGATCCCGTTTCTCGCCTTCCCGCCCGACGTGCGACGTGTTGTCTACACGACCAACACGATCGAGGCGCTGCACCGACAGATCCGCAAAACGATCAAGACCCGAGGACACTTCCCCACCGAGGAGGCCGCCCGCAAACTGATCTACCTCTCGATCATCAACGCCCAAAAAAGCTGGAGACAGCCTACCACTGGAGCGCCGCACTACTTTCGTTCAAAATCCACTTCGGAGACCGACTGCCCTGACACACAGAAAGTCGGACACCCTCGCTGCGGATTTCCCGTGTGGAGTCGCAACACAACAGCGACGTGGCGCTTCGTTCCCAGGTCTAGCGATGACTAGACCCTCAGGGAGTACCCGCGTCCCCTGACTGCAAGCACCATCCGTGAGCCTCCCCTCGGGGGGGAACGTAAGAGGCAGTCACGCTCGGGGGGGCGTTCCCCCTAACCAGCAAGGAGGAAAGCACAGCATGAC
>CAWAXS010000022.1:0-84322 GCA_963786055.1 uncultured Actinomycetes bacterium | reverse complement strand
GCCTCCTCGGCAGGCGCGGCAGAAGGCGAGGAACCGCGGCGTTGCCCGGAGCCCGCTACCTGACCGCGCAGCTCTCGGCCTCCGGAGAACAATTCGCCGTTGGACGAGGCATAGACTCTCGTTACTGCGGCCGAGAGGAACCGAGGATGTTGGTGGGAGGCGTCCCGATCGACGAGCGGCTGCTTCGGGAACTCACCCGGGTTGTCGACCGAAACCTCGCGCAAAGGCTGGACACAGCCCTTCTCGACCGCGCGAAAGTGCTGGGGCTCACGGTTGCCGAACGGGAGGCGATCCTCAAAGCCCTCGAAAACTCGCCGCCAGTGCTCGAGGAACTTCGCGCTATCCTTCTGCAGGATCCGCGCTGGCGCGTGAGCGAACGGTTGGCGTAGCGCAGAACGGGCCGAATTTCAGTGAGCGCCTCGCTCGGGCAAGGCTCTTCTCGCTACGCGACCCACCGACCGGCGCTCCAGCGAACGCCGCAGCGACTCGATCTCCTGGTCGCGCCGCCAGTGGCCGGGGTTCTTCACCTTGATCCAGCCGCCCTGCCCGCGGCGTTGCGCCCTGTCAGGCTTCATGTGCGACGCCGTCCCCCTCAGACCGACAACCTGCGCGGCACCACAAGGCGTGGTCTCCCCCGCGGGACGGCGCCGCGGGCAGTACAGAAACGTTGTACCCCCTGCTGGTCCCCCAGCCAACCGTTGTTTTCGCTATTTGCGAAGTTCACTATCCCGACTGAGCGGCCGCCGTCCAGTCCGCCCTCCTTAGTTAGGGCATAAGAGCAAGACCTGCAGGTTGCCACCAGCTCGGCCCGAGCATTGACAGCCTTACCGGAGTCTTGTATTAGAGCGCACTTGTTATCGACCGGAGGGAGGCCAGAGATGGCCGAGGACTCAGTAAAGGTCGCACCGGACGTCTACAAGGTGTTGTTCGAGAACGAGAAGGTTCGCGTGCTCGAGGTGGAGATGGACGAGGGAAGTGGGACGGAGATGCACTCGCATCCCGACACTCTCATCTACATTCTCTCCGGCGGCAAAGTGAACTTCACGGATCCTTCGGGCGAGGTCGTCGAGCTCGAAACGGCCGCAGGCGAAACGGTCTGGATGGAAGCCACGGAACATGCAACCGACCACGTTGCAGGTGCCATCCACGCGATCTTGATCGAGCCGAAGTAGACGATCCCATTGCTCGGCTCAGGTAGCCGAGGGCGGGGTTCAACGAGACAGCCGAGCTTGGGCGGTCGCCCCTGAAGCTCCTGCTGGCGCACTCAGGGCAGAACGCCAGCCTGTTCAGAAGCTCCCTGGATCATCGGCCACCGCGCGCGGCTCGACGGGCCGGATGGCCTGATCCCTTGCGAGCGGCCGTTGCGCGCAATACCTAATTCGTGGCCCATTCATGGCCCAAGTAGGACACGGCGGGGGATCCGCGGGCACGCCCTACCACGGCCGCGGGGAAACACGGATGTACGCCCGCCTGACCGATTGGACGATGGTTGGTGGTGAGCCAGGCGGGCCCGCCTGGCTCACCAACGGTGGACTCGCAGGAAATGGGGCCGGACGGCTAGCTGAACGTCGTCAGTGTGTGTGTGGCTCTCACCATTGGCACCCGGCCCGTTAACAGCGTGGTAGACCCGCCGCGGTTTGACCGCAGATCATCCCCAGCCGCGCGAGGTGCCCTGTGGAGCCTGTGGACAGCTGACCGGTGTTCTCCGCACCTTGCGGAGTGTTTCTGCGCCCACCTGTGGAAGGATCGTCACGGCGCGGCCTCCGTGTGACAGAAGCAGCAACGTGTCGAACGGCACCATCACATGGACGGTTCGGTACACCGTCAGCGGCGGTAACCGAATGCACTACAAGGTGTTCCACGACCGGGCGGCGGCGAAGAAGTTTGCGCGATGGTGGGAGCGACGAGGCGAGGGTTTCGAATCCGTCGTTCTGCCTCGCACGGCGAAGGCTGCGTGACGTGATGTCGCGCACGGCCGTCCCCGTTGGTCGGCCCGATTGGGGCACCTTCGTCCCTGCCAGTCGGCACGAGTCGGCCGACTTCAATTTCGGACTGCTTGCCGCCCTGGCTGCCTGCGTCGCTTTCTGGGTATTGGTCGCCCTGACCGTGTACTCGTTGATCTAGCAACGATGGGCCGGGCGGGCTGCCTGAACGCCGTTGCGCTTACCAAATGGTCGCCCGGCCCGCCTCGAAGCCTGACACGCCGCGCCCCGCCCCACCAGTGACCGAAACGGACGAGTCGCAGGACGCAGGGACGAGTGCGCCCTGGAAAACGGCAGGGTTGAGACGGAGTAGAGTGCAGTTTGGAAACACCGAGCCAGTCGCGCTGACGGTCCAGCTTGTGCCCGTCGAGTCGCCAGCTTCTTCTTCCTCGTTGCGACCACGTCTCAGCCGAGCGGAGACAGTCCGGTCGAAGGCAAGCCTTCGTAAGGCTGCCGCTCGTGCCCATGATCGATGAGAGGAGTCAGCAATGACCGCAGTTCTTACCGAGACCCTGACGGCGGACGCGATGGTCAAGATCGCCCGCGAGCAGGTGGCGGCCTTCAACGAGAGCGACTGGGAGCGGGTGCGGGCCGGGCTGGCCCCCGATTGTCGCTACGACGAGTTTGGAACTGGGCGGAAGGTCGAGGGCTCGGAGAAGATCGTCGAGCTGTTCAAGGGTTGGAAGCAGGCGTTTCCGGATGCACTCGGAACGGTCACGAGCGCCGTCGCCGGCGGTGACGAAGCGGCCCTGGAAGTGACCTGGAAGGGCACGCACACCGGCCCGCTCGCGACCGCGGAAGGAACGATCCCGGCCTCGGGCAAGCGTCAGGCGACACCCGCCGCCTTCTTCTTCACCTTCGACGGCAAGAGGATCAAGGACAGTCGCCACTACTTCGACTCGATGACGCTTCTCAAGCAGATCGGCGCGCAACCCAAGTAGCAGGCGGCGCATACCCGGAGGGGGGCGACCAGACGGTCGCCCCCCTCCAAATCTGACGGGTGCCACTCGTTGTGCCGACGCCTCTCGTCCTGAGATCCGGAAGGCCGTTTTCACTCGTTGAGGCACTCTTGCAGGCCTAGCCGTGACGGCAAAGGCCGAGACGAAGGACGCTCCCCCTGATCCCGTTTCCTCAGCCGCCCGCGCGAGCGCTCCGACGGGATCTTCGGCAGCCCCGCCTGGCGATGCATACCGATTCGAGAGCAAGGCGGAGGTGATCGAATGTAGGCGTGAGCGACAGGAGCGAGACGAACCCGCGCTGGTGGGCTGTGCGCCCGGCTCAAAACCTGAAGCCCGCCACGTACCGCTGCCCGCTCTGCGGGAACCATCTGCCCGCATTGAGCGAGCACATGCTGATCCTCCCGGAGGGCGACCCCGCCGGGCGACGCCACGCGCACACTGGATGCGTGCTCGCCGCTCGGGCGGCGAACCGACTGCCGAATCGGGATGAGTGGCGCGCGACCCAGCCGCGCGGGCCGGGGCTGCTCGCACGTCTGTTCCGGCACGAGTAGCTCTACTGCAATTTGGCCCTTGACGGGCTGCCACCATCAGACCCAGCGCAAGCTGCCGCTGACTGCGCTCACGCTGCCACCTGCTCCTGGTATAGGAATCTCTGGAACCCAGAGAAGATCTTCCTGATTTCCGCGGCCTTGCCCAGGTCAGCGATGGCGTCGGCGATCGAGTCGTGATAACGCAGCTTGAGCAGTGGGGCAAGCTTCTCCTGGTCGAGTTCCTCGACCCCAACGGTGACGTAGTGCAGCAGCACGAAGTCGAGGAACGCCCGCTGCTTGTCGGTGAACTCCGTGTCAATGAGGTGCTGGGCGTGCGCCGCTCGCTCCTCTCGGGTGAGTGGCGGAAGGGCATACGCGACATGGGCCTGTCCTGCTCGGTGGTGCGCTCGGGGTTGCCCGCCTTGAGGTAGTCGTACGGCAGATCATCAGCAGGGTTAATCGGCTTTTGGCCGAGACCCAAGGCCTCGCAGCGCTATGCGCCGGCCGGCACCGCCGCGCCGATGAGGGCCGACGTGTCGCCGGGGCGAGCGTCGTCAGGAAGGGAGAGCTGCGCCCCGTGATCCGTCTAGCCGTCGTGCCCCCCACAGTGTCAGCACCCGGGGCGCACTTTGGTATTCGGCGACGCCCGCGCTTCGGTTCTTGCGCTCGGGACCTACCGGCTCAGACCAGGTCGATCAACCCATCGACGATTGGCTCGGCGACGGGCGTGCAGACAAAGCGTCTGACCGCAGCTCGATTCGGGGCACGGTCACCCCGGACATGGTGCGGCTTTTCCCGTACCCGACGGCAGTGAGCGCCCCGATGGCCGCTGCCACCCTGCCTACGACGCTATCGGTATCCCGTAGCGGGGAGACCGATCTTGATCTGTGGCCGGATCCCCCGGTCGCTTCGCATGCGGCCGCGCGTTTCGCAGATTCAGGTCGCGGCTCTCCGCTCGCACACGAGAAGGGAGGGGCCATGACCATCGCCCCTACACCGCTCCACACACGTCGGATGCCCCACAACTACCTGTGGGCGCTCGCGGCACTCGTGGTCGGTCTTGTCGTCGGGGGCACCGTCGGGCTCCTGGTCGGCTCGAGCGTGTTCGAGGACTCCTCGAGCTCGACCGCCGTCCAAGGATCAGGTGTCGCCGCAACGGAGGCGCGTGACCTGCCGCCGTTCAGCTCCGTCGAGCTTGCCGGGAGCAACACCGTGACGATCCGCGTCGGGGAGGAGCAATCCGTTGTCGTCCACGCCGACAACAACCTCGTCAATCGCGTCACGACCGCGGTGCAGGACGGCAGCCTGGTGATCGGAGACATCCCCGGTAGCTACACAGCCAAGAGCCCGATGAGCGTCACGGTCAGCGTGCCATCGCTGGATGCGTTGACTCTCACCGGCAGTGGGGTCATCGCGGTTACCGGTATCGAGGCCTCGAGCCTGACGGTGAGGCTGCCCGGCAGCGGCGTCCTCCGCGCGAGCGGAGCCGCGACGAAGCTCGATGTCACCCTTGACGGCTCCGGCGACGCACAACTCGAGCAGCTCATTGCCGGCGACGTGCGTGCAGTGGTGAGCGGCTCGGGCCGGATCGTGCTCACGGCGACGAAGAGCCTTGACGCGTCAGTGCCGGGCTCAGGCGCGATCATGTACAGCGGCAATCCGCGGGAGGTGACGAAGAGCATCACCGGCAGTGGCGCAATCATCGCGACCTCGGGCTGACGTGAAGAGAATCCGAGCCAACGCACGCGACCGACGCGATACGTACTCGACTCGACGAGCTCGAGCTACGGCCGCGAGGGCCTGATCCGACGTCGTCGAGCGGCGAGGCGGCACGACCGTCGAGCGGCAACCGACCGACTCGCTCGTCGAAGCGGCACGACGCGACACGCGCCGTCCGCACCCACGAAAGGGCGGTTGCACCGACGCGCCGACATGCGTCAGGCTGGCGTGCCGGTCCTACCTCGACCGACGGCACGGAGGGTGGGGCCGGCTTCAGCCGGTCCCACCCTCGACCCAACGTTTCCGCCGGCGCCTAGCTCCCGCGCTGACAGTGACGCAGCGCGTTCAGGCAACCGTCGACGAGCGACTGCAGGTCGCTCTGCCGCCAGGCGTTGAAGAAGTCGGCGTGCGCGGAGAGCTGGCCTCCCGAGGCGAGGGTCACCGTCCCCGCGCCGGTCACCGGATAGCGGTAGATGAGCGAGATCTGGGGCAGCGCGTGGGCGAACTTCGCGGGACAGCGCCCGGCGACGGGGTAGGCGACGTGAGCGGCGTGGCTCGCGCTGTCGAGGTTCTTGCCGTCCCAGCAGCTCGGGAACGTCACGTGCAGCCGCAGCGCGCGCGCCCTCGCGTCCGGGCACGTCGGGACGGTGCTCGATCGAGCGATGCCACCGGCGACACCGCAGTTCCAGAACGTGAGGCGCAGAGGCTGCGGGCTGGTCGCCTTCGCGTCGCCGGCGATCATGCGGAAGCTGGGTGGGAATGCCTCGACGTGCCGCCTCGTGCTGCGCCGGTAGTAGATCTGGGCGTGATTCGGCGTCACCGGCTGCCCGTCCACGTAGAGCGTCGGCATCCAGTAGGCGGCCGTGTCCGCCGGCCGCTGGCAGGTCGTGCCGCTCGCGAGCAGCGCGTCGAGCGTCGACGACGCGTTCGTCCCGGTGTTCCCGACGAACGAGTGGTCGTGGGACGCGCCGGGCTTGCCGAAGAAGACGATCGGGTCGTCTGCCGCGCGGTGGCTGAACGTGCACGAGCTGACGAAGTTGACGCCGCGGAGCTGCGCCATCGAGACGCGCTCGCCCGAGCCGGCGAAGGCGGTCGAGACCACGAGTACGGCGGCCAGCGGCAGAAGCGAGGCAACGGCGAGCACACGAGCGTTCATCGGAGCACCTCCGGAGCAGCGTGGACCGGCCGGATCGAACCACCGCGTTGTGAGGATTCCGTGTGGGCTGCGTAAAACGGAGCGCAGCCCCCGGGGTAGGGGCTTCGAAAATTGGTCGATCCCCGTTCCTCTGCGATCATCACGTCGAGACGAAGGAGGCGAGGAGATGTCCATTGCCGACCTGACGAAGGTGCTGGACGATGCCGGCGCCGAGTACGAAGTCCTGCACCACGGGTACACGGAGCGCGCGGTCGAGGAGGCCGAGGCGCTCGGGCTCGACGCGGCCGAGGTCGCCAAGACGCTGATCGCACGCACGCCGGAGGGGCACCTGCGCGCGCTCGTCCCGGCGTCCGAGCGCATCGACATCCGGAAGCTGCGCGAGGCCGTCGGGGGGTCGAAGGACGACGTCCAGCTGGCGACCGAGGCGGAGATGGCGCAGGACTACCCGGAGTTCTCGCTCGGTGCGGTGCCACCCCTCGGCGGGACGCGGAGCGACCCGGTGATCGTCGACCGTCGGCTCGCCGAGCACGAATGGCTCGTGTTCGAGGCCGGCACGCACGACGACTCCGTCCGCGTCCGAACAGAGGACCTGCTCCGGATCGCGCAAGCGCAGACGGCCGACCTCTGCGAGGACTGACGGCCCGGCCACCCGAGCGTTGGGGCGGCAGACCTGCTCAGGGGCCGCCGCGGACGTAGATCACCTGGCCGGTGACGTACGCCGCGTCGTCCGAGCAGAGGAAGGCGATCACGCCCGCGACGTCCTCCGGCTGACCGACCCTCCGGAGCGGCGTCTGCTCGGCGACGGCCGTCTGGAAGTCCTCGAACGAGACGCCGAGGCGGTCGGCGGTCTGCTGGGTCATCGCGGTCGCGATGAAGCCCGGCGCGACGCAGTTGACGCGGATGTCGAACCGCCCGAGCTCGATCGCGAGCGTCTTCGCGAGACCCTGGATCCCCGCCTTCGCGGCCGAGTAGTTCGCCTGGCCGCGGTTGCCGAGCGCGGAGGTCGAGGAGATGAGGACCATCGAGCCGCCCTTCTGCTGCGCCATGTGCGACTGCGCCGCCTGCGCGGCGAGGAACGTGCCGCGGAGGTGCGTCGCCATCACCGACTCCCAGTCGTCGTCGGTGAGCTTGTGGATCAGGTTGTCGCGGATGATCCCGGCGCACGTGACGAGCACGTCGAGCCGCCCGCTCGCCGCCGCCGCTGCGACGGCCGCCTCGACGTCGGCGCGCGAGGTGACGTCGCAGCGCACGGCCCGTCCGCCGATCCGCTCCGCGGTCTCGTTCGCGGCTCGCTCGTCGAAGTCCGCGACGACGACGTCTGCGCCCTCGGAGGCGAGCCGCTCCGCGGTCGCCGCGCCGATTCCCTTCGCCCCGCCGGTGACGAGCGCGATCTGGCCCTCGAAGCGCCTCATCGAAGCATCCGGACCACGAGCTCCGCGACGCAGACGGGCTTCTCGCCCCCCTCGCGCTCGACGGTCGCGAGCACGACTCCCTGCTCACCGCCGGCGACCTCCTCGACCGACTGGACGGTGAAGCGCGCCCGGACACGCGAGCCCGACGGGACCGCGGCCGGAAAGCGAACCTTGTTGACGCCGTAGTTGATCCCCATGCGGTACCCGGTGAGCCCGAGCGCCTCGGTCATCAGAGGGACGCACAGCGACAGCGTCAGGAAGCCGTGCGCGATGGTCGTCCCGAACGGCCCCTCAGCTGCGCGCACGGGGTCGGTGTGGATCCACTGCGGGTCGTCGGTCGCCTTCGCGAACCCGTCGATCCGCTCCTGGTCGACCTCGAGCCACTCGGTCGGCCCGAGCTCCTTGCCGATCAGCTCAGCGAACTCGCTCATTCGTCCCCGGTCTCCTTGGTCGGTGGGCCACGGCGTCAGCCGGGGCCCCAGCGTACGGTGCTCGCAGCCCACGTGTAGCCGGTACCGGCGGCGAGGAGCAGGACGAGATCTCCGTCGGAGACATCGCCCGCGCGCACGGCCCGGTCGAGCGCCAGCAGCGGGTCGACTCCACTGATGTGGCCGGTGTCGTCGAGGTATGCAGCCCGCTCGAGCGGGAGCCCGAGCGCGCTGACGATCGGTGCCTTGTAGCGCCTCGAATCGATCGAGGCAAGCGGCCCAGGCCCGTCTTTACATCTGGGCCGCGGCACCGCACCGAGAGGTGAGACGGCGAGAGCCGCGCGACGGTTGGCGGTACCACGCGGGCCTCGCCGGGGGCTTCGGAGTCCACGGGTCGCGAAGAGCGCGTCGCGGAAGGGCCGCTGCGATCGGGCGTGCGGCTACCGGACGCGGCGCGTCGGCCGACCGCCGCGAGGTCACCGCGGGACGTCCCAGGCGACGTCGAGGCGCTCGAGCCCCCGGGCGAAGAAGATCGGCTCCCAGGCGAGCGGCCCCTCGACCAGGCGAAGGCCCGGGAGCCGCTCCAGGAGCAACGGGAGGGCGATCGTGAGCTCGAGCCGGGCGAGCGGGGCCCCGATGCAGAAGTGGACGCCCTTCCCGAATGCGAGGTGGCGACCGAGGCCCTCGCGTCGCGGGTCGTACGCCGCCGGGCACGCGAAGACGTGCTCGTCACGGTTGGCGGAGCCGTAGTGGACCATCACCCGCGCGCCGGCGGGAAGGGTGACACCGCCGATCGTCACCTCCCTCGTCGTCGTCCGGAAGAGCCCCTGGGCGGGCGACTCGAGCCGCAGGATCTCGTCGACCGCCGGCGGGACGAGCGAGGGGTCGGCCCGCAGGTCGTCCGCTCGGCCCGGCTCTGCCAGGATCAGGACGAGAGCGTTCCCGATCGCGCGGGTCACCGTCACGTGCCCCGCGACCACGAGGTCGAGCGGCACGCCCATGACGGCCGCCCGCGAGAGCGGCGGATCGATCCCGCGCGAGGCAGCGAGGAGCGCAGACGTGAGGTCGTCGGTCGGGTGGCGCTCGCGCTCGTCCAGGAGCTCCATGAAGTAGCGCTGCAGCTCGACCGTGCTCTGCGCCCACTCGAGCTGCTGGTCGATCGTGGCGCCGGGCTGCTTGAGACGGAGCCAGTGGACGCTCCACTCGTGGAGCCGGGGGAGGTCTGCCCGTGGGACCCCGAGCATCTCGCCGACGACTGCGAGGGGCAGCGGCCACGCAAAGCGCCGCACGATGTCCGCCTCGCCTTCGGGCGCGAGCTCGTCCAGGAGCTCGGTCGCGAGCTCCTCGATCCTCGGCGCCATCTCGGCGACGCGCCGCGGCGTGAACGCCTTCGTGACGAGCCCGCGGATCGCCGTGTGCAGCGGTGCGTCGGTGTCGATGATCACCGGCATCTCCGGCCACCCCTCGTCGAGGACGGCCTGGACCTCGGCGGGCAGGTCGACGTGCGACGAGGTCAGCGCGTCACGGCTGCTGAACGTCCGGCCGTCCTTCAGCACCCGGAGGACGTCCTCGTGGCGGGTGACCACCCAGAAGCCGAACCGCTCGGCGAAGAAGACCGGCGCCCGCGCGCGGGCCTCGGCATAGATCCGGTACGGGCTCTCGCGCTGCGCGGGCGAGAGCGGATCGAAGTCGACCGCCGCCACTCGAAGGATCATGCCCTGTGCTCCGCACGGCAGCGCGATGCCGCAGGACGGCGACCTATAGTGCGCCGATGTCCGGGGTCGCGATCGTCACGGGCGCTGCCAAAGGCCTCGGACACGCCTACGCGCTCGCCCTGGCTGCCGACGGCTGGTCGGTCGTGGTCGGCGACGTGCTCGACCCCGCGCCCGTAGCCGCCGAGATCGTGTCGAGCGGAGGGACCGCGATGGGCGTCGAGGTCGACGTGTCCGACGAAGCGTCGACCGAGGCGCTGGCGGCGGCGACGCTCGAGCGCTTCGGGCGAATCGACGCCCTCGTCAACAACGCAGCGATCTTCGCGAGCATCGTGAAGAAGCCGTGGGACGAGCTCACCGTCGCCGAGTGGGACCGGATGTTCGAGGTCAACGTCCGCGGCACCTGGCTCTGCTGCAAGGCCGTCGCGCCCGCGATGAAGGCGGCCCGCAACGGCAGGATCGTCAACGTCTCGTCGATGACCGTTCCGGGCGGCATCCCGCTGTTCCTCCACTACGTCTCGTCCAAGGCGGCGATCGTCGGCCTCACGCGGGCCCTGGCCCGGGAGCTCGGCGAGTTCGGCATCTGCGTCAACGCGATCGCGCCGGACTACGTGCCCCACGATCCGGAGTACACGGCGCAGCAGCCGGAGATGGCAGCAGCGCTCGCGCGGCAACGGTGCTTCCAGCGGGACATGACCCCCGCCGACCTCGTCGGCACGCTGTGCTACCTCGTCGGCCCCGGCTCGGAGTTCGTCACCGGCCAGACGCTGTTCGTCAACGGCGGGCGGCTCTTCTCGGGCATCTGAGCCGCGTCAACCCGCGCTCAGCTCGGCGACGAGCGGTGCGGTGTCGAGCGGGTCGAAGCCGATCCTCTCCGCGACCTCCTCCGTCGTCGGCCGCGTGCCCTCGCGGAAGAGGTCGCGCAGGAGCGCTCCGGTCTCCGGTTGCCGCCACCAGTCCTCCGCCACCTCGCGGCGCAGGTACGCGCGCACCTGGGCGGAGCGGATCCATGCCCGGAGGTAGTCGGCCGAGTAGAAGCCGGAGTCCATGTCTGCGAGGTGGTTGGCCGCCGGGTAGCGGATGCCCGTCGCCGCCGTCAGCCGCTCCTCGTATCCGTCGGGCGTGCCTCCGTCGGTGGGGAAGCGCGTCCAGAAGTCGATCTCGTACCCGAGCTTCGCCGAGTAGCGACGGAAGAGCAGGATGTTCGAGAACCGTGCCGCGTCGGCGTTGGCGAGCGCCTCCTCGTCCGGGAGGTCGAAGTGCTCGGCGTGCCAGCCCGGCTCCTGCGAGATCGAGTCGAGGAGGAACGAGTAGATCTCGGTGAGGGCGTGGTCGCGCGAGAGGCGGCGGAACGCGAGCGGCAGGGACGCGTCGCAGCCCGCGTAGTGGAGCGCGTGGCCCGCCTCGTGCAGGAACGCCTCGTAGTCGTGCAGTCCGCCCTGCGCGCGGGTGATCAGATGGACGACCCGCGGCGGGTCGGACGCGATCACGCAGGCGCGCGGGGACTTCAGGGGGCGGTCCTCGAGGTCGGGTCGGATCCCCTTCTCGGCGTCCAGGTCGAACCCGAGCGCACGCAGCGTCTCGAGGCAGACCGGCACGCTCCGCTCCTTCGTGTAGGTCGACTCGAGCGGCGACAGACGCCTGATCCATGCCATGTGCGCGCTCGCGGGCGTCTCCGCGCGCTCCGGCCCCAGCAGGCGGTCGAGCCAGCGCTCCCGCTGCGGGGTGAATGCCGGCGTGCTCTCGACCCGGGCACGGTCGACGGCGCCCAGGATCGGGCGGAGCGGAATGCCCATCTCCTCCTCGTTGCGCGCGACCGGCTCGGAGATCCCCGTCACCGCGGTCTCGAGCTCGTGGCGATCGGCCAGGAGGGCGCGGCGCTCGTCGTTGAAGCCGGCCGACACGGCCAGCACGGCGTCTCCGAGCGCGTCGCGCCGGGCATAGATCGGCTCGACGGCGAGCCGCGCCTGTGCCGAGCGGAGGGGCAGCTCCTCGCCGTCCCACGCGACGCGGGCGGCGAGCAGCGCGTTCTCCAGCGCGTCCTCCCGCTCGGCGAGCTCGGCGGTGACGATCCCCTCCTGGCACGTGAGGCGCAGCCGGGCGATCGACTCGCCCTCGGCCCCGTCGGCGCCGGCCTCCGCCTCCTGGAGCACGGCGAGCTGGTCGCGCGTGAACAGATCGGCGTAGCGCGCGACGATCGCCGCCTGCTCGGACGTCTCCTTCTCCCCCACGCGCACGGCCCGTGCCTCCTCGGAGCGCTCCTGGAGGTACGCGTCGAGCCGCTGCTCGAAGGCGTCGACCGTGGGTTCCGCTTCGTGTTGATTCAACACACGCTCCTCACGCGGCCAGCTCCGCTCCACGGCGGAGCCGCTCGAGCGACGTGTCCCGCCCGAGCAGCTCGAGGGACTCGTAGAGGCCCGGCGACACGCGGGAGCCTGTGACCGCGACGCGGATCGGCCCGAAGACCGTCCGCGGCTTCTCGCCGAGCTCCTCGCACAGCTGTTTGAGGGCCGTCTCGATCGCCTCAGTCGACCACGGCTCGAGCCCTTCTAGCGCATTCTCCGCCGCGCGGAGAATGCGCTCGTCGAGGAGCTCGGAATCGGGCTCGACGTCGCCGAACAGGAACCCCGTGAAGGCAGGGATCTCGCCGAGCCTGCCGACCTTCTCCTGGACGAGCGGCGCCATCGCCCGGACGCGATCCTCGGGCCAGTCGACCCCCTGCTCGCGCAGGTAGCCGACGACCTCGTCCGCGTAGGCATCCGGGTCGAGCGCGCGCAGGTAGACGCCGTTCATCCAGTCGAGCTTCGCATAGTCGAACGTTCCCGGGCTGGCGCTCACCGCCTCGAGCGAGAAGCGGTCGACGATCTCGTCGCGGGACATGATCGTGGTCTCGCCGTCAGGCGCCCAGCCGATCAGGGCCAGAAAGTTCACGAGTGCGTCGGGCAGGTACCCCGCGGCCCGGAACTCGTCCACGGAGACCGCGCCGTGGCGCTTCGACAGCTTCTTGCCGTCGGTGCCGAGGATGCTGGCGACGTGCGCGTACACGGGCGGCTCGTGACCGAGTGCGCGGAGGATCTGGATCTGCTTCGGGGTGTTCGAGATGTGATCGTCGCCGCGGATCACGTGCGTGATCGAGTCGTCCATGTCCTCCACGGGCGAGGCGAAGTTGTACGTCGGCCGGCCATCGGAGCGGACGATGACGACGTCTTCGAGCTGCTCGTTCGGGAACTCGATGCGTCCACGGACCGCGTCCTGCCAACCGGTGACGCCGTCATCGGGCATTCGGAACCGGATCGCGCCTTCGTCCTCATAGGCCTTCCCCTCCTCGACGAGTCCGGCGGCCAGCTCGCGGCACCGGTCCATCGCATCGAGCTGGAACGTCACCGGCCCGTCCCAGTCGATGCCGAGCCAGGTGAGCGAGCGCTGGATCTGCTCCGTTGCCTCTCGCACCTCGCGGCTCGTGTCGGTGTTCTCGATCCGCAGCAGGCACGCACCGCCACGGCCCCGCGCGTAGAGCCAGTTGAAGAGGAACGTGTGCACTCCGCCGATGTGGAGGAACCCGGTCGGGGACGGAGCCATACGAACGCGGATGCTCATCGAGGCGGGATGGTAGTCAGGCCGTGGAGGCGGCCGGGACGACGCGCTCGGCGCGTATCGCCCACACGGACGGCAGCGCCAGGATCGCCGCCCACGAGGCCCACATGACGGCCACGGCGATCCAGAGCGTCTCGGTGATCCCGATCGCATCGGACAGAGGCCCGACCAGCGCCATCCCCAGCGGCATCAGGATGAACGAGCCGAGCGTGTCGTACGACGCGACCCGGGACTGCGCGCGCTCGGGAATCTGCTGCTGGAACACGGTGAACCAGAGGGTGAGGTGCACGGAGATCCCGATTCCGGCGACGAACGCTGCCGTCGCGATGGCCCACGTGGGCGCGCCGAGGGCAAGCGCGAGCGTCTGCAGCGAGAGCAGCGCCGCAAACAGCACGCATGCAACGAGCGGCCGGCGTGGGCGCACGCGCATCGCGACGACGCTCCCGAGGATCGCGCCGACGCCCGCCGCCGCGAGGATCACCGCCCAGGCGCCGGCGCCGCCGAGGCGCTCGTCGGCGATCGCCGGCCCGAGGACGTTCCATCCCGCGAAGGCGAGGTTGCCGATTCCGAAGAACACGACCGACGCCCACAGCCACGTCCGGGCCGTGAACTCCTGCCAGCCTTCCCGCAGCTCGACGAGGAACCCGGGCGCGCCGGTCGTGTCGCGCGCGGTGACGCGGATCCGGCGCAGGAGGTCTGCGCAGACGAAGAAGCTGGCTGCGTCGGCGGCCAGGGCGATCCCCGGGCTCCCGGCGACGACGATCGCGCCCCCGACCGCCGGGCCGAGCACGCCGACGACGTTCCTCGTCAGGCCCTGGAGCGCGTTGGCCTGCTGGAGGCGGTCCGCGCTGACCGTCTGGGGGACGAGGCCGACCTCGGCCGGGAGCACCAGCCCGAGGCCGATGCCGTAGACGGCCTGGAGCGCGACGATCGCGCCGACGCCGCCGAACCCTCCGAGCACGCACGCGGCGGTCGCCGCCTGCGCCGTGCCCTGGACGACGCAGGCGCCGACGAGCACCAGGTTCCGCGGCAGGCGGTCGGAGAGGACACCGCCGCCGACCACGACGAGCGCCTGAACTCCCTGACGAACGGCAAAGACGATGCCGAGCGCGGTGGCCGAGCCGATGTCGAGCACGGCGAAGGCGAGCGCGATCCCGGCGATACGGTCACCGACCGCGGTGATCATCGTCCCGGTGAAGAGCAGCCGGAAGTCGCGCTCCCGGAGGGCGCCGAGGCGGTCGTGGAGCGGGATCGCCACGACCGTTGAGCCTAGTCACGCGTCGGAAGGGCACGGGTAGCGTTGCGCCGTGCTCTTCGGCGCTCACGTCTCCTCCGCGGGAGGCATCTCCACCGCGATCGACCGGGCCGAGGAGCTCGGCTGCGATGCCGTCCAGGTGTTCACGCAGAGCCCGCGGATGTGGAAGCCGACTGCGCACACGCACGAGCAGGTCGAGCGCTTTCGCTCACGCCGCGACGAGGCCGGGATCCGGTCGGTCGTGTGTCACGCGCTCTACCTCGTCAACCTCGCGAGCCCCGATCCCGAGATCCACGCCAAGTCGGTCACGGCGATGCGGGCCTCGCTCGAGACCGCCTCGGCGATCGGCGCGGACGGCGTGGTCTTCCACGTCGGCTCTCATCTCGGAGAGGGGCTCGACGCGGGCCTCGCCCGGGTCGTCCCGGCGCTCGCCGAGCTCCTCGAGCTGACGGACGACCGTCTGTGGCTCGTGCTCGAGAACTCGGCCGGCGCGGGCGGAACGATCGGCCGCTCGGTCGACGAGCTCGCGACCATCTTCGACCGGCTGGACGGTCATCGCCGCCTCGGTATCTGCCTCGACTCCTGCCACTGGTGGGTGTCGGGCGTCGACGTGACCGACCCCGACGCGCTGGACGCCGCGCTCGGCGAGCTCGACGAGCGCATCGGGATCGACCGCCTCCGCTGCCTCCACGTCAACGACGCCGAGGTCGGGCTCGGCACGAACCGCGACCGGCACGCCTCGCTCGGGCTCGGCACCATCGGAGACGGCCTCGCGACGTTCCTCGCCCACCCCGCGTTCCAGGATCTCCCGGCGATCCTGGAGACCGCAGGCCCGGATGGGAGCTACGCCGGCGAGCTGATCCTCCTCCGCGAGCTGCACCGGAGAGGCCGCAGGCGACGCCCGAAGCGCTGGCGCTAGGCACATCCGGCTTCACAGACCGTGCCTCAGGTCAGAGGCGCTTTCCGGCGCAGCCGGACAGCGCGAGTCACTCGACCGTGGCGAAGACCCGGAAGCTCGGGCGCTCGAGCGGGAGCTCGAAGAACTCCGGGTTCCGGCAGCCGACCTCGTCCACGCGATGCTCGTAACAGGACGAGATGTCGGACTGGCACATCGGCAGCGGCGTCCGTCGGGCCTTCACGGCGCCGAACCCCTCGCGCCTGCCCTCGAGCTCGCCGAGCAGGTCGACGTCGATCTCGACGTCGAACACCTTCTGCATGCACCCCATGTAGGTGTGCCCCCACGCCTCGTACGCATAGACGAACGGGCAGCCGCGCGCGATGCAGGCGCCGGGGTAGACGACACGGTCGCAGTGCACCTCGCAGCGACGGCACTCGAGCTCGTCCTGAGGCCGCAGCGGGATCTCCGCCGGCGCCGTGGTGACCGGAGCCACATCGCTCATGCCGGAATGGTCGCAAGGTCGGGCAGGCCCGCGCAAGACTTGACGGCAAGAGCCGAAACGGGTAAGCGGCACGAATCCGCTTCCGTGGAGTCGCGCTTCGCGGACGGGCTAGGGTTCCCGCTCGTGGTCCGCCGCGCCCTCTTCGCCGGCCTGCTTCTCGGGCCGTTCACGATCGTGCTCCACTACGCCGTCGGCCCCGACGAGACGGTCGAGTTCCTGCTCGCCGCGGTCTCGCTGATCCCCCTGGCGTGGCTGATCGGCGAGGCGACGGAGCACGCCGCCGAGCGAACGGGCCCCGGCATCGGCGGCTTCATGAATGCGACGTTCGGCAACGCCCCCGAGCTGATCATCGCGCTGATCGCCGTGAACGAAGGGCTGACGGAGGTCGTGCGGGGATCGCTGACCGGCTCGGTCGTCGGGAACCTCCTCCTGGTCCTCGGCTTCTCCCTCGCGATGGGGCCGCGTGACGCGCTCGACCGGTGGTCGAGCTTCCTGTCGTTCGGCGTCATCGCAATCGCCATCCTCCTGTTCCTGATCCCCTCCGTCCCGTCGTGGAACGGCGACCCCGACCGGCAACTGATCGTCGACCTCTCGGTCCCGGTGTCGATCGCGCTGCTCGTGGTCTACGGCGTCGTGACGATCTACTCGCTCCGTCGCCACCGCGAGCTGCACGTCTCGAGCGACGAGGAGGTCGAGGCGTGGACGCTCACGACGTCGCTGCTCGTTCTCGGCGGCGCCACGGTCGTCACGGCGCTGGTCGCGGAGATCCTCGTCGGATCGCTGGAGACGTTCGCCGAGCGGTTCGGGCTCACCGACTTCTTCGTCGCGGCCGTGATCGTCGCGATCGTCGGCAACGCGGCCGAGCACGGCGGCGCGGTGGTGGTGGCGCGCCGCGGGAAGGTCAAGCTCGCCGCGGAGATCGCGCTCGCGTCCGCCGCCCAGGTCGCGGTGTTCCTCATCCCCGCCGTGGCGCTGCTGTCGTGGCTCATCGACCCGCTCGCGCTCGGGTTCCGCGAGGTCGAGATCGCGGCGCTCGCCGGCGGCCTGGCCGTGACCGTGATCATGCTCTGGGGCGGCCAGGCGTCGAAGGCGCGCGGCGCGGTGCTTCTCGTCGCCTACGCGGCGGTCGCGGTCGCGTTCTACGCGGCCGGCGACCGCACGGATCACCCGGAGGACTCGTCCGCGAACGCCCCCGGCGCCCTCGTGAGCGGATACGTCGCGACGTAGAGCTTCGCCGGCGCTCCCGCGTCGTCACGGGCGACGCGGAGCAGCTCGCCGAGCTCGCGGCCCTCGACGATGCGCCAGCGATCGTCCGACTCGGGCGTGAGCCACGACACGCTCCGTCCGACGGGGCCGTCCACGAGCTCGAGCCGGAGGCGGCCACCGCTCCAGGAGAGGACGAGCTCCGACCCCTCCGACCACCACCGTCCGAGCATCGGCGCGATGTCGTCCGGTGCGCCGTCGTCCGGACGCCAGAGGTCGGGGAGGCGCGGGAGCTCCTCGAGGGCTGCCTCCGCGAGATCGAGTGCGAGCGCCTCCGGCCGGGCGCCGGCACCGGTGTTGAAGAGCACCACCGCGCCCGTGCGCTCGGGCCGATGGATGCACACGGCGGCGAGGAAGCCCGGCATGGCGCCGCCGTGGCCGGCGAAGACCCGGTCGCCGCGGCGGTAGAGCTCGAGCCCGAGCCCCCAGCCCAGCGACCACTTGGCCTGGTCGGCCATCGTCTGTATGCGCGACATCTCGTCGAGCGTCTCGACGGCGAGCACGCCGTCCAGGCCCGTCGCGAGGAAATCGGCCCAGCGCGCGAGATCGTCGACGGTCGACCAGAGCCAGCCCATCGCCGCGATCGGCCCTTCGACGGGAAGCTCCGCCTCGACCGTGACGCGGTCGCTGTAGGGATCCACGTAGTACCCGGTCGCGCGGGGGCCCGACGGCTCGATCTCCGTCCGCGCGAGCCCGAGCGGCTCGAGCACCCGCGCCCGGAGCGCTGCCTCGTACCCGCCCTCGTTGCGCCGCGCGACGATCTCTCCGAGCAGCCCGAAGGCGAGGTTCGAGTAGTGCCACGCCTCGCCGGGGCGCAGGACGCGCTCGGCGTCCTCGAGCCCCGCGAGCAGGCCTTCGCGGGTGGGTGGCTGCAAGGTCTCCCAGATGTCGCCCGGCGGCTCACGCTGGAGGCCGCTCAGGTGGGACAGCGCGTCGCGCACCGTCGGCCCCGCCGACGCCTCGGGGATGTGGGTGCGCAGAGGGTCGTCGAGGTCGAGCACCATCGCGTCCCGGAGCTGGAGAATGCAGACGGCGGTGAAGGTCTTCGTGATCGACCCGATGCGGTAGGCGTGGTCCGACGTGGCGTCCACCCCGGCTGCGACGTCGGCGGATCCGAGCGCCCGGCGCCAGAGGACGTCCCCGTCGCGGAAGACGGCGGCGCTCACCGAGGCGGCGCGCTGCTCGGCCTGCGCCGTCGCAACGAGCCGGTCGAGACGGTCGGCGAGCGCCTCAGGCGGCTGCACGTGCCCCCAGCGCCCGCGGCGCGAGCTCGATCGCACGATCGATGTCCGCGTCGTCGACGTCGAGGTGCGTCACCGCGCGGACGACCGTCGGGTGGATCGTCGACGAGAGCCCGACACCTGCCTCGCGGAGCCGCGCGAGCGCGTCGTCCCGGCCGAGCCCGAGGCGGCCGACGTCGAGCTGGACGAAGTTCGTCTCGACCTGGTCGAGGTCGACCGGGAGGCCGGCCGCATGCCAGCCCTCGGCGAGCCGGCGCGCGCGGGAGTGGTCGTCCGCCAGACGCTCGACGTGGTGGTCGAGGGCGTACACGCCGGCGGCGGCGACGATGCCCGCCTGGCGCATGGCGCCGCCGAACAGGTGCTTCTCGCGCCACGCGCGCTCGATCGTCTCGGACGAGCCCGCGAGAAGCGCGCCGAGAGGACAGCCCAGGCCCTTCGACAGGCAGAGGGTCACGGTGTCGAAGTGCTTGCCGATCGCCGCCGCCTCGACGCCCGTCGCGACGACCGCGTTGAGGAGGCGCGCGCCGTCGAGGTGGGCTCGCAGGCCCCGCTCGCGCGCGGCTCGCGTGACCGCCGCCAGCTCGTCGAGCGGCCAGCAGCGCCCGCCCGAGGAGTTGTGGGTGTTCTCGACGGCGAGCACGCTCGCCCGCTGGTCGGCCGCCTTCGTGCTCGGAACCGTCGCGGCGTCGAGCTCGGCCACTCCGAAGCGGCCGGCGCGTCCCTCGATCGTCTCGACCATCAGCCCGGAATGGACCGCTGCGCCTCCGTACTCGTAGATGACGACGTGGGCGTGGCGCTCGGCGACGAGCACGTCCCCCGGCCGGGAGTGGAGCTTCAGCGCAATCTGGTTCGCGAGCGTCGCGGTCGGCAGGAACAGCGCCGCCTCCTGGCCGAGGAGGGCCGCTGCCCGCTCCTGCAGGAGGTTGACCGTCGGATCCTCGCGCCGCTGCTCGTCACCGACGTCTGCGGCGGCGATCGCCGCGCGCATCCCCTCGGTGGGGCGTGTGGCCGTGTCCGAGCGGAGATCGATCACCGCCGCACCCTATCGGCGCGGCGCCGGTCCTACGCGAGGCGCGTGCCCGCGAGCGCGACGGTCTCCGCGGCCGCCCCGCCGGCCCGGATGGCGACCTCGAGCTCGACCGTGCTCGTCACCTCGGCTCCGGCCGCGCGCGCGGCCTCGGTGCGGGCGCTGGAGGCCGCGACGCGGCTGCGCTCCATTGCGTCGAGCGACTCCCAGAGCGTCATCGTGACCGCGCGGCGGCCGTCCCGCTCCACCAGGAAGTACGCGTCGATCAGCCCGTCGAGGGCGCGGATGTGGTCGATCGCGGGCTCGAAGACGTCGATCGACTCGGAGGCGCGTCCATCCTCCAGCTCGTAGGTCGTGATGCGCGCGAACACGTGGACCTCCTCTGGGGGCCGCGGATAGGGATCGTGCGTACCCCCCGGTACCTTTGACGCGTGGATCTCAAACTTCTCGACGCGCGGGTCGCCGAGCTCGGCGAGCCCTCGTATCGGGCGCGCCAGGTCTGGGAGTGGACGGCGCGTGGGGCCGGCGGGTACGACGCCATGACCAATGTCCCTCGAGGCCTGCGGGAGGCGCTCGCCGCCGACGTCCCGTTCTCGACGCTCGCGGCCGAGGCGGAGCAGCGGTCGCGGGACGGAACGGTCAAGACGCTGTTCCGCACGCACGACGGCCATCCGGTCGAGGCCGTCCTCATGACCTACCGGGACGGACGGCGCTCGGTGTGCGTGTCCTCGCAGTCGGGCTGCCCGCTGACGTGCACCTTCTGCGCCACCGGCCAGATGGCGTTCGGGCGAAACCTGACCGCGTGGGAGATCCTCGACCAGGTGCTGCACTTCCGCCGCTCGTCCCCGGTGAACCACCTTGTGTTCATGGGGATGGGCGAGCCGTTCATGAACGTCGACGCGGTGCTCGAAGCAGCGAGGCACCTACCCGACCTCGGCGTCACGCACCGTCGGACGACGATCTCGACCGTCGGCTGGGTCCCCGGCCTCCGTCGGTTCGTGGAGGACGTCTCGGAGCCGATCCGGCTCGCGCTCTCCCTCCACGCCGCCGATCCGGCGCTCCGCAGCCGTCTGATGCCGGTCAACGACCGCTATCCGCTGGCCGATGTGGTCGCGTTGTGCCGGCAGCACTGGGAGCGGACGAGGCGGCGCGTCTTCGTCGAGTACGTGATGCTCGCCGGGGTCAACGACTCGCCCGCGCAGGCCCGCCTGCTCGCGGAGACCCTGGGACGCGACGCGTTCAAGGTGAACCTCATCCCCTACAACCCCACGGGGATCTACGACGGCTCCTCCCGCGGCGCGATCGACGCGTTCAAGGCGGAGCTCGACCGGGCGCGTGTCCCCGCGACCGTCCGACTGACCCGCGGGCGCGACATCGCCGCCGCGTGCGGCCAGCTCGCGACCGCGCCTCGTTCGCGAGCCCGGGCTCTCGTAGCGGAGTAGGGGGTCGTCGAGGGGGTCGACGAGCGCGGCGGACCGGCGGCGCGCCTCATCCACCGCTTCATCAAGTCGCGGGCGACGTGCCGGGTGTCTGCGCCACGAAGGCGCCAGTAGCGCGAATGCTGTAGCAATTGACACGACCTCCGATGCGGCGTAAGCTGCCGCCCGCGGCTCGGACTGAACACCAGGGCCTTTTGCTCTCGAAAAGAGGCAAGTGGGGGGAGGGAGGTTCGAGCCGCGCCACCTACGGCAGCGTGCTCACCCGCTCGCGTCCGATCGAGGGATAGGCGCCCGCCGGACGCCTACGTACGATCGGTCGCTCCCTACCTCGGAGGTCTCCCGTGATCCGACGGATCCACCGTCCCTCACCGGCCCTGGTGGTCGCGTGCCTCGCGCTCGGCGTCGCGCTCTCCGGCACGGCGGTCGCCGCGTCGGTCGCGCTCGCACCAGGAAGCGTCGGCACCCCCCAGCTCAAGAACAACGCCGTCACCACCACTAAGGTCAAGAACGGCAGCCTGCTCCGCGCCGACTTCAAGGCCAACCAGATCCCCGCCGGCCCCGCAGGACCCGCCGGCCCGGCCGGCCCCGCAGGCGCAGCCGGCGCCGCGGGCCCCGCGGGCCCCAGCGACGCCTACGCACGGTTCCTGAACGGGCCGATCGCGATCCCGGCGGCGGTCACGACACTCACGACCCTCACGATCCCCCAGGCAGGCAAGTACGTCCTCTGGGCGAAGGCGCTGATGACTTCGACGACGTCCGGCGTGGCAACCTGCCAGCTCGTGGCCGGGACCGACCTCGACCAGACGCAGAGCTACGCGGCGACCAGTGCGCCGTTCGACCTCTCGAACATCGTCGTCCACGAGTTCGCGGCGGCCGGGACCGCCGACTTCAAGTGCGGGGCGACGAGCGCGACGCTCTCGGCGAGCTGGATCAAGATCGCCGCGATCCGCGTCGGCAACCTCACGAACTCGGGCTGACGCCCCGTCGACGGCGGCCGGTCGTGCGTCCACGGCCGGTCGCCCTCGACCTCGGGATCATCCCGCCGCGCGCGCCGCAGTCCACGCTCGCGAACCCGCTCACCCGCGAGTTCGCTGCGCGCGGCACGGTCGACTTCCACTGCGACACCCGGGGGCCCCGGCCTTTTGGCTACAGCCTGCGCACGGCGTCGCCCGCACGGACGACGCCCGGCTCCACCACGCGCGTGTTGATCCCGCGCAGGTTGAGCGAGCGGCCCTCGGGCGAGTTGAAGAACTCGAGGGTCTCGAGCCCGAACCGTGTGCTGAACTTCTTGCACCCCGTATGCGGCTCGCCGGTCACCTCGATCACCGCTGACCCCACCGCGAGGCGAGTCCCCGGAGGGAGATGGTCGGCGCTCAGGTCGAGATCGACGTAGAGCTGGTCGCCGGCGAGCGGCCACCGCTCACGCCCACCGGCGGCGAGCTCCGCGGCACGAGCGTTCATCACAGTGAGCTGGGCATCCGTGTTGGCGGGACGACCGCCCGACCGCCCGCGTGTCGACCAGTTGTCGCCGACGAGCCCGTCCTCGAGGCTCAGCTCCGCCTCCTCCACCACTTCGCGCTCATCGACGGCCGGACGTCGCACGATCAGCTCGACGACGCCCTGGTCACGCGGCGCAGCGCGGACGACCTCGAGGCCCGCGTCCAGCTCGGTCTGCGTGGCGTACGTGGCCATCAGTCGGCGATCGTGGCGTGACGGCGGACGATCTGCCAGCGGGCGTCGCGTCGCGTCCAGATGTCGGTGACGTGCATCCGATGGGTGAGGTCGCGCCCGTCGAGCCGCGCGACCTGCGTGTAGCGGGAGACGAGCACGGCGGTGTTGCCGTACACCTCGGGGTCGATCTGCTCGTACGTGAACTCGTCGATCTCGTAGGGGCCCGCCGCTGCCTCGAGGAACGCCTCGCGATCGAGCTGGCCCGCTGCTCCCTGGAGCGTGAACTCCGATGCGAGCATCCCCTCGAGCCGTGCGACGTCGTGATCCGAGACCGCCTGCGCGAGATCATGGGCGAGCTCGACGAGCTCGTTGGCGACCGCGGTCGTCGTCATCTGGCCCCGATCCTATCCGGCGTGCCCGTCTCGCCGAACGCAAAGCGGACGACCGGCTCCTTCGCGGCCTTCACCTCGTCGAGCCGACGCACCGGCCGCGTGAGAGGGGCGTCCTTCAGCGTCTCGGGCTCGGATGCGGCCTCCGCCGCGATCGACCGCATCGCCTCGACGAACTCGTCGAGGCGCTCCTTCGTCTCGGTCTCGGTCGGCTCGATCATGAGCGCCTCGGCGACGACGAGCGGGAAGTAGATCGTCGGCGGGTGGATCCCGTGGTCCATCAGCCGCTTTGCGACGTCCAGCGCGGTGACGCCGTGCTCGCGCTTGAGCGTCCTCGCCGAGAGGACGAACTCGTGCATGCAGTGCCTGTCGTACGGAAGGTCGTAGACGTCCTTGAGCTGCGCGAGCAGGTAGTTGGCGTTGAGCACCGCGACCTCGGACATGTCGCGGAGCGCCGGGCCGTACGCGCGCATGAAGGCGTACGAGCGGACGAACACGCCGAACGGGCCTGCGAAGCCGCGCACGCGCCCGATCGACTTCGGCCGGTCGTGGTCGAGCCGGAAGCGGTCGCCGTCGCGAACGACGGCCGGCGCCGGGAGGAACGGCTCGAGCTCGGCGCGCACGGCGACGGGCCCTCCGCCGGGGCCGCCTCCGCCGTGCGGCTGGGAGAACGTCTTGTGGAGGTTGTAGTGGACGATGTCGAACCCCATGTCGCCGGGGCGCGAGAGCCCGACGACGGCGTTCAGGTTCGCACCGTCGTAGTAGAGGAGCGCGCCGCGCGAGTGGAAGATCTCGGCGACCTCCTCGATCCCCTCGTCGAAGAGGCCGAGGGTCGAGGGGTTGGTCAGCATCAGACCCGCGGTGCGCTCGTCCACCTTGGAGCGGAGGTCGTCGAGGTCGAGGTTGCCCCGCTCCGTCGTGGTGACCTTGACCAGCTCGAAGCCCGACATCGTCACGCTCGCCGGGTTCGTCCCGTGCGCCGTGTCCGGCGTGATGACCACCCTGCGCTCGGGCTCGCCGCGGTCCGCGAAGGCCGCCCGCATGAGCATCAGGCCCGTGAGCTCGCCCTGCGACCCGGCGGCCGGCTGGAGCGTCACCGCCGGGAGCCCCGCGATCTCGGCGAGGATCTGCTCGAGCTCCCACATCAGCTCGAGCGCGCCCTGCGCACCGTCGTCCTCCTGGAGCGGATGGAGGTCGCGGAACCCCGGAAGCGCCACGACCCGCTCGTTCACCCGCGGGTTGTGCTTCATCGTGCAGCTCCCGAGCGGGTAGAAGCCCGTGTCGACGCCGAAGTTGCGGTCTGCGATCTCCGTGAAGTGGCGCACGATCTCGTTCTCGGGGACCTCGGGGAGGCGCGGCGGTGCCGCACGACGGAGATCGTCGGGGAGCTCCGGCACCGGCAGGCCGTACGACGGCACCCGTCCGGCGCGACGGCCCGGCTTCGACTTCTCGAAGATCAGCTCCATTGGCGCGTCACCTCCGAGAGCACGTCGGCGAGCCGGTCGACGTCAGCGGGCGTGCGCTTCTCGGTGAGAGCGACGAGGAGGACGTCGTCGAGGCCCGGGTAGTCGCGACCGAGCGGATAGCCGGGGTGGACACCGTGCTCGCGCGCGCGGGTGACGACCTCCCGGGCCGGGATCGGAGTCCGGAACGCGACCTCCTTGAACGTCGGCCGGTCGAACGCGAGCGGCAGCTCGATCCGCTCCTTCGCGTACCCGGCGAGCGCCGTGCAGGTCTCGCCGAGCTCGCGTAGGCCCTCGGGGCCGAGCCAGCACAGGGTGATCAGGCCGGCGAGCGCGAGCAGCGTCTGGTTCGTCGTGATGTTCGACGTCGCCTTCTCGCGCCGGATGTGCTGCTCGCGGGTCTGCAGCGTGAGCACGAAGCCGCGCCTACCCTCCAGGTCGACGGTCTCTCCCACGATGCGGCCCGGCATGCGGCGGATGAACTCGTTGCGGGCGGCGAGAAAGCCGTAGTGGGGACCGCCGAAGCTCTGGTAGTTGCCGATCGACTGCCCCTCGCCGATCGCCATCGCGCAGCCGTAGTTCCCGGGCGCCTCGAGCAGGCCGAGCGACGCCAGGTCGACGTGCGCGACCGGGAGTGCCCCGGCCGCCTCCGCCGCAGCGGCGAGGTCGGGGGCCGGCTCGAGACAGCCGAATGCGTTGGGCTGCTGGAAGATCACCGCCGCCGCGTCCGTCGACGCCGCGGCGAGGCGAGCCGGGTCCGTCGTCCCGTCGGTGTGCGGGACCTCCACGACCTCCATGCCGAAGCCCGGCGCGTAGGTCTTGACCACCTGGCGCACCTGCGGGTTGAGCGTCTCCGCGAGCACCACCTTCGAGCGACCCGTGTGGTGACGGGCGATGAAGCACGCGTCGGCGGCGACGGTGGTCCCGTCGTACCCGGACGCGTTCGAGACGTCCATCGCGGTCAGCTCGCAGATGGCCGTCTGGTACTCGAAGATCGCCTGCAGGATGCCCTGGCTCATCTCCGGCTGGTACGGCGTGTAGGCCGTGAGGAGCTCCCCCCTCGAGAGGAACGTGTCGACGATCGCGGGGACGTAGTGGTCGTAGATCCCCATCCCGAGGAAGCTCAGCTCGCGCGACGTGTCCGCGTTGCGGGCTGCGAGCTCCTCCAGGTGCCGGACGAGCGTCGCCTCCGGCAGCGCCTCCGGGACGTCGAGCTGCCGCCCGAGGCGGACGCCGTGCGGGATCTGCTCGAAGAGCTCCTCGAGCGAGCCGACGCCGATCGCCTCGAGCATCGCCTCGCGGTCGGCGTCGGTCAGCGAGAGATAGCCGGCCGTGCTCATGTCTCTTGCTCCGCGAAGCACGATTCCGCAGAAGCGGAATCGTGCCGCTCGATCCCCCACCTACGATCGGGGCAACCCCCTAGAGGCGCCCGCTGTCGCGGTCGCGCTGGCGCTAGCAGATCTGGCTGCATGTTCGGTTCGTCGTCCTGCTCACAGCTCGGAGACATGCGCCTTGTAGGCCTCGACGTCGAGCAGCCCGTCGAGCTCTCCGGGATCGGACATCCGGATGCGGACGAGCCAGCCCTCGCCGTACGGGTCGGCGTTGACGACCTCGGGCTCGTCGACCGCCTTCTGGTTCACCTCGAGCACCTCGCCCGACACCGGAGCGATGACGTCGGACACGGCCTTCACCGACTCGACCTCGGCGTACGCCTGGTCCTTCGTCAGGGTGGCGCCGACCGCGGGCGCTTCGAAGAGGACGAGCTCGCCGAGGGAGTCCTGTGCGTACCACGTGATCCCGAGCACCGCCTCGTTGCCCTCGACCCGGGCCCAGTCGTGCTCCGTGTGGTACCGGAGATCGTCGGGGTAGCTCTCGTTCGCCACTGTTTCAGGTCTCCTTCCGATAGATCGGTTTCTTCACCACCCGGGCGCGCCGGGCCTTTCCACGCACGTCGATCACGAGCTCCGTCTCCGGGGCGGCCTGCTCCGCCGGCACGTAGCCCATGCCGATGCCGACATCGAGCGAGGGGGACTGCGTGCCCGAGGTGACCTCTCCGCCTCCGTCGATCGCCATTCCCTGGCGAGGAATCGCCCTCTCCTGCATCACGAACGCGACGAGCCTGCGCGCAGGGCCCTGCTCCTCGACCCGTCGCAGGACGTCGGCGCCCGTGAACTCCGTCTCGAGCGCACAGGTCCAGCCGAGCCCGGCCGAGATCGCGTCCGTGTCGGGGGTGATGTCGTTCCCGTGCAGCGGGTAGCAGACCTCCAGACGCAGCGTGTCCCGCGCGCCGAGGCCGCAGGGGACCGCTCCGCGCTCGAGGACGGCGTCCCAGAGCTCAGGCCCGTCCTCGGCCGGGCAAAGGAGCTCGACGCCCTTCTCACCCGTGTAGCCGGTGCGGCACACCATCACCTCGACGCCCGCGACCTCGCCCATCGCGTGCGTGAAGGCCGGGGCCTCGGGCAGGCCGAGCCGTTCCAGCGACGCCGGTCCCTGCACGGCGACGAGGGCGTAGTCGTCCGATGCGTCGCGCACCTCGCTGCCGTTGACCTCGCGCTCCTTGAGCCACGTGTACGCAGCCTCCCGGTTGCCGGCGTTGACGACGAGCAGGTAGTGGCCGTGGCTCACCCGGTAGACGATCAGGTCGTCCACGATCCCGCCGCGCTCGTTCGTCAGCAGCGTGTACTGCGCCTCGCCGTCGCCGATCCGGTCGATGTCGTTCGAGAGCATCGACTGCAGGAAGGCTGCGGCCGCGGGCCCCTCGACGTGCAGCTGACCCATGTGCGAGACGTCGAAGGCACCGGCGTCGGTGCGGACGGCGAGGTGCTCCGGGATGACGCCCTCGTACTGCACGGGCATCTCCCAGCCGGCGAACGGGACCATCCTCCCCCCGGCCGCGACGTGTCGCTCGTAGAGGGGCGTCCTGCGCAGGGTCGCGCTCACGGCCGCGACAATAGCTCCGATCCCGCGGAGCGGGATCGGTTGGCGACCGATGCAGCCGGAGGCTACGTCAGTCGCGGAGGAAGCTCGGGACGTCGATGTCGGCGTCGTCCTCGCGCGGGCGCGGGTCGAAGCTCGGGACGACCGTCTCGGCCGACCCGGACGACACGACGGCAGGCTCGGTGCGCCTGCGCCGCGGCCGTCCGCCGCCGAAGCCGGTGGCGATGACCGTGACGCGGACGTCCTCGCCGAGCGACTCGTCGATGACCGCGCCGAAGATCACGTTCGCGTTCGGGTCCGCGTGCCCGGTCACGACCTCGGCCGCCTCGTTGACCTCGAACAGGCCGATGTCGGCCGGCCCGGTGATGTTGAGCAGCACGCCGGTCGCTCCGTCGAGCGTGGTCTCGAGGAGCGGCGACGACACGGCCGCGTTCGCGGCGGCCGTCGCACGACCCTCACCGCGGGCGGTGCCGATGCCCATGAGCGCGGAGCCGGCGTCGCGCATGATCGTGCGGACGTCGGCGAAGTCGAGGTTGACGAGGCCCGGGACGGTGATGAGGTCGGTGATCCCCTGCACGCCCTGGCGGAGGATGTCGTCGGCCATCCGGAACGACTCGAGGATCGGCGTCGTCTTCTCGACGACCTGCAGCAGCCTGTCGTTCTCGATCACGATGAGCGTGTCGAGGCGATCGCGGAGGTTCTGGATCCCGCCCTCGGCCTGGTCGGCCCGGCGCCGTCCCTCGAACGCGAACGGCTTCGTCACGACACCCACGGTGAGCGCCTCGAGCTCACGTCCGAGCTCGGCGACGACCGGCGCGGCACCCGTGCCCGTGCCTCCGCCCTCACCGGCGGTGACGAAGATCATGTCGGCGCCCTTGAGCGCCTCCTTCAGCTCGTCGCGGCTCTCCTGCGCGGCCGCGAGGCCCACCTCGGGGTTCGCGCCGGCGCCCAGACCGCGGGTCGCCTTGGAGCCGATGTGGATCTTGACGTCGGCGTCCGTGTCGAGCAGCGCCTGCGCGTCGGTGTTGACGGCGATGAACTCGACGCCCGTGAGACCGGACTCGACCATGCGGTTGACCGCGTTCGTACCGCCGCCACCGACGCCGACGACCTTGATGACTGCCAGATAGTTGCCGTTCTGCGTGCTCATTCTCGACCTGCCTGAGGGTCAAGCTCTCATCGAGCTAGGGGAGGACCTGGATTCCCCGATTCGGAGCCAGGGTACGGACTCCTTGTCGACATTGTCAACGGAACCCTCAAGTCCCGGTCGAGGCGGAACTCTCGACCTCGACCTGAGAGTCGAGGCTCGAGCCCGCTACCGGGCGGTCGGGGACGCTGACGTCGAGGTAGGCCGAGCCGGGCGGCAGCATCGGGAGGACACGCGCGGCCACCGCGAGCTTCACGTCGACGTCCCGGGTGTCGCCCAGGCGGAGCTCGAGGCCGGAGCGGAGGCGGAGCGTCAGCCCGTCCGTGGTGGTGACGGAGACGACCCGGCTCGGGAACCGGACACCCGCGAGCGGTGCGACGGCGCCGACGGCGGTGCGCAGGTCCCCCTCGACGAACGAGCCCGGGGCGAGTTGGACGTCCTTGCCGATCCAGATCCGCGCCAGGTCGGGCTTCGCCTTCCGGTCGACGCGGGCGACGACGCGGCCGCGCTCGGAGACGACGAACGACGACGCGCCCTGCCGCACGACGGCGACGGGACGCTCGGGGACGATCGTGACCTGGAGCGTGTGCGGATAGGCGCGGTCGAAGGAGACCGCCGCGACCGTCGGGAGCGCGGCGACGTCGACCCGGGCCTCCTCGAGGTCGAGTCCGAAAAGGCTCTCCCCGGCGCGATCGTCGAGTGCCTTGCGGACCTGGCGCTCCACCCCCGTCCCGGCGCCCGTCACCTCGATCGTGCGAACCGCGAAGAGCGAGGTCTCGCGCGCGAGGACGAGCGCGAGCAGCACGCCTCCGAGAACGCCGAAGGCGATCAGCAGCGAGCGGCCGGAGGGGACGAGCGAGCCGAGCTCGAGGCGATCGCCGGTGACCGTACGCGGGAACGGGACGACGACGCTCGCCGCGCGCGTACGAGGCCGCTCGTTGCGCCCTGCTCGTCCCCTTTGGGCCACAAGGAGCACGTTCGCCGCGTCGGGCACGTCTCCTGGGCTCGTTCCGCTTCGCGTACCGAGCCTGGAACAGCGGAGAGGAAGGTTCTTCTAGGCTCGATCGCCGAAGGCGAGCGAGCCCACCAGCACGACCTCGTGCTCCAGCTCGACGCCGTACTGCTCGCGCGCGCGCCGGCGCGCCTCGTCCATCAGGGCGAGACAGTCCGCCGTGGTCGCGCCGTCGGCGTTCTCGATGAAGTTCGCATGACGCGGCGAGACGACGGCGCCGCCGATCCGGTAGCCCTTGAGCCCGCACGCCTCGAGCATGCGGCCTGCCCCGAGCTCCCCCGGCGGGTTCTTGAACACGGAGCCGAACGTCCTCTTGTTCGTGGGCTGGGTCGCCTTGCGCCGCGCGACGAGCTCCGAGACCTCGGCCTTGATCTGCTCGACCGGTCGGGAGATGAGGCGATACTCGACGCGCGCCACGACCTGGTCGGCGCGCAACGCCGAACGGCGGTACGAGAGCCCGAGCTCGTCGCGGGTGAGCCATCCGCTCCCGTCGGGTGACACGACGAGCGCGCGCTCCAGGATCGCCGACCAGTCCGAGCCGTACGCGCCGGCGTTCATCCGTACACCGCCGCCCGCGGTGCCCGGGATCGCGCACGCGAACTCGAGGCCGCCGAGGCCCGCCGCGCGGGCGCGATGGAGGCACACCGCGTTGGTCGCGCCGCCGCCGGCGCGCAGGAGCTCGCCGTCGATCTCGACCGCGGCGAGGTCGCCCTCGAGACGGAGAACCAGCGCGCCGACGCCCTCGTCCGGAGCGAGGAGGTTCGACCCGAGCCCGACCGTCACGATCCCGAGCCCCCGCTCCGTCGCCCAGGCAATCGCCTCCTCCAACTCGGCGAGCGAGGACGGCCGCGCCATTGCCGCCGCAGGCCCACCGGTCCCGATCGTGGTCAACCGAGCGAGAGGGAATCCAGTCTCGATCTGCATCGCTCTCCTAGGCCTTCCCGACGAAGTCGGGAAGGCCTTCGGCTATCGCACGCGCTGCGCGCCACGGCTCCCCCACGCCGAGCGTCACGACGACGTCTCCCGGCCGGACGAGCAGGAGCGCGAGCCGCGACGCGTCCTCGAGCGTCGGCGCCCAGACGCGTCGTGTGGTGTCCGGGACCGCGTCGAGGACGAGGCGGCCGGTCACTCCCTCCCGCGGCGCGTCCCGCCGGCCCACGAAGTCGGTCACGATCGCGATGTCCGCGAGCCCGAGCGCGTCGCCCAGCTCGCGGTGGAGGTGCCGCGTCCGCTCGACGACGTGCGGGACGTAGAGCGCGACGAGGCGGCCCGCGGTTCGCTCGCGCGCCGTCTCGAGCGCGGCGCGGAGCTCGGTCGGGTTGTGGCCGTAGTCGTCGATCACCGTCACCCCGCCGCCGGTCCCCACGAGCTGGAAGCGACGGTCGGCCCCCTCGAACAGGGCGAGGGCTCCCTCCGCCGCGAGCGCTTCGACCCCGGCGCGGACGAGCGCCTCGCGCGCCGTGGCGGCGTTGCGGCGGTTGTGCTCGCCGGGGACGGCGAGGGCGAAGGTGACGGGGTCGAGCTCCCACCCGCGGACGACGTCGGGGATCGTCGCAAGCCATGCGTCGAAGGAGGCCTGGAGGTCGGCGACCGAGCCGTAGGCCGCGTGGTGGTCGAGCTCGACGTTCGTCACGACCGCGAGCCGGGGCCGCAGGGCGAACACCGACCGGTCGGACTCGTCGCCCTCGACGACCAGCCACCCGGAGCCCGTCCCGGCGTTACCGCCGAGCTGTGGCACAACGCCTCCGACGATCCATGCGGGGTCGTTACCCGTCTCGCGCAGGACGTATGCGATCATCGCCGTCGTCGTGGTCTTGCCGTGTGCGCCGGTGACCACGATCGACGGCCGGGCCGCGACGAGCTCGGCGAGGAACGCGGCCCGTGGCGTGCCGTCGATCCGGCCGCTGTGGGCCGTCGAGACGATCACCTCGAAGCCCTCCGGTGGAGCGGGCTCTCCCCCGAGGTCGACGCCGATCCCCTCGTCGAGCGTCTCCGTGAAGATCGTCTCGTGCAGGTCCCAGCCGCGCACCTCCGCGCCCCAGGCACGCGCGATGTTGGCGTACGCGGAGAGCCCGGAGCCGCCGATCCCGACGAAGTACAGGCGCCGCCCCGCGAGCGGGTCACTCACCCTGCACCCGCTCGGAATCGCCGCGGCGTAGGGAGCTTGTGTCGAATCGACACAAGCTCACCGGCCTCCACGGGCGAGCGCGACGAGCTCGTCCGCGACCACGTCCGCCGCGTCGGGTCGTGCGAGCTCCAGCATCGACTTGCGCATCGCCGCGAGCCGTTCGGAGCTCTCGAGCAGCTCCGCGACGACCTGCGGGATGCGGCCGACCTCCGGGTCGGGGACGACGACGGCGCCTCCACCCTCCTCGAAGTGACGGGCGTTGAGGGTCTGGTGATCGGCCGTCGCGTACGGATACGGGACGAGCACCGACGGCGTCCCGGCCGCCGCGAGCTCCCACACGGTCCCGCCGGCGCGGGAGACGGCGAGATCGGCGGCCGCGAGCGCCTCGCCGAACCGGTCGGTCTGCGCGAGCAGCACGTAGCCGGGCCGCGCGACCCGCGGTCGGAGCGCGTCGAAGTCGCGCTCCCCACAGATGTGCAGGATCTCCGGCCCGTCGAAGCTCCACGCCTCGACGGCCATCTCGTTGAGCGACCGCGCGCCGGCGAGCGCGCCGAAGACCGCCACGACCGGGCCGTCTGCAGAGAGCCCGAAGCGGCGACGCCCCTCCTCGCGGCTCGCGCCTCGATGCGCGAGCGGGATCGGGCGGCCGACGACGCGCACCTTCTCTCCGTCTCGACCGGCGATCTCGTACGCGAGGAAGAGCCGACGGGCGAACGGCGCCGCGAGCCGATTGGCGAGGCCGAGGTGAGCGTCCGCCTCCGTCAGCGCCGCCGGGATCCGCCGCAAACGGGCGGCGAGCACCATGGGGCCGGCGACGTAACCTCCGGCGCCGAGCACGACGTCGGGTCGGCGCCGGGCGAGGATCCGGAGGCAGTGCGCCGGGGCGGCCGATGCGCGCCACGCCGCGCGCAGCTGGGCCGCACTGGGGCGTCGCGGCAGCCCCGTGATCGGAAACGTGTCGAGCGCGAAGCCCGCCTCAGGCACCAGCCGCGACTCGACGCGGTCGGGAGTGCCGGCGAACGTCACCGTCACTCCGCGTGCGCGGAGCGCTTCCCCGACTGCGAGAGCGGGACGAACGTGCCCGGCCGTTCCCCCGGCCGCGATCACGCACGCGAGCTTCGACGACGCGTTCATTCACCGCGATGTTAAGGAGCACCCCCACCGCGCAGAGGAGAACGAGCAGCGAGGAGCCGCCGTACGAGACGAACGGCAGCGGGATGCCGGTGAGCGGAGCCATCCCCAGCACGGCGGCGAGGTTCACGGCGGCCTGGCCGCAGACGAGCGTGGTGATCCCCGCGGCAAGCCGCTTGCCGAAGGGGTCGCGGCACTGCAGCGCGACCCGGAAGCCCGCCCACGCGAACACTGCGAACGCCGCGATCACGAGCGCAGAGCCGATGAAGCCGAGCTCCTCCCCGACCACCGCGAAGATCATGTCCGTGTGGGCCTCGGGGAGGAAGTTGACCTTCTGGATGCCCTGTCCCAGACCCTCGCCGGTGATCCCGCCGGAGCCCATCCCGATGATGGCCTGGACGTTCTGGAAGCCCGCGCCCTGGGCATCCTTCCACGGGTCGAGGAAGCTGAACACCCGCTCGCGGCGATACGGCTCCATCCAGATCGCGAGCAGGCCGGCGCCGAGCGCGAGGCTCGTGGCGAGCGCGAACAGCCGGATCGGGACGCCGGAGACGAGCAGGATCCCGGCGATCATCAGGAAGAGCGAGATCGTCGTCCCGAGGTCGGGCTCGATCACGATCAGCGCGCCGAACAGGATGACGACGAGGCCCACCGGCTTCATCAGCTCCCCGAGCGTGGCCGGCGCGGGGCGCCGTGCGAGCGCGGCGCACGCCCAGAGGAGGATCGCGAGCTTCGCGATCTCGGCCGGCTGGACGCTGACCGGGCCGAGCACGAACCAGCGGTGGGCGCCGTTGATCGGGGGAGCGATCGCCAGCACCGCGACGCAGCCGACGAACGCGACGACGAGGAGCAGCGGCGCGAGCGGCCGGAGAACGTGGTAGTCGACACGCGTCAGCGCGGCCAGCAGGACGAGCCCCGCGACGGCGTAGAGCCCCTGCTTGACGAGGAAGCGCATCGGGTCGCCCGCGCCCAGGGCAGCCGACGCGGACGTCGCGCTGAAGACCATCACGAGCCCGAAGGCGACGAGCCCGAGCGTGACGAGGATCAGCAGCCGCTGCTCGAGCTGCCCCTGGTCGGAACGGCGCCTGTTCCCCACCCCGGGAGCTTCTCCACCAGGCGGCGGAACTCCTCCCCACGGTGCTCGAAGCTCGTGAACTGGTCGAACGACGCGCAGGCCGGCGAGAGGAGGACGACGTCCCCGGCAGATGCGGCTCGCGCCGCATCCACCAGGCCCTGCTCGAGCGTTCGGGACATCACATACGGGACGCCGTGCTCGTCGAGCGCCGACGCGAGCTCGGGGGCCGACTCGCCGATCAGGTACGCCCGATCGCCGGGCTCGAACGTCGCCGCCAGTCCGTCGTACGGCTCGGCCTTCCCTCTCCCGCCGAGGATCACGTGCTTGCGGCGGCCGGCGAATGCGGCGAGCGCACGTCGGGCCGCGGCCGCGTTCGTCGCCTTCGAGTCGTTGACGTAGAGCACGCCGTCGACGATCCCGATCTCCTCGATCCTGTGCTCGACTCCCGGGAAGGCCCGGAGCGCCTCGGCGATCGCGTCGTCCGCGACCCCGACGGCGCGCGCGGCGGCGGCGGCGGCGGCCGCGTTCGCGCGGTTGTGGACGCCGCGGATGCGAGGCTCGGCCGGCAGCGGGTCGTCCGCGGCGAACTCCACCCGGCGGGCCCGGCCGGGGACCGCGGCGAAACCGCGGGGGACGATCGCGACGTCGTCCTCGAGCTGGCGCTCGAACGCGCGGAGCTTCGCGGCCGCGTAGGCATCGAACGTCCCGTGCCGGTCGAGGTGGTCGGGCTCGAGGTTCGTCAGCACGGCGACCCTGGGCCTCAACGTGTCGACGTCCTCGAGCTGGAACGACGAGAGCTCGCATGCGATCCACGCGTGCGGCTGAGTCGTGCCCACGAGCGATGTCAGCGGGCGGCCGATGTTGCCGGCGACCTCCGCCGGCAGGCCGGCCGCCTCGAGGATCGCGCCGAGCAGCGCGGTGGTCGTGGTCTTGCCGTTGGTCCCGGTGACGCCGATCAGCGGGTTCGGCAGCAGTCGCGCTCCCAGCTCGATCTCGGAGACGACCGGGATCGATCGCGCGCGCGCCGCGGCGACGGGGGGCGCTCCGGCGGGCACTCCCGGGCTCTTCACCACGAGCCCGATACCGTCGAGCAGCGCGTCGCTCCATTCGCCGAGATGGACGTCCGCGTCGACCCCCGACGCGTCGACGTCGGTGCTCGCGTCGTGGGCGACCACCTCCACACCGCTGCGACGCAGGGCGGCGACGGCCGCACGGCCGGACCGCGCGAGGCCGAGGACGAGGACGCGGGCGGGCAGGTCCGGCACGCTCGAAGGGTAGGCGCTGACGCGCGCGCTCACGTGCGACGCGCGACGGCGACGCCGGCGATCACGGCCGCGGCGCCGACGGCCAGCGGCAGCGTGAGCCGCTCGTCGAGGACGAGGGCGGCGAGGACGAGGCCCGACAGCGGCTGGAGGAACTGGAGAGGCGCGATGCGAGCGATCCCGCCGTGCGCGAGCGCCCAGTACCAGCCGACGTACCCGACGATCGACGTCAGGACGGCGAGAAAGAGGACGGCGCCCCACGCAGCGGCACCGGCGTGCGGGACGCCGTCCGCGATCACCAGTCCCAGCCCGACGGGCGCCAGCACGATCGCTCCGAGGGTGACGCCCCAGTAGGTCGTCGCAGCGCTCGAGAACCCTCGGGGGACGAGCATCGCGCCCGCGACGTATCCCGCGGACACGACGAGCGCGGCGGCGAGGACGAGCAGGTCGCCCACGAGCGTCGCGTCGCCGCCGTCCCCGCTGGTCCGGATCACGACGATCACTGCCTCGCCGAGGAGCGCCAGCGCGCAGCCGGCGATCCACCATCGGCCCGGCCTCCGTCGAGCGACGAGCGCCGCGTAGAGACCGGTGAAGACGGGGAGTGCCGCCAGGATCCCGACGCCGTGCATCGCCGAGGTGCGCTCCTGGCCGATGGTGTAGACGACCGGGAACACGACGAACCCGGCGGCCGCGGACACGGCCAGGAGCAGCCGCGCGCGCGACGTCGCGGGCGGGCGCCGCTGGGTCGCCGCGACGAGCGGCACGGCGACGATGCCGGCGAGCACCGTGCGCAGCACGGCGATCATGAGCGGCTCCAGGTCGTCGGTGGCGATGCGGGTCGCCACGGGCGTCGCACCCCAGACGACCATCACGAGCATCGCGACGACGACGGGCGCCGGGAAGAGGTGTCGCGCCCTCAGAGCAGAGCCAGCGCCGGGACCATGGAGGGCAAGGCTACGCGGGCCCGGTGAGTGGATGCCGCGGTTCGGCTCGCCCCGGCGCGGCGGTACCGCACCCGAATCGGTGTCGGACTTCAGTCCGACACCCCGTGCGCGCGCCTACAGCTGGAAGCGCAGGTAGTAGCGGTAGTAGAGGACGAAGCCGATGGCGCAGAGGATCGCGCCGACGATCCAGAAGCGCACCATGATCTTGGTCTCCGACCACGCCTTCATCTCGAAATGGTGGTGGATGGGCGTCATCAGGAACACCCGCTTCCCCGTGCGCTTGAAGCTGGCGACCTGGATCATCACCGAGAGCGCCTCGACGAGGTAGATGCCGCCGATGAACAGGAGCAGCACCTCGGTCTCGGTGAGGATCGCGAGCGTCGCGATCGCCCCGCCGAGCGCCATCGACCCCGTGTCCCCCATGAACACCTCCGCGGGGAACGCGTTGAACCAGAGGAACCCGATCACGCCGCCGATCAGCGCTGCCGCGACGATGGCGATGTCGAGGTACTCGTCGCTGCGGTTGGCCACCGTGTCCGCGCTGCGGATCCAGTCGATCGACGCGATCGCGAGCAAGGTGATGATCGAGATCGCGCACGTCCCCGCGGCCAGCCCGTCGAGGCCGTCGGTGAGGTTGACGCCGTTCGACGTTCCCGCGATGACGATGAAGAGGAAGGGGAAGTACAGCCAGTGGAGGTCGACGTTCACGTCGACGAGCGGGAAGTAGATCTCGGTGTCCATGTAGCCGATCCGCGTCGTCGCCCACCCCACCCCGGCCGTCACGGCGACGAGCCCGAGCATCTTCCAGCGGCCGCTCAACCCCAGTGAGCGCCGCTTTCGCACCTTGAGGAAGTCGTCGGCGAACCCGATCAGCGCGCAGCCGAGCGTGGCGAGCATGATCGTGATGCCGGGGATCGTGTAGAGGGAGACGACGAGTGCCGGCACCAGCGCGGCGACGAGGATGAGGAGGCCCCCCATCGTCGGCGTCCCTTGCTTGACGATGTGCCCTGCCGGTCCCTCGGCGCGGATCTGCTGACCGATGGACTGGCGCCGCAGCCACTCGATGAACTGCGGCCCCACCGCGACGGCGATCACCATCGCGACGAGGCCCGCGATCAGGACCCTCACCATGCCCGGGAGTGTTTCTCGATCAGCGCAGGGATGCCTTCGAGCCCGACGGAACGCGATCCCTTGACGAGGATCGCGTCACCGGGTCGCAGCAGGTCGGCGATCTCGTCGAAGGCGCCCGCATCGGCGACGGAGACGCCGTCCTCGACCTCCGCGAGGTAGTCGCGCGCGTCCTCGCCGACGGCGACGACGAGCTCCACGCCGAGGTCTCGGAGCAGGGAGGCGATCTCCGCGTGGTAGGCCGCGCTCTCCTCGCCCAGCTCGGCCATCTGGCCGAGGATCGCGACGCGCCGCCGCCCCTCTGCCCGCTCGGCGAGGTCGACGAGTGCGGCCCGCATGGACGTCGGGTTCGCGTTGTAGGCGTCGTTGACGACGAGGCCGCCGCCCGGCAGCTCCTGCACCTCGCCGCGCCAGCGGCTCAGGGAGATGCGAGCCGCCCCCTCCCCGGCCCGCTCGAGTGGCAGCCCGAGCGCGTCGTAGGCCGTGAGCGCCGCGAGGACGTTCTCTGCGAGGTGCCGCTGCGTGAACGGCAGCTCGAGCCCGAGCTCGCGCTCGCCCACGCGGAACGTCCAGCGCGTCGGGCCGCCGGACTGCTCTCGCGATCCACCGCCTGCGTCGTCACGCTCGACGCCGCGGGTGTCGAACCGGCGGACATCGATGTCGTCCCGGCGGAGATACGGGTCGAGCAGCGGCTCGCGGGCGGGGACGATCGCGAGCCCGCCCGGGGGAAGCGCGTCGATGGCCTCGGCGTTGGCGCGGGCGACGTCCGCGACGGTTCCCACGAGCTCGAGGTGCTCCGGCCCGATCGACGTCACGAGCGCGGCGGTCGGCCGCGCGACCGCGCACAGCTCGGCGATCTGCCCGAGCCCGCGCATCCCCATCTCCGTCACGAGGACGCGGGTCTCCGGCTCGAGCCGCAGGACGGTGAGCGGCAGCCCGAGCTCGTTGTTCCGGCTCGCCTCAGCGGCCACGGTCGGCGTCACCGCGTCGCAGAGCGCCGCGAGCGCGTCCTTCGTCGTCGTCTTCCCGGTGGAGCCGACGACGGCGACCACCTGTGCTTCCGAGCGCTCCCGCACGAGCCTGGCGAGGGCTGCGAGAGCAGCCTCCTGGTCACGGGGGACGAGCGTGGCGGCACCGCGCGCGAGCGCGTCCTCGACGAAGCGCGTGCCCGTGTTGAGCGCGACGAAGAGATCGCCCGGACGAGCGGCCCGCGAGTCGTCGTGCGCCCTGCGGACGACCCCGTCCGCAGGCGCTCCACGCAGCTCGCCGAGCTCGAGCCCCTCGACCTCGCTCCACGTCAGAGGGATCAACCTGCACCCCCGAGCCTGTGTTGAATCAACACGAGCGTCAGACCGCCTCACCGAGCCGGCGGCGCAGCGCTGCGCGGGCCACCTCGCGGTCGTCGAAGGGATGGACGACGCCGGCGATCTCCTGTCCCTGCTCGTGGCCCTTCCCGGCGATCACGACGACGTCCCCCGCGGATGCGCCTGCGATCGCCGCGTCGATCGCGGAGCGCCGGTCCGGATCGATCTCGACGTCGATCCCCGTTCCCTGGACGATCTGCTCGACGATCGCGAGCGGGTCCTCCGAGCGAGGGTTGTCGCTCGTGACGACGACGGTGTCCGCAAGCCCCCGCGCGATCCTCCCCATCTGCGCACGCTTCTCGCGATCGCGGTCTCCGCCCGCACCGAACACGACGACGAGGCGGCCCGATCCGAGCGGACGGGCGGCGCCGAGGACCGTCGCGAGCGCGTCGGGGGTGTGCGCGTAGTCGACGACGACGGCGAAGTCCTGTCCCTCGTCGACCGCCTCGAATCGGCCGGGAACGCCGGCCGTGGCGCGGACGCCTTCGACGATCGCGTCCTCGTCGACGTCGAGGAGGAGCGCGGCCGCGATCGCGCCGAGAACGTTCTCGACGTTGAAGACGCCGAGCAGCGGCGTCTCGATCGGGATGCCCGCCGCCGTGAAGGACGAGCCGCGCGCGCCGACCTCGAGGCCGTCGGCACGCACCTCCGCCTCCGGCCGGAGCCCGAAGGTGACCAGCGGTCCACGATGGGCGCCCGCGAGCTCGTCGGCGAGCCGCCGGCCGTACGGGTCGCCGACGTTCACCGCCGCCGGCGGGGGCACGACGCCCGTGAACAGGCGGCGCTTCGCCTGGAAGTACTCCTCCATGTCTCCGTGGAGGTCGAGATGGTCCTGCGTCAGGTTCGTGAACACGAGGGCGTCGAACCGCACCCGGTCGAGCCGACGGTAGTGCGAGCCGTGGGACGAGGCTTCCAACGCGACGGCCTCGTCGCCCGCGTCGAGCATCTCGCGAAAGATCCGCTGGAGGTCGATCGCCTCGGGTGTCGTGTGCGGGGCGGCTCGGGACGCGCCGCCGACGACCCACTCGACCGTTCCGACCAGCCCCGTTCGACGTCCGCCCGCTTCGAGGATCGAGCGGAGCACGTAGGTCGTCGTCGACTTGCCGTTCGTCCCCGTGACACCCGCGACGGCGAGCCATTCCGTCGGCGCGCCGAAGAACGCGTCTGCCGCGACGGCCATCGCCGCCCGGGCCGACTCGACGACGAGCTGCGGGACGGCGACGTCGACCGGGCGCTCGACGACGAGCGCGGCCGCCCCCGCGGCGGCGGCGTCGGCAGCGAGATCGTGCCCGTCGACGCGCGCGCCCGGGACGCAGAAGAACAGCGCGCCGTCACGGACCCGGCCCGTTGCGTAGGCCAGGTCGGTGATCTCGACGGGACGCCGCCCGATCACGTCGCTCGGTGCGAGCGCGCGGATCAGCGCGTCCAGCTCCACGGCGCGATTGTAGGGGCGAGGCTCGCCTCGCCCGCGGTGGAGGCGCACGTCCTGCGAGACCGAGGCGAGCGTCGCGCCTACGGGGTGGAGAACGCGGCCGCGACGAGCGACGACGAGCGCTTCGACTCGGGCGCGTCCGGCGGCACCTCGAGGTACTGGAGCGCGAATCGGGCCAGGTCGCGGAAGATCGGCGCGGCCACGACGCCGCCCCAGATCTGCCCGTGCGGCTCGTCTACCATCACGAGGATCGCGAGCCGCGGCTTGCGCGCGGGAACGAGGCCGACGAACGAGGCGACGTACTTCTGGACGTAGCGGCCGTTCTCCGCCTTGTTGGCGGTGCCCGTCTTGCCGGCGACCGTGTAGCCGGGGATCGCGGCCTCGGTTCCCGTTCCCTCGACCACGACGTCCCGGAACATCGCGGTCATCCGATCGGCGGTGTGCTGCGAGACGACCCGGCGCCCCTTGCCGTGCCGCACCTTCTTGCCGCCGATCTTCGCGACCACGTGCGCGGGCGGCATCACGCCACCATTGCCGATCGCCGCGTACGCGCTCACCATCTGCAATGGAGTGACCGCGATGCCCTGCCCGATCGGCACCGTGCCGATCGTCGACCCCGACCATTCGCCGTACGGCAGCACCATCCCGGGGCTCTCCCCCGGGAGCTCCGACCCCGTCGGCTTCCCGAAGCCGAACCGGGAGATCCAGGACGCGAGCTCGGGGCCGCCGAGCTTCTCGGCGACGGTGATCGTCCCGACGTTGGACGACTCGGACAGGATCTGCCTCACGGTCATCCGCTCGGTGCCGCGGATGTGCGCCTCCCGGATCACGCGGTCCGCGACCTTGATCGTCGGCGCGAGCGTGAAGGACGAGTCGGGCGTCACGACGTTGTTCTCGAGCGCGCCTGCGATCGTGACGATCTTGAACGTCGACCCCGGCTCGTAGAGGTCGGTCACGGCGCGGTTGCGGCGCTCGTCCGCGGGAGCGGCCGCGAACCGGTTCGCGTCGAACGTCGGCGCGTTGGCCATCGCGAGGATCGCGCCCGTCCGCGGATCCATGACGATCGCGGTCGCCCCCTTCGCCGCCCAGCGATGGACCGCCGTGGCGAGCAGCTGCTCGGCGGTCGCCTGCAGCTGATGGTCGAGCGTGAGGACGACGTTCTTCCCCGGGCGCTCCTTCCGCGACGTGACGACGTCGATCGCCTGGCCGGCCGGGTCCCGGACGACGATCTCGTAGCCGGACTTCCCTGCCAGAGCCCGATCGAGGGTCCCCTCGAGGCCGTCGAGGCCCCGGTTGTCCGTACCCGCGAACCCGAGCAGCTGCGAGGCGACCCGGCCCTGCGGATAGGTGCGCCGCTCCTCGGGGTAGAAGCCGATCCCGGCCACGCCGAGCTTCTGGAGCGCCCTCGCCTTCGCGGGATCGGCCTTGCGCTCGATGAACACGAACCGCTTCGTCCGGTCGAGAAGGCTCGGGTACAGCTCGTCGGGGTCGAGGCCGAGAGCCTGTCCCACTTTCACGGCGGCCTTCTTCGGCGCGACAACGTTGCGCGGGTCGGCGTAAACGGTCGTTGCCTGCTCGCCGATCGCAAGCGGCTCACCCGTCCGGTCGAAGATCGTGCCGCGGCCGGCCGGGATCTCGATCGTCTCCCGATGCTGGCGCGACGCCATCGCTGCGTAGCCGGAGCCGTCGACGATCTGGATCCATGCGGCCCGGCCGAGCGCGACGGCGAACACCCCCGCGAACGCCAGGACGAGAAGCCGGATGCGGGAGTTCGAGCGCCGGTCCACGCTCAGGGATCCAGTTTGAGGTACGTCGTCGCGTTCGGGTCGGCCTCGACGAGACCGAGCTTCGAGGCCGCCTGGGTCTCGATGCGCGCGTTGGCGGAGGCGCTCGACAGCTGGGCCCGCGTGGTGGCGATCTCGGCCTTGATCTCGGCGCGCGTGCGCCGCAGGTCGTCGAGCTCCACGTTGAGGCGGAGCACGAAGACGTTGATCGCCACGACGCCTGCGAGCAGCGCGGCGACGCCCACGATCCAGAGCACTCCGCCCGTGAACGCGCTTCGCCCGGCGCGGGCCCTCCTCAGAGCGGGTTGGGCGATCGTCGACATCAGGCTCTCACGGCGGCGCGGAGGCGCGCCGACGCGGCACGCGGGTTGGCATCGGTCTCGCGGCTCCCCGGGCGGACGGGCTTGCGGGTCAGCAGGCGGAGCGTCGGCTCCTTCCCGCAGACGCAGACCGGGAAGTCCGGCGGGCAGGTGCAGCCCTTCGCCTGGTCGACGAAGAAGCGCTTCGCGATCCGGTCCTCGAGCGAGTGGAAGGAGATGACCGCCAGCCGCCCACCGGGCCGAAGCATCTCCAGCGCGGCCGGCAGGGCGGCCTCGAGCTGCCCGAGCTCGTCGTTGACGGCGATGCGGAGCGCCTGGAACACCCGCTTCGCCGGATGGCCCTCCCCGAACCGGGCCGGCGTCGGGATCGCGAGCTTGATCACGTCGACCAGCTCGCCCGTCCTGGTGATCGGCGCCTCGGCGCGCCTGCGGACGATCGCCCGGGCGATGGGGCGGGCGTAGCGCTCCTCCCCGTAGCGACGGAAGATCGTCGCGAGCTCGCGCTCGTCCCACGTGTCGACGATCGTGGCGGCGCTCACCTCGGAGGACGGGTCCATGCGCATGTCGAGCGGCGCGTCCGTCGCATACGAGAAGCCCCGCTCGGGACGGTCGACCTGCATCGACGAGATGCCGAGGTCGAGCAGGATCGCGTCCGCCTTGACGCCGTTGGTCGCGAGCTGAGAGAGGACGACTGCGAAGTCTCCGCGGAGGAACCGGACGTCGACGCCCGCGCGGGCCTTGAAACGGTCGAAGTACGCCTTCGCCCCGGGGTCGCGGTCGATCGCGACGAGCTTGCCGCGGCCGCCCAGGTCCTCCGCGAGCAGCCGTGCGTGGCCACCCGCGCCGAAGGTCGCGTCGACGACCGTCTCGCCCGGTTGCACGGCGAGGAGCTCGCGCACCTCGTCGGCGAGGACCGGGACGTGATCAGCTTCCGTGTGCGGCAAGACGTTCGGCAGCATGTTCGGCGCTCCCTTCGACGGCATGCAGGTGCTGCTCCCAGGCACCGGGGTTCCAGAGCTCGAGGTGGTCGTAGTTGCCGGCCACGATCACCTCGCGCTCGAGGCCGGCGTGGCGCGTGAGGACGGCCGGGACGAGAACTCGACCCTGTGCGTCGAGATCCGCCTCGGCCGCCCCCGAGAAGAAGAACCGGCGTAGCTCGCGCGCCTCCCGCGAGAGCGGGTCGAGCGCGGAGATCCGGGCCTCGACGGTCATGCGCCACGTCTCGCGTGGATAGACGGCGACGTTGCGGTCGAGCCCGCGTGCGAGGACGACGCCGGCGCCGAGCGCGTCGCGAAAGCGCCGCGGCAGGGTGACACGGCTCTTCTCGTCGATCGTGTGCTCGTAGGTGCCGATGAACATCGCCCGCGGGTGTGGTCGATCCGGTTCTCGATCTCCACGATTCCCCACTCTATGCCACTTTCCCCCACAACGCAACCCCTCGATCCAATCGCGGGCCACGACGCGTTCACGTCGCGACTCCGTTCAGCGGGACGCGCGCCGCGGTCAGGCGCGGACCGGGACGCGACGCGGTGCGACGCCCCGTCCCGCGAGCGCGGCGGCGCCGCAGCGTGCGGCGAAGGCGAGCGCCTCGTTCGGCTCGAGCCCCGAGCCGAGAGCGTAGGTCAAGCCGGCGGCGAAGCTGTCCCCGGCGCCGTACGTGTCCACGACCTCACCCGGGGGGTCGGCTGCCGTGTACGGCCCTCCGGGCCTCGACCAGCCCCCGAGGCCACCGGACGTCGTGACGACCAGCCGCGGAGGCGGGTCGAGCTCGCCCGGCCGGTAGCGCTCCGCCTCGTCCTCCCCGCTACCGATCAGTGCGTCGAGCTCGGCGCCCCCGCGCCGGAGCACCTCGAGCTCGCGCGAGGTCGCGGTCAGCACCCTCCCGCGGCGCGCGTGGAGCAGGGCGTCGACGTCGCCCGCGACGAAGAAGACGGCGTCCATCGACGCCAGCTCGTGCCACGGAAGCGTGTCGTCGTGTCCTCGGGGCCGGAGCTTGGGGCCGACGGTCGTGATCGTCCGCTCGTGGCGGTCGTCCACCTGGGTGAAGGCCCAGCGCTGTGGACGCTCGTCGACCGAAGCATGGACGACCACGCCGCGCGACTCGAGCTCTTCCCGGGCGCGATGCCCGAGGTCGTCGTTCCCGAGGGCGGTGAAGAGGTGCGCCTCGTCGGCGAGGAGGGCAAGCTGGACGGCTGCGACGCCCCCTCCCCCTCCCGCCTGCTCCCAGTCGTCGAACGAGTGCGCGATATCGCCCCCGGCCGGCACCCGATCGACGCGTACGAACCGGATCCATTCGACGTGCCCGACGACGGCGACGCGCATGCCCGGAAGTCTGCACGCTGACCTGTTCGCGAGCGGAATCCGCGGGAGCGGATTCCCGCCGCTCGGATCCCGCGCCTACGGCGCGGGCAGATCCCTGAAGGCGTCCCCTGCCGGGGCCGCAACTGCCACAACCGCCGTGCACAGCGGATCTCCCGCCGCTTCCGATCTCACACGCCGTCGAAGCCCGGCGTTTCACTGGATGATGCTGGCCGTGACGTCGATCCCGCCGTTCGAGACCTTCTACGCCGAGCACTCCGGCGAGGTGCTCCGGCTCCTCCGACGCCGCCTCGGGCGGGAGCGAGCCGACGACGCCTTCCAGGAGACCTTCCTGCGGGCGCTCCGCGCCTACGACCGTCTGGGGCACGGCGAGCACCTCCGCGCGTGGGTCCTGACCATCGCGGCCCGCGTCGCGATCGATGTGCACCGCCGTGCCGGCGAGCCCACCGACGAGCTGCCGGACGTCCCGCACGTCGACGGGCGTCCCGCATACGAGGAGCTGGCCTTCCTCACCGACACGCTCCCACCGAAGGAGCGTGCCGCCGTCGTGCTGCGCTACGGCTACGACCTCGACTACGAGCAGATCGCCGCGGCCCTCGACTCCAGCCCGGACGCGGCGCGACAGGCCGCCTCCGCGGGTGTTCGGCGTCTCCGAAGGAGGATCACGTGACCGTTCCCAGCGAACTCGACCGCCGCTTCCGCGACGCAGCCGCCCGCGCGGGGCTGCTCGACGCGGCGTACGACGTCATCGACAGCGAGCTCGGGCCTCTGCTCGCCGCCGTCACCGACCGAGGGCTCGTGCGGATCTCCTTCGATCCGGATCCGGAGAGCGAGCTCGACGCGCTTGCCCGCCACGCGGGGGCGCGGGTGCTGCGCGTACCCCGTGCGCTCGACGAGGCGCGTCGCGAGCTCGACGACTACTTCGGCGGCCGCAGGACGATGTTCGACCTCGACCTCGACCTCCGCGGGCTGCCGGACTTCACGCTCCGGGTGCTGCACGAGCTTGCGAAAGGTGCCGTACGGGCACACCGCGACCTACCGGCAGCTCGCCGAGCGCGCGGGCAACCCGCGCGCATCGCGCGCCGTCGGCATGGTGATGAACCGGAACCCGATCCCGATCGTCCTCCCCTGCCACCGCATCGTCGGCTCGTCCGGCGCGCTGGTCGGCTACGGCGGGGGGCTCGACCGCAAGGAGCGGCTCCTGCGGTTGGAGGGCGCGCTCCTGTAGGGCGCCTGCTGCGCAGGCACCAGACGCTGGAGACCGATCAGTCCTGATGAGCCTGCGCGCACCCGGGGAACCGGACGTCAGGGCCTGGTGCCGGCGGAGCCGGTGCCTCCCACGCCTACGCCAACAACCGGTAGCCGACGCCCCAGTCGTTGACGACGACGTCGCAGGCGCCCGCCGCCTCGAGCTTGCGGCGGAGGCGCGACGCGTGGGAGTCCACCGTCCTGGTCCGGATCCCGTTCGTGCGGATGCCCCAGACGTCGCGGAGCAGCTCCGTCTTCGTGAACACCCGCCTCGGGTCGCTCGCGAGCCTGGCTGCGAGCTCGAACTCGCGCCCGGAGAGCCGCACCGCGACCTCGCCCACGCGAACCTGCCGCGCGCGGTGGTCGACGACGAGAGGCCCGGCCTCGACGACGTCCGCCTGCCCGAGCACGGCCCGCCGGAGGAGCGCCCTGACGCGCGCGAGGAGCTCCAGGTACACGTCGCGGGGCACGACGTCGTCGGCCCCGCTCTCGAGGGCGCGAACGCGCACGATGGGGTCGGCGCCCGGCTCGGTCAGCACGATGACCGGCACGTTCCGGTTCCACGTCCGCCCGGGCTCGCCCGCGCGTAGCCGGCGGCACAGGTCCGGCTCACCCGCGATCACGACGTCGGGGGAGAGTCGCTCTGCCAGGTCGAGCGCGCGAGCCGTCCAGGCAGCCTCGAACACCGTGAACCCGTCGTCGCGGAGGTGGCGCTCCAGGTACTCCCTGGAGCCGCTCTCGTGCTCGGCCAGCAGAGACGGCGCTCGTGCCCATGGCGACGACGCTAGAGCGAGCGGCGCCGCGGCGCCAGATGTCCATTGCGCCACCTCTGTGACGATTCCCCCACACGGGTCCACCCCGGCCACGGCTCCGCCGAGACGCTCAGCGGCTTCTCAGCGGCGCTTGAAGACGAACCCGACCTGGCCGAGGAGCTTCCCGTACTTCGGGTCTCGCTGCGTCCCGAACGCCGGCCAGACGTAGAGCGTGTACGGCCCGTTGACGAGGGAGTGACGCGCGCCCTTCATCGTCCACCGTTGCGGGAGCTTCAGCTTCGGGGCCTGTACCCACGTCGTCAGGAGCTTCACCTTGCCGCGCCACAGCTGGAGGTTGTAGAAGCGCGCCTCCGCGACGGGAGACCATGCGACGACCGGCGGCTTCTTCACCACCGCGCCGTCCGCGGGAGCGATGATTCCGATCGACGGCTTCAGCCCGATCGTCTTCGAGGAGCATTGCCCGCCAGGTCGTACAGGGAGATCTCGTACCAGTAGCGCTGTGCCCGAGCCGACCTTGCGATCGACGAACTTCCGGGCCTTCCCCGAGTAGACGACGCTGCGCCTTCTTCCCCTTGAGGCCGGGAGCACGCTGAACCTTCGCCACAGCGACGTCCTTGCCGGCCGTCCACGCGAGCGACATCGACCCACCGCTACGGACCCATCGCACGTTCGGAGCGGGCGGGCGGCGTGCTGTCGTAGCGCAACTCGACGTTCGTCGGCGCGCTCAGCTGACCGGCGGCGTCCCGGCACTGTCCGACGAGCTTCGCCGGGTTGGCGTCCGGGCCCTTGTACGTCACCGTCGGCGAGCACTCGATCACGCCCGACGCTGCCGTCGTTGCCGCTGTACGCCACGTCGACCGGGTGGTTGTACCACCCGTTCGGCGTCGGGCTTCCGCGCCGGAACGCCCGGACGGTGGGCGGCGTCGCGTCGTACTTGATCGTCAGCGTGATCGATCCCGTGTTGCCCGCGTTGTCGGTGCACGACCCGGTGACCGCCGCCGACGCGCCGTCGGGACCGCTGTAGGTGCCCGACGTGCACGACGCGACCCCCGAAGCCCCGTCGTCCCCCGTGAAGCTGAACGAGACGGGGCTCGTGTACCAGCCGTTCGCGTCCGGCCCGCGAGCCGCCGACGCACTCACCCCGGGCGGCGACGAGTCCTTTCTCACGGTGACGCTGCTCCCGACGAACGACCCTCCGTAGTTCACCGTGCACGTGAACGTAGCGCCCGACGTGTCGTCCGAGATCGTCGTCGATCCGCAGCCGCTCGTGCCCGTGCCCCTGCCGTTGTATGACCAGGACACGGTGACGCTCGACCTGAACCATCCGCCGCACTCGCCACCGTTGCAGCTCGCGGTCGGCGGAAATTCGAGCGCACGGCCTCTCCGGGCAACGTGGCCGCACCGGCCACCGCGCCACGAGCAGAAGCACCATCCGCACAGCTCTCATGCGTGCCTCGTTGCCGTACGAGCTGCGACACCGAGCAGGAGGCTGCCGCCGGCTGCCGCCGCGAGCAGGAGCGCCGCCGCGACGAGCAGCCCGCCCTCCATGCCGTCACCGCCGGGCGCGCGGGGGGCGAGCGCTCCGACCGGCAGACCGAGCCGCACGGCGTCCCGGGGCCGGGCGTCGGGAGGGGTCACCGTCCGCTTCGCCTTGGTGACCGCGGTCTTCTGCTGCGCCTTCGGCTTCGCTTCGCTTTCGGCTTCGGCGCCGAACGCGGCGGAGTGAACGTCGAGCGAGGGGCGGGAGTCCTCGCGCGCACGGTGCCACCCGTACTCGCACGCGGCGATGTCGAGGCACTCCGGGTGGACGATGCCGACGCCGCGCTCGGAGAGGGATCGGGCGCCGGAACCGCGGCCTGCTTCGCGGTGGGCAGCCTTCGCCGTCGTGGTCGACGCTGCGGAGATCGGAGCGTCGGGCGTCGGCACCCTCGGCGCGGGCTCCGCGACCCGCTTCGCCCTGGGCGCCTTGGGCGCGGTCGTGGGAGCCGAAGTCTTGACGGTGGAGGTCTGGTACGCCGGCGGCGGGTCGTCGGGGGCAGGCATCGGGGTGCCACCTGCCGCCCAGCCGTTCGCCGCGCATGCGAGGGCGGCCAGACAGGCCCCGGTGCCGAGTACCCCACCTCTGAGCCGCAGAGACGACGTCCACATGGACATCCCCTCCCTCCCTTTCGAGCCTCACCGTACGTCGGAGGGCATCTTCGTGTCAACGGTCACGCGGGGGGCGGCCGCCGGATGTCCGGCGGCCGCCCCGCACGTCACGACTCAACGCTTCTGCTTCTTCTTCTTGCCTCCCTGGATCGCGCGGCTCCACGCCCCTCCGCGCTGGTCGTCCCACGAGCCCTGGCCCGACACCTGCAGAGAGTCCGAGCCGTAGCCCGTCTGGCTCTGCATCAGCCGCTGGCAGGTCTCGTTGAGGTTGAGGGCCGCGGCGAGCGCCGTGACCTCGTTGGACTGCTCGACCGAGCCGCCGCCGCCCGGGCTACCTTCCCGGATCGGGGTGTTCTCGTTCGACGCACCGAACTGGAACGCCGCCGCGCCTGCGTCGGCGTCCTGCTTGCTCCACGCGCCCTGGCCCGCCACCTGCAGGTAGGAGCCGCCGTGGCCTCCGCCCGTCTGTGACTGGTCGATCGACTGGTCGGTCTTGTTCGCGTTCAGCGCCGCCGCCACCGCGGTGGTGCTGTTCGACTGGGTGACCTTCCCGTCGTTCCCCGGGCTGAGCACGCGGATCGACTGGTTCGTGTTCGAAGGCTTCAGCTGGACTGCCGTCGCATCCGCGTCGGCGTCCTGCTTGTTCGAAGCCTCCTGTCCTGCGATCTGGGTGTAGTCGGAGCCCTGGCCCGAACCCGACTGCTCCTGATCGATCGACTGATCGGTCTTGTTGCCGTTCGCCGCGATCCCGATTGCGGTCGCGTCGTTCGACTGCGAGACGTCACCGTCGTTGCCCGGGCTGAGCACGCGGATCGACGAAGCCGTGTTGCTCGGCTTCACCTGCACCGCCGTCGCGTCAGCGTCGGCCGACTGGTCGTTCGAGGCCGCCTGGCCGGCGACCTGCGTCGAAGCCGAGCCCTTCCCGGACTTCCCGTCGACCTTCCCACCGTCGTCGTAGCCGGACTTCGAACCACCGGACTGGCTCTGGTCGATCGACTGGTCCGTCTTGTTGCCGTTCAGCGCCGCCGCCACCGCGGTGGTGCTGTTCGACTGCGAGACGTTCCCGCCGTCGCCGGGGCTGAGCACGCGGATCGACGAAGCCGTGTTGCTCGGCTTCACCTGCACTGCCGTTGCATCCGCGTTCGCGTCCTGCTTGTTCGAAGCCGCCTGGCCGGCGACCTGCGTGGAGTCGGAGCCGTAGCCCGACTTCTCGTCGGGCTTGCGGGCCTCGCCGTAGGCGGGTGTCGCTCCGCCCTGGCTCTGATCGATCGACTGATCGGTCTTGTTGCCGTTCGCCGCGATCCCGATTGCGGTCGCGTCGTTCGACTGCGAGACGTCACCGTCGTTGCCCGGGCTGAGCACGCGGATCGACGAAGCCGTGTTGCTCGGCTTCACCTGCACCGCCGTCGCGTCAGCGTCGGCCGACTGGTCGTTCGAGGCCGCCTGGCCGGCGACCTGCGTGGAATCCGAGCCGTAGCCCGAACCGGTCTGCGACTGGTCCGTGGACTGATCGGTCTCGTTGCCGTTCAGGGCGGCCGCGCCGGCGGTCGCCGAGTTCGACTGGGTCAGATTGCCGCCGTTACCGGGGCTGAGAACACGGATCGACTGCGCGTCGTTGGACGGCGCGAGCTGCACCGCCGTGGCGTCGGCGTTCGCATCCTGCTTGTTCTTGGCCTCCTGGCCGGCGATCTGCGTCTGTAGTCGGAACCAGGTGCCGCCGCCCGTCTGCGACTGGGTGGTGTCCTGGCTCGTCTTGTTCGCGTTCGCGGCGATGGCGGCGGCCGTCGTGTTGTTCGACTGCGAGACCGCACCGTCGTTGCCGGGGCTCAGAACGCGGATGGACCCCGCGTTGTTCGTCGGCCCCGCCTGGTAGGCACCGCCCTTCGCGTCGGCCGTCTGTCCGCTCGGAGCGGACTGGCCGGCGGTCTGCGCGGCGCCTCCACCCTCGTCGGCGGCAGCCTGCCCCGCGCCGAACCACAGCGCGAGGACGAGCGCCCCGAGGAGTGTCGTCATGCGTTTCATCGAATCGTTGCTCCTTCCGTGGACATACCCGCAAGGCCGGCGCCCAGCGGGTCTCATCGAGACGGAGGGAGCGCTACCCCGGCGTATCGGGCATGCGGCTGCGATGCTCGGATGGCGACGCCGCACGTTCGAGTGCGACGCGCCTGGCCAGGTCGAGCAACGCGACCAGGAACGGAAGAGCGAGAAAGACGGGGAGCCCGCCGCCGGAGGACCCGCCGCCGGTCGACGCAGCGGCGCTCGCGCCCATGGGCGCCGACTGCGGTGCGGGGGACGTCGGCACGGGCGTCCGCCAGCGGGGAGCCGGCTTGGCGCGCCTTTGAGCGTCCGACCGCCTCGACGACGTCGCTGCCGCCTCGATCGACGACGGCCGGCCGGCTGCACCCACGATGGCCGGTGCGAGTGGTGAGCCGGTGCGCGAAGCCCACGCCCCCATCCGGACATCCGAGATCGCGCCGCCGCGGATCGGGCCGACGCCGGTGAGCCACGGCGTCGCTTCTCCCCCGAGCCCCGGCAGCGCGAACGGCAGCTCGACCGGCGCGTCGCCGAGTGAGAGCGCCGCGCCGACGACGAGCCCGGAGACGTCTCCGCCCTCCACCAGGGAGGGCGACACGGAGACGACCGGTGAGAGGACGGCCGGAAGCGACGAAAGGCCGGGCAGCGAGGCGATGGAGGGAAGCGACGGGATGCCGGGGAAGGACGCACCGGGCGCGACGGGCGGGGACGGGGAGGGCGAAGGCCCTGCGGGGGTGTGACCGTCCGGGGAAGTCCGGCCCGTGCTCACCGCGATCGCGACGTTCGACTGGCTGACCGGGCCGTCGTTCCCCGGGCTGGAGATCCGAATAGAGACATTCAGGTTTACCGGCTGATACTGCGATGCGGTTCCACTCTGATACTGACCTGGATTATCTCCACAGTTCCAGATCCACGTCCAGTTCCTCGGCACGGATCCGGACGTAGAACTATTCGGTGATATCGCGGTGAACGGCGGAGCGGACAGGCAATCCCATTGCCAGGCCCACGTGTCGGCTGCGGGGTCGACGTCCGAGCTCGTCGCGGAACCCGGCGACGATATCGCCGTCGCGGGTCGACTCGCGCCGGTGGACGCTGAGGTGGGTGCCGATGCCTGCGCCGATGCGGGCGCCGTGGATGACGGGGCTGCCCCGTTGCTCACACCGATGGCGGCCGCCGCGGCGATGTTCACCTGCGTGACCGCGCCGTTGTCTCCCGGGCTGTCGATGCGAACGCTGACGTTCAGGTTGCTCGGCGCGGACTGTGAGGCGACTGTGGGGCGAGACGTCGCGGTCGAGGGGGAGGTCGAGCCGGCCGCGGAGGCGGTATCGCCGGTGGTATCGGCTGCATGCCCGTTGATATCGGCGCTTTGCGTGCTGGGCTGCTCGGGTGCGGAGCCCGTGGTGGATGCGGGATCCGCGCTCGGGGAGGCCCCCGGCACGCTCGCTGCCGCCACAGGCTCGGGGCTGGGAGCCGGGCTCTCGGCGGCGGCGCCGTCGACGACACCCGCAGGGTCGAGGGTGTCCGCGATCGCGCCGGCGAGCGCGTCGGTCTCCTCGTCCCCCATCGCTGCGCCTGCCACCGCGCTCGCTACCGCAGGCATGTCCGGGAGCGGCAGTGTCGCGGCCGGATCGGAGCCCTCGTCGGCCCGGGCGACGGACGGAAAGGCGACCGCAGACGCGCCGGCGAGCGCGGCGGCCACGATGCATGTCGCGACACGCGCATTGTCGATGGAGACCATGCACTTTCATCTATGCATTGAGTTGAAGATTTCTATTCATCATTTCACTCGATCAGTGTTGGACATCGCATGCGCGTGGCGGTATGTTTCGGATCAGAAGGGGTGGTGGATCGGCGTGGCGTATCGGGGGACGGCGGAGGAAGTGCAAAGGCGGCGGTCGAATGCCGTTCTTCTCACCGCGTACCACCGCCGGGGCGACCGGAGCGCCCGGACGCGCGTCATCGAGCAGAACCTCCCGCTCGTCCACTCCCTGGCGCGACGGTTCTCGCGGCCCTCGGACTCGATCGACGATCTCGTCCAGGTCGGTGCGATCGGGCTGATCAAGGCCGTCGACGGCTTCCGCGCCGATCGAGGAAGCGACCTCGGCGCGTACGCGGTGCCGACGATCGTCGGAGAGCTGCGTCGCCACCTGCGTGAGCGTCTCCCGGCGCGGGAGGCAGGGGAACGATCGACCTCGAGGCCCGCCCGGGTCACGGTTCCTCTCGACGAGGAGGCTCTCGAGTCGACGTCGGAGCTCGAGATCGAGCAGAGCGAGGACCGAGAGCTCGTCCGCGCCGGACTCCGTGCGCTCAGCCCTCGCGAGAGGCGGATCGTCGCGCTCCGCTTCTATCGCGACCTCAGTCAGGAGCGGATCGCCGAGGAGGTGGGGCTCTCCCAGGTTCAGGTCTCCCGCGTACTCGCATCGTCGCTCACCAAGATGCGACAGATGCTCGAGGTCGGCTGACGTGCGGCGGGTCGTTGTGCGCACCGGCACCAGGCCGTACACTCGCCGGTGGGTGAGCGTTCAACCCACCGCCTCCGACGTCGACGAGGCGAGCCGCCAGAAGACGCCCTTGCCGAGCGGCCGCCTCCTGCTCCGCATGCCTCCGGACCTCCACGGGGAGCTGGCGCAGGCCGCCGAGCGCGAGGGCAGCAGCCTCAACAGCTACATCATCGCCCGTCTCAGCGAGTCCCTCGGCCGGGCGACGGCCGACGCCGGCGCAGGCGCTCCCGGCGGTCTCTCGTCCACGACGCTGAGGCGCCTGCTGATCGCGAACGTCGTCACCGTCACGGTTGCATCGGTCGCCGCCGTGGTGATCCTGCTCATCGCCTGGCTCGGATAGAGCGTGGCCGGACACGCGCTGACGGGGCTCGCGACCCTGGCAGCTGCTGCGTGGATCGCATCCTCCCCCCTGCCCGAGCCGCGCACCGAGGTCGCAGCGGCAACGCTCCGAGGACAGATCGTCGTCATCGGCGGCTTCCTGTCCAACGGGGGCAACTCTCGCCGTGTCGATGCGCTCGACCCGCGCACGGACCGGTGGTCACGGCTTCCGGACCTCCCCGTCTCGGTCGATCACGCGGCGGCGGCGTCGTGGCGCGGCCGGGTCGTGGTCGTCGGCGGCTACGGGGCCGACCGCCGCCCTCTGCGGGCCGCCTTCCTCTACGACGGCAACTCGTGGCGTCGGCTCCCGCAGCCGCCCGAGGAGCGAGCCGCCGCAGCCGCAGCGGCGACCGCCGACGGACGTGTGTGGGTCGTCGGCGGCAGGACGCGGGACGGCCTCGCGTCGCGGGCCCTCTCGCTCGACCTCGAGACGCTGCGCTGGAAGCTCGTCCGGGGGCCGCGTCCACGCGAGCACCTCGCCGCGACGGCGCTCGGCGGCCGCATCTACGCGATCGGCGGTCGGCTGGCCGGCTACGACACAAACCTGCGGACGGTCGAGGCCTACGATCCCCGCAGGAATCGCTGGGAGAGCCTCCCCGATCTGCCGGATGCCCGCGGCGGAACGGGCGCCGCGGCGATTGCGGGACGCATCGTCTCCGTGGGCGGCGAGTCGCCCGGCGGGACGAACGCCACGGTCTGGTTCCTCGCGCCACGGGCCGGCGAATGGATGCGGCTTCCTGACCTCCCCACGCCTCGTCACGGCCTCGGGGTGGTTGCGCTCGGAGGTCGTGTCTGGGTGATCGGGGGCGGCCCGGAGCCTGGCCTGACCGTCAGCGGGGCCGTCGAGTCGCTGCCCGTGCCGTAGCGGCGCCAGGTGGGCCCGGAGGCCGGCTCCGCCGGCCGGGAGGGCCCGACGGCAGGCACGGCCCCTCTGACGCGTCCGGGGCCTCGCTGAGCGTGGCGGGCCGGAGGGGACAGTGCGGCAGCACAGACCCGGAGAGCACGGTGCGCTCAGCGACGCCAGGTGGGCCCGGAGGCCGGCTCCGCCGGCCGGGAGGGCCTGCCGTCCGGTCGCGTCAGAGGCGGCCGGAGCGGAAGACGCCCCAGAGCAGCCAGACGCCGAACGCCCCGGAGAGCACGAATCCCACCACGGACAGGAGATGCAGCCCCATGAGATGCGGCCCGCTCTTCGCGAGCACCCCGATCAGCGACGAGCCGACGAGCCCGCCCAGGATCACGAGCGCCACGGCGATCCGGTTCACGGCCACGTCCATGTGGTGCGCAAGGTCGTCGATGCCGGGGTTCGAGATACGAACCGACATCTCCCCGTCGCGCAGCTCGTTGAGCACGTCGTGGATCTGCCGCGGGACCTCGAGCGCGATCTCGGCGATGTCCTGCGCCTCACGACGCGTGCGCAGCGCGATCCGACGCGCCGAGAAGCGCTCGGCGATCAGCTGCCGCGCGTACGGGCGCGCGACCTCGAACACGTTGAAGTCCGGATAGACCTCGCTGGCGACGGAGCCCAGCGTCGCGATCGCCTTGTCGAGGATCACGAATCGCGACGGAAGCCGGAGGTTCATCGCGTAGATCAGGTCGAGCCCTTCGCGAATCGCCTCGATCGGGTCGATGTCGGAGAGACGCGAGCCGTAGTAGCGGTAGTACAGCTCCTCGAGCCTCGAGCGGAGCTCCTCCTCGCGGTCCCGCGGATAGCGCACCCCGAGATCGGAGAGACGCCGCGGCAGGGCGCTCACGTTCTCGGTCGCAGCGTCGACGAAGAGCCGGGTGAGCCGCATCATGTCCGTCTCCGTGAGACGCCCCGCGAGGCCGAAGTCGATGAGTCCGAGCCGGCCGTCGTCCAGGTGGAGGATGTTGGCCGGGTGCGGGTCGCCGTGGAAGAACGCGTGCCGGAAGATCATCGTCATCCACGCGTCGGTCATCGTGTACGCGAGCTCCCTGCGGTCGTCGGCGGACCACGACGCGAGGTCCAGGTCACGGACGTGCGTCCCCTCCAGGCGGTCGAGCGTCAGGAGCCGGCTCGTCGTGTACCGCCACCAGACGCGCGGCACCGCGATGCGCTCGTCGCCGCCGAAGTTTCGGCGGAACAGCTCTGCGTTGCGCGCCTCCTGCTGGTAATCGAGCTCGAGGCGGATCGAGCGTCCGAACTCGTCCACGAGCTCGCCCGTGTCGACGAAGTCGAGCTGGCGAATGCGCTCGCTCGCGACACGGGCCGCAGACGCCATCAGCCGGAGGTCCGACTCCACCTGGCGTGGCGCCGAGGGACGCTGGACCTTGACCACGACCTCTGCGCCGTTCGGGAGGGTCGCGCGGTGAACCTGGCCGATCGAGGCGGCAGCGACGGGACGCTCGTCGAACTCGACGAACGCCTGCTCGATCGAGAGCCCGAGCTCCTCGCGCACGACGCGCTCGACGTCCTCGATCGGGAAGGGCGAGACGTCGTCCTGGAGCTTGCGGAGCTCGACGATGATGTCGGGCGGGACGACGTCCGGTCGTGTCGAGAGCAGCTGGCCGAACTTGACGAACGTCGGGCCGAGCTCGTCGAGCATCTCCCGCAGCCTGCGCCCGCGGTCGCCGTCGGGCTGACCGTCGGCGGCCCGGCGCCGGTCGAGCATGTACCCGAAGCCGTGCCGCGTCGCGACGCGCCCGATCTCGGTGACCCGGGCGAGGGTCCTCTGCGCCCCGTCGTCGGGCATCAGGCGACGCGATCGCGCTCGAGCAGGCGTAGCCGGTGCTCGAGCTGCGCGACGCGGAGAGCGAGGTCCTCGACCTCCTCCCGTCGGGCGAGCCCGGCTCGGGCCAGCCCATGCTCGACGGCTTCGTCGCGGCGCTCGCCGAGGCGCTCGAACTCGGCGCGCCAGGAGGCGACGGTGTCGCGGACGGCGTCCCGCATCGTGTCTCGCTCCACGCCGACGCGCCGGGCGAGATCGTCGGCCACCCCGTCGACCGCCTCGAAGCCCAGCGTCGCCCAGCCGATGCCGGCGAGCAGCAGCTCGGAGACCGGCCGGAGGTCGTCGTCCTCGGGAGCGCCCGTCACGCTCCCCATTCTAGGGACGGCGAGGTCGCGTGCTCAGCGAGGCGGCCTGACGGACGGCCGCTAGCGCGGACGCCCATGCGGGCGCCCGCTGCGGCGCTGCCGGCGCCGCTCGCGCTTCGCCGCCGCGGCGGCCGACACCGGCCCGTCCGATGCGGCGACGGGCGCCGGCGCGGCCGGGGCCACGGAGGCGGCGACCGCAGGCTGGGTCGGAACGGGCGCGGCCGGCGTCTCGAGGAGCGCCCCACCGACCGACCCCTCGACAGCGTGCTCGTCGTCCCGGCGCCTCGCGTACTCGGGCTCGCGCTCCTTGAAGACCGCGACGAGCGGCGCGGCGATGAAGATCGACGAGTACGCGCCCGAGCCGATCCCGACGAGCAGGGCGAAGGCGAAGTCCTTCAGCGTGTCGCCACCGAACAGCAGCAGTGAGACGATCGGCAGGAGCGTGATGAACGTCGTCGCCAGCGACCGGGGGATCGTCTCCCACAGAGAGACGTTCCCGATCACGCGGAACGACGCGCGCTTCATCAAGGGGATGTTCTCCCGGATGCGGTCGAAGATGATGATCGTGTCGTAGATCGAGTAGCCCAGCACCGTCAGCACGGCGGCGACCGTGGAGGTCGTCACCTCGCGACCGAGGAGCGCGTAGATGCCGACGGTGATGATGATGTCGTGCGCGAGCGCGATGAGCACCGGCATCGCGAACTTCCACTGGAAGCGCGCCGAGATGTAGATGACGATCAGGAGGAGCGAGACGATGATCGCGAGAATCGCGCCGCGCGCGATCTGGCGGCCGAAGCTCGCGGACACGTTCTTGACACCGAAGGACTGCGCATCCACGACCCGGGTGAGGCTCGACTGGAGCGACTGCACCTCCGACGTCGTCAGCGACTCCGTCCGGATGGTGAAGCTTCGATAAGCATCACCCGAGGGCCCGGCGGCGCTCCCCCGTCCCTGGATCTGCGCGCTCGCCTGGCCGATGTTCGCCGCCTGCGTGCGCACCTGCTCGAGCGGCACGGGCCTCGGTGTCTCGAACGCGACCTGCGTGCCGCCCTGGAAGTCGATCCCGAAGTTCAGCCCCTTCACGGCGATCGCGCCGAGCGAGATGAGGATGACCGTCCCGGAGATCGCGAACCACGTGTTCCGCCGACCGATGTAGTCGAGCTTGAGCCACCGCGGGATCCCGCCGCCCGCCGCGCCCATGAGCTTGGGGCTGTCGAGCATCTTGAAACCCGCGAGGACGGCCAGGAACGCCCTCGTCGCGAGCACGGCCGTCAGCATCGACACCGCGGTGCCCACGAGCAGCATCAGCGCGAAGCCGCGCACGCTCGCGGTGGCGACGGCGAAGAGGACGAGGGCGGTGATCATCGTCACGACGTTGGCGTCGACGATCGTCGCGAAGCCCTTCGTGTAACCGGTGTGGATCGCCGACCGCACGGAGCGCCCGGCGCGCACCTCTTCCTTGATCCGTTCGAAGATGACGATGTTCGCGTCGGCCGCGACGCCGAGGGTCAGGACGAGCCCAGCGATCCCGGGCAGCGTCAGCGTCACGTTGAAGATCAGGATCGCCGCGTAGAGGAGCGCCGCGTAGACGATCAGCCCGACGACCGCGACGAGCCCGAGGAAGCGGTAGACGATCAGCAGGAAGAGCGCGACCGCGAGGAGGCCGACGAGCGCGGCCTTCTTGGCCTCCTGCAGCGAGTCCTTCCCGAGCGTGGCGGAGATGGCCGTCTGGTCGAGCGTGCGGAACTCGACCGGCAGCGCGCCCGTCTGGAGGACGAGGGCGAGGTTCTTCGCCTCGCCGACGCTCGCGAGACCGGAGATCTGGGCCCCGTTCGAGCCGGAGATCCCGCCGGGGTACTCCTGGAAGTCGATCGTCGGCCACGACTTGATCTCGCGGTCGAGCACGATCGCGAAGTGCTGGAGGAACGGCGTGTGATCGCCCTGCCCACCGCCGACGGTGTTGTAGAGGAGCTTGCCGCGCTGTGCGATGGCGCGCGTGATGTCCTCGAAGGTGTTCGCACCCTTGTCGGTGAAGTCCATGAGGACGATCGGCTCGCCGGTTCGCGTGTCGAAGTCCTGACGCGTGCCGGAGAGCTTCAGGTCCTCGCCGGTCATCTCCGGGATGTCGGGCGGGGTGTAGCGCATCAGGTACCAGGACGTGGTCGTCGGGTTGGCCTGGGCGACGCCCGGGCACACGACCTCGCCGGCGCCGCAGCTCACGACCACCGTGTCGGGAGGCACGGCGAACAGCTTGTGACCCGGCGGAAGCTTCCCGCCCCACTTCGCGAGCGCCGACTGCTTCGAGCTGACCGGGCCGCGGACGAGCGTCTTCCCCTTCGTGCGGAAGACGTAGTACGTGTCGGGCGAGCCCTTCGCTGCGAGTGCCTGCTGCCCCGCGAGCAGGTCGTAGAGCTTGGGCGTCGCGATCGGCTGCCTCGTGCGCGCGTCGATCGAGGGCGAGACGAGGTCCGCCTCGAGATCGAACAGCTCGAGCTGAGCGGTCTTGCCGATGATCTGGGCGGCCGCCGCCGGGTCCTTGACGCCGGGGAGCTGGATCGAGATCTGGTCGGAGCCCTGCGTCCGGATCTCCGGCTCCGCGACGCCGAGCTTGTCGACGCGGGAGCGCATGATCGAGACCGAGCGGTCGAGATCTTCCTTCGTGAGCTTGCGATCGTGCGGAGGAACCGCCTGCAGCGTCACCTCGAGGCCGCCCTGGAGGTCGAGTCCCAGCGTCGGGCGCTGCTCGAGCGGCGACCCGGGGATCGCGAGCAGCGCGACCCCGACGAGGGCCGCAGCGACGAGGGCGACGACGAGGACTGCTGCTCTGCGGGTCATGTGCGGCCGATCAGGTTAGCGGCGGTCGAGCGCAGTGGTGCCCTCCGCGGCTTCCTCCTTCACGAATTCCTCGGAGTCGGCAACACCATCTTCACGATCGAGCTCCGCCGACCCCTCGATTTCGCCCGGCTCGGCCTCCCCGGCCTCCTCGAGCTCCTCCTCGTCGTCGTCTTCGTCGGGCTTGACGACCCCGCCGACGGCACGCCGGGCCACTCTCACCTGGATGCCCTCTGCGATCTCGACGATCAGGTCGTCCTCCTCGTCGATGCCGCGAACGATCCCGTAGATCCCGCCGACGGTCAGGACCTCGTCGCCCGGCTCGACCGACGAGAGCAGCCGTTGCTGCTCCTGCTGGCGCCGGCGCTGGGGGCGAATCAGGAGCACCCACAGCAGGACGAACATCGCGGCGAGCAGAATCAGGGTTGCCAAGTTTCCTCCTCCGGGCCGGCGAGGGCAGCGAGCGCGTCGGCCCGGTAGGCGTCGAACGCGCCGCGGGTGATCGCGTCCCGCGCGCCGGCGGTCAGTCGCAGTGTGAACCACAGATTATGCAGGGTGAGCAGGCGGTGGCCGAGGAGCTCCTGCTGATTGACGAGGTGTCGCACGAACGCCCGCGAGAAGCCGGAGCAGGCGGGGCAGCCACAACCCTGCTCGAGCGGGCGCGGGTCACGGGCGAAGCGGGCGTTGCGGAGATTGAGACGGCCGCGGGCAGTGAGCGCCGACCCGGTCCTCGCCGTCCGCGTCGGGAGGACGCAGTCGAACATGTCCACCCCGCGGGCGACGACCTCGAGGATCCCCTCTGCGTCGCCCAGGCCCATGAAGTACCTCGGCCGCTCCGCCGGGAGCGCGGGAGCGGCCCAGGCGACGGTGTCGAGCATCTCCTCACGGCTCTCGCCGACGGCGAGGCCTCCGAGCGCGAACCCGTCGAACGGCAGCGCGACGAGCCCCTCGATGGAGCGGCCGCGCAGCTCGGGGTCGGTCCCGCCCTGTGCGATCCCGAAGCGGAGCTGACCCGGAGCCCGTGGTGCGTCGACCTGGCGCTCGGCCCAGAGCTGCGTCCGTCGCACGGCCACCTCGTGCTCGCGGGGCGAGACGTCCGCGGGAGGGCAGATGTCGAGGCACATGGCGATGTCCGACCCGAGCCGGCGCTGGATGTCGGCCACGCGCTCCGGCGTCAGGCGCTCGGTGCTCCCGTCGTAGACGGAGCGGAAGGCCACCCCGTCGTCGTCGACCTCCACGAGCGTGTCGCGCAGCGAGAAGACCTGGAAGCCGCCCGAGTCGGTCAGGATCGGCCCGTCCCATCCGCTGAACGCGTGCAGCCCGCCCGAGCTCCTCGATCACGTCCTCGCCCGGACGGAAGTGGAGGTGGTAGGTGTTGCCGAGGATCACGTCAGCTCCGAGCGCCCGGACCTCTTCCGGCATGAGGGTCTTGACGGTCCCCTTCGTCCCGACGGGCATGAACGCCGGCGTGCGGATCTCGCCGTGGGTGGTGCGTATCACCCCCGCTCGCGCGGCACCGTCCGTGGCCTCGAGCGAGAAGCAACTCACCCGCGCGACCCTAGAGCACGAGCATCGCGTCGCCGAACGAGTAGAAGCGATACCGCTCGCGGACGGCGAGGGCGTAGAGCTCGCGGGTCCGATCGACGCCGGCGAACGCCATCACGAGGGCGAGGAGGGTGGTCCGCGGCAGGTGGAAGTTCGTGAGCAGCGCGTCGACCCGCCGGAACGCGAACCCGGGCGTGATGAAGAGATCGGAGCGGCCCTCGAGCGGCGCCCCCCGCGCGAGGGTCTCGAGGACACGGGTGGTCGTGGTCCCCACCGCGAGCACGCGCTCGGCGGCCTCGATGCGCGCCCACGCGGTGGGCTCCACCCGGTAGCGCTCTCCGTGCATCTCGTGCTCCTCGACCCGCTCGGTCGTCAGCGGCCGGAACGTGTCCAACCCGACGTGGAGCGTGATGCGCTCGTGGTCGAGGCGGGCGAGCAGCTCGGGCGTGAAGTGCAGACCCGCCGTCGGCGCGGCCGCGGAGCCTGTGTCTCGCGCGTACACGGTCTGGTAGCGCTCGGGGTCGTCGGGCCGCTCGCGGATGTACGGCGGAAGGGGCAGCTCGCCCGCGGGCTCGCCCACGGGACGGACGAGCCATCTCCCGTCGCCGAGCGCCTCGACGAGATCCACGAGCGGGCCGCCGGCCCCGTCTCGGGCCTGCAGGCGCTCGCCCGCCCGCAGGCGGCGAGAGGGCCGGGCGAGCGCCTCCCAGAGCCCCCCGCCGTGCGCCTCGACGAGCAGCACCTCGACCTCTCCCCCGCTCTCACGGCGCGCACGCAGCCGCGCCGGCACGACGCGCGTGTCGTTCACGACCGTGAGGTGCCCCGCGAGCTCGTCCGGAAGGTCGGCGAACGACCGGTGCCGCACCTCCCCGGTCGCACGGTCGAGCACGAGCAGGCGAGAGGCGTCGCGCCGCGCCGCCGGATGCTGGGCGATCAGGTCGGTCGGGAGGTCGTAGTCGAGCTCGGATGACCTCATCCTCCGACGAGAGTATCCTTGCCTCCATGGACGAACAGGTGCTGGAGAGGGCGCGGCAGCGCGTGGCCGAAGCTCGGACGGACGGTGTGGCACAGGCTCGGCTCGACGCGGCGCTCGAGCGCGCCCGGGCCGAGGTGATGCGTCTCGCACACGTCGCCGACGAGCTGGAGAGCTCGCTGCCCAAGCAGGTGGGGATAGCAGTACGCGACGGGATCGCGCGCGAGGTCGTCCCGGTCAGCCGCAGTCTCGCGGAGATCCGGGGCGGCGTGAACCAGGCGCTGCGGCGGCTGGAACGACTCGAGCAGGAGCTCCTCGCGGAGCGCAACGCGCGGATCGACGACCTCGCCATCCTCGTCGACCTCGTGTCGGCGGGCTGGAGCGGTGTCGACCGGCGTCTTCGCCAACTCGAGGAGGGGATCGAGGGAGCGGTCGTGCCGCTGAGAACGGGCCGGGAGGTCAGCGAGACCGCGGACTCGCTCCCGACCGACACCGCCGCGGTCGCCTGACGGGCTTCAGGGTCAGTCGAGCGCGAGGATGACGGCGCAGGCGGCCGCCCAGGCGGCGACCGTCGCGAGCAACGGCAGGTCCTCGACGAGGAGCGCTTCGGGCTCCTCGCCGAGGCCGCGCCGGTGCAGGAGGAGCAGGTAGCGGAAGAGCCCGTACACCACGAGCGGGAGCGTCGCGATGAGCCACCGCGAGTCGTGGGCGGTCAGCGTGTAACCGGCGTACGCCGCGATCGTCGCCGCCGCCACGATCGCGAGCAGCTGGTCGACGAGCGCCGGCGTGTAGCCCGAGAGCGCGGCCCGGGCCTGCACCCCCTCGAGGCCCAGCTCCGCCCGACGCTTGCCGAGAGCGACGAAGAGCGCGAGCAGGAAGGTGCAGAGCAGCAGCCACTGCGAGATCCGGACGTCGACGGCGATCGCGCCGGCCGCTGCCCGGAGCACGAACAGCCCTGCGATCGTGATCACGTCGACGAGCTCGAGCGACTTCAGGCCGAGCGAGTACGCGGCCTGGAGGACCGCGAATGCGACCACGCACGCGAGCGACGCGGGGCCGAGCGCCGCACCGAGGGCCAGCGCGAGCGCGCCGAGGGCCGCTGCGAGCGCGAGTGCCGTCCGGGGCGCGAGCTCGCCGCGCGCGATCGGACGCCCGCGCTTGACCGGGTGCAGGCGGTCGGAGGCGACGTCGCGCACGTCGTTGACGAGGTAGGCGGCGCTCGACGCCGCGCAGTACGCGACGAACGCGGTGATCGCCGCCACCCACCGGCTCGGGTCGCCGAGCTGCGCGGCGAACACGATCCCCGCGAACAGGAGGAGGTTCTTCGTCCACTGGCGCGGCCTGAGCGCAGCGAAGGCCGCGACGACGGGCGTTCGCCTGCGTGGGAGCTCGAGGACCGTCGCGTGGGAGGCTTCCACCACGGGACGACTCTAGTGGGGCGGCAGCGCCTACGTGGAGCGCGCCGGCAGGACGAGCCGGAAGCGGCTACCCCGACCGGGCTCGGTGTCGAGCTCGATCCTGCCTCCCAGTGCTCCGGCAAGCTCCCGCGCGATCGGGAGGCCGAGCCCGGTGCCCTGGGTGTCGTGCGAGACGAACGGGCTGAAGATCCGCTGGGCGTCCTCGCGCCCGATACCCGGTCCCGTGTCGGTGACGTCCACACGCACGGTGCCGTTCGCCGCCTCGAGCGCGACCCCGATCCTGCCTCCGTCGGGCGTCCACCGGAACGCGTTCTTGAGGAGGTTGGTGATCACCTGGAGGACGCGATCGCCGTCGGTGATGATGGTCGGCGCGAGCTCGGCTCCCTCGAGCGCGTAGTCGATCTCCCGCCGCCGCGCCTCGTCGCCGAACGAGCCGTAGGCGTGCTCGACGAGACGACCCATGTCGACTTCCTCGGTCTGCACCGTGAACCGGTGGGCGCGGAGCTTGGCGAGGTCGAGCACGTCCCCGACGAGCCGCTCGAGCCGCGTCGCCTCGTTCGCGACGACGTCCAGCGACGCGCTGACGAGCTCCGGGTCGTCCACCAGCCCGTCACGGAGCGCGTCGACGTGGCCCTTGATCGCGGTGAGTGGCGTACGGAGCTCGTGGGAGACCGACATCAGGAACTGGCGCTCGCGCTCCTCGGTCGCAGCCAGGCGCGCCGCCATCTCGTTGAAGCGCTCGGAGAGATGCGAGATCTCGTCGCCGCCGCGCCCGACGGGAACGTGCACCGCGTAGTTCCCGCGTGCGATCTCGTCGGACGCACGGGCGAGCGCCTCGACCGGACCGCTGATCCGCCGCGTGAGCCAGAGACCGAGGAGCCAGGCGAGGAGACCGCCGATCGCGAACGCGGCGGCGAGCCTGGCGACCAGCGGCAGCCACTGGTCGCGAACCACGTCCTGCGCCTTCGCGACGACGATCGCGCCGAGCGTCGGGCCTCCACGTTCGAGCCGGAGCGGCTGGGACACCGCGAGGAACGTGCGCGGCTGGCCGGGCGGCCGGAACTCGAACTCGAGCGACTTGTCGGACGCGAGCACCGCGGTCGGAACCGACGCCTCGGGAAGCTGCTGGAGGCCGGGATCCTGGCCGGGGAAGGGCGGCGCGCCGACGTAGAACAGCTGATCACCCGTCGCGAGCTCGAGCGCCCCCGGGGCGAAGTCCGGCGCCGGCGTGCCCTCCTCGGCCGCACGCAGGGCGGCGTCGGCGTAGAGCCTGGCGATGCCCTTCGCCTCCCGGCCGAGCTCCTCGTACGACTGGTTGCGCGTGTAGCCCTGGAAGAGCTGGACGGCGATGATCGCCGAGACGAGGCCGGCGATCACGATCCCGAGCAGGAACAGGGCCGGCAGCCGGAGACGCAGCGAGCCGGGCATCACCGTGAAGCGTACGCCGCCGCTCGGAGCGTGGAACCGGTGCACGGCTGTGGGTCGCCCCGACCCGAACGGGCGAGGCAAGCCTCGGCCCCTTACGCGGTGGGCGCGGTCGTGCGCTCGGACGCGACCTTGTACCCGACGCCCCACACGGTGACGATCGGAGAGGCGTCGCCGAGCTTGCGGCGGATCTGCCGGACGTGGACGTCGACCGTCCGGGTGTCGCCCGCGAACGTGTAGCCCCACACGCGCTCGAGCAGCTGATCGCGCGTGAGGACGATGCCTCGGTGGTCGAGCAGCTCCCAGAGGAGGTCGAACTCCTTCGGCGCGAGCTGGATCTCGTCGTCGCCGACCAGCACCTCGCGGCGACCGGAGTTGATCAGGAGGTCGCCGTGGCGGATCTCGTCGCCCTCGTCGATCCGACGATCGGAGGTCGCACGCCGCAGCACGCTCTTGACGCGCGCGACGAGCTCACGCGGGTTGAACGGCTTCGTGAGGTAGTCGTCCGCCCCGACCTCGAGGCCGATGATCTTGTCGACGTCCTCGTCCCGCGCGGTGAGCATGATGATCGGCACGTCGGAGTTCTTCCGGATCCGCCTGCAGATCTCGATGCCGTCCATGTCCGGCAGGTTGAGGTCGAGCACGATCAGCGACGGCATCTCGGCCGCGACGGCGTTGAGCGCCCCTGCGCCGGTGCCGACGGCGCGGACCCCGTAGCCGGCGTTCTTCAGGTAGAGCGAGACGAACGACGCGATCGACTGCTCGTCCTCGACGACGAGCACGGACTGCGGCTGAGACGTCACGGCGTGGCCGCCTTCGCGCCTGCCGCCGGGCCGACGGCCGCCGACAGCCCGAAGTCGACGCGCCCCGGGTCGACCGGGAGCGGCACGGGCGTGTCGTCGCCGACGGCGAACGTGCCGGTCGAGCCCGCGGCGTCGGGACGGCCGGTCAGCGTCGCGGTTCCCTGACCGCGCGCGGAGACCGAGAATCCCTCGCCGCGCACCGTGATCAGGTAGCGGCCGCCGGGGACGTAGAAGTTGATGTTCTTCCCGCGTGTCCAGACCGTGCGGCCGCGCGGGACGCCGTTGACGCGCGGGCTCCACTGGTCGAGCGGCGAGAGGTCGACGATCTCCACCTCGCCGCGCTCGAGCCGGCCGATCACGATCCCCTTCCCCTTGAGCACGACCGTGCCCCGAGCATCCTCGACGGAGAGCGAGCCGGCAGGGGTGGACGCAGCCCACCCGGCGGGAACGGCGAGGGCGAGCACGACCGCAGTGAGAAGCGCGAGGCGCATGCGTGCCCGCAGTATCGGTACGGCGCGTGGGTTGGGGGTGAGACCGGCGTAAGGAAAGTGTAAGCCGCGGCCCGGCGGGCGCCGCTGCCGCAGGGCGACGGGCCGATGTGCAAGATCGCCCCATGGGCGACCTCCTCGAGTTCGGCGAGCTGATCCTCGTCGTCGCCGGCGCCCTCTTGCTTGCGCTCGGCGTCCGCGCGGTCGCCGGTCGCCTCGCGATCCCGACGGCGGGCGCGCTCCTCGTTCTCGCCGCCGCAGCCTCGGACCTCTCCGACCGGCTCGCAGGAATCCTCTCCATCCAGGACGTCCAGCGGATCGCGACGCTGGCGTTGATCGTGATCCTGTTCGAGGGCGGCTCGCAGATGGGGCTTGCACGGTTCCGCGCGTCCGCGGTGCCGATCGTCGCGCTCGGCGTGCTCGGCACGTTCGGCACCGCCGCGCTGATCGCGGTCGCCGCCCACGTCGCGCTCGACCTTTCCTGGACCGTCTCCGGGCTGCTCGGTGCGGCCCTCGCGCCCACCGACCCCGCCGTCACGTTCTCGGTCCTGGCAGGCAAGGAGGTCAGCGGGCGCTCCGGGACGATCCTCGAGGGTGAGTCGGGCTTCAACGACCCGGTCGGGATCGCGCTGATGGTGGGGATGGTCGAGATGGCCACCGAGGACGGCTCGTTCTCGACGGTGGTAGGCGAGTTCGTGGTCGAGATGACCATCGGGCTCGCGATCGGCGTCGCGGGGGCGCTCGTCCTCCGTGCCGTCCTCCGCGCCTCAGTCCTCCCCGATCGGACCCTCTACCCGGTCACGGTGATCCTCGCGGCCGGCGTCATCTACGGTGCCGCCGCCGTCGCGCACGGCTCGGGCTTCCTCGCCGTCTTCGTCGCAGGCATCGTGGTGGGCGACGTCCGGTTCCGACAGCGGCGACGAAGTGACGAGCTTCAACTCCGCGCTCTCCGACCTCGGCGAGCTGGCAGCGTTCGTCGCGCTCGGGCTGACCGTCGACCTCACCCTGATCGCGGACGAGGGGCTCTGGTGGCGCGGTCTCCTGCTCGCCGTCCTGCTCGCCCTCCTGATCCGCCCTCTCGTGGTCGGCCCGCTGCTGACGACGATGAGCCTCACGTGGGGGGAGCGGGGCTTCATCGTCTGGAGCGGCCTCAAGGGTGCGGTGCCGATCCTGCTCGCGTCCCTCGCCGTCGTCGGCGGGACGGACTACGCGGCCGAGATCTACGGGATCGTGTTCGTCGTCGTCCTCTTCTCGGTCGTGGTCCAGGGCAGCCTGGTGCCGACCGTGGCGACCCGCCTCGGAGTCCCGATGGAGCCGGTCCGCCGCGAGTAGGACCAGGCTCGCGTCGTCCGCGAGCGAGGCGGGCCTACGCGTCGTACGCGTAGAACCCGCGTCCTGCCTTGCGGCCGAGCAGGCCCGCGTTCCGCATCGCCACGAGGCGCGGCGGGGGCGCCATGCGCGGCTCGCGGAGCTTCTCGTAGAGCGCCTCCGACGCGTGGACGTGGACGTCGATCCCGACGAGGTCGAGCAGCGTGCACGGCCCCATCGGCCAGCCGGCGCCGTTGGTCATCGCGGCGTCGATCCCCTCCGGCGCGACACGGGCCTCGTCGAGCACGCGCACGCAGTCGTTGAGCAGCGGGATCAGCACGCGGTTGACGACGAACCCGGGCGTGTCGTGGCAGGGCACGGCGACCTTGCCGAGCCGCTCGACGACGCCGAGCGCGGTCGCGACGGCCTCCTCCGAGGAGAGCTCGGCACGGACGACCTCCACGAGCGGCATCAGCGGGGCCGGGTTGAAGAAGTGCATGCCCACCACGCGCGCGGGCGACGACGTCGCGGCGGCGATCTCCGTCACGGACAGCGCGGAGGTGTTCGTCGCGAGGACGGCCTCCGCGCGGCAGATCCGCTCGAGCTCTCCGAAGAGCGCACGCTTGGCGTCGAGCTCCTCGACGATCGCCTCGATCACGAGGTCGCAGCCGGCGAGGTCGGCGAGGTCGGTCGTCGTCACGAGGCGCGCGACGGCGGCGTCGCGCTCCTCCTGCGTGCGCTGCCCCTTCTCGACCTTGCGCGTGAGGTAGTGCGCGATGCGCCCGGCGGCGGCCTCTCCCAGCTCCGCGGTGACCTCGCGGCCGACGACGTCGAAGCCCGCCTCGACCGCGACCTGGGCGATGCCGGAGCCCATCGCCCCGAGCCCCACGACGCCGATGCGCTCCACCGCTCACGGCGCGAATCTAGACGAACGACGGTCGACGCCCGCGCGTCAGGCAGCGGCGCGCAGCTGGCTCGTCCGGAGCCGCAGGAGCTCCACGACGTCGAGCGTCACGCGAAACGGGTCGGAGACGACCTCTCCTCCCGCGGCCGGGACGGCTGCGACCAGCTCTCCGTCGGCCTCCACGACCAGGATGGGCTCGTTCCCGAGCGAGCGGCCCGCGAGCCCCTCGAGGCGGGCGAGCGCGGGGCCGTCGGCAGGTCGAGCGTGGCGGATCACGATCGAGCCACGCCCGCCTACCGCGGACGCAACGGTCGCCGGTACCCGGGAGGTCATCCCTGGTAGTGACGGCGCCGGTCTGCCTCGTCGATCCGCGAGTCGCGCCCGGCCAGGAGCGCGAGCGGGCCGACGAGGAGGACGAAGAGGATCAGTGCGAATTCCATGGCCTGATCATCGCTGTCCAGGTACTATTAGGGCAAGTCGGGGTTTTCATGACAACGATTACTCAACCTGATCAATGGCTTGGGGTCGAGGTGCGGCATTTCGCCGCGCTCGACGCGGTCGCGCACGAGGGCTCGTTCGGCCGGGCGGCCGAGAAGCTCGGCTACACGCAGTCGGCGGTGAGCCAGCAGATCGCGACGCTCGAGCGGATCGTCGGCGAGACGCTGGTCGAGCGTCCGGGCGGCCCCCGAGCCGTGTCGCTCACCGACGCCGGCGAGCTCCTCCTGCGGCACGCCGAGGCGATCGTCGCGCGGCTCGAAGCGGCGCGCGCCGACATGGCCGCGCTTCGCGCCGGAGAGACGGGGACGCTGCGCGTCGGCACCTACCAGTCCACCGGCGCGCGTGTCCTTCCCGGTGTCATGCGGCGCTTCCTGGCCGACTGGCCCGGTATCGAGCTCGGGCTCTCCGAGCCCGCCACCGACCCGGAGCTGTTCGCGGCGATCGAGTCGGGCGAGCTCGACCTCGCGTTCTGCAGCCCACCACTCCCCGACGGCCCGTTCGAGGCGATCGACCTGATGAGCGACCCGTACGTCCTCGTCGTCCCGGGCGACAGCCCGCTTGCCGAGCGGAAGTCCGCGTCGCTCGAGGACCTCGACGACCACGTGCTGATCGGGTCGAACACGTGCGCGAGCGGGCTCGTCGTCGAGCAGGAGCTCCACGAGCGGGGCTACGAGGTCGACTACGGGTTCCGCTCCGACGACAACGGCACGATCCAGGGGCTCGTGGCCGCGGGGTTCGGGGTGGCCTTGATGCCCCTGCTCGCCGTCGCGCCGGGGGACGAGCGGGTCCGGGCGGTCCGGCTCGCGCCCGAGGTCCCTCGCCGCGTGATCGCCGTCGTCTGGCACCGCGACCGCCACCGCTCCCCCGCGGCACGGGCCTTCGTGGACATCGCGCGCGAGGTCAGCGCAGACGTCGAGCGCGAGCTCGACGAACCGTAGCGCGCACGAGGCTCAGCCTCGTGCGCACCAGGCCTCGGGCAGTGACCTCGTGCCGTCTGGTGCCTCTGGCGGCGGGCGCAGCCCGACGTCAGAGGCGCTCGACGACCGCGGCGATCGCCTGCCCCTGCCCGATGCACATCGACGCGACGCCGTAGCGCGCCTCGCGCCGGTGGAGCTCGCCGAGCAAGGTGGCCGTGATCCGCGCGCCGGTCGCGCCGAGCGGGTGGCCGAGCGAGATGCCGCTCCCGTTCGGGTTCACGTCGCCGGCCTCCCAGCGCTCGCGGAGCCCCGTGTCCTTCAGGAACTGGAGGACGACGGAGGCGAACGCCTCGTTGACCTCGATCACCGCGATGTCGTCCCACGTGAGACCGGCCTTCGCGAGGGCCCGCTCGCAGGCGCGCGGGTTGCCGTGGAGCATGCGGTACGGGTCGACGCCCGCGAGGCCGAACGACACGAAGCGCCCTCGGGGCTCGAGCCCGAGCCGCGACGCTGCCGCGTTGCTCGTAACGAGCATCGCCGCCGCGCCGTCGACGATCGCGCTCGAGTTGCCGGCCGTGACCTTGCCGTCCTCCTTGAAGGCCGGCTTGAGCGACGCGAGCTTCTCGAGCGAGGTGTCCCTCCTCGGGTTCTCGTCGGTCGCGACGAGCACGGCCGCGCCCCCGGCGCCGACCTCGACCGGGACGATCTCCCGCTCGAAGCGGCCCTCGTCGATCGCGGCGATCGCCCGTCGGTGGGACTCGTAGGAGTATTCGTCCAGGTCCTCGCGCGAGAGCTCCCACTCGTCGGCGAGCACCTCGGCCGAGATCCCCTGCGGCACGACTTCCCAGTGCTCGTAGAGCTTCGGAGAAAACCCCTCGAAGCCGTTCGCGGTGAGGTTCGACCCCATCGGGACGCGCGACATCGACTCGACGCCGGACGCGACGACCACGTCGAGGTGGCCCGCCTGGATCGCGGACGCCGCGTTGAAGGCGGCCTGCATGGAGGATCCGCACTGCCGGTCGACCGACGTCCCGCACACGGTCTCGGGCCAGCCCGCGACGAGCGACGACATCCGCGCCACGTTGAGCGCCTGCTCGCCCACCTGGCTCACGCACCCCATCTGCACGTCCTCGATCTCCGCGGGATCGACGTCCAGGCGGTCGACGAGCCCGTTCAGGGCCTGGGCTGCGAGCTCGTCGGCGCGGACGCCCGCGAGCGCACCGTTTCGGCGGCCGATCGGCGTCCGGATGGCATCGATGATGAGTGCGTCGGTCATGGCGGTCACGGTACCACTGCATACAGCCGGACCCGCCCTGGCGACGCCCTTGAGCGCGGGCTCGCCGCGGTCCGCGAACGCGAAGTCCGATCCGGCGACCAGATCCTTGACCGTGCTCGAGACGAGGACCTCTCCCGGCGCGGCGGCCGCCATCACCCGTGCTCCGACGTGAACCGCGATTCCTGCGAGCTTCTGGCCGGCCACCTGGCACTCGCCCGTGTGTACCCCGGCCCGTACCTCGAGGTCGATGCCCCGGGCGTCGTCCACGATCCGCCGAGCGCACGCGATCGCGCGAGCGGGGCCGTCGAAGCGGCAGAAGAAGCCGTCGCCGGCGGTGTCGACCTCGGTTCCGCGATGACGAGCCAGTTCCCTGCGGACCGCCCGCTGGTGCTCTTCGAGGATCGCCCGCCAGCGCTCGTCGCCGAGCTCGGCGACGCGCCTTGTCGAGCCGACGAGGTCGGTGAAGAGAACCGTTGCTAGGTCTCGCTCGTCAAAGCCCGCGGGTACGGAGAGAGCACCGCCAGTCGCGTGCAACGCTCGGGGAAGGTCGCGGCGTACAGCAGGCACACGTTCGCGCTCTCCGCGACGCCGAACAACATCGCCCGCTCCGTGCCGGTCGCGTCCAGGACGGCGTTGATGTCGTCCATCCGCGCCTCGAGCGTCACGTTCCGGGGCCGGTCCGAGAGGCACGTCCCCCGCGGGTTGAAGACGATCAGCCGCACGTGCTCGGACAGCCTGCGCAGGAAAGGCACGTACGGTGCACGGAGCCAGAGCGAGTAGAGATTCGTGAGGTGCGGCGCGTAGACGACGTCGACCGGCCCGTCACCCACGACTTGATAGGCGACGGCCACGCCGCCGCTGCGTGCATAGCTGACGTCGGGGATGTCGTGCACGGTCGCCAGTTTCCTAGACTCCCCGTATGGCGGCAACGGCCACGGAGCGAAAGCTGCTCCTCGACGGCGAGTGGGTCGAGACCGGCGACTGGCTCGACGTCGCCTCGCCCTACGACGGGTCGCTCGTCGCGCGGGTCGCGAAGGCGGGCGCCGCCGAGGCACGGGCGGCCGTCGACGCCGCCGAGCGCGCGATGCAGAGCCCGCTCCCCGCGCACAAGCGCGCCGAGATCCTCGTCCGCGTCGCCGGCGCGCTCGGGAAGCGAGCCGACGACGCGGCGCGCCAGATCGCGGCCGAGGCGGGCAAGCCGCTCAAGGCGGCCCGCGTGGAGGTCGCGCGCGCGATGTCCACGTACACGATGGCGGCCGTCGAGGCGCGCAAGCTCGCCGGCGAGATGGTGCCGATGGACGCGTCGCAGGCCGGCGAGGGGAAGCTCGCGTTCACGATGCGCCTACCGATCGGCGTGGTCGGAGCGATCAGCCCGTTCAACTTCCCGCTCAACCTCGTCGCGCACAAGATTGCGCCGGCGCTCGCCGCCGGCTGCGCGGTCGTGCTCAAGCCGGCGTCGCAGACCCCGCTCTCCGCGCTGCTGCTCGCCGAGCTCGAGCACGACGCAGGGCTGCCGCCGGGCTGGCTCAACGTGCTCGTCGGCCCGTCGGCGGAGATCGGCGACGTGCTCGTCGAGGACGAGCGCGTCGCGCTCATCACCTTCACGGGCTCGGGGCCCGTCGGGTGGAAGCTGCGCGAGCGCGCCGCCCGGAAGCGCGTCAACCTCGAGCTCGGGAACGCGACGCCGGTGATCGTCGAGGCGGACGCGGACGTCGAGGACGCCGCCGCGCGCTGCGCCGCGAACGCATTCTCGTTCGCGGGTCAGAGCTGCATCTCCGTCCAGCGGATCTTCGTCCAGCGGGACGTCTACGACGCGTTCCGTGCGGCCTTCCTCCCCCGCGTCGAGGCGCTCGTCGTCGGTGATCCGTCCGACGAGACGACGGACGTCGGCCCGCTCATCTCGCGCTCCGAGCGCGACCGTGTGCTGGCGTGGGTCGAGGAGGCGCGCGCCGCGGGGTCGGTCGTGCTGACGGGCGGCCGCCTCGACGGGGAGCTCCTCCTCCCCACGGTCGTCGAGAGTCCTCCGGCGCAGGCCAGGCTCGCGTGCGACGAGGCGTTCGGGCCCGTCTGCACCCTGCAGCCGTACGACACGCTCGACGAGGCCGTCGACGCGGCCAACGCGACCCGCTACGGCCTCCAGGCGGGCATCTTCACCGCGAGCCTCAGGAGCGCCCTCGAGGCCACGCGACGGCTGGAGTTCGGCGGCGTGACCGTGAACGAGGCACCGACGTTCCGCGCCGACCAGATGCCGTACGGCGGCGTGAAGGACTCCGGCAACACGCGCGAGGGCCCGGCGTGGGCCGTGCGCGAGATGACCGAGGAACGCCTGGTCGTGATCCAGCTGTAGACAGGCGCGACAGCTTGCCTCGCGACTGTCGCCCTCAAGGTCGTCCAGAACCACCCGCGCAGGCGAGCGAGCCCGTACCCTACGATCCGCTGCCCCTGTTCAACCGCCAGCCGCCGCGCCCGCGGCGAGCGAGCTGCGGCGCGAGCGACGGGCGCTTCTCCTTCTCCGCGAGGAGCGGCTCCGGGACCTCGGCGGGCTGACGCTCGAGATGTACCGGCGGGACCAGTTCAACGAGGCGCTCGTCGTCGAGCGCTGCGCGGAGCTCGTCGCGATCGAGGCGCGCGTCTCCGAGATCGACGCGCTCGTCAAGGGGGCGGGCCTCCGCCGGCGGCAAGGTGCGATCTGCACCTGCGGCGCGCCGATCCTGATCGGCGCGCGGTTCTGTCCGAGCTGCGGTCGCGAGCTCGACGTCGACGGAGCGGCCGGCGAGGACACCTCGGCGTGAGCGCCGAGACGTCGTCCTGCCCTCGTTGCGGCGCCCTCGCCGCGGCGGGGCAGGAGTACTGCCTCGAGTGCGGGCTGCGCCTACCGGGTCGTGCACGGCTGGGACCGCTGCCGACCGAGACCCGCGCGCTGCGGCTCAGGATCGGCGGCCTCGCCCTCCTCGCCTGCGTGGGCGCCGCGGTCGCGATCGCCGTCACCGCGGACGACACCGGCGCCGGGCGGGTCCTCACGGCCACCGGCGGGAGCGTCACCGCGCCGACCCCGGCGGTCGAGCCCTCCAGCCGCCTCGCGGTCTGGCCGCGCCTCCGGAGCGGCTGGACGATCGTGCTCGCCTCGATCCCGAAGACGAGCGGGCGCGACGAGGCCGTCGCGGTGGCGCAGCAGGCTCGCACCCACGGGCTCGCGCGTGTCGGTGTCCTCGACTCGTCCCGGTTCGCGAGCCTCCGCCCCGGCTACTGGATGACGTTCTCCGGCCGCTACCAGAGCGAGGCCGACGCGACCGGCTCTCTCCGCCGTGCGCGGGCCGCCGTCAAGGGTGCTCGCGTGCAGCGCATCGAGCCCTGAGAAATTGCCCGCGCTGGCAACGATCGTGACGGAGTTTGTAACAGCGGCCGGAACCCGGTAGACTCGCACTCGGACAGTTCGGGTCGCCCCTCGGAGGCCGCGGCCAAGGCGAACGACGGACGGGAGACGCAATCCGTATGGAAGCCAACCTCGCGCAATTGCAGTCGTGCATGTACCAGTACTCGCGAGCGATCTACCGCTCGATCAAGGACCTGATCGACCCGTACGTCGACCAGCCGACCCGCCTCGAGTACCGGCGTGCCGTCCTCTGCGAGTGCGAGGAGACCATGTCCCGGCTGGCCCACGACCCGCAGTACTTCGCGCGCCCCGACCGGGCGCTCTTCCAGGACATCCGACGGTACTTCCCGATCACCGCGCAGGCCCACGTCGCCTGGGCCGTGAAGCAGGGTGTCTCCGCCGCCGTCACGTTCATCGAGGTCCAGCTCGAGGCCGGCCTGCTCGACGGCGGCGTCAGCCGCTGCAAGGCGACCACGCGCAAGGGCAAGGCCTGCCAGCGCACGCCGCTCCCGGGCCGTGACTACTGCCCCTCGCACCAGCACCTCGAGCGGACCACGATCCCCGCCCGCGCCGCCGCATAGGCGCCTTCGTTCGCTTCGCGACCGAAGGCACTAGGAGCGTCCGAGCACTCTTGGTGCGTGTCACGCGCGAGCGCGGCAAGTGCCCGACCGAAGATGAGGGGCGGTAGGCTCACACCCGGATGTCGCACGACACCGACAAGCTGATCCGGCAGCTCTCGCTGGTCGCGTTCCTGATGGCGGAGCGCCGGCCGCTCACCGCACGGGACGTCAAGGGGAACGTCGAGGGCTACTCGGAGATGTCGGACGAGGCATTCGCGCGCCGCTTCTACTCCGATCGCGCGGAGCTGACCGCGCTCGGAGTCCCGCTGACCTCCCAGAGAGACGAGTTCACCGGCGAGGAGCTGTACACCCTGCGGTCGGAGAACTACTTCCTCGACCAGCTCGAGCTCGACGAGGACGAGCTCGCGGCGCTCCAGACGGCGCTCTACACCCTCGAGGGGAAGTTCGCGTACGCGGAGCCGCTGCGCCTCGCGCTCCAGAACCTCGCGCTCGGCCGACCGGGCTTCCGTCACGCCCCGACCGAGACGGCCGAGCGGGTCAGGGTCACCGCCCCCGACTACTCGCCCGAGCTCGCCGCGCGGCTCTCGAAGCTCGAGGCCGCCATCTCGAAGCAACGGACGATCCAGTTCCGCTACTGGTCTCCCGCACGGGAGCGGGAGACGGAGCGGCGGCTCAACCCGTTTGCGCTCAGGCTGGACGAGGGCGTCTGGTACGTGGTCGGTCACGACCTCGACCGTGAGGCGATCCGCACGTTCCGCGTCGCGAGGATCCGGTCGGACATCCGGTTCGCAACCCGGCGCGAGCGCGACTTCCGCCTGCCCGCGGACTTCGACGTCGAGGCGCATCGCGTCGCGCGGCCGTGGCAGATCGGCCCACAGGCCGGGATCGCGCGGATCGGCGTCCAGGGGGACACGGCCTGGTGGGTGCACCGCACGCTCGCGGACGCGGGAGCGGTCGTGGACGGCGTCTTCGAGACGCCCTACTCGACCCTCGGGCCGCTCGTCTCGTGGATCCTCCGCCAGAACGGCAGGGCCGTGCCGCTCGAGCCGGCCGCGCTCCGTGACGAGGTGCGTGACGCCCTGCGGCTGCTTCGCACGCGCCACACCGGGGCCGCGCCCGAGACTGCACGCGAGCGGCGTGCGGAGTCCCGTCCCGCGACGGAACGCCAGCCGGCCGGACCGGTGGCGCCCGAGCGGTTCGGCGTCCTCCAGGCCCTCCTCGCCCATCTTCTCGCGTCGTGCGGCGACGGTCGCAGCGCCGACCTCGACGCCACGGAGCTCGCCGAGCGGTTCTCGCTCCCGCGCGAGGAGCTGCAGGACACCCTCTCGCTCCTCAACCTCGTGAACTTCGGCGGGGGCTGTTACACGGTCTACGCGGAGGTCGACGCCGACGCAGACCGCGTGCACGTCGACAAGGAGCTGTACGGCGACGTCTTCCGCAAGCCGCCGAAGCTGACGCCGCTCGAGGCGCGCGCGATCAGGCTGGCGATCGAGTACGTCGGCCCGACGATCGCCGCCGACGCCGACACCCCGCTCGACCGCGTGCGGAAGAAGCTCGAGGAGACGTTCGGTCAGTTCGAGCTGGCGCCCTCGGAAGCCTCGAGCGCGGGCGACGACGAGGAGGCGCTCGTCCGCACGCTGTCCGACGGAGCCGAGAAGCGCCGCCTCGTCGAGCTCGAGTATCTGAAGGAGGGCGAGGAGGAGCCAACCACGCGCCTCGTCGAGCCGTACACGATCGAGCGAGAGCTGCCCTTCTGGCGCGTCCACACGTGGGACCGCACGGTCGACGGGCCCCGCACCTACCGGCTCGACCGGATGCGGTCGGCCAAGCTCACGCGTGAGAGCTTCGAGCCGCGCGTGGGCTTCGACCCGAACTACCTCGCGGAGCCCGCGGTCGCGCACCTGTGGCACGGGCCGCCGATCGCGCGCTGGAAGCTCGAGCGCGGCGCACGGGCGCTGACCGACAAGTCCGCGATCGCGGACGTCACGTTCAAGACGGAGGAGTGGCTGCTCTCCGAGGTGCTCGCCGACCGGGGCGAGACGGTCGTGCTCGAGCCCGCCGCGATGCGTCGTGCCGTCGCCGCGCGGGCACAATCGCTCCAGTCCGAGCTCGGGCTCAGCCCGCGCCGGAAGCGGACGGTAGAGCCAGCCTGAACCGCGCCCCTGGCTCCGTGCCGGGAACGAGCACGAGCGAGCCACCGTGCGCCTCGGCGATCGCCCGAGCCAGCCAGAGCCCGAGGCCCGACGACCCGGCTCCGCTCACGCCACGCGCGAACGGGTCCAGCCCCCGAGCGACTCCAGGCCCGTCGTCGGTCACGTCCACGACGACCTCGCCGTCCGTCTCCGTCACCTCGATCTCGACGCGCGTGCCGTGGCGCAGGCCGTTCGCCACGAGATTGGCGATCGCCTGGCGCAGGCGCGTCGCGTCCGCCCTGGCCTCCGGCCGCCCCTCGACCGCCACCACGACCCGGTCGGCTGCGAGGCCGGCCGCGAGCTCGCCGACGTCGACGAGCATCGGGACGCAGCGAGAGGAGCTCCGGGTCGGAGAGGATCCGCTCGATGTCCCGGCCCGCGGCGACCGCGAGGTCGAGCAGCCGGCGTCGCTCGCCCGGCCCGCGAAGGGCCGGTGCCGCGTCGGTGAGCGCCACGAGCGCGGCGACAGGGCTGCGCAGCTCGTGCGCCACGACCCGAAGCCGGTCGGCGGACGTCGGTATCTCGTCCGTCACGTGCCGGGGCCCGTCCCGATGCGCGCCACGGCCCGTGCGGCGGCGCTCCGCAGAACGGGGTCGTCGTCGTCCACGAAGCGCCGGGCCAGCGGCTCGTCCTCGCTGCGGCCGTCGTTGCCGACGGCGACGAGGGCGTTCCGCCGGAGCCAACGCGGGTCGTTCTTCGGTACGTAGAGACGGTCGAAGTCCGCGACGAGCTCCCGCCCGTCGCGCTCGAGCCAGTCGACGAGCGAGACGACGGGCTCCGAGCCCTCGGGAAGCGGCCGGCCGGCGCGTCGCTTCTCGACCCCGCGGTTCCACGGACAGACGTCCTGGCAGATGTCGCAGCCGTAGACCCTGTCCTCGAGCGCGTCCATCACGTCGTCGGGGATCGCGCCCGCGGTCTGCGTCCAGTACGCGAGGCACCGGGTCGCATCGAGCACGCCCGGCTCGTCGAGGGCCCCGGTAGGGCAGGCGTCGATGCAGAGCGTGCAGCTTCCGCAGCCGGCCTCGAGCGGCGCCGTCGTCTCGAGCTCGACGTCGGTGATCAGCGTCCCCAGCACCACCCAGGAGCCGTGCGTCCGCGTGATGAGCATCGTGTTCTTGCCGATGAACCCGAGTCCCGCGCGCTCGGCACCCGCGCGGTCGACGTGATGGTTGGCGTCGACGAGCACGCGGTACGAGCCGCCGAGCCGCCGGCCGAGCGCGTCCAGGCGCTCGCGGAGGAGGGCATAGTGGTCGCGCCACGCGTACCGGGGCATCCTTCCCTCTCCCGGCCCCGGAGCCGGGCCCGGGGTGTAGTAGCAGAGCGCGGCCGAGACGACCGTGCGAGCCCCCTCGAGCAGCTGCTCGGGATGGCACGAGACCTCCGGGCGCGCCATGGTGAATCGCATCGACCCGAAGAGCCCCCGCTCGCGCCGCTCGCGGATGTGACGCTCGGTCTCGTCGTACGGTGCCGCCTGCGCGGCCCCGACCACGTCGAGCCCGAGCTGCTCCCCCACGCGACGGAGCTCCTCGGCGGTCATGAGGAGCTTGTAACACAGCGATCACGCGCCGGCCGGGCGGCCTGTGCGTCGCCGGGTCGCAGGCTCCACATAGGATCGTGCCATGCTCGCCGCCCGGATCCACGAGGACGGCGGTCCGGAGGTGCTGCGGGTCGAGGAGGTGCCGGATCCGGTCGCCGGCCCCGGGCAGGTGCTCGTCCGGCTCCGGGCCGCGTCCCTCAACCACCTGGACGTCTGGGTGCGGAAGGGGCTGCCTTCGGTGCCGAAGCCGCGCATCCTCGGCGCCGACGGCGCCGGGATCGTCGAAGCGGTCGGAGACGGCGTGGACGGCCTCGAACCGGGACAGCGGGTGGTGCTCAACCCCGGAATGGAGCACGGGGACGTCATCACCGTCATCGGCGAGCACTGCGACGGGACGCACGCGGAGCTGATCGCGGTCGCCGACGCGCAGGTGTTCCCCCTCGACGACTCGCTCTCGTTCGAGGCCGCGGCGGCCTTCCCGCTCGTCTACGAGACCGCGTACCGCATGCTCGTCACGCGCGCGGCGGTGCGTGAGGGCGAGTGGGCATTGATCTGGGGCATCGGCGGCGGTGTCGCCACGGCGGCGTTCGAGATCTGCCGGGCGCTCGGGCTCAAGACGATCGTGACGTCGGGGAGCGACGACAAGCTCGCGCGAGCCGTCGAATGGGGCGCGGACGTGGCGGTCAACCACGCGAAGGCCGACGTCCCGGCGGCGGTGCGGGAGGCGACGGGAAAGGGGGTCGACATCGTCGTCGAGACGGTCGGCGAGGCGACGTGGGCGCGGTCGCTCGCCGCGGTGCGCTCCGGCGGGCGCGTCGTCGTCTGCGGCGCGACGAGCGGCCCGAACCCCCCAGCGCAGCTCCACCGCTTCTGGTGGAAGCAGCTGACGGTGATGGGCTCGACGATGGGCACGCGCGACGACTTCCTCGGCGCCTACGAGCTCGTCCGCACCGGACGTGTCGGGGTTCACGTCGACCGTGTCTATCCGCTCGCCGAGATCCGCGCCGCGCACGAGCGCCTCGAAGCCGGCGAGCAGCTGGGGAAGATCGTGCTCTCCATCCCAGGCTGACCTCCGAGTCGTTGCCGGTCGGAGCAAGGAGCAACGTGCAGGCAACGGACCGCCCAGTCGCTACGGTACGGCCATGATCACGAAGGACGACGTCGTCGAGGCCCTGCACGGCGTGGAGGACCCGGAGCTCGGGATGGACATCGTCGAGCTGGGTCTCTACTACGACGCCGAGATCGCGGGGCCGAACGTGAAGATCATCCACTCGCTCACGTCGATGGGCTGCCCGGCGGGCCCGATGATCCAGGAGAACATCCACGAGGCCGTCGCGGCGCTTCCGGGCGTGGAGCAGGTCGAAGTCGAGCTGACGTTCGACCCGCCGTGGACGCCCGACCGCATGTCGGACGACGCGAAGTTCATCCTCGGCTTCGGTTAGTCGTGATTTGCAGGTCTTTCGCCTGCACCGCCTAGCTCGGCTGCACGACTGCGGGTACACGTCGGGTACAAATCCTGATACGCTCGCGGGGCTTCCAGGCCACCGTCTACAGGGAGGTTCCCGATGAGTCCGCGCAAGGCTTCGCTCCGAGTAGCGCACAGCCGGTCGTGCCCGAACGTGACCAAGACGGCGCTGTCGAGCGTCGGCAGGGGCAGCGGCTGCGCCTGCTCACCTTCTTACTACGTGTTCAGCCGTGACCGTGACGGCCGCCCGGTGAAGGGAGCCCGGGTCAAGGACCGTACGACGGCCGAGCGGGCGCTGGCGGCGGCGCAACGCGAGATCGACGAGGGCCGCGTCGGCGTCGCGAAGCCGAAGAACATCACGTTCTCCGACTGGGCCGACGAGTTCGAGAGGATCCTCGACGCGCGGATCGCCTCCGGCGAGCTTCACCCGCGCACGAAGGGCTCCTACGCGAGCACGCTCAACCGGGGCCGGGAGACGTTCGGGTCGCTCTACCTGCGCGAGATCGGCAACCCCGAGCTACGCCGCTTCCTTGAACCGTTCACGACGCTGAAGCCTGCCTCGCGGCTCCGCTACCTGCGCGAGTTGAGCGCCTGCCTCGCCGTCGCGGTCGATGATCGCTACCTCGAAATCAACCCCGTGCCCGCGTTCACGAAGGCGACGAAGCTGAAGCCGCCGAAGCGGGGTAAGGCACCGTTCGAGGACGGAGAGCTTGAGCGCCTCTGGACCGAACTCGGCAACGTGGACGAGGACGAGGAGCGCGTCTACCTGTACGCCTGCCGCTTCTCCGCCGAGACGGGCCTGCGCCTCGGGGAGCTGATCGCGCTCGACTGGACGAACGTCGATCTGCTCAACGGCCGTGTCCGCGTCGAGCACCAGTGGGACGACGGCACCGGCTCGCTGATCGAGCCGAAGGATCGTGAGCCGCGCGTCGTCTACCTGACCCCCCACGCGCGAGCGGTGCTGGACGAGTGGACCGCGATCGTCGGCGTCCAGACCGAGGGGCAGGTGTTCCCTGCTCCGGGGGGCTCCCGTCTGGGCCGGCGTGTCCTGCAGCGGCGCTTCGTGGAGGCGATGGCGAACGCCGGGATCCCGAAGGAACACCCCGATCTGCGGCTGCCTCGGACATTCCACTCCCTGCGCTATTCGACGAGCGTGCTGATGCAGCGGCGGGGCTATCACCCCGGCTGATCGAGGCGACGCTCGGGCATGGGTCGCTGGAATTAACGGACGGCGTCTATGGCGGCTGGACGCCGGAGATGCTCCAGGCGGAGGCGGCGCGCGAGCCAGCAGCATGACGTGGCTACGATCGCCAGGACGGGCCGGGTCCGTGCCTCCCGTGTGGTCTGGAAGCCCGCGGTGCGGTCTGCCCGGCCCGTTGCTATCCCCGCTTCATAGTCAGTCGCCAACGCGGGCGACACGGGCCTCACGCTCGCCGCCGGCCGCCTCGTCCAGGGCATCGCGCAGCCACCTCCACCTCCGCGGAACGCTGTACCCGCAATAGCCGTTCTCGTTCGCCGTCTGTCCTGCCGGGCAGTTGACGTTCGCGGACGCTCCTGGCTCACCGAAGCCCTCGAGCGCCGCCGTGACGTGCTGTACCTGAGTGCTTGCAGGAGCACGTCTGGCGCAAGCGCGAAGGGCTCGCCTAGCCGCTTGTAATTCTTCGCTATTTGCGAAGAAATCGCAGTTCCGAGTCTCGCGCGCGATGGGTCGGGGCTTGGAAGACGACGCTGACGGCGCGACAATTGGGCCTACGGCGCGGGCGTTCACCCCACGTCGTACTGGGGCGGGAGGGAAACCGATGATTCGCAAGGCGTTGAGCCTGCGTGACCGGCAACATCGCCGACTTGCGTCGGCTGTCTCCGGCCGGTGTGAAGCGATCCGAGGGGAGGAGGCAAACCTGACAAGCGTGGAACCCCCCGAGATCGAGGAGCTGTGCGGGCGTGTCCTGGGGATCATCGGCGCGTACGGGATGGGCAACTCCAACCCCCGGGAGCTGTGTTTGAAGACGGCTCCCGCGGTCCCGCCCCGGGAGACTGTCCCCGTGCGCGACGTCACGAAGCAGCAGCCGCAAGTCGCTCCCGCCGCTTAGGTTGGAGCCGCCGGCTCGTTTCTCGCGACGAGCCTGCGCGTTTTTCTGTGTATCGGTGGTGGTTAGGTGTTGTCGGGGATGCGGTCTCCGAAGTGGATGCGTAGGACGGCCATCGCGTTTGTCCAGTTGTAACAGGTCTTCCATGAGCTCTTGGCGCGCTGGATGGCGAGCCAGATCAGTCTGAGCGCGGCGTCGTCGTTGGGGAAGTGTCCTCTGGTCTTGATCGTCTTACGGATCTGCATGTGCAGGCTCTCAACGGTGTTGGTGGTGTAGACGATGCGGCGGATCTCTTCGGGGAAGGCAAGGAACGGGATGACCCGCTCCCAGGCGCGCTCCCAGACCTGTAGTGCGGCGGTGCGTGTCTTGCTGTCGGCCCAAGCGACGACGAGTTCGTCGAGCACCTGGCGGGCGGCGTCGGCGTCGGCTGCCGTGTAGATCCGTCTGAGCTCGCCGGCACATGTCTTGCGTTCCTTCCAGGAGAGGTAGCGCAGGCTGTGGCGGACGAGGTGGACGATGCAGGTCTGGTTGACCGCCTGCGGAAAGACGGCGTCGATCGCCTCCGGGAAGCCGGTCAAGCCGTCGGTGCAGACAAAGAGCACGTCCTTGACGCCGCGGTTACGCAGCTCGGTGAGCACGCTCGTCCAGAAGCGGGCGCCCTCGCTCTTTTCGATCCAGAGGCCGAGGCAGTCGCGCGTCCCTTCCAGCGTGACCCCGACCGCGACGTAGACGGCCTTCTTGCGGACGACCTGCTGGTCGCGGATCGAGACCTGCAGCGCGTCCAGGTAGACGACGACGTACAGCTCCTCCAGCGGCCGCCCCTGCCAGGCACGCACGTCGTCCTGGATCGAGGCGGTCACCTCGCTGATCAGCCCGTCCGAGACTTCGACGCCGTACAGCTCGCGCAGATGCCGCTGGATCTCGCGCGTGGTCATCCCGCCCGCGTAGAGGGCGAGGATCTGCTCGTCGAAGCCGTCGAAGGAGCGGGAGTGCTTCGGCACGATCCGAGGCTCGAAGCTCGCGTCGCGGTCGCGTGGCAGCTCAACCGAGACTGGCCCGTCGACCGTGCGCAACGTCTTCGCCGAGACACCGTTGCGCCGGTTAGGCTGCCCCACCGGCGGCTCGGCGCCCGGCCGATAGCCAAGATGCTGCTCGAGCTCGGCGCCGGCCGCACGCTCGATCAGCCGCTTGCGCAGCTGGTTGATCAACCCGTCCGGGCCGGTCAACTGCTCCGGCCCCTGGTACTCCCCGAGCAGCTGATCGATCAGCTCGTCCGGGATCTCCATGCCGCCCATCATGGGCCTCCTTCCGGGCCGCCCGGCGGAATCGCTCCGATCACGGCTACGCCGCGATCGTCACGCCCCCGCCGGACGAACCAGTCGGATCCGCTCGACCCCGAGCTGCTGGACGAGCTTCTCGACCCGGCGCGTCGAAACGCCGGCCAGGTAGGCGTCGGCGATCACCGACACGAACGCCTGCTCAGCCCGCCGCCGCGGCTGCAGCAGCCAGTCCGGGAAGTACCTGCCCTCCCTGAGCTTCGGCACGGCGAGCTCGATCGAGCCGACCCGCGTGTCCCAGTCGCGCTCGCGGTAGCCGTTTCGGCGGTTGACCCGCTCCGGCGAGCGCTCGCCGTAGGCAGCGCCGCAAAGCGCGTCAGCGTCCGCGCTCATCAAAGCCTCCGCCACGTCCTTGACCATCGCCCGCAACAGATCCGGGCTCGCCTCCTCGAGCTGCTTGCGCAACCAGCCCGACATATCCATCCTTTGCTCGACCACCGTGCTCCTCCTCGCTGAAGTCCGACAAGACCTCGCGAGGATGACGCGGTGGTCAGCTATCACCGGACCCGCGGCCGTCGCTCCGCGCTCGCCTACGGCTCGCGCTCCACGACAGCCGCGGAAGACAACCTCAACCGGCTCGTACACCACGAGCGGGGACGCTACTCC
>CAWAXS010000021.1:0-41967 GCA_963786055.1 uncultured Actinomycetes bacterium | reverse complement strand
GGCGGCCCTACAGGATCTTCGAGAGGAACTGCTTCGTGCGAGCGTGCTCCGGGCCATCGAAGAGCTGCTCTGGCGTGCCTTCCTCGATGATCCGGCCGTCGTCCATCATCGCGACGCGGTCGGCGGCGACCCGGGCGAATCCCATCTCGTGCGTGACGACGATCATCGTCATTCCCTCGTGGGCAAGCTCTTCCATCACCGAGAGCACCTCGCCGATCACCTCCGGGTCGAGGGCGCTCGTCGGCTCGTCGAAGAGCATCAGCGCCGGCTTCATCGCCAGGGCCCTCGCGATCGCGACCCGCTGCTGCTGTCCGCCCGACAGCTTCCCCGGGTAGGTGTCGCGCTTCCCGAGCAGCCCGACGCGTCGCAGCAGCTCGGTGCCCTCGTCGACCGCCTGCTTCCTGGGCACGCCGAGAACGTGCACCGGCGCCTCGATCACGTTCTCGAGGGCCGTCTTGTGCGGGAAGAGGTTGAACCGCTGGAACACCATGCCGACCTGCGTGCGCTGTTTCGCGATCGACCGCTCGCTGTCCTCGACGAGCCGCCCGTTGCGCTCCCGGTAGCCGATCAGGTGCCCGTTCACCTCGATCCGCCCACCGTCGATCTTCTCGAGGTGGTTGACGCAGCGGATGAACGTGGTCTTGCCCGAGCCGGACGGGCCGATGACGCAGATCGTCTCGCGCTTGGCGACGTCGAGCGAGACGCCCTTCAGCACCTCGAGGTGACCGAAGCGCTTCTCCACGTCGACCGCCCGTACGACCAGGTCGGTCACGCGCGCCCCCGGTAGGCGGGCGAGAACGCGCCGCGCAGCCGCTCGACCAGCGTGAACTCCGACTCGTCGCGCTCGCTGACCGCCAGCCGCCGCTCGATCCACGACTGGATCAGCGTCCAGATCGTCGTCAGCAGCAGGTACCAGACCGCCACCGCCGCGAAGTACTCGACCGGCTTGAACGTCTGCGAATAGCCGATCTCCGCGTTCCCCCACAGCTCGACGACGCCGATGAAGAACAGCAGCGACGTGGTCTTCAGCATGTTGTTGAACTCGTTGCCGAGCGGCGGGACGATGACTCGCGCCGCCTGGGGGAGGACGATCCGCCGCATCGCAAGCCCGTGCCTCATCCCGAGCGACCGCGCCGCTTCGAGCTGGCCGCTGTCGACCGAGTCGATGCCGGCGCGGATGATCTCCCGCATGTACGCACCCTCGTTGAAGCCGAGCGCCAGGATGCCGGCGAACGCGGCGCCGCCCAGTGTGAACGCTCGGAAGTCGAGCGAGTTGGGGATCAGCGTGACGCCGAACAGGATGTTGACGCCGAAATAGACGAAGAAGATCTGCACGATCACCGGTGTGCCGCGGAACACCCAGACGTACAGCCCCGAGAGCACCTGGAGCACCCGCAGGCGAGACATGCGCATGAGCGCTGCCATGAGGCCCAGCACGACCCCGAGAACCTGCGCGATGACCGCGATGTAGATCGTCGCGAAGAGCGCCGAGGCGAAAGCCGAGTCGACGCCGAAGATCCTGTCCCAGAACGTCCCCCAGTCGAAGGCGGCAAGCATCTCGGGCGCTCCTCGCGACGGTTGGTTCGGTCTACTTCTTCTTCAATGCGACCCCCGACATCTTCCACTTCGCCAGGATCGACGCAATCTTGCCGTCTGCGTACATCGCTGTCACCTGCTTCTGCACTTTGGCGATGAGCGGATCGCCCTTGCGGAGCGCGATCCCGACCAGGATGGGGTTCACGGGCGAGCCTGCGAAGGCGAAGCTCGCGTCGCGCTGGATGTAGTACGCGACGACTGGGGCATCGCCGAAGTACGCGTCCACGCGGCCCGTCTTGAGCGCGTTCGCGGCGTCCGTGTCCTTCGGGAACGTCGTGATCTTGATGGCCGCCTTGCCCTGCTTCTTCAGCTTCGCGCTCTCCTTGTCGAGGAAGGCCTTGTTCGTCGTCCCGACCTCGACGGAAACGGTGCGCCCGGAGAGGCTCGCGACCGACGTGATCTTCTTCGGGTTGCCCTTCTTCACCATCAACGACTGCCCGACGGCGATGTAGTCCACGAACGCCACCTGCGTGCGCCGCTCCGGAGTGTCGTTCATCCCGCTGATGATCGCGTCACACTTTTTTGCGAGGAGAGCGGCGATGATGCCGTCGAAGCCCGTGTTCTGGAACTTCGCCGTCATCCCGAGACGCCTCGCGACCTCGCTGCCGATGTCGATGTCGGAGCCCACGAGCTTCGTCCCCTGGAAGAACTCTTCCGGCGGATAGGTCGCGTCGGTGCAGAACGTCAGCGTTCCGGCGGACTGCCGCGCGGGCGCGGCGACGACCGTCGTGGCGACGGTCGCCGCAGCTAGAGCGGCGAACGCGAGCCCGAGCAGAAGCCTGCGTGCAAACGTGTCCATGATCCGTTCCTTCCGATCGATACGGCCGCCGTGCGGGCGGCATCCAGATGGTATGACGACGAACAGGGAGATCGGGCAGGGGTTTCTACGGATGTTGCTGGAGGGGGCTCCCGACCGGGCCGTGCCGCCATCCGGGCTATGGTGATTTCGTGCGTGAGGTACTCCCCGGGATCTTCCACTGGACGACGCTCCACCCGAAGATCCACATCGACGTCTCGTCCTACTGGCTCGACGACGACGGCGTGGCGATCGACCCGCTCGTGCCGGCGGAGGACGGCCTCGAGTGGTTCGCCCGGCGCCCCGCCCGGCCCACGACGGTTCTTCTCTCCAACCGTCATCACTACCGCGACAGCGCGCGCTTCGCCGAGGCCTTCGGCTGCACCGTGCGCTGCAACCGCGCTGGGCTGCACGAGTTCACCCACGGCGAGGCCGTCGAGGGGTTCGAGCCGGGCGACCGGCTGCCGGGCGGCGTGGTGGCCTATGAGGTCGGCGGTCTCTGTCCCGACGAGACGGCGCTGTACCTGCCGGAGAAGCGAGCGGTCCTCCTCGCCGACGGCCTCGTCCGCGTCGGCTCGGACGGGCTGCTCGGCTTCGTCCCCGACGTGCTGATGGACGATCCGCCGGCCACGAAGCGCGCACTGCTCGCGGCATACGCCCGCGTGCTCGACGAGCTCGACTTCCAGCACGTCCTGCTCGCCCACGGCGATCCCCTGATCGGCGACGGCCGGGCGCGGTTGCAGGAGGTCGTCGACATCGGCGGGCGAACGGCGTTCGAGATGGGCGGCTGAGCCTCCCCGCCCGTCGCGTCACGGCGCGATGTCGTGGCTCTGTCGGATCCCCCGCCGGCCGGCCGCGCACGCCGTAGTGTCCTCGGCTGTGATCTGCGCCGGCTGCGGTAGGGAGAATCCCGAGGGCTTCCACCACTGCGGCTACTGCGGCATTCCCCTCGCGACCCCCGCCCCGGAGCGGCGGAAGCTCGCGACGCTCGTCTTCTGCGATCTCTCGGGCTCGACGGCGATGGGCGAGCGGGTCGACGCGGAGACGGTTCGGAGCCTGATGCTCTCGTACTTCCACGAGATGCGAGGGGCGCTCGAGCGTCACGGGGGCACCGTGGAGAAGTTCGTCGGCGACGCCGTGCTGGCCGTGTTCGGCGTGCCCGAGGCGCACGAGGACGACGCCCTGCGCGCGTGCCGCGCGGCGCTCGAGATGCAGGCGCGGCTCGCGTCCCTGAACGAGGAGTTCGAGCGGCGGTTCGGCACGAGGATCGCGCTCCGGATCGGTGTCAACACCGGCGAGGTCGTCGCCGGCGATGCGTCCGACCGGGAGACGTTCGTGACAGGCGATCCGGTCAACGTCGCCGCGCGGCTGGAGCAGGCCGCAGGGCCCGGCGAGGTGCTGCTCGGCGAGCCGACGTACCGTCTCGTCCGCGACGCGGTGCGGACCGAGGCCGTGGAGCCGCTCCGCGCGAAGGGAAAGGCGGAGCCCGTGCCCGCCTACCGCCTGCTCGAGGTCAGCGACTTCGGGCCGGTCGTGAGGCGGGTCGGGACGCCGTTCACCGGCCGCGCGGAGCAGCTCGAGCTGCTCGAGCGGGAGCTCGGGGCCGTTCTCGCGGCACCGGAGTGCCGGCTGGTGACGATCGTCGGCGAGCCGGGCGTGGGCAAGTCGCGTCTCGTGGCGGAGTTCGTCGCGCGTGTCGGAACACGGGCCCGGGTCGTCCGCGGCACATGCCTCTCCTACGGGGAGGGCATCACCTACTGGGCGGTCGGCCAGATCGTGCGCGAGCTGGCCCGGATCAAGGACGAGCACTCGCCCGCCGAGGCGCGGGCGCTCATCGAGGCGCACGTCGACGGCTCCCCGAGGGGGAGCGTCGTCGGGACGACGATCGCGCAGCTGCTCGGGCTCGCCGACGGCGCCACGACCGCGGAGGAGACGGCCGGGGCGATCCGCGAATTCCTCGCAGCCGCCGCCGGCGCCCGGCCTCTCGTGGTCGTCGTCGACGACATCCAGTGGGCCGAGCCGACGCTTCTCGACCTGCTCGCCGGCCTCCCGGCGGCGATCGCGGATGCACCCGTCATGGTGCTCTGCCTCGCCCGGCCGGAGCTCCGCGAGCACCGTCGCGACTGGCAGGTCACGGCCGGCCTCGAGCCGTTCGGCGAGCACGAGGTCGACGCGCTGCTGGAGGGCCTGCTGGGCAGCGCGCAGCCCGCCGTACGCGCGCGGCTCGCGACTGCGTCGGGTGGCAATCCGCTCTTCGTCGAGGAGCTCGTCGCGATGCTCGTGGACGAGGGCGCGCTGCTCCTCGAGGACGGCGTCTGCACCCTCCAGGGCGACCTCGACGCGCTCGCCCTCCCGGCGAGCCTGCACGCGCTCCTCGGCGCGCGCCTCGACCGGCTCGAGCCCGAGGCCCGCGCCGCGCTCGAGCGTGGCTCGATCGAGGGCGAGGTCTTCCACCGGGGCGCCGTCGTGGAGCTCTCGGAGCCCGCCTCGCGCCGGTCGGTGCAGGCGAGCCTCGAGGCCCTCACCGGCAAGGACCTCGTCCGCCCCGCCGAGGCGAGCTTCGCCGGCGAGGCCGCCTTCCGCTTCAAGCACATCCTCGTCCGGGATGCCGCCTACCACGCGACCGCGAAGAAGCTCCGTGCAGACCTGCACAGGCAGTTCGCCGACTGGCTGGAGCGCCTGGTCGCCGCACGGATCGCCGAGTACGAGGAGATCCTCGGGTACCACCTCGAGCAGAGCTACCTCTACCGCGCCGAGCTCGGCCCCGTCGACGACGAGGCACAGGCGCTCGGCGCACGTGCCGCCGGGCGTCTCGCGACGGCCGGACGGAGGGCTGCGCGGCGCGCCGACATCGACGCCGCGTCCGGGCTGCTCGGACGTGCGGCGGCCCTGCTGCCCGCGGGGCATCCTGCGCGCGCCCGCATCGTCGTGGACCTCGGCGAGGCGCTCATGGAAGCCGGACGCAACGCCGAGGCCGTCCGCGTGTTCGACGAGCTCGACGGAGCGGGCGGCGTCGACGAGGTCTCCCGCGCGCTGGCCGAGGTGTGCCGGGGGGAGATCGAGCTCCAGCTGACGTCGACGGCCGCCGCGGTCGATCGCTTCCATCGCCAGGCGCAGGCGGCCATCGAGCTGTTCGCGGCTCACGACGACGCGCAGGCGCTCGTCCGCGCCTGCTGGCTCTCGTACCTCACGAGCATGACCGTCGGCCGGTCGGGCGCCGCCCGGGATGCGATCGACCGGCTCGGGATCCTTGCCGAGCGGCTCTCGCACCCGCTCGCGGGCCGGCTCCCCGGGATGCTCGCGATGAACCTCGCGTGGGGGCCGACGCCGGTGCCGGAGGCGCTCGAGGGGACGTCGGAGCTGCTGGAGAGCGTGCGCGACGACCCTGCCGCGGAGCCGTTCGTGCTCGGCGGCCACGCCTATCTGCTCGCCCAGGCCGGAGACATCGACGGCGCACGTCGCGCGCTCGACCGCATGCGGGAGATCGCCGAGCGACTGGGCCAGCGGGTCGTGCTGTGGGGGTCGTGGGGACAGAACGTCGGCCGCTGCGAGCTGCTCGCGGGTGACCCGGAGCGAGCGGAGCAGGCACTGCGACCCTCCTATCACGCGCTGCGCGAGGCGGGCAACCGCGCGTTCTCGTCGACGCTCGCCGGGCAACTCGCGCACTCGCTGGTCGACCTCGGACGGCCGGAGGAGGCCGCGGCCTACGCGACCGCGGCGCGCGACGAGGCCGGAGAGGCGGACGTTCTCTCGCAGGTCCTCTGGCGGAGCGCCCTCGCCCGGGCGCTCGCCGAACAGGGGACGGAGGAACCGCTCGACCTCGTCGACGCGGCGGTCCGACTGGCGGGGTCGACCGAGTGGCCCAACGTCGTCGCCGACGTGCTCCTCGACCGGGCCCGCGTCGTCCAGCGCCTCGCATCGGCCCCGGAACGGGTCGATGCGCACGCGGACATCGAGCGGGCGAGAGTGGTATACCTGGCCAAGTCGAACACGGCCGGTTACGCGAAGGCCACGATCCTCGCGTCAGGTCCACGGTCGCACGGGCAAGCCACGACAGGGCGAGGAGGGGCACGTTGAGCGAAGAGCCAACACCGGGTGTGCTGCTGAAGGGCGAGGACGGCACCCACTACTTCATCCCGAAGACCGATCTCTCCGGATACGCCGTGTCGGACGTGCCCGCGCCGCTCCAGGCCGGCGCCGACGTCGCCGAGAACGTCCCGCGCCTTCACGCGTTCTCGGTGCAGCGCGTCGCCGGCGGATCGGACGCCGCCCACACTCCGATGCCGGAGGGCGGGTCGGATGCCGCCCACACTCCGATGCCGGAGGCCGGGTCCGAGACGGTGGCGTTCACGCCGATGCCCGAGGGGGCGTCCGAGACCGCTTCGGTCACGCCGATGCCCGAAGGCGGGCCGCCCGGCGCCGACCAGTCCTAGCGCCGCACGGGAACGAGGCGGCGCGTGTCGGTGACGCCGCTCGCGGCAGCCGAGAAGGTCCACCTCGACGGCACGCACCGCACGGTCGAGCCCACGCGCACGCTCGAGCGTCTCCAGCCCCTGCTTCCGCAGATCGGCGTCACGCGGGTGGCCGTGGTCACCGGCCTCGACGTGATCGGCATCCCGGTCGTGATGGTCTGCCGCCCGAACGGGCGGTCGCTCTCCGTGTCCCAGGGCAAGGGCGTCGACCTGACGGCGGCCAAGGTGTCCGGGATCATGGAGGCCCTCGAGGCCTGGCATGCCGAGCACGTCCTCCTCCCGCTCCGCCTCGCCACCTATCGGGAGCTGCGCGCCGTCGCGCGCGTCGCCGACGTCGAGCAGCTTCCCCGACCGTCCTGGTCGCGATTCCATCCCGACCTCTCGATCCTGTGGGTCGAGGGCACGGACGTGCTCAGCGGCGAGCGCGTCTGGGTCCCGTACGAGAGCGTGCACCTCGATTTCCGTGCCCCGGGGCCGCAGGGCAGCGGCTGCTTCCTGGCCAACGGCACCGGCCTGGCGGCCGGGAATCACCTCCTCGAGGCCGTGAGCCACGCTCTCTGCGAAGTGGTGGAGCGCGACGCGTTCGCCCTGTGGCGCGACCGCCCGCCGGCAGACCGGGCGTCACGTCGACTCGACCTCGACACGGTCGCGGACCCCGGCTGCCGGATGCTGCTCGACGCATACGACGCGGCGGGCGTCGGCGTCGTCGCGTCGGACCTGACGACGGACGTCGGGCTGCCGGTGTTCTCGGTGACGATCGTCGACCGCCGCGCCGACCGAACACGGCGCCTCCCGGCGGCGATGGGCGGCGGCTGCCATCCGGACCGCGCGGTGGCGCTGTCGCGAGCGTTGACGGAGGCGGCCCAGAGCCGGCTCACGCTCATCTCCGGCAGCCGAGACGACTGCCCACCGAGCCACTATCGGCAGGTCAGGGACGCCGACGCCATCGCCGCCCACGTGTCCACGCTCGGCGGGCAGCCGGGCCGGTCGTTCGAGGACGTCGAGCACGTGCCCGGGACGAGCATCGACGACGACGTGGCCCACGAGCTGGATCGCGTGCGGGCCGCGGGCGTGCGGGAGGCGATCCTCGTCGATCTCACCCGACCGGAGGCGCGCGTCCCCGTCGTGCGGATGGTCGTGCCCGGGCTGGAGGGCTGGACCGACAAGGTCGATGCCAACGTCCCCGGAGCCCGCCGGCGGGCGCTGCGGGAGGGATCGTGACGCAGGTCGTCGTGTTCCTCGGGCCGACGCTGGCCCACGACGAGGCCCGGGCCGTGCTGGACGCGGAGTACCTTCCGCCCGCCGGCCACGGCGACGTCCTGCGCGCCGCGCTCCGCAGGCCCCATGTCATCGCAGTCGTCGACGGCGTGTTCGAGCGGGTGCCCGCCGTGTGGCACAAGGAGATCCTGTTCGCCCTGTCCGAGGGGATCCACGTCTACGGCGCCGCGAGCATGGGCGCCCTCCGGGCGGCCGAGCTCGACCGGTTCGGGATGCGGGGCGTGGGTGAGGTGTACCGCGCCTACGCGGACGACGTGCTCGAGGACGACGACGAGGTCGCGGTGGCCCATGCCGACGCCGAGCACGGGTTCAGAGCCGTGTCCGACTCCATGGTCGACGTCCGCGCAACGCTCGAGCGAGCGGTGCGCGAGAGGGTCGTGACGGAGCAGGTGGCCGCAACGATCCTGGCGAGGGTCAAGGCGACGTTCTATGCCGACCGTCTCCTGCTCGCCGCCCTCGATCCCGGCGACGAGGAGCACGAGCGACTGCGCGCCTGGCTCCCGGAGGGCCGGGTGCACCGCAAGCGCGACGACGCGATCGCCCTCCTTCGGCTCGTCCGCACCGACCTCGAGGCGGGCGTCGAGCCGGCTCGCCCGACGTGGACGCTGCAACGCACCCGCTACTGGGAGGATGCGCGCCGCTCGGTGGAGCTGGCCGCGGCAGGCCCCGGCACGGCCCCGACCGCCGACGAGGAGCTCCAGGCCGTGCTCGACGAGGTGCGCCTCGACCCGGACGGGTACCGCCTGCTCGTGGACCGCTCCCTGCTCACCGCGCTGGCGCGCAACGCCGCGACGGCCGTCGGGGTCGACGTGTCGCCCTGGGCACACCAGACGGCGCTCGAGCGGGAGCGGCGACATCGGGGCCTGCTCGAGCCCGACCAGGTCGACGGCTGGCTGGAGGAGCGCGGCATGAGTCGGGCGGATCTCCCGGCGGTCGCACGCCGACTCGCGGTCCTGCGGTGGGCACACGAGGCGCATCGTGACTCGGTCGCCGGTGAGGTGGCGCTCACGGTTCGCTCCGACGAGGTCTACGCGCAGCTCGCCGCGCGCGCCGCCCGCAAGCGCGACGTCCTCGCCTCGCTTCCGACCGGCGCCGCCACCACCGACGACCGCGAGGTGATCGAGTGGTACTTCCGCGAGCAGCTCGGACAGGAGGTTCCCGTGGCCCTGGACGCCTGGGCATCGGCACACGGCTGGGGCCGGGTGACCGACCTCCTACGGGCGCTTCGAGCGGAGTGGTGGTTCCAGCGGGCAACCGCCGACGGAGGTCGGGCGAGCGTGCCGCAGAAGCGGCGCGGCGCACCGTAGCCTTGTACGGTGACGAAGCTCTGCATGTTCCACCCCGTCGACACGCCCATGGAGCGCGGGTGGGTCGGCCGCATCGAGGGTGACGAGGTCGTGCACCTCGCCTCGCAGACGCTGCAGCACCTCTTCACCGGCGGCGGGTCCGCCCGGGATCACGCCCGGTATCGCCTGTCCGACGTCGAGCTCGTCGTCCCGCTCGTCTCTCCCCCGTCCGTCCGCGTGTTCGACGACGCCGGGTCGTTCGAGTTCGCGAATCCGGCGGCGCTCGCCGGGCCCGGGGCTCAGGTCACGGCCCCGCCGGGCACCACCTGGCTCGCGGTCGACGTCGGGCTCGCCGGGCTCGTCGGCCTCGAGGCCGTCGTTGCGGTCTCGCCCGTCGCACGCGTTCGCGCGCCGGAGCTGCCGCCGCCCAAGGACCGCGACTTCGCGATCGCGCTGGGCCCGTGGTTCACCACGCTCGACGAGGCGCCGCCGGCACCGGCCGTGACGGTAGACGTCGGCGACGCACCGCGCGCCGAGGCAACGAAGGGGTTCGACTGGGAGGCGGCCAGGGCGTTCGCCGGTCGGAACACCCGGCTCCGGGTCGGCGACCTTCTGCTCTCGTCCCCCGCGGCCGTCGTGGAGATGCAGCCGGGCACCGCCGTCACGATCGACGTCGAGGGCCAGGGCACCCTCACCTTCGCCACGACCGGCCCGGCCGAAGAGGAGGGACCGGCGTGAACCACACCTTCCGGCGGCTCGACGGCCTGCCCCCGTACGTGTTCGCGACGATCCGCGAGCTGACGCTCGAGCTGCGCCGCGCCGGGGAGGACGTCGTCGACCTCGGCTTCGGCAACCCCGACCTCCCCTCGCCGGACGTGGCCGTCGCGAAGCTCCAGGAGGCGGCCGCCAAGCCGCACAACCATCGCTACTCCGCGTCCAAGGGCATCCCCAAGCTCCGCTCGGCCTGCGCCGACCTCTATCGGCGCCGGTTCGGGGTCGAGCTCGATCCCGAGACCCAGGTCGTCGCGACGATGGGTGCGAAGGAGGGGCTGGTGCACCTCATGTGGACGCTCGTCGAGCCCGGCGACGCGGCGCTCGTCCCCGCCCCGAGCTACCCGATCCACATCCACGCTCCGATGCTCGCCGGCGCGAGCGTCTTCCAGGTCGCCATGGCGCCCGACCAGGACCTGTTCGCGAACCTCGCCGACGCCTACGCGAGGGCGTCACCGCGACCGCGCGTGCTCCTGCTCTCGTTCCCGCACAACCCGACCACGGCGACCGTCGAGCTCGAGTTCATGGAGCGAGTGGTGGGATTCGCCCGCGAGCGCGAGATCCTCGTCGTCCACGACTTCGCCTACGCCGACCTTGCCTTCGACGGCCACGAGCCACCCTCGATCCTGCAGGTTCCCGGGGCGACCGACGTCGCAGTGGAGCTCTACACGCTCACGAAGTCGTTCTCGATGGCCGGCTGGCGCGTCGGCTTCCTCGTCGGCAACGCGCAGGTCTGCGGCGCGCTCGCGCGGCTCAAGAGCTGGCTCGACTACGGGACCTTCCAGCCGATCCAGATCGCCGCCATCACCGCCATGAACGAGGCGCCGGACACGCCTGTCGAGGTGTGCGAGGTCTACCGCTCACGGCGAGATGCGCTCTGCGACGGCCTCGATCGTGCCGGCTGGTCGTTCCCGAAGCCGCGCGGGACGATGTTCGCGTGGGCTCCCGTTCCCGAGCAGTTCACGGCGATGGGCTCGCTCGCGTTCGCCGAGCACCTCGCACGGGAGGCCCGCGTGGCCGTGTCCCCCGGCTCGGGCTTCGGGCCGGGCGGCGAGGGCTTCGTCCGCTTCGCCCTCGTCGAGAACGAGCACCGCATCCGCCAGGCGGTGCGCGGGATCAGGCGCGTGCTGGAAGACGGGCCGCCGACCGCCGCCGGAGGCGAAGCCGCGCCCCGATAGCCACGACGTCCCCGACGATCACGAGCGCCGGGCCGGGGAGCCCGCCCGCCGCCTCGGCGATCCGGTCGAGCGACGCGGTGACGACCTCCTGGTCCGGGCACGTGCCGCGCGAGACGACGGCGGCCGGCGTGTGCCCCGCCAGGCCGGCCCCGACCAGGCCGTTGGCCAGCTCACCCAGGCGACCCAGGCCCATGAACAGCACGAGCGTCCCTCCGGCCGCGACGAGCGCCTCGTAGTCGGGCGACGAGCCGTCGGCGGCGTGGGCGGTCGCGATCGTGACCGTGTCGGCGACCCCACGATGCGTCACAGGGATGTCCGCGGCCGCGGGCACGGCGGCGAGCGAGGAGATACCCGGGACGACCTCGAACGGGACACCGGCCTCGGCCAGGGCGAGCGCCTCCTCTCCTCCACGTCCGAAGACGTACGGGTCGCCGCCCTTGAGACGCACGACGTCGAGGCCTGCGCCTCCGAGCTCGACGAGCAGCTCGTTGATCTCCTCCTGGTCGAGAGCGTCGCGGGGGATGCGCAGCGCGTCGGACGGAGCCTCGTCGACGAGCTCCGGGGCGACGAGCCGGTCGTAGACGACCGCGTCGCACGACCGGAGCCGCTCGAGACCGCGAACGGTGATCAGCCCGGGGTCGCCGGGCCCGGCTCCCACCAGGGCCACCGTCATCCGAGCCGCTCCCGGACGACGTGCTGGAAGTAGTCGCGCCGCGCCTCGTAGGTCGGGAACCGTGCCTTGGCCCACGGCCGGAGCTCCCGCAGCTCGCGGGCCAGCTGCGTGTGCGCGGGCGTGACGAGCCTGGCGACGTCGTCGCGGAGGCGCTGGGCGAGTGCCGGTGACGCGCCGCCGGTCGAGATCGCGACGGCGATCGGGCCGGCGCGGTGCACGGCGGGGAGGATGAAGCTGCAGAGCTCGGGCACGTCGACGACGTTGCAGAGCATCCCGCGCGCATCGGCGTCGGCGTACACCCGCTCGTTGACGGCTCTCGTCGAGGTGGCGGCGACGACGAGGAAGCGACCGTCGAGATCGGAGGCCCGGTATCGGCCACGGATGAGCGCCAGGCGGCGACCTCGGGCGAGCGTTTCCACCGGCTCGGAGACGTCCGGGGCGACGACCGTCACACGTGCGTCGACGTCGAGCAGCCCCTCGATCTTCTCGAGCGCGACCGGCCCCGCCCCGACGACGAGCACGTCCCGGCCCGCGAGGTCGATGCAGGTCATGTAGTAGCGCTTCTCCCTCGTGGTGTCCGGCTTCGAGTCGGACACCTCGTCGTGCGCCGCGCGGTCGGCGTCAGGTGTCCGACTGAAGTCGGACACCGGTGTGCCCGCCGTCATCACGCCTCCACGCTCGCCACCCGCGCACCCTGGCGGTCGAGCCTGACCGTGAGCTGGGGCCCGTCCGTCGACACCGCGAGCGTGAAGGCGCCTGGCCCGACGGCCGTGAGCGTCAGCCGGTCGAGGGGCCGCTCGCGGAGCGAGGCGAGAGCCTCGTTGACCGCCTTCGTGCTCCTGGTCAGCTCCGACCCGGTCGGGAGCTTGCGGAACGCCCTCAGAGCGGCCTGCTCGCCGCCCGGCCCGTACAGGGCGCGGACGCGCCCCGACTGGAGCGCCAGGGTGAGCAGGCGGTCGAGCTCGTCCGCCTGACGGCCCTCGATCGCGTCCCCACGGGCGAGCACGACGAGGAGGTCGTCGAGGAGGTCACGGTAGTCGCCCTGGTCGAGAACGTCGCGCACGGCCTCGACCTCGGCACGTGCGACCTCGAGCTCGTCGTCCTTCAGCAGCACGGGCGTCACGCGTGCGCCTCCTCGCCCAGGATCGCGTGGAGCTCGTGCTCGAACCCGCCGGTCTCGATCGAGCAGTGCATTCCGCACTCCTTGGGCGCGCCGGTCTCCCACCACCAGCGCCCCGCGCGCGTCGGCTCGCCGGGCGCGATCGCGCGCGTGCAGGGGCTGCAGCCGATCGACGTGTACCCCTTGGCGTAGAGGGCGTGGGTGGGCACGTCGTTGTCGCGGAGGTAGTCCCAGACCTCGTCGTGCGTCCACTCCGCGAGCGGGTTGAGCTTGACGATGGCGTCGTGGTCGTGGTCGATCTCGACCTTGCGGATGTCCGTCCGCGACGCCCACTGGTCACGACGAAGGCCCGTCACCCAGCAGTCGAGGCCGGCCAGCGCGCGGTTCAGCGGCTGCACCTTGCGGACGTTGCAGCAGAGGAGCCGCTGCTCGACCGACCGGAGGAACAGGTTCGGGCCGTGCCGGTCGACGAGGCGCTGCAGCTGCACGCCGTCGGGCGAGAGAAGCTCGAGGCGCAGGCCCGGATACCGCTCTCTGAGCTCCTCGACGAGGTCGTGGGTCTCCTGGGGGAGCCGGCCGGTGTCGATCGAGAACACCCGTATGGCCGGATCGATGCGGTAGGCCATGTCGAGCAGCGCGACGTCGCCGTCCTGGAACGCCGTCGACAGGGCGAGCCGGTCCCCGAAGCGGCCGATCGCCCACTCGAGGACGTCCCAGGGCTCGAGACCCTCGAACTCGACCGACAGCTCCCCCGCCTCGAGATCGTCCAGCAGCTCGGTGCTGCTCATGCGGCCGCCTCCTCCCTCCGGCTCCGCGCCGGCTCGCGCCCGACGAGCAGGCCGAGCTCGTCGTCCGTCGTCCTGTCGAGAAATGCCCGCAGGCTCTCGCCGTCTGCGCGCCGGTCGAGCCACCCGCCGACGAGCCCGTGCACCAGCTCGTCGAGCTCCCCCGTCGGCACCCGCCGGAACACCGGCCGAGCGATCGCCGCGTGCGGTCCGAGCCCGCCGCGCAGGTACACGTCGTAGGCCTGGCCCCGCTGCCCCGCCTCGTCGCGCACGGTCGTGCCCTGGAACCCGATGTCCCCCACCCAGTGCTGGGCGCACGCGTGCGGACAACCGTCGAGGTGCAGCCGGAGCGGCGCAACCCGTTCGCCGAATCGCCCCTCGAGGCCGTCGATCAGCTCGTCGAGCCTCGACTTCGTCTCGGTCACGGAGTAGTTGCAGTGCGGCTCACCGGTGCACGCGATCCCGTTGCCGCGCAGCCCGTTGACCTCGAGGGGCAGGTCGAGCTCCCCGAGCGCGGTGACGACCCCGTCGACCTCGCTCTGCGGGACGTTTGCGAGCAGCAGGTTCTGCTGGCGCGTGATGCGCGCCTCCGCGCCGAGAGGCTCCAGGAGGTCACCGACGGCAACGAACCGCCAACCGCCGAGCAGGCCGACGTGCACGGGGACGCCGACGCTCGCCAGGCCGTCCTGCGCTTGCTCCCTCACGCCGAGATGGTCGTCCGGCTCGACGTCCACCGGCGGCAGCGTGAGCGACGGGAGCGCGTACCCCAGCCGGCGCTCGACCTCTGCGCGAACGCCGTCCGCGCCCAGTGCGTCGACCATGAACTTCATGCGCGACTTGACGCGCGACACGCGCCAGCGGAGGTCGTCACGCCAGGTGTCGAGGATCGCGCGAAGCACGGGGATCGCCTCGTCCGGCCGGACGAAGACACCCAGGTCGCGGGCGATCCGCGGAACCGACGAGAGCCCACCGCCGACCAGCACCCCGAAGCCGGGCTCGCCGTCGCGCAGCACGCCGACGAGCGAGATGCAGTTGATCTCCGGTGCGTTGCAGCGCGACGCGCAGGCGGAGATCGAGATCTTGTGCTTGCGCGGGAGATCGACGTAGTCCGGGTTCCCGGTGAAGAAACGGTGCGCCTCGTCGAGCACGGGCGTCACGTCGAACAGCTCGTCCGACGCGATCCCGACCGCGGGGCAGCCGGTGATCGCCCGCACGGTGTCGCCGCAGCCGCCGAGGCTCGTCAGGCCCGCCGCGTGCAGGTGCTCGAAGACCCGCGGCAGCGCGGCGAGCCCGAGGTTGTGCAGCTGGACGTTCTGACGCGTGGTGAGCTCCGCCTCGCCCTTGCCGAAGTCGAGCGACAGTCGCCCGATCGCCCGCAGCTGCGGCGGGGTGAGGCGTCCGGCGGCGAGCTTGACCCGCAGCATGAACGTCCCGACCTTCGGCTTGTCGTGGTAGAGGCCCCACCACTTCAGCCGCACCACGTCCTCCTCCGCAACGTCCGCGTACCCGGCCGCGATCAGCGCAGGAAGCTCGTCGAGCATCCCGAGCGGCCCCTTGTCGCGCTTGAGCCGCTCGACCGGGTTCCGCTTCAGCACGAGCTCGAGCGACGGGGCCTCGGCCGGCGATCCCTTCACCTGGGTGCTCATCCGCTCTCCTCTCGGGTGCCCGGAGCCTTCGGGTGCCACCACCGGAAAGCGGTCGCTGCGCCGTCTCATCTCTCCGCTCGCCGTCCGGGACGGCGGCTCGCGGCTGGAGTTCGCACCTGCCGGAAGCCACCTCGCGGTGGGTCCCCGGTTGCGGCGGCGTCACCGGGCCAGATCCCTCGGCCGCTCCTGATGATTCAACGCTTCACAATCTATAGCAACGTTACTTCAATTGTGCAAGCGAGCGTCCGAGCACGCCTCGGGAGAGGATGCCGAGCGGGAGCGAGGGCCGCGCCGTCGCGCTACGGGAGCGTCTCGGCGCGCTGCGCGACGAGCGCTCGGGCCGAGCGCACCGCGCCGACCGGGCGGACCGTGCGGAACAGGAGCATCATCGCCACGAGCCCGACCGTCGTGTTCACCGCGGTGACCCCGACCTGCATGCCGAGCGAGAACGACACGGCCGTGGCGGCCGACACCGCGCCCTGGAGCGCGTACGTCGCGAGCACCTGCTGCGTTCCGGCGCCGCCGGGGACGGGAACGAGCGTCGACGCGCCGTTCAGGACGACGACGAGTGCCGCGGTCGCGAGGCTCGCCTGGATGCCGAAGGCCCCGAGGACGAGGAAGACGACGCCGATCCGGCAGCACCACGCTGCGAGCTGGAAGGGCGCGACCGTGCAGAGGTACAGACCGGGCCGCCGGACGATGCTGAAGCCCTGCGCTGCCCGAGCGGCGAGCCGCCGTACCGGGTCGGGCTTGAGCCTGTAGGCGATCGCGAGGGCGGCGCCGACGGCCAGGACGGCCGCGACGATGATCTCCAGTGCGCCGAGGCCCGGTGGCGCCGGCAACGCGGGCAGGACGCCGGTGCCCCACAGCGTGCAGACGAGGAGCCCGCCGATCAGCGCGTCGGCCACGAGGACGACCGTGAGAGACGCCGCGAGCGTCGGCACGGTCGAGCCGGGGATGCGCGTGCGGGCGATCAGGACCTTCGCGAGCTCGCCGCCCCGCGCCGGGGTGAAGGCGTTCATCGCGACGCCGGCGGCGTACGCGGCGCCCACGGACATGACGGGGATCCTGCGGCCCGGGTAGGCCGCCACCAGGACGCCGCGCCAGGCCATCGCCCGGAACACGAGTGTCAGGAGCTGGAGGACGAGCGCCGGCAGGAGGTAGCGACCGTCGAGCTGGCCGAAGCGGTCGGAGGCGGACTCCACCGCCTCGACGAACGACGCAATGATGTTCACGCAGGAGCCGCCGCGACGGGGCCGATCACGCCGGCATGGTCGCTGATGAGCCCGTCGACTCCCATGTGCACGAGCTCGCGCGCGCGACCCGGCACGTTGACCGGCCACGTGAGAACGAGGCCCGCGACCGAGCGCAGGTCGGCGACCACCCGCGCGTCGAGGAGACGCTCGTGGATCGAGACGCCGTCGACCCCTGTATCGGCGAAGCGGCGGAGGAGGCGGCCGAGCTGGCGACGGCTCCCGACCGAGGCGAAGCGACGGACGGGAAGCCCGTCGAAGGCGTCGAGCAGCCCCCACGAGCGGGCGCACATCGTGAACCGGCGCCCGGGCAGGTACGGCTCGATCTCCGCGCGGACGATCTCGGCCAGGCGCGCGTTCGATCCCTTCAGGTCGAGCATCAGCTCCGTGGCGCCCGCGCTCGAGCGTAGGAGCTCGGAGAGCGTGAGCGAGCGGCGGAACGGCGAGGCGAGCGCCCACCGGTCCCAGTAGAGCGGAAGGGGGCCGACGGTCTTCAGGTGCCGGATCTCGGGCCGTCCGTGGAACAGGCGGACGTCGGCCTCGACCAGCGCGACGCCGAGTTGCTCCGCTTCACGCAGCCTGTCGAGGCAGTTCCCGGCGCGATGCGCCACGACGAACGGCGGCACGATCCGGCGGGTGGCCCCCTCGGTCCCCTGAGACCCCATCGACAGGGAGGGTAGCTGCATCCTGGCGCCGCTGGAGGAAAATCGAGATCGCGAGCCCGATCAACACGACCACGACCCCGCCCGCGACGTCGATCACGTAGTGGTTGGCCGTGACGACGACCGCGAGGGCCATGGCGACCGGGAGCGCGAGCGCTACGGCACGCAGCGCCAGGCTCGTCACGGCCATCACGACCGCGATCGCGACGAGGAGGTTCCACCCCGCGTGCAGGCTCGGAAACGCGGCGTACTGGTTCGTGAGGCCGGGCGGCTGCAGTGCGCGGTAGGCGTCGGAGCGCTCGGTGACGGTGTCGACGAGGCCGAAGTCGAGCAGACGGGGCGGCGCGACCGGGAACAGGGCGAAGAAGAGAAACCCGATCAGGCCCGAGGCGAACATCGCGTTCCGCAGGAGGTAGTACTGACGTGGGCGACAGAGGTAGAGCGCGGCCCCGACACCGAGGATCACGGGCCAGTGGCCGAAGATGTACACCCAGTTCGCGAGCGTCACGAGCGTGTCGTGCGGGACGATCGGCGCCTGGAGGCCCTTCTCCCAGTCGATCCCCAGATAGCGCTCGAGCCTGATCAGCCGATCGGCGTTCGCGAACGCCGTCTGCGGGCTGCCGACGGTGAAGTTCCGGATCCCGAAGTAGAGGAACATTGCGAGCGCCACGAGAACGATCTCGCGCGGGAGGCCCGCGACCGCCGACCGACCCTGACGCTCCACCGGATGACCGGGATGGACGACCACCCGCTCCGGACCGTTGCGCAACATCTCCACGCGTAGCTCCTGGATCGAGTCTCACAGCCCTCCGGGCGGCCCGCATCCGCGAACTCCCCGACGCCGCCTGCGGGCTCGCACGCGATCGGTTCTCGCCGAATCCCTCGGCTCAGGGCTCTATGCTTCCCGCGGTGCTGCCGATCTCGCCGTCGATGCGGCGTCTCGTCCTCACCGTCGGCCTGCTCGCCGCGCTGGTGGTGCCGGCGGGCGCACAGGCGTCCCAGCTGATCGCGCGGGACGCGAAGGACGTCACGCTGCGGGTCAACGCCCGCGGGCAGGCGCTCGTCGGGTACCGCGCGAAGGGCAAGCGCTGGACGGTCCTCGCGCAGGGGGCGATCAACGCCCGTCACCCGGCCCCCGGCCGGCCGCAGGTCTCCTTCCGGATCGACTACTCGGGCGGCTGGGGCATCTATCGCAAGACGCTCTCCCGCGGGTTCGCGAACGCCTGCCGGAAGTACACCGGGCCACCCCTGGCGTGGTTCGTCACGGGGTGCACGATGCCGGACGGGAGCCACTGGGCACTCCAGGCATGGCAGCGCGGCCTGCCGAACCTCGGGCTCGACCCCTGGAAGCCGCTGCAGGCCACGACGGAGCTCCGGTTGAGCCACTGGAACGGCGAGCTGCCGAAGCTCGAGATCTGGACGAACTGGGCCTACAGCAAGCGGTTCGACCACCTGTTCGGGCGGCTCACGTACCTCGGACAGCCCGTGTACGGGTTCCTGGCGTCGTCGATGGGCGCGCCGTCCGACAGCTTCGGCCGCAACATCTACGTCGACACCTACAACTCCGCCTACGGCCCCGGCTGGAAGCGGGAGAACAGCTTCCTCTCGCACCGCGGCACGGGGGTGTTCTGTTACGGCTTCTACCCGCACGACCCGTACCCGGGCTACCCGGCCGTCGGGCGCCGTCCTCCCGGGAAGGGCGAGCGATACCGCGCAACCGTCGTCGGCCCGGGCGTGCTGCCGGACGTGACGTGGGAGGGCTCCGCCCCGGGCGCCTACGACGAGGCGCTCGACCGGCAGCTCGCCGACGCACAACGGGCGCTCTACGGCTCCGACACCCGCTGCAAGCCCGTCTGATCCCCGTACGATCGACGGCGTGCCCGCGGCGGGACCCATCGACGCCGTCGTCTTCGACATGGACGGCGTGCTGGTCGACACCGAGCACCTCTGGGACGAGGTGCGCGAGGCGCTGACGGAGGAATGGGGCGGGCGGTACACGCCCGAGGCCCAGGAGGCGATGATGGGCATGAGCTCGCGCGAGTGGTCGCGCTACCTCCACGAGACGGTCGGGCTCCGGGAGCCGCCCGACGTGATCAACGACGAGGTGGTCAGGCGGATGCTCGCCCGCTACGAGACCGACCTGCCCGTCGTGCCGGGCGCGGCGGACGCGGTGCGCCGGCTGGCGGAGAGCGGCCTACGCCTCGCCGTGGCCTCGTCCTCGAACCGGGAGCTGATCGACGCCGTGCTCCGGCGGCTCGAGCTCGCCGACCTCTTCGCCGTCACGGTGTCCTCGGAGGAGGTGGCGCGAGGCAAGCCGGCCCCCGACGTCTACCTCGAGGCGGCACGGCGCCTGGACGTCGACCCGGCGAGGTGCGTCGCGATCGAGGACTCCGCGAGCGGGATCCGCGCGGCCCACGCGGCAGGGATGCGCGTGATCGCCTACCCGAACCGGCACTACCCGCCCGCACCGGACGTGCTCGCGCTCGGCGACGTCGTCGTCGACTCGCCTCACTGGACCGACGTCGCGCTCGCCCACTCGATGCCCCAGACGCAGGCACCAGGCCGCGCTGATGGCACCGAGCTTCCATGGCCGTTCCCCGCCGCTCAATCCCCTCGAAACGCACCGATCTTGTCGAGCCCCGCAGCCAACGCGGACTCGCCGCATTAGGCGTTCCGTCTTGCCAGCTTGCCCAGCCTACGGCCTTTTGGGGCACTCAGCTCGTGCAGGCGGAGGTGAAGCACCACACCGAGTCGAGCCGCGCACCTGGCAGGGCGGAACTCAAGGTTGGCGAACGCCTTGCCCGGGTCTGGACTCGCGACCGACGGACACGGCGCGGTCACGATGACGAGTTGACGAGCAAGCTGACGAACACCGACGATTCGCAGCGGACAACGCCCTTGATCTCAGCCGATCGGAGATTCGGATCCGGGCGCTCGCAGGTGTGTTCTTCGTTACCGCGGCGGGGGTCGTCAATCTGGTGGTCGGATTCGTCGGCAACGTCCTGCTGGCCCGCATGCTGACGCCGAACGAATTCGGCATCGCGGCCATTGGCTCTGACCGTGACGGTCCTCGGTGGTGTCGTGGCCGACGGTGGGCTTGGCAGCGGAATGATCCGGCGTCCAGAGCCACCGACCGGGCCGAGCTCCGCACACTCAACGGAATCCAGCTCGTGATCTGCGTGTGCGATCTTCCTTCCGATTGCCTTGATCTCCACCGGTTTCGGGACAGCAGGAGCGGTGACTGCACTCATGGTCGCGTCCGTCCCGATCACGACGCTCCAGACGCCAGGCCGCGTCGTGCTCGCGCGATACGATGAGGTACGACCGACAGGCGGCGGTCGACTCCGGCTCACAAGTGAGCTTCTATGTATTCGGCCGTGGCGATGGTTGCCCTTGGAGCGGGCGTGTGGGGCTTTGCGATCGGAGCCATCGTCCGAGCGGTGGTCGGAACGCTCCTTACCGACCTGTTCAGCCTCGGCTTTCTCCTGACCTTCACTGCGCGGCTGGCGTGGCTTCGGCCCGCTCGTCGGTTTTGGACTCAAGTTCCAGACGAACTGGTTCCTGATCATGTTGCGCGAGCAAGGAGTCAACGTCGTCACCGCGGCGATAGCTGGACCTGACTCTCCTCGGACTCTGGTCGCTCGCGACGAGACTGCTCCAGCTGCCGATGCTCGCCTTCACCTCGTTCTACACCGTCGGGTTTCCAGCGATGTCCAATCTCCTCGCCCGCGGCGAAGATCCTGGTCCGGTCGTCCTACGCATGGTCCGGCGTGCGTCCATCGCAGCAGCACTTGTCTTCCCCGCCTTCGCGGCCGCGAGTCCTGAGCTCGTCCCAGCTCTTTTCGGCGAGCAGTGGCGCGAGGCGGCCGTCGTCGTCCCGTTCATCGCTCTGTCGACGATGCTCTTGGGCTCGATCTCCGTCGGGGCGACCAGTTACCTCGACGCTGCCGGTCGTCCCGGTCTCGTGGCCTGGGCTACCGCAGCTTTCGGTGTCATCTGGATTGCGCTGACGGCGGATCCTGCTCCCGGTCATCGGACTGGCCGCCATCGGCGTCGGAAACCTTTGCGGAGCCGTCGTCCAGGCATGGCTCCTGAACCGCGCGACCCTCCGGACGGCTGGTGTCGCGCCCTACCGCCCCCTGGTACGACCGCTAGGCGTGGCGCTGATCGCCGGCACGACCGGCTGGCTCGTCTGCGTTGCAGGCCCCTTGGGATTCGGAATTGCGCTGGCCGCAGCGGCGATCACGCTGCTCTTGTGCCTGGCGGGCCTCTTCCTGACTTGCGCGGCTGATCTGAAGGACACGCTGCAGCTCGGTGTCGGTGCCGTGCGCCACGCCCTCCCGGGAGGGCGCAAGGGATCGACGGAACACGCCTGAGTTCAGGGCCCCTGCGCAGAGATGACGTAGCTCACGCCGGGGTCGACTCAGGCCTCGCTCGCGGAAAGCGATCCGGACTCCGACGTCAACCGTGCTCACGCAGCGCCGCGTTCAGCGCGCGGTCATCTGTGTCCGGCTCGAGCCACGCCTCGCGCCACCACGGATAGATCTGGCGACAGCAGAACCATCGGCCGTCACTGATGTAGTCCCCTGCAGACTACGCCTTCGAGGATGTAGCAGTCGCTCTTGAGCTCGACCATCTCGCCCGATGGCCTCGTCGATGAAGCGATCGACCTTGGTCTTCACCGTGGCCGTCTCGTCCGCAGTAGGGAAGCATCTCGCGGTCGAACCAGAGGCCACGAAGCTTACCCTTCTCGTCCAGCGTCTCGGCGATCTCGCCCGCCGAGCGGACGCGCACGGTCGCGCCGACGCTGAGCCCGAGGGGCGCCCTCGGCGGCGGCGGCTGAGGGCGATACGATCTGAATGGCGCAGTCGTCCAAAGATGTAACCGCCGACCTACCTCGTCGACGACTATGCGCACGATCACCTTCGTGAAGGTCCACACGGAGACGTTCCGGCAGGAGACCTCGCGGAAGAACGACCGCACATCCCACCATCCGAGGGGCTCGGTCGCACGCAGGAACTCGGTGGCCTGACACCGGTAGACATCCGCCGCGATCGTGTTGCTGTTCATCCAGTGCGTGTTCCGGCTGGCGAGCTCGCGAAGCCGCTCGAACGCAGGGTCCGACTCGGTATCAGATACTCCGCCATCCGCGTCTCGGCTCAGCCACGCTTCCTTCCAGTAGATCCGACAGGCAGCTTGACATCCGCCGTGCGCAGCTCCGTCGCACCTGAGGTCGTCGAGGAGGACGACGTCGGGCATTCGTCGAGCGCCCGTCTTGCTGATCGTGTCGCAGCCTCGCTCCACCCGAGCCGAGACGGTGAAACGCCGCCCGTAGTAGTCGAGCATCTCGGGCATGAACGGGAGTCCCTCGAGCGATCCCGTCCCGTCGAGCGTCGCGAGGATCTCGCCGGGCGAACGAAGGCCCACGACGTCGCCGCGCCGCAGAGGGGCGGCATCGACGCTGCGCGGCGAACCGCTGCCAGTCCCTTTCCACGACGCGAGTCTCGGCACCCACCCCATGTTAGGGCCGGGCATATCCGCGTCAATGACGCGAAGGCCCAAAGTCGCTCGCGGGGAGCGGTCGGTACGGCTTCTCGATGCAAAGATGGTGGTCGCACGCCTGAATGAGATCGGCGCGGTGGCCGACGGATCGGCCATCGATGCCGTCGTCTTCGACATGGACGGCGTGCTCGTAGACACCGAGATCTCTGGGACGAGGTGCGACAGCAGCTGACAGCGGAATGGGGCGGAACCTGCACGCCCGAAACGCGCGATGATGGGCATGAGTTCAACCAAGTGGTCGCTATCTCCACCAGGTCGTCGGGCTGAACCGGTCGCCTGCAGCGATCAACGACGAGGTCGTCCGCCGGATGCTCGAGCGTTACGAGGATGACCTTCCCGTCGTGCCCGGGGCCGTCGAGGTTCTTCGGCGCCTCTCGCGTCGACAAACCTTCTCCTTGGGCTGCCGTCCTTTTCGAATCGCACTTTGATCGACGCGGTCCTCTGGCACTGAGGGCTTCTGACACCCCCAGCCTCCAAGGAGGCCCGGATGAACAACCTGGTTAGGAACTACGCCTAGCCGAACCGGCGCTACCCGCCCGAGGCGGACGCCCTCGCGCTCGCCGATGCGTCGTCCAGCGGGTCGACGAGGTGACCCTACATCCTGATCTCGACCTCCTGAGGCTGGGAGATCCCGCACGCAATCCGGCGACGCCGAACTGCCGGGGGAGCTCACCGCCGCCCATTTCTCCCCCAGGGAGTCGGGCCGGCGAGGCTCGGCGGTGATGGGCGTCGGCCGAGGCCGACGCCCCCTCACGGCGGCCCCCTGCCAGGCTGCTTTCTCGGAGCTATCCGATTTCCGTTCAGCGTGCAGACCACGCGCTTCGCGTACGAGCTGAGAGATCCGCTCTCGCCAGAAGTGGCGCCCGGCCTCAGTGAGCCGAAGATCGACGCAGACACCGCTGGCGGTGAGGCCAGGGCGGCGGCATCCTGCGACCAGGACAGGGCGAGCGTCCTGACACCGCCGCGGGGAGCGTCGAGCCGCGCCGCGGTGCTCGAGCCACTGGGTGCCGAGATTTTCACCCACGAGGCAACGGACGGCACACCGTTCGTGTTGACTGCAAAGAGCATGTACATGCCGGGAGGTGCGATGTTCCCGTTCGCAGGCCCCGTGACCGTCAGGCCACCCGTGGTCTGCGAGAAGGTCAGCGGGACGAAGCCGGAGTTCGAATTGAACGCGTGCGTCGGGCTGGGCTGCGGGAATGAGTGCGATCTTCGTGATCGTCGAACCGTCGGGCGTGGCCACGAAGAAGCTCTGACCGTAATTCGCCTGTGTCGGCGCCGACGTGATCGTCGGCCGAGCGCCCTTGAACAGATACGGAGGCGAGAAGATCTCGGACCTGTACTCGGCGATCCCGAACCCGGGCGGATGGCCGCCGCCACCGATCTCAACGCGCCCGTCTGGAAGCAACGTCGCCGATGAGTGGTAGAGGCGAGGGACCACGCCGCTCGAGAGCGTGCGCCACGTCTCGGTGGTGGGATCCCAGAGTTCTGCTGCGAGGACGGCGTTCGCCTGGTCATTGACGTCAGAATTCCGCGAGCCACCGGTCGCCAGGACCGTCCCGTCGGGGAGGACGGTCAACTGGTGTTGTGTGCGCGGAAATGCCATCGAAGACACCTGACGCCAAGTTGGCCCCGTTTGGTTCATGTCGATGACCCACGCCTCATTCGTTGCTGCCGCGACGGGATAATCGGGATTCCATGCCTTCCCGGTCTTCAAGATCTTCCCCGGCAGATACATCACAGAACTGCCACCCTCTCGAACCGCGCTGTCGACGACGCTCCACGTTCTCGCGTTGAGGTCGAGCACTCTGCTCGCGATCGCTTCCTCCGCCGTTGTCGCCGCGAAGATCCGTCCGTCCGGCAGGACGTACATGTTCGGGTAGAGCGGCAGGCGAAGATTGGCGCCGGTGACCGTCGACCAGGTGTTCGTCGCGGGGTCGAAGATCTCCGGGGCGGGGACGATGCCGTTGTGTATGGCACCCGGTGTCGCACAGTCGGGGCAATCGCTCGAACCGGAGACCGCGAGCATCCGACCGTCGGGAAGCTTCGTGAGCGTCGGGTACCAGCGCGCGTTGGCCATCGGCTGGACGTCGCTCCAGGTATTCGTCGCAGGGTCGAAGATCGTCGCGTTCCGAAGGCCGACGTAGGCGTCGATGTGTCCGCCGGCGACGAGTATGCGACCGTCCGGAAGCGGTGTGTGCCCCGCACAGAAGAGATTTGCAGTGTTGTTGTAGGGAACCTGGGTGAACGAGTTCGTCACCGGGTCCCAGACACGCGGGTTGGTTCCGCTGTCTGTCGAGCTGTCGAAGATCAGCAGCTTTCCATTCGGCAGCATGCTCGTATGGATGGGCACGATCGGCAAGGTTGTGGGCGTACTCCACTGACCGACTTGTGCTGGATCGGTGCCGCTGTTGGCAACCGTGACCGTAACCGGAGTGGCAGTCGTCTCGTTGCCAGCAGCGTCTCGCGCAGTCGCTGTCAACACGTGTGAGCCGTTCCCGGCGGTCGAGGTGTCCCAGTTCACCGAGTAAGGCGCGGTGAGATCCTCGACTCCCAGAGCGACGCCGTCGCGCTTGAACTGCACACCGTATATACCGACGTTGTCGGCCGCGTTCGCCGAGACGGTCACGACGCCGAAGACGGAAGCACCGTTCGTCGGAGCGGTGAGCCCGACGGTGGGCGCCGTCGGGTCGGCCGGATCGACGACGTTCGAGAAGTGGACCGGAGTGGCGTCGGTTCCCGCGATCTTGGTGTGGTCGGCACGCACGAGCCAGCCGTTAAGCGTGTGGGAGCCGACGCGCACGCCGGGGTATGCGTACGTTCCGTCGAGAGTCAGGTCCATCTTGACTACGTCCGTGTCCACCTGGAAGTGAACGTGATCTACCCCGGTCAAATCACCGGTTGTCGTGTACCCGATGTTGACGGTGCCGCCAGCCACCGTAGAGCCCTCGGCCGGTGCGGTGATCACGAGCTTCGGCGCGTTGGGGTTCGGTGTCACCGGGTTGGCCATGTCGGACTGGATATCCAGCTGGGACAAGGCGGTGGAATACACCCGCACCTCGTCGATCCGGCCCGCGAAGTACTGGCCGTAGATCGCGTCGCCGCCAATCTGTAACGGGTTGGCCGATGTCGCGAGCGTTCCCGTTTGTGCCTTGCTGGCGACCTGGACGCCGTTCGCAAAGAGGCGCAACGTCACACCGTCGTACGTCGTCGCAAGATGAGTCCAAGTGTTGGCCGCCAGCGCTGAGGGGCTGAACGTCTCGCCGTGGCTACCGAGAAGATGCCGCCGGCCGCTGGCGCGGGGCCGAAGCTGGTGGTGGCCATCAGGTAGTAGTTGTCGTCGCCCTTGTAGACCACGTCGCGCCACGCGTTCGACACGGTGGTCGGGTAGACCCAGGCCTCCAGCGTCATCGCCCCCGTCAGACGCAGCGACGTGGCATCCGGGACCGTGACACGCGCACTCGAGCCGTTGAACGACAACGCCGAGCCGAATTTCCCGGCAGAAGTCCACGACGCCCCCTGCACCGAGCCGATGTTGCCGTTGCCCGACCTGTCCGTCACCGACGACCCCGAGCCCTCGTCGAACGAGTACGCCGCCACCAACGTCTGCGACGGCGGCGGCGGCGCCGCACTCGTCGTCGCCGAGGCCACACTCGAATACGGGCCCACCTGATTCCCCGTATCGCGCGCGCGCACCCGATACGAGTAACCCGTCGACGCCTGCAAGCCCACATCCGCCAACGACGTCGACGCCGTCGTCGCCACCTGCACGAACCCCGAACAACCCGTCCCCTGACACCGCTCCACCTCGTACGACGCCACCCCGAAATCATCCGTCGCCGCCGTCCACGACAGATTCACTTCACCCGACCCCGAAGCCGACGCCGCCAGATTCGTCGGCGCAGAAGGCGGATTGTCCACCGCCGCCGGCGTCACCGCCGTCGCCACACCCGAATACGCACCCGTATTACCGGCAGCGTCCCGCGCCCGCACCCGATAGCTGTACGACGTAGCCGGCGACCGCCCCGTGTCACTCCACGCCAACGTCGTCACCGTCGTCACCGCGGCAAAGTTCGAACAACCAGCCCCCTGACAACGCTCCACCTCATACCCCGTCACACCCACGTTGTCCGACGCCGCAGACCACGACAAGTCCACCCTGCTGCCACTCACCGCGCTCGCAACCAACCCCGACACCTGCGACGGCGCCGACGTATCCGCCGGCCCACCCAACGGCGCCGCCATATCAGCCTGAATCTCCGCCTGGCTGAGCGCCGCCCGATACACCCGCACCTCGTCGATCCGGCCCGCGAAGTACTGGCCGTAGATCGCGTCGCCGCCAATCTGTAACGGGTTGGCCGATGTCGCGAGCGTTCCCGTTTGTGCCTTGCTGGCGACCTGGACGCCGTTCGCAAAGAGGCGCAACGTCACACCGTCGTACGTCGTCGCAAGATGAGTCCAAGTGTTGGCCGCCAGCGCTGAGGGGCTGAACGTCTCGCCGTGGCTACCCGAGAAGATGCCGCCGGCCGCGGGTCGTGATCCTGGCTGCGACGCGGCCATCAGGTAGTAGTTGTCGTCGCCCTTGTAGACCACGTCGCGCCATGCGTTCGACACGGTGGTCGGGTAGACCCAGGCCTCCAGCGTCATCGCCCCCGTCAGACGCAGCGACGTGGCATCCGGGACCGTGACACGCGCACTCGAGCCGTTGAACGACAACGCCGAGCCGAATTTCCCGGCAGAAGTCCACGACGCCCCCTGCACCGAGCCGGTGTTGCCGTTGCCCGACCTGTCCGTCACCGACGACCCCGAGCCCTCGTCGAACGAGTACGCCGCCACCAACGTCTGCGACGGCGGCGGCGGCGCCGCACTCGTCGTCGCCGAGGCCACACTCGAATACGGGCCCACCTGATTCCCCGTATCGCGCGCGCGCACCCGATACGAGTAACCCGTCGACGCCTGCAAGCCCACATCCGCCAACGACGTCGACGCCGTCGTCGCCACCTGCACGAACCCCGAACAACCCGTCCCCTGACACCGCTCCACCTCGTACGACGCCACCCCGAAATCATCCGTCGCCGCCGTCCACGACAGATTCACTTGACCCGACCCCGAAGCCGACGCCGCCAGATTCGTCGGCGCAGAAGGCGGATTGTCCACCGCCGCCGGCGTCACCGCCGTCGCCACACCCGAATACGCACCCGTATTACCGGCAGCGTCCCGCGCCCGCACCCGATAGCTGTACGACGTAGACGGCGACCGCCCCGTGTCACTCCACGCCAACGTCGTCACCGTCGTCACCGCGGCAAAGTTCGAACAACCAGCCCCCTGACAACGCTCCACCTCATACCCCGTCACACCCACGTTGTCCGACGCCGCAGACCACGACAAGTCCACCCTGCTGCCACTCACCGCGCTCGCAACCAACCCCGACACCTGCGACGGCGCCGACGTATCCGCGGGACCACCCAACGGCGCCGCCATATCAGCCTGAATCTCCGCCTGGCTGAGCGCCGCCCGATACACCCGCACCTCATCGATCCGGCCGTTGAAGAACTCCCCATACGGGCTGTTGCCACCGATCCACAACGGATTGCCCGTCGCCGCGACGACGCCCGATACCGGCGAGCTCGCCACCTGCACGCCGTTCACAAAGAGCCGCAACTGCGCTCCGTCATATGTCATCGCGAGATGCGACCACACGCCAACCGGCAGCGCGCTCGGCCCGAACGCGTTCGGTACCAACCCGCCAACCGTCACTCCCGCAGCTGGGCGCAACGCACCCACATCGCTACTCGCAGACAGCAGGTACGAATCCGCTTCCTTCTGCACCACCGCGCGCCAACCCGACTGCGCCGCTGCCGGATACACCCACGCTTCCAAGGTCACCGCCGACGTCAGGTCCAACGACGCCGCGTCGGGAACCCGCACACGTGAACTCGAACCGTTGAACGACAGCGCGGACCCGAACTTCCCAGCTGACGTCCACGACGCCCCGTCCAACGCACCAACGTTTCCATTCCCCGACAGGTCTGCAACCGACGACCCGGAACCCTCGTCGAACGAGTACGCCGCCACCAGGTCGCTCGGCTGGGCGTTCTGCGCCGGCGCCGCCAGGAACCCGAACGCCACGAGGACGACGAGCGCGTGACCGAGGTAACGGAGCGGGCTCCGGTAGCGCTGCCTGGTTCCCGCGAGCACGGTTGTCGTTCTCACCCCACCCCTGATGTCAGCAGGCCGCCTCCCGGACCGCCTACGCCGCTGCCTGTGTCCCCTCCAGGACCTTAATCGCTGCGCTCAATCCCTACAACCCCGACGGAGATCACGAGCTTCCGCGCTGTGAACGCCTCCGCATATCCACTTGGTGACCTGCACTCCATGCCGCGAAGACGCATGAGCCCGCGAAACACCCCGCCGTCGAACCAGTCCTTCGCGCGCTGCGTTCCGAAATGCTCCTTGAGCAACTCGAGCTTTCGCTCCACGAGGTCCTCGGCCTGAGGCACGTAGGCGTTGGGCCGGCCGATCCCCGTCCCATTTCGGGATCTCGTACTCGAGGACGAGGTGGTCACGGAAGGTGTTCCAGGTGAGTTCGCAGACGAGGCGGTGGTCCTGGTGGAGATCGTCACGCGTATGTGTCAGGACGAGATCCGGGTCGACCCGGGACTTCAGGCCCTCGAAGACGTCCTTCACCGGGCCGCCCTCGTAGGGCAGATAGCCGTCGCGAAACGAGAGGATCTCGATCGTCGGATCGTGAACGCCCGCCAGGAACTCCTCTGCGCTGCGTCGCGCCTCGTGAACACGATCGCCGTGGGCCGCGAGCACGACCCAGTGGACATGGACGTCGGGCCAGGCACGCACGAGTGAGAGGATCGTCCCACCGCAGCCGATCTCGAGATCGTCGGAGTGCGCGCCGATCGCGAGCACGGCGCGGAGCGGCTCCGCGCCCGACCAGCCGAGCTCGCGCATCAGGTGACGGGGCTGTCGGTCTCGGTTCCGACGGTGAGCCAGGGAGCCCGCCCCGACTCGAGGAGCCCTTCGAGCCACTGCCGATCCTTGATCGTATCCATCGGCCCGAAGAACCCGTCGTGGACAAACACGCCGACCTCTCCTCGCGGGATCAGCTTCTCGAAGGTCTCCTCGACGAACTCCTCGCCCGGCTCGATCCACTCCAGGGCGTCCCGTCGCATCACAAAGAATCCGCCGTTGATTCGCACCTCCGAGAGGTTCATCGGGCTCACGCCTGTGACCGTTCCGGTGGCGTCCGCCTCGACGATGTGCGCGTGGAAGTGTGGCCGAACGTGCGCGAACATGACCATCTTCCCGGACGCCTCGAACGCTCGCACCAGCTCGGGAATCCGCACGTCCGAGAGGCCGTCTCCATACGTCGCGAGGAAGACCTCGTCGTCAGCGAGGTACGGCTCGATCGCCTTGAGCCGCTCGCCGATCGTCGCCTGCATCCCGGTGTCCGCGAACGTGATCCGCCAGGAGCTCACGTCACGGTTGAGGATCTCGACCTGGGCGTCGGCGCCGTAGCCGTCGAGGACGAAGTCGTTGAAGAGCGCCTCGTTGTACCCGAGGAAGTACTCCTTGATGACGTCGCCCTTGTAGCCGAGGCAGAGGATGAACTCGGTGTGCCCGAAGGCCGCGTAGTACCGCATGATGTGCCACAGGATCGGCCGGTTGCCGATCCGGATCATCGGCTTCGGCGTGCGCTGGGTCTCCTCCCCCATGCGCACCCCGAGCCCGCCGCAGAAGATGACGACCTTCATGCGCTGCCCGTCGTCGGCTGTCCGACGGTGCCGAGCACCTCGCTGAGCCATGTCTCGCCCTTGAACCGCTCGAGCTGCTCCGCGCGGAGACGGTCCCCGAGCCGCCCCGGGGGCAGGTCGACGTCGTCGTACGTGAGCACCTCGTCCTGAGCGATGTCGCGCCGCAGCGTGCAGCCGACGGCAAGCCCCTCGGGCAGGTATCGGCGCTCCGACATCTCGGCGGTCGCGACCGCCTCGCCGTAGGTGGTGAACATCCCGTACTGGTCGAGCGTCTCTCCGGCCTCGAGGTCGCGTTTCGCGACGGCGCACACCTCGACGGTCGGTCCCGCGAGCGGCTTCGCGACGGAGTCGCGGAAGAGGGCGACGCGCGCGATCGCGAACGGCACCTCGAAATGGACGAGGTGGTACGGGATGAAGAACGGGTAGAGCGGCCCCTTCCCCATCTTGTAGAGCTCGAGGTAGTGCTGCTGCTTCGGATCGGTGTGCTCCGCGAGGCAGTAGACCTTCGTCAACGGCGTGCCGACGACGTAGTCGACGACGCCGCCGAGCTCCCGCAGCTGGTCGACGTCGTACAGCGAGCCGATCTCCATGACATCGCCGCGGTACTCGAGACCGCGGGACATGCCCCGCTCGAGCACGGTGAATCCTGTCGCGTTCGCCACGATCGACTGCTCGAACGAGATCTTCGACCCGTCCGCGAACGACGTGACCATCGACGGCGTCTGGCCCCACTGCTCGGCGAAGCCCTTCTGGGTCGTCGGGTTCCGATACGGGTCCTGGAGCCCCTTGACGTTGCCCATGACCCGGGGCTCGAGCCCGAGCCCCTTGACCCAGCGGTAGAGATTCATCTGCACGCCCGGCTCGTCGCCCTCGCACGCGGACAGGATCACACCGTGCTGCTCCGCGTAGACCTGGAGGATCGGGCCGATGGTCGCGTCGATCTCGGCATTCATGAGCACGACGTCCTTGCCGTGGCGGAAGGCCTCCAGGAGCACGGGGGTGGCGTACTCGACGTCGCCGGTGACCTCGCAGACCACGTCGACCTGCTCGCTTCGGCAGAGCAGGAACGGATCGTCCGTGAAGGCCGGCCGTCCGGCCTTGACGGCGTCTTCGAGGGATGCCTGGTCGTCGACGCGTACCGGCTCGACACCGGCATATCGGAACACGTCACCGGCTCGCTCCGGTGTCCGGTTCGAGACGGCCACCATGCGCATCCCGGGAACGCTGTTGACGATCTGGTTCGTCAGCCCCTTCCCCATGAACCCGGCACCGACCATCCCGACGCGGATCGGCGCCCCCTGCTCCTCGCGGGCGCGCAAAGCGGTGTCGAGGAGGATCACGGGCCTCCCTCCGAGGGGGAGAGCGCCATCCGACGCCGCACCTCCGGCTCGACGACGTCGAGCCGCTCCCACTGCGCGTCCTTCTCCGAGATCACGGCGACCGGCAGCGGCCACACGAGCCCCAGTCGCGGGTCGTCGTATGGCGAGCCCGCCCTCGGTCTCGGGAGCGTAGAACTCACCAACCTGATAGCTGGTCTCCGTCCGGTCCGCGAGCGTCTGGTAGCCGTGCGCGAACCGCTCCGGGACGTACAGCGCGCGACCGTTCTCCTCGTTCAACTCCACGGAGACGCTCTGGAGGTACGTCGGGCTTTCCGGGCGGAGGTCGACGATGATGTCGAGGATCGCGCCGCGTACGCAACGCACGATCTTCGTCTCGGCCTTCGGCGGGAACTGGAAATGCATCCCGCGCAACGTGCCGACCACCTTGTTGAAGGCGACGTTCGCCTGGGCGATCACGGGCTTCAGGCCGTGGTCGGCGAATTCGTGCTGGCAGAACGCACGGGCGAAGTAGCCACGCGAGTCCTCCCTGCGCTCCAGGTCGATCAGGAACGCGCCTGGCAATTCGGTCTCGGTGAAGATCATGTCCCTCCCCCTCGATCCGGTCAGGTCTCCGACGGCCCCGACGGGCGCCTGCCACCGCAACTCGGCGTCGAGCCTGCCTTCCTCGAGAAGGGTCTTCAACCGCGAGAGCCGCACGAATCGGTCGCCGGAGAACATCGCCTCGTCCATTCCCGCCGCACGGTAGGCGTCCACGAGCTGGTGCGCCCCGCGCGGCGCGTCCCACGAGGGCCGGAACCGCGTCCAGCGTCTCGGAGATCTTCGAGAAGTCGACCCGATAGCTGCGCGGGTCGGCCCCGGCTCCCTCCGCAAACTCCACCTCGACCCCTCCAACCGCTTCCGCGACCATCAGTGCGAGGTCGCGGACGACGTAGTTGGCGTCCGAGGCACCGGCGTTGAAGGCTTCGCCGTGGATGCGATCGCGCGGCGCCTCGAGCGCCGCGGTGATCGCGCCCGCCATGTCCTCGACGTGGATCAGCGGCCGCCACGCCGTGCCGTCGCTCTGGAGCCGTACCGCGCCCGTCGTCAGCGCCCACCCGACGAGGTTGTTGAGAACGATGTCGAGACGGAGGCGTGGCGAGACGCCGTAGGCGGTCGCGAACCGCAGCGCCACCGGCGAGAACTCGTCGCTCGCGAGGGCTGCCAGCGAGCGCTCGCTGCGCACCTTCGACTCGGCATAGGCCGTGAGGGGTGCAAGCGGCGCGGTCTCGTCGACCGGGAGCCCGGTGCCCGAGGCGCCGTACATGCTGCAGGACGACGCGAACACGAACCGCGCGACTCCACGGGACCGAGCCAGCTCGGCGAGCCGGGCGGTCGCCTCGTGGTTGACGGCGTACGTCAGAGCCTCGTCGAGCTCCCCGATCGGGTCGTTCGAGAGGGCCGCGAGGTGGACAACGGCATCGAAGCCGTCAACGTGCTCTTCCCGCACGTCACGGACGTCCAGCCGAACCTCCGGCGGTGGCGGCGCGACTCCGAGGTCGCAGCCCTCGTACAGCGCCGTGTCGAGACCGACCACGTCGTGGCCGGCCGTCTCGAGCACGGTCCGCGTGACCGCGCCCACGTACCCGCTGCTCCCCGTCAGCAGAACCCGCATGGCCTCATCCTAGTGCGGACCCCGCAAATGAGAACCCCGGTGCGACGCAGCTACCCGAACCGACCCAGCAGGACACACGCGTTGTGGCCGCCGAGACCCATCGCGTTCGAGAGCGCCACGTCGACCTCCACGTGACGCGCCTCGTTCGGGACGTAGTCGAGGTCGCACTCCGGATCCGGGTTCCGGTAGTTGATCGTCGGGGGGAGCACACCGTGCCGCAGCGCGAGCACGCACATCATCGCCTCGACCGCCCCCGCCGACCCGAAGCAGTGGCCGGTCACCGACTTGGTCGAGGAGACGGCCAGTCGATACGCATGGTCGCCGAACACCTGCTTCAGGGCGCGGGTCTCCGCAAGGTCGCCGAGCGGCGTCGACGTGCCGTGGGCGTTGACGTACCCGACGCGCTCGGGCGCGACCCCCGCGGCCTCGAGCGCAGCGCCGATCATCGCGGCCACCCCCGTCGCCTCCGGCTCCGGCTGCGCGAGGTGATGTGCGTCGTTCGACGCCCCGTAGCCGAGCACCTCGGCGTAGATGGTCGCTCCGCGAGCGCGCGCTGCCTCGAGCTCCTCGAGCACGAGGATGCAGGCGCCCTCGCCCATCACGAATCCCGCACGCGTCGCGTCGAACGGCCGCGACGCGAGCGTCGGGTCGACCTCCTCGGCCACGAGCCCGCGCATCGCGCAGAACCCGGCCAGGATGAGTGGCGTGATCGGTGCCTCTGTGCCGCCCGCGAGGACGACGTCGGCCTGGCCGCGGCGGATCGACGCCGCCGCCTCACCGATCGCCGTCGAGCCCGTGGCGCAGGCGGAGACGGGAGCGAAGTTCTGCCCCCGAAGCCCGAGCTGGATCGCGATCTGCCCGCTCGCCGTGTCGACGAGAACGGAGGGGATGAAGAACGGCGACACGCGACCGTGGCCGCGCTCGGCGAACACCTGCTGCTGCTCGGCGATCGTCGCGATGCCTCCGATCGCGGAGCCGACGAGGATCCCGACCCGCGTCGAGTCCACGCCGTCGAGCCTCGCGTCGTCCCAGGCCTCCTGGGCGGCGGCGACGGCGAGCAGCACGTTCCGATCCATGCGCCGCGCCTCCTTCGGCGGGAGGAGGTCGCCCACGTCGAACCCCCGCACCTCCGCCGCGATCCGCACGGGGTACTCGGACGCGTCGAACGCCTCGATCCAGCCGACACCGCTCCGGCCCGCGACCGCGGCCTCCCACGTCGACGGTGCGTCGAGCCCGATCGGCGTGACGGCTCCGAGACCGGTGACGACGACCCTGCGCATGGAGCCGAGAGCCTACTCGGCGGCGCGGCCCCTGGACACGACGACGGGCAGCGCGCCCGTCCTGGTCGGACAGCCTTGCCACGAGTGGCGCGCGAGGGCTCCGGGGTGCCCGATCGTCGTGTGCGCTCAGTCTAGGTCGGGCCGGACGCGGTGGGAAGAGGGCCGCGGTACGGTTGCCCCGTGCCGCGCGCACGCAGAAGCAGCGAGCCCGTCGAGCGTCCGTCGGACCTCGATTCCGCGATCCCCTTCCCGCCGATGGAGGCGGAGCTCGTCCGCGACCTGCCCGAGGGGGAGGAGTGGCAGTACGAGCCGAAATGGGACGGCTTCCGGGGATTGCTCGAGAACGCCTCCGGCGAGCTCCGCCTGTGGTCCCGCAACGCACGTCCCCTGTTGCGGTACTTCCCGGAGCTCCGACCGCTCGGCGAGACCCTTCCGCCGCGGTCGTGCCTCGACGGCGAGATCGTGATCGTCCGCGACGGGGTGCTCGACTTCGACGCGATGCAGACCCGGCTTCATCCGGCCGAGAGCCGCGTCCGAAAGCTGTCGGCCGAGATCCCTGCGAGCTTCGTCGCGTTCGACGTGCTCGTCTGGGACGGCGAGGAGCACTGGGGCTCCCCGCTCTCCGAGCGCCGCGCGACCCTCGAAGAGGTGGCCCGGGGCTTCACCCTCTCCCCCGCCACGCTCGACCGTGGCGAGGCGCTCGAGTGGCTCTCGTCGTTCGAGGCGATCGGGCTGGACGGCGTGGTCGCGAAGCGGCGCGACGCGCCCTACCGCGCGGGCGAGCGCACAGCCGTGGTGAAGGTGAAGCCCGAGAAGACGGCCGACTGCGTCGTCGCGGGCGTTCGCTGGAAGGGCGACGGAGAGCGCCGGATCGCCACGCTCCTGCTCGGTCTGTTCGACGACGACGGCGGGCTCGACTACGTCGGCTCCGCCGCGGTCGCCCCCGCGCGCCACGCGGAGATCGCGGACGCCGTGCTGCCGCTCCTCGAGGACGCGCCGGAGCGCCGCTTCTCGGAGCCCAACCGCTGGGGCGGCGGCGAGCTCGAGGAGGCCCCCGTCCGGCCGGAGCTCGTCGTCGAGGTGCGCTACGACAAGGTGCAGGGACGCCGCTTCCGGCACGGCACCAAGCTCCTCCGGCTGCGCCCCGACAAGGATCCCGCCCAGTGCACGTGGCGCGAGCTCCGCCCACCGCTCGCGGCCGGCGATCCGCTGCTCGACCGCCTCGTGCGTCCCGCGGACGCGCGGGACCGACCCGGGGCCTAGGACGCGCTCTAGCGCGACGGCGCCGGCGGTGCGGCGCTCGTGTCCTGCGGGAGACGGGCGAAGCCGAGGTCGGCGAACGACGCGAGCGACGACGCCTTCACGCCGGCGGCGGAGACGGTGTACAGCACGTCGCCCACCACCACGGAGCGCCGAACCGGTGTCCCCGGCGAGCCGACCGGGTCCGCCCCGGTGGCGGCGGGATGGGACACGCGGCCTGCCTCGGAGATCCCGCCGGCGCGCCCGACGCGAAGCCCGAGCGCCCCGACGAACGGCCTGTCCGCGTACTCCTGGAGCGGAATGACGGCCAGCCGCGTACGGGGCCACCAGAGGAACGCGTGGTGCTCGCTCTCCGCCTCCGACCACCCCTTTCCGAGCGCGAACGCGTCGAGCCGCGTCGGGTGACGCAGGTCGGAGACGTCGAACAGCGACGCCTGCGCGCCGACGACCCGTCCGTCGTCGTCGGCGTCCTGGCCGATCCCGAGCAGAAGGTCGTCGCCCACCGGGTGCAGGTAGGCCGAGTAGCCGCGGATCTTCAGCTCTCCCCTCACGACCGGCTGCGACGGCGCGGACAGGTCGAGCGTGTACAGCGGGTCGACCTGCCGGAAGGTGACGACGTAGCCGACGTCCCCGATGAACCGCACGGCGTAGACGCGCTCGCCCTTCCCGAGCCCGCCCACGTGCCCGAGCCGCACGAGCGCGTCCCCACGCTGGCCGAGCGTCGTGACCGTCGTCTCGCTCTCCGTGCGCGGCCCGCCCCACCAGACCGGCTGCTCGGTGCTCGCGACCCGGAGGGCCCCCTTCCACTCCGACAGCGACCACTGGTTCAGCAGGACGCCCGGCACGCTTCCGCTCGCGCGGTAGTCCGTCCGGCTCGGGCTCGAGATGTCGAACCGGTGGATGGCGGTGGCGACACCTCCCGTGACAGGGCGGCCGTCCACGGTGCGGCGGTCGTAGCGGTCGGTCGCGACATAGAGGCTCGACCGCGACGCGTACACGACCCTGCCGTCCGAGACGATCGCGTCCGAGTCGACCGGGTCGAGGCCGCGCTGCACGTCGACCGTCAGGACCGTCAGCAGGCCGAGGCCCGAGAAGCTCGCCGGCCGCCGGACGTTGCGGCACTGGACGAGCGGCCCCGTGCTCAGCGTCCGGCCGGTCGCGTTGCGCAGGGTGTGGCCCGGGAGCCAGCTCCGCGCACCGGCGGACCGAACGACCGCGCGGTTCTGGTCGGTGGCGCTTGCCGCATCGGGCGCGCCCGCGCTGCCCGGAGCCACGAAGGGGAGATCGATCCCGATCGGCGAGGAGAGGACGATCCGGGCCACGTGCCCCACGAGCCTTGCGGTCAGGTATCCGCCGTCCAGCTCGAGCGTCCGGACGACGTGCATGCGACGCGGCTCCGTCGCGTCGATCTCGGTGATCACCGACTGCGAGGGATACGGCCAGGGAGCGCGGATGGCGATGCCGCCGTCGATCGGGATCGGCGTCGGGGATCCCTGAGAGAGCACGAGCAGGCGGCCGCGGTCGAGCAGGAGCTCGTGCGCCCACCCCTTCTCGAGGCGCAGGCTCGCCACGAGCTTGGGCCGGCGGGAGCGGACGTCGAACGCGCTCACGCGCGCGTTCGAGACCACGAACAGGGTGCGTCCGTCGGTCTTCACGAGATCGGGCTCGTCGACGCCCTCCTCCTGGACGTTCGTGCCGGAGAAGTCGGTGTCCGCACCGGGAGCGCCGGCCACGGCGTCGCGCGCGGCTCCCGGTGGGACCGCGCCGATCCCCGTGACGCCTCCGCCGAGCCCCCACGGGCCGACGAGCGGTAGCGCCTCCTTCCTGACGTACGCGAGGAAGGAGGGACACCCGTCGAATGCGCGGAGCCGGGCCGGCGCCGGGCCGGCGGCGGTGACCGCGCCCGCGGCCGCCGAGGCGCCGAGCGCCACGAGCGCGGCGATCGCGAGGATCCCCCGGTGGATTCTCATCGCACCCTCATGGTGACCCTACGCCGCGCGGGCGGCAAGACGTCACACGGAAGCCTTACACGGGCGGCTCGGCCCGCGGCTCCGACTCCTGCTTCCTCGCCCGCGAGGGCTGGACGCGCGGCGGCTCGCCCGGCATCTTCGGGAAGTTCGGCGGGTAGGGGGCCTCGCCGACCCCCGCCGCCTCCTCGCGCTCGACCCATTCGAGGAGCACGCCGAGGTCGCACACGGTGTCGTCGATCCCGGCCTGGACGTCACCCAGCTTCGCGAAGCGCTTCGGCATCGACACGAGCGTGAAGTCCTCGGTCTCGACGTCGGGCAGCTCGTCCCAGGTGACGGGAGCCGAGACGGTCGCGTCCGGCCGCGGCCGCACCGAGTAGGCGGAGGCGATCGTGCGGTCGCGGGCGTTCTGGTTGTAGTCGATGAAGACCTTCTCGCCCCGTTCCTCCTTCCACCACGCGGTGGTCACGAGGTCGGGCGCGCGTCGCTCGATCTCGCGGGCGAAGGCCAGCGCGCACCGGCGGACGACGGGGAACTCCCAGCGCGGCTCGATCCGCACCGCGATGTGGATCCCGCGGTTGCCCGAGGTCTTCGGCCAGCCCGTGTACCCGATCTCGCCCAGCACCTCGCGCACGAGCGCCGCGACGCGCTTCGCGTCGGCGAAGTCGGTGCCGGGCTGCGGGTCGACGTCGATCCTGAGCTCGTCGGGGCGGTCGACGTCCGTACGCCGCGAGGGCCACGGATGGAAGTCGATCACGGCGAGGTTCGCCCCCCAGACGACCTGCGCGAGCTCCGTCACGCAGAGCTCGTCGGCGTGCCGGCCGGACGGGAACGTGACGCGCGCCACCTCGACCCACTCGGGGCGCTTCTGGGGAACGCGCTTCTGGTAGATCTGCTCGCCCTGGATCCCGTCGGGGAAGCGGCGGAGCTGCGTCGGCCGCTCGCGGAGCGCACGGACGATCCCCTCGCCGACGGCGAGGTAGTAGTCGACGAGGTCGCGCTTCGTGTGCCCCGCGTCGGGGAAGAGCACCTTGTCCGGGTTCGTCACGCGGACGACCCGTGCGCCGACCTCGAGCTCGACGAAGGGCGAGGCCATGGCGTGACCCTACTCGCGGCGGCGTCGGTGCGGCCGTGCAGAGCGGTGTCAGACACCGCTTCCCGTCAAGGGGGAAACGTGCCGATCTCGTGCCAATCGCTGCACAGGGCGGATCGCTATGTGCGTCACGATCTTCCGCGCCATCTGTGGACGACGTCGGGGGGCCGTAACGGCCATCTTGACAAGAAGCCGTGTCTGACACCGACACTCCGACCGAGGGCGAGCTGCAGTGACCTCGCTCGCTTTCCAAAGTGAAGTATCGACGATCGCTGTGCTAGCCTCGCGCCGCGAGTCAAACCCTTTCGGAGGAGACGATCCATGCGGAAAACGCTCATCTCGAGCCTCGTCGTGGCCGCGGCCGCGGCGCTCGCCGTCGCCGCGACGGCCACGGGCGCGCGGACGACCGGCGCCGCACCGGCGGCGATCCCGGGCTGCGCCAAGGGCTCGCTCAACCTCGTCGAGGACGGCGTCCTCACGATCGGTGCCGACAACCCCGCGTTCCCGCCCTGGTTCGGCGGCGCCGAGAAGACGAAGCCCTGGAAGGTCTCCGACCCGTACAGCGGCAAGGGCTACGAGTCGGCGGTCTCGTACGCGGTCGCCCGACAGCTCGGCTTCACGAAGGCGCAGGTCAAGTGGACCGTCGTGCCCTTCAACAACTCGTTCCGCCCGGGCAAGAAGCCGTTCGACTTCTACATCACCCAGGTCTCGTACACGCCGGAGCGCGCGAAGGCGGTCGACTTCTCGAAGTCGTACTACTTCGTCAACCAGTCGGTCGTCGGCCGCAAGGGCACGCCGATCGCGAAGGCCAAGTCGATCGCCGCGCTGAAGCCGTTCAAGCTCGGCGTGCAGGTGGGGACGACGAGCTACACGTACATCACGAAGTACATCAAGCCGTCGTCGAGCCCGCTCGTCTTCGACACGAACGACGCGGCGGTGCAGGCGCTGAAGAACGGCCAGATCGACGGGATCGTGGTCGACCTGCCGACCGCCTTCTACGTCACGGCCGTCCAGGTCGACGACGGCGTCATCGTCGGCAAGCTCCCGACGAAGGGCACCAAGGAGCGCTTCGGAATGGTGTTCCAGAAGGGCAATCCGCTCCGCACGTGCGTGAACAAGGCGCTCGACCGTCTCTGGCGCGACGGGACGATCAAGAAGCTGCAGACGACCTATCTGGCGCGTGCCGGTGCCCCGGACATCACGTAGCCGGACCTGAACGGCAGCCGGAGCTCCCGGATTCTCGGCGGCGCGACCGCCCGCGGCTCGAGCGAGGCGCGGGCGGTCGCGATCGCCGTCGTCTCGACGATCGTCGTCGTGGGCGTGATCGTCGTCGTCGTCACCCGCTCGCCGGGCTGGGACGCGTTCAAGGCCTACTTCTTCAACTGGGACTACTACCGCGACTCCTTCGAGGAGATCGCGCGGGCCTTCCTGGTCAACGTGAAGATCTTCCTCGTCGTCGAGGCCGTCGTCCTCGTGACGGCGCTCCTGATGGCGATCCTCCGCAGCCTCCCCGGGCCGGTGTTCTTCCCGGTCCGCACCCTGGCGGTCGTCTACGTGGACTTCTTCCGCGGCGTCCCGACGATCCTCGTGATCCTCATGCTCGGCCAGGGCATCCCTGCCCTACAGCTCTCCTGGCTGCCGACCGACCAGATCTTCTGGGCGAGCGTGGCACTGGTGCTCGTCTACACGGCGTACGTGTCCGAGGTCTACCGCGCGGGCATCGAGTCGGTGCACCCGAGCCAGGAGGCCGCCGCGCGCTCGCTCGGCCTGACGCACGTGCAGGCGCTGCGGTTCGTCGTCGTGCCACAGGCCGTCCGCCGAGTGATCCCGCCGCTCCTGAACGACTTCATCGGGCTCCAGAAGGACACGGCCCTCGTCAGCGTGCTCGGCATCGTCGAGGTGCTCCGCCAGACGCAGATCGACCAGGCGGCGACGTTCAACGGCACCTACTACCTCGTCGCCGCGACGCTCTTCGTCGCGATCACGATCCCGCTCGCGCGCTTCACCGACTGGCTCGTCGCGCGCGACCGCCGTCGACAGCAGGCCGGGAGGCTCGCATGACGACGTCCGAGCTCGATGGGACGCCTGCGCTCGTGCTCGAGGGCGTCCACAAGTCCTTCGGCAAGCTGGAGGTGCTCCGCGGGATCGACCTGACGCTCGCCGAGCACGAGGTCGTGTGCCTCATCGGCGCGTCCGGCTCGGGCAAGTCGACGCTCCTTCGCTGCGTCAACCTCCTCGAGCCGATCGACGCGGGACGGATCGTGGTCGCCGCGGAGGAGCTCACCGCGCCCGGCGTCGACATCAACCGCGTCCGGCGCGAGATCGGGATCGTCTTCCAGTCGTTCAACCTCTTCCCGCACATGGACGTCCTCGAGAACGTCACGCTCGGTCCGCGGAAAGCGCTCGGCCTCTCGAAGGCGGACGCGACCGCCTTGGCCGACGCGTTGCTCGAGCGCTTCGGTCTCGCAGACAAGCGCGGCGAGTTCCCGGACAGGCTCTCGGGCGGGCAGCAGCAGCGCGTCGCGATCGTCC
>CAWAXS010000020.1:0-15095 GCA_963786055.1 uncultured Actinomycetes bacterium | reverse complement strand
GGGACGAGGACGGCCGCCAGCACGATCGCCGCGGCCGTCGTGATCAGTCGTCTCATGGAATCCCCTCTCGTCGTGGCCCCGAGCGTGCACGGGACCAGATCGACTACGCCACGAGCCTTCCCGATCGCGCCGCGGCCTATGCGATCCCGAACGGAATCCTTACGAGGTGCCGGCGACCGACGAGACGTACGCGGCGACGTCCTCGATCTGCGTCTCCGAGAGCTGCCCCTTGAACGGGGGCATCGCGCCCTTGCCGTTCGTCACGCGCTGGACGACGAGGGTCGCCGGCGGCTTCGCCTGATCGAGGTTCGGCCCCACCGTGCCGGTCGAGCCGGCGTCCGCGAGCGTGTGGCACGCCGTGCAGCCTGCGGTGGCGAACACCTCCTTGCCCGCCGTCGCGTCCCCGGTTGCAGCGGGCTCGGTCGTCGTCCCGGGCTCGGTCGTCGTCCCGTGCCCACCCGCCTCCTCGGCGGCGTGGGCCTCCTCGACCTCCTGTGTCCCGGTCACCCACACGACGGCGGTCATCTGGGAGAGGAACAGGAGGGCGGAGACGAGGATGTACGCGTCGAGCCGGCGAGGGAACCCCGGGCTGCGTTTCGGCACGAAGATCGCGGTGATGATCGCCCAGGCGATGAACGTGATCGCGACGATGAGCAGCACCGTCTTGCCGAGCCCCGTGATGGCCGCGATCAGCATCGCGCGGACGCTACCACGCTGCCCATGACGTGCGATCCGGGAGTCAACACGAGGTGGAAAAAGTGAATAGGGTTTTGGTTTGTGACGCCTGACGAGCGGCTCGACAGGTATGCACGCCTTGCGGTCGAGGTCGCCGTCAACCTCCAGCCCGGGCAGTTCCTCCGGATCTCGGCCGATCCGGAGCATTTGCCCCTTGTCCGGGCGATCGGGCGTGTCGCGTACGAGCGGGGCGCCCGGTACGTCGAGGCGCACTATCGCGACGCGCACCTGAAGCGCGCGCGCGTCGAGCACGCTCCCGACGACTCGCTCGAGTGGAGCCCGCCGTGGACGGTCGCTCTCATCGATCACATGGTCGACACGCGGGGGGCGACGATCGCGATCACGGGCGACGCCGAGCCGGAGCTTCTCGCCGACCTCGACCAGCGCCGCGCGCAGCGCGCCCGGCCGCGGCTCGCGGTCGAGAAGCTCCTCGACGCCGAGAACCGGCGTCTCATCCAGTGGACGATCGTCGGGTACCCGAACGAGGGCTGGGCCCGGACCGTCTTCGGCGAGCCCGACGTGGAGCGCCTCTGGCAGGCCGTGATCACCGCGACGCGACTGGACGAGCCCGACCCGGTCGCGGCGTGGCGGGAGCACATCGCACGACTCCGCGCGCGGGCGGCGATCCTCGACGAGCGGGGCTTCCAGGCGCTCCGGTTCACGGGGCCGGGGACCGACCTCCACGTCGGCCTGCCCCAAGGACATCGGTGGCTGACCGGGGCGGAGGACACGGTCGACGGCATCCCGCACCTCGTCAACGTGCCGACCGAGGAGGTCTTCACGACCCCCGACCGGAGGCTCACCGAGGGCACCGTGCGGTCGACGTTCCCGCTCTCGCTCGGCGGCACGATCGTCCGCGGGCTCGAGCTCCGCTTCGAGGCCGGGAAGGTCGTCGAGGTGCGCGCGGAGTCGGGCGCCGACGCCGTGCGGGAGGAGATGGCGACCGACGAGGGGGCGAGCTTCCTCGGCGAGGTCGCGCTCGTCGACGGGGACTCACGTGTCCGCCAGACCGGGATCGTGTTCTTCGACACCCTCTTCGACGAGAATGCCGCCTGCCACATCGCGTGGGGCCAGGGGATCCAGGGGGCGGTCGACGGCGGCGAGCAGATGACGGACGACGAGCTCGCGGCGCACGGCTACAACGACTCCAGTGTCCACACCGACTTCATGGTCGGCGGCCCCGACGTCAGCGTGCACGGCATCGAGAACGGCGGCACCGAGGTGCCGGTCATCCAGGACGACGCCTGGGTGCTGCGCTAGCCTAGAGGCTCCGGGCGCATAGCTCAGCGGGAGAGCGCTCGCTTCACACGCGAGAGGTCCCTGGTTCGATCCCAGGTGCGCCCATCCCCATGGACAACCGCGACAATGGGTTGTCGCGGCTTCCAGCCGGTCCACGTCGCCACGGACGACCGGCCGATGTCAACACGAAATGTCGACTCGACGCGCGGGAAGCGGCCCGCTCCAGAGGATTCTTGGCGACGGGACGCCGCGCAGGCGCAGGTACCTCGTAGGACTGCTCCTGGCCACGGCTCTGGTGGTGGGCGGATGGCTTCTGTGGCAGCGCGACCGTCCTTTCGACTCCGCGACGTGGAAGGACGCCGGCTCCCTGAGCTGTCCAACTGGCCGCGATCGGATCCGGATGGTCGACGATCTGCGCAGGAACCACTTGCGACCCGGTATGACCATGCCCGAGATACGGAAGCTCCTCGGGAAGCCATGGTCGATCTCCTCCGACAGCCGGGGAGCCGAGCTTGGCGTCTGGTGGAACTGGCTCACAGGCCCATCTGACGAGCAGTGCTCCACGTTCAACGTTCGGTTCGTCGATGGGCACGCTGTCGAGTCGGACGAGGGTGCTACGTGAGCACGGGCGAATTGCCCAGACATCGAGGATCCGGAAGACGCCTTTTGTCGTGGTCGAAGCCGGCAGTGTGAGCGATCAGTCCTTCGGGGAGCGGGTCGACGTCGAGCTCTGCGCGGACTGCGGCGTAGTTCTTCGTGCTGGTGTCGCCGTCGACGATGAGGAACTCCTGGACGGGCCGATGGCGGCAGTCGATCAGCCGCTCGCCGATCTTCGATCCCACGTGGGCTTCGTCACGCACGTGCCTGGCGTGCGTCGATTGCCAAGGTCGCGCGCGCTCGTCGCCCCGAGCGAAATCAGACGAGCCCGTGCCGGATGCGCCAGCGATGCTCGGACGCGAGCACGCCGCGGAGGTCCACCAGCCCCTCGGGCGCCTCGTCGAGCACGTCGAGGATCGCGAGCCGGTCTGCGATGCGCAGGCCGACGAGGTCGTCGCCGTACCGCACCGCCCACTTGAGCCGGTCCGCGGTCTGGTCGTAGCCGGCGCCTCTGAGCATCCCGGCGAGCTCGAGCACGTCCTCCTCAGCTACTGCGAACCCTGCGAGTTCCACCATCGCACTCCTCCCCCGAGAAGCCCCGCAGGGGAGACTGTGCAGGAGGGTCGAGGGCCAAGTCAAGGCGTCTGCCGCAGAGGTCACGCCTCCATGGAGGACCCGCACGACGAGCGCCGCGTCCTTTCCGGCGCGTTGGGAGCCCCGTCAACGTCATGCGGGCTCAGAAGCTGAGGCGGCGCGACGACGGCGCCGCGTCAGAACCGGCCGGCCCAGCGGATGCCGCCGAGGACGTGCTCCATGAACTGCGCGTTGTCGTAGTCCGCGCTGTTCGCACCGCCGGTCGTGTACCACGAGCGCCCGCCGTCGTACGCCTTGCGCCAGGAGAAGGGGTGATCCGACCCCATCGTGCCGCCCTTGCTGTAGCTCTCGTCGAGGTTGATCAGCACCGTGGCGCCGCGCGTCTTCGGGTTGACGTCGAAGTTGTACGCCTCTTCCGTGATCAGCCACGGATCGGGGATCCCCTTCGTCGACGGATCCGATCGATCGACGGGTACGAGCCGGAGGGGCTGAGTGGGGATCTCGGTCTTGTAGCGCGCGCCGACGAGCCCCGTGTACCAGGGCCAGTCCTCGAGCACGTAGCGCCGTCGCGTTGTGGATGCCGACGAACCCGTGACCCGCCTCGATGTAGCGCCGGAACGCGTCCCGCTGGTCGTCGTTCAGCACGTTGCCCGAGGGATTGAGGAACACCACGGCCCGGTAGCGGGCGAGGTTCGACGGCGTGAACGCGCGCGAGTCCTCCGTCGCGTCGACGGTGAAGCCGTGCTCCGCGCCGAGCTCGGTCAGCTTCGTGATCGCGTACGGGAATCGAGTCGTGCCTGTAGCCGAGCGTCCGCGAGAAGATGAGGACGCGTGTGGCTCGCTTCGGGCTCGACGCGTAGAGGAGCACCGGCTGGTCGCCGAACGGAGCGGCGCCGAAGACGTCCGGGAGACCGTCCCCGTTGACGTCCGCGACCCTCGTGTTGTGGAGGTCCTCGACCTCGCGCGACCGTCTCGGGCGCCCACGCACGGTCCCGCTCGCTGGCCGAGGAAGACCATCAGACGCCCCGCACCACGGAACTCGCTCGCGACGATGTCGAGGCGGCCGTCTCCGTCCATGTCCGCGACGTCGACGCTGTGGACGCTGTCCAGGCCGGTCGCGACGGTGTGCCGCTTCCAGCCGCCTCGTGCCGGATCCCTCGGCGCCTCGAACCACGCGATGTCGCCCGAGCGCTCGGACACCGAGAGCACGACGTCGCGACGCCCGTCCCGGTTGACGTCGACGATCTTCACGGCGGCCCACTCGTTCCACGAAGCGAACCTTCGCGTCGACCACGCACCCGGCGTCCTGGCGGCTTTCCCGCCGGGGTTCACGAGCCAGCGGCCTCCGACGGCGAGGTCGGCGTCGCGGTCACGGTCGAGGTCGCCGGCATCCAGCCCGTTCCGTCCGAACCCGGGATCGAGCCGGATGTGGGTCCACGAATCCCCGGCGTTCTGGAAGAAGACGTCCACCGGCGATCCCGTCTCGCCGCGCATCGCGACGTCCAGCTTCCCGTCGCGGTCGAGATCGGCGACGACGATGTCGTGGGTGCCGCCGTCGCCGAGATCGTGAGGCTTCCACGCCCGTCCGCCGCCGGTGTTCTCGTACCACGTCGTCCCGACGACCACGTCGACGTCGCCGTCGCCGTCGATGTCGCCGACCGCGCTCCCCGACTGCGAGGCGCCGGTGGGAGCGATGGTCGTCGGCGCCCAGCCGGGGTTCCGGTACCAGACGATCGGGCCGTTCGCGCCGCTCACCACGAGATCGGGCTTGCCGTCGCCGTTCAGGTCGGCGATGTCCTTCATCCACGGATCGGGCGGCCCGGACGCCGCCACCACGACTCGCTGCAGTCCGATGTCCTCGGTCGCGGTGGCGCCGAAGGGATTGGCAGACCCCGACTCCAGCCGAAGCACGAGCAGGATCAGCGCCGCCGCCCCGTCAGGAAGACGGCAACCAGAAACCATCGTGTACGCGTGACCCGCAGGTGCGGGACGCCAGCCATCGACACCTCCCCCGAGCCATCGACTCAGCGACAGCGTAGCGGTCGGCCGGCTCCGCTCCCGTCCACGCCGCGTCCCGCGGCACGGGAGTGCGCGGGACGTCAGGCCGACGAGCCGGCCCTGCGTCGATCGCAGGCGCCGAGGCGACGGGAGCGTCCGCCACCACGTGGAGCACCGGAAGCGGCGGCTTCCTCCTGCGGAAGAGCAGGGGCACGCGCGGTCGCACACGCCGTGAGAGCTCAGGGTCCACCAGGACGAGCTCGGGGCTGATCCCCGAGCGATCGTGGGCGTGATCGTCGATCATGCGCGCCGCAGACGCCATCGTCTGGTTCATCGGCGGCGATCGTCCTCGACTCGATCCCCCGGCTGAGGGGCGGAACGAGCCGGCTAGGGGACCGACAGCTTCGCCTGGACGACGGCCTGCGTGGCGCGTCCGGTCTTGGTGACCGGCCAGACGTACCAGCGGTACTCACCGGGGGTGAGGTGCACCAGGCGGCCCTCGAAGCGCCAGGTCGGCGCGAGCTCGAGGAACGGCTCCTTCGTCTCCTCCGCGAGCACGCGATCGGCTCCCCTGAAGAGCTCGACGTGGTAGGCGATCGCCCCTTCGACCGGCGCCCACGCAAATCGGCGTGGCTCGGCGACGGCCGGCGCCGCCCCCTGGCGTCGTCGCAGGCTGCGCCGTGCCACTCGTCGCGGGCGTCGCAGGAGTCTTCGCAGCCGCCGCAGCCTTCGCTGTCTTTGCCTTGGCAGCCTTCGCGGCCTTGGCCTTCGCGGCCTTCGCCCTGGCCGCGGCGTCCGCCGCGGCCTTCGCCTTGGCCGCCGCCTCTGCTCTCGCCCTGGCCTTCGCGGCGGCCTGAGCCTTGGCCTTCGCCGCCGTCTGAGCCCTGGCCTTCGCGGCCGCCTTCGCCTTTGCCGAATCGTTCCCCTGCGCCTTGCCGGTGGCGGCACCGGAGGACGACGGCCCCGACTCGCCGGACGTCGTGAGGGCGCCCGGACGACGAGGTGCCGCCGGTGAGGTTGAGGATCCCGAGCACGGCCAGGGACGCGACGGCGACGCTCGCCAGGAAGGCGATGGCTCCACGTCCACGCCGCGGCCCGCGCGGGGCGTGCGGCGCTTGCGCGTGGGGCCGGGGCCGCCGGGCCGCGCGATCGGGTGCGGCATGGCCGGCGTGAGCGTGGCCCTCGGACGGGGCTCCGGCGGCATCTCGGCGGGCTCGGGCACGGTGACCGGGAACGCAGGACCGGGGCGCGGCGCGACGACCCGCGCAGGCTCCGCGTCGACGACCCGTCTCGCCACGACGGGGAAGGCATCGGACGCGATCTCGGATGCCGGCTCGGCCACGGCGGGCACCGTCGTCGGCACGACGATCGCCTCCGGCGAGCTCGGCTCCTCGGCTTCCCCCCGCTCGCCGGTCGGCTCGGACACGGTCGGGACTGCTCCGGGCACGAGCGCCGACTCCGGCACGACGTCCGCGACCACCGCCTGCGTCGGGACGACTGCCTGCGACGCGCTCGACGCCTCGATCTCCGGCTCGCGAACCGGCTCGGACACGGTTGGGACGGCTCCCGCCACGAGCCCCGCCGCGGCCTCGGCGACCACCGCCTGCGACACGACGACTGCCTCTGGCGCGCTCGCAACCTCGACCTCCGACTCGCCAACCGGCTCCGACACGGTCGGGAGGGCTCCGGGCACGAGCTCCGACTCCGGCACGACGTCCTCGACCACCGCCGGCGTCGGGGCGACGGCCTGCGACGCGCTCGACGCCTCGACCTCCGGCTCGCCAACCGGGTCGGGCACCTCCGTCGCCGACGACTCGGTCGGCCCGACCGCACGCGGGACGATGAGCTCGTCGTCCTCGACCTGCGAGGCACGCTCCCGATCGTCGGCGTCGGGGGATCCCTCCGTCACCGCCGGACGCGGCACGATCGCCTGCTCGGCGGGCTCCGCGTCGTCCACGCGATCGTCGACGCGCGTAGCTCCCCTGACGAGGCGAAGCGCCCGGTCGCGGCGTCGGGCTGCAGCGGCTGCCGCCGCGGCGTCCTCGCGCACGCGGCGCGCCAGATCCGGATCGACGAGGACGAGCTCGGGGCTGATCTCGGGGAGATCGTCGTCCGCGTCGCCGGGGATATCCGCGACGGACCTCATCAAATCTTCATCGGCCTCGAACGGCTTTCGCTTGACCGAACCGCCATCCTACCCGCCTCGACTGCCGGCTCTGCTCGACCCGCCCCATATGGGGTGGTGATACCCTCGGGACGCCCGGTCGCGCTAGGTGGGGAGTCAGCGGTTCCCTGAACCCGAAATCCGCTCCAGCGGGGCCGAACGCCGTCCGAGGGCGGTGGTCACGGGCACGGGTCATCGACACGTGGCGTTGACGGTCGGGTCCCGCGCACTGGGAGCGTTCGAACCGCGTCAGGTCCGGAAGGAAGCAGCGCTAAGGACTCCCTCCCAGGTGCCGCGGTATCGCCCGGCCCGAGCAGGCGGCGAAGGCACCACCCGGGATCGCCGGCACGACGACGGAGCGCGCGGCCGGGCACTTCTCGCTTCGCGAGAAGCACTAGGAGCCGGTCAACGCCTTCTGGATTGCGCTCGCGATCAGATGGGCCGACGACCCGTGACCCGCTGCAGCTCCTCTGGTCGTGCAGCTCGCGATGGCCCCGACGGAACCAAAGCGATCGAGCAGACGCTCCGCACGACGTGGCCCGACACCCGAATCCCAGCAACGAGGTCGATCGGTGCGACGATCGCGGGACGTCCTCGCGCCCGTGGTCGAGGGCGGGAGCCATCGCCGCTGCGCTCGGACTGCCAAGCGAAATATCCAGGCGGCCGAGTCTCCTGCGTCGGTTGATCGGAGAACCGTCACTCCGCGATCCCCGATCTCCAGGAGCGCTCCCCGAACGCCGGCCGCGCTGAGCTTGCCGTCGTCGAGGATCGGCCCTTCCACCAGGAGATAGAGCCTTTGAAGCGCGGCACGGTAGGCAAGGAGCTGTGACCAGAGCCGCCGGTTCTGGATGGAGAAGTGAAGATCGAGCACGGACTTCCGCTCGATGCCAATACCATCGCCGACGAGGTAGTCGCCGGCTGCGAGCTGGGATACCCGCACCTTCGCTCCCCTGGCCTCGAGCGCCCCCACGACGCCTGACCGCACTTCGCCGACGTCAGCGTCTATCGTCACATCGTGCATGTCCGGAGCAGCGTGACCGCCGATCTGTCACGAGAGGGACCAAACTTCGTGCCAGAATCGCGACGGACGAGAGGACTCCCGGCTACCCGGACCTGGTGGCTTTCTCCCGAAGGGAGGAAGCTGCCGTGACAGCCCTCTACCGCACGTACCGCTCGCTCGACTTCACGCAGGTCGTCGGGCAGGAGGCGGTCGTGCGCACGCTGCGGAACGCCATCGAGCACGACCAGGTGCGTCAGGCGTACCTGTTCGCGGGCCCTCGCGGGACCGGCAAGACGTCGATGGCGCGCATCCTCGCCAAGGCGCTGAACGCCGAGGGCGGTCCTGCTGCGGACTTCGACCCGACGACCCGCATCGCACGGTCCATCGCCGACGGGACGGCGCTCGACGTCGTGGAGATGGATGCCGCTTCGCAGCGCGGCATCGACGAGGTCCGCGAGATTCGCGAGCGGGCGATGCTCCAGCCGGCGGAGGGCCGCTACAAGGTCTACATCGTCGACGAGGCGCACCAGCTGACGCCGGCGGCCTGGAACGCCCTGCTCAAGCTGATCGAGGAGCCGCCGCCCCACCTCGTCTTCGTCTTCTGCACGACGGAGCTCTCCAAGGTGATTCCGACGGTTCGCTCGCGCTGCCAGACGTTCGTCTTCCAGCGCCCGCGCCTGCAGGAGATCGTCACCGTGCTTCGCCGGGTCTGCGACGGCGAGGAGATCGACGCTCCCGACTCGGCGCTCTCGCTCATCGCCCGCGGCGCCGGAGGATCGTTCCGGGACGCGATCTCCACCCTCGACCAGCTCGCCGCCGCGACGGGGAAGAAGATCTCGGTCCAGGACGTGCTGCAGCTCGGCGCTGCGGTCGAGGAGGACGCGCTGTTTCGCCTCTGCGACACGATCGTCGATCGGGACGTCGCGGGGGCGCTCGTGCTCGTCGAGGAGCTCTCCGAGCGTGGCCAGGACCTGGGCCAGCTCACGAAGGAGCTCCTGGAGCACCTCCGGCACCTGCTTCTCGTGCAGCACCTGGGCCACGTGCCCGAATCCCTGCCGCTGACCGAGGAGTCGAGCGACCGGCTACGCGAGCAGGCGCACCAGCTGCCCGAGCCGACGGTGCTGCGTCTGATCGACCTTCTCGCGGTGGTGATCGAGGACGAGCGGCAGGGCGGCGACCCGCGCCTTCCGCTCGAGCTCGCGCTCGTCAAGGTGACGCGGCCGCAGTCGGATCTGGCGCGCGAATCGCTTGTCCATCGTGTCGAAGTGCTGGAATCCCGGTTGCATGCCGGTGCTCCCGCCGCGGAGTCGTGGGGCCCCTCCCCCGTTCCCGCGCCCGCGGCGGGCCCGGCACCTGTGGAGCAGGTGCCGGGCACCGATCGATCCGGCAGCACACGAGATCACCCTCGAGCAGATGCACGAGGCCTGGACGAGGAGCGTCCTCCCGGCGGTCAAGGAGCGGTCGATTCCCGTCGCCACGCTGCTTTCCGAGGCGACCCCGACCGGGCTCGACCGCGACACCCTCACGCTCTCGTTCCAGCCGGGCGCCGAGTTCCACCGCCGGCAGGTGGACGAGCCCAAGAACCTGACCGTCCTGCGCGACGCGCTGTACGAGGTGACCGGCCGCAGGCTGGCGGTCGTCACCGCCCTCGCGGAGGAGGCGGACGCCGAAGTCGCAGACGACGACGGCCCGGTGGGCGAGCAGGGGCTCATTTCGCTGCTCGTGACCGATCTGAACGCAACCGAGGTGGAGGAGATCCCGTGAAGCTCGACATGAACGCTCTGATGAAGCAGGCCCAGGAGATGCAGGAGCAGATGGTGCGCGCCCAGGAGGAGGCCAAGGGCGAGATCGGCGAGGCCTCGGCCGGGGGCGGCATGGTCTCGGTCAAGGCGAACGGCGCCGGTGAGCTCGTGGAGATCCGGATCGACCCGCGCGCGATCGACCCGGACGACCCCGAGCTCCTCGCCGACATGGTGCTGGCCGCCGCGAACGAGGCGCTCCGCTCCGCCGCGCAGGCGGTGGAGACGAAGCTCCGGGGCCAGATGCCCGACCTGGGAGCGCTCGGCCTGCCCGGCATGTAGCTTCGCGCCACGGGTGTCGGACTTCAGTCCGACACCTCGGATGCCGGAGAATGCCCTCGTGCTCCTCGACGAGATCGTGCGCGCGTCGCAGGCCGTGGCGGAGGCGGGCGCGCGGTCGGCCAAGACCGAGGCGCTCGCGTCCTGCCTCCGGCGATCGAGACCGGACGAGATCGGCGTTGCCGTCACGTTCCTCTCCGGCACGCTCGCGCGGATCGGGATCGGCTGGGCCTCGCTGCGCGACCTGCCGCCTCCCGCGGCGCCTCCTCCGACCCTCGAGCTCCTGGAGGTCGACGCCGCGCTCCGTCACGTCGGCGCGCTCGCAGGCCCCGGATCGCAGTCCGCGCGCAAGCGCGAGCTGACGCGCCTGTTCGCACGCGCCACCGGGCCCGAGCAGCGCTTCCTCGTGAGCCTGCTGCACGGCGAGTTGCGGCAGGGCGCCCTCGAGGGTGTGATGGTGGAGGCGGTCGCGCGCGCCGCCGCGGTCCCGGCCGCCGACGTGCGTCGCGCGCTGATGCTCGCCGGCGAGCTGCCGGTGGTGGCAGCCGCAGCGCTGGCCGACGGCCGCAAGGGCCTCGAGTCGTTCCGCCTGGAGGTGCTCCGCCCCGTCAAGCCGATGCTCGCGCAGACCGCCGACCGGATCGACGAGGCGCTCGAGCGCGCGGGGACGGCCGCCGTCGAGTGGAAGCTCGACGGCGCGCGGCTCCAGGTGCACCGGCTCGGCGAGGAGGTGCGCGCGTACACGCGCAGCCTGGCGGACGTCACCGACCGCGTTCCGGAGGTCGTCGAGGCCGTCCGGCGGCTGCCGCTGACCGCGGCTGTGCTCGACGGGGAGGTGATCGCGCTGCGCCCAGACGGCCGTCCCCACCCGTTCCAGGTGACGATGGGGCGCTTCGGCTCGAGCGGCGAGCGCGACGGCTCGCAGGAGAGCGTCCCGCTCTCACCGTTCTTCTTCGACTGCCTGCACGTCGACGGCGACGACCTCCTCGACCGCCCCGCATCCGAGCGGCTCGCGCTGCTCGATGCGCGCGTGCCGGAGCAGAGCCGCATCACGAGGATCGAGACCGCGGATGCGGCCGAGGCGGAGCGCTTCCTCGAGAACGCGCTCGCCCACGGGCACGAGGGCGTGATGGTGAAGTCGCTCGGCGCTCGCTACGAGGCGGGACGGCGCGGCGCGGGCTGGCTCAAGGTCAAGCGCGCGCACACCCTCGACCTGGTCGTGCTCGCCGCCGAGTGGGGCCACGGGCGACGGCACGGGCGGCTGAGCAACCTCCATCTCGGCGCGCCGGATCCCGCGACGGGTGGCTTCGTGATGCTCGGGAAGACGTTCAAGGGCATGACGGACGACATGCTCGCGTGGCAGACCGAGTGCCTGCTCGGGCTCGAGACGCATCGCGAGGGCCACGTCGTCCACGTCCGCCCGGAGCTCGTCGTCGAGATCGCCTTCGACGGCGTCCAGACGAGCACGCGCTATCCCGGCGGCCTCGCGCTGCGCTTCGCACGCGTGAAGGGCTATCGCCCGGACAAGCCGGTGTCGGAGGCCGACACCATCGACCTCGTGCGCGCGATCCACGAGGGCCACGCCTAGCGCGGCACGCTGCTGCCGTCTACGCGGCGAGCGCGTCGGCGGGCTCGCCGCCCGCAGGCGACACAGGAAGCACGAAGACCTCCGCCGGACGCCGACGCGGCAGCCGAATGCGCAGCTGGAGGAGAAGGATGGCGCCGACCACGAGCGCCGCACCGGCCTGCTGGCCGAGCGTCAGGTGCTCTCCGAGGAAGAGCGCCGCGAGCGCGAGCCCCGCCGGCACCTCGACCGTCACGAGGAGCGACGCCGTGCCGGCGCCGACGAGGCGGATCCCCGCAAGGAACGCGCTGACCGCGAAGACGCTGCCCACGAGCGCGCCGACGAGCACGCCCGAGACGCCCACCCATCCGCCGACCGCGACGATCTCGCCGGTCGACGCCCCGAACACCGCGAACGACGTCGCCGCGCCTCCGAGAAGCAGGGCCGCGAAGGCGACGGGGTCGACGTCGCGGAGCAGGCGATCCGACACGAGGATGTACGCCGAGTACGCGCCCGCCGACGCGAGGGCGAGAGCGATCCCGACGGGATCGGCGTTTCCCCCGCCACCGACGAGCACCACGCCGAGCAGGACGCCGACGAGCGCGGCCGTCCGCCGCGCATCGAGCCGCTCGCGGCCGAGGAGCGCCGCTGCGCCGACGACCACGACGAGATGCGCGTAGTGGAGCAGCGTCGCGAACGGCGGCGAGGTGCGGTCGAGCGCGGCGTAGAAGAGCGCGGAATCGGCTGCGTACAGCACGATGCCGAGGCCGAAGGCGAGCGCCGCGACGCGGGGAGGGATCGCGAGCAGCCGTCGCCGGGCGACGACGGCGAGAACGGCTGCGGCGATCGCGTACCGCCAGCCGAGCAGCGCCGCGATCGACGCCCCGCCGTCGAGCGCCAGCTGTCCGAGGACGGGCTGGATCGCGAAGGCGACGCCCGCCGACAGGCTGAGGAGGGCACCGATGCGCTTTGGCGTGAGAGCGGCCACACGGCCATGCTAGGAGCCGAGAAATAGTAGGCGTACTCGATGCTTGCTATGCTTTCCATAGGTTTTAGCTATGAATCTGGTCCAGCTGCGCTACTTCCTCGCGGCCGCGGAGCACGGGTCGTTCACGGCGGCGGCGAGGTCGCTCTACATCGCGCAGCCGTCGCTCTCCGAGCAGATCCGGCAGCTGGAGGGTGAGCTCGGGGTCGACCTCTTCGCACGGGTGGGACGCGGGATCGCATTGACCGAGGCGGGACGAGCGTTCCGCCCCGAGGCCGAGCGCGTCCTCGCCGACGTCGATCGCGCGCGCGACACCGTGCGCGGCATCCGCGAGCTTCGCGGCGGGACACTGAGCTTCGGGATGTTCGGCACCGCGTCCGGGTACCTGATCGCCGACCTCGCGAGCGACTTCCGCAAGCGCCACCCGGACGTCCGCCTGCGGCTCGTCGGGCAGAACTCGTCGCTCGTCGCCGACGCGGTCCGCGCCGGCCGCCTCGAGGCGGCTCTGGTCGTGCTCCCCGTCGTCGACGACGGATTGGAGGTTCGTCCCGTCCACCGCGAGGAGCTGGTCGTCGTGAGCCGTACGCCGGAGCGGATCGAAGGGAGCATGACGATCGAGCGGCTCGCGGAGCTTCCGCTCGTCCTGTACGACGCGGAGTACGGGTCGGACGACCCCATGCGCCGCCAGCTCGCCGAGCGCGCCCAGCTCGCCGGGGTGACGCTGCGACCCGTCGTCGAGGTCGAGGACCTCGAGGCGGCCGTGCAGCTGACCGCGCGCGGCATCGGCGATACGGTGGTCGCGCGCGCCGTCCTCCGCACGATGCGGGGTGCCCGGTCGCTGCAGGCGACACCGTTCGACGACCCGCTGTGGGAGACCTTCGCGTTCATCGCCCGGCGCGACGCTCCGGTGTCTCCCGCGACCCGCGCGTTCGTCGCGCTCGTCGAGCGGCGGCTCGAGCGGCTCGGCGAGCTGATCCTGTACCAGGGCGCCACGTCCGCTGCCGGGCCGGAGCAGTTCCCCGCGCCTGCTCCGGACGGGCTAACGTGACGCCGTGCTGAGCCCCGCGGTGGACAACCTCGTCGCGCAGCTCACGCGGCTCCCGGGGATCGGCACCCGGACGGCGCAGCGGCTCGCGTTCCACATCCTGGCGGCGCCCGCCGACGAGGCGAACGCGATCGGCCACGCGATCGCGGACGTCAAGGCCCGCGTGCGCGCGTGCCCCGAGTGCGGGAACCTCACCGAGGAGGAGCTCTGCGGCGTCTGCTCCGACCCACGCCGCGACCGCACGGTGATCTGCGTCGTCGAGCAGCCGGTGGACGTCCTCTCGCTCGAGCGCACCCACGAATACCGCGGCCTGTACCACGTCCTCGGAGGCGCGCTCTCGCCGCTCGACGGCGTCGAGCCGGGCGACCTTCGGATCCAGAGGCTCATGGAGCGCGTCGGTGCCGACGGCGTGGAGGAGGTCGTGCTCGCGACGAACCCGACGATGACGGGCGAGGCGACCGCCGCCTATCTCGCCGACCGCCTGCGCGACCGGGTGACCGTCACGCGGCTCGCCAGCGGCCTCCCGGTCGGGGGAGACCTCGAGTACGCCGACGAGGTCACGCTCGGCCGTGCGCTGGCCGGCCGCCGGCCCGCCTGAGCTCAGGCCCGAACGTTCCCCCGTGGTGTCTGGCTCGAGCCAGACACCGGCCCCGTTCGGCAGGGAGCGGTGCGCTTCGGCTAGAAAGAGAGCAGATGGACGCGCAGCCACGGATCGGAGTCGTCGGCGCGACCGGCGCCGTCGGGACGGTGACCCTCGCGCTCCTCGCCGAGCGGGGATACGAGCGCGTGCGCGCATTCGCCTCGCCGCGCTCGGCGGGCTCGCGCCTGCCGTACGGCGACGACGAGATCGTCGTCGAGGAGGCGGCCCCGGAGACGCTCGGCGCCGGCGACGTCGACCTGTTCCTCTTCTCGGTCGGCACGTCGGCCAGCCGGGAGCTCGTCCCGGTCGCGTCCGCCGCCGGGGCGGTCTGCATCGACAAGTCCTCCGCCTACCGGCTCGTCGACGGCTACCCGCTCGTCGTCCCGGAGGTGAACGGCCGCCGCGCGCTCGAGTCGCTCGAGCGCGACCGGATCGTCGCCAACCCGAACTGCTGCA